>NZ_JAGXJX010000029.1:0-7184 GCF_019091125.1 Paenibacillus sp. GbtcB18
ACAAACGTTGATTCTATAATAGAAGAAATCCACGCATTTTGAAAAAAGATTGATTAAAATACGTGGGTTTCTATTAGTTTTGTATGAATTTTTTATAAAAAAGATTGATTAAAATATTTTAAAATCCCTTGTGTGTCAACGTTTATATAGAATTTCAACCTAAATTGCATCGCATCTTTTTTATAAACGGTATAACTTTATTTAAAATCCACAATTGATGATTTTATAACCTTAAACTTCTATTGTTCTAGTATCTCAAAATCAGGTAATTGTTTAACTAGCTCTAATGTTTTCATACTAACTGTAATTACTGATAATAATAGATTTAAAATATATTTAGGGTCATCACTGAATTCATTTGGATCATCTGTAATACCGGATTTTTTATCAGTCTTAATCTGATACTGATCAATAATCCATCCAATAGCTGATCGACCATTAACTACATATTCATATGCCTTTTCTGGAATATTTTTAATTGTTATATGTTCGTTATAAATTATAGTATCTAAAACTCCTTTTTTAAGAGGTTTCATTTTAGTAACCTTATAATTAGGATTAGGAACACTAATTACAACTTCAACATCATTCCAACTTGGTTGATTTTCGTAATTTAAATGTAAATCTGCAAGTTTACGACCTATTTCAACATATTTTTCTTTGTTTTTAAGAAGTGGAATACGAGGAGTTTCTTTACTTAAATTATGATTAAAGATATTTCTATAATCAATTGAATTTAACACTGCATAAATATAATACGGGACGTCATCTTCGATCATATCAAAAACTTTTTTTCCTTCAACAGAAATATTACTAAATATAGAAATATTATCTGATAAATTTGAAGCATAGGTCTGTGCCCCCGCATCAAATATATTTCCATCAGGTATTAAATCAGTAACTAACACACTAAATTCTCGACGATTTCCTGAACCTGGAGTCATTATATACATATTATCTATTTTTTGTTGATTACTAAACTTGCCAGGATAAGAAATAAGATTTTTATCATAATAAATATGTTTTTTAGTAAAGGGCCTATATAAGGCCTCCACTACTTTTGATTCATCAAACTCAATGCATATGTCATTTTTCAGTTTACGTTTAAGTTCTCTACTCCATTGTATCTTTGTTTCATCTATAACTATATTTTCCTCATTTACAAAATTATTTTTCAATTTATTTCTGACATTTTCATATTCTTTGATAGTTGTTTGGATATTTTTTATGAGATTTTCTTTTGAAAAACCATATACCCACTTATCACGCTTGGAAGTTATTCCCATTTGACGAAAATCATAAATTCCTGCATTTTTTTCATAAAGTGACCTAAATTTATCAAAATTAGAATTTCGTTGATGAATCCAATCATTATGAGAATCCGGTAATATTTGTTCAAACGTAACTGACATAATACCTTCCCATTTCTGAATAATATCAATTTTTTGTTTTCTGTTAAGGTTTTTCCCAATATCATGATAATAAATATTATGATTATTTGAACCATCTTTTATCAAAAGTATTATTGCAACCCCAGTCATTATATCAAAAACATTTCCTCCCTCTTCTTTAGCTAGGGTCCCAGTTTTACCACGCACTCCACCCCGTAAGTTTATTATATAAATATAGTTAAATTCATCATTAAGCGACTTACGTAGTCCATCCATTGCAACTTTATCGATATAGGAGTTTGATGTAATAAAACCAATCACACCACATTTTTCAATCCTTAAACTTGACCATTTAATTGCTCTTATATAAGAATCATATAGCGCATTAACTGCAACTGCACTAGATTTTTTAGCATATGTTTTCGTAATTTCTGTATCTAACATTTGATATGAAATAGCGTCAGAAAAACTATTTTCATCAGAATCTCTTCCTGAATACGGAGGATTCCCTATAATTGCTGTAATTGGTAATTCTTGTTGTCTTTTCAAACGCTCATCATTTGTTCCAAAATAAGCATCATCTAACGTATCTTCATTTTCAGTACTTTCAAACGTGTCTGTTAAAACAATCCCCTCAAATGGTACATACCCTTGTTCATCTCCATTAATTTCATCAAATGTAGATTCAATATTAATGGCTGCAATATAGTAACTTAATACTTCAATTTCTTTTGCATGTAATTCGTGTGTACACTTTCGTGCAATATCAGCCAACGTGATTTCACCTTTATCCATTTGTTCTTTTAAATAAGTAAGTGTACGAACAATGAATGTTCCAGTACCAGTGAATGGATCTAAAATATGAACCCCTTCACTTGCTAATGATTTTCCAAAATGTTTTTTCAACACATCATCCACGGACTTAACAATGAAATCCACTACTTCAATAGGTGTAAATACAATTCCTAAACGTTCTGTTGTTGATTTAAATGCTGTACTAAAAAATTTATCATATAACGTAATAATAATTTTTTGTTTATCCTCTGATTTTTCAACACCTTCAGCACGCATTTTTACAGATTCATACAACGGTTCAAGATTTTCTTGTTCTTTCGCAAAGCCAGCTTTATCTAACACTTTCACAATATTTTCCATGGCAGAAGATACAGGATTATTATTTACAAAACTATATTCATCAAATAAAGCTTCAAAAACTGGTTTTGTAATTAAATGTTGGGATAACATTTCTGATGCTTGGTTTTCATCAATGCTCTCGTTAATGTTGTGTTGCAATGAAGAAACGAATTTTTTAAATTCAATCGTAATAGGATCTTTTTTATCTTTCAATTTATTTTGAATCCAACTAATTTGTCGTTGAGCAATTTTTGCTACATCAGCTGACCAATTTTCTAAATATTTACGATCTCCTACTTTTTGAACAATCTTCCCATAAATAGCACTTTCAAATTTATCCCACTCAAAATCTAACTCTGTTTGTATAGAGATATTACCTTCATTATCTTTTTTAGTTCTAGAGGTATCTGTATTCTCCATATCATTCTCTTTTGCAGGAGCACTACCTATACCAATTACATCTAACTGTTTTGGTTTTGCTATATTAATTTTATCTACCATGGCTTCAAAACGTTCATCCACCGATCGTAAAGCATTGATAACTTGCCATACAGCCTCATAATTTTTGTTATTATCTAATATTGTTTCTGGTTTTTCATCAATTGGAATAACTATCGGCAGAATAATATAACCATAATCTTTTCCTTCTGCTTTACGCATAATACGTCCAACAGCCTGAACAATGTCGACTTGCGATTTTTTAGGAGCTAAGAAAATGATGGCATCTAAAGTTGGCACATCAATACCTTCTGTCAAAAATCTTACATTAGATACAATTCTAGCTTCATCTGAAGGCTTTTTAGGATCTGCTAACCAATCTAGTATTTCACCTTTTTGTAAAGCATTCATTGAACCATCAGCATGACGCATAGATAAATGAACCGATTCGTCCATTGTGTCTCCGATATACTCATTTACGACTTCTTCAAATTGTTGAGAAACTTTTTTAGAATCATCAATTGTTCTTGTGAATGCAATTGCTCGTTCTAAAGGAGCGCCAGAGTAAGGACTGCTCTTAACAGGATTTTTGTAACCATTTCTACGCATCATCCCATTCCAAATACCAACAATTCTCCCCACATCATCGATATTCAATCCATTTTCAGGGTCAGCTAATGTTTTCTGCATATCTTTTTGAATAGCAGCTTCATCAATCGCTAGTACCATTACTTTATATTCAGTTAAGATGCCATGTGAAACAGCTTGGCCAAATCCCATGCGATAAAAGACTTTTCCATATTTACTTTCATCATCCATCGAAGAAATTAATATACTTTTATCTTTTGCATTCTTTTTAGCACTATCTGCATAAATTTTCGGTGTAGCTGTTTGATACATTCGTTTAATTCCTTGAACATTTGTATTGCTATGCACCTTAGAAAAAACACTTTCCTGCTTGTTAGCTTCATATGCTCCAGTTGTTCTGTGGGCTTCATCCGAAATAATTAAATCAAATTCTGGGAAACCTTCTTTTTGTGCTTTGCCTATTACATCAATACTTTGATATGTACTAAATACAACAACCATATCTGCATTTTGTTGAACTTCTTCAATGTCTTTCCAGTTTTTCATCAATTGTTCTTTAGATGTTGTGGCTGGATAACCAATATCATTGGCTTTTATATCTTCTGTTCCATTAGTTCCTCTTGAGGCATCACGATCAGATGTTACCGCCATACTCGCGATATTTAACTCTGTATCATTATTCCAACCTCTTAAAGTTTGCGTTAAAAGTTGAATACTTGGTACAAGATATAAAACTTTAAATTGTTTATTTGCTTTTTTAGCAAGAGCTTCAGATATTCTTAAACTAGTAAAAGTTTTACCTGTTCCTGGTGCCATGATTAACTGACCGCGATCATACTTATTAAAGTGTTCCATTGCATAACCTAAAGCTGCTTCTTGATAACCACGTAATTTTTTTGGTGATTTTACAGTAATTACTTCTGGGCGTTTAAAACTAAATTTAGTCCAATCAATTTGAGAATTTCTCAAATCAGATAAACCAATAATTTCAATGCCTTTTTCGTTGTATTCTATTGTTTCACGTGCATTTTTATTCCAATCATCTACTGTAGAAATAATTAACCCTCGTTGATAATAGCTTTTTCCCATTTCAGCAACAAATGAATTAATTTCATCTTTACCAATTTTCTTTTTATAAAATTTTGCTTGGATTGCTACTAAATCTCCATTAAATTGTTCAGCTACTAAATCAACACCTGTATCCTTTTTAGGAATACCGTACTCAATTGGAACTTCAGTTAATGTCCAAATATTTTTATATAATCTTTGGTAAGTTGGCTCATTTTTTAAATATGCCAACACTAACTTTTCAAATAAGCTACCTCTTTCTCGTTGAATATCTCCTGCAACTTCATTAATTTGTTCAATTAAATCATCAAACGTATTAATATTTTTATTTTCCATTGTAAATCTCCTCATAAATTGAAAGTATACTTACGACTACTCTTTAAATATATCACTTTTATAATAAGGTTTAATCAAAATATTTATGAGTCTTGATATGACACATTTTCTTAATATTTGTTTTCTAAAACGGTACAACTTTATTCGAAGTAACGTGACTTTTTATAACCATCAAATGCTGATTTGAAATAAAGTTTGATTAAAAGTGCGGTTCAAATATTGTTTTTGTAATTTTGCTTGTAATATCCATTTATAGATCCAGCGACGTCTATTATCATGAAAACCCCGTCTTTTTTTAAACAAACATCTGTTGCTATAAACCTTTTTTCTGTTCTTTTAAAACAGTTATTTTTTTACGTATATATTCACTTCATAAACTAATTGCTAAGAAATCTGGAAAGATTTTCGGATTAGTGACTCTATATCCAAAACAAAAACTATTTAAATGTAAATTGGAACTTTTTTGATTTTGACTGATAACCCACTTTGTTATATCCCCCATATCTTCACTTTTCTTATTTCCATTATAGTACATTCCATTTACAAATTAAGTAAATTTCTTGGCAATTAATGAGGCCCTATGTTCATAACTTTTCTTACTATGCTTGGCCTTCTGTATTGTGACTCCTTTGTCTTCAATTTCTTGCAACGATTCTTTCAACCATGCACCACTATCTTTAACCAATTTCTCTAGTAATTGTTCGATAACAGTATCCCATTGAACATCTTGAGGTCCCTGCAAAATCAACATCGCAAGTGATTTATATTCACGTTCAATTTCCACAATAAAATAATGATGTCCATTTAAAAGTTGTACACTTCCTAAAGCATATTTTCTTTTTGTTATTCCATCATCTAAAAAGCTAAACTTTCTACTTTCTTCAAAGGTAGGTAAATCTTCAATTTTAAAATCTATCGTTTTAACACTTGGAAAATCATTTAATTCATTTAATAGCTTTATAAACTCGCCCAGTTCACCTGTTACTGAAGCTTCATGTACACCAATCAACTCTATCCCTCTTATTAAACTATTTCCTCCAGTATCTGCCACTGTGCGCTGATTAGTATCTTCAATCAAAAATTGCTTTGTATCTTCATTAGTCGATTCTCTTAGCTTACTTGTATTATTCGTCATTTTTTCTAATCGGGGCAAATTCGTATAGTCATGGTGCTGGTTATCTATTGGAATCAGATCAAAATCATCACTAGCGCCTTCATCTTTATTATCACTTTCATACGGTTTATCTACTGATTCAACTTTTTTATATGTGTGATTCTTTGATTCGCTACTTTTCTCTTGTGCTGCTAATTCTGGATGTGTAAAAGATACTTTGTCATATGGAATCTTTTTGTTTTGAATGGAAAGAATTCTTAAAATCAAATTGCTACTTTTTCTTCTCTTGATAGTAGCCTTGATAACAATCGGTTGGTTTAAAGTCCATTCAAACTTTAACTCTCCAGTGTTTACAAAGGTATAGCCAATGTTCATATACAAAGTACGTATATCTGGATTAGCAATTATCCATAACAACTGCCATAAAAAATCTCGTTTAGTATACTTCTTTTCATACGTAGAATAAAAATCAATAGGAAGATGATTGCCACGATACCTCTCTGTAAAATAACTTAGAAAAGAATTGTTCATCTCTAGCAAACGATAAAGTAAAAAGCGATTTGGTGCTAAAATACTTCGAATACTTTCAATTAGCGGCAACGTATAATGCTGATTTCCATATTTAAAAGTAAAACCGTTTGATAAAGTGGTGTCTTTTGTATTTAAAATCGTCCATTTACTTTCAAAATACTTTACTTCATTTGGGTAAATCGTTATCTCTACTTCTTCTGTCCCTACAGGTGCAATACTTCGACTAACTATTCCATCCACATAATAATGTTGGATAGCTAGAAAAGATAACATTCCCCAATCTAATAAAATCTTTTTTGTTTCACTATTAGCAAAAAAGTAACCATGCATCATTAATTTTCTTTCATGCCAAAAAGGAGAGCTAATCCAAATCAACTTTGCTTGCTCTCCCTTTTTAAATGGCCAATTATTTAGTTTAACCGAGCGTTCTCTCATCTTCTAACACATCCCTTTTATGCTGAATATATACTTCTAGGATTTCTTTAATCTCTTTAAAGTGATGGGACTTGATAGTAGCTTTTCTTTGTATCTCCCATAACTTAATTGGCGCACCATCAACCATTAATTCATCTATTATTTTGTAT
>NZ_JAGXJX010000289.1:0-277 GCF_019091125.1 Paenibacillus sp. GbtcB18
TTAATTCAGAATGTATTGCCTAATAGTCCAAAATTGTGACTGTTATCCTAGCTGGCCTTCTAACCCCATTGTCTTCTCAATAAGATCATAAACTTTTGGTACCCAAAAGATTTGACATGGTTGAGCTCCCTGCTGACCCTGGCTTCTCAATGTATCAGCATAACAATCTGTAAGACACACTCCTGATCCTTGTTTCTTTTCTCTTGGGGAGTTCCAAAAACTTGGATTAGTAAGTAATCTCTCTTAGCATTCTCCGGGAAGAAAAGATAAATTGAAG
>NZ_JAGXJX010000290.1:0-277 GCF_019091125.1 Paenibacillus sp. GbtcB18
GTCGTCGCTGAAGCGGCGGTAGCGTCACGTGGCGCCTCGTGTCGCCAAGCGCGCACAGGGCGATGGTGGAAGGAACCAGAGGAGCTTTGGGACCGTGTCGCCACCGTAGAGTGGACGGGCGACGATGGCGGCGCGGCCTTTTCGCAACTGATCGCATAAGAAAAGACGACGGTAATGCAGCAATCTCGCGTGCGATAGTCAGAAGAAAGTTGTTCGGCGATCGTCCACAGATGAGGCGAGCCGAACCGAACCGAGCCGCGGGTGGTTCAGATGGTTT
>NZ_JAGXJX010000291.1:0-277 GCF_019091125.1 Paenibacillus sp. GbtcB18
GTAAAAGGGTAGTTGGTCATCGCTCATTGAAGGAAGACTATTAGTAGATGCCGATAGCCTCAACAGAAGAGGAATCATGAGTGGATGTAGGTCACGACGACCAAACTACTATAAAACTTGGTTTGTATTTCCTTCATGCTTTTTCTTTATATTGCAAACTAATATCTTAAACTCACTATGCTTATGAACATGCTTTAAAGTGAAGCATCTTTCCAATATATTTTTATCGTTCGAAGATTTTTAAATCGATGTAATTTTACATAAGCACTAATTCACC
>NZ_JAGXJX010000292.1:0-277 GCF_019091125.1 Paenibacillus sp. GbtcB18
GGAAAAAAATTGGGTAGATCGATCGCTGCCTACAGTTCAATTATATAACAGAAAAACCAACTATATTGGAAAACCCATGGCCATCATCTCCAGAAATCAATATAGAATGCAAATTATGAAGGCTAGAGTTTAGAGACTACGGGAAGAGAAACCAGTGAAACCACTTTGGAATGAATGAAACTAAGGCTTTTCATTCTTTTCTATTCAAAGCTGCTCATCATGTTTATTTATCAATTCATAATTTCAGATATGAAGATTCGCTTGATCAAATATCGAT
>NZ_JAGXJX010000293.1:0-277 GCF_019091125.1 Paenibacillus sp. GbtcB18
CTGTAGTATAATGGACTTTAGCTGGAAGACCTGTTGGATCTTGTAAATGAGTATTTTCCAATCCTAAATCTTTCGCTTTTGTGTTCATCATATTTACAAATCCTTCTTCTGATCCAGCGATATGCTCCGCTACTGCAACAGACGCATCACTACCAGATGCAAGTGCTATACCCGTGAGCATTTCTTTTACTGTCATCTCTTCCCCAGTCTCTAAAAAGATTGGCGATCCTACTATTGAAGCTGCATGCTCAGTTGCCCTAACTTTATCAGTCAGTTT
>NZ_JAGXJX010000294.1:0-277 GCF_019091125.1 Paenibacillus sp. GbtcB18
TTTCTTTGCTTTTCCTTTTTATTTATTAGTCTCGCCGGTGCCTCCCAAGGAAGCGAGGACCCATATCAATCCAAATACAATGGAGTGGAAAAAGAAAGGAGACATAGTGGAATCATGAGAGAAGACGTAGCATCGGAGGAGACGAGGGGGAGGGAGGGAGGGAGGCAGTCAAAGTGGTTGACTCGGCGGAGTAGATCGCCGGGCTTGTGGTAGACGAGGGAGGAGGAGGTGAGATCTGGGTTAGAAAGGAGAGAGATATATATCGAAATGGTTTGAT
>NZ_JAGXJX010000295.1:0-277 GCF_019091125.1 Paenibacillus sp. GbtcB18
GTGGATGTAGGTCAAGACGACCGAACCACTCTACAATCTGGTTTGCTTTTCAATTGTGCAATTTATATTACTACAAACCTCCTCAAGCCTCTCTTTATATTTTGCATGAAAGTTTTCGAGTTCAAAGTTTAACATTTCTGAATTTGGTTTTAATTGAACGTACGAACGAGAAAATTTCAGAACCGACGTAATTTTTACCATTGCACTAATTCACACCCCCCCCCCCCCCTCTCTTAGTGTCGATTACTTTCCTAACATTTGGTATCAAAGCCTTATG
>NZ_JAGXJX010000296.1:0-277 GCF_019091125.1 Paenibacillus sp. GbtcB18
TTAGAAGCAATTGATCGTTTAGGATTCCGCCCAAATGCGGTAGCTCGTGGACTAGCATGTAAGAAGACAACTACAGTAGGTGTTATTATTCCTGATATCTCAAATACGTTTTATGCAGAACTTGCTCGTGGAATTGAAGATATCGCAACAATGTACAAATATAACATCATTTTAAGTAACTCTGACCAAAACAAAGAGAAAGAGTTCCATTTATTAAATACGATGCTTGGAAAACAAGTGGACGGAATTGTTTTCATGGGTGAAGATATTACAGATA
>NZ_JAGXJX010000297.1:0-277 GCF_019091125.1 Paenibacillus sp. GbtcB18
GGAAAACTGGAGCACCCCCTCCAGGCCCGCTTTGCGGGGAAAGGGGCCCCGCCCCCGTTTTCGCGGGGCGTCGGGTGTCGGCCAGGCGGTATCGGACCTGTTTGCCCGCTCCTGGCGCCTCGAGCGGGATTTGTTCATATAAAACTTCCCCCGGGTTTACCCTCCCCCCCCCTGCCCGGAAAACACCCGGCCGGGGGACGACAGTTTGATTGCCACGGCAATCCCAAACATCCCCGGAAGGGGGATCAGGAAGGGCGTGGGCGGAAACGCGAGGGCG
>NZ_JAGXJX010000298.1:0-277 GCF_019091125.1 Paenibacillus sp. GbtcB18
AGAAGAAAATGGAAAAATCCACAAACAGCCTGGAAAAGGACGTTAAAAGAGGAGAAACCCGTGGTATTGGGAGGAAAAAAGGGTGTCCCGAAGGGGGAAAAAAAAAAAAAAAAGTCTCTCCGCCTGTTGGAAAGAGACGACTACCATTGCGAAACGGCCATATTCCCCGGGGTTTTGGGGGAAGAAAAAACTCGGCCCCGGTGGGGCGGGGGAAATAGATATTTTCCCTCGCGGATGTAGCGCGTGGCTGACCTTTCGTGAAACGGTCTTCCGTGAG
>NZ_JAGXJX010000003.1:0-617576 GCF_019091125.1 Paenibacillus sp. GbtcB18
AGTTCCGCTCGTCCTCTCCTTATCTTAAAAAAAACGATGTGCGCAACAGCACGTCCCATTCGCTGCCATGAGACGGATGACAGGGCTCCCGCGCAATTCGAAATCGTTCAAACATGCGAATAATAGCTATTCAAGTCAATCTCTCCCGCTCCGTACGGCATTACATTATGTTCACTCCAGACCGGCTCTCCCTGTTCATCAGTATCCCAATACATCGTACCGCAACCACCTATTTGTAGAAACATGTTTAAGTCTGATTGACACTACAAGCGAAACTAGGGGCTGCCGGCTAAACTTATGAATTGAATGTGATACAAACGATGAAACCAGTGGGTTGGTTGGACTTTGCCAAGGGAGAAAGTCATGGCCAGACTTTCTTTGACAAAGGCCGCCCTTTCGGAACGAGCTTTACGTCCTTCATACTCGTGAAGGATTGGAGGCTTTTCATTCTTTCTTAAAGTTCATTGAGGAAAATACCGATCAGCAGCCCCTGATCATATTGGAATCAACATGACATTACCCTCTCCCTGTTACTCGTTTCTTGAAAGATTCCACTCCGGGAGAGCGGCATGCTGGAAGACAAGAAACGAGGCCTTCCGGTATTGGAGACTCATTCGAAATGGCTCCATCAGCAGCGATCTCGTCTCTACAGTATCATCGAGACGGCGAAGGAGAATGGACTGCCTCCGTTTAAGTACCTCATGCATCTTTTTGAGAAATTGCCGCAGCTCGAGGCAGCTATAACAGCACCAGTACAATGATAGGCCTGGGGCTACTGACGTTTATACCGTATGCGTTTCGGAAACAGGCTTTAGTCAAATTTTTATGCTAGTCCGTTCAATCTGTGATTCTAATACATCATATAGAGCAAGTTTATAGTTTATTTTGTCCAAATTAAAATATAGTTCCCCTATACTCTTCTCAATTTCTTTTTTATGATGAAGCATCATCCTTTTTCGTTCCGAAATAGTCGAATCCCCTTCTTTATACAAATATACATACTTCTGAATTTGGGCAATCGGCATTCCTGTTGCTCGAAGTGCAGTAACAAAGTGTATCCAGCTTAAATCTTCTTCGTCATATAACCGCTTCCCATTTTCATTTCTCTTCACATGTGGAAGCAGCCCCTCCTTTTCGTAATATCGAAGTGTGGGAGCCGCTATTCCTGTCAATTCAGTTACTTCTCTTATAGTCAACATAAATATACCTTCACCCTCCTCTGTTAAAGTGAACTTCAACACTTTCTTGACTTTTCCAATTAAATTAACCGTGTTTCTACTACAAATATTGGTAAAAATAGGATTAAAACAAAAAAACCTCTGTTCAATTATGTACTTATTATTATATAAAAAAGCCTTGACTTCAAGTGAACTTTATCTTTTATGATAACAGTGTATTTAATAATGATTCTTGAGAGGATGAAGTTACAATGACAAATATCTCAATCGTCACTGGCGGCAGTCGCGGACTTGGTCGCAATACTGCCATCAGTATTGCGCGTCATGGCGGTGATGTCATCCTGACCTATCGTAGCCAAGCAGAGGAAGCAAAGTCTGTTGTTACTGAAATCGAAGCTCTGGGGCGTAAAGCAGTCGCTCTACAACTCGATGTTGGAAACATCGCCAGCTTTGCGGCCTTTGCTAAGACTGTCCGTTCGACCTTGCATTCTACTTGGAATAGCGCCACTTTCAATCATCTGGTGAACAATGCCGGCCACGGAGAAATGATAGACTTCGCCGAAACAACAGAAGCTCAGTTCGACGGCCTGTTCAATGTGCACGTCAAGGGCGTATTTTTCTTGACTCAGACCCTTCTGCCACTTCTTGCAGATGGTGGCCGTATTGTAAATTTCTCATCAGGTCTCACTCGTGTATCTTATCCCGGATTCTCCGCCTATTCTGCGGCGAAGGGAGCGGTCGAGATTCTAACTCTCTATATGGCCAAAGAACTTGGTCACCGAGGTATCACCGCTAATACCATTGCACCTGGAGCAATCGAAACCGATTTTCTAGGAGGTTCTGTACGCGACATACCTGCTTACAATGACACGTTTGCCGCGATGACTGCCCTTGGTCGAGTCGGGGTACCCGAGGACATTGGTCCCGCAGTCGCCAGCCTACTTGGAAACGATAATCGCTGGGTTAATGCTCAGAGAATCGAAGTCTCGGGTGGTCAGAACATCTGATCGCAAGTAATGGCCCCAAAGCACCTTCCTTCTAATTGTCAGAGGCCGCTGCGTGGAGATGCGGCGGCCTCAAAAATATGACTAAGGAAAGGAAAAATACAATGCCAATGATTATTGTTCACGCACCTGAAGCTGCATGCGATTTGAAGGCACGGGAAATGGTGAACAAGTTGTAAGGAAAAAACATAAAAAAAATAATATCGGCACTAGAGCAGCTCCACAACGGGCTGCTCCTGGACTACTTGAAATTACACGTAAAACTATGAAACCACTCCATTTTCAGAATTAGTCGGGTGATATCAAGTTCTTGTCATTCTGTTTTGAAAAGAACTTAATATCATCAAAATAAAAAGCCGCATAATCAGCGGCTTCTGATGTTACCATGTTTTTGTCACCCGACCTATTCGGCGAATTAGTTCTTCCTATATCGATTGACGTAAAATGATTCTGTAAGGAATCTCTACCTTTTCCTTAGATTTTTCAATTGCAAGATCGAAGGCCAGTTCACCGACTTTCACAAGTTGATGATCAACCGTGGATAGTTCCAGCCCAATTCCAACAGGCTGATTCTCTTGCCCGATGATGGCTAAATCCTCCGGTACCCCAATCCCAATACTCCTTGCATACTGATAAATCCCTGTCGCAACCTCATCGCCATTCGCATAAATAGCGGTTGGTTTTAACTCACTCTGAAGAAGTTGTTGCGCCGCTCTTACACCGTCGGCAATATTGTAGCAATCCTTGATATGATATTCCGGTAAAAAATTTCCGTATATTTGCCGATATGCTTTTATCGTCAGTTGAGTACTATTGCTCTCCTCTCCTCTTGCTGTCGTAAAAGCGACGTGCGAATGTCCTTTATCCTTTAGAATTTGAAATGTTTCTAAGTAAGATCCATATCGATCCATATAAGCACACCCAATCTCAGGATGTTCTGTATATTCGCATGCGACGATTGCCCCATATTTGGTGAATGGAATAATGGCATCCCAAGAATTCGCACGAGAGGTGATGATGATTCCGTCTAGTTGTTTATTTTTCAGCTTATTTAAATAGCTGAGCTCTTTTTCTGTGTTGTACTTAGTAGGCAGAACCATTACGGTATAGTCACGTTCGACCGATCGATTAAGAATACCGTGAAGCAATTGATCAAAGGCTTGATTGTTGTTGTACGGCATGATTACACCAAAACTTCTTGTTTCCTTGCGAATTAAATCAACAGCCGAGCGGTTTGGAACATAGTCCAATTCATCAATCACACGCTGCACGGCAGCCTTCTTCAATTGTGATACATGAGGATGATGGTTCAACACCCTTGATACTGTAGAAACGGACACTCCTGCGCGTCTTGCAATATCATTAATATTTGCCATAGTCACCATCCCGTATAACTTCATCAAGAATTAACAATGTATATCGTTTCCCGTGCCGATTCGATTGCCGCTCCCGCTACTGCGTTAATGGCAATGACATTATTATAGACGAAATATACTTCAGTTTCTCACGAAACTTTACATTTAACAACCGAACCCACTTTTAGGATCATCTTTTTCTTTGGCGTATAATCCAGCATCTCTTTACACGGGTATTCAACGTTTAAAATCTGGATAACCGGCAGCTTTCTAATTCTTTCATCCGTACGTTGTCTATAATTTCGCTTGCAGCCAAGTGACTAATAACAGGAGCCAGCGTAATGGCCGCATGCATAACGGTTAGATACAGCCCCTTTATCTGATCACAAAAGCCGACAATGGGGTATCCGTCTGCGGGCATTGGTCTCATTCCTACCTGGATACTTTCCAATTCCAATTTCTCTCCGCCTTTTAAACCATGACGCAGGAGTTCAAACGTTCGTTTGCCAATTGCCTCCGGCCCATTTTCTCCGGACTCATCCCTATAATCTTCGGCCGCTATGAGCGTATCGTCGGTTAGTTGTCTTGCTTCAAATTGTGAATTCGAGATTAAAGTATGAATTAACTTTTCATTCGATTTCATGCGAATAATAATAGAAGGCGAAGGAGCGACAGGAACATCGAGGCCTAACGGCTTACAGAGTTCCGGTAAAGCTGCGCCGGTTGCTACTACGATAACATCCGATTCGATATAACCGTTTGAGGTGTGAACGCCAACAACCCCAGCATTCTCTGTCCGTATTTTCATCACTTTCGTATCGAACAGTATTTTCGCTCCGTTTTCTTCAGCCTTATCCACCAAAAGCTTTGTTGTCCAAATCGGATCAACAGCGCCTTCTTCACGCGCGTAAGCGGCTTCTTCCGGATATTCCCTCAAGTTTGGCTCCAGTTCCATGATCTCCTGCCGATTTAACTTTTGTATATGAGACTCCTCCATACTTGCAGGAACTCCCCATGTCAGTGCGCCGTGCCAGTTTATCTTTAACTCAGCTATTTCTTTTTCTAATACGCGGTATTCGGTTAGTGCTGCATTATATAAATGCCGATAATTTTGTAAAACGGGGCTTGATGAATGAATCCAAGCGAAAGATTTTTCGGTTACTTCAACCGCAACCGTTGAATTGGACTCGATTAAAGTGACATCCTGATTACGCTTTGCCAAGTTGTAAGCCATTGATGCGCCAACAATCCCTGCACCAATCACTACGATTTTTTGTTTCCTAGTCATGAACGTTTCCTCCCGCCTTCCCGTTTCGCCTTAACCTTACAATAGATATCTAAATATTTCTTCGGAATGTATTGTTATAAAATAATTTTCCTGCCAGTAAGAGGACAAGGCCGCCGATTGTATCGGCAGCCTTTGTCATGGATGGTACTACATGAACATATTTTCAACCCGCATGTTTAGAAAACTTTCCCTTTTCCCTTCACACTGCATGTTTCGCTCCAATCTAGGCCGATCACAGTCGCGCTTAAGGATACAAGTTCTTGTACTTAATCGGAAAACAAAAAAAGCTGCAAACATGCGGCTCCTTACGTTTTCTCAGAATATATATCGCCAACGAAAAACGTGTAAGGACTTGCTTTATGAAGCGATGACCCCAATCACATAAGCTGTCATAAATCCAACGGTTGCGATTGCTCCCACAATGGTATTTATAAGAAAAAATATTTTTTTCGGTATTTTTTTATATTTATAAAAGGATACGACAGTCAGATTGGCTGTCAAAATAGAAACCATATCTGTTACGGGTTGATCCGTAAACATTTTAAAGAAAAGATATAAAAATACGACTACAAGTATCCCAAGCATTCCATTATAGATAGAATCATCATCTATTTTATGCTCTCTTTCATCCATGGCTTCATTTTCAAATCGGCTTTTTTCTTGAATTTCTTCTTTTTTCAAAATTACAACCCCTTTTATGCGTAAGTTTAATATGCAGTTTGAAAGGTAAATAAAAGTTGTCGCTAAGATTAGAGGAAAGCCGCCATTATAGCCAGTGCTTTTCCTTGCTCCCTCGCTTCCTTACACTTCCAGTAAACCACTGATTATCAAAAGCAAAGGGCAATTCGACACACAAAATATACCGTTTGAAATTTATATACTAATAGGTATATTAGTTCCGATAAGTATTTTTGTCAATATTAATAGAAAAATAATAGAGCGAAAAAACCGATAGTTGACACAAAACAGGATGACCGTTTATTATGATTTCCATAATGTGACTAAATAGTTTTTATAAAAACCAATTGGTCATATCCTCACAAAGAAAGCAGGTTATTAGGATGTCCATCTCTTCAACAACGAATAGTAAGGCCAAAGAAAACCAAGAATTCGTCAGGCAGTTGTTAGCACCGCTCCTTGCTGTTATAATAGGCACCTTTATGGTGATCTTGGACAGTACGGTCGTCAATGTTGCCATTCCGACACTCGTTGAATATTTCGAAACGTCTCTTCCTACGATTCAATGGACCATCACTGCTTATACACTTGCGTTATCGGCAGTTATCCCCTTAGCCGGCTGGATGAGCGATAAATTTCGGGCAAAACGGGTTTTTCTCTTTTCGATAGGGATGTTTACGGCCGGTTCCGTCCTCTGCGCATTTGCCCAAACGACGGAACAATTAATCTTGTTCCGTATTTTACAAGGAATCGGCGGCGGAATGGTTTCCCCAATCGGTATGGCGATGGTCTATCGCTTGGCTCCACCTGACAAAAGAGGATCCATTATCGGCATGTTCGGGATTCCCATGCTGCTTGCTCCCGCCCTGGGCCCGGTACTGTCCGGTTGGCTCGTGGAATATGTAAGCTGGCAGTGGATTTTTCTCATCAATGTGCCCATCGGCATTATCGGAATCATCATCGGCCGCAAATATCTCCCTTCCTTTGAAAGCAAGGAAGCCCCTGCCTTGGACCTAATCGGAATGATACTGGGTCCGATTGCGTTCGCTCTATTGGCCTTTGGGGTAAGCGAAGGGGGGATCGAATGGTCTTCAACCGGCACATGGACAGGGCTTACGGTCGGGGGAATCTGCCTAATTCTCTTTATCTTCTCTTGCTTATATCAGAAACAGCCGCTGCTGGAGCTTCGCGTTTTCAAGTCATCCGACTTTTCCCGCGGTATTTTCATTTCCTGGATTATGCAAATCGCATTATTCGGTACGGTTTTGCTGTTTCCGCTTCTTCTTCAGCAGATCAAAGGCTATACGCCCCTTCAAACGGGACTCATTCTGCTGCCGCAGGCCATAGGTTCCATGATTTTCATGCCCATAGGCGGGAAGCTTTTTGACAAAATAGGAGCGCGTCCTCCCCTGCTTGTCGGTATGCTTCTGATTACAGCGGCTTTATTTGTCATGTCACGTCTTACTCTTGAAACGCCGCTTTTAGTCATCATGATTCTGTTGTTTTTTCTCGGATCGGGAATGGGGTTGTCTATGATGTGCTTAAATACACACGTCCTGAACGCCACTCCCCCTCATCTCGTCAGCAGGGTTACGCCACTTACAAGCGCGGCTCAGCAGGTTGTCACATCATTCGCCATTGCCGGCATAACGGGATATCTTACGGCGCGCACAGCTTGGAATATGGCAGTCCTCCCCGCTGGAAAAAATCCGTTAGAAGCAGGAATCGCTTCGTTTGGAGACACTTATTTTCTGGCCGCGTGTATAGCAAGTGCGGGACTGTTTCTAAGTCTGTTTCTGAGAAGGCCGAAACAGCACCTTCTTGAAGCTGCAGAAGCCAAGCAAAAGTTCTCTAACTAATCCGTACGCAACAGAAAAAAACAAAAAGAAAGAGAAGAGTCTCTTTCTTTTTGTTTTCAGATTTAGACGAGAATAGGGCCGTTTTAAGGATGTTCTATATAAGCATTGTACCAGTGATAGGGTTGAATCTCCGACAATGTTTTGTAAATTAATCTTCCATCTGGTGAGTGTACAGCCGCTTTTACATCGGCTCCCCAATAGAACAATCGCTCCTGACATACCCCGCAAGGGGATAGAACTTTAAATGCCTCCTGTTCGTTTTCTCTGACAACACAGATAGAATGGGTAATTTTTACGTTTAATTTGTGTGCTTCCAGTATGGCGCCTGTTTCGATGCACAGTTCAGTTGAGGCATTTATGACCTCTGGGGCAACACTTGTTAGAATAGCGTGATTTTCCGTATACATCGCAGCCGCTCCACCCCATCCCGCAGGATATCTTTCTTTTATTAACTCAACGGCGGCCTGGAACAACTTCTGTTCAATATTCATATGTTTAACTCTCCCCACACCTTTAGTTCTTCTTTCATTCATTCCCATAAATTAAGTACCTGCATGTGAATCAACAAAATTCAATTAAGGTTTCAGATCCATCAAAGCACGAAAAAGCTGCGAACCCGTCGTAAAACAGGATTAAAGAACAAAATTCCGCAATTTCAGCCTTAGTTTTGGATAGAACCGCGATCCTTTAAAAAGATATCGGCAAAAGCTACAGCCAAACTTATTTTAGAGTCTTCCGGGTTTACAAATAGAACGAACGAGAAGGACAGATTCGGGACAGGAATAAAAATAAGTCTATAAAAGGATGCTTATCCGTAATCCTGTTTTTAGGGAAATAAGCTGTTCGCCATGGGTACCCGGCCGGATTGTGCCGCATCAGAAATAACAAAATCGCTGTGCAAAAAAGGCCGGGTATCTTTACTCCCCGGTCTCGTTAAAATTTCGCTGTCGTTTAATTATATTAAGACTTCAATACGCCGTTTACATCGACCAAACCAAGCTGGTAGGCTCTTTCTATCGCTTCAAAACGTTTGCGGGCAAATAAACTTTCCCCGTTTTGCTGCAAATAGAAACGATTGGTCTCTTCTTCCTCCGGTGGTACGCTTCCTGTATGAACACCATCCGACTTTTCGTTCTGAAGCGCATCCATAAATTGCTGAAACGTCATGGAATTCCAATGAGGAGATAACGAGCCGCCTTTCCTTTCATTTTGAAAACGATTAACCAGAGTTAATTTGGTATAAGCCGCAAACTCTGGAATGAATTGTCCATCTCTTAAAGGGTTTACAGACGAGGGATATTGGATCATTGCAGTTTCCTCCAAATCATTAGTATTACATGTGATTTATGCCCTCAACACGCCACACCTACAGTACGGCCGCCTGATAAAGAACGAAGATTTGGAGCGCCGCAAAAAGGTAAACAGCCCACCCCACTCTGTAGTAAAACGCTCTTGACAAAAGACATACGGTCATCACAACAGGCAAAATAAACAAACCTAAAAATTTATTGACCAACAGATCCGGCCCCTGCCCCAGAACGAAATGAATGGGGATTTGCATGGGACAAAACATGCATACAACCACAGCCGCGGCAAAAGATAGTACGGTGACGCCCAGCTGTGTTTTACGATGAAAAAGGATATTCATAAGCGTTTGCCTGCCTTACTGTTTGTTTTTTACATGGACAGCTTATCAACTGTAAGTTTACGTGCTGCAACCTTGCTTCATTGGTGTGTCATCCTTATTCTTATCCGTTTATTCATTCCTTCTTTCTTTACATTTGGATGCATAAAGTGCAAACAAACTAGTGGTGATTTTAAATACTATGTGGTATATTAATTCTAAATGGTATAATTGTCAAGAGAGGAAGAGCGAGGCATGGCAAGACGTAGATTAACACAGGAAGAACGGAGGAAGGAAACACGGCAGCTCCTCTTGGAATCCGCCGTAGAAACTTTTGCACAATTAGGTTTTCACGGGGCTTCCGTTGATAAAATCGCCGAATTTGCCGGTTTCAGCAAAGGGGCGGTATATGCCCACTTCCAATCCAAAGAGGAACTTTTCCTCGCTATATTAGAGCAACAAATGCAACTGCACGTGTATAAAATTAAGCAAGTCATCGAGCAGCAGCATTCCTTGACGCAGTTTATCGAGACGATGGATTCCTATTTTGATTCGTCCCGGCAGGAGAGCAAACGATGGAGCATGTTGAACATGGAATTTCTGCTCTATGCCATGCGCGAGGAATCGGCCCGCGTTAAATGGTCCGACATGATCACGCAAACCATCAGTCAAATTTCCAAATCAATTGGAGACTTGTTGGCGACAGAAAAGCACGGGGCCACTTTATCCGCGGACGAAATGGCCTGGACTCTTCTTTCGCTCGAGAACGGCATGGCCGTATTCTACTATATCAGCGGGGATCATGTGCCCCTTCATTTGTATGGAAAAGCCTTGCAAAACATTTTCCAATTCCCTGGAACGGGAACACACTAGAAGCGGCTCGGATTGATCCGCATGAACGTACACCGACGATAGTAAATCGCCGGCGTTTTGCAACACGGCATCCCGTTTGTATTGTTTGGTAGGAACGCAAAAACAGGAAGAGAAAGTCTCTTCCTGTTTTCTTTCGAGCGATGCCCTTAGGGCTGCCGTTCGGCAAGTGAGCTTATGCTTCTAAACATGTGCTGAAGCTGGCTGCTGTATAAACTGAGCTCCCTCTCGGTTGAAAGATCATTTAACAGAGCACGTACCAAAAAACCGCGTGGGCTGTCTTTTAACAGCTCGTCCCTTAACATAACGGCTGCCTCGTGAAGTTCTTTTTTACGGAGATTAGGAACTGGAATCTCGGGGATAGCAGTTAGCATGCCTTCAAAAAGGGCAGCCTTCTTTTTTTTAAAGGAATTTTCCTCCGTATCGATGTACATCCCTCTCCCTACATGATCACCAGTAAGAAGCGGGCCGGGTAATCTTTTCTCCAACCCTTGGACCAGATCATCCATCCGGCCGGCAATAAACGAAGCTAATTCTTTTTTGGCAACCGATTTAGGCCCATCCAGCAAGTAAAAGGTGTATTCCTTTATAATAGCACTGAACATTACCGCAAGGTCCCAGTGCCAACGCTGTATAATGGCTCCATAATTCCGCGTCAAAAGATCTTGATAATAAAGTAGCATATTAAACCGAATCTGCCGCAGCAGCAAGCTGATTTTGTCCGGATGATCCAAGGGAAGATCATGATGATCCCGTGATGTATAATACCCATGTTCCAGAAAGAATTCAAACTGATAGGCTATTTCCTCCAGGAACGTTTCTTTACGGGACAAGTCGGTACGCTGCCTAATCTTTTCTACTGCCTTGATCATACTCTGTTGTCGTTGCTCTAAAATACAGATGTATAAATCTTCTTTGGAATCAAAGTATTTATAAAGAGAACCCTTTGCTATGCTGCAATCTTCGGCAATATCTTGAATCGACGTTGCTTGGTATCCTTTTTCGGCAAAAAGACGGATTGCGGATTGTATAATTTTTTCCTTGATCAGACTCATCTTTTACTCCCACATTTCGTGATCTTTGTTTTTTTATTATACAACAAAAAAATTACCAGAGAACCTGATCTCTTAAGATAAGCGGACCATTCATATAACCGTAAACATTGAAAGCTTCTTTTCTCTTGGTATCACTTCATCGATTTATCAGATACAAAAGCACCTCCAAAATTGTCCTCCGCATCTTACGACTTGGAAAATTTTCTTGAAGGTGCTTTTATTTTTTTTACGCTATGGGGTCGGTCCCCGGCGAACGTCGCTTGCATGTTCCTTCCCGGTCAACGCTAACGGCATGTGCATGGCAAGCTGCTCTAACGATCCGATGACAGCGGCTGCGCTCCGTACCGCTCCAGCACCCGGTAAATCGCATCCGTGCCGAAACCGATCGCTTCTACGGGAATGCGTTCATCCGCCGCATGAATCAGTTTGGTAAACTGCATGTCCTTGGGCAGTGGCATGGGCAGGAAACCGTAGGTTTGGATGCCGAGCCTCGCAAACAATCTTCCGTCCGTTCCTCCAGGTAGCAGCATCGGCACCGGTACGGCCTCCTTATCCGCTTCTTTCAGCACATCGGACAGCAAACCGAACATTCCCATGTCGGGAGCTGCGGCGCATGGGTCATGGCGCAGCACTTCCAGCCCGATCGAATCATGAATCGCGAATCGTCGCAGCTCGTCCATAAATTGCTGCGGAGTGACGCCCGGCAGCGTTCGGCCATCCAGCTCGACCGTAATTTCGCTTGGATGAACGTTGATTTTCTCGCCGCCGCGAACGACGGTTGCGCTGACCGTATTACGCAGAAGCGGGGCGAACGTCCCGGCCTTCTCCCCCAGCAGCTTCAGGATGAGGCCGCCCAGCCGGGGACGCAGCAGTCCTCTCAGCAGCAGCGCCGGCAGCAGCGGCAGCGCGGCGGCCATGCCTTCAATCATCAACCGGGTCGCCGGTACCACACGGATCGGCAGCTTATTCCTGCAAAGCGATTGAATCATGTTCCCCAATTGCTCCATGCAATCGGCTCCCGGCTTGCCCAAGGAGCCGTGGCCTCCGTCTCCTCGAATCGTCGCTTTGAGCCAACATAGCTGCTTCTCCGCCACCATAATCGGATAAAAGATTTTCCCCAGTGCATGAAACGAGAAGCCGCCGAACTCGCCGAGCGCATACTTTACGCCTGCAAAATAATCGGCATGCCGCTCTACCAGGAAGGAAGCCCCGTATTTGCCCCCAGCTTCCTCGTCGCTGGCAATCGCCAGAATGAGATCGCCGCGCAGCGGCAGCTTGCGGACATGCGCGCGAAGGAAAGCCGATACGAGCATCGCCACGCCGCCTTTCATATCAAGAGCGCCCCGCCCCCAGACGAAGCCGTCATGAATATCGCCCCCGAAGGGGTCGCGGCTCCAGGCTTGCTTGTCTGTGCCAACGACGTCGACATGCCCATACAGCAGCAGCGGCGGTGCCTCCCCGCTGCCTTTTATCCTGGCCATCAGATTGGGCCGGGCCGGATCAAGCGCACAGATCCGCGTCTCAATGCCCGCATCCTCAAGCAGTTGCCGGATATACATGATGCATGGGGCTTCATCGCCCGGCGGATTTGTTGTATTGAAGCGGATCAATGCTTGCAAAATCTCCACGGGAGACGGCAGCTCCGCCGGGCGCCGGACTCTATCTTGATCCAACTCGTCATTGTTCAGCCGGATACCCATGCCCCCGCTCCTTCCTATACTAGATTGCCCGCGTATGGCCGGTCGGCAGGAGAACCGCCTGGCAAGCCGCGCAGGCCGAACTCACCCTGCAGTCTTGCAAGCCGCCGTTCTTGCTCTTCGGCGGACGTGCCTTTGGTGCGAAACACCGATTCCAGCATCGCTAGCGCTTGCCGAACATGCGCTTCCGCCACTTGCTCTCCCGTCTCCCGCAGCCGATCGACCAACTGCTGCACGCCGCGGTAAGGCGAAACGACGCCTTGTTCATATTCGGCCGCGTTCCAGTTGCGGTTGCGGACGCAAGTGGCGATAGCCAGACAACGATTTAGCAGATCAATCGAATAAGCGTCCGTTTGCCGGCTTGCGGCAGCCAAATGCGCCTCATCTTCCTTGTCGTCAAAAGCGAATACACGCAGTCCGTCGTCCGGTGGAGCCAGGCGTTTCAACACATTGCCCGGACCCAGTTCCACGGCAGCGGCAACGCCCATGCTTTTCTGAAAGGCAAGGACCGCCGGCCAATTGACGGGGTCCGTCAATCCCCTTGCCAGCATACCCGCGATCTCCACTAAATCTCCGTAAGGCAGACCCGTTAAGGAGGAAACTACGGGAAAATCCATTTCTCCAAACGGTACGCGGCTCAGCTCTTCGGCAAATTGCGCCGCCGCCGGCGCCATCAACGGACTATGAAACGGCGCGCTTACCTGCAGCGGAATGACTGCGGCCCCGTGGGCGGACAGTTTTTCGGACGCTTCACGGACAGCCTCTTTGTGGCCCGAAATCACCGTTTGTCGCGTTGAATTCATATTCGAAACCACTACAATACGATTTCTGTCGGTACAGGCTGTGCTGATTTCCAAGCATACTTTGGCGACAACCTCAGGACTCGGCCCGTTCACGGCGGCCATCGCGCCGATCCCCGCAGCGGCGGCCCCTTGCATCAACTCGCCGCGGCGGCGTACGAGCTTGAGCGCATCCGGGAACGTTATGGCTCCCGCGCAGGTTAATGCGGTAATCTCGCCCAGGCTGTGGCCGGCGGCCATCGCAGGCAGGTATCCCCATTCCCGGCTGTAGACGCGGTACATCGCCACGCCCAGCGCAAGAATGGCGGGTTGGGCGTTGTCCGTCCGCGTCAGCTCCGTTATCGGTCCCTCAAACATCAGGCTGTCGAGGCGAATGCCCAGCGCTTCGTTCGCTTCCTCCATCGTCGCATTGACAACCGGGTGCCGCTCGCTCAGCGTTTTTCCCATTCCGACGCGCTGCGAGCCCTGACCGGGAAACCATATCGCATGTTTGTTTAGCATTTTTTCATCACGCTCCTCAGGGTCAGATCGGGGCAGGCGCCTCGGTCAGCATTTTGTTTATCACCGCTACAACATCGGATTCTTGCTCATGCAGGAAAAAATGTCCGCCTTCAAACAGCATCACCTCGCAGCCTCCCGTCGCATAATGCTCCCATTCACAGAGCGGGCCTTTGACACAGTCGTCATCCTTACCGCTCAAGATGGTGAGCCGGAGCGGCAGCGGCGGCCGGATCCGATGCTCGTATTCTCCGACAAGCTTGAAGTCGGCTCTTAGGATCGGCATAAACATATCCAGCAGCTCCCGATGCCGGAACAGCTCGTCCGGCATACCGCCAAGCCGTTTCACTTCCTCGAGAAACTCGTCATCCGGAAGCATATGGGTCCGGCGAGCCTCCTTCAGCTCGCAATGCGGTGCCCCTCTGCCGGAGAGGAAGACTGCCGCAGGCAGCGGGAATCCTTCTTCCCGCAGTGCATGCAGCACTTCATACCCGAGCAGGCTGCCCATGCTGTGGCCGAATAAAGCATAGGAGTCGGAGCCAAGCGCCGTCTCCCTCACCAGCGGCAGCAAATCCCGCACGGCCTCCGCCGCGTCCGCATAGAACGGCTCGTCCATGCGGCTTCCCCTGCCCGCCAGTTCGACCGGCACCAGATGCACGCCGGCATGCAGCCGGTTCGTCCAGCGTTTGTACACTTGAGCGGAGCCCCCTGCATAGGGCAAACAAATTAAAGATATCGTCATAACGCCCGCCTCCCGGGTAACATGTTGAAGCAAGCGACCTTTACGCGCCGGCGACAAGCGTGGTCCAGAACGCTTTTTCCTTCGCGAACAAATCGTCCGCGAGCGCCAGCTCTCTGCCGCGTTCGAAGTCCCCCGTCACAAAGCGGTCCTTCAGCAGATCCCATCCGTCCCTCACTGCGCCAAGCTGACCGGACAGCGACTCATGCAGCGCTTCGCCGATCAGCCCCTTCTCCCGCATGGAGCGAAGCAGCGACATGTTGGCGATATGCCGGTTGCAAATGATGTTGACGCCGACAAGGCCATAGGTCAAATGAGCTTGCTTCTTCTCCGGGTCGGAATCTACATTCCACATGCCCTCTATGGAGAACTCGCCGAGCTCCCTTGCCAGCCGCTCCGCATTTTCCACCACCTCTGCCAGCTTCAACTCGTAGGGCTGAATCTTTTCATGCAAGTTGTATACGTAGAAGGCAGGCCCTAAATAGCTCGGGTTCACGTTGTATTCCGAGTTGCCGTACGCCTTGAGCAGCCTTTCCTCCGGCACTTCGTGCTCCTCGTAGCCCGCAAGCGTATCGTCAATAACGTAGAAAGTGCCGCGCTCCTTGTCGTAGCCGTTAAACAGCGAATAATGATACCAATGGAACTTTTTCCAGGCCATACTGCCCGGCAGCCAGTCATACAGATCGACGTTTACGCTCAAGTTGCGTCCGCCTTCCAGCATCGCCCTGATTTCATCCGGCACCGTCTCCTTGCTGCGGAAATGACCGGGCTCGATATAGCGGAACACCTGCGACAGCGGGAATCTGGCCGGATCGTCCATATAATACAGCGTGTCAATAGTCGGATAGCGGAAGTCTTTGTCTGTTGCGGCCTCCCAAGGAAAGTACCGGTAAATGTTCAAATACGCCGCATCCCTGTAGCTGGGCTCCACCGACACCGCAATGGAAAACCCCTGATTCAGCATACAGTTCATCCAAAACTCGTTAAACGGTTTTCTTTCCATCGACAGCTTCATCATTGCCGCCTCCTTAGGCTTATAATGTGGGTTCAACAAGCTTGCTTGCCGCAAGCACAGCACTGATTTTTTTCTTTGCTCCGTCTTCGACCAGCGCGTTTATGATCGCCGTATAATCATCCGCCAGCGCCCAGGCGTTCTCTTCGCGGAAAAGACTTGTCGCATATTCCAGCGTAAAGCCGATCTTGCCGTCCCGCTCCGCCGCTTCAAGCGTCAAATCGAATTTGCTTACGCCCGGATCGAATTCCTTGGGATCGAATTCAATGCCGCCCGAACGGTAAGCGACGCGATCGATATTTTGCAAAATAAACATCGTATCAAACAGCGGATTGCGGCTGCGGTCCTGTTCGATTCCCAGCTTTTGCACCAAATCTTCAAACGGGTAATTCTGGTGTTCCAGCGCCCGCAGCACATCCTCATGCAGCTCGGACAAATAATCGCCGACGGTCCGGTACGATTCCGGGAAGCTGCGAATCGCGACCGTATTGACGAACATCCCGATCAGCCCTTCCGACTGAGCATGATTACGGCCTGCTACCGGCGTGCCGACAATGATATCCTCCTCACCGCTCCATTTGCTCAGCAGCATCGAATAAGCCCCGAGCAGCACCGTGTACAACGTCGTGCCGCGCTCGCGCGCAAACGCTTTAATCTTGAGCGTCAGCTCCTCATCCAGTCTGAAGTTGATCAGACTGCCCTTGAAGTTTTGCAATTCCGGTCTTGGCAAAGCCGTCTTGAGCTCCAGCGTCGGCAGCTCCCCTTCGAACGCCTCCAGCCAGTAGCGCTCATGACCCATATAGGCCTCGCTGCCGATTTGTTCTTCTTGCCATACCGTGTAATCCCGGTACTGGATATCCAGCTCCGGCAGCTCGCCGCCGCCGTACAGAGTGGTCAGTTCCTGCAGCAGGACGCTGACGGAGACGCCGTCGGTAATAATATGATGCAAGTCCAGCAGCAGCAGATGGCGCTCCTCGCCAAGCGGAATCAATCCGGCACGGAACAGCGGAAGACTGCCGAGATCGAACGGACGGATAAAGCGCTCCATCAGCGCGCTGATACCGCCGAACAATCCTTCGTCTCCGCCTTCCGCAAGCAGCTTGCCCGCCGCCATTCTCAGCCTGGCGCCCTGCTCCAGCGTAAAGACCGGCTCCGCATGCACGCGCTGGCGGAACTCGTCCTCCTCGTGATGGAACGTCGTTCTGAGCGATTCGTGGCGGCGCATTATCGCAAGGAAAGCTTCCTCCAGCCGCTCCACATCGAGCTTGCCTTGCATATGCACGGCGAACGGCACATGGTACATCGTTGCCTCGTCCGAGATCAGCCCCATCATATATTGGCGGCGCTGTGCTCTGGACATCGGGTAATGCTCACGCTCCGGCTGCTTCGGAATGCGCGCGGCCGCCGCGGTTCCGCTAGTGTCCAGATGGGCCGCTAAACCTTCAAGCGTAGGATTCATAAAAATATCGCGCAGCGGCATTTGGATGCCAAAGCGTTCCGCAATGCGGCCGATCATGCCCGCCGCCTTCAGGGAATGGCCGCCAAGATCGAAAAAGCTGTCCTTGGCGCTTATCGCATCCGTACCGAGCAGCTCCTTCCAAATCTCCGCCAGCTTGCGCTCGGTATCCGTCGACAGCGGAACAAGCTCGCGTTTGCCCGCATCGGCCGGTCCCGGCTTCGGCAGCGACCTTCTGTCGATTTTGCCCGTAGGCGTAAGCGGAATCGCATCCAAAACGACCATGAAGGCCGGAATCATATATGAAGGCAGCTTGTCCCCGAGATATTCGCGCAGCTGCGCGGTCAACCGGCCGGATGACGCGGCGATGTCCGGCTCCGCATCGGCTGCAGCCGCGTTCTGCATGACGACATACGCGCAAAGCGCATATTCCCCATCCTCTTCCTGGAACGCGGTGACGACCGTTTCCTTCACCTGCTCATGGCGAAGCAGCAGCTGCTCAATTTCACCGATTTCAATCCGGTGTCCCCTGATTTTCACCTGGAAATCGCGGCGTCCCGCATAGGCAAACTCCCCATTTTCAAGCCTGCGCCCAAGGTCGCCCGTGCGATACATGCGTTCGCCCGGCGCATACGGATTCGGCACAAAAGCGACATCCCATTCGGGATGGCTGAGATACCCGCGCCCGACGCCCGGCCCGCCGATACAAATTTCGCCCGTCACGCCTGTCGGCTGCAGTTTCAGTCCTTCGTCAAGCACCATCATGAGGGAACCCTTGATCGGTGTGCCGATCGAAATGTCCTCCCCTTCGGTCACTTCCCGGATTGAGGTCCACACCGTCGTCTCCGTCGGACCATACAAATTAAACAATCTGGCTCCGGTAGCGGCGCGCAGCCTGCCGAGCACATCGGCCGTCAGCGGCTCCGCTCCGATCATCAATATGCGCAGCTTCTGCAAACCGTCCGTTTCGCCTTGCTGATTCATCCACCATTTGAAGCGCGACGGCGTAATTTGCAGCACATCGACGCCGTGCGCATCAATCAGGCCTTGCAGCAAGGCGGCGTCGCCCCGTTCCTCTTCGCTCGCGAGTACAATCCGCATACCCAGCGTGAGCGGAAGCAGATTTTCAACGACAAAAATATCAAAGGAGGCCGATGCCATCGCCAGGATGCTCTGGCCCTTCTCAAACGGAATCCGGTTTCGGAAGCCGCTGATAAAATGCGACAGCCCGCGATGCTCGATCATCACGCCTTTGGGACGCCCGGTCGAGCCCGACGTGTACAGCACATATGCCAAATGGTCCGGCGTATGGACAAATTCCGGATTGCCTCTGTCCGCCGCATACAGCTCCGGATCGTCCAGATACCACTCGGCAACGGCTTCCGTAACGACTCCTGCATATGCTTTTTCCGTCAGCAGAAGCGCTTCGCCGCAATCCTCAAGCATCCAGTCGATCCTCTCTTTCGGGTAAGCGGGATCAATGGCGACATATGCGCCTCCGGCTTTCAGAACACCCAAAATGCCGACAGGCAGCAGCGGGCTGCGGGACGCCATCAGCGCGACAATACGCTCGGGACCCACGCCCTTCGCCCGCAAGGAATGGGCAAGCCGATTCGCGCGTTCGTTCAGCTCGGCGTACGTCACCGTCTCCGCGCCGAATTGAATCGCCGCCGCATCCGGCGTGCGCGCCGCCTGGCGCTCCACTTCCTGCACAAACCCCGTCCATTCCGCCGTTGTTTGCGTGGAAGCCGCTGCCGCGTCTCCTTGCCGGCCCGTCATGCCTTTTTCAGCTCGAATCTCCATCCTTCCATTGCTCCCCTCTCTACTTGCGGCTTGTACCGGCATGCTTCCTCCGGCCAACAGAGCCAGCAATCGATCCCGCTCGCCTTCACTCATCAGCTCAAGCTCGCCGACCGTGCGATCACGAGATCTGCACATCTCCCGCACGAGTATGGTATAGCTTTCAGCCATGCGCCGCGCGGTTCTCTCATTAAACAAGTCTGTGGCGTATTCTAGTTGAAGCTCGATTTCCGTTTCCCGTTCTATCGCTTCCAAAGTCAGGTCGAACTTGCTTGTCCTCGCCTCAAACGGCATTTCGCCAAAGACAAGGCCGCCTGCTTCCATCACCGCCCGGTCCATATTTTGCAAGACAAACATGGCGTCAAACAAAGGATTGCGGCTTCTGTCGCTATCTGCCTTCAGCCCTTCAACCAGCTCCTCGAAAGGATACGTCTGGCGCGAAAGCGCCTCTACGACATGGTTATGCAGCTCCGCCATGTAGGCCCGTACCGTCTTGTCTCTTTCCGGCCTGGTCCGCAGTGCAAGCGTGTTGACGAACATGCCGATCATGCTATGCGTATCGGCATGCTCTCTGCCGGCGGCGGGAGTGCCCACAACCACTTCG
Organism: Paenibacillus sp. GbtcB18; assembly: GCF_019091125.1. Lineage (NCBI taxonomy): Bacteria > Bacillati > Bacillota > Bacilli > Caryophanales > Paenibacillaceae > Paenibacillus > Paenibacillus sp. GbtcB18. The sequence goes on from NZ_JAGXJX010000003.1 coordinate 19,518, forward strand.
GCCTGCCCGCTGTATTTGGCCAGCATCGCGGCAAAAGCGCCCAGCAGCACCGTATACAGCGTCGTCTTCGCTTCCCGCGCCAGCTTTCGCGCATCCGCCGTTGTCCGCGGATCCAGCCGGAATGAATGGCGGCGTCCCTTATAGCTCGGCAGAGACGGCCGCGGTCGATCCGTCGGCAGCTCCAACACAGGAAGCTTGCCTTCGAAGATTTCCAGCCAGTACCGCTCATCCTCCGCATAAGCGGCATTTGCAAATCCGGCTTCCTGCCACACCGCGTAATCGCTGTACTGCACGCGCAGCTCCGGCAGCGCTTGTCCGGCATACAGCTGCGACAGCTCATTCACCAGCAAACCGGAGGATACGCCGTCCGTAATAATGTGATGAACATCGAGCAGCAGCAGATGTTCTTCATCATTCAGCTCCAGCAGCCCCGCCCGCAGCAGCGGCAGCTTATCCAGATGGAACGGGCGCTGGAAGACTTCCATCAGCCTCGTCACCGGGGCGCCGTCCGGCTGTGCTATCCACAGTGCTTCGTCTCCGGTCAACGCTGTGCGATCCAGCGTTTCCAGCTTAAACGCATACGGCGGATGGACCGTTTGCCTGAACTCATCCTTTGTCATGTGGAAGGTCGTCCGCAAGCTTTCGTGGCGAGTGATCAGCGCCGTAAACGCGTCTTCCAGCCGCGCCGCATCCAGCCTGCCCTGCAAGCGGAGCGCGAACGGCACATGATACATCGTCGCGTCACCGGCCAGCATCTGCATCATGTATTGGCGGCGCTGGGCGCGCGACATCGGATACCACTCGCGTCGCTCCGCCTTCGGGATCGGCTCGGACGCGGCAGCGGCCCCGTCCCGCTCTTTCAGCCAGGCGGCCATTTCCGCAATGGAGGTAAGCTCGAATATCAGGCTGAGCGGAACTAGGGCGCCCGTCGCCTGCTGCAGCTTGCCCGCCAGCACGGCAGCCTTCAAGGAGTGGCCGCCAAGCTCGAAAAAGTCGTCGTGAACGCCGATTGGCCCGGCCGTATCGCCCAGCACTTCCTCCCAAATAGCGGCGACTCGCTCTTCCATCCCGTCTCGCGGCAGAACGGGCTCTCCACGCTCCCGAAGCCCGAATTCCGGCTCCGGCAGGGCGCGCCGGTCCACTTTCCCGTTCGGCGTCAGCGGTATCGCGTCAATCGCCGCGATATAGGCCGGAATCATCGCTTCCGGCAGCTTGTTTTTCAGCTTTCTTCGCCATTCCCGCGAGGGGAGCTTGTCCGATGCGACTACATATGCGCACAGCTCCTTGTCGCCGCTTGCCTGCTCGCGGACGACCACTACCGCATCCTCCGCCTCGGGAAGGGAAATCAATTGCGAGCGAATCTCGTTCATTTCAATTCGCACGCCTCTGATTTTTACCTGTTGGTCGGCCCGGTCCACATACATCGCGTTGCCGTCCGGCAGCCACTTTGCGATATCGCCGGTGCGATACATGAAGCGCCCCTCGCGGTACGGATGGGGCAAAAAGCGCTCGGCTGTCATATCCGGCTTGTTCACATAACCGTCGGCAAGGCCGCTGCCGGCAATATACAGCTCCCCGGCTGTACCGATTGGAGCAAGCTGGCCGCCATAGCCGAATATATAAATTTCGACATTGTGCATCGGCCCGCCAATCGGCACATAACCGCCGCGATAAGCGCCCGGCTTGTATGCGTACATATTGGAGCAGACCGTCGCCTCCGTAGGACCGTAGCCGTTAATAATCCGTATCTCTGGATTAAGCTTTGTATACAGCTCCAGCGTTTCGTCTTTTATTGGCTCTACTCCAACGAGCATTTTGTCGAGTGTAATCGCGGAAGCCGATTGCTCGAGCAGCCGCGCAACCTCTTTTAGCAAAGACGGCGGCAAATAAGCGAATGTAATCCGATCTTCCGCAATCACTTCGGCAATTCGCCGCGGATCAAGCAATTTCGGATCCGGGTAAAGCACCGTGCAAGCCCCGAACATAAGCGGCATAAACAACTCCGCTACGCTGACGTCAAACGAAATATTGGTCAGGCTGAGGCATCTGTCTCTCTCGCCGTATTGTCCGTCGAAAAACGTCCTGAGCGAATGTCCGAAATTGTAAAAGCTGCGGTGCGGCACAATGACGCCTTTCGGCTGACCCGTAGAACCGGAGGTATAGATGACATACATCGGATCGGCGGCGTCCTGCGGCCATGCGGCAACGGTATCGTCTCCGCCGGAGAACAGCGTCTCATCCGCGATGTCCAGCACCTGCAAGGAGGCCGGCACGACGGCTGCGGCTCCGGAACGGGTGCCGTCCGCGAATACCAGCTCCGCGCCGCTGTCCTCCAGCATATAGCGGATGCGCTCCTCGGGATAATGCGGATCCACTGGCATATATGCGCCTCCGGCTTTCATCACGGCGAGCATAGCGGTCAGCATAGGGATGGAGCGTTCCGCCATGATGCCGACGACGTTGCCGCGTCCCACACCTTTGTCGCGCAAGGTTCGTGCCAGCGCATCGGTGCGGCGATCCAGCTCCAGATAGGTCAGGGATTCACCGCCGCAAGACACGGCCGGGAGGCCCGGAACGATCTTCGCCTGTTCCTTGAAGCAATCATGCAGACAGCGCGGCGGCGGAAAGTCCGCTTCGCGTCTCCCCAACGCCAGCATGTGCAGGCGCTCCTCCTCCGTCAGCATCTCCGCTTCGCCGAGCGCGGCGTCGGGCCGTAGCGTCACGCTGCGCAGCAGCTGCACATAATGCCGCATGAACCGCTCGGCTGTCGCGCGACGAAACAAATCGGCATTATATTCCACGACAAGCCGCAATTCCGCACCCGTTTCCACAGCCTGAATCATCAAATCGTATTTGGCCGTGCCATGCTCAAAACGCTGGTGGCGATACGATAAACCAGCAGATGAAGCATTTGGAATACCCAAGTTCTGCATGATGAACATCGTGTCAAACAGCGGACTCCGGCTAGCGTCCCTTCTGTCCACCCATTGCGCGATTTCCTCGAATGGATAATCCGCGTGGGCGTAAGCTCCGGTCGCCATCTCTTTCACTTCGGACAAAAAGGCTCTGAACGGCTTGTCCGCGCGCGGATAAGCGCGCAGCGCCAGCGTACCGGTGAACATGCCCGCGATCGCTTCCAGCTCGCGCCTGTTCCGTCCCGCAATCGGCGTGCCGACTGCAATGTCCTCTGCCCCTGTATAGTGGGAAAGGAAAGTGTAATATGCCGATAGCAGCACCATAAACGGTGTCGCGCCCGATTCGGCCGCGAGGCTGCGCACGCCCGCCGTCAAACCGGCCTCGACGTACACATCGAACGTTTCGCCGCGATTGCCTTTGACGGGCGGACGCGGGGAATCGGTGGGAAGCGCAAGCGTCGGCCATTCTCCCCGGCACTGCTCGCGCCAATACCGTTCGGCGTTCCCGGAGAGCGGCCTGTTCTCCTGCCATACGGCATAATCCTTGTATTGCAGAGGCAACGGCGGCAATACTCCCCCCTGATATAAAGTCATCAGCTCGGACAAAAGAATGCCCGCCGACATGCCGTCGGATGCGATATGATGCATATCAAGAAACAGTACATGGCGCTCGGGCCCCAGCGTCAGCAAGGCTGCGCGGAGCAGCGGAGCCTTATCGAGCGTGAACGGCCGGAACAAGCTTTGCAGCATGCCGTCCGCTTCCGCTTCATCGGCCTCCATGCGAATCAGGCGGAATGGAATGGCGGCGTGAATGCGCTGCCTGATCTCTCCGTCGATGACGTGGAAGGTGGTGCGAAGCGTCTCGTGACGCTCAACGACTGCTTGCAGGACGGCTTCCAGCCGGTCTGCATCAATCGCGCCGTCCAAGTGCAACAATTCGGGCAAATTGTAGCTGCAATCATCCGGCATTGCCTGCTGCTGCAAATACATGCGTTTCTGCGGCGATGAAACCGGATAATGCTCTTGCGGAGCCGCCTTTGGAATCGGTTCCAGCGTATCGCCGGACAAAGAGTCGGACGCTTGGCCTGTCAACGGCCCGACTTTCCCGCCGTCCGCCCCTGCTCCTGCTCCGTCACGGACCCCGGACGCCGCTTGCCCGTCATGACCGCTGTCCGCCTCGTGTCCGCCGTTTCCCTCTTGTCGATCGTGCTGAGCGTTCGTTCTTTGCGCTGTCTCCGTGCCGCTCTCTCTGACCCGCTGCTCGATCAGTGCCGTGAACGAAGGCAGATCCGCATGCCCCAGCAAATCCGCCGCCTGAATGTGGACGCCCGCAAGCTCGCTGAGCCGGTTTACAATTTTGAGCGCAATAATGGAATCTCCGCCCAGCTCATAAAACCCGGCATCCGCAGGCAATTCGTCATAACCGAGCAGCTCTCCCCAGACATCCGCGACATGCTGCTCCCATTCCAGGCCGGAGCGTTCTCCGGTTAACGCAACACCGCTGCGGCGCTTACCGGTCATCCCGCCGCTCTGCTCCAACGCGGCCTGCCATCTGGCAAACGTCTCGTTCATTTCTTGTTGAAGCTCCTCGGGAATATCTCCACCGAGAGAATTTCCGCTCCAGGCTGCAAATGGCGTATGAAGCACCGCTCCGGCGCCCGCCTCCTCTACCCAGCAGCGGTGAGAATCGAACGGATACGTCGGAAGCGTCAGTCGCTTTCGGCGTTGTCCTAAGTAGATCGCCTTCCAGTCGATCTCGTATCCGCCCACGTAACGTTGGCCCAGCTCCAGCGCTTCCATTTTCCGTTCGTTTGGAAGGGATTGCTGCCGCATATTCCCGGCCGCAGCCGAGTCAACCGTCCCGAAGCGGACATTCGGCAGCGCAATGTCGGTAAGGCCGCTTTCGGCTGCGGCATGCAGGGTCTGGACAAGCTCTTCCCAGCCGCTCACCGCAATCGCCAGGCGATACCGATGGGCTCCGCGGCCGACGGCCAAGGTGTAGCAAAGGTCGGCCAAGTTGCGGCTCTCGTCGGCGCGATGCTGCAGAGCCCAGTCCCGCATCAGCAGCACGAGCCGCTCCAGCGCCGTCATGCTGTGCGAGGACAAGCAGAACAGCTCCGCTCTGTCCGAGCGAGCCGAAGGGATCCCGGCGGGAGCCTCCTCCAGCACTACATGGCAATTGGTCCCGCTCATGCCGAACGCGCTTACTCCGCATCTTCTTGCTCCGCCGTCCGTCTCCCATGGCGTCAATTCGTCATTGACATAAACGGGCGAATCCACAAACGAAATGTTGCGGTTCGGCGAGCGGTAATGAAGCGTTGGCGGAAGCTGCTTGTGGACAAGCGACAAGATCGCCTTGAGCAGCCCTGCTATGCCCGCGGCATGGTCGAGATGGCCGATATTTGTTTTTAGCGAGCCGATGGCGCAAAATTGCCGTCTATCGGTATATCTCCGGAAGGCGCGCGTCAACCCGTCGATTTCGATGGGATCTCCCAGTGGGGTTCCCGTGCCGTGCGCCTCCATATACGTCACCGTTTCGGGATCAATGTCCGCATCCTGCCAGGCGCGCGCTATGACGTCCTCCTGCGCGAGAGCGTTCGGGGCCGTAATGCCGACCGAGCTGCCGTCCTGATTCATCGCGCTGCCTTTGATGACGGCATAAATAGGGTCGCCGTCCTCCTGTGCGCGGGACAGCGGCTTCAGCAGCAGCGCAATCACGCCGTCGCCGATACCAGTTCCGTCCGCCGAGTCGTCGAACGTTCTGGCCCGGTTATCGCTTGACTCGATGCCAAGCCGTATGCCGGTATCGAGCGGCAGCACGTTAATTTTGACGCTGCCGGCAATCGCCGCCTCGCATTCGCCGCTGCGGATCGATTGGCATGCCAGATGGACCGCTACCAGCGAGGAGGAGCAGGCGGTGTCCACGCTGATTGCCGGTCCGCGCAAATTAAGCAAATACGAAATCCGGCTCGGTATCATGGAGCTGAGATTGCCGGGCGCCGCCATCGACAAGGCGTCCGGGTCCAGCGCTTCGATGATTCGCTTGTAATCATGCAGCGCATCCCCGTTATAGCCGATAAAAACGCCGGTGCGCGAACCATGCAGCGCATCTCCGCCGTACCCCGCATTCTCAAGCGCGCCCCAAGCCGTCTGCAGGAACAGGCGCTGGGCCGGACTCATCAGCGAGGCTTCTTTGGGTGAAAGCCGGAAAAAAGGATAGTCAAAACCTGAAATATCTTCGATATACGCTCCGTCAAAAAAGGAAACGGAGCCGTATTGCGCCTCCATGCGGCGCAAATACGGCTTCAATTCCTCCTTGCGGGAATCCGGAAACCCGCCCACCAGGTCCTGACCGCTCCGCAGAAGCTCCCAGAAAGCTTCATGCGATTCCGCGCGCGGCAATTTGGCGGATATCCCGACAATCGCAATATCCTTAAGGGAAACATTGGAGACGGAGCCTCCGCTCCGCCCTTTCCGCCCGGATGTGTCTTTTTTGGTATCCAGCAAATCCAGTTGAAACATGGCGCCCTTCCCTCCTAGCTAGTAATGGAATCGCTGACGGCCCTTCCTTTTTCTACCCTTCCACCGCTCCCGCGCAGCAGCAGCAACACATGCGCCGCGATGCCGAGTCCGCTGATCAGGGCTAATAATCCAAGCGTACCGGACTGCCAATCGCCCGCCCATTGCAGCACGATATACAAGGTGCCGGTGCTGCACACATGGGCCGCAAGCGACCCCCAAAGCGAACGCGAGCCGGCGCGGACGGCGCCGTATACGATCGCGCCCAGCGCCGCAAATGCGCCAACCGTCAAGTTCATAAATACCGCACCGAACAATACGGCCTGGAGCAGTACCGTCCACGGAACCGAAAGACGTTGACGCAGCGTATGGAACAGCATTCCTCTGAACAGCCATTCCTCCAGCAAAGACCCCAGCAGCAAGCTTCCGAGCACAAAAATGATCAGGCTGCCGCCGGCAACAAAAGCGACCAGATCGGAAATGGCCGGAAACGTCGCTTTTATCCACGGAAGACGGGTAAACGTGGCGATAAACAAGCCGAGCCAGACGCCCGTCCCTGCGGACAGCAGCAACGATCCGCCGCGCGCAGGAACAAACCCCAAATCCCTAAGCGAAATTTTTTGCCAGCGCAATAGCGGAAGATAGACGGCAAGCACGATGATATTGGATACAATCAGCACAATGCCGGAATTGCCGGCGATCCATTCTTTCAGCCCGGGATCGCCGACCCAGTTGTAGAGCGCTTGATTGACAAGCATCACAATGGCCGCATAAATGACCAAATATAAGACAGAATTTCCCGCTATTCGCAATCCCTTCACGCCGACGTCACCGCCTTGGAAGATAGCGGCGCGGAGACCGTAGAACGATGCTTGACCGCAAGGAATATGCCAACCCCAATCATGGCGGCCGCGACAGCCATCACAATGGACATGACGGTGATGTCCGTCGTCTCAGGCCCGTAATGCCAAAGCAGGTACTGACTGCCCTGACAGGCGACTTGTGCGGTAATCGGTGCCCAGATGGATTTAAACCAAACATACAACAGTGCAAAAATAACCGCGCCGAGAAAACCGTACAGCGACAGAGGAATGTCTCCCAAAAAGAACAACGCCCCGTACAACACGCCCTGAATCACAATTGCGATCCAAACTGGGAGTACGCGTCTGAACTCATTCATCAGAATGCCTCTGAACAACGTCTCTTTGTAAATATTTCCGAGAATTAGAAAGACCAGAAATACATACCATTCCGCGCGGTTCAGGTAATCAAACAATTCGCGAAACCGGTACTGGTCCGATGCAATGACGGGAAGCCGGGAGAAAGCGACCGTAAACAGGCCGGCTCCAAGCCCTATCCATAAAGCGATCGCCACCGATTTGCCGCCCATCACGCGGAATTGGGCCGCTTTGAACAGATTTTCTTTGAAAATAAACCTCCAGGCCAGCAGCATGAGCGGCAAACCCACCATATCGTTCAAAATAATGACGGTTACGGTGTTCTGTGCAAACCACGTGCTCTTGGGATATATATAATCGAAAAATAGTGTTGTCACGGTAAAAAACCATGCAAAATACAGGCCGATAACAACGGCCACGCGAGCCAGCATCGTTCCCCACGCTTTCATGCGGTCAGACCCCCTTTTGTGCTGCCGACGGCGCGTCAGCCGTCAGCGCTTGACCGGCGCGTGCGCCGATACCGCCGTTGCCGGAGGTCCGCCAGACATAGACGGAACCTCCAATCAACGCAGCCAGACAGAGTGCTGTAATGATATACAGCGCAACATCGCCCAGCTTGTCAAACCATTCGTAGAACCCGATGTATTTAAATAAAAAGATTGTGCCCATGGCGGTATTTTGTACCAGAATAGGCGCCCACAGCGACCCGGTGCGCAAATACAGAGACCCGTAAATCAGGCCCGAACCGATGCTGATGACCGAAAGCGCCGCGCTCGGCTGGAAATAGGCATAAGCCGCGGCTTGCAGCAGTAAGGCCGCATATATCGGCATAACCCTGCGAAGCTCTCTGAAAATGAGTCCCCTAAACAATATTTCTTCAAATGCCGGGCCGATCAAACCGGCGCCCAGAATGACGTACCAGATCGAATCCCCCCGGATCATATCGTCGACCAGCCCGGGAATGGACGGAAATTGCCGCGCAATATCGTCAATGACGATAAGGCCGATGCTGAACAAGCTTCCGGCAAGACCCAGGCCGATCATCAACAAGACGCGCGAGGCGCTCAGCCGTTTGAAGCCCGACGCGCGGAACAGATTTTTTTCCGCATGGGGCCAGATCCATCCTTTGATACGAAAGATGAGCATATACACAAGTGTAATCAGTGTGAACAGAACGACCATAAACATGGCCGGGTTGCGATCCAGAAACTTGGCGAAGGCCAGCGTCACTTCGTAATTATAAGTAGAGCGAAGCAGATAGAGCAGCGCATAAAAGACCCCGATATAAAGCGCGATATTCCCTATCATGGCCAATACTTTTTTCACAGGAGAGCTCCTTTCTTCTTCTGTCAGATGTATTCTCAGGGGCAGGCGCAGCACGACTTGGCCCATGCTACGCCCCCGAGACGGCGCTGCCTGTTGCGGCGCGATATTGTTCGACCACGTTTAGCAGCAGCTCCTGATAAGCGGAAGCCCAATCCAGAACCGCCTCCTTGCCGAGGCGCCGGGCGTTGTACGTCCATATCCCGCCAAGCTCCGGCCCTTCCGCCCCGCTTGGTGCTGCAGCGCCATCCATATACAGCACAACATCGAATCGTTCCAGAAGCGCCTCCCGCTCCTTGAACCCGTGTCGCGCTGCTCCCGCAAATAACGGGAATAAGGCAAATCCGTCTTTGGCTTGCGGCTTCCTTCTGATCTGCCGCGCGGTATAACATTCTCCCGCGCTCATCCGTTTGGCGGCATGCCGCAGCAGCGTATCGAAATCGCGAACCTCCGCAAAGTCGATTTCCTTCGGGGCAATCAGCCCGTTGTCCGTCATTGCCGGGAGCACAAGCCGGCCAATGCCGGTCTCCCCGCGCCAGAAGTACAGATAGACGGCATAAGCCGCAGCTTCCACGGTCACCGAGCGGGATGCCGCAAGTTCAGCAAGCCCTTCCGCGACCGCCCGGTCCAGTTGGAACTGAACACTGCCGATACGCTCCGCGGTATAACCGCTGCTGACGCAGTCGTCTGCCACAGGCAGGCCGCTCCAGCTCCAGCTCGCGAGCTCGCGATTTCTCGATTCCAGATAAGCCGCAAGCGATGCGATCGTCGGATAGGTGAACAAATCCGTTACGCCGAGAGCACCGGGATACAACTCCTCCAGCCGTTGATGCGCACGCACCAGCAGCAGCGATTCTCCCCCGATATCGAAGAAACGATGATGGATGCCGAAGTCGTCCCTTTGCAGAATTTCACGCCATACGGCGGCAATTGCCAGTTCGATATCGCTAGCCGCTTCGACAAACGGAGTGCCGCTATCCACCGCAAGCTCCGGCTCCGGCAGCGCCTTCCGGTCGATTTTGCCGTTTGGAGACAGGGGCATGGCCGGCAGTTCCACCACGGCCTGCGGAACCATATAATCCGGCAGGCGCAGCGCTGCAAACTCACGCAACTCCTGATGGTCCGCAGGTTCGGAGCAAACGATGTACGCGCATAAATATTCGCTTCCGCTTGCGGCGTCCCGCTTCATGACCACCGCTTCCGAAACTGACGGATGCCCGAGCAGTACATGCTCGATTTCCCCGCATTCGATGCGCTGGCCCCTTATTTTTACTTGATGGTCGATTCGGCCCAAATATTCGATCGTTCCGTCAGGCAGCCATCTGGCAAGGTCCCCTGTCCGATATATCAGACTACCCGCCGCAAATGGATTATCGACGAACTTTTCTTCCGTCAAATCGGGTCGGCCTATATAACCCCGCGCCAGGCCCGCGCCGGATATGCACAGTTCCCCGGCAATGCCGACAGGCTGGAGCTTCATTGCTTCGTTCACGATGTAAAGCGAGATGTTATCGATCGGCTTGCCAATCGGCACTCGGATCGGAATATCACCGTCAGAGCAATCGTAATAGGAAACGTCAACCGTCGCTTCGGTCGGGCCATACAAGTTCACAAGCCTGGCATCGAACGGAACTCCAATCCGCTCGCGGAACCGCCGCACCTGATCCGCAGTCAGCGCTTCGCCGCTGGCGAACACATGACTCAGGCTCTCCAGCTTGGCCTCGCCGCGCAGCAAGCCGGGATGCTCCAGGAACAGGTGCAGCATGGACGGCACAAAATGCATCGTCGTTACGCCATGCCGCGCTATCGTATCCATCATAAGAGCAGGGTCCTTTTCGCCGCCCGGAGGCAGCAGGACCAGCTTGGCTCCCGCAAAGCTCCACCAGAACAGCTCCCAGACCGATACGTCGAAGGTAATCGGCGTTTTCTGCAAAATGACTGCGCTTGCGTCCAGTCCGTATTGCTTCTGCATCCAGCCGATCCGGTTGACGACGGAATGATGCTCGATCATGACCCCTTTGGGCTGTCCGGTCGATCCCGAAGTATATAGCACATAAGCAAGTGAATGTGAATCATGCAGCTTCTCCACAGGGGAGTCGTCCCGCTCCTGCGCAAGCGTCTCATGAACGTCCATACATGGCAGGAACGTCTCCAGCCCTTCGGGGGCTTTGCCCTTCTTCAAAACAAGCTTGGCCCCGGAATTGTCCAGCATGAAGCGGATTCGCTCCGGCGGCAAGCCCGGCGCAACAGGCACATAAGCACCGCCCGCCTTCAGCACGCCGAAGATGGCAATCATCATCTCCAGGCTGCGATCCATCACGACGGCCACGCGTTCCTCGCGCTTGACGCCTTGCTTTCTGAGCGCCTGCGCCAGCCGGTTCGACCTGCGGTTCAATTCCGCATACGTCAATTCTCCGTCCTCCGCAACAACCGCAATGGCGCTCGGCGTTTCCGCCGCTTGTCTTTCGAAGTAAACCTCTACCGTATCGCCGCTTGCATACGGCGCGGCCGTGCGATTGAACGCTTCGCTCTGCTTCTCCGCTGCCGCGGCGTCAAGCAGCCCGATCCCTCCGAGCGGCCGTTCCGGTTCGGCCAGTGCAAGGGCGACAATACGGAAATACCATTCCGCCATTCTGTGGATGCTGTCTTTTTTAAACAGTGCCGTTGCATATTCGATCGTCAAGGCTGCGCCTTTTGCGCCCTGATCCGCAATCTCAAACGTTAAGTCCAGCTTCGATACGCGATTGTCCGGCACTTGGGCCTCGAATTGCAAGGCGTCCGCTGCGACCTGTCCGGCCTCCATATGCTGCATGACAAACATCGTGTCAAACAGTGGATTGCGGCTCAGGTCGCGCGGCACATCCAGCATCGTCACCATATGCTCAAACGGGAGCAAGCCGTTGTTCAGGGCTGAAAGCGCCGTTTCTTTGAGTTGTTCGGTGAACGCTCTGAACGGCAGTTCGCCGGATGGCCTGCTGCGAATCGGCAGCGTATTGACGAACATGCCGACTAGAGACTCGGTTGCGGGATGGAAGCGGCCTGCGATCGGCGTGCCGACAATAAGATCGTCTTGCCCTGTCATCAGATGCAACAACGTATGGTAGGCGGCAAGCCAGATATGGAATGGCGTAACGCCCCATTGCTCCGCCGCCGCTCCGATCCCCTCGGCAAGCTCGGCCGGAATCGGCAGCGTAAGCTTGGCGCCTTCGAAGCTTTGTTCAGGCGGACGCGGATAATCGATCGGCAGCTGCAATACAGGAAGCGTGCCCGCTAGCCGGAGCGCCCAAAATTGCTCTTGCTGCTCTCTCGCCTCCGAAGCCATCCACTCCTGCTGCCAAACGGCGGCATCTTTATAATGAATGGGCAGCGGCTGTAAAGTGCCGCCGCGATACAGCTCTTCGAAATCGCGCGCCATCACATTCATGGACACGCCGTCGGCGACGATGTGGTGAATGTCCAGCAGCAGCGTATGCCGACTTTCGCCGTCCGTTGCGAGAAACGCCCGAATTAGCGGCGCCTTTCGCAAATCGAACGGGCGGACGACCAATCGCGCAAATGTATTCAAGTCCGCCGCATCCATTAAGGCATGCACGACGAGTTCAAACGAAACCCTCTCATGGATACGCTGGACCGGCTTGCCGTCTGCCCAGTCAAAGCTGGTGCGCAGCGGTTCATGGCGGTCAATCAACCCTTGAATCGCCCCGCGAAGCCTGTCCTGATCAAGCTTGCCCGTCAGGTTGAGAGCGAGCGGAAGATTGTAGGCCGTGCTATCGGGATAAAGCTGCTGCAGCACAAACAGCCTGTTCTGCGCGAGCGACAACGGGTAGAACGGCCGGCTTTCCGCCCGGGCAATAACCGTGGCCCGCTTGGGGGCCGCGTGGTCGATGCGGGCCGCCATTTCCCGCAGCAGAGGAGCGTCGAACACATCCTTCATCGCAAACGTCGCTCCATAACGCTGCTCGATCAAGCCCGCAAGCTGCGCGGCGCGCAAGGAATGACCGCCCAATTGGAAGAAATGGGCTTCTCTCCCGATCTTCGCCGGGTCGTCCGGCTCGCCGGAGTCCAGACCGAGCACCTCCCGCCAAAGCTCGGCCAGCCCCTGCTCCGTCGGCGTTGCCGGAGCCTCGCCGAAAGCCGTCGGTTCAGCGAACCGGGGCTGCGGCAGACGGCTGCGGTCGGCTTTGCCGCTTGGACTCAGCGGAAACGCCTCCATTGCAACGAAATACGAAGGAATCATATACTCCGGCAGCAGTTCCTTAAGTGCGGACCGAAGGCTCGCTTCCTCCGGTGCCTCCCCGTCCGCTGTCACGATATACGCGCAAAGCGCCGGCTCTCCCGTATGGTCCGTCACCGCCGTCACCAGGGCATCGCGAACCTCCGCCTGCAGAAGCAGCGCGTGCTCGATCTCGCCGCATTCGATGCGGAGACCGCGCAGTTTGACCTGATGGTCAAAGCGTCCCAAATATTCAATATTGCCGTCCGGCAGCCACCTTGCAAGGTCGCCGGTACGGTACAGCTTTTCACCTGCGGCAAACGGATTCGGAACAAAGCTTTGCTCCGTCAAATCCGGTCTGTTGCGATATCCACGCGCAAGACCGGCACCCGCGATGCATAGCTCTCCGGACACACCGATCGGCTGCGGTCTCATCCGCTCGTCCACAATGTGAAGCCGGATGTTATGGATTGGCTTGCCGATCGGTATCGTACCCGCCCCGGCATCCGGGCAATCGTAGTAGCTGACATCGACCGTCGCTTCCGTCGGGCCGTACAGATTAACGAGTCGCGCTTGGCCGCCGCCGCGTTCGATCAGGCTGTAAAAACCTGCGACATGCGCGGGCTTGAGAGCTTCGCCGCTCGCAAATACGTATCGCAGGGAACACAGCTCGCTGCCCCTGCCACTGTCCGACGCATAGGGCAAGAAAACGCCCAGCATAGACGGCACAAAATGCATAACCGTAACCGCCTGCTCCTCAATCGCGCGCAGCATGACCGACGGCTCCTTCTCCCCGCCGGGCTCCAGCAAATAAAGCGAAGCCCCGGCAATGCTCCACCAGAACAGCTCCCATACGGAAACGTCGAACGTAATCGGCGTTTTTTGTAAAATAACGTCGCGCTCATTCAGCGGATAAGCCGTCTGCATCCAGTTCAGCCGGTTGATCACCGCGCGGTGATCAACCATCACGCCTTTGGGTTTGCCGGTGGAGCCTGACGTATAAATGACATACGCCAAATGCTCGGGACCCACTTGAGGCGACAGGTCCGCTTCTTCTTCGCCCTTTGGCAGCTCCGAAACGGCGGCAGCCGCAAGCGCGTCCAAATCGAGCGTTTCTTCCTTGAAAGCCGGGAGCGTATGAATCCACTTCGCCCCCACAAGAAGCAGCCTGGCCCCGCTATCCTCCAGAATGCCGCGGATCCGCTCAGGCGGATGCTCCGGGTCGATCGGCAAATAAGCACCTCCCGCCTTGAGCACCGCCATGATGGCAATCATCATGGACAACGAGCGCTGAGCGGCAATCGGTACAATCGTTTCGACCGCAACCCCCTTGCCTCTTAGCACGGCAGCCATGCGTTCGGCGCGGTCATTCAGCTCTCCGTACGTCAGCGAGCCTTCGGCCGACCGCACCGCCGTGAAGTCCGGCCACCGCCGGGCGGACTCGGCGAACCATTCGTGAATCGTTTTCTCCGCCGGGTATGCATGTCCCGTATCATTCCATTCCGCAAAGGCGGCTTCTTCGGCAGGCGTCGCCAAAACGACGTCGCCACAGATCAGGTCGGGGCTGGCGGCCGTTTGCTCCAAAATGTAAAGCAGCCGATCCGCCAACCGCTCCATCGTACCTTTATGAAACAATCCCGTATTATACTCCAGCTCTGCCCGCAGACCGCCTTCGCCATCGCTGTATAGATCAAGCTTGAAGTCCAGCTTGGATGTTCCGTGGCTGACAGGCCAAGGCTCCATGCTCCAGCCGTCGCCGCGCGCCGCCAGCTTCTCGTCTTCAAACTGGTTGTGAACGATCAGCATCGTATCAAACAGCGGGTTGCGCGATGGGTCATGCGGATACCGGGCCGCTTCCATCATGTGCTCGAAGCTGACATCGCCATGCTCGTATGCCGCAAGCAAACGCCCATGGGTCTCCCGGACAAACGCCAGAATCGGCTGCTCGTCTGCCACCCGCATCCGAATCGGCAGAAACTGATTGAACATGCCGATCATCCGGGAGGTGTCCGGATGCGTCCGGCCTGCCGCCAAAGAACCGATTGCAAATTCCGACTGATGCGTCGTTCCCTTGAGCAACAGCGCGTAAGCCGCAAAAAGCAGACTGTTCATGCTCGCTCCGGCGCTTGCGGCCGTCTCTTTCAGCCGTGCGGCGAGCGCCGCCGGAATGTGGAAGGTATACGTATCGCCGGCAAATGTCTGACGGTCGCCACGCGGCCGATCCAGCGGCAAATCGAGCTTCGCCGCAGGCTCTACAAGCTGCTCCGCCCAAAACGCTCGGCTTGCCCTGGCGCGTTCCGAGTCGGACTGTCGCTCCTGCCAAACGGCGTAATCTTTGTAATGCAGAACCGGTGACGCAAGTTCCGCGCCGTCGATCAATGCGGTCAACTCCTCCAAAAGCAGCTTGACGGATATGCCGTCCGCCGCAATGTGGTGGATGTTGAGGAGCAGATAGGCCTCTGCTCCTTCCGGTTCGGGCCGGCAATAACATGCGGCGAGCAGCGGCGCTGCGGCAAGCTCGAGCGGCCGGTAAAACTTGTTCATGCATTCCGGAAGCGTCGTCTCCGCGAGCTCCGCCGTTTGCAGAACAAAGGCGGCCGAATCGTGCACGATCTGGGCCGGAACACCGTCAATCCAATGATAGGAGGTCCGCAGCGGCTCATGCCGTTCGATCAACTTGCGGAGCGCTTGCCCGATTCTCGTCTCATCTACCGCACCCGACAGTTTAAGCGCAAGGGGAATATGGTAGGTTAGTCCGATATCAGCCATGCTTTCCGCCAAAAACATGCGCCGCTGCGGCGGGCTGAGCGGATAGGATGCGGCTTTTGGCGCGTCCGTAACAGGCTCGTACGCTTCCTTGGCAGCCCTATCGATCCAGGCCGCCTGCTCTCTAACCGTCGGCAGCTTGAAAATTTCCTGAAGCGGCATGCGCACCCGGCAATGCTTGTAGATTGCCGAGGTCAATGCGGCCCCCCTCAAGGAATGGCCGCCATGCTCAAAGAAGTGGTCAAGCGCGCCAACCTGCTCCGCATGAAGCACTTCTTGCCACAATCCTGCGACAATGATCTCCGTTTCTGTGGCGGGCGCTTCATAGGAGACCACGCGCTCCGGTGCAGGCAGACGTTTTTTGTCCACCTTGCCGTTCGCGTTCAGCGGCAATTTCTCCAACTGCACAAACGCGGCGGGAATCATAAATGCCGGCAGCTTGCCTGTCAGTTGGCTCCGAACGCTTGCCTGCTCTTCGGTTTGCTCCGCAACGATATACGCGCATAAATACGGCGCGCCGTCATTCTCGATCAGCGCCACAAACGCTTCCTTGACGCCCGCGCAATCCAGTATTCTGCTTTCGATTTCACCCAATTCTATCCGGTAGCCCCGCAGCTTGACCTGGCTGTCGATCCGGTCCAGAAACTCCAAATTTCCGTCAGGCAAACGGCGCACTAGGTCACCGGTTCCGTATACGGTTTCGCCCTCGCGGAATGGATGCGGCCGGAACTTCGAAGCGGTCTGCTCCGGCAAATTCACATAGCCGGATGCGACACCGTCTCCCGAGATCCACAGCTCGCCCGGCACCCAGTCCGGCTGCAATCGGCCCTGCTCATTCAGCACCAGCGTTTCCGAACGCGCAATCGGCGTGCCGATCGGCACGGTGACCGTTCCTTGTCCGTCCCACGTCTCCGTGATCGGATAGCAGGTAGCGAACACCGTCGTTTCCGTAGGACCGTAGACATGCAGCAGCACGCCCGATCCAAGCGCGCGGAGCGCTTTGCGGATATGCGGCACGGAAGCCCGCTCTCCGCCAAATAAAATATGGCGCAGGCCGCGCAGCGACTCCAGCTCATGATCGACCAGCGTATTGAACAGCGCCGTCGTCACAAAGAATACGGTAATGCCTCTGCTCTCAATCAGCTCGGTCAGCCGCATAACGTCAGCAACCTCTTCCTCGCCGACCAGCGTCAGCTTTGCGCCGTTCAACAGGGCTCCGTACAAATCGAACGTTGAACCGTCAAAGGCGTAATTGGAAAGCTGCAGCAGCGCATCGTTTTCCGAAATGCTCACATAATCCGTATGGAGGGCAATCCGGGACACATTGCGATGCGAGGTCATAATCCCTTTCGGCTTGCCCGTCGAGCCGGACGTGTACATGATATAAGCGAGCTCGTCCGCCGAGCCGTCGATGTCCTGATCATGGCCGGACTCGCCGGCCCATCTCGTATCGAGCTCATCCATGTCGATGACATCTATGCTGTCTCCGGCAAGACGGGCGCCTATCTCCTTCGTCGCAGCCGCAGCCACGATCACCCGCGCTTCCGTATCCTGAAGCATAAACAAAATCCGCTCTTCGGGATATTGCGGGTCGATCGGCACATAGGCGGCTCCCGCTTTCAGCACAGCCAATATCGCCGCAATCATATCGGGCGAGCGCCGTAACAGCAGCGCCACCTTCGCCCCCGGCGCGATGCCGCGCCGCGCAAGCGAGCGCGCGAACCGGTTGGCACGTTCGTTCAGCTCGCTGTAGGTATACGCCAGCTCGCCCATTTCAACGGCAATCTGTTGCGGTGTCTCCACCGCTTGCCGTTCAAACAGCCTGTGCAGCGACAGCTCTTGCGTCGGCGCGGCGAGTGAGCGGCCAAGCCGGAGCAGCCGTTCCCGCTCCTCTGCATCGACGGGATCAAGCTCGTCAAGCGCCGCATGCGGCTGCGCGGCGACTGCCCGGGCCAGCGCTGCATAATGCCGGGCCAATTGCGCGGCGGCCCGCTCATCGTACAAATCCAGCGCATACTCCAGCGTAAATGCGATGCCTGCGCCGGTATCCGCGCACTCCCAAGTCAGGTCGAATTTGGCCGAGCCGCTGTCCATCGCTTGGGGCGTATACACGACATCCTTGCTCCGCCATTCGGGCAGCTCCATATTTTGCAGCGTAAACACCGAATCGAACAGCGGATTCCGCCCGTATTCCCGTTTCACATTAGCCAGCTCGGCTAGTTCTTCATAAGGCACATCTCCGTTTCCGATTGCCGCAAGCGCATCCCCATTGACCTGCTTCAGCCACTGATCGAAGCGCAAACCGCTTTGCCCGCGCAGGCGGATCGGAACCATGTTGACGAACATTCCGACTACGTTTTGCAGCTCCGGACGCATCCGTCTCGCGGCTGCCGTGCCGACAACGATGTCGGATTCGCCCGTATATTTCGAAAGCAGCGCATAATAAATCGATAACAGGACGGTGTATAACGTTACGCCCTCGCGTGCAGCCATCATCCGCAGTGATGCGGCAAGTTCCGGTTCCAGCTCGAAGCGCTCAATTGCTCCGCGATAGCTTGGCGTCTGCGGCCTTGGATGGATAGACGGAAGCGCCGGAGACGGCACGCTGTCCCGAAAGATTTCGCGCCAATAAAGCTTCTGCCGCTCCAGCCAGCCGCCGCTACGGCCCGCTTCCTCCCACAGCGCCATATCCCCGCCATGAATGGACAACGGCTCCGGCGCGTTCCCCTCGTAAAACCTCGTAAGATCGGACATCAAAATACCCATGGACGTTCCGTCCGTAATGATATGATGCATATCCAGCAGCAGCACGCTTGACTCGTGGTCCAGGCGCACAAGCTCTATGCGCAGCAGCGGTGCTTGCTCCAGACGAAACGGCTGCAGGAAGCTGCGCTGCCGCAGCGTGAGCTCGGCAGCCGTCCAGCCGCTTCCGTCAACGACAGCAAGCGGCGGCTCGCCCCCCTGCTCGATGCGCTGCATCACATGGCCTTCTTCCCTATAAAAGGACGTCCGCAGCGCCGGATGCCGCTCTATCAGCGCCCGCCACGCCGCGCGGAATCGTTCGATATCAAGCGGGCCCTTCACTTGGACCGCAAACGGAAGATGGTAGTTTAGGAGCCCCGGATTCAACTCTTCTAAAATGAACAGCCGCTTTTGCGCCGAGGTCGCCGGATAAACCCTCCGCTCTTCCGCTTTGGCTACCGGCGGCATCATGGCGGCCGTTCCTTCGCCTTCCTGCGCCTTTTGCTCCAGCAAAGCGGCAAGCGAACTCACTGAATCATTCAAAAACAATTCGGTAAGCGTAAGCTCGACGCCAAATGCCTCTTGCAGCCTGGCGGCGGCATAAGCCGCCTTGAGCGAATTGCCTCCTTGCTCGAGAAAGCCGTCTTTCCGGCCTATGTAATCCTTTTTCAACACCTCGCGCCAGATGGATAGGATCTGCTCTTCCGTCTCCGAGGCCGGCTCCAAGCCGATATCCCCGCGCAAGGCAACGCCGCCTGCCGCATCGGACCGCTCCAGCGCGGCCGCCGTTTCCAGTTCCGTCAGCTCGGCAAGCGCTTCGGCAAACTCGCCTTCGCGCAGCGCTTCCGCCAACACGTAGCGTTGAATTTTGCCGGATGTCGTTTTCGGAATTCGCCGAACGGGAACAACAAATGCTACGTCCAGACCGGCCGAACCGTTCAGCAGCTTTTTCACCTCGGCCATCAGCGGGACAAATCCGCCGGTCTTGCCGCGATGCTGAATAAAAACGGCGATCGCATCCCGTTTGGTCGTCTCATCTTGAACGGCGGCAATCGCCGTTTTTCCGATTTCGGCCCCTTTCAGATCGCTGATTAACGCCTCCAGGTCATGTGGATACACATTTTGCCCATTGACGAAAATGACGTCCTTCATGCGGCCGGTCACATATAAACGACCTTCCAGCAAGAAACCCAAATCTCCCGTATTCAGCCAGCCGTCCGGGGAAATCGTTTGCTTGTTTACATCGGGCCGCTTATAGTAGCCGTTAGTCACGTTGCGGCCTCTAATATGAATCAAGCCCACGCTGCCTGCTGCCGAAATGTTTCCCGTTTCTTCGCAAATGCGGACCTCGCATTCTTGTACGGGAAAACCCAGCTCGACGATCTCGATCGCGGTATGATCCCCGTGGGCGGCTATTTGTACAGGTTGTCCGACAGCGAGCGATTGGCGCTCAAGCTTAACGGTATTCAGATGATCTTCCGTCCCCGGGAAGGTCACGGCCAGACTCGCTTCCGCAAGACCGTATACCGGAAAAATGCAATTTTCCTTTAACCCGTAAGGCTTCATCGCCTCCAGAAAACTGCGGCAATGGGCGGCCGATATCGGTTCGGCCCCGTTAAAAATGAGTCTGACGCAGGACAAATCCCATGCCGCCGCTCCTTCCGGCTTCCAATGCTGCAGAAAATGCACATAACCGAAATTCGGCGAAGAGAGGCATGTCACCCGGTGCTTATGCGTAAGTTCCAGCCATTTCATCGGATGAAGCACAAACGTCGAGGTCGGCAAGTGCAGCTGGTTCATGCCGCAAAACAGCGGCGTAAGATGAAAGCCGATGAGCCCCATATCATGCGTCAGCGGCAGCCAGCTTAGCGAGGAATCCCGCTCCGTCGACTGCGCCCCATAGATAATGGCGCGCATGTTCGACAGAAGATTGCCGTGCGTCAGCACGACTCCCTTCGGATCTCCGGTAGAGCCCGATGTAAACTGAATGAATGCGGTGTCCGTCTCGGCTGCGTCATGCGGCTCAGCTTCGGGACGACCGGCATCCGCGGCCGCCGCAACCACTTCCGCAATCGGCAATCTGCCGGACTCCAGCTGGGCAAGCGCCTCCGCCTCCCCGTGCTTCAACGCGTAGCCTTGAATTCCCGGCCACAGTTCTTCATCGCAGAGCAATGTAGGCGCTTCCAATTGCTTAAATACCTGGATCAGCTTTTTGCGTCCTTCGTCCGTACGCGCCGCCGTCACAGGTACGGGGACAATGCCGCCGAGCACGCAAGCCCAGAACAGAAGGATAAACCGTTCGTTATCTTCCGTCTGCATGACGGCAAAGTCGCCTGGCCCAAGGCCCTGCTCACGCAGCAGATGAAGCGCCCTTCTTGCCGATGCAAGTAATTGGCCGTACGACAAGTAACGCTCCCCACCGCTTTCACAGAATAAAATTCCCGCATCGTTTTCCTTGCGCGCCAGCAATACGCCGGACAAATTACGGATGGTTCTCATAATCGGCAGCCCTCCGTTCTGTCTTTTATCACACCGTGGTGGAATGCAGTTCTTGATAATCCTCCGTTACGATGCGATTATGATCGTCCATTATGACGACATGCGGACGATACGTGCGGGCTACCGATTCCTCCATCATCGCGTAAGAAATAATAATGACGCGGTCGCCCGGCTGCACCAGTCTGGCAGCGGCGCCGTTCAAGCAAACCACACCCGAACCTCTAGGTCCGGTTATGACATACGTCTCCAGCCTGGCTCCGTTATTTATATTGACCACTTGTACTTTTTCGTTCTCCAGGATGTTCGATGCATCCAAAATATCCTGATCGATTGTGATGCTTCCTACGTAATTCAAATTGGCCTCTGTTACGACAGCCCGGTGGATTTTGGACTTATGCATCTCTCTAAACATGAGTACACTCTCCTTATGGAGTAGTTTGGAAAAATTAAAACGTACTAATTTCTACAACGAACGTTGTTGTCCGGCTATTCTTTTACGGAAATGCAGAGCGTAAACACACTTACACGAATTTCTCTGTCATAACGAAAAAGAACGGGCCGCAGTAATTCAGCCGTTATAAAAAACAAAATCTGCGGCAAACGGGTGCCGATGTGGCTGTCATACGGAGTAAGCAAGCTCATGCGTATGCGTGGAAAAGCTGAATGAGGAACTTCGTTCGATAGCGAGGAGTCATGTTGACCGGCAAGCGGTTCTTCCTATGCGGGATCTTGTTGTTTGCGTACGCCCATGCGTTGGATGAGGTCATGCTTGGTAAGCAGGTTACGCGATTGTGGGGTCTAGATGTTTGAAAATTCAGACAAAAAAGAAAACGTGGTTTGTACATCGCAGCTGCTCATGTTACAAACAGTGAAAGCTGCAAAGGAGAGGAAAAAAAGATGTCATGTAACCGGGTGTAGCGGCAATAGTTTAAAGCATTGAAGCAAAATTTACTTTTTTTTCTTGTAACCTACCCTTATCGTAGTTCTAAATGTTTACTTTCGATAGGGTAATAATCTTCCAATAGAGGGGGAAATTCTTTTATTTATTAACTTATTTTGGTTAATTCTACCAGATATTAAGAGCTTTTTTCAAAAAAACATTTCCACTCTTGCTTGAAAATAACAGCTTAACAAACAAAAACAGATTAAAAATCGTAACTTTGTAACGAAGGGATTGGCGGCAATAACGGAGGGCTTTTTTGCGGTCATAACGATTCAAATAGCTGAGCGTATAATATTTGCTCGCGATGCCGATGTCAATGTAAGAGAGTTGTTTCGCTTTATTGCGGACGGAATCGGACTGAGCGACCAAATCCCGGATGTGCTCGCGCACCTTGATAGATTTGAAGCTAAGTCCCTCGATTTTTTTATACAATTCCTCGTTGAGATGAATCGTATCGGGATCAAGCTGCCAGCGGTCGCAGAAAAAGTAGAGGCTGTCGGGAGACTCCCGGTAGACGGAATGAGGTTTGGTTTGCAGCGCAATTCTGTAGTTGTCGAAAAAGCGGACCAGATAGGTCGTATCCTCTCCCAGGTAAAAATGTTCGTTGATCTAGCCGACTTCGTCAAGGAGCTCCCGGCGGAATATCATCGTGTTCAGTTGAAAAAAATTGCGCGTATGCGACAAGAACGCCTCGAACAAACCTTCTTCGAAAACAATCGTTTCTCCGTCATTCCATGTTTCGAACGTTGTTCGCATCGAATGCAGCAAATCCCGCTCAACCTTATTATCGAAGTTGCAGGAAATAATATCCCCATGCCGTTCTACCCATAGCGCAAAGCTGATATCCGCTTCCGTTAGCGCATGCGTCTTCATGCTGTCGGTCAAATGGCACGGGTACCATTCGTCATCGGAATCCAGAAACGCCAAATATTCGCCTTGCGCCGCCAGCATCCCCGTGTTTCGCGCGCCGCCCGGTCCTTTTTCCCGTCCATTGCACACATAGCGGATTCGCACATCTTTGCGCGTCCACTCGCGGATCGTCTCTTCCGTATGATCCATGCTTCGGTCATCAACAACGATCAGTTCCCAGTTGGCGTAAGACTGCCGCAAGATGGACTCAATCGCGCCGGAAATGATCTGCGCCCGATTATACGTTGGCATCACAATGCTTATCAACGGCTCCATTCGCTTCACTCCAATCGTCACAAAATAGCTGCTTTAAATCATCGTCAGTGTAAAGGTGTAAGCGGGAAGCCGTCAAGTCCGAACAGCGCGCGGCTGATTAAGCACGTCATGCTTATGAGTTAAAAACGTCCCTGTTCCAGTACGGTTATGCCGGCTTACTTGCAACCTTCCCGCAACGCAAAAGGCGCTCCGCTTCATTTACGCGGAGCGCCACAGTTCGCATAGGAAGATGTCTCCATAATTACACAAGGGAACCGTCTTCTTATATGCGCTCATTGATTTTGATCAACAATTTCTTTAAGACTTGCTTCTCCTCGTCGGTAAGGACTTGAACGATTTCTTTCTCCACCTTTTGGAAAGAGTCTTGAAAGTCTTTAATCAGTTCAATCGCTTTTGGCAGTACATATATATTTTTTTGCCGTTCATTATTGGCCGGGATTTTACGCTCGATGAACCCTTTTTGCTCCAGACCTTGAAGCATGCTTGTAATGCTGGCCCCACGCAGATGAAACCGATCCGCAAGGTCCTTTTGAATAAGATGTTTATCTTGGTTCTCGTAAATATAGTCGATTACTTTTCCTTGTTGAGCGTTCAATCCCAGCACTTTTATACTCTCGTCGGCTCTTTTCTTTAACTTAAGACCGATAATCTGAAACAAATCCAGATAAGGCGTATCCTTTCGGGATTGCATGACCGTTCCCCCTCCCCTGTAATTGTTAGAAAACTAATTGTAAGCATTTAAACTATACAGGGATCCTATAAGCATGTCAAATGAATATTAGTTTGTTGACAGTTAGAAAACTAACAGATATACTCCGAATTGTTGATAGATAAACACCTGGGAGGAATTCAAATGGAGAATGTAACTCAAAATGCCGCGTTAGAACAAGTTACGGCGATTACAAATGTACGGATCTTTGACGGAGAGCAAATTATTGCGCCCAGACATATTGTCATTAAAGGGAAGTCCATTATTTCAGTGGGCGGAGATCTTCCGGCCGATGCAGCGATTATCGATGGTGAAAATGCGACTCTACTGCCTGGTCTGATTGATGCACATGTCCACACCTCAATCGGCGGATTACGAGATGCCTTAAAATTCGGCGTTACAACCGAACTCGAAATGAACGGCGATTTTACTAAAAGAGGGCGCGAGATTCAGTTGAAAAATGTGAATGACGTCGCAGACGTCCGTTCTGCCGGCACAGCGATCACCGCTCCGGGCGGGCACCCGGATGAATTGCTGCCGGATGGAGATGAAATACCGGAATTCGTATTAAAAGAACTAGAGAAATTATCGGAGGAAGACCGGGAGGCGATGTTGGCCGCTTACGCTCACGATCACGAAGAAATACCACAGGTGACGACGGTGGAAGAAGCGATTAAACATGTGCATACTCAAGTGGAGAATGGAGCCGACTACATTAAGATCATGATTGAAGAAGGAACAGTCATGGGTGCACCCGGCCTGCCTGTATTAAGCGACGAGATTCTAAAAACAGCCGTGACGGAAGCCCACAAGTTCGATAAGCTGGTTATCGCCCACGTCTTGACGGCTCGTTCATCGCAAGAAGCTATCGATTTTGGAGTCGACGGTTTGGGCCACTTGTTTATCGACAGACCCGAGTACACGTCCGAGTTAGTGAAATCCATAGCGGATTCAGGCGCTTTTGTTACACCGTGCTTGGTGTTAAATTCATCGATTATTGGAAATCCGGCCTCGGAATTGGCGAATGATCCGCGTGTTCATTCCAAATTAAGTCCGGATTGGATCGATATTTTGAACTCCAGCTTCAATACGTATCCGCAAGGCAATATGGAGAACAGCTTTAAGAATGTGATGGACCTTCACCGTGCCGGAGTTGATATTCTGGTAGGGACGGATGTCGCGCCGGTTCCCGTTCCGAACCTTGGCGGCCTTGCTCATGGGGCCAGTGTCCACCACGAAATGCAGCTTCTGGTGAAGGCCGGGTTCACGCCAATCGAAGCTCTTCAGTCGGCTACTTCCAAACCGGCTCGCTGCTTCGGTCTCCACGATCGCGGCCGTATTACCGAAGGTGCACGCGCTGATCTTCTTCTCGTAAACGGTGATCCGACCACTACTATATCGGATACCTTGTCGATCAAATCCGTGTGGTTCAATGGTACGCAGCAGCTAGGGTAATTAGATTCGATCTCCCTATATAATGAAAGCTAAAACTCCGTGCCAAAGCACGGAGTTTTAGTTGATTTAATGGATTTTTTTAAGTCGATGCTCATCGCTTCCGTTCGCTATTTAACCAACCAGATCATCGGCTTTTGCCATTGACTCTCGAATCATATCGGAAAACGCTGTGAACGCTTTACTTTTAAACCGGTCTTTGCGGTGGATAAGACTTGTTTGAGTGTATCTGTATTTTTCCGGAATCGGATAGATGCCAAGATCGGCATATTCCCCCGTTAAAACCGATGCGGGCAGCAATGTGGCGGCAAGCCCGTTTTGCACAGAGCTTACAATGGTTTCAAGTGAGCTGATCTCGATCATATTCACGAGAGGTATCCCCTCATTGCGCAGCCAGTCTTCCAAAACACCTCGAAATGGACAACCTTTCGGAGAGACCGCCCATCTCGTTGTCGCCAAATCCGGATACTCGTTGCTTAGCTGGCCAGTTATTAATTTTAATTCTTCATTTTGGATGTTCTCGGCAACCAAATGAGGTGATTTCAAGTCACCGATGATGAATGCGCCATCCAATTGGTGATTTAACACCTTTGTAAAGAGGTCAGATGAATTACCGGTCCATATCGATAAGGAAACATCAGGATATCGGTTTTGATATTCAGCCAGAGAGCTCATGAAGTTACGGCAGGTCACCGTATCCACTACACCAATCGCCAAAGGGCCCGACGGATAAGATGTCTCTTGTACGGTCTTTACCGCTTCCGCGGACAAATTCACAATGGTATGCGCATATTCGCTGAAAACAATTCCTTTTTCGGTCAGTGTCACCCCTTTGGGATGTCTATGAAATAAAAGTACCCCGAGCTCCTCTTCCAGCTTGCGGATCCGTGCCGTCACATTTGACTGTACATAATCCAACCTTTTGGCTGCACCTGAAATGTTCCCTTCCTCGGCGATTGTCAGGAACACTTTTAGATCGGACAGTTCCAAGTCTTATCTCCCCATCCCCTGATATCAATATTATTGATGCATCCATTATTATCAATCATTATACTTCGACCAAATCCTGAAATACAATCATCTTATCCGATGGATGAGGAAATCCGCGGAGAGAAAATGGGTTCGAGTTCAAGGAGGAATACGATGAGTGATGTAACAATTATAGGTTTAGGACCGATGGGTTCAACGCTAGCGCGTACCCTGCTCAAGAATGGAACTCATGTTACGGTATGGAACCGGACTCGTGAAAAAGCCGAGCAGCTCATCCGAGAAGGTGCCATATTTAATCCTGAAGCTGCCGCGGCTGTGAGCGCAAGCCCAATTGTCATTGTGTGCGTTGCCAACTATGAGGCATCACGTAACATACTAGGCTCACATGAGGTTGCAAAAAATCTTGAAGGCCGGTTAGTGGTTGAGCTTAGCACAGGAACCCCACAGGATGCGAGAAACAGTGAGACGAGAGTTCGTGAACAAGGTGCGGATTATCTGGACGGTGCCATTCTGGCAACACCTGCTCAGATTGGGATGCCTGACACCCCTATTTTCCTATCCGGATCTGAAGCGGCATTTCGACGGAGTGAGCCGGTTCTTAAAATACTTGCCGGGAACCTGATCTATATGGGGGAATCCGTGGGAGCAGCATCTGCATGGGATTTAGCTACACTTGCAACGACGTTTGGCGCTATGTTCGGATTTTTCCATGGCTCGCGGATTCTTGAATCGGAGGGTTATCGCGTAGATTCCTTCGGTTCTATGATGGCCGACATTTCACCCGTTCTTGGGCAAATGATCAAATATGAAGGGGAAATCATTCAGGCAGGGGCATACGAGAACCCTCAAAGCTCTGTCAAGACCTGTATGGGCACCGCCGATTTGTGGTTAAAACAAGCTCTCGAAGCCGGTATCAATAACGAATTTCCTACATTCGCCATGGGACTATTCAACAAAGCGAAAGCCGCAGGTTATGAAAATGAAGAACTCGCCGCTGTTATGAAAGTGCTGCGGTAAGAAACCTGGCTTTTTATGCAGAACCGGGTGAACGAGAAAAACTGTAAGCTTTAGTTAACGGCTATAGACACCTGTATATGAGGTCGTGTATATTTATACATAACAGCCCAGTAAATCCCAATTATTCTACTATTGGGAGGTGTTCGGCCAAGCGAAGACATTCTACTTGAGATCGATTCAAAAACGTAAAAGACCATCCGCCTCGATCAAAGAAAGTGCTTGTCAAGTTCATTCTATGAAAAAAGGAGCTTGAGATGGTATGAAAAGAAAAATCACGTCTATCGCTTTCGTGCTTGTCCTGCTGTTCAGTTTTGCTTCCATCAGTTTCGCGGCCTCTAGCGGACCGGGTACAGGCAATAATACTTGGGCGCCGGTCCAAGCCCACGGCAATATTTATATCGAAGGCAACTTCATAAACAATGGGCAGATCAGCCTCGGGGTTAATTTTAGACTGTACCGGGTTACCCCGAACGGAGATGTGCTGGTTGGGAGTAATTGGACGAATACCATTGTGGCCGGTCAAACCGCACGTCTCAAGATTCCCTTGGCTTCGAATCAACCCGACGGACAGTATAGACTTGTCCTAGATTCGCCCGGTGATTTCACTGTCATTGCCTATCTGGGCTACAATTAAACGTTAAAACCTCCATAGCCCTTTGCTCCTTACGGCGGCGATGGAGGTTTTGTTTCTTCTAGCAGCTGTTTTATTTCATGTAGCGGTATTCCAGGAGATTCTTCAAATTGGAGATTTTCTGCTGCAGCTTCACCCCGACATTCGTTTCCCTCACCAGCTTCCGCTCCAGTTCTTTATCCACCAGTCTTTTTACTGACAATACGTCCGTTCCGTTACATAACACATCTTCTTTTGAATTAAATTTCTTATGGGCGACGAGCTGCATACCAAAGGAATTATACAACAAGGTATATCCGGCGATGCCCGTTGTGGATTGATAGGCTTTGGAAAAACCGCCGTCAATGACGACCATTTTCCCATTTGCTTTAACGGGGTTCTCTCCACGAATTTCTTTAACAGGCGTGTGGCCATTAATGATATGACCATGATCCGGATTCAAATTAAACTCCATCAGGATTTTCCGGCAGATCTCTTCATTTTCACGCAAATGGTAGTAAGGATTCTTTCTCTCCTTATGGGTTTCTTTATCTTGGATAAAATACCGTTCAAAGGTAGTCATTTTTCTCTTTCCAAAGAGGGAGGAACACTCTCCTGTCCAGATGTACCATACCATATCCGTAGCCAGATCATCCGTCTCTTCCGGGTGCGCAAAGGCGTAACGTAAATAATATTCAAAAACATCGATCAACTGACGGCCCGAATATGTCTTACCTTCAATCTGCATTTCTTCCATGTTTCCTTCTTCATCCAAAGGGATACAGCCGTGGATTAACAAATTCCCGTTGTATTTTAAATAGAAGCTGCCCTTTTTCATAAGAAAATTCATATGTCTGGCCAGCTTTTCTGAATGCTGAACGGAGAACAGCAGCTTTTCCATCACTTGCAGTTCTTCCTCCAGCAATTGTTCAGGCTGCTGTGGAATTACAGTTGCGAAACAGGTGTTTTCCAGCGGGTAAGTTTTTCCGCCGATCTTGATCTCATTTTTGTCGTAATCGATCTGCTCAAGCAAAAGCCTTTCAGACATATTAAAGTAAGGTCGTCTTTTAATAACCGGGATTTCAAGTTTAAACTGGATCATAGCAATAGCTTGATGAATTTTGGTAATCTGTAGGATTTCCGATTCCGACACGTTATGGCCTTGCTGCAGCTTCGGCCTGAAAGCAGGATTGTTATCATAGTATTTCTCCGCCAAGTTCAGCAGCGGGCGAAGATTGATTCCGTACACGTCTTCGATGATGTCAAGATTGTCGTATCTGGCGCAGATGCGGATAATATTCGCAAGGCAGACCAAGGACCCCGCATAGGCGCCTATCCACAGGACATCATGGTTCCCCCACTGGATGTCGACGGAATGGTAGTTGATCAGCTTGTCCATAATTTTATCGGGTTCCGGCCCACGGTCATAGATATCTCCGACCACATGAAGATGGTCAACCACCAGGCGCTGGATCGTATAAGCAAGACCGATAATGAGCTTGTCCGCCTGGTTCAAGGAAATAATTTGCCGATATATTTCCTCATAATAAGGATCCTTATTGTTGGTCGAATCCGTCTTGTATAGAAGCTCTTCTACAATATATACAAACTGTTCCGACAGAGCTTTACGCAATTTCGAGCGCGTATATTTGGAAGAGGCATAAGAAATGAGCTTAAGCATATGTTCAATCGTTTGTCTATACCACCGATTCAAGGCTTGTTTGTTGCACAGGTCTGCTTTAACCATCTGTATTTTTTCTTCGGGATAATAAACTAACGCCGCAAAATCATTGATTTCACTATCCGTCCAAACCTCTCGGAACAAATCTTTGATTTTCTCTTTTACGGTACCAGAGCCGTTTCTCAGTACATGCTGAAAAGCCTGGAACTCCCCATGCAAATCACTGACAAAGTGCTCCGTTCCCTTGGGGAGATTGGATATCGCTTCAAGGTTGATGATTTCTGTTACGACTTTTTCTTTCGTATCATATCTCTGGGCCAATAAATCTAGAAACTGCGCATCCAAAACAGAAGTCCTCCTTCAAGGAAATAGGCTGACGTATAGCCGGGTATACTTAGAGGTGCTGCAAGGTTTCCTCCGCCCTGCCCCCTAGTGAAAAAGCTCATCCAAAGGCCAGATCATTCGATCTGGGAATTTGTACCGACATATCGATATGTTTTCCCTAAATCAAAGACAAAGCGGAAAATACATTTGAAATAGATCCTCCAAATCACCTCTTGTCACGGGTTTAGCATCTGAAGTAAGCTCATAACCGAGTTCGCCGTTACTCTCGATCGTACCCGTTTTTACATCTTCAATACGCGATATGCCTGCCATTCGCAAGCGTTTTTCCAGATCATCAACGGAAATGCGAAGCTTGCGAAGGTTAGGAACAACTAATTTACCCTCCTGTATGACAGGTACCGATTTCCCTTTGAGGATCGTTTCCGCACGGTCCCAACGCAAAGTAATCCACTCGGTTACAACTAGAAAAGCAATGAAAGTTCCTAGCGTTAAGATCGTCTTCGGCATCCCCTTCCCGCTCACTTCAGAGCCAATGACGGCGCCTATTGTTAGCAAGATAACCAGCTGCGGTACCGACATCTGGGAGATAGATTTTCGACCGGCTATCCTTAGAAATAAGGTCGCAACACAAGCAAGAAGGATGGTATACCAGAATATCGTCCACATCTTAATTCCTCCTTTTTTTCGTTAATTCCCTTTTTCTTCAATAGAGTTCCCAACTACCTAACAAGGTATGAAAAAAAGGCCCCCTGTGCGCGAATAGTTTGCGGTTAATGATCAGATAAATCGGAAATAATTTACTCAAACCGACATCAGGAGGAACTGTCTCATGAATTCCAACGATCAACCGACCGGGCAAAATGCCTATTTGAAAGAGCTAAATGCCTTATTTCTCCCTTTTAACGAGATGGAAAACCTGGACCGGATAGTTGAAGCCATTGGAGACGCGGATATTGTGCTGCTTGGCGAAGCGAGTCATGGAACCGCGGATTTTTACCGGGTGCGGGCCGAGCTTTCGAAGAGGCTGATTACAAGCAAGGGCTTCAACATCATCGGCGTCGAAGGAGATTGGCCCGCCGCTTACCGGCTGAATCGGTATGTCAAAGGAAAGGCAGGAGCCGATTCCTCGGCGTCCGAGGCGCTCGGCGATTTTACCCGCTGGCCTACCTGGATGTGGGCGAATACGGAGATTTGCGAATTCGCGGAGTGGCTGAAGGCGCATAATGCGGCAAATCACGGTGGCGGCAGCGAGCGGCAGAAGGTCGGATTTTACGGCATAGACATGTATTCGCTGTGGGAATCGATGGAGGCCGTTATCGGCTACCTGGAAAAGACTCGGTCTCCTCAGCTTGAACAGGCCCGCCGGACCTATGCCTGTTTCGAGCCCTACAGCAGGGACCATCAGTCGTATGGAATCGCGGCAGGCTTGCTCTCGGAGAGCTGCGAGGATGAAGTAGTCGAGCTGCTGAAGCAGATGCAGAGCCGGCGCATGGCGCATCCGGGAAGCGAAGAAGAATTGAATGCGGAGGTGAATATGCTGGTCACTTCCAGCTCGGAGGCCTACTATCGGACGATGGTCCGAGGCGGACCGCAGTCCTGGAATGTGCGGGACCGGCATATGGTTGAATAGCTGAAACGAATTATGTCCTATTACGGGTCCTCCGCTAAAGCCATAGTCTGGGAGCACAATACGCATATCGGGGATGCGCGGGCGACGGATATGGCGCAAGAGGACATGGTCAACGTGGGGCAGCTGCTGCGGGAAGATCCGGAACACCGGGTGTTTGCCGTTGGCTTCGGCACCTATCAGGGCGAGGTGCTGGCCGGAAGCGCCTGGGGAGCTCCGGTGGAGAAAATGACCGTGCCGCCCGGACAACCGGGAAGCTGGGAAGATTATATGCACCGGGCCGGAGGCGGGCGGGACGGCATGGTCATACTCTCCGAGGCATCCTCTGTGCTCCAGACGGTCATTGGCCACCGTGCGATCGGCGTTGTATATGATCCGAATCATGAGCGATTCGGAAATTACGTGCCTTCGAGTATGAAGGACCGCTACGATGCGTTTGTTCATCTCGACCGGACTACGGCTCTTCACCCCCTGCCTATCCTTCGGCCAGTTGCGGAAAAAATATAATTGTCGAAGGATGACGTCTGTATGAATGTTTATTTAACATGGATGATCTGAGATAGCGGCACAGGTTCGAAAGAATGCTTAAAAGAGCGGCGATTTCTACGCAGCTCTTTTTCTTTTCTATGTTTTCCTACGTTTAGCTTACGATTCTTCATGGTTTCGGATGCTCGGACTTTACTTGTCAATAACTTCTGGATCAATTAGTATAGAATTGATGAAGGAGGTCATTTTATGCCACGAACGGGACGTCCACGCGCATTTAACCGGGATGAGGCGGTTGCTGCGGCTATGTTTTTATTTTGGGAACACGGTTTTGAATCGACTTCACTTACACAGCTCCGCGAAGCAATGGGAGGCATATCGGCGGCGAGCTTTTATGCGGCGTTCAAATCCAAGGAGGCGCTGTTTTACGAGGCGATGAACGTATATAAATCCACATATGGACAGGTTTCAGATAGTTTCCGGGATAACAGCTTGACTCCCAAAGCAGCAATCGAACAAGTGCTTCGACGAGCGGCACGAATGCAGACAGACCGTTCTCATCCTTTAGGCTGCCTACTGGTTTTGTCGGCCGTAAACTGTTCCCCTGAATTAAATCATATACAAGAGATGGTTGCCATGGAGCGCCAGAAGGTGCGAGGCTGGTTGAAAGATTGTTTATTGAGGGCAGCAGAAAATGAAGAATTGCCCCCTACTTCGGATATTTCGGTGTGGGTTTCTTTATTTGATACATTCCTCCAAGGTATATCCACACAAGCCCGGGACGGTGTTCCGTATGAAACCATTGACGCGGCCATCACTCAACTGATGCGGATATGGGATGTTGTATCGGATAAACCAGACATTGAGGGGATACAATGATTTCTGAAATTCTGCGCATTCCTGCTGATTTCGAAGTGTATCCGTCAAAAAATCCCCTCTGAGTAAAAGGCAGCCCGCCCACTCAAAGGGGAAACAATTTTGGGTGCCGAGGGCCAAAGTCGTTTCGTTCAAAAAGCCCTGCGCCTAGCTTGATACATACATGGACACCGATGCTCATCCGAAATTGTGGGCCATTTCCCGAAATTCCAATGTCTACCACATACGAGCGTTAAGGTTTATAATTTTTTTGTAAGCGCATACACTTTTAAGCTTCAGACAACCAAATACCGTCAGATCAAAGGGGGGATGCCTTTTTAAACCCGATTGCGAGCTGATTTTATCCCCATTTTCAAAGGAGGAATACGGATCATGCGAAAGGGAATGTCTTACCTGTTGATCCTGTCGTTATTTCTGACCTGTTTTTCCATCTTCGCTGCGAAAGCCGAAGCCGCGGACTATACGCGCGGCGTCGAATTATCCGGAAGCGCGGCCACCCTATGGTTTAAATCCGCCGTCAACACGAGTTGGGTCGATGTTCACTACAAAGTGAACGGCGGCGAGCAGCAAAATTTCAGAATGGCTTACAACGCCGGCAAATCCCGATATGAAAAAGCCGTCTCAAACATTTCCGCCGGCTCCGTAATTACGTATTCGTTCACTTACAATAACGGAACCCCGGCCTACGACACCGAAGTCTTTACTTACACCGCGGGTACCACACCGCCTCCCTCTTCTTCCGGCTCAATTTATGACATTCTTCCATCTTCGATTCCCTCACCGCCAAGCGGCTCCGTCTCAGTGAAGGTCATGAATGGTACCAAGGGAGCTTACTCCGACCAGCAGATCTACTGGGGCGTTATCGGCATTAATCCCGCCAACAATAAGTGGAGCTATCTGGATCTGAACGGCAATCTGATTCCCATCTCCACCGCCTTGAATGATGCGCCGGGGCATCTAACCAAAAAAGGAATCAATTACGCAAACATTTACCATAAGGTCAGCGATGCTCCCTGGGTCACCTTGCCTAAAATCACCGCGGGCCGAATGTTCCTTAGCGTCGGTACACCCCTGTACATCAAAACCTATAACGATGGATTCGCCGGTCCCGATATCAATAATCCGACCGATCCAAACCGCGATATCTATTTCGATTTCGCCGAATTCACAATTGATGCAGCCGGCTATCACGGCAATACGACACGCGTCGATGGATTCGGTTTCCCCATTCAGCATCGCCTGGTCAACAAATCCGGTTCCTTTGATCGAACCACGGGTGAGCAGGAATCCGAGACCCGAAGCGGACTCTTCACCAAATTCCAGGCTGAAGTTCCGGCCGCTTTCAAATCGCTTGCCACCGTTCAAGCGCCTTACCGCATCGTCGCGCCGATACACGGATCTTTCGCCCAGGGTGGCGCTAATGCCAACTATTTCGGCGGATACGCTCCCTACAGTACGCAGGATATTTTCCGGTGCGACGGCGCTTTAACCAATGCGGCAACTTGTGCAGCCATTAATCGTCATGTGTACACGACGAGCGACTGGAATAACGTGTCGAATTACTATAAAGCCGCGCCGGCCAATTATTACGCAAAATTTTGGCACGATCACAGCATTAACCGGTTGGCCTACGGGTTTCCGTATGACGATGTCAACGGTCAATCCTCTTATCTTGAAGTTGGCGATCCGAAAGGCTTGATTATCCGTGTCGGCTGGTAAATATTGAGTTGACAATGCTCAAAATATGTTTTTAACACTGTACCGAAACGGAATCTCGTACCTATAACCTATTTGGGATGATGTGGACTTTTCTGGAGGGTAATCTCTATTTTCGCCACACAAAGGCCGTACGGTCATTTGTGTGGTTTTTTTGCGTTAAAAAAGAAGGAAAATGAATTGATGAAACTATGGCACTATGCGTTGATCGTTTTTTTATTCCAACTTGTTTGGATCGGGGCTCTGTTGGAGTGGGTACTCCATAAGAAAAGCCGACGGAAAACGATACATGTTCTTGTCTTTGATTTGGGACAAGCACATGTATCGTTAAAACAAAAAAGCCGTAACCATGCGGCTCCTTTACGTTCTAAGTTCTTGTCCTTCGACAACTTCAGACATCGTTCCTGCTTGAGGCGTCTGCACGTTCCCCCCAACTTCACCTTGAACGATGTGGTTATCGGGATAACCTGAGGTTTATTCCAATAAGCATTTGAGGGGAACATTTTTAAAGCTTAAATTTAGACTCTACTTTGGTAAAAAAATCAAATCTATCTATATTTATCTGCTTGTAGAGGTGCTAATCGTATTTTGGAGCTTACCCGCTACCTCGCGTGAAAACAGATCACCTTAATCTTTCTTCTATATGTGTCATAAAGTCAAATAATGTTAATTAATATATTAATTGACAATCATAAATTCTTGCTGGTACATTGAAGGAGGATGTGATTCGCCTACAAGACGGAGAGGAGCTGGTCTATGGTAATCAATCGGTTACAGCCGTTTCGGAACATGGAATCTCTTTCAAAAATTTGAGATGGGTGGTGTATCGTGTTGAACACATTTAAAAAACGTTTCTGGAACGTAATCGCCAAAAATCGTATGCATACTGCCGCATTGATTTCTGTCTTGACGCTTGCCTCTTCTCCAATTCCTGCAAGTGCAGCGATAAATGTGTATGATTCATTACTCTCAGCCGGCGAATCCACAACATTTTTGGTCAAATCCGACGGCTCCGCTTTTTATGCCGCAGGCAGCAACGCCAGCGGAAAATTGGGTTATACCGGATCTACCAGCAATCAGACGGTTCCCGTTCAAAGCGTAGGGACAGATATCGCCATGGTTGACGCCGGACTGAGCCACAGTGTGTTATTAAGAAAAGATGGCACAATATGGTCTTGGGGAAGCGCAACTTACGGAGAGACGGGCACCGGTCTGAAGACAGGCGTCTCCAATCCTCCTGTTCAAAATGTGTTCCTTAACAATGTGAAGGAAGTAAGAGCGGGAAATAACTTTACGCTCGCGTTGAAACAAGACGGGACCGTGTGGGCATACGGCAAAAACAGCGACGGACAACTAGGGATCGGCACGAAAGATTACTCACTCAAGCCCCTGCAAGTATTGGGAATCTCTGATATCGTAGCTATTGACGCCGGCGATGATTTCGGTGCCGCCTTGAGCAGCGACGGTTCCCTTTGGGTCTGGGGCAACGGAGCTTACGGTGCCCTCGGGCAAGGCGACAAGGCGGATCAGCTCCTCCCCGTTCGTTATCCGCTCGATAACGTCCAGGATTTTGCCGTCGGTTCTGACCGCATCTATGTTCTGGCGGACGGTTTCCTGTACGGCTCAGGTTCAAATACTTCGGGCAAATTGGGCGACGGCACGACCACTACCAGGCTCTCGCCGACATTTATCAACATCTCTAACGTAGCCGATATCGATGCCGGCGATACGCAGACGCTTGTGCTCAAAACCGATGGCACCGTCTGGGCGTGGGGACAAAACACGAACGGTGAAGTCGGCGATGGTACTAAGCAGAACGCAAAGGTACCCGTTCAAGTGATCGATACTTCGGCACTGCCACTGACCGATGTAATCGCCATTGACGCCGGAGGAACTCATTCACACGCTCTTAAAGCAGACGGCACGCTGTGGTCTTGGGGCAGCAATGCTAGCGGCCAGTTGGGGACCGGAAACAGCGTCTCGGAGCGTTTCGCCTCGCGCTCCAAGTTTCCGAATCCGTTCCGGTAAGCCGGGGACTTGTAACGAAGCACGAAGCAGCTGTGAATCTATAGGTATACGGAGGTAACCTGTATGAATAAAAAAATAATTTTCGGCGCATCTCTGGCGCTGCTGATTGCGCTGGGAGTTTTTCCTGCGGCACCGGGCGTTCAGGCGAAAGATAAGTCCCTATCCAGCATAAATGAACTGCGCAGCCTAGCAGTCAATCCGGATCATAAGGTCAACATTCTGCTTTACAACGAAGGCGGAAAAATTGAACGCGAATTCCACTCTGACGGTCTAGAAGTGACTTATACGTACGAGAAAAACGGAAACATGCAGGAGTCGGCCGACAACAAGGGCGGGAAACAAAAATATGTGGATAAGGGAAACTTCGTCGAAGTGGTTGAATACCAGAATGGAATCGAAAAGTCGCGACGGAATCTCTCCGAAAAAAATAAAAAAGCAAAAATTCGTCCCCTGAACGAGCAGTTGCTTGAAGAGAAGAGCAAAATCGATAATTGGAAGAAAAACGAGTCATTGGGATTTACAGATCAGAGCCTTACTCAGTACGAAGATTATAAGGTCAACAACATTCTCTTGAATGACTTGGTCCCGAAATCCTGTCCGTGTAAAAGTGGCAGCGATCCGTTCATTAACTTTGAATCCTTAAAGCAGACTGAAATTCAATCCTTTTTTGAGGGAAAAAATTCGATTCTTAAAGATGCTGTTCAAATTTGGAGGAAAAAAGCTGACGGAAGCGTGATCGAAATTGACAAAACGGTGCTCCCATCCGAGGCGATTTATAATGCGGCCGTAAAATCAAGAATGAATCCCAAAGTAGTCATTGCCTCCTTGCAGAAAGAATCGTCCCTGATCTCTGCCCCGCCGGATAGTGTCAGCAGCTCCAGCCGCAGATTTTATTATGCTCTCGGATACGGAGCCACGGACGGCGGAGATCTTTTGGGAACAAGCGGCTTTGACGTACAGATCGAAAAGGGGACGCAATTATTTAAAGATTTGTGGTTCGAGGCTCCGTCTACAAATTACCCGGTCCTTGTGAAAGAAATTAATTACAATAAGACTGTCACTTCCAATGGGGTTATCTATAAAAATTATATTTGGGTCAAAAACTATGGAACGTGGGCGATGTACAAATATACGCCGCATGCCATCGATTCAAAGCTGCTTCCGACCGTTGGCGGGGGGAACTACTTATTCTACCAGGTGTTTAAAGGTTACTGGGGGACGGACTGGAATTAGTATAGGTATTCCGAGACGTCCTCTGCTGCCTAGCAGAAATACGGCGATCTTAACTACTGAGCGGCCTCTAAAGGCCGCTCCAGACTGTCGGTAGCTTTCTTTTTCTGCGTTGCCTGGTACATTGATCTATCTCTCCCCTCCCTCCCCTGACATTTCAGACTTGACTGGTATTGCACTTACTCTCTGGTTGTTCCCCAATCCTTTCTACAGATGCAATCCATTATTCTCATAACTTATCAAGAAAGCATCTGGCCTGAATGTTCCATCTACGATGCCACTCGCATAGCCCGGACGGTCTGTACTCCAACTCCGGAAACTTTTGGCTCTTTTTTGACGTAAACCTCTATCCCTCAAATAATTGTTTAATATTGTTGAAATAGAAACAAAAATTTGAATATACTAGTGTTAATGCGCAACGGGTTGGAGGACAGGCCATGAACAAAGAAGAACAGGTCCTAACGGGTTTCAGGGACTTATTTAACAAGCTGGTTTGGCTTAATAAGGGGAAGATGGAAAACAGTCTTAAGGGGTATAAGCCTTCTGAAGTACACTGCATCGAATACATTGAAAAAAATGTGGATTCCAACGTGACAAAACTTGCGGAGTCCTTTTATATGACTCGCGGTGCCATCAGTAAAATAACTAAGCAGCTCTTAAAAAAAGGCCTTATCGAAAGCTACCGGAAGCCGGATAACAAGAAAGAAATTTATTTTAGGCTTACTGAGAAAGGGAAAGTCATTTATACCATTCATGAGGACCTGCACAAAGAGTTTCAAGAGCGGGATAAAGCGGTATTCGAACAGATAACCGATGAGCAATTTGACAGTATGCTTAGCTTTGTGGAAACGTACAGCAGACATTTGGATGCTGAAATTAAGAAACGTGGTATAAGTATTGAGTCGGAATAAAATTTTGAATCATGAAAATGAAATCACAGGCAGCCGGGCTCTATCTAGAGCGGGCTGCCTTTTTATGGCTTTTATTTTGTTGACGCGGAAACAAAAATGTAATACGATAAGTTTGTTTCCGAGGAATCAAAACAACGAGTTTTGAGAGGAGAATGTCATGTTCAAATTCAGATCACACCATGAACAGGACCCAGAACAAACCATAGATAAACACGCTTTACTATTCGGTCTTATCTCTGTATCTCTTTGCGGAATAGGCTTCAGTATTATCACACCTGTCGTCCCGTTCTTAGTGCAGCCTTATATAAGCAATCCGGGAGAACAAGCTATAGTTGTTACGCTGCTGACCTCTGTTTATGCCTTGTGCGTGTTTTTTGCAGCCCCCGTACTTGGAGCTTTGAGCGACAAATATGGCCGTCGTCCATTGCTCTTGATATGCCTCTTGGGTTCCGCAGTCGGATACTTCGTTTTTGGCATAGGCGGAGCTCTATGGGTACTATTTGCCGGGCGCATCATAGAAGGTATAACAGGCGGGAGTATTGGCACGATCTTCGCCTATTTTGCCGATATCATTCCTCCGGAACAGAGAACCAAATACTTTGGCTGGCTAAGCGCGATCGTAGGCGTAGGCACCGTCATCGGCCCGACTGTAGGCGGATTACTTGCCAAGTTCGGTTATTCTGTACCGATGTATTTTGGAGCCGTCATAACTTTATTGAATGTTGTTTATGGATTCTTTTTTATGCCTGAGAGTCTTAAGGCGAAGAATAGACTGAAAGAGATTACCTTTGGAAGACTGAATCCATTTACACAGCTTGCAAGCCTGCTTTCCATGAAAAACTTAAGAAGGCTGCTTGTCTCAGCGTTCTTGCTTTGGGTACCTAACGGATCTTTACAGGCCGTTTTTTCACAATTCACAATGGATACGTTCAACTGGAAACCCGCACTGATCGGACTTATGTTCTCAATCATGGGCGTCCAAGATATCATTTCACAAGGTTTCATCATGCCGAAGCTGTTGAGAAAGCTTACTGATAAACAGATAGCGATTCTTGGAATGGTTTCGGAGATTATAGGCTACAGTCTTATTGCGCTGTCTGCTTTGTTCTCCTTCTATCCTCTTCTAATCGCGGGTATGTTTATGTTTGGGTTTGGCGATTCGATCTTTGGGCCTTCATTCAACGGGATGCTCTCCAAGTCTGTCGATTCCAGTGAACAAGGAAGGATTCAAGGAGGCAGCCAATCTATTCAGGCTTTGGCAAGAATGGTCGGGCCTGTCATTGGAGGTCAAATCTATGTATCACTTGGTCATGCCGCACCCGCTTTTATGGGGATGATCCTTATAGCGGCGGCCATACCCGTTTTATATAAGAGGACGTATGTAACCAGCTAAACTGGCTTCATAAAAGTTTGCGGAACGGCCCTTTCTTTGATCCCCCGTTTACAGAGGGCAAAAGATTATAAACCATATTGAAAACGCTCATTCCGATAACCGGATGAGCGTTTTTGCATCCTACTTCTCCTGCTCCTTGATCACCTGCTCAATCCCGAGCAGAATCAGCCTAAGGCCAAACTCGAACGCCTTGTCAGTCCCCATCAGTTCGAACAGCCCGTTCGTGAACATTCTCCGGAACAGTCCCGCATCCGTCTCGCTCATGGAGTCCAGAAGACGGTCCATTTCCCCGACCGGAAGCTCCTTCTGGTCCTTCAGGATAGCGGTAACGTTGCGTTGATGCTGATAATCGTCCAGAACGAAATAGTAGACGTAGTTCACAAGGGTGAGAATGACTTGCATCTTCTGCTCTTGGTCAAGCGGCGTTGACTCCACGCAGAGCAGCATACGGTTGGTGAACCGGATGATATCCGGTTCGTGGGGTAGCGTCATCATCATGAGCTGTGTGGAGCAAGGATACCGGCTGAGCACACTCCGTACCGTTACCGCAAGTCCCGTCAACTGCTCCTTCCAATCCCCCTCGGAGCGGAACTCCTCCAGGATCAATTTCGATACCTGATTGGCCAGACGCTGGTACAGATCCTGCTTGCTCTTGAAATACCAGTACAGAGAGGGAGCCTGGATCCCAAGCCGGTCGGCCAATCGTCTCATGCTGAATTTCTCGATGCCACCTTCTCCTAGAAGTTCCCAGGAGGTTTCCAAAATCTTATCCTCCGAAATCTGAGGCTGCTGCTTTTTCATCGGTATCCGCCCTTTTATCTAACAGTGTAAGTTTATGCTTTACAGGTTTATAAGTTCATGATATCATCTAACACTGTAAGGTTCAACCTTACAGTGTTAGATGGTCGTATTCCAAATTATATAAAGAAAGTAGTGACCTACATGGATGCAGAGAACCTCCATTACTTTGAAAAAGCACCGATCGCAAAAGCCGTAGCCCATTTCGCTGTACCGATGATGCTAGGCACGTCAATGAGTGTCATCTATTCCATCTTGAACGCCTATTTCCTCGGTACACTGGGCAATACGGCCATGTTAACCGCACTCGCACTAACTTTGCCGTTATTTGCAGCCATTATGGCGCTAGGCAACTTGATTGGCATCGGCAGCGGTACATTCATCTCCCGTTTGCTGGGAGAGAAAAAATATGAGGATGTAAAGCATGTGTCTTCATTCGCCTTTTACAGCAGTTTAGTTCTGGGTCTTATCGTGATGGCCGCCGGCCTCCCCTTGATCGATTCAATCGTTCATGGCCTGGGGGCAACGCCAGACTCTTTCGGATTCACGAAAGACTATGTCACGATTATGCTGATCGGTTCACCATTTGTCGTTTTATTCTTCACGCTGGAGAATATCGTGCGCTCGGAGGGGGCGGCAATGACATCGATGATCGGTATGATTCTCAGTGTTGTCGTAAATATTATTCTCGATGCGCTAGTCATTTTCGTCTTCCATTGGGACGTGATCGGCGTTGCGTCTGCTACGGTCGTTTCTAACTTGGCTGCGAGTATATTCTACGCCTTTCATATGAGATCTAAGAGCCAGTTCTTAACCGTCTCCATAAAATGGTTCAAGGTTACCAAGGACATTCTGAGCAATGTGATTAAAATCGGAGTTCCCGTCTTTATTATGAGTATCTTTTTGGGTGCCATGTCGCTCATCTTTAACCATTTTCTTGTTGAATATGGGGATCAGTCCGTAGCGGCTTACGGAATTTCATCACGTTTATTGCAATTTCCGGAGTTTATTCTGATGGGGTTATGCGAGGGTGTCGTGCCGCTCATTGCCTTCTCTTTTACGGCGAATAAATTACGCATGAAACATACCATTGGATTTACGATCAAAGTAATTTTGGCATTAGCGGTCGTATTCGGCATCATCGTCTATTTGATTTCCGGCCACTTGATCGGTTTATTTACGAATGACCCGCAATTGATTGAAATGGGCAGCTACATTCTGCATGTGACGTTCTTATCTTTGTTCATTACGGGAATGACCACGTTGTTTACGGGAATCTTCCAAGCGACAGCGCAAGGAACCGCCGCGTTTATTATGTCGGTGATTCAAGGAATTACTCTCATTCCAGTGCTCTATATCGCCAATCGGATGAACGGCTTCCACGGGGTGGTCTGGTCGCTCGTCATTGCGGATGCCGTCGCGTTCCTTGTCGGTGCCATTATGCTGTATGCTTTGCGGAACAAATTGCAGCCGGATTTGGATCATTTGGTACAGTAGTAACCTATAACAAGCAAAAAAAGCAGGATAGGGGCACTCCCCGATCCTGCTTTTTTTGGGTCAAAAAAAGGGAAACACCGCCCATCTGCGGGAACTTGCTTATTCGGTGCCCCCATCGCCGCATTCGCCGGCCGGTCATTATTCGGTGACAAAGAGCGGGCCTCTCATTTCCTAGCGAGCAGGACCGCTTCGGCTTTATAGGTACGCCCGGATCGAAGCGGTCAAATCGCTAACCACACGTCCGATTTGTTCCGGTGTCAGATGAAAATCGTTCAGCGTCCATTCGATCAGCATCATATGCACGATGGAGGATAGCGATTTGCCGGCGTACAGCCCATGTGTATGAAGCGCTTCCTCCCCGTTTCCGCCCGGCTCACCTCTTCTGGTCGCGAGCAGCTCGTCGAAGTAGTCACAAATGCTTTTATAAATGAGCTGCCTGATCTTGCGGTCTTTGGTCAAAATACTATGGATTAAGGCGGCGGGGGCATTGCGCTGCCAATTGCGAAACAGCAGGACGAACATCTCTTCGTCGAACGTGGCCTTCATCCCCACGCCAACATCATGCCACATCCCTTTCATAAAACCGTCCAAATAGTTTAGCAGGATGAGGTCCTTGTCTTGAAAGTTGCGATAAACGGTTTGCCGTGCAAGCCCGGCCCTATCCGCGATCTCGGTGATCGATATGTGGGAGTACTCTTTTTTTTCCATAAGCTGAAACAAAGCCGTTTGAATCCATTCCTGCGATCGTAGAGCAAGCTTACCTGACTGCGCGTTCAACGTGTGCCACATCCTCTTATCGTGTAAATTCCGATCTTATTCATTCAACCGTCGCCACATGAAAAGCTTTCTCGTAACCGATACAACTATACCATAGGTTACACTTGCAGCAGGAATGCTTGTACAAAAAACCATCTTGCTGCGAAAAAGTTTCCAAAGGAGAGCCGTTTTATACGTAGATTTGCCGGTAAAAAAATGGGCACGCGACATCGCGCCGCGCTTGGGCTACTCGGGCGGCGCGATGCTCTCGTTCTCGTTGTCCCCGAACGAACGGGCAGATTTCCTGCCGCCTTAAACGGACACCCTTGCCTGTTACGATCCGCAAAGTAAAGTAAACATTGAAAGTGTGACACATTCTCTTAAGTGTCTATTTTTACTCCCATTTCCTCGACAAGCATTGCAACCCAAAAGGTTTTATATTAAGGTAAACAAGGATCACACGTGTGACAACTGTAACGTTTGTTTTCATGGAGAGACGCATCGTTTAAATCAAGGGAGTCGTATGTAAACTTCTATTGAGAATGATAATCATTTTTACAAATTAGGGAAACCGAAAGGGGTATTACTGTTGGGAAAATCAAAAAAATGGATGGCGCTGCCTCTCCTCCTCCTCATGTCCTTACTTGTCGCAGCCTGCGCCAAACCGAACGCATCCCAGCCGCCGGAAGAGAAAAGCAGCGGAGCACCGGTCCGCATGATTAAACATGCGATGGGCGACACGCCCGTTACCGG
Source organism: Paenibacillus sp. GbtcB18 (assembly GCF_019091125.1). Classification (NCBI taxonomy): domain Bacteria; kingdom Bacillati; phylum Bacillota; class Bacilli; order Caryophanales; family Paenibacillaceae; genus Paenibacillus; species Paenibacillus sp. GbtcB18. The sequence continues at coordinate 63,676 of NZ_JAGXJX010000003.1, forward strand.
AACGCCGCAGCGCGTCGTCGTGTTGACGAACCAGGGCACCGAATCTTTATTGGAGCTTGGCATTAAACCGGTCGCTGCGGTAAAGTCGTGGATTGGCGAGCCCTGGTTTGATCATATCAAAGATAAAATGGACGGCGTCAAAGTTATCGGCGACGAGACGCAGCCCAATCTGGAGCTTATTGCCAGTCTGAAACCGGATCTTATTTTAGGAACCAAGGTCCGCCACGAAAAAATATATCCGCAGCTTTCCGCTATCGCGCCAACCGTCTTTACGGAAAATCTCGGCGATAGCATGATTGAAAACTTCGAACTATATGCGAAGGCGCTAAACAGAGAAGCCGAAGGAAAAGCGGCTCTCGATAGCTACAACAATGCCATTGAGCAAACGAAAGCGGCCCTGGGCGATAAAACGAACATGCGTGTTTCGCTGGCCCGATTCCAACCCGGTAAAGTGCGCGTCTACTACAAAAACAATTTTGCCGGCGTCGTCTTTGAACAGTTGGGTTTTGCCCGCCCGGAGGCTCAAAACAAAGATAAGTTCACCGACGATCTTACAACGGAACAAATGAACGTGCTTGACGGCGATGTGTTCTTCTATTTCACTTCCGACCGCAAAGGTGAAACCGATGCCTCCAAAACCGCGGACGAATGGCTGAATAGCCCTCTCGGACAAAATCTGAACGTTGTAAAAAAACAACGGGCTTTTAATGTCAATGAAGCGGTGTGGAATACATCGGGCGGCATTATCGCGGCCAAGCTGCTGGTTGAGGACATTAAAGTCCGGTTCGAGAAGCTGAGCTTATAGGCTCCGTGCTTTTACCTTCATCGAATAGAAATAGCTTCCGCCTATTACTTAAGGCGGAAGCTATTTTGTTTAGAACCGGGAAGTAACGTTTCCGCACCAGCGGGCCATCCCTTCCTTCATAGTTTGTCCTGGATTTGGATTTGAGCGGGATATCGCCCAGGCAATATGACCATCCGGCCTGATGAGTGCCGAGTGGACATCGTTCCAATCGTCGCCGGTTACATCCAACGATGCAGACACAACTTGAAGGTTGCGATACTCTTTCCAATTCTGTTCATTGTGTTCATTTTGTTTATCACAATTAAGTTGCAAGAGAAGAAAAGTGCCTTTGTGCAGAAGCTGGTACATGCTAACCCGTTGTTCGTCTTTCAGCCTTAGCGTAATGTCCTTAGCGCGCTTCCCGTTTAGTGGATGGGGCGGTGCTTCGGCGTCTGGCGCATAGTGCACATCAATTGCTGCAATCTGTGCGGAGATTTGATAATTAGCCTCCGGTATGCAGAGAAGCTTGGACAACATGCTTCGCATTTCCAGGATCGGAGGTGTCGTATCCAAAAGCAAGGTCTGGGCCTCGGTATTTCGAAGCAAGGCCGTATTCCATGGGAAGCGTTCCGTATGATAACTGTCCAGCAGCCAGTCCGGAGCCCAGCCCTTAATGGCGCCGGCAAGCTTCCAACCTAAATTCATCGCTTCTTGAAGACCGACATTCATTCCTTGTCCGCCGGCCGGAAAATGAATGTGCGCCGCGTCTCCCGCCAAGAACAATCGGTTATTCCGGTAGCGGCCCGCTTGCCGTGTCGCATTACCGAACCGGGAGAGCCATCTTGCCTCGGTTAATCCAAAGTCACTTCCTGCCGTGCGGATTAGCGACGACCGAAATTCTTCATACGTCAAAGGTTCGTTCTTAGATACATGGGAACGTTCCGGATCAATGATCAAAACCCGATAGAGATGTTCATTGATCGGCACGACATTGGTTAAACCTTTTTCAGAAATTCGGGATACAACGCTCATGGAAGGCAGCTCGGCCAGAACGGCATCGCCCAGAATAGCGGTGAAGGTCGCATCGGTTCCTTCAAAAGAAATGCCGGCTTGTTTGCGAACCAAGCTTTTGGCCCCGTCGGTTCCGACCACATAAAGCGCTCTTAACGCCGTCTCTCCGTCAGGGCCTGCAAGTTGAACATCGACCCCATCCTCATCCTGATGTACAGATAGTGCCTCAACCTCTCTTCGGATCTCTGCGCCTAGGCCAAGAGCCCATTCTTCGAGCGCTTTCTCCGTCTCACTCTGCGGTAGAAAAAGCGTATAGTTGGAGGTCGAATCCAACACCGAAAAATTCAATGGAGTGTCCAGTCCCGCGAAGTGCCCCCTTGGCAGCGGGCGTCCTTTACTCATTAGCTTCGACTTCACGCCCCGCATATCCAATATTTCGAGTGTCCGTGGATGTACGGTAAGCGCGCGGGAGAAAGGAGTCGTTTCTTTTAACCGTTCCACAACGCAAACCTTTATGCCGGCCAATGCCAACTCTCCTGCCAGCATCATGCCGACGGGCCCGCCGCCGATTACAATAACTTCATAGGCATGTTCCATACGTATAACCTCTTTTCTTAACTATTAGGGGAAAGTAACGATAGCGTCTACTTCGATGAGCCAAGCAGGATCGGCCAGTGATTGAACGCCTATATATGTACTTGCCGTCTTCGGCCAGTTCGCTCCAAATACCTGAAGCCCGGCGTCAAATATGACCGAGACCAATTCCGGCCTGTGATTGACCACAAAAATGTTCATTTTAGCCATATGCAGCGGATCCGATCCGGCAGCGTCCAACGCATACTTGAGATTGGTGAACGCTTGAATCGCTTGTGTGCGATAGTTCCCGGAACCCATTAGTTTTCCTGTTTCATCCACCGCCACTTGACCTGAGATGAAGGCTAGCTTTGAGGCCGTAGTTACAACGACATGGGATATGACAGATGTGACTTTATCCGTCAGTGTCTTCGGATTCAATAGTTCCATACAGGAGCACTCCTTCTTCTCTAACGAATGGCTGTTCAAAAGCAAAACAACGTAAATTTACTCCGGGCCGCATCTTCATAAAAACCTCCGATCCTAATTATAGTTTCGATTGAACAAAAGAAAATCAGCTAAAACAAACGGTTTATTTCACCTAAGAATTAAATTATAGTTTCAAGTGAAACAATAATAGTGTAATCCCCTCTTTTCTTTCTGTCAACCTGCAAGAGAGTATATTGTTTCACAGGAAATAATTTGTGATATAATAAACAAACTAAACAAAACGAGGTGCCAGCAAAATCATGGATGCAATCAAGACAAACAAAGCCGCAATTCATGAATGTTTTATTCAAATTCTTCAGCAAAAAGAGCAGTACGAATCCCGGATAACCGGATCTTATCTGGAGGAAATCCGAAAAATCATAGGTGCGGAGTTCAGCTTGAACATGACGGAACTGCACACTATTGCATGCATCGGAGAACAGGAGCCGATTAACGTTACCTCCATCGCGGCCATGCTAAATTTAAGCAAAGGGAACACTTCTAAGGTCACTCATAAATTATTGAATGCAGGGTGGGTTCGAAAAGCCCAGCTCAACGACAATAAGAAAGAAGTGTATTTTCGGCTGACGCCGGTCGGAAAGAAGCTGTTTGCACTTCATGACGAGCTTCATGATAAGGAAGCGCAGAGAATGAACGAATTTTTGGGGAAATATACCGAGGCCGAGCTTGAATTTACCAAGCGGCTGTTTGGCGATCTGGTTGACTTCTATCGCTAGAACGATGACGGAAGTGCTGTACCCTCCCCTATCAAAGTTAATGCGGCATGAGGATTAGACTATGAAACGGTTCAGCGCTTAAGGGGACTATTGGCAAAATAATACGAAAGGAGCTGCCTTAGCAGCCCCTTTCGTATTATTTTGAACAAGTCTTGGATTTCAGCCTAGCTTATTAATATGCACGGCATGATCGCACTGTCTGCATTCTGTCGTTGATGAAATGGCTGATTCAGATTCAGTACGGTATCCTGTGAAGCTTTTGCAAAAAAACAATGCAGATACAACGGATGTTGTACCTGCATTGCAAGATCATATCGCTTCTGTCGTCCTTATTTTTTATTGCCACTTAGTGTCAGAGCTTTTAAGAACAACTTGTCCTTTTGGAAGACCCGACCCACCGTAAATAGTCACGGTATAATTACCTGAAGGAACCGTTGGACTGCTATCATTATTGATTACTTCAACCGATTTACCTGCTTCAACGGTTTTGTCAAAAATAACCTTATTCTTAGCATCGTGCTTTACTTCGATTCTAAAATCTTTTGATCCTGTATTTTTTGCGTACAGTTTAATATTTGGATATCCAACTGTTACGGAATAAGTTGTGCTTGGGTCCACTACATTACCAGTTAAATCCCAAGTTAGTGTATCCTTGATTGCATATGGAGTAATTCCTATGGATTTTAAACCTGCATTTACCGAAACAGCACTAGAATCTCCAGCAAAAAGTGTAGTAGCAGCGCTCGCAGGTGCAACGGAAATTAATAAAGCAGTTGAAAGGATAGTTGCAGAAGCCACTAATTTTGAAAAATTCTTTTTCATTGTGTAACACTCCTTTTTTTGGATTCATAATGAATTTCAGCAATTTCTTAAAAAACCACGACTTTACTACTTACTCCAATACCTGAATTAAATTTTGTGATAATAACTGTCTTCTAATCACTTCCAATCTTTAAGATATTTTACTAAATATTACATTCACATTATACATTTACATTTTCTTAACTTCTAGACCGGCTATGTATCCTGTCATCTGATTACCAAAAAAGGTAATCAGATTACCATTGTTGGACATAGTCAGCAGGCACATGCTTGCGGCTGTCATTAATAATGAACGGCGGTTCATACAGATAGAGCTTCGTAACTCGATCCCCCAGTAAGCTTGCCGCCTCAAGCGCCAACACGGCTCCAGACCCCTCGTTTGCTCTTGAACCCTTAAACCGCTGTCCTTTAAAGCCGCCGGCAAAACAAAAAAGACACCGGGATCCCATCGGCTCCTCCGGCGTCATTTCGTACTGAATATGGTTATGCCTGGGGCATTTCGTTGTAGAAAGTGACATCCTCAATCGGCAATCTTAACGTCGGATGTCCCGGCTTCGCCGCCTTCCCGATGGCGATAAGCATAACGGGAGCGTATCTTTCTGAAATATGGAAGGCTTCCACAAACTTGGCCTCGTCATAGCCGGCCATCGGAACCGTATCGTAACCTTTGGCGCGAGCTACAAGCATGAGCTGCATGGATATCAATCCACCGTCAATGGAAACGATTCGGCGAACAGTCTCCGGAGGCATGCTCGCGAAGATTCCTTGGTAGCGTTCAACGAACGATTTAGCCGTCTCTGCAGGCATGTGACCCGCATCAACTGCCATGCCGTAAATTTTTTCAGCCAATTTACTGCTCTCCAAATCTCCTAACACGGCAATGACGGCCGATGCCTCGAGCACTTGCTGCTGATTATACGCGATCGGAAAAAGCTTTTGCTTCAGCTCCGGCGAGTCGATAACGAGGAACCTCCACGGCTGCAAATTGGCGCTTGAAGGAGCCAGCGTCGCTTGCTGCAAGATTTCGTTCATTTCCTCCCGCGAAATCTTGACTTCGGGATCATAGCTGCGGACGGACCGGCGATCCTTAATAACATCGAAAAACTGCTGCTGCTCCACGGTTAGAGATGGTTGTGTAACGGACATCATTCTCTCCTCCTCAATAATTACTGCGCCTAAGTTAGGCACAGTATATTTTAAATAAAAATGCAGCCGAACGATCAACTGCAATCCATTTTATTACAGTATATAACGTTCCGGCTCACATTGCAATCCGGAATTTAACCTTGCATCAATTCGGCTAACGTATGCTGCTTGAGCAGTTCGACAGTCTGCTTCTGGACTTCTCCCATAATCGCTTCGAGCTTCGCATCGATTTGCAGACCGGTGGCGCAATCGTGTTCAACCCCCTGTTCACAGCAATCCGATTTGACAGCCATATATATATCTGCCAGCGTAATTTGATCCGGCCGGCGCTTCAAATAGTAGCCTCCGCCACGCCCTTCTCTCGCTTCGACAATACCGGTGTGAGTGAGCTGCGCCAATACTCTGCGGAGGAAGGTCGCATGCGATTGTACACAGCCGGCTATGGCCGCGCTGGACAGCATTCCTTCGCATTGGGCAAGCAGAATCAAAGCATGCACGGCAACGCCGAAACGCGGCGGACCGATTTGGGTGCCCCGGTTAGATAGCATAACAACTCCTCCTGTTTACAGCGTACCCCGGAAACGGATGTCCACATATGATATGTAACATTCTATGAAAATACAGCAGATTCCTAGATTCGTCAACGGTGGGCACATTGGGGCCTCCAAAAAAACAGCAGCTCCGGACAAAATCCAGAGCTGCCAGCCGACGATTGGATCATTCATTTATTGCGTTTCCGCCAAGCTTCCTGATTTAATTCTCCGTTGATTGCTGCCCCTGCTGCAGCCCCCGATGCGGCTGCCGCGATGGATTGATGCATGAGTGAAGACGCGTCACCCGCCGCGTAAACGCCAGGGACGCTGGATTTTCCGAATTCGTCGACTTCAATCATCCCCGTATCCGTTGTGCGGCAGCCAAGGGACAGTGGCAATTCCGTTCCCGGAACCAGCTCCGATTTGAAGAAGATTCCCGTGCATGGAATTTCTATTCCATCCTCGAGCGTAACATGGTTCACCATACCCTCGCTGGATAAAATGGCACGAATCGGCGTATCGAATAGCGGAATACCATGATCCCGCAATTCATCGCGTTCAGACTCGCTCAATTCATCGGGGCCATTCGTACAGACGACAAACCGCTTCGTCCACCCCGACAATAAGGGAGCGAAATGCATGAGTGCCGCTCCTCTGCTAATGACAACCAGCGGCTCATCCCTTAATTCCCAACCATCGCAATACGGGCAAACAAATGCACTCCTTCCGTAGACCTCGGCCAATCCCGGAATCTCGAGCTTGCGATCCTTCATGCCTGCGGCAAACAGCAGCTTTTTGCTGGCGATCTTCATCCCTGCGGCCGTCTCCAGCAAGAAGGATCCGTCCTCGCCCGAAATAGACACAACGGTATCTTCCGCCAGGGAAACCGATGGATAGACGCGCAGCTGCTCCTGCGCAATACGACGGAATTCACGCGGGCTGATTCCGTCCCGCGTCAAAAACCCGTGCGCCTCCCGGGTCACCTTATTGCGGGGACGTCCCTCGTCAATGACGATCGTCTGCTTCCTTGCGCGTCCCAGCATAAGTCCGGCGCTCAAACCTGCGGGACCTCCCCCGATAATCGCTACATCCACTTTGTTCATGATTGTTTAGTCCTCCTCGTTAGTATGCTATTCGGTATTTATGGCGACCGCAGGCTAGATCCGGTCTTCTCTGTCGTACATATGCAGATTTTGCAGACGAACAAGCACTTTGCCGAACCGGCCGCCTTGCCGGATTTCCACTTGTTCGCCGGGATAGCGCGTGTCCAAATGACGGGAGACAATATGACGAACCCTCTCGTCCGTCTCGATACCGTACATTTTCAACCACTTGATCGTATCCTTGAATGCCGTCTCCTTTGAGACTGTCGTTGTTTTCATTTCTTCGGTTACCAACGATTGATACGAGTATCCCTTCAGCAGCAGTAATTGGGTCAGGTAAATCATCTCCAAATGCTCGGTCTCTCGGGGGCGATCCGTGACAAGCGGCCATACCTCATCGACCAGGCTGTGCTTCCTGGAACCTACCGACAAACTCATGTAGCAGAACGCTTTCGCGCAGTTCAGCACCTTCTCCACACTGGCCCAATCGATCAGAACCGGGCACATGGAAACAAAGACGAGATCAAACGCCCGCTCCCAACCCCTTGCCTCAAGATCGATGTTTTCGAAAGGTTCGTGCACGACCTTGACTGTTCCCTTCGTCAAGCCCGAACTATTTTGCTCCAGGAGCTCGATCAGTGGACGGGAAGTTTCAACTGCCGTAACATCCGCTCCCCGCTCCGCGAAAGGTACGGAAAAGCCACCCGACGCCGCACCTATATCCAGAACAGTAGATCCCGAAAATTCAACGCCCTGTTCCTCCAGCCAGTTCATAATCCGTTTGGCCCTTCGCCTGCCTTCTTCGCTGAACACCTCTTTATTGAACGACTCGGCTGCTGAATCAAGTGAATGCGCCGGATCGATGCCGGCTCTCTTCATCTTGTTTACTCCCGTATACGGATCTTCCTTCCAGGCTTTTTCCCATACCGCCGAATCAAAGAGTTCATTTCTCATCGTAGTTATCCCCCTTTTTTCTCCTAATAAAGGCTTAAAACGAAGCCCTTGGATAGCGGAAGTCAATTGACGCAAACCTTGGTATCGCGGCAACGGTCCGCAGCAATTTTCGCCGCGTAAACCTTTGCCGTTAGCTGTCGTTATTTCTGCTCCGGTATGTGAACACGTTTCATGAAAAGAGAGAAGACGAAACCTATAATCGCAACGACAATCGCAATTTCGAAAACATTTTGTATGCCCGCTGTCAAAGCCAGCGTCATGTTGGCCGGGTCCGACTGGTCTTCCGTTTGCTTCAGAAAGCTGCTCATGCCCACAGACATGATACTTACCGCAACCGCTGTGCCAATCGCACCCGCCACCTGCTGGACCGTATTCATAATTGCGCTGCCGTGCGGGTAAAGTGAAGGAGGCAGCTGGTTCAGACCATTCGCCTGCGAAGGCATCCAGACCATGGAAATCCCGATCATCAAGAAAGTATGCAGCGCAATGATTTGGGGGATGGTCGCCGTTGTCGTAATTCCGGAGAGAAACCAGAGCACGACGGATACCAAGGCCATTCCTGCGGGAACGACCCATCTTGGCCCGAATTTATCGAATAATCTGCCCATAATCGGTTGCATGACCGCGTTCACAATCCCGCCGGGCAGCAAAACTAGTCCGGTCGAAAAAGCGTTTAGACCGAGGCCTCTAATCAAATACAGGGGCAGCATAAGCATAGCTGCCATCATCACCATTACGGCAATCATAAGCATGACCGTGCCAACCGTGAACATGGGCTGTTTGAATGCCTTCAAATCCATGATGGGCTGTTTCATTCGCAATTGCCGCACCGCAAATATCACAAGGGCCAATATGCCGACAATAAGCGGAATCAAGACCTTGGGCGACCCAAGTCCCCCTTCTCCTTCTCCGGCGCTGCTCAAGGCAAATACAATTCCGCCGAAGCCAAGCGTGGAACAATGACCAGCACGGTGTGAAACATCAGCGGCAGTATGAGCGCTACGCCTGCGGCTTGAATAACCCGGGCAAGCATGAGCAGCTCAAATCCAGGGGCAACCGTCGCCACCGCTGTGCCGAGTAAAGACAACAGGAGCGAAGCCGTGAACAATTGCCTGGTTGAAAACCATTGAAGAAACAACCCCGATACCGGGACCAATATGCCCAGGGTCAGTAAGTAACCGGTCGTCAGCCATTGGGCCGTTGCGGCGGTGATATGAAACAGGTTGATTAAATCGCTGAGCGCTACATTTAAATCCGTCTCGTTAAACATCCCAATAAATCCGCTTAACAGTAAGGAAACCAGGATCGGAATAACTTTTTACTTTTGCACCGCACTATGCTGTGCTTCTGTCGCCACTGCTTGCATACTCTCCACTCTCCCGGTTAAAATCTGATATTTAAGACTTTAAAGGCACTAGATATCTTTAATTGCTTTTAAAAAAAGCGTTATGTATCTACATTCAGTTCCCGGTTTAATGAAATCACTTAGATTTAGCGAGGTTCATTTTCGGCGGGATATACCCGAGCTGCCTGCCCATTTTTAACATTTGTCCTCTATGATGAAATTCGTGGGTGATGGTGTGCGTAAATAGCCACAATTCCGTCAACTCTACGCTGTCACTCTGCCAGGAGGCTTGAACGGTAGGGTCCCATTTGTTTTTAAAATCACTCAGAAATTCATGAACCAGAGCATCCGTTTTCTTAAAAACTTCACGCATTTCCTGTACATTGTCGACGGATTCCGGTTTTATTTTGGGAAGGGATTTACCTAGAGCGCGACTCCCCAACCATACCCGATAACAATCGGCTACATGAGCATGCAGACTGCGAATAGAATCTCCGCCTAAGGTTTCAACTTCTTTAACATAATCTGTAGGGGAAATGGTTTCGCAATAACGAAACAAGGATTCCCTTGTGCGTTGGATCAATTCATACTGGTTTTTGAGTACGTCCATCTTCTCGGTCTCCTTTTGATAATAGGGGTTAAACGGGGGATTTCTCCCCCTGGTTAATTACTCTACGAACCCACGGGCAGCCCACATTCCGCTGTTTCGAATCAGCTTACGTACGGATTCTACCCGGAAAGATGGAAGATGATGCCCCGGCATCAGATATACCACGCGTCCAGAGCCATAGGTATGTGCCCACGCTGCAGGCCACCGCTGGCCATCATGGACATATTCGGCAAGTATAACCGCCGAGTCATGCGGACTCAGCTCGAACCGGAAAGGTTCTTCATCTATCTCAAAATCGCTTAAATTCTCCACAATCGGGTGACTCCCATGATTATATCGAATTGGCAGTGACGTATATTCCGGATGTCCCGTAACCCTTCCGCCGATTAACTTTTCAAGCTCTTCGCTTTGCTGCAGAGAGATGCCGTTGTGAATAGCTAGCAGACCCCCGCCGTTTTTCACATAGGATAGGAGCGCTTGTACCTGATCTTCGGGGATCTCCAGATCCGAAAAGTCCGTGTACGATATGAACAGATCATAGCCCTCCAGCTTATCCTCCTGAAGCACCGCATAATTATCCGTACATTCAACGTCCATAGCCTGTTCAAATATGGCTTGTAATTCGTGATCAATATACGTGAAAGGATGATATTTCGCGTCCTCGTATTGTCCAAGCGCAATGGCTTTCATATTCATAGTCTCCTCTCTTTTCCAATTATCAGGGTTATCCTATTTCCCTCATTTCATTTGAGCCGATAGCCGCGCCATTCACCCCCCTTCTCGAATCAATCCTAGCCATTATAAAACAATATTAACGATATAAAAGATAAATAATATCTTTAATTAACTCAAAAAAAGAAATGTTTAGATGACTATATTCAATTCCCGCACAAGATCAGACATTTTCTGATTTCTCAACTGTTCTTCCATCTTCTCTTCTGCCGATAATACCACCTTTTGAATCGGACAACCGGGTCCGTGTTCGAAACTGCAATCGAACAAGGAGGCCGAGCCTTCAATCGCATGAATGATATCCAGGAACGAAATATTTTCCCAATTACGTTTGAGTCGATAGCCGCCATTCACTCCCGTTATCGATTCAATCATGCCCGCCTTCACCAACTTGGTCAGTATTTTGGACAAATAGGTTGGAGACACACTTTGCCGCTCCGCCAACTGCTGTACACCAATTGGTTTTTGGGGAGTCGCCGCAGTAAGAAAGAGCATCGTATGAAGGGCATAATCGGTAGCCTTAGAGTACTTCATTCATAATCACCTCAAACACAGACTTAACAAGTCTATAATAACTATAATGCTTGATTACGTCAAGCTTCAGCAGGTGAAGGTTTGTTTCGGTCTATTCCATGGCGCTATTCATCCTGTCCAACCAAACTCGTTATTTCTCCCGGAGTTCGACCAGCCTGCCTTCCGGATCCCGCGGACTCATCGCACTGTCACGGTTTTCATGCTTACACTATCCTTTCTGGAAGTACCTATCAATGAAGTGCGTACTGTTTTTTTTTGCGGGTCCACATTTTATACAGGCTTTACTTTAAATAAAGGAGAGAAAAAAATGACTAAACAAACCATACGCCTGCTGATGCCGCAATGGCAAGGGGGAGACAATCCTAACTACTCTTTTGGAGCCGAACTCCTTGCTTGGCTAGCTCCTGACAATGATGATCAGCCCCTTATTCATGTCCCCGTCCAGGCTTATGACGGAATTCCGCTTGAAAACGAGAACGGTACGTATGGAAGACAACAACTGCTTGAGCAATTAGAGGCTGCTCATCATATCATTGATGCTTATAAACCCGATCGTATTGTCATGTTTGGTGGTGACTGCTTAGTCGAACAAGCCCCTTTCGCCTATTTAAACGAACGATATAAGGGGAAATTAGGTTTGGTTTGGATGGATGCTCACAGCGATTTAGGCAGAATTGTCGGGTATGATTATGGGCATACCTTACCTCTCGGGAACTTGTTGGGAGAAGGTGATGAAGAGTTCGCCAAACATGTAAAAATTCCTCTAAACCCTGATAATGTGTTTATTGCGGGTATAAATGTACAAACAGATCTGGATACAGAAACCATTCAACGACTAGGTATTAAAACGGCTGATACCCAAGAGTTAATGAACAGCACCAAATCTATAGAGGAAACTGCTTGGAGAAATACCTATTTTAAATAAGTAAAGTCATTAGAACACACTCTGCGTTCCCGATCCAACAGTGCACGCAACGTCATCAAGCTTTCGGCCGCAGTTTGATGAGCTGTGTCGATGACGATGTGATCTCGGTCCCAAGCATCATACTGCCGGTTCCTTACCTTCTCCCAAGTAGGTAGAACCAGACCAGGTATATCGGCTGCGCGCGTTTCGACTCGATGCCTGTGTTCACGATCGTCAGAGCAGATCACTTCGATTTCCACAAACGGAGTTTCAAGAGATTCTGCCACGTTGCGCCAAGCTTGACGCGTTTCTTCGATAGGATTGACTGTGTCCGCTATGACGTCAAGGCCCAACCGGAGATTCTGCGATGCAATCGCATAACAGACGAGGTAACCCGCAGGTCCATCCACCCAAGTTCCGGCATCCCGCATAGCCTGCTCCACGACGTCGACTCGCAGATACGCTGCCTGTAACTCTCCAGCCAGAGCGGATGATAGCGTGGACTTTCCGGTGCCCGGCAACCCGCTAAAGATATAAAGCATAATGCTCTCCTCCTTCACAGCAAAAACAGTATACCGTGAGGTACTTGTTCCCGTTCCAGGTCAGATAAAATAAAGAATTCTACATATTGTACATGACTAATATGTGGAACTCTTTATGTATAACTATCGTTCCCCGTTAGCTGAATAAACGACGCATAAACAAGCTTATGTCGCTAGCTATTTTCTGTTGATCAAGAATGTTTTCCCCCCGGGTTTTCTCACATGAACTTAGTCAAATTCTACAAGTGTTATTTCATAGATTAGACTTGCCTACCGCTTCGCACCAAAACCACATGTAAAATCAAATTTCCTCATTGTCTACTTTTTCATTCGGTGACTGTACAGGGAATTCCAGTACCGCTCTTAGGCCTCTTTGGTCTACGCCACTTGTAAGAATGAGGCGGCCATGATGCGCCTTCGCAATCCTTGCCACCATCGGAAGCCCCAGGCCGTGACCTTGCTGATCAGGCCGCTTTCTCCTCGTTGAGTAGTGCAATTCGGTAATCTCCGCCAATTGCTCCTGTAGGATTCCTCGTCCACTATCTCTTACGATAAAGAGATAATGGGATCGGTCATTGGATAAAGAAGCTTCTATGATGATTTTGCAGCCCTGCGAGTTATGAAGCACGCTGTTCTGGACAAGATTACTGATTGCCCGAAGAAGCAATTTCTCGTCCCCATGGATCTGAACCGCTTCATCGGTCAGTTTCAATTCAATCACATAGCGGTCATCCAATCCGTTATTCAAAAATTCCGTGACAACCTGTCTTGCCAAAACCGATAGTCGGATGGGCTTCAAATGCAAAGGCTGCATTTCATACTCGAGCATGGAGACCAGATTCAGGTCACTTACAAGTGAACGAAGTTTCTCGCCTTGCCGCCGGATAATACCGGCCTGATGCCGCTGCTCCTTTGGCAAGTCTGAATGATCCTCCATTTCACTTGCATAACCGAGCACGAGCGAGAGAGGTGTCCGAATATCATGAGAAATCCCGGCAATCCAGTTGGAGCGTGCTTCATCCCGAGCTTGCAGCGCGGCTGTCTTGCTCTGAAGTATAGCTGACGCGGAATTAATGCTCTGGGCTAAATCACCGAATATACCTTTGGCATCCAACTGAACCGATTCTTGCTCCCTGGCTAGATTGTGAACGCCATCCACCAGAGGGCGTATCTTTCTTATGAGACGCGTGCCAATGACAACAGATATCAGCAGAGCCAACGCTAAATTACAGAGTAGCAATAGTACAATCCGCAGAGGCAACGAACTTATCCACTCTGTAAGAAAATCCAATTGATATTTCCAGTGGCTTTCCTTGGGATACCCTACCACCATCAGACCATCCTTATGTTCCGACGTATAAACCGGATAATCCATAAGGTAATACCGCGAGAACTTGGCTACATCGACTAGATTGTAGGATTTAGGAACATCATGAGGTAGATGGTAGTCCCATCTCACATGACCTTTTTCACCGAGCAGCATGGCCCAGGCATGATTCTGCTTCAGAAGCTCGGTAGCCTGCTCGTCCAGTTGAAAGCTGTCGTCCTGCTTCTCCAAACTTTTGGCCACTTGCTTAACCATGCCTTCTGGGGACGGGTGCTGGTAATTTTCTGAGAACACCAGCGTGCCCAAGAGTACGAAATTAAAAATAAGCAGAAATATCGAGATAAAAATGGTCGTGGCGACAAACCGGCGTAATATGCGAATAATTCCTTCCACTAACGTATCTCCTTCACCAGCAACTTATATCCCAGTCCTCTGACGGTGAGAAGATGAATCGGTTTGGAGGGATCGAGCTCGATTTTTTCACGTACCCGCCTGATATGGACCATTAATGTATTTTCGTATCCGTAGCTGTCATCTCCCCAAACGGCCTGACATAAGGCGTCACTTGTGACAATGCGATTCTGGTTTTCGTACAACTTTACAAGAATCGCATGTTCCTTTGCCGTCAATGGCAGCTCTTTATGATTCCTGTGCACAACAGCGCTATCCAGATCAATGATTTGTTCTCCCAATCGAAAAGCAGACAAGCGCTCCACCACGGGAGAGGAGTAGACCCGCTTTAGTATTGCCATAAGCCGTAATACCAGCTCCCGCGGTAGAAACGGCTTCACAATGTAATCATCTGCCCCCAAACCTAGCCCAAGCAATCGGTCTTCATCCTCACCCCGTGCGGAGAGAAAAAGAATAGGAGTTTCCGAGAACTGTCTGATGGAAGACAGAAGCGAGAATCCATCGCCATCAGGCAGCATGACATCGAGAATCGCGATATCCGGCTTGCCTGTGTGGCAGATCGATAGAGCTGAAGCACAGTCGGCTGCTGTGAAAATGCGGAAAAATCCCTCTTTTCTTAAAAATCTTTCTATCATAATTCTGATATCCGTTTCATCATCTACAATTAATATTTTTTTGTCTTTTAAATTCTCCATGCTGCACCACCTGAATTTATTATACATGAACAGAGGGAATAGCTGTGTTTTTCAGATTCTATTTAAGGTTGGCGTAAGGTCTTCTAAAGATTAAGGAAAGGTGGATTCCTTACTGTTAAAAGAGAGGGAAATATTTAAAAGACTTGAATGGAGCTGACTTTCTATGAGCGCATTAGCAATTGTGCAAACGCAAAATCTGTCCAAAACGTATGGGGCAATTCACAGTGTGAATAAAGTTGATTTACATGTACAGGAGGGAGAAATCTATGGGTTTCTGGGCCCAAACGGAGCGGGGAAAACGACTACGCTAAAAATGCTGCTCGGACTCATTAAGCCTACTGAAGGGACAATTAACATTTTCGGGGAAAGCCTGAGCAAACATCGACCATCCATACTGCAACGTACCGGATCACTAATTGAATCTCCCTCCTACTACGGACATTTGACTGGGCTTGAGAATATGAAGGTCATGCAGCGCCTGCGGAACGTGCCAGATAAAAACGTAGATGAGGCGCTTCGTATTGTACGGCTAGAAAATCAGAAGAACAAAAAAGCTGAACAATATTCGCTAGGAATGAAGCAACGGCTGGGAATCGCAATGGCCCTGCTGGCCTTCCCCAAGCTGTTGATCCTCGATGAACCGACGAACGGTCTTGATCCCGCAGGCATTGGTGAAATTCGGGAGCTTATCAAATTGTTACCCGAACGCTATGGAATAACGATATTGCTCTCCAGCCACCTTCTCTCTGAGATCGAACAGATCGCTACCTCAGTAGGCATTATCAGCGAAGGGAATCTGTTGTATCAGGGCAGTATGGACAGCCTGCGGCAAAAAAATAGAAACGCCATTTTTATGAAAACGGGGGACAATGCCAAAGCGGAGCAGCTACTATTCACGCAAGGATACCGTCCAACACAAAGCGGAGGCCGACTTGAGCTTAGCAATATTCAGGATTCGGATGTGGCGGAAATGAACAAAATGCTTGTTGAGCATCAAATCGCTGTCACTCGGATCGAGGAACAGAAGAAAAGTCTGGAGGATATCTTCCTTGAGTTGACAGGAAAGGAGCGGAGCTTGTGATCAAGTTATTAGGACTGGAATATTTCAAAATCCGTCGCAAAAAAATATGGATTATGATTATCTTATTTCTTGTCGTGGAGATGCTGTGGGCTTTTATGTCCATTAGCCGGTCCATTGCGAGCAATCCGGATCACGCCGTTTGGGAATCTATTTTTTTTAGTATATCCTCCATGAATGGCTTTTTTATGCCGATTATTTCAGCCGTTGTTGTCTCGCGCATTTGTGATATGGAGCATAAGGGATCGACCTGGAAAATGCTTGTTGCGACCAATGTGGGACGCAGGCATCTCTACGCGGCAAAGTATATTAGCACCAATATTCTGCTCCTGTATGGCATCTGTGTACAAGCTTTATTCATCATCGTGTTTGGGGTCATAAAGGATTTCCCCGGTACGCTTCCTATTGATCTACTATTCCGGTTCATTGGGGGGACCCTACTGACAACTCTCGCTGTCACAGCACTTCAGCAATGGATTTCTTTTGCTATTAAAAATCAGGCTTTTGCGCTGTGCATGGGCATGCTAGGCGGTTTCATCGGAATGACCGCCGGATTATTTCCGGCTGCGATTAGACATATTTTTATCTGGTCTTACTATTTGGATCTCAGTCCGGTTACTTATCGATACTCCGAGTCTGCGGGCGCCTATCTAGTACAGCCATTAAGCTTTGGAATTGTAGTGGGGGCGTTGATAATGACCGTCCTGTTCTATATCGCCGGGAACATCCATGTAAGCCGGCAGGAAATCTGAGGAGGAAAGTTGATGAAACGAAGTATTTCTGCTGAATGGCTCAAACTGCGTCATTCCCGGATCAGTCTTGTCATCGCTGTACTTCCAATCATAAGTCTGTTGATTGGATGTGCGAATTATTATTTGAACCAGGGCGCCCTGCAAAATGGTTGGTATAGCCTGTGGACCCAGGTCAGTCTGTTTTACGGTGTGTTTTTCCTACCTATTCTCATTGCCATCTGTTGTTCCTACATATGCAGACTGGAGCATTTAAACCGAAATTGGAATATGGTAATGACCTCTCCTGTATCAGTTGCCAGTGTGTTTCTTGCCAAATGGATTGTCGTTAGCATTTTAATCTTGTTCGCGCAAGCGCTGTTCTTGGGACTCTACTGGCTTGCAGGTACCTTGCTCTCCTTACCAGGGCCTTTCCCTGTAGAGACGATAGATTGGACGATATGTGGATGGTACGCATGTATGTCCATTAGCGCTCTTCAATTGAGACTTTCGCTGCAGATCCGCAGCTTCGCTACGCCTATCGGCATTAGCCTGTGTGCGGTATTTATTGGTCTTGGCATGTATATTGCCAAGCTCGGAATATTGTTCCCATTCTCATTACTCAACATTGGCATGCGTGTGATGAGTCAGGATAAATTGACTGATATGCAGATCTTTCTATTTTGGATGATTAATTTGGCTTTTATTATCATTTTCGCGTCGATGTCTATTCGCCGGTTGAAGAGTAAAGATATCGTCACATCCTGATTGCGCTTAGGAGGAATTTATAATGAAAAAAATGTTGCTAGTGCTGGGACTCATGATCGTGATTGGAACATGCTTGTGGATGTTCTTCTTCAATCCGGAGAAGCTGAATCCTGAGACTTCTGCGGGAAAAACAATCTATTATGCGATGATAACCGGACTTGGTGTGCAAGATGAGAATGGGCGTTATAAGTATGAGCTGACTTCCTATAATGAGGGAGGGAATGAAAAGAAGCTTGGTTTTTCGGCAGGAAAGCAATTGGGAGAAGGAGCTTATGTTCAGCTATATCACACGTTGATTCGGGGCGTAACATACTGGAAAGAGGTTACCTTCGCAGAGTTGCCGAAGGCGGTTCAGGAGCAATATCAACAATAATAAGTTTTTTTGAGGCTGCCATAAGGCAGCCTTTAGTCTTTCAATCAACATTTCGCTTTAACGGAATAATCTGTTACCTTCAGGCGGTTGGAACTTGAATGAATTACTAAACCAGTTACTACTAATTTTGTGATTTTTCGGACTTTACCATATCGTTCCACTCACTTAAATAAACTGCATATCCCAAATTTTTAGGTTCAGACGGCAGCGACGAAATAAACTCTAATTCGTTACCATCAGGATCGTTAAAATAAATAGCTGCCGCCTTCCCAAAGACCAAGTAATTGACGTTCCTTTCCAATATAAAAAAATGCAATTCCTCTTTCCTCAATTAATAATGAAAGTTCCAGTCCCAACTTGTTATAAAATTCAATAGAAGCATTCAAATCTTTCACTTGTAAATGAGTCTCGTATAGATTCTTAATCATAGCTCTGTTCCTTATTCGTGAAAATTCACTGTCCCTCCCGATAGTTGAACGAAGTTACCCTTGCACGTTCGTCTCGTTAAGCCTTACTATCTTTTTCAAAAACATCATTTGTCCGATATGATACGCATTATGGATACACAAATTTGAAACGACGTTCCACCACTGAGCATTGAAGTAGGAAGGTATTCTGCCTTCTAGTTTTGACACTTCACAATTAGCAATAATGTCACGCCAATCGGAAAAGCCCTTACTTAATCGGTGAATGGTTTTACACCAACTTTCTTCGTTTATCTTTAGGTGATCCAACCCAAATGTTTCTTTATTATTTACATTTTCAATTTCAAACATTTCATCATTAATAAAACGTGTTAGCCACATCTCGTTCCAGAAAATGAGGTGGTTCGCGATCTCCCAGATGGAATGTGGATGACCTGCTGTTTTCCAGATCGCT
The DNA here is from genome assembly GCF_019091125.1 of Paenibacillus sp. GbtcB18. Taxonomy (NCBI): domain Bacteria; kingdom Bacillati; phylum Bacillota; class Bacilli; order Caryophanales; family Paenibacillaceae; genus Paenibacillus; species Paenibacillus sp. GbtcB18. The sequence continues at coordinate 82,754 of NZ_JAGXJX010000003.1, forward strand.
TCAGCAACTGATATATCATCTAAAATTGTTTTAGACGAATTAAACCAACTTTCATCATCATGACAAGCAGCCAGCTGATCGAGTAGAACTTCCTTCACACTAGTTATTATGACCACCCCAAGTTAGTTTTGTTTGACCCCTAAGGTTTTAACCTCTCAAGTTAACAATATTCTATTTTCTTCCACATTATCCTGCCCGTTAGTTGAAAAGGGCTACATACTTAGGTAAGTCCATGTCAGAGAGACCTCCAGCTAAGTCTTTACATGGGATTCCGCCGTAACATGTCAAGAGAGGCGGGGTAAATTCCCGGCCTCTCTTGGATGACGATTAAGGTTTTTACGAGGTAGATTAAGCGTTGTGTTTGCGAAATAGCTAATTCCCCAGCTTTTTCACTCGGCCCATAAGCCCGTGGAGCGTTCGGACAAATTCATTTCCGGTTAAGTGCCCTAGCCCTCCATAAGCACAATCAATTTCATTGTACCGCCAATTCCGGTCTCTTCGGACGCTGGGCCCGTAGATCAGAACCGGAACCGGGTCGCCGGTGTGTTCACCTACCTCACAAGGCGTTGAGTGATCGGCAGCAAGTGCGAGATAGGTGTTATCAGGCAGTCCCTGTGCGATAAGCCCTACCATTTTATCAAACTGCTCGATCGCTTTTGCTTTTTCTAGCGGTTCATTATCGTGACCGTTCAGGTCGGGCGCCTTGAAATGTACCAAAACCATATCACTGTGGGCGATTTCCTCGACCGCCAGTTTTGCTTTCAGCTCGATATTCGTATCGATATTTCCTGTCATAGTACTATCCGTGATGGCTTTAAAACCGGCCAGCCGTGCAACGCCGAGAACCGTACTTTCTCCCGCGATGCAGCTTCCCTTTATGTTTAGTTCATCCGTGACCGGCTCAAGACGAGCCATCTTCCCGGCTCCCCTGGTAAGAATAAAATTAGCGGGCAGGTTGCCCTGTTCGATACGTTTTGCATTGACCGGATGATCCGATAAGATGGCGTGAAATTCAGAAAGAAGCTTACTCAGGATCGATGCCGTTCTCTTGGACTCCTCGGAATCGTCCAGCGGCCGTACCTCTTGATAAGGAGATCCGTCGTTCGGCGCTTTAGGGTCCGAATCGCTGATATTTTCGCTCAGTCCGGCTCCCCGCAGGATAAGTACAGCCCGATGTTCCGTTGCCGGTTTGAAATGCACCTTTACTCCTTCAAGCTCCAAACCGTCGATCGCATCCGCGATTTCATCCGTTCCCTGCCGTATCCGTCCCGCTCTGCGATCGACAACGATTCCGTTGTCGTCCACCGTGGCGAAGTTGCACCGAAGCACGACATCTCCCTCTTGAACATCCATTCCGATTCCCAAAGCTTCGATCGGCCCTCGTCCGGGATAATGATGCGGCTGATAGCCGAATAAAATCATATGCCCCATATCCGTCCCCACGGGAATGCCCGAACCGATCAAATCCATCATGCCTGAAATGCCCATCAAAGCCAGCTTGTCCAAATGAGGCGTCTTCGCGAATTCCAACGGCGTTTCATGATTAAGCAAGGGGTGGGGGCGGTCCCCTACCCCGTCAGCAATGGCTAAAATAACTTTTCTCTGCAGCATGGCAGCCTCCTTATGTTCTATATTCCGATGACTTTAAACCAGGTGAATACGGCCAAGCTGATCACGCAAGCACCGATAAAGCATGTCACGACCGCATATTTCACTTGATCCAATACGGTAAAATATCCTGTGCCGAAATAGATGGTATTCACCTTGGAATGCGGCGGAAGCGTAATGGTGTACGTCATGGTCATGGCTGCGGCTAAAGCCAGCGGGACAGGGTCAAGTCCGAGCGTTTTGGCCAGTGCGATGAATGCCGGTATCAATATCGTCACTCGTACGGTTTTGCTGGTAAAGATAAGATGGCTGTACATGCTGAGGAACACCACCACGATATAAACCAGAGCATGGTTCATCTGCTCTAACCCCAGAGCGTTGACAACCTTGCCGATGATCCATTCCGCGCCTTTCGATTTATCCAGCGCATTGCCGACCGCGTAGGCACCTGCCGCGAAAATCATCAGCTCCCACTTGATGTTGGTCTCTTTCCATGTCAGCAAACCGACTCGGGGCAAGAGACACAGGAGCGCAGAGAGCACGGCCGTTTGTTCCGTACTGATTTCGAAACCAAACCAACCCTTGTGATAGTCACCGGTCGCCCATAGAACGACAGTAAAAATAAAGATTGCCACAGCCTTCTTTTCATCCAGGGAGAAGGAACCCAACTTCTTTAACTCATCCCTGAGTGTATCCATTGCGCTTGTGAAATTGTTTTCATCCTTGAATGAAAACAGCTTTAATCCGACGAAGAATGTGATGAGCATTGTAACGATCGCAGTAGGCATAGAGGCCAGAAGCCAATCCATGTAGCCGATGCTGCCCCCTGCCTGATCATTAATGAATCCGACTGCGATAATGTTTCCCGAAGTAGCCGTCATGACACCCGATGTCGCAATCGCGTCCGCTTGAATCCCTTGAAGCATCATCGTCTTTCCAAGGTTGCTTTTACCCGGTATCGCTTTGTAAACTTCCAACAAAATTAAGCAAATCGGCACCATAAGTGTAGCTCTGGCCGTAGTGGAAGGAACGAAGAAGGCGAGAATAAAATTGATGACGATCAATAAAAATAACGTCGTTTTCGGCGTCTTCCCAAACTTTGTGACCATCCACAACGATAATCTTCTGCCCAAATTCGACTTGATCATAGCAGCGGTAAGAATAAACGCGGAGACCATCAGCCAGATGACGTCGTACCCTAATGTTTCGAACGCGACCGATTGATCCTTAACTGCTCCGACTAAAGGAAGCAGCAAAATGGCCATAATGGACGTCAAATAAATAGGAATCGGGGTGGTAATCCAAAGAATGAGCGCTCCGGTGAATATGGCGATCGAACTTTGGGCCTGCGCGCTCATGCCTTCAGGCGCCGGCATAAAGAAAAGCAGCAATACGACCGTTAGGGCCAGGGGAATCCCCCACTTCTTCATGCTTTCTTCCATCTTGCTCTTTTTCTTGATCGGCGGCTGTTTGACATCACTTTCCAAGTTCTTTTTGACCTCAGACATCTCGTGTCCTCCCCGTCTAATGTTAGCGCTTTCATGATAGATAACATTTTTTCTTGAATCAATCCGGTTTTATTCTTGTCATCCTCACTTCTTGATATCATTCCCGCCTCTCTGGCAACCATCATTCATACATGGAGTCCCTTCCTTGTATTTATTTTCGTTTGCATGTTTAGTATAGTAACGATAGTTGTATCAATCAATTTGATTATCTTTTGTAAACAATAACAAATCATTATAAACCAATTTTCTTGAAAGGTGAACTGTCCATGAACTTCAGCAAACTGCAAACGTTCCTCACTCTATCCGAGTGCTTGAATTTTACGGAAGCGGCCGAATTGCTCTATTGCTCCCAACCGTCCGTAAGCATGCAAATTCAAAGCATGGAGGCGGAGTTGGGAGTATTACTTTTTGACCGGATCGGCAAAAAGCTTTACCTGACGAAACAAGGCGAAGAGTTCAAGCCTTATGCGGAGCAAATGATCAACCTGCTGCATTCAGCCAAAGATCATATCAGGCAGTTGGAAGACTTATCCTATGGAACATTATCGTTCGGTGCGAGCAATTTTGTGGGTGTCTATCTGCTCCCCATGATCCTGCGCAATTATTCCAAAACGTATCCAAATATTAAAATCAACATGAGCATTACTTCTTCCAGCCATCTTATTCACATGCTGGAATCTAATAAAGTCGAATTTCTTGTACTTTCTGATCGGGTTTCCATGGATGAATCCCGTTTTGAACGTAAAACTTTTTACGAGGACGAGCTTGTCCTCATTGTCAATCCTCTGCACCCGCTGGCCGCAAAGCCGGTTTGTACCCTACAGGACTTGGCCAACGAAACATTCATTATCAAACCCGACAAATCGGCCACCCGAAGTTACTTGGAAGGAAAGTTTGAGGAATTAGGGTTTACTCCACCCAACTATCTGGAAATCAGCAACTTGGAAGGAATTAAACAAGCGGTCATTCATGAACTTGGCGTGTCGATTGTTTCTAACTTTGCCATTCAACAAGAAGTTAAACACGGATTAATCGTCAAAATCCCCGTAAAAGGGGTTACCTTCACCAGGGGGATCTGTTATGTCTATCATCGTCAAAAGCATCTTTCTCCTGCGGCCAAAGGACTTGTTTCATTATTGGATCAATTCTATGACGTAAATTCCGACTAATGGGCGAAGCAACCGAAGTGTGATAGCAGCCTTTGGCTTGTTTCTTCCGGCGCTGCCCGGTTGGGTTCGCAGAGCATGAAAATAACCGGGCAAGCAACAGCCTACCCGGTTCATCCGCTTTACTGCTATTTGCGATACCCTTTTCAGCTTAACGGGTCTATCGTATCTTCATTATTTGACCTGTTACGCACATGAAAAGTTACCTTTGTCCCTGAATCTGCCGTACTATGTATGTCGAGTCCTGTTCCAAAGTGCCGTTTTAATCGCTGGTCCGTATTAATTAATCCGACTCCCGAACTGCTGTCCGCTTTTCTTTCCAGTATTCTTTGTAATTGATCTTTGTCCATTCCAATCCCATCGTCTTCTACGGTTATCTCTGTATGCGTGCCATAGACAGAAACCCGGATAACGATCTTCCCTCCGCGGGGGCGATTCATAACTCCATGTCTTATCGCATTTTCAACGAGAGGCTGGATCGTAAGAAACGGGATTTCTAACCCCGCACAGTCATCTATCTCCCAATGGATCTGCAGCCTGTCTTCGAAACGGATCTTTTCGATATATAAGTAAGAGCGAACTAGACTTAGCTCCTCTTCAATCGGAACAAGTCCATTCGGATTTTCGAATTTAAATTTATTTCTCAAAAAATTGCTGAGCTCATGGAGCAGATTGCCCATCTTATCCAAATTGATGTCTCTTAAAGCTATGACGGAATTTAAGGCATTGAATAAAAAATGAGGCTGAATTTGCGCTTGGAGCCATGCGGCTTCTAATTGCAATTGTTCACGAACGACTTGTTTAATCGTGGTTAGAGCCTCGATCCGAGACTTTATTTCTATGGCCTCCACCGGCTTCGTCACATAGTCGTTTGCCCCCGCCAAAAATCCGCTCTGAATATCTTGCGGTTGACTTCTTGCGGTAAGGAGCAGGATAGGAAGTTCTGCGAGTGTAAATCGCTCCCGAATGATCCGCGTCAGCTCATAACCGGACATCTGCGGCATCATAATATCAGAAATGATCAGATCCCATTCCTTGGTATCCAGTACCGCTAACGCTTCTTTGCCGCTCGTTACCATCGTCACCTCATATTCTTCCGGCGGTAGAATGGTTTCAAGCACTTGAAGGTTGATAGGATCATCATCAACAATTAATAAGTGCGGACGATCGCGATGCACGTCTAACAAAATGGTTGGTTTCACTGCCGGCGTGATATCCGCGTTTTCCACGTTTATCCCGAGATTTTCTTGAATCGGCACGGATCGTACTGGCCATGGCTCAAGTGAGCTCGTCCCATCGTTCTCTTCCTCCACCTCCAAGTCCGCCAGCTTTAATGAAAATGTAAATTCAGAGCCTTCTCCTGCAACAGAAGATACATCTAACGTACCTCCCTGAAGTTCGACCAGCTGCTTGCTTATACTCAAACCTAACCCGAAGCCGCCTTCAATCATGGTCTCATTCGTGCTGGCTTGCTCATACGGACGGAATAGGCGCTTAAGCATGTTCTCATCCATTCCGATCCCGGTATCCGCAATAACGATATAGGCTTGTCCCTCTTCCACATAAGCTCGAATCGAAATGACCCCGTCATTCGTATATTTCACTGCATTATGAAGTAGATTGAACATAATTTGAGTCACCCGGTTCTCATCCGCATGTACGGGAGGAAAATCTTCAGGAATTTGATTGACAATTTGCAGAGCCTTCACTTCTGCATTTAATTGCAGCATATCAAGCACGCCGGTCACAATCGGCTGAATAAACAGGACTCTTTTCTGTATACGCGGATTGCCCTCCCGTAAACTCATCACATCAATCAAATCATGGATGGTCAATGTCACTCGGCGTCCTACCGATAAAATCGTTTCAAGCTCTTTGATACTCCTTTCCTGCAACAAATGTCCTTCCCGTTTTAAAACGGATTGTGACATGTTAAGCATGCTATGAAGCGGATTTTTAAATTCATGTGAAGTATTGGCCAGAAATTGATCTTTATGGTCATTCATCCTTTGCAAGGTTGTCGCAAGCTCTTTCGTGTTCGCATGCATGTTAAAATAATCTTTAAACCATACGGCGGCTATACAACCCATCGAAATAATCAAATCGAACGGATAATAGACTAGACTAAAACCGACTTCACGCCAGATCAGCAGCCATATAAAATGATGAATCAGCACAAGGAATGAAACAAGCAGTAAAAAATTTCCTCTTGCATCCTTGATTACTTTTTTCAGAAACGTAATCATCGTGATCCCTACCGCAATCCCGCTGAGCAGGTAATAAACGGGGAAAAGCATCGTCACCTGATAAGGAACTAAAAACAGCGTAATGCCTCCAGTCCCCAAAACCACTGCCCTATATACAGGATATATCCTGCTCCAGTAAGGAAGTTCGCGATGATTCGTACATCCGAGCAGGGCATAAACTCCAATCATTAAAGCCGCATTAGTTAACCGGAAATCCCAAACGGTGCCGATATACACGATTTGATGAAACAACTTCTCATCGTTGCTTAATACACTCGTAAGCAGGATCGAAAATGTCAGCAAAGAAAAATAAAGCAGCTTCTTTTCCTTATTTCCGAGTAAAAATAAAATAAGCGAATAGACAGAATGCATAAGAAATAGGACGGATGCCAGAAGCTGCATAGAAATGGAAACCTTGATTTCCTTCGTAATCGCTTCTTCTGAACCGAATTTAACGGATCGAACAATGCCGCTGCTTCGACTATCCACATAATTGGCCGCTTGAATCACGAGTTCGATGACACCGTTTTTGTCTGCCGTAAACGTGGTAGAATAAGGAAGGTTCTTCGCCATAGAGTCATTTTCCGATTCCGCCACCCGTCCGGATTTTGCAAGCAATCGGCCATTGACGTACAATTCCGATGAAGTGCGTACGCTGGGCACACGAATACTATAATTCAGGTCCTTTTCCGGATTTACATAAACTCGCAAGCGATAAGACCCAAATCCGTATGGAGTTGACTTCTCGGCATGCAACGCTTCATTCCATTTTCCCGGAACCTGAATAAGCTTTGGCTGACTCTCGCCAAATTGTTGCGGCCGCCTGCCATCCATCAGTCGTTGAGAAGGATAAAACTCCCATTCCCCATCAAGTAAAACAACTTTTCCGTCTTCCGCATTCCAATAACGCAAATCGAGTTGCCCGTTTTTAATGGGCTCATGCTTTTGATCACGAAACATCTCCATCCACAAAACGCGCGAACCGGACAGAATAATGACTAACAATGCTAGCACGACTAGCATATAGCTTTTCTTTTTTTGATCGTTCGATGAATGATTCCCCAAGAAATATACCTCTCCTATTCGATTTCTTCTAAAACATTTATGTAGGGCACTAACTCCTCGTTTATTTAATGCCATGAATTTCCTTGTGTCTATTATACAGCCATACTTACTTAGCAAACTTTAGTTTTTTATATGGAAATTAAAAAGAATGAGCAAAATGTCTTTTGCCCATTCTTTTATGAATTGAATTTAATTCCTTACTTAGCTCTGATCCTTTAAATTCGTCCAATCAAAAAGAACCCCCATGGCCGTACTTCGGTTTTGCACCAGTGAATCATAGACCTCAGCGGCCTCTAGCGGAGAATAGCGATGGGTAATCAATGGGGCTACATTCATTCTTCCCTGCGTAATGTAGCTCAAATACAGAGCCGTCATATCGGGATGATCCCAACCTTTGTAATTCATGGTACCATGGATGCCCAGAATGGCAACGGAGTTGGACACCACATTGCTTCCCATTCCCTGTGCAGTAGGAGTAGCGGTATCCCCAAGTAAAATCACGCGTCCGAAATTGTTGACGAGTTGCGTGGCATGAGCCAATACAGCCGGATGCCCCGTAATATCGAAGACAACGTCAAGCATTTTCCCCTTAGTCTTCGTTGAAATTTCGCCCTTAGCTGTCGCCGCATCCATTGCCATCCGATGGATGCTCGCCTTCTCGGGAAGGAGCCGGATTCGGCTTTCCGCCGGATCTATGGCGTATATCTCTTTGGCCCCGGACAGATAGAGATATTGGGTAACCAATTGTCCAAGGAGTCCAAGCCCGATCACACCGACCGTTTCTCCGAGAAATAACTCCGCTCTCCTTACCCCAAGCTGCGTTGTTTTGGCAAGACTGATCCATACGCCTTCCTCGGAGCTGACTTCATCGGGAAGCACGGTTACTTGGGTGGCTTCTGTCTTAAAATATTGGGTATGCGGTCCATCAAAAAATACGCGATCGCCTTTGTGAACGGTCCGGACATCCTCACCGCCATCAAGTACTTCAGCGACCATCGAATAGCCGGGGGAAAACGGATACTTAACCCAACTGGCCCAGTTAGTATCCTTGTCGAACACACCTCTAAGACATTGAAGTTCCGTACCTGTACTAATGAGTGAAGTGATAGCCGCGCATAAAATTTCTGTTTTTCCGAGTTTGGAATCGAACGATTCCTTGCGAATCTCTACCTTTTGTTTTTCAGCGAAAACGATACTTAATGTTTCCATCTTCATTCCTCCTCCGAAGGGATGAATTACCTTTGTGATTAGCTTAGATCCTTCGGATTAAGAAAAGAAGAGCATGGTTTTGCAGAAATTTAACACTTATACAGGTCAAAATGTCGGATGACTATTAGAGGTTTTTATTAAACAATCCCTTGTATTGACTTGGGGAAATACCCGTGTACTTTTTGAAAAGACGGGTAAAGGTTTGGACATCGTTAAAACCAAGGCTGGTGCTAATTTCCGTCATGTTCATTTCCTGTATGTTTAAAAGCGATTTGGCTTTTTCAATTTTGATCTCCCGATGCAGCAGGATGGGCGATTTGCCGAACATTTCTTTGAAACGGTTACTGACATAGGTTGGATTCATATGTAATTCCTCGGCTAGATCCGATAACGAAAAGTAAGCCTCCGGCTGAGATACGATTTTCAGTAAAATGGATAAAAAGCTGTGAGACTGCTGCCTCATCTCGACGGCGTGAACATTTTCAAAAGCATTGTCTACTAATAAATACAGCAACTCCAGCGATTTGGCTTTTTGCAAAATGATGTTGGATATGGAACTCCCTTGTGTCCTGGAGAGCATAAATTCGTCAAATACGGCTTCGAACTTTTTGTGATTTTTCAGCGGATAAATGTAGGGGATTTGTAGAAGCGGCAGAACATCAACCACATTCTGAATCTTAAAAGTGAAATTCCACCATAGAAACTCAGTCTCCTCCTCATTATCTTTGTATTGATCATATTCCAGATGGGGAGGGATAAAGATGACAGTTCCCGGATCAATGTCATAGATTTGATTCTGAACTCTGAGTTTGGCCGATCCTTTTCTTATATAAGTCATCATATAAAATTCTTTAATGATGTTCTTTCTATAGTTCATCTCCGTACGGTGATGGATATCGAACGTCAAAATTTTCAACTCGGCTGTTTCCAGCAGAGAGGAGAGGATGTCATCCTTCATAAGTAGCACATCCTTTTGCGGAAGATGATGTGGGCCGATTTTTAATTTAGAGATATTAATAGTTAACGTTATTAATTATGTTAAGATGAGTGCTAAAGCGAAGGTTGATCCGATCTCGATTCGTTCCAGAGTGACTCATGTTAGAAAGGACCGTGCAAGAAATGATTTCAAGAGATCAATTAGAAAAAAATCAAGCATGGCTTTATGCTTTCGTACTAATCATCGCCGCTGGATTTGGTTTGTTGTGGCCGGATTCCAGCGAAAACTTAGACCGTATGATTTCATTTGTACTTGCCATCTTGATGTATGGAATGTTTGCCCAAATCCCCTTCTTTCGTTTGAAAGAGGCGCTAACGAATCGAAAGTTCATCTACGCGCTATTGATTACGAATTACATAGTCGTACCTATCCTAGTCTGGGGATTAACCCGTTTTCTTCCGAACGATCCGGCAATCCTGTTAGGTGTACTTCTTGTTTTGCTTACTCCCTGCATTGACTATGTGATTGTCTTTACACATCTTGGGCGCGGGAACGAGAAGCTTATCTTGGTCTCAACCCCTATACTTTTCGTGACCCAAATGCTTTTATTACCGGTCTATCTATGGCTTTTTATGGGCAAGACGGCGGCAGAAATAGTGAGCGTCGGGCCGTTTCTCGAAGCATTCTTAGGTCTTATTGTTGTTCCGCTGGTTCTTGCTCTTCTTACTCAATGGTGGTCAAGACGACAACCGCTGGGAGAACGTTTTCTTGATGCGACAGCATGGCTTCCCGTACCTTTTATGGCACTAACCCTGTTTGTTGTCGTTGCCTCACAAATCTCTAAAGTGTATACCTCTTTTGATTCAATTATCCGGGTGATTCCCGCCTATGCCGCATATATGATCATCATACCCATTTTGGCCCGTATAGTTTCTCGTATTTTCCGTTTAGATACAGGGGCGGGGCGGGCTCTTATCTTTAGTGCGGGAACTCGCAATTCTCTTGTCGTTCTTCCCTTTGCCCTGGCGCTGCCTGAACCTCTAAACGGAGTGGCGTCTGCAGTAATCGTAACGCAAACAATTGTAGAACTGATTGGGGAATTACTGTATATTCGACTTGTTCCAAAAGTACTTTTGCGAGACACGGCAGTACCGAATCAGTAAGGATTGCCCTCTCTTATAGAAAAACAAGACCGCCACTCTAATGGGAAGGTCTTGTTTTTGCTTTGGAGCGACTCATCTTACTTTAAGACTATGGATGCAGCCACAATTCCTAGGATGATGACAAGAATAAGAATTCCAGTGCTTTTCCAACCTAAACTACCTGTTAAATCAGCAAGGTTTCCATTTTCAGCCCGATTAAACGCATCGCTCATATTTCCGGTCGGATTACTTTTTAATTCTTCGTGCCTTAGTCTTTCTCTTCTTCTTTCAGGAGTTTCATTCTCATTACTAACACCCCCGTTTTCACTTATTCTAACATAGGATATTGACAAAATTCCCCTTTAAAATAACAATCTTTTAGAAAAACAACCTAAAACAAAAAAAGCCGCAAAGATGCGACTTACTATATTGAGAATCTAATCTATGGGCAGTCGGATGCCGCGCCAGCCGCTTACATCGCACTGGCCATATTCATTATCCCCCACAGCAACCATCGTGCCGTCCGATTTAAGTCCGACAGTATGAGCGCAGCCAGCCGCTACCGCCACCATATCACGCCAGCCGCATACGTTGCATTGGCCATGCTCATTCCGGCCCGCAGCCACTACAGTACCGTCTTCTTTTAGACCGACGGTATGATAACTGCCCGCGGCTACCGCTACAATACCGCGCCAGCCGCTTACATCACGTTGGCCATGCTTATTCAAACCGACAGCCGCCACCGTGCCGTCCGATTTAAGTCCGACGGTGTGAAGGTAGCCTGCCGCAATCGCCACCATATCGCGCCAACCGCTCACATCACACTGGCCATACCGGTTATTCCCCACACTCGTCACCGTGCCGTCCGATTTAAGCCCGGCGGTATGCCAGTCGCCCGCCGCTACCGCGGTTATATCACGCCAGCCGCTTACATTGCATTGGCCTTCATGATTTCGGCCCGCAGCCACCACCGTACCATCCGATTTAAGCCCGACGGTACGACGCCAACCCGCAGCCACCGCCACAATGTCGCGCCAGTCGTTCACATCGCATTGGTTATGCTTATTCCAACCCACAGCCGCCACCGTTCCGTCCGATACAAGGCCGACTGTATGAGCGTTACCCGTGTTCGTCGCCATATGAACATTGCCTGCCGCAACCGCCACCATATCGTGCCAGCCGGTTACATCGCATTGACCGTATGTATTATCTCCTACAGCCGTCACCGTTCCGTCCGATTTAAGACCAACGGTATGACGACGGCCAGCCGCTAGGGTCACTTTAGGCCACTGTTTCACCTGTCCCTCCGATTCAATCGGTGAAGTGGAGTCCATGTTTTACCTCCTTGAAAACAAGACCTATCTTATTTCATACCTAACACCTGACATATTTTCGTTTGAAACCGATCTGCCCTTTATCTACCGCTTTTTGAATAGTAACGGAAGCGTTCAAAAACTTGCTTTTTGCGGTATCGCGATTGACTTCCACCGGGCCTGTTTCCTTCGCAATCGCGACCGCCTTATCATGGAGAGGCAGATAGGATACTCCCACCGTGTAAATGAAATTGTTCATCGCGTACTTCGTACGATCGGGGGCATCATGAATCGTGTTTTTAACAAGTTCCAGCATACCGGCTATTTTCTCTTCCGAAAATTCACGGTCCGGACGATTCCCGAGCAGCCAGCAGTAACAGCTCCAGCCTGCCGACCTTTTTAGCTCCGTATCGCTTGCAATCCATGTATCGGAAACGGTTTGCGCTATATCCGTTTCTGCCAAAGTTACGGCTACCACATAATCCGATAACATATAAAAATAAGCTTTATCCATCCACCGTTCAAAATCCGCTTCAGTCATTGCTTCAGGATCCGCGATCATGCCGGCAAAGTACATAGCATCATAATTTCCAGTAGCATAGAGCTGCTCGGCCAACGGTTGATTGCGTTTTATTTTCCTGAACAGAGGCTTCATTGCACCTGTGGCCACGCCAAAAAGCGGTTCGTGCGCGCCGTTGGCTTGGTATATTTTCTTCGTGCGTTCCTTGCCGAGAGCTTCAAGCTCTCCCATAACCGTTTCCAGATTCATGATTTGCACTTCCTTTTTATTGGGATCTATCGCTGAATAGGCTAAACAATTCTGTTCTCTTCCTCTATTCCGATAACCTCCCTTGCCGTTTCTATAAAAGATAACAGGATGGGTGAAAGCCACTTGTCTTTATGCCATAACATTTGTGTGTACACGTGCAAGTCCGGAATTTGCCAAGGAAGAGCGACAAGGTCGCCCCGTTCAACTTCGGCTTTCGCCGTTATTTCTGGAAGAAAGGCAATACCGATTCCCGTAATGGCACATTGTTTAATGGCTTCGGCACTTTGAAACTCTAAATACGTAATGCTGTCAATGCCCTCTTTCTCAAATGGCCTGTCAAACATGGTTCGATAAGGACAACCTTTTTCATTCGTCAGAAACACTTCCCCTTGAAAATCTTCCAGCTGCAGGTCAGTTCGTTTCGCAAGGGGATGATCGGGAGCGGCGAAAAAACGAAAAGTTTCTTCCAGCATCGGTTCCACGGCAAGTCCGCTTGAACGAATGGATTCGTCCAGCACAAAGACGACATCCGCGGTACCCTCAAAGAGCGTTTGCTTGAGTTCTTGGTTGGGAACGGAACGAAAAATGAGACGAACTCCCGGATGACGCGAACGAAATAAGTGAAAGACAACGGGAAGCCGATAGGCGCAAAGAACCTCGTTGGCACTTATCGTTAGGGTGCCGCTTAGATTTTCAGTGTCATGAACGTCACTGCGGGCTTCGTCCAATTTGTTTAGAACCTCTTGAGTATGAGTTAAAAAGCGCTTCCCCGCCGTGGTGAGAACGAGCTGCTTGCCCAAGCGGTCAAAGAGACGAACGCCAAGCTCATCCTCCAATGCTTTTATTTGCATCGTGACGTTGGAGGGAACATAGTTCAGCACTTCCGCAGCCCGACTGAAGTTTAAAGTGAATGCAACCGTACGGAACGTATTCAGTTGGCGCAATTCCATCCTCCCATCCCCCTTTTACTTTCAATATTATTGAAAACTACTATGAATTTTATTCACTTTTATTGAGAGTATCATGGATTTATACTAACAACAAGAAATACATTCTAACCGAATGGTTTCATTTTGAAGGGAGCGACTATACGATGGATTATGAAATTTTTGATTTGGGTGACGTAACCTTGCAATCGGGAGTGATATTACCGAGCGCTTTTCTTGCTTATAAGACTTATGGAAGATTGAATGAAAAGAAAGATAATGTCATCGTTTATCCAACTGCTTTTGGCGACCACCATGTGCAGAATGAATGGCTGATTGGTAACGGCATGGCACTTGATCCGCAAAAATATTTCATTATCGTTCCAAATCTGCTGGGCAACGGATTATCTTCTTCTCCCAGCAACACGCCCGCCCCATTCGACCGGGCTAATTTTCCGCAAGTAACCATTTATGACAACGTTAAATTCCAGCATCGCCTGGTGACCGAAAAATTCGGCATTCAAAAGATCGCTCTCGTAGTGGGATGGTCCATGGGAGGCATTCAATCCTTCCAATGGGGGGCAAGTTATCCGGACATGGTGGAACGAATCGCACCTTTCGCGGGAGTTGCCAAGACTTGGCCCCAAACGCATGTGGTTCTGGAAGGAATGAGAGCTCCGCTCATGGCTGCAGTCCGCTTCGATTCAAGTAAACTAAACGAGTTGACTTCTGAAGACATGCGCGCCGTTGGCCGTGTCTATGCGGGATGGGGCGTATCGGAGGCGTTTTACAGAGAGGGACTTTATCGGGAGATGGGATTTGACTCCTTGGCGGATTTTATAGTTGGCGTCTGGGAAAATAGCTTTATGCAGATGGATCCGCACAATGTCCTCGCTATGTTATGGACGGGCCAGCATTCAGATATTAGCGCAAACCCCGACTATAACGGTGATTTCGATAAGGCGCTCAGAAGTATTAAAGCGCATGCCTGCGTCATGCCGGGGAGCACGGATCTTTTCTGCCCGGCGAATGATAACGAATACGAGGCTAAGCTTATGCCTAATGCCGTTTTTAATCCTATCGAGTCGATCTGGGGGCATTTTGCCGGTCGCGGAATCAACCGTGACGACAATCAATTTATTGATGACAACCTAAAACGCTTGTTGGCGCTTCGTATTGACGGATAGTTCATCGTCAGAATGCGGCCGATCTTTGCTGCCGATCGTAGTATGAGGTCACCGGAACTTCCTGGTCGACCTCTTTTTTTATGCGGTCGTGCTTGCTGAGCAATTTTGTCCGTTAACTCTGAGAAGGCCGCCGATCAATTCGCCCGCAGCTCGTACAGCGGCAAGTTTAAAGGCCACCCCGTAAGGAATGGCCTCCTGCTTATGTACGAACACCGGATGATTTCTTGAAGATTTCAATGAGGCTGGTAAAGCTGCCGCCGGCGTGGCCCTTTTCCATACCTCGCTTGAAAATATCCAGAACGGCGGATGGCAAAGCGATGTCGATGCCGGCATCTTCGGTCGTATGAACGACGTGCTCGACGCTTGCGTACCCCATGGCCAATCTGTCTACATCGCCGGGATGCTTACCACTGTCGAGTCGCGGCGTGTAAAACTCGACAAATGCAGGTAACGACGACAAGGTTGCTGAAGCATAGGGCAGGAACTGCTCTGCCGTAATGCCGTTCGCGCCCGCCACAGCAAGCGCGTGCAAGTAGCTCAGCATGGACGTCCAGAAAATATCCATCTGGATCTGATAATACAACATGGCAAGTCCGGGATCCTCACCTCGATAGTCCGTACCGGTAAGGACCTCCAGATCCGTCCGGTAAGCCTCGAAAACCTCCTCAGGACCGCTATAGTTCGTGGAAGAGTCCGGCTTGCCGATTCCGGAAGGCGGAACCTGCACTCCACCGGTGATCAAGCTGGCCCCGCGGCCCGTTAACCATTTCGCCGCCTTACGGACTTTCTCCGGGGTATCCGAACTCAGGTTAACGAGAACCTTGCCTGACAAATGTTCCGAAGCCGGTTCGAGGATCGCGTACATGACATCATAATCCGTTAGGCTTAGGACGACTAGTTCGTTAGCGGCCAACGCTTCGTTGATTGAGGATGCTTTGACGGCTCCCCTCGCTGCAAGCTCGTCTGCTTTATCGGGGGTCCGGTTCCACACGGTTACCTGATAACCGCGCTCAAGGTACACGCCCGCCATAGCCTGGCCCATCGGACCCAGGCCGATGACAGTCACCGATTTGCGATTCTCGGATGCATGCGCATTACGGTTCATTGTAAAAACTCCCTTCATGATGAATTCAAGCCCATCATAAAGGATTACACTAGTGTCAAAGTCAATACGAACAACCGGCTCTGGAACATTTCATCATGCCCGACGGGACCGCGCTGCGTCAGACGGTGGTTTTCTTCCTCTTCGTTATTTCGATTTGCCTCTCCAATACTCTTCTCAAATCATGAAGCGCTCCGATTTGATGATTCACATGGCCGAGCTTCTGTTCATATGTCGCCAGCATTTCCTCGCAAAATTCATATTCGTCAGGATCCGCGGTTTCGCCTCTGAACAAAGTTCCGATCTCATCTGTCGTTAATCCGAGCTTCAAGTATAGTTGAATCGACTTGACTCTTCCTACGGCCGATTCGCCGAAATCCCTATATTCGTTCTCCATTCTGACGGCATCCAAAAGGCCTTTGTTATTATAATGCCGGATCGACCTTATGCTTACACCGGTCAATCGCGACAACTCGCTTATTTTCACCCCGCCCGATCCTCCTTCTATGTTCGGTTACCTTAAGTTTCATCCTATTTCAACAGGGATCATGATTACAAATTCGGGGTCCTTTGAGTAGGGGTCTTGATGCATCGGGTATTCTTCGAAATGATTAACATCCCCTTGATGAAGCTTATAACCTTGACTCTCAATCCAGGCATACATATTGTTATAGGAACTATCAATCTTTTGTCCTTTTTTGTGCTCGCATTTAGCATAGGTTAATGTCGGAAGCGTAACGGTTGTCATTCCTTCCGGGATATCCTCGACTTTAGCAACTTCAACGACGGCATAATGGGTAAATCCACCCTCGGTAATCTGGTAAGATAGCCCCAGAAGAAGCTCCGGATTCAGGATATGTTTGATTTCTTTTAACCGATTGCGCATTTCGTCATGTACAACCCGAATTTCTCCCGCGTTCGCCTCTTCGAATGTACCTGCCCATTTCAATCCAACGGCACTAAAAGACTCTTTTGTAATAAGTCCGGCTTCATTCCTCTGTTCCATTTGTATCGCCTCCCAGATAAACATGGCTTGGTTTATATGTTCTATTTTATAATAGAACGATGACAGATGCTGTCAGAATATCATGTGAACGGGTGAAAAAGTTGACTAAAACACAGCGGCTGCATGATGTCATGGCTCGGATTTACGAAATACAGAAGTTTACGGTCGATGAACCGGCACAAGAGTTCCATGTGTCCTATCGAACCATGCTTAGATATTTGCAAGAATTAAGTGGCATGGGGGTTCCTTTGTACTCTGAGGTTGGAAAGCATGGCGGGTACAGTCTATTAAAAAATTCTTCATTTAACAGGCTCAGCAGCCGGTCAATCGTTTGATAAATATTCGTACGCTTGCATCGATTCTTCAGTCAAAATAAAACAAGCTGGTGTACCGGTAGGGTCCCGGAGCCAGCTTGCACTTTAAAAGTTTTTTCAATGTTCACAAAAATGAGGATCGCATAAAATGCTTCTCTCCATTCGTAAACGTCAAACTCTCCACACCTTCAACTACTAACTTAGCTATGAGATCATGAGATTAACCTGAATACGGAGGGTAACTCATGAATGCCAAAGTCTGCGTACCCATGCTGGAACTGCAGTCAACAGGCCGAGCTTTTTAGGGATCTTATTGGAACGACTTCTCGATATTATTCCTGACTTACGTTTCTGTAATTGATTTCTGTATCAGATAAAAGGACGTCGAATAACTTTAATAATGCGTGCCCCTTTACTAATCAGTCTTTGTGCCTGAGCCACATTGATTCTTACGAGTACCGCTTCATCGGTAGAATTTTCTACATCGAATACAGAAAATATCTGACCATTCGCGAATAGTACTCCCTTCAGCTCAACTTTCTTTCCACGAGTCGGTCTCGGAACGGTACTTTGAATTTTGCATCGCATTACACCCGCACGTATAAGACGTCGTGCTTGGTCAGCCGTCGCTCTAATAGCGAATAATGGATCGATTTCAACGCCCGGTGCTTTTGCTTCAATTTCTGCTATTAGAAAAAATTGCTTCCCAATGTGAGCGATACAATTCGAACCAATAGTAACTGGATTTGCCACTGTTCATCACCCCCTCCGTCACATGGTATGAGGGATAAGAACATTCAGAAATGGATAATCGCATAGGAATGAATGATATATTTTGACCTTCTATAACTGGGGAGACAAAATGTACAAAACATAGGGCTTAAATATATACAGGGGATGCTTGGGTATGAGAAGGCATCCACTACTCAGATCTATGCCCAGTTACGAGGAGAACGGCGTAAAGAACTTTACTCAAATAATAAGTTTTTCTATTTCATTGATTGGCACTGCACCATGCTACCATCGTGAGTCCGCTGGCCTTATAAGCTTCAATGTGTTTCGCCCACTCGTTTTGTCGTTGATCTCTTTTTGTCATGAGGCAACCTCCTCATTTAAGATGCCTTCATTTTCTCATGAGCTTGAGGCTCTTGAAAGGTGGGGAGTATTTTATGTTTACCTCCATTCAATCATTTGCCAAGAGCTTCATCAAAAGCGCGTTCAATTAACCGGGCATCTTTAGAAACCGCAAAAAGAACGTAGCTCCCTTTTACCTTCAAAACATGCTTGTTAATTAGAACATATTCGTCGGGCCGATAGTCTTTGAACTTTACGGTCTGTTCGTCAATTCTCTTCAATAACCTCTGTTTCACGTAATCGGACTTCCCTTCTTCCTTCACACGAATGACTGCAATTTCATCCGCTTTTACATTGGAAGAAGCGGTATACAAAATAACGTCTTCCACAACGTCCGGTTCGAGACCATACAGTTTCAGTGCTTTTTCGAGGTCTCCCTTCTTCAGATTATCTAAGTTCACGGACTGTTCGATACGCTTTCCTATCTCATCGGCCGGAATAACTTCACTCTTCCCTTTGCCTGAGCATCCCGCAGCTATCCATAAGCCGGCAAGCAGTAAAATCAGCAGCGCTCCTTTAAGGCTTCTGTTCGTTAGGTTGTTGAGCATGGTGTTAACTCCTTCCTTTTTCCACGGGCCCTGCCATTCTATAGAGAGACTCATCTTCGAAAAAAGTGTGTAAATTATAAAGCACCAGCATGTCATGAATCTGGTTGTCCTCCAGCAGTTTCCGGATATCCTCTTCGTAATAGCGGGGATCGACCACAAAGATTTCACTGAAATGCGGAGTCAAAAAAGGAACCAGACTGTTGGCGTATGAATCTTTGACAACAAGCAGCTTCCTCTTTTCCCGGCTGCCGGTTTTGATTTTCACGAGAGCATGGTTGCCGTTCATAAACAGCGCATACTTATCCTTTTTGCTTAAATAGTCAAAATTGTACAAAGAAGCGGACGTCTGCTTTTCAGCGGTATATTCTACCGTATAGGCGTCGGGGACTTTAGGAAGGAACAGTTTCACACTGTCAGGCTGCACGAATTTATAGCCGCTTGCGGAATACTGCGTGCCATAGAAAGCATTTGATACCTCACGTATCGTAAAATCTTTTTCTTCTTTAGGCACGAAGCCCATCTGCTGACCCAACTCCCGATAAGCGTAGAAAGCACCTCGCATCGTCCAATGATGATCCGTACGATAGTAGATCTCTTCATTCCGCTTCGTATGCAGCGCCGGATACACATCGACGAAAGAGATATTTTGAAGCTGCCCGCGTACTTTCTCCATTTTTTCGAGCATCTTCTCGCCCGCAACATAATGGGGGACCTTTTCCGTAAGAACACTGAGCGCCGTAGGTGCAAGCATGACATACGTATGTACGCCAGGTACCAGGCTTGCCAGGCCGTTTAAAGCTTCCGCCTTCTTCTGCAATTCGCTATCGGCAGGCGGGTTAAACTTCTGCAGCAGGTATCCGTCCTTGCCGATGTAGACCCCGTTGCTCTCCTTCTTCCCCAAAAGCTGATCGGTACCCGATTTTATCCCGATCCAGATATCTCTCAGCATAAACTGATCGGAGATGTATGCCTCGAAATCGGACGTAAACGTTCCATCCAGCAGACTCCCCAGCGATAAGGACGGCCGTTGTTCGAGGCTGCGGTTTTCCGCTTCGGAAAAATCCCGGGAGGGTATCAGCAGATTAACGGCAAAAATCAAATAGATTGCGGTCAATAGAACGAACGTCATGCTTGCAGCCGGGGGTTTAAAAAATCTTTTCATGCCGCTTCTCCCCTTTAAAATCGGAAATATAGAAAGGGATTATACGTTGCATTGACCAGATAAGCGGTCGATAAGAGCAGGAACAAGGCGTATAAACCCGGTAGAATAACAGCGCCGGTTTTTTTGTATGTTTTCGTAAAAGAAGACAAAGCCTTCCCAGGAAGCGGAGTGGCGCACACGGCACACACAATCAGCAGGAGAAAGTTGGTCGAAAGAGCATACATGGAGGCCATGTCCGTGATCACGTGTCCTCCTATACCGAATAGGATTCCGATAAAAACAACGGCTTGCGGCAGTTGTTCATTCTCGAAGATGACCCATCCCACGATCACTATAACGAGTGTATACAAGTGACCGATGAAAGCGGGTCTTCGCTTGAGCCAGTTCAGTACATACAATTTCTCCAAGGAAATGAAGAAGCCGAAATACAGCCCCCACAAAATGAAATTCCAGTTCGCTCCGTGCCACAGTCCCGTTAATAACCAGACGATTCCCATATTTCGTAATTGTTTGAGGCGTCCTATCCGGTTGCCGCCTAAAGGAACGTAAACATACTCCCTAAACCAGGAACCGAGCGATATATGCCACCTGCGCCAAAATTCCGTAACACTTCTGGATATATACGGGTAATTAAAGTTTTTCATAAAATCAAATCCGAGCATTCTCCCGAGTCCCCGCGCCATATCCGAATAGCCGCTAAAATCGAAGTAAATCTGCAGCGTAAAAGCGAGGATGCTTATCCAGGCGGATAGGACGCTGAGTTCCGCGAAGGGCTCCGCTTTTACACTTGTCCACAGCAGTCCGATGTTATTGGCGAGCAGGACTTTTTTGGCCAGTCCCCGAATGAACAACCGTGCTCCCTCGCCGAAGTCGCTTAGCGTCACCCTCCTCTCCCTCAATTGTCCGGCTACGTCCCCGTATTTAACGATCGGACCTGCGATAAGCTGCGGAAACATGGACACATAAGCGCCAAAGGTAATCGGATTTTTTTGCGCGGGTATTTTATTTTGATAAACATCGATGATGTAAGATAGGGTCTGAAACGTATAGAATGAAATTCCCAGCGGGAGAGGAAGATCCGTTGCGTTCATATGAAGTCCAAAGGCTTCATTCAGGTTATTCACCACAAATCCCGCATATTTAAAGAACCCTAGCATCCCCAAATCCACAAGAAGAGATCCCATAAAGACAGTTCTGGCGATTCGTTTCCGATCCCGGTATTTCTC
This sequence comes from Paenibacillus sp. GbtcB18, assembly GCF_019091125.1. Classification (NCBI taxonomy): domain Bacteria; kingdom Bacillati; phylum Bacillota; class Bacilli; order Caryophanales; family Paenibacillaceae; genus Paenibacillus; species Paenibacillus sp. GbtcB18. The sequence goes on from NZ_JAGXJX010000003.1 coordinate 104,322, forward strand.
AATCAGCAGCCCGTTCATATAGCCGAATAATGTTGAAAACATCATTAGGACGATGTAAACGGGCTCGCCCCACGCATAGAACAGCAAACTTACGATAAGCAGGATTGCATTGCGGAATGGTTTGGGAGAAACATAATAGAGCACTAATGTCAGGGGAAGAAATAAATAAAGAAACAGGAGACTGCTGAAGACCAACTCTATTACCTCCTAGGTCTTTCTATGGTGCCGTTATTTCACATAAGCTTTCAAAGCATCCAGAAAAATCGTATAATACCCGGATTTGAAATGAATGCCGTCCGAATCATACAAATCAGGGCTATATTGAATAAGCGATGTCAGATCAACGAAGCCGGTCTTCTCGCTTGCCGCCAGTTCTTTCAGTCCCTGGTTGTAATCCGCGATATTTTTATAACGGGGTTCTTGCTTCTCCGCCGCTTCCGTTACGGGAGTGACGGTCAAAATGGTAATCTTTGCATTCGGGAGTTTTTCTTTAATTTTTGTAATCAGTGTCTTGTAATGCTTCAAGGAATATTCCTTAGGATTTTCAGTCGGCCATAAAATGTCATCCGAACCGAGTTGGAGAAACACCTGCTTGGGATTACGTCCGGTTAAATCGTCTATATCCTCCGTCATCAAGCAGAACTCGGCCGTTTTTCCGGCCCCGGCCAAAACGTTTGCTTTGTCCAGAACATCATGAAAGGATAACCCTTCCGTAATGGAGTCTCCCAGGAAAACAACCGATTTAAACTGCGTTTTATAGGAAGACGTAGAGGATGTGGGAAGTGGAGACTGCGATGCGGTGAGAGGCATCGTCTGCCCGCTCTCCTGTTTGACAGTCCCGCACGCCGACAAGCTTAAGGCAAGAAGTCCCGCAAATGCAGCCGCCGCCCATTTTTTATATGCTGTGTGTGATGTTTTTGAAGTTGTCGTTATTGGTTTCATATCTATGTTCCTCTCCGATTCTGGTTGAATTTCAGTACTAATCAGCTCAATAAACGTTCTCATAGCCGTTCATCCTTCGTGAAATTCAGCGAAAAATGCTTCGCATCGTCATAGACTCCGAATGTATAGCCCTGTTTTTTATAGAAGTCTATAATGTCCGGCAAAACCTTAAGGGTTTGCGGCTTTTCATGAAGCAGGACGATCTCGGTTTTCCGCTTGGTCGTATTCTTGATCGTGGTCAGTATTTCTTGCGGCCGGCCACTAAGATTCCAGTCATTGGAATCGATTGTCCAGTCCCATACTTTAATTTTTGCTTCGGCCAGTTGGTCGCGGATTTTCTTATCCGACAGCCCCGGTGCGGAACCGTAGGGAGGACGTACGAGATGCGGCGACTTGCCGGTTATATCGCGGATGAGAGATAACGTTTGCTTCATTTCGTTTACAAACTGTCCATCTTCATACAGGGTCTTGTAAACATGCGTCATGCTGTGCCCGCCGATATAATGTCCCTCCAGCGACGCACGTTTGACAGCGGAGTGCAGCTTTTCCCGCTCCAAATTTCTCCCTTGCATGAAGAAGGTTGACTTAACGCCCTTCTCCTTCAACACGTCCAGAAATTGATTCGTTAATTCGCTCGGTCCATCGTCAAAGGTTAAGTACACAACCTTACCGGATGTTGACGGCGTCGGCTGAGCGGCTTTTTCATTTACTAGCACCTTCTCGTTCTGCAAGGCCTCCGCTTTATCCAAAAACGAAGGAAACTCATAGAATCCATAAAGCAGCACAAGGAAGGCCCCCGTAAACAATCCCAATCTCCATTTCCGTCTGCCGATGCTTCTTCTTTGTTTGGGTCTGCCATGTTGTTGCCGGGTCAATTTCTACTCAACTCCTCTCTCTCTGTTAATTGAAAGTTTAGTAGAGCCGTATAAAGATGAGATGCAGACCAAATCCAGTTCACTTAAAGTTTGAACGTATGAAATAGAAAAAGCGGAGAGCCGTAAGCTCTCCGCTTTGTAACTTTGCGTTTCTATGGATTTCAAGTAGGCTGGCCTCTACTGCCGGTCAGGATAAGCCTTATTCTTGCGGCTCCTCGAATTTGTAACCGGAGCGAATAACTGTTACGACACAGGCGGATTTGGCCCCCAGTTTAGAGCGTAAGTTCCGAATGTGGCTGTTTACCGTGCGTTCGTCGCCGACAAAATCGTAGCCCCATATTTTAGTGATCAGTTGATCTCTTGTAATGATATTGCCCTTGTTCTGCATGAGACAGGCAAGCAGTTCGAACTCCGTATGAGTCAAAAAGCAAGGCTCGCCGTCGACCGTAACCATGCGTGAAAGAAAATTAAGTGTTATCCCGCCGCTGGACAACAAGTTGCCCGTCTGTTCGCTTGCCTGCCCGCTAACCTGGCGTCCTTCCAGCAGTCTCTTCGCTCTTGCGAGTAAAATAGCCGGGCTGTACGGCTTGGTGACATAATCATCGGCTCCCAGCTCGAACCCGAGCAGCGTATCGTCCTCATCCATACGAGCGGTCAGCATAATAATGGGAACGGTTGAATTTTTGCGGATCCGCTGACAGACAGACCAGCCGTCCAAGCCGGGCAGCATAATATCGAGCAGAATCAGATGAACTTCATGATCGTGGAATAAGTCCAGCGCTTCTCTGCCATCACCGGCCTCCAGTACTTTGTATCCTTCATCGGTCAAGTAATCTTTCATGATTTCCCGTAAAATGGGTTCGTCTTCAACAATAAGAACAGTTTTATTCATCCGGTAAACTCCTGTGAGGAAAATGTTGTCGCAAGAAACGCGGGAAATGGAAGATCCGAGCCGGTTCAACATACACTTGTCCAGCATAACAGGGAACTGTGCAGATAAGATGCAGAAGTCTAATTTTGCGTCTACTTTCCTTTTTTATTCAAATAAAAGTAGAAGAGAACCCCGTCGGATGTATTGGTTACGCCATAAGCCGCGTCATGCATGTCTAAAATCTTCTTCGAAATAGCGAGACCAAGGCCGGTTCCTCCGGTTGACCGCTGGCGAGAAGGCTCGACCCGATAAAATCGATCCCAGATTTTTTCCAATTGTTCGTCAGGAATGTGCGCTCCTTTATTTTCAATGCAAATTTTAACCTTGTCTTGTTCTTCCATGGTTGTTATGAGGATGGACTGCCGTTCAGTCGTATAACGTATGGCGTTGGTAAGGAAATTAATGATGACCTGCTCAATCCTCAGCTCGCTCCCCACTACTTCCACATGTCCAACCGACGTGTTCAGATGCAATTGCTTGTCCGAGATGTCTACCGCCAGTTTTCCGCATATCTGGTTGATGATCGTATCGATGTAAAAAGAGCCCATCTTCATTTTATAGGTTCCCGATTCGTATTTGGCCAACTCCAGCATATCCGCGATCAACAGATTCATTCGTTTGACTTCGTCTTCCATCGCGTTAAAATAATAATCCCGCTTGTGGCTGACAATTCCGTCTTTAAGAATCGAAAGACAGCTCTGGATAACGCTTAACGGTGTCTTCAATTCATGCGAAACCCCGGAAATAAATTCTTTTCGCGTATGCTCCAGCTGCTTTTCTTTCTCTATGTCTTCATTGAGACGGAGGATATGGGAATGCAGCCTCTCGGAAAGCACGTTGATGTTGTTCGACAAGTCGCCGATCTCATCCATGGTCGTAACCGGAATTTTTTCCGAAAAATCAAGGCCGGCCATTTGCTTCGTCATCCTTGTGATACGCAGCAGCGGCCGTGCGATCCGCCGGGAATAATAGAACGAGGCCAGCAGCACAAGCAGCAGAGTCGCTAAGGCCGTATAAACATAATAATGCTGCATAACTCCCGCGGCTTCATTCACAGGCTGCAGCGATGTCATCGCAATAAGGTAGGCGGGATTTCCGCCCCGGTCCTCGAAACGATTCACGAACATTTTGTAGTTCACGTGATTTTCTTCATAGTCTATAATTTGATTCGCGTCACGGGTAGGATCATAGTCACCGTATAACAGATTAGCCTCGAAAGCTTTGATACGCTCCAGAAACAAGTGGTTCATATAACGCGTATTTCCTGCACCTTCCGGTATTTGTACTTTCGTAATCGTTCCGGAGGCCAAGATGTTGGGGTACTTTTCATGATATTCGGTAGGACTTGGATATCGGCTAACGACTTCGTATTCCTTGTTCACCATCTGCCGATTTTCCAATCGATTTTCTTCCCGAAGATTGGCAGAGCTCCACCCCATCCGCTGAATATCGAGCTGGTTGCTTATCTCTACCCCTTCAACGGTAATCGATTCCCCTTCTTTGATCCATGGATCCGTAAACGTGTTTCCGCTGAAAAAATTCTCTACATTCAGAAATTTATAGAGTGGGATTTTTATCGTACGCCCCGAATAATCGGGATCATTGTTCGAATGGTTCAGCTTAATCTCCATAAAAAAATCTTCGGTATTTGTCAAACTGCCACGTGAATCCAGTACGGCATACCACGTGTTATACTTTTGATAAAATTGTTGTTCCAGTCTAGCGGCTGTTTGTGCATCCCCGGCGTTTTTCAGGTACTCGTTTTTATAAGCCAGGAGACCTGCGTTTACATCCTCCACTTTTTGATTCACATAAAATTGTTTAAAAAATACGGTTTGTCCAATAAAAATAATAGCCAGAATGAGCATACATAATGCGGTCGTTAACAAAAAAAGCTTAAGAACAATGCCTTTTCTCATATTTGCCCACCTGTCCATAATCCTAGCGAACGATTGTAATACCGGCTCATTATTTATTCATCCTTTAGATAGGTTAATGTCCCCATCATACCACACGATTGAAAACGGTAAACATGAGCATTTTGGTTGATGTGCTCATGCAGGAACGTCCGCGGCGGCGGCTCTTACTTTATTCTGATGACTACTTTTCCCTTGGCCCTTCCGCTTTCCAGGTAATTAAATGCTTGCCCGGCGTCTTTCAAAGGATACACCTTATCCATAATAGGCCTAATGAGACCTCCTTCAATAAATTCCTTTAAAACCTTCAATTGTTCTCCGCTCGGTTTCATAAAAAGGAAGTGATACCTTGTTCCGCTCCCCTTCTCGAGGGTTTTGATTTTACGGCCCGCGATGGACAAAATGGTTGTTTTCATCCAACCCAATTTCGCTTCTTTGCCAAATCTGGCGTTTGGCATACCGGAGATGGATACAATTTGTCCGCCTGGTTTTAGTATGCGGAATGATTTTTCCAAGGCTTCTCCTCCTAAAGTATCAAAAACAGCGTCATATCCGGTCAGCATTTCTTCAAAATTTTCTTTTTTATAATTAATAATTAGATCGGCCCCCAACGATTTGACCAATTCATAGCCTTTTTCACTTGCTGTTGTGGCAACAAAAGCGCCCATCAGCTTGGCCAATTGGATGGCGAAAGTTCCGACGCCTCCCGAACCTGCGTGAATCAAAATTTTCTGGCCTTTTTGAAGATGTAATAGATCGACAAAAGCCTGGTAAGTCGTAAGTCCAATCAACGGTATCGATGCCGCTTCTTCAAAGGTTAGATTGTGCGGTTTCAGCCAAATATCTTCCTCGTGAACAGCAATAAATTCGGCTAATGTTCCGATTCGATTTTTGCGGGGTCTTCCGTAAACTTCATCTCCAGGTTTAAATGTATTCACCCGATCGCCAACCTTGACTACAACCCCGGAGAAATCATTTCCTAAGATTAGCGGAAACTTGTAATTCAGCAGGAATTTCATTTTCCCTTCCTTAATTTTAAAATCAATCGGATTTAAGCTGGCTGCATGAATTTTCACGAGCACATCATGTTCTCCGATAGTAGGCGTTGGTTGTTCTGTCAACACTAAAGGGACATTTTTCCCGTATTTCTCAATGATCATAGCTTTCATTTGAAATCACTCCATATATGATTATTAGTTTAAACGAACGAACCAAATGTGCAAAATAAATGTCCCGCTGCAGTATTCCCCCTTCAAGTCTTAGGGTAAACATGGCGTCATTTGCATTCATCTTCAACGGCAGTAATTAATGATTTGAGCTGTTCAAGTGGTTTACGGACAGTCAATACATAATAGTTCTCTACGCCTTTTTTTTCGGATGTAATAAAACCGGACTGTTTCAACACCTTTAAATGATGGGATACAGCAGGTCTGGACAAATCCATATGGCCCGATATTGTATTTACATTAAGTCCCGATTTATTCTGTGCCAACAGCATAATAATAGCTTGACGGTTTTCATCGGTCAGTACTTCCAATAGAGGGATACAATTTTTAAATTGTTGGAGAACATGCTCGGTTTGCTGGCTCATACGATCCACCCATTTCGTTCATTCGTTTAAACTATTAAACGTAATTATAGCTATTTTCTTAACAAAATCAAGCTCAAGCTGAGGGTTTCAAGCAAGCGGAACCGATCGAATCAGGTCCCTTGCTGAATAACACCATGGGCTGTATCCGGCGATAGCTGCCAGCTCATCTCTTGTAATCATTTGATTGTATTTTTACTGCATATAAGTAACCGTACGCTCAATTCTTTGTTCCAGTGTGTATTCATCTGTTTGTCGTTCTTGTTGTAATTCTTTTAATAAGTTGTATAAAATAAATTGCTTCACGATTATATGGAGATGTTCTGTACTTTCAGTGAGTGATATTCGAATATTTGCTACGACCGTTTCAGATACTTTTTGAACGTAATAGCCAGTCGTCGTATTTCCCCCCCCCTATTGCAGAGTGATTTCATTTTCGTGTCATATGTATTGAAGCTAATTAAAAAGTCCGAAAAATCAAGGTGATTTGTCTGGGTTAGTTGAATGACAGAGCCATTTTCAATGGCAATTAAGTGACCCAATATAATAGGCTCGCCAATTTGGGTTAGAATCAAGCATCTATAGACTCCATCACCCGTTGTATAACTCACCCTACTCGCAATCTCTGCAAAGTCCCAAGATCTAAGAACACTTCGCACTGAGATGGAAAACCATTTAATTCCAATAAGCTAAATAAGCAACATAAGAATTAAGATCATTCACGAAATTTAAGTTATCTTATTTACTACTTTCAACTTAACTAACAAAAAAACGCCCTCTCTACCGATTTTCAAAAATCAGCAAACAAGGCGCAAGTTTAGTTTAAGCTTCACTACATGTGTATACCGTTTACAACCGGTATGATCGTGACCCGCAAACAGAAGCTGATGTATCTTTTTTTATATCCGCTTTTTATACACTCTCATTGCAAAAATATATGCCAAGAGCATAATTCCGACACACCAAGCGATCGCGATCCATATATCGCTTCCAAGCGGCTGACCGGACAGCAAGGCACGGATGGCTTCTACGATTGAGGTGACAGGCTGGTTTTCGGCAAAAACGCGAACGGCGGTAGGCATGGATTCGGTTGGCACAAATGCGGAGCTGATGAAGGGCAGGAAGATAATCGGGTAGGAAAAGGCGCTGGCGCCATCGACCGTTTTTGCGGACAGTCCGGCGATTGCCGCGACCCAAGTCAGGGCCAGAGTAAACAACGCGAGGATGCCGGCTACGACAAGCCATGGCAGCACTCCCGCGGACGAACGAAAGCCCATAAGCAGTGCTGCGAGAATGATGACGACCACCGATATGGCGTTGGATAACAGCGAGGTCAGTACATGCCCCCAAAGCAAGGCGGAACGCGAAATCGGCATGGTGTGAAAACGCTCGAATATGCCCCTCTGCACATCGGTAAACAAACGGAATGACGTGTAGGATATTCCGCTGGCGATCGCCATAAGGAGGATTCCGGGCAGCAGGTAATTCACATAGTTATCCGTTCCGGTTTGAATCGCGCCGCCGAACACATAGACAAAAAGCAGCAGCATCGCGATGGGCATGATGGTGACCGTGACGATGGTGTCCATACTGCGAAAGATGTGGCGCATGGAACGTCCGAGCATAACGCTAATATCGATGAAGAAATGTTTCTTCGCCGTCTCCATTTACTTCCCCTCCTGGTTGCCGACGATTGCGAGGAAGATTTCCTCTAGTGTCGGTTGTTTTTCAACATACACAGTTTCTGTGGGCGGGAACATCTTTTTTAGGTCCTGGAGCGTGCCGCCCGCGATAATCCTGCCTTCGTGCAATATAGCAATTCGGTCGGCAAGCTGCTCGGCTTCCTCCAAATACTGCGTGGTAAGAAGTACCGTCGTCCCGCCGTCGGCAAGCTCTTTGACAATCTTCCACACCTCGATCCGTGCCTCGGGATCAAGCCCGGTGGTCGGCTCATCCAGAAAAATGATTTGCGGGTTACCCACAAGGCTCAAGGCGATGTCAAGCCTGCGGCGCATACCGCCTGAATAAGTGGAGGCCTTGCGGTCGGCGGCGTCTGTCAGGCCGAAGCGTTCAAGCATGTTATCCGCCACTTGACGCGGATTTTTGAGGTATCGCAGCTTGGCAATCATGATCAGATTTTCCCGCCCGGTCAATATTTCGTCGACGGCGGCGAATTGCCCGGTCAGGCCGATCGCCTGCCGCACATGATCGGGCCTGAGTACAGTATCGAACCCGTTTATGGCCGCGGTTCCACCGTCCGGTTTGAGCAGAGTGGTGAGGATTTTGACAACCGTTGTCTTGCCTGCCCCGTTGGAGCCGAGGAGAGCGAAAATACTCCCCTTTTCCACCTCGAAGTCCACGCCCTTCAGTACTTGATGCTGCTTGTAGGATTTTTGCAGTCCTTTTACTTCAATGGCCTTGGTTTGCACGGTTAGCATCGGATTCCCTCCCTTAAATGATGGTTAAATGACGGTAACTTTTGACAAATCGGCAACCCATAGGCCTTTAAGCGCGGCATAGGTCAGTTTATCCATCGTCGCACCGTCGAAGCAGACCGTTTTGAAGGCAAGGTAAGATTTATTGGTCACGGAAAAAGGCAGACGGAATGACACGTTCTTGAGGGTCGCTCCCTTAAACGAAACGTCGTTCAGTGCAGACTTGTCAAATTTGACGCCGACGAAGGTCTGCCCTTCAAAACTTTTCCCCCGCAGATCGCATAATTTGAAATCAACGCCGTTAAAAATACAGTTCTCAAAGATTGTTTTTCTAAGGTCGGTCTTCGTTAGCGTGACGTCGGTCAGTTTTGCGTCTTTAAATGTTGCTCCGTCCAGTCCGGATGTGCTGATGTGGGTGCGAACAAGGATGGTTTTATGAAAACTCGCATTCGTAAGGTCAAGGGTGGAAAAAGTGCAGTCCGTCAGATTTGCGCCGTCGAAATTGGCTTCACTCGCATTGCTGGCCGCAAACGAGCTGCCGGTCAAGTCAGCGCCGGCAAAGTCGGCTCCCTGCATCTCGCTCACTTTGAATTTTCCTTTGTGCAAAGTAACGCCCGCGAAGTCACTCTTTTGCAAGTTGATCGCACTCAGGTTGATCTGCACCTGCCGCTCCAGCGAGCGGGAGAGGTTGGCGACCTCCAGAATCGTCTCCTCAATATCGCCGATGCTCTCAACGGTCATCTTAAACGCCGTTTCATCGTCCTTACCTTCGGCTTTCAGTTCCGTGTAACGCTCCTGCAAATCGGATAGCAGGTCGGCCTTTAATTCGGTGACGCTTTTGACCCCGTCGTATGGCGTAAAAATGCCGTTCAAATAATTCGTCAATTTCTGATTCATTCCATCAAATCCCCTTATAATAAATTTTCTAACACGCGCTTTGCATACTCCCAATTGCTTTTGTTGCGGGCGTATGTATCCTTGCCTTTATCGGTAATCCTAAAATATTTGCGCCGTCCGCCCTGTGATTCATCGCCCCAATACCATTCGATGTCGCCGTCCGCTTCAAGCCGCCGGAAGCTGGAATACATCGTGGCTTCCTTTAATTCATACTCGCCGCCCGAACGCTCGGAGATCAGCTTGACAATCTCGTAACCGTAATGATCCGCTTCGGACAAGAGCCGTAAAATCATCGTATCCGTATGTCCGCGCAACAGGTCGGATGTGATCTTGTTCTCGCTCATTCAATCACCTCCATATCAGCATGATAAGACATATTACTATGACTGTCAAGGTAGTGTTTTTATTATAATACTTTGTCTTTAGTAATTCCTGTATCACGAAAAAAAACCGCGCAGAGCGCGGTTTTCTTGAACGTTCATTTTTTTAAGGTCCATCCTCTAGTATGGCTGCGCCACCCGGTCACTTAATCGCAATGAACAAAAACAGCGCTGCTGCAGCGCTTTTTGTAAAAACAGAAAAGCAGACCCTCCGGTCTGCTTTTTTCAATCCGTGCCGTAATCACAAAACCTCTGCCGCTGGAGTCCAAAAGACGTGTATTCGAGTACGGACTAGGACGATTAAACCTTCGCAAAATGGTTCATAATCGTATCGGCGGCCCGCTTATAACCTCCGGCCTGCCGTAAAGATTCACCGATGAGGCACGCCTGCTGTTTATACAGCGGATTGTTCAGCACTTCCGCTAATGCCTCTCTCAAAACAGCCGGGCTGAGGTTATGTTTATCCAAAGCGATACCCGCCCCCAGCTCCTGTACCCGATTGGCGACCAGAGGCTGATCCGACGTTAACGGAATCATCACCAACGGAACGTTGTAATAAAGCGCCTCACTGGTACTGTTCATTCCGGCATGCGTAACAAAAACATCCGTATGCTGGAGCATGTCTAGCTGCGCCACGTATGGCTTGACGATAAAATTAGCAGGAATCTCATCAGCCAGCGGTTTCATATCCGTGTATCTTCCTGAAGATAGAACGACATGGACCGGCAGATCTCCAAACGCTTCAAAGCAAAGCCGGTAGAAATCCAAGTTTTTGTTCAAAATGGTTCCCATGGCAATGTACACGGTTTGCGGGTATCGTTCACGAAGCTGCCCGAACGTGAAGGCCGGGGCATCTTGACGCGGTATGATCGAAGGACCGGCGAAAATAAAGCTGTCGTCCAGCTTCTCCGCCTCAGGCTGAAAATAACGGCTTGTATACACGAGCTTTAGCCGACCTGCATGTGCCGGAATCTCTTCCATGGCCGGAATACTTACTTGAAACTCCTCGGCTAACTCACGCGTTATCTTCATCGTGGCCTCATACAGTTCCTTCGTATCGGTTTCGTTCTCGTTCAGGCCTTGATCAGCCCCCAAAGGCTCCACGAAAGCAAAGGAGGCAATCGAACACACCGCGGGAATTCCCAGCTTCTCTGCTAGAATAGTCCCGCCCCAGCCCATCAGGGAATCAAAGATCAAATAATCGAACTTTTGATTTCCTATCACTCGAAGCACCTCGGGGATCATCCGCCGAATGATACCGCCTACCATCATATAGATGAACTGATACGGATGCGTGTATTCCTGCGGTTTCATCACCGGATCATGAGAGAAAGCATCTTGCGGAAATGGATAGGTAAGTAACTCGGCTCCGGTTTGTTCAATTCGGGAACGGTACTCTTCCGTGCACACATAGACAACTTCCTCGCCCTTGTCCGTCAACTGAGTGACTAAGCCCAACGACGGATTCACATGGCCTTCAGCCGGAGTAATTACAACTAACACACGTGCCATCTCGCCCACCTCCGAATTCAATAAATTCCCCCGCTCTTCATGTTGTGGTTGCTGCGACATATCCGTTATCCGTTACATGGGAAGCTTGTTCTGCTCATGCCCCATCGGATGATGTTCTTGATGACCGAGTTCTGTAATTCTTAAGGATGCCAGAAAACTTAACAAGACAAAAACCAATTGGAGCGTCAGCACGATCAAAACCCCTGCAGATAGGCCCCACTGTAAAGTTTGGGCCAACGCGATTAAAGCGCCGCTTACTCCAATGCTCACTCCCATACAGAAAGAATCCACAAATTGGAGAGTCGCGGACACTTCTCCCTCATTCCCGGGCTCGGCATGTTGTAAAGCGATGGTCCCGGTTGTAGGGTTGGCTAAGCCGACGCCGAATCCTGTAATCAATTGCGACAGCAAGAAGAGCATAATTCCACCGCCCGACAATATATGGCCCAGGATCACAAGTACAGTTCCGGTGATCATAATCCCGATTCCCAGCATGACTCTGCGTTTTCGGCCGCGGCCTCGGTCTCGTGCATCTAGCTTGGCTTGCAGCCACGCTGCGGCGGACCAGCTCAAAGAGCCTGCGGCTACAAGCAGGCCTGCAAACTCTGCCGAGACCCCCTTCACTTCGGTGAGCGCCAAGATCACGAAACTCTCCGTCGCAAAATAACAGGCGACATACAGCCCTCTGGAAACCAGAGTGGCGGGCAGCCCCTTTTTCACCGAAAAAGTACCTGTGGGCAGCAGCTTGCGCAGCAGCGGGATCATGACGAATAACCCGCCCAAAGTGAGCACAATTCCTTTCCAATCGGTTATCATACCGAGCCCGGTGAGTAACAGCCCCGTTCCAACGGCAAGTAGAACCGCACGGATAACCTTCGGACCGGCTGGTGCTGAACCCGTTTTGGCTTGACCGATCAGAGCTTGCCGGAGCTGCAAATCACGGAAAGAGCGGAATGTTAGGCTTAATGCCAATACAAGTAAGGGCAAAACAATCCAGAAAACCAACCGCCACGAGCTATAGGAAGCAATAAGCCCTGCCACATAAGGTCCGATTAAGGAAGGCAGGACAAATGCCATGGAAAATGCCGCTAAGATTTGAGTGCGGAGAGCATCCGGATAACGCAACGTTACACTGGCATACACACATGTGATCAGGGCTCCCGCCCCAAAACCTTGAAGGATTCTTCCGGCAATAAGCATATGCATATCGAAGGAAACAGCCGCAACCACGATACCTAGTACAAAAATACCAAACGACACAAGCATGGATGTAAAAACGCCGCGCTTGTCAACCTGCTGCCCCATGAACAAGGTCCCTACAAGCTGAGATAACAAAAATGCGCTGAAGATCCAACCGTATAAAGGTATGCCCTGCAAGCTTTGTGCCAGTTTCGGGGCTATTGTCGTAATGGCCAGCCCCTCAAAAGCTACGGTTGTCAGAACCAGCATAATCCCAATCGTCAACGCTCTGTACGGAGTATCGAAAATCCCAATCTGTTTGGAGTTTTTTGGCTCCCCCACCCCCATGATTTTTAATGTAAAAATAAACCATATTTGGCACTGCAAATATACAATACCTACAATACTTTGTAAAGGAAAAACTTTACAAAGTATCATTTATAGGAAATTTATTCGAATTGTCCACGCGATTTACTCCGGTTTTGATCGATCCCTTTCTTTCACGACAAATCGAACACCCGCATGCCTATATCGGCATGCGGGTGACGAAAGACGGTACATTCAGCATGAGCAGCTGCCGATCGGCCGGTATGGTCCTCTGACAGAAAAATAGCGAGAAACTTAATTTTTATTAACGTAGTTAATATTTAGCTGCATTATTTCGTGTGATGTCACTCCGAACCTTATACATAGACCTATAACGTAAAAAAAGCCGCAAATATGCGACTTTTTTACTGGCGCTGCCGAGCTCATGTTGCGGAACTTTGCTGGACGACGGCTTTTTTAGAGGACGTTACGTTCCCTGCCGCTATGCCTCCCAAGATGAGGACTACCCCGACCCATTGCAAAAAGTTTACATGCTCGGACAAAATGAGAGAAGACATGGACACGGCTACCGGGAGCTCGGAGGCTGTCAGGATCGTGCCAAGACCCGGACCGATACGCGGCATTCCGATCGAAAACAACAGCGGCGGAAGAACGACTCCAAAAAAACCGAGCAGCAGCCCATATGGCGCAATCCCCAACAAGACGGACATATCCAGCAGGAACGTCGGCGGAAGTAATACAAATACTACGATTAGACCACCGGTGGAGAGCAAGGCGCTTTTCTGAACGGGCGCAACATCTTTTCCGACGGAGCCGCTGAGAAAAATGAATGCAGTGAAGGTCAAAGCCGAGAGAGAAGCCCAAACCATTCCCTTCCAAGAAAGCACGATTCCGCTTTTGGAAACGAGATTGGCGGCTAGAACGGAGCCGATCAGCAGGACGGCTATCGAGATTATCTTCACTGCGCTCGTTTTTTTTTTATAAAGAATCCATTCCAAAAGGGTCCCGATCCATACAAACTGAAATAAAAAAATAATGGCGAGCGAAGCGTTTAACGTTAACAGGGAATTGTAATAAAATACGCCTGTCAGGCCAAACGGAATTCCGGATGCAAGCAGTTGAACGATCCGTTTAAACGGCAGCTTCCGTTTTTTGGTAACCGCCACTAATAACCAGGAAAGCAAAGCCCCGAATAAATACTGGCCGCCCGACACTGCCGAAACCGAAAAACCTGCCGAGTATGCAAGCTTCACAAAGGTCGATAACAATCCGTAGCAGCATCCCCCCAAAAAAACAATACATGCGTAGTGCCAAGTTTTCATTGTTTTCCTCCTTATTCAAATAAAAAACCACACGGTTGTCGAAAGACAACCGTGTGGCGAAAATAGAGTTTCCTCTGTAAAAATCCACGTCCTGGATGAAACAGGTTTTAGTATTCAAATTCTTACCCAGTATAAAAGCAGCTCTAAAGATTGTCAATGTCCATTTGCCATGAGGGTTTACGAAGAATTCAATCGACAGACTTCAATGGGACAACACATTTCTAGCCAATTCGATAAAGCCCCTAAACGAGGGTGATATCCATTTCTCTTGATGCCATAACATTTGAGTAGCAAATCGTATTTCAGATAAATCCCAAGGCAAGACGATCAGTTCCCCTCGCTCCACTTCTCCTTTAATCACCATTTCAGGCAGCAGGGCAATGCCTAGCCCCGTCATGGCGCACTGTTTAATGGCTTCCGCACTGTTAAACTCCAGCTCGGTCAAGCTGTCTGCCCCTTTTTTCAACAAGGTGCGATAGAAATAGTTCCGGTAAGAGCAGCCTTTTTCGCTCAATAGAACATGCTCACCGTGAAAGTCCTCTATGCTTAACGTGGAACGCGAAGCTAACGGATGATCGGGGGAAACGACCATATGAAACGGTTCGTCCAGCAATAGCTCCGTATGAAGGTCCACCGATACGGCAGGTTCGTCCAGCATAAAAACCACATCCGCATGTCCCTCTCGCAGACTCTGTTTCAAATTGTGGCTGGACAAGGGCCGGAACAAAAGACGAACGCGCGGATAGCGCTCGCGAAAAAGCCGGAGTAACGCGGGTAACCGATACGTACAGAGCACTTCGTCTGCACCGATTATAACAGTACCGGCCAACTCCCCGTTCTGACTTGAGACATGCCGCGCCTCTTCAATATCATTTAAGATTTTGTTGGCGTAGGGCAAGAACTGGTAGCCTGCGTCTGTTAGCACAACTGTCTTGCCCAGGCGATCCAACAACTTGACTCCCAATTCTTCCTCCAAAGCTTTGATTTGCATCGTTACCGTAGACGGAACATAGTTCAGTGATTCGGCAGTGCGGCTAAAACTGCGGGTGGAAGCAAGCGTCCAAAATGTTTTCAGCTGGCGGATTTCCATGTGGAAAGCACCTCTTCATTCAAAATAAATGAACATTCGAATCAAAAACGTTTCATTGATTTGATAGTAATCCTATCGTAGAGTAAAAATCAAGCTTCGCCGCTTGGAACGTGCTGATCCGCAGCCGGATGGCACGCTAGTCAGATACACAAAAAATACGATACGGGGAGAATCGGATCATGAGAGATTACGAAATAGTTCCGCTCGGAGATGTCGAACTGCAATCGGGCACCACGCTGCCTCAAGCCTTTCTTGCCTATAAAACCTATGGAACTTTAAACGCCGCCAAAAGCAATGCGATTATTTATCCGACCTGGTTCGCGGGCTTGCATAACGATAACGAGTGGTTGATTGGGCCGGGCAAAGCGCTCGATCCCGACAACTATTTTATTATTGTACCTAATATGTTGGGAAACGGTCTGTCATCTTCTCCAAGCAATACTCCCGCCCCTTTTGACAAAGGGAATTTCCCGCTCGTTACGATTTACGATAATGTCCGCCTGCAGCACCGGCTTGTAACCGAGAAGTTCGGCATTACGAAGCTTGCTTTAGTCGTAGGCTGGTCGCTCGGGGCGCTGCAAACTTTTCAATGGGGCACAAGCTATCCGGAGATGGTAGAGCGAATTGCGCCATTCGGCGGAACAGCAAAAACCAGAGCGCATGCTCAAGTGGTTTTCGGGTCGCTGATCGCCGCATTACAAGCCGACTCCAATTGGAAGGATGGATTCTATACCCGCCAGCCTGCAGCAGGACTTGCCGCAATGGGACGCGCTTATGCTCCTTGGGGGTTCTCTCAGGCTTATTATTTGGAACAGCTTTATCAGGCGGAGGGGTACCCGACGCTCAAATCTTATCTGGAAAACTACTGGGATAAAGTTTTCTTGTCCTTTGATGCGAACGACTTGATTGCCATGCTCCGCACGGGGATACACGGGGATATTAGCGCGACTCCAGCAGACAACGGAAATTTTGAACAGGCGTTGAACCGGATCACCGCCCCTGCCCTTGTTATGCCGGGCACGACCGATCTCTTCTTTCCTCCCGGGGACAACGCGTATGAAGTGGAGCATATGCCGAATGCTGTTTTCCGGCCTGTTGAATCTAAGTGGGGCCACTGCTTCGGAATCGGAGCAAACGAACCGGATTCGGTCGTAATCGACAACCGTCTGAAACAATTTTTACGGTGAATCATGACTTGCAAAAATTTAATGACCGTAAGGAACTCAGTTTGACTGAGCTCCTTACGGTCATCTTCTGCAAGAAGATAGAATGCCCGAACGGATTCGGGGCATGCTTAATCTGAAAGAAAGTGAAATCGAGCGGCAATTATTCAATCGAAGCTTTCATGGCGTTGTACATTTTTTTTGCGTATTCGTCAACTTGATCTCGTGACATCCGCAAGCGGTCTGCCGAAGTGCTGTATCCAATTTCCGCACTGCCTTCTTCCAATCCTCTGAAAATACCGTCTGCGAAAGCATCTAAAGGTTCTACATGCGTACGCAGCCATGTTCCGCCTAACCCCGTATCTACTGCCGGCGGGACGACTTCAATGACCTCGAGGCCGAGCCCACTAGACTGTCGCCCCTTTCTCCCCCACTGCATTCATTCTATGCCCGCACACTCTAATGCCGCGGCCGGCAATCTCATTCATACATCGGAAGCGAGGTATAAAAAAACCACGTCCTTCCCGGCATGGAAAGAACGCGGCTTCGTCGTACCCTATCTTAAGCTCTAATAGCTTACAAACTGTTTACCGTCTGAAGCTCTTACTTATTTTAATGCCCCGAATTGCCATACTATGATGCCGCCAATCTCACCTACGGTCTTCTTTTCCTCTGTTTTCTGAGCTAACAATTTTCCGTTACTATCATATGCGGCAACCCAAACCCGGTATTGAGTGTTGGATTTAAGATAAGGAGCTTTAAAGAGTGTCACATTTCCCAAACTAATCTCTGGCACAACCGGAGGATCTAGCGGCTTATCTACTCTCACCATTTTGATCTTGTAATTTGTAGCTCCACTAACCGCATACCACGAGACTTGATATTCCACAACCGCCGCGGGTTCAATTAGGCTAGCAATTTTCTGGCTGTTGTTTTCACCTTGAACATTCTCCGCTGCTAATGCGGCTTGGCCAAACGTTAAAACCGAAGCTAATGCAGATAAGACAATCAATTGCTTTTTCATAGAAATCCTCCTCATAATAAGAATAAAATTAATTAACCTGGTGTCAAAAAACCTTTTGTAATCCAAATATATCATATATTACCAAATATGGGAAGTTAAAATGTTATTTATAACTCATTTTCTCACATGATTACGTCCCCTTCTCCGACCATGAAAAAAACGAGTATCGGGTCCTGAGTCCGATATCAATCTTGGCGGAACGCCTTCCATCATCCTCTGCATAAATCAGATGTTTTAACCCATAATAAAACAGCCTATTTGACTTAAAAGCGTACAGAGGAGCAGATGAATTGAAAAACAAATGGTTAGTGACAATATTATCCATCTCGGTGCTCGTTTTTAGCATGACGCCGGCAGTAGGTTCCGCGGAAGCGAAGGCGGTCGAGAAGAAAGATTCAACTTGCCTAAGTCCCAAAATGGTACAGTTGAAAAGTGATATGCAGAAGGTTTGGATCGACCACACGATATGGACAAGAAGTTACATTGTCAGCGCCATATCTAATCGTCCGGATCAGAAAGACGTATTGGACCGGCTTTTGCGGAACCAACAGGATATAGGCAATGTGATCAAGCCTTATTATGGAGAAGCGGCCGGTAATAAGCTGGCGGATCTTCTGAGAGAGCATATTCTGATCGCAGGGAAAATTGTAGAGGCGGCCAAAGCGGGCAATCAGGCAGAAGTCAAAAAACTTGAAGCGGATTGGCATAGAAATGCCGACGATATCGCCAAATTTTTAAGCGCGGCGAATCCGAACTGGCCGTTTAAAACGCTGCAAGATAAACTGTATACACATCTTCAGTTGATTACGGAAATCGTTCTTGCTTGTCTCAAAGGAGATTGGAAAGCGGATATTGCGGCAACCGACAAAAACGAGATCCATATGATACATATGGCCGATTTTCTGACAGATGGCATTGTCAAACAGTTTCCCGGAAAGTTCTAAGCCAGCGCGATCGACCTTAATGATATTAGTTTGCAAGATTTAGGGCCATCCTATTGCAGGATGGCCCTCTCTTTGCTCTCGTGTTTTTTTGTAAATTAATTCGTTTCCCCTTGAAAACGCGACGTTTCAAAGAAAGGAGTTTATTCAGTGCGTTCTTCCTCTGGTAAAAAGCCAGCCGCCTGCCACAAAAACCAAAGAAAGAATCAGATTGAATCCTATGCCCGCAAACAAGGAGCCGTTAAATAACAGAGTTTTGAAAAAAGAGACGACATGAACACGCAGCGAAGGAATCGCCGTTCCGACGGGGATCGCCGCAATGAGCAGTGCCCACAGCAGCCACCCCACAGGGTGGTAGTAACCGGAGATCAGCATGCTGAGCAGCGTCATCGCCATCAAATAAAAAGCGGTTTGGTAAAGGAAACAACCGGCCAAGCCAAAGTCGTTCCAGTGAAAAGCCGTAATCATATTAACAGGAATCGGATAATTTCCGGCGCCATTTGATTCAAGTGCCGACCAGAAACTATTAATCAGAGCGATGACTCCCGCGTAGACGGCAAAGACGAATAGAAGTCCCTTAAAATATTGCTCTCTGCTTGCGCCTAAATGTACGATGCGTTTGTAATAAATGAGCGGCAGCACGATAGCGATAAGAGGCAAAATGAGAATCAGTATGTTGCCGCCCGAAAAGCCCCTGCTTTGGCTGCCGTCTATAAAGAGACCGACGATGAATTCCGCCGTTTTCCCAAGCAGGAGCAGAAGAATGACGCACCAGATGTAAATCCTCATTTGCAAATAGGTTGCCTTTAAATGAACGGTCAATGCCCCCACTTCAATGACCTCCTTGGATTAAATACGAGAAGAACGTTTGAAGCGTCAAACTTTCGATCGAAATATCCATCTCACGCGCCAGCCGTCTGTCCCCGTCATTCAACTTTTCGTAAATAGCGGCAAGCGTGCCATAGCCATAAGTCTCCTTATGTAAGACTCGCTTTCCGGCCGTAAAGGAAGCAACGGCCTCTGAATTGCCCCGGATCAGATGAGCTGCCATGCGTATCTCGTCCATGTCATCATGAAGCAGGATCGCCCCGGCTTCAATCACATAAACTTTTTCCGCAACCGGGGCGATTTCGTCAATTAAATGCGTAGACAGTAAGATCGTGCGGGGGTGATTGGCGCAGTCTTCCAACAGCGCTTTGTAGAACTTTTCCCGCATCAAAACATCGAGTCCAAGCACCGGCTCGTCAAATAACGTCAGCGGCGCCCGGCTGGCTAGACCGATGATGTTGCCTACGAGCGATTCCGTGCCTCTTGAAAGCTGTCTGATTTTTTTGTCCGGATCGAGCCGGAACGTTTTGAGCAGCTCATGAGCAAAGGTCCAGTCCCAGTTCGGATGAAAATTTGCGGCGAATTTCAACACGTCGATAATCCGCCCTCCTCTGAAGTGCTTGTTATTCTCGCGCACGAAACAGAAATCGTCCGGAAGTTCTCCCCTCCCCAGCTTCTTCCCTCTTACCTCGATTGAGCCGCTATCCGGGAAAATGCCGCCGGCGATCGTGTTAAGCAGCGTCGTTTTGCCGGCACCGTTCCGCCCGAGCAAACCATAGATAACATTTTCCTCCAACTGCAAATCCAAATTGCACAAGGCGTAAGTCCGGCCGTATTTTTTGGTTAAATTGCCGCAAGTCAATACTATGCTCACGATTCGCTATTCCTCTCTCAACTGTTTGATCATGTTCATAATGTCCTTGGTTGTCAGTCCGAGTTTGTCGGCTTCATCCAGCAGACCGGATAACAGTTCCTTGTGGAAACGTTCTCTCCGTTTAATTTGAATCTTCTGCTTCGCTTCGGCCGCGACATACATGCCAAGCCCTCTTTTTTTGTACAGAATCCCTTCATTTACGAGCAGCCCGATTCCCTTCACGACCGTCGCGGGATTGATCTGAAACAGCTGGGAAAACTGGGCCACGGAAAGAATTTGTTCATCCACACGGAAAGTGCCGTTCAGAATATCGTCCTCAATGATGTCGGCTACCTGTTGAAAAATCGGCTGCTTATCGTCGAAAGTTACACTCATTCCCTCACCATTCAGCATATTAGTATGTTACCTATCCAGCACACTATAAATTATGGGCCAAAAATTGTCAATCAAGGCTCAAGCAGCTTGCACCGCCGCGGCAATAAACACATACATCCAGTGATTGACAATAATCCACAAGCGTATTATAGTATGCTACATTAGTAACATACCAACATACAAATTGAAGTAACTGAGTACAAAATAGCTTCCGAAATTTGAATTTCAATAAACCCGTACAAGGAGAGGTCCTAAGTGAACAAGTTAATCGAATTCAAGAACGTGGCGAAAGAATACAAAGTAGGCGAAGTGCAGATCAAAGCGCTCGATGGCGTTGATTTTTCCATAAGGGAGGGAGAATTCGTCGTTATTTTGGGTGCAAGCGGTGCCGGTAAAAGCACGATTTTGAACATACTTGGCGGTATGGATACGGCTACGTCAGGTCAGGTGTTTGTCGGCGATCAGGAAATCACTAGCCTGGGCGAAAAAAAGTTAACGCAATATCGCGCTGAGAAAGTGGGTTTTGTGTTCCAATTTTATAACTTAATACCGAATTTAAACGCTCTGGAGAATGTGGAGTTCGCCACGGAAGTATGCAAAAACTATCTCGATGCGAAACAAATTTTATATAAAGTCGGACTGCAGGACCGGATCAAAAATTTCCCTTCCCAGCTCTCCGGAGGCGAACAGCAAAGAGTTGCCATAGCCAGGGCGGTTGCCAAAAACCCTCTGCTTCTGCTCTGCGATGAACCGACCGGAGCTTTGGATTATGTGACAGGCAAGTCTGTCTTGAAGCTTCTGCAGGAGTTGAACAAGGAGACGAAAACGTGCGTCGTTCTCGTCACCCATAATTCCGCTATTGCTCCGATGGCCGACAAAATCATTAAGGTTAAAAGCGGAAAGATCGAAAGCGTTACGCTGAATAAAGAAAAACAAAATGTGGAAGGGATCGAGTGGTGATGAAACTGCTTTCCAAATTAATAAGGGATATCAGACAATCTTCAGGGCAATTTATAGCGCTGGTCTTGGTTGTGGCTGTGGGGGCTTTTTTCTACGGGGGCCTGGTCAGCTATAGCGATACTCTCCGTACTTATACGACAGATTATTTTAAAAACCATCATTTAAGCGATTTATATGTCTATTACAAGCAACTATCTAAAGAGGAAGCGGCTCGTTTAAGCGAAATTGAAGGGATACATAAATTAGAAGGACGTTATACGCTCAAGGCCAAGCAAGTCTTTGATAACGTGAAAACGTCGTTAACCGTTCATTCGATTCCCGTGAACAATGAAATCAATACGCTTACGATAGTCGAGGGCAGTATCCCGTCAAAAAAGGGAGAACTCGTATTGGATTCCCATTATGCCGCAGAACATCAGTATCGTGCAGGCGATACCATTCGTATCTATACGGACGGTAAAGAGTTTACGTTTACGATTAGCGGTTTATGTGAAAATGTGGAATATGTCAAGAAAAACCGGACCCAAGACCACAAAGCTCAAGGATTCGCATACATCTCGGAAGAGACCGTTCCTGACATGCTGGGTGGCGGATTCACCTATAATGAAATCATGATCGATGCCGAAGAGGGGTACGACGTGGATCAAATCGGTAAATCCATTGAAGCGCAGTCCTCCCCGCTTGCCTATCTGAACCAAGTAAATAAGGAGCGGACCTTCAACTATTCCCAAATCACCCAAACCATCTACAATAACACCATGATGAGTAAGGTTATCCCTTTGGTCCTCTTTTTGATCGAGGCGATTATCGTCTTTCTGATTATGTCGAGACTGATAGATTCTCAAAGAAATCAAGTGGGCATCATGAAGGCTTTGGGCGTCAAAAGCAGAAGCATCCTGCTTCATTACATGGGCTACCCTGTGCTGGTAAGCATTGTAGGCTCCATCCTGGGCTGTGCCATTGCCGCTCTTGTATTCATTCCCATGGTAAGAGGGTCGAGCGCACGGGCCTACTCGCTGCCTGACATTACCTTCTCGCTTTCCTTATTGACGCTTATTCCTCCTATCCTTTTCTCCGGTGCTTTCGGAAGTTTAGCCTGTTATTTAAGCGGAAGAAACGTATTAAAAGAACGTGCGGCTCAAGCCATGCGTCCTAAACCCCCTAAGAAGATGAAAAAATCGATCATCGAAAAAATTCCGGGGATCTGGAATCGTATTCCCTACAGCTACAAGCTTATTTTCCGAAATCTGTTTTTAAATAAGCAAAAAGCTTTGGCAAGCTCAGTCGGCGTTGTGGTAAGCACGGTTTTATTAATCACGGCTTTTGGCACTCAGACCGCTTTGCAAAAAGTAGCCGGCCAAACTGAAGATGTCCATACTTATGATTTAAGAGTGGATTATTCGGCGGGACTGGTTCCCGATCCGGCAGATCTGCCCTCCGGTATTAAAAACAGGGTTGGATTAGCCACCTTTCCTATAGAATTTATCAAAGAGGACGGGCGTGAGAATGCCACTCTGGTCGTTACCGAAAAAGATAACTCTCTCCTTCATTTCTTTGACGATCAGGACGACAGGATTTCATTGGAAGAAGGCGGTGTGCTGGTACCCAAATCCTACGCCGACAAATACCACATTGCAAAAGGGGATACCATCCAATTAAAGTTTGCGGATCCTGAGCTAAAAAACAAATCCGTTGACATGAAAGTATCGCACATATCCACCCAGTACTCGAATCCGTCGTTTTATATCACACCGGCTTATCTAAAAAGCTTTGACCTGGATTACAGACCGGCCTCGCTTTTAATTGAAGCTGCCGGCCCTGCGGATCTTGCAAGCATTCGTCACTTCTTCGAACAAGATCCGCGGGTAGATACCCTTACAGATAAGAGTGATCTAAAGAAATCCGCTCAATATATTTTGAAGCAAAACAGCTTTGTTTTTATTATGTTTATCATTTGTGCGGTCCTGCTTTCTTTTGGCGCCATCTTTACGATCACTTCCATCAACATTTACGAAAGAAACCGCGAGCTTGCAACCCTGAAGGTACTAGGCTACCAAAAAAGTAAAATAAACCGTCTCATCTTTTTTGAAAACATCATCCTCACCACCTTTGCGGTTCTTGCAGCGTTACCGATCAGCGGCTATGTGTATTCACTTGTTGTAAAGGCACTGTCCAGCACCCATCAGCAAATCCCGGATCAATTGAATCCGTTCGTCATGTCGCTTGCCATTATCGCTGCTTACTTACTCACCGTGCTCTCTAACTTACTGCTTCGGCGGAAAATAACCCGGATTAATATGATCGAATCTTTGAAAAGCGTAGAATAGATGGGGCCGCCTAAGTCCGGGTAAGGGCTTGACACCATCAGCAAAAAATAGCCTTGGCCATGAGTCGGCCAAGGCTATCTGCGTACACGCGTATTGAGGGTTGCAATGATTACAAGATTTCAATGTACCCTTCTGTTCCATGCACGCGAATTCGCTGCCCGTCTTTAATCAGTTTGGTAGCATTATCCACTCCGACAACTGCCGGCAAGCCATATTCACGCGCGATAACGGCTCCATGGGTCATCAGTCCGCCAACTTCGGTGACTAGACCTTTTATGGATACAAATAAGGGCGTCCAGCCGGGGTCGGTAAAGGAGGTGACTAATATATCCCCGTCTTCCAGATTCGCATTTTCCATGTTTAAAATGACACGCGCTCGCCCTTCTATGACTCCGGATGAAACCGGCAAACCCACGATAGCTCCGGCCGGTAGATTTTCTCGATCGTACTCACCTGTAATAATTTCACCATCAGACGTGATGACACGCGGCGGGGTTAGTTTTGCATATATTGTATACTCGTCTTTTCGTTTGCCGATGATGGAATCATCCCGTTTATTCGTGCGTACGACTTCGTGAAGTTCTTCAAAAGTGAGATAGTATATATCTTCTTTGTCACGGATAACGCCGGCTTGAACGAGTCGTTCGGCTTCTTTCAGCAAAGCCTGCTTATAGACGAAGTAGCGGCTAATATACCCGTATTTGGGATATTCCCGGTAGCCGATGAAATTCCGGATGAGGTCGATCCTTTCTTTTGTTTCTTTGGCTTTTTGGTCACCATCCGGTAGCTGTTTCAATCGATCGAGCAGCTCTTGTTCTTTTTCCAAAGCTTCCAGGCGCCCTTGTTCAAATTTTCGCTTGCCGGCATTAGGCTCAAAGTTCTTGATGTTACTAAGAATCAGGGGGACCAGTGTAAGTGGTTTTTCACTCCAACGGGTCCTCGTAATATCGATTTCTCCGGCACATCGCATTCCGTATTTGCTGAGAAAATCATAGATAGCGTCTCGGCTTTCCCTTCCTCCATCGAACTTAACCAGTTCCTCCAGAAAGTGATCCTCTTTTGCATGCTGCAAATAATCAATCACTTCCGGATAAGGACGAATCACATCCGCGACATCCATTAGCGCCAGACCCATTTCCGAAGTAATATTACCCGGTACAGATTGAGAAAGAGTATCCGCCGCGTTTTTTTCGCCTAACCACTCCTTCATGTTCTCATTGATCCATGATGAAGCATTTATAGCAGCCATAAACACGGCCGTACTTTGAGGGTCAAATAAGATCTTCTTTAATTGCTGGATATCTTCCAGAATAAAATCGAACAAATCCGGCCCCGATTTCGTTCGGATGTTTTGTTTTAACTCTTCTATTGAAGCTTGACTACGCTGAATCAACTTGGAGACGATTGTCGGATCGTTTTCGATTGGTGCCCGCATATCTGAATTGCTTCTGCCAGGACTTGGCGCCTTTTGATCATCGGGTACCAATTTTATAAAATCTCGCTCTAGTATCGTTTTGATTGCACCTAGGATGAGCGGATCGGAACTCATGTTATTTAAAAAAGTTTCCCGGCTGGCAGGTGTAGCGAGCATAGGTGCAACATCGACAAACAGCCTTCCGCCGGCTTTACGCATACGTGCAGGCGTAATTAACAGGTAAAAAGACAATCCCAACGGTTTAATGGGATCCGTCATCATTTGTTGATGCCCGACAGATAGATAGACGTGATTTTCTTGATCATTCGCTTCAGGGATCGGGTATAAAGTCGTGATCGGCCGACTCTGGACCACATAAAAGGTATCGTGTGCCAAACACCATTCGATATCCTGCGGACAGCCAAAATAAGCTTCGATCTGTCTTCCGATGCGTGCCAGCTGCAAAATTTGTTGTTCGGTAAGGGTTTGAGCTTTTTGCTGATCGGGATTGAGCTGCACGGCCTCTGTTCCGCCTTCTTTTCGCCCATAGATAGCTAATTTTTTGGTTGCGATCCTCTTCTCGACGACTTCTCCTTCCTGCACTTGATAACAATCGGCGGATACCAGGCCGGAGACCAGAGCTTCTCCGAGTCCAAAACCGGCATCGATGGATAGCCGCTTTCGGTTAGAAGTAATCGGATCAGCGGTAAATAAAATCCCCGAAGCCTGCGGGAAAATCATCCTTTGAACGATAACGGATAAGTAAACTTGACTGTGGTCAAATCCGTTTTGCATACGATAGATGACCGCTCGATCCGTAAATAGGGACGCCCAGCATTTGCTGATATGCTGTAAGATGGCATCGGCGCCGATGATGTTTAAGTAGGTGTCTTGTTGACCCGCAAAAGAGGCATGCGGCAAATCTTCAGCAGTCGCACTGGAACGCACTGCGTAAGCATGTTCTTCACCAAACCGGGAGAGATAGTGAGTAACTGCTCTCACAACATCGGAAGGAATTTCCGCTTCCCTAATGAGTTGCCTGATCTTCCCGCTGATTTCCCCGATTTGATCCCGATCATCTGCTTTTAGCAAGGTTAGTCGATGGAGCAAAGCTTGATACGTTTCGTTTTGTTCGATGGCTTTCCGATATCCCGCTGTTGTAACGCAAAATCCTTCCGGTACTTGGATTCCTTCCAATTTGGATAGTTCCCCTAAATTCAACCCTTTTCCGCCAACGAGCGAAAGCTGCGTTTTTTCCATTTCCTGAAAACCGAGTACCAAAGAACTCATTCGATATCTCCCCTAACCATTAAATTGAGAAAAACAGTTGACAAGAATTCACCGGCACGGTATACTTAAAGTATAAGATGCATAACTCATGTCCAAACATTTAAAAAGAGTCGCGATCTGATTATATCATCGTGTCTGTTTATATGCAAGACTAAAGAACCTGATAATCTACTCAGGTTCTTTTTTGATTTCCCCTGTACGCGGAAAATGTCGGCAGACATTTAGCTTCCGGTTTTCTCCCCGCTGCGATCGCGCTTTTCTCCAAGTCACGGATTGATGAAGTCTATCCTGCTATTCCTGCGCCCCTCTCGGCATCTCTTGAATGCGACAATTATGGAATGCGGTCAGCTTCCATTCTCCATTCTGCTTGACGACTACATTCGTATTGATCGATCCTCTGTTGTCAGGGGCGGCGTGCTCAGACGCGGCGAGTTGTACTTCACCAATCGCGTGTACTACGGCAACATCGGGCGTGATGAAGCGCGGCTGCAAGTCGACAGTGGCGCTAGATACCATAGCGGAGCCCTTCAACGGACCCGCGAACAGCATTTGATGTACATCGGAAATTTGTTTCCGTCCCTTCAGATGCTGTCCCATGAACGTTACATAATCGGCATCTTCCATAAAGCAGCTGCCGAAAAGCTCACCGTTGCCCGCGTTCCAGGCATCGCTTAGTTTTGCAAACAATGCGCCGATAGCTTTCATATGATCCTGCTGGTTTGTCATTTTAACATCTTCCTCTCCATAATGAATGTGTTTGGCGGTTAATAAGGTGTGTGATACACTAACGAGTATAAGAA
The DNA here is from genome assembly GCF_019091125.1 of Paenibacillus sp. GbtcB18. Lineage (NCBI taxonomy): Bacteria > Bacillati > Bacillota > Bacilli > Caryophanales > Paenibacillaceae > Paenibacillus > Paenibacillus sp. GbtcB18. The sequence goes on from NZ_JAGXJX010000003.1 coordinate 131,712, forward strand.
TCTTAATCCACAAACTATCTTAACAAATATGATATCTTAATAAATCAAGATAAATATATCATATGCTTGGAGGTTTCCTTATGTCAAGGGACAATTTTCCTTCCGCTATACCCGTGCCGACATCCACCCAACAGGCTTTGCTTTACGAACTGCGCCAAAACAGCGCGCGAGCCGTTATGTTTCATCAGCTGATCTCGGAAAAATTAGGACTAAATGCCACGGATCACAAGTGCCTCGATTTTCTAAACCGCACGGGTCCGGTAACCGCAGGCCAGTTGGCACAGCTGACAGGACTGACTACAGGAGCGGTGACCAGCGTCATCGATCGGTTGGAGAAAGCGGGCTATGTCGTCAGGGACAAAGATCCGAACGATCGAAGACGTGTTGTCGTCAAGCCTGCCCCAGAGGGCACGATTCAGATTTCCCCCCTCTTCCATTCGGTTATACAGTCGACGCTCCAGCTTCTTTCGCAATATAACGAACAGGAAATGGAGTTGATTCTTGGCTTTATCAGGAAGTGCAATGAAATGACGCTGGAGGAAATGAACAAATTGAAACTTGCAAACGAGTCTTAACGGGAGGAAATGAAGAACATGCCATCGCGTGTGCGGGTTGTATCTCATGATGAAGATCCCGACTGCATACCGATAAAAATGAAAGAACCGTTCCTCTTTTCAGGGAACGGTTCTTTATTTGGCAGCTATGTCACAACCAAATGTATACGCAATGCTATCAAACAGGAACGGCCTTTACGAAATTCACCTTCTCTTCCACTTTCGGTAAGTCATGAGTTTTAAAGTTTTGAATTAAGAGCGCTCGTCGATCAACTGTTCCAAAAACTCCGCGAACGTCAAAGCATACGTTTCGATCAAGTCATTCATGAGATCATAACGCATAATCGGAAATTCACCTTGTTCATTGCTTGAAGACGTATCAAAATAATAAAGCTCGTCGTCATCCGGAACGAACAAGTCGACTCTGTGGGGAAACCGGCTTACGAGCCATTCTTCTTCTTTATTCAGCCTATGTATGTAGAGAAGGTCACTGTCGGCATACTCTCTATGCTCCGGAGAAGTGATCGTCAGAATATTCCCGCCGTTCAACGAGGCATTTCCGTAATGAATCAGCCACCAGCGGTAAGACGGAGGAAGGCTGAAGCCTAATTCCTCTTCCGCTTCGGCTATCCAGCCCTCTTCCGCCCCGTGACAGGGAAACCACTTTAAAGCAGTAGTCGTCTTCAGTTTGTCTGCCAAACGCTCATACATGAGTTGCATCCATCCTCTCTCCCTGCACCTATATAATTTCCAAATTCTGCTCCTTCATTATAGCACATAAAATTCACCGGCATCGGTGCCCGGCATTCCGGCTCTTCGATTTCGCTAAGAATCCTTGCCGGCTTGACGGATCGATCGGCGATAATCCACCGCGGCTCGCAACAACTAACGCACCTGCCTATTAGGGCAAAGGCAAGTTGTGTTTCCGCCATCTTGTGAAGTACGGATATTAAATTCGCTTATGGGAGGAGGCTGGGTAATCCATCCCGGGATGAGAATTCCATTTAATGTAATCGTGGTGCCGGGTCCGAGAACGTGTTTCCGCCGTCTTTGGAACGATTGAAAAAATAAATCCCATCAATTGTTTCATGGATGGGTTCAAGAACGACACTGCCCGTTGCAGCCAACAGATCATTCATTTGTCGGGCGATGCCGGTTCCCGATGCATATAACTCCGGACAGCCCTTGTTTCCGCATAGGCAAGGTTGGCAGTCCATAACGCTTCCGAAGGATCTTCTCGATCTGTGTTCGATGAAGATAACTTCGGTGAATGGTGATAGTTTCGTCAAATCGGCTGCGTCGTCCGGATAAACCTTCCCATCCGCTCCAGCCCCTTCTCCAAATTGATGAGTGAGGCTGCATAAGAGCAGCGGATAAAACCTTCTCCGCCAGATCCGAACACATGTCCGGGCACGACCGCCACCTTCGCTTCCTCCAGCAGCCGGAGAGCGAACTGCTGAGATGACATGCCGGTAGAAGCAATTGAAGGGAAGGCATAGAAAGCTCCCTCAGGCTCGTGACAGGTCAACCCGATAGCATTCAAGCCTGCTACAAACAACTTGCGGCGTTCATTGTAGCTCGCCATCATCTCATCCTTGGCAGCCAGGCCATGACGCAATGATTCGATTGCGGCGATCTGTGCAAGGGTAGGCGCGCACATGGCCGTGTACTGGTGAATTTTAAGCATGCCGGCTATCAACTCGCGCGGGCCGCAAGCATAGCCCACCCGCCAGCCCGTCATTGCGAACGCTTTAGAAAAACCGCTGATGACAATCGTACGCTCCTTCATGCCTGGAAAGGAAGCGATACTGACATGTTTGCTCCCATAAGTCAGCTCGGCATAAACTTCATCCGAAATGACAACCAAATTATGTTTGATGATTAGCTCTACAATGGGCAACCAATCCTGCTCCGTCATAATTGTTCCGGTCGGATTACACGGATAATTGATCATCAGAGCCTTCGATTGCGGCGTAATCGCCGCTTGAAGTGCTTGGGGTGTCAGCTTGAACTGTTCCTGTGCCGCAGCCGCCACCTCCATGATTTTACCGCCATGCAGGTGGGTAATCGGTTCATAGGCAACATAGCTTGGCGCCGGAATAAGCACCTCATCACCCCGATTAATCACGGCTCGCAGAGCCAAATCGACGGCTTCACTGCTCCCCACTGTCACGATGATTTCCTGCTCGGGATCGTAGGAAAGCGTGAAGCTGTCTGCAAGATAAGCCGAAAGCTCCTCCCTCAGCTCCATCGAGCCGGCATTTGAGGTATATTGCGTCTGCCCTTCACGCAATGCTTGAATGCAGGCTTCACGCACCTTTTCCGGTGTAACGAAATCCGGCTCTCCGACTCCCAGGGCGATTGTATCTCCCCCAGCCGCATTGAGATCAAAAAAAGCGCGAATACCCGAAGGCCGAATATCCCGTACACGCGAGGATAAAAACCGCCCTGTGCCCTCTTCACTAAACATCTTGCACCATCCCCCACTCCTGTCTCCAAAATCGTTATGCCTGAAGAAAGCTGCGCGCCTCTCGGCCGATGATCTGAATACCCCGCTCGATATTTTCATCCGTCACTCGTGAAAAACCAAGCCGCAATGTATTCGTCCCTTCGCCTTCTTGAATAAAAAACTTGTCTCCCGGCGTAAAAATAACACCCTGTTCTGTGCAAGCCTCCAGCAGTTGGCGTGTATCCACGCTTGAGGGGAAGGTAAGAAACAAATGCAAGCCCCCGTCGCCGGACAGTTGTGCCTCAGGGAGATGTGCTTCACAGCACGCCTTCGTCAATTCATATTTGCGCTTATATTCCATACGCGCTTTTTTTATATATTTATCGAAATTTCCGTTGAGCAAGTATTGATATAAAATCGATTGATCGATTGTGGATGTATGAATGGTGCGTGCACGCTTAATGCTTTCCAGATGGTTGATCAGCGCCCGGTCTCCAAGCACCCACCCCACTCGCAAGCCTGGGAACAGCACCTTGGAGAGGCTGCCGATATAGATGACTCCGTTCCCTTGCCCTGCTGTCGCTATTAACGGGGCAACATGCGCTCCCGAGTAGCGCAGCTCTTCGTTGAATCCATCCTCGATCACGGGAATCTGATAGCGGGTCATTAATTTTATGACGGCGCTGCGCTTCGCCGGCGACATGACGATGCCTGTAGGATTGTGATAGGAAGGAGTCAAATAGGCCAGATCAAAGCTGATTGTCTGTTTCTGCAACACCTTCTCGAGCCGGTTCACATCAATACCGTCACGCTCCATCGGAATACCGGTAATTTCAAATCCTTGCAGGTTCAAATTTTTGATCGCGGTATGATGGGTCGGATTTTCACAAATTGCCGCTCCGCGTCGCGCCGAAGGGCGCAGTGCCGACAGCACAATGTCAAAGCCTTCCGTAAACCCGCTTGTAATCAGCATATCTTTGCCGCTAATATCGATGCCCTTATTCTCCATATAACGCATCAGGTAATCGATCAGCGGTTTATAGCCCTTGGCATAGCCGTAGTTGAGCAGCACCTGCCCTTCGATTGCCATCCGATCCAAAAAGGCCCGCCTTACGTCCCCCAAATCAAACAGCCCCTCATCCGGAGCGATGCTTGTGAAAGAAATGACCCCTTTATGAGCGCGAATGCCCTGCTTCATCCTATCCAGCTCAACAGCCGATACGGCATACTCGTTCATTCTGGCCTTCCAGTCGATCTGCCAGGAGGCAGAGCCGTCAGATCCGCCGGTGTCTGCGGTGAAATGCCCCTCCGTAGCGGCCACATAGCTGCCTTTGCCGGGAATCACGTACCTAAATCCGTCATCTTCCAGCCCCTCATAGGCTGCAATGACTGTATTGCGGCTCACCTTTAGCAGACCGCTCATTTCTCGCGTGGAGGGCAGCTTCTGATCCGCCTGAAGCACCCCTTTTATAATTAACCGTTTGATGTATTCTTTCACTTGCAATGCGACCGGACGGCCACCGACGAGCTTGAAATCCTGGAACATCGTTCATCGCCCCCATTTATTTATGATGGCATAGGAAACGAGAGAAAAAAAGAACCACCGCACTGGATTTTTAATCCTTCGGTGGTTCCTCCATACATGTACAGGTTTAAGCGATTATTTCAAAATGAATCTTGCCGATGGTCAGGTTTAAAACTCGATGACTGGATCATTTGCAAGTGCAATTATCATTATGATAATGTATCAGTCAATGGAGTGTTGATAATTATTCGCTGACAGTCTTTTAGAACAATCCATAATTCCGAAAAAACACTAGAGGTGAATGAATGCTAAAAGTAAACCGAGATGACGAACGTCCCATCTGGCAGCAGCTTCTAGACCAAGCGATCCATAATATCACAACCGGAAAATGGCCGCCGGGCGAATTGCTGCTCCCATCCCGCGAACTCGCTCCATTGATTGGCGTTTCCCGCTCAACCATACAGATCGTTTACGAGGAGTTATTCAGCCGCGGGTACACCGTAACCTCGCGTCGCGGCGGGACAAGGGTCAGCAAATGGACGTATGCGACTCGTCCTGCGGAGGCTGCGGCGACACAAGGACCCGTCCCTCCCGAATTGCCTGTATTAAACTCGGCAATCGGCCATTTGCACAGCTGGTTCGGAGACAAAGAAAATCGAAGAGTTGAGATCGATTTTAGTCCCCATGAGCCTTATATAGACGAACATTTTCAAAAGAATTGGAGGCAATCCTTTTTACATGCCTCCACTGAAACAGACCTGGACAGCTGGGCTTACGTCGACTCCTACGGATTCCTGCCGCTGCGAGAGCAGATTCAACGTTATTTGTCCCTTGAACGGGGCGTTCATGTGAATATCGATCAAATCCTGTTAACCTCAGGCGCACAACATAGCATCGATTTGATCGCACAAGCCCTTTTACATGAAGGAGAAACGGTTTCGGTAGAAGATCCCGGCTTCCCTGCCGCCTGGATGGCGATGAAGTATCGGCGCATGCAAGTGGTACCCGTTCCGGTCGACGAGTACGGGCTACGCGTGAACCGCATTCATCCCAGGTCCAAACTTGTCTTTGTTACGCCATCGCACCAGTGTGCGGTTGGAGTTATTATGTCGGAGCCTCGTAGACAACAATTACTGCACATGGCTGCCGAGCAGCGGTTTTGGATTGTTGAGGACGATTACGACAGCGAATTTCGATATCGCGGCGACCCGCTTCCAACCTTGTTCAGTCAGCGGCCTCAGAACACGTTGTATATGATGAGTTTTTCCAAAATGGTTGCTCCCGGTATTCGGATCTCGGCAATCATCGGTCCCAAAGAGGCGATCCGTCAGCTTGCCCGGGTCCATGAATTAACCTATCGTCATCTTCCGATTATGGAGCAATTAACGCTTACTCATTTTATCGAACATGGTCATTTCATGCGTCATATGAGGCGAGTCCGAAATATATACCGGCGCAGGCACGAAGCTATGGCGAAGGCCATCATCACGACAGGTCTGAGTGAACACTTCACACTAAGCGGCGTAGAAACGGGATTGCATATGCTTCTTGAAGCTGTTCAATCATTTGACGAAGAAACCGTGACGAACCTGGCACTCGAAAAAGGAATACGTGTTTATCCGCTTAGCATGTATTGTTTGGAAAGCGACCGTAAAGGATGGGTACTCGGTTTCGCTAAAGTTGATGAAGCGGCCATTGAAAAAGGCATTTCTCGTCTGGCGGAGTTGCTTTTATCCTACAAGATTCTCCATTCCTAATTGTCCCGGTACGCGTTGTCATTCCAGTGATAGCTATCCGGCAAGTAACGTCTAAAGGTACTTGCGTATAAATACAAAAATCTCACACGGTTTTTCCGGGTTTGAACATTTTTTCTTCTTCTACTGCATTTTCTTTCGCGGTGATATGGTGTGGATCAATTCTGTACACCTGAACAGGACCGCCGAATACCGCTGACCGGTATTTATCTACGTGCTGCCGGGGTAACGGCCGATTATAGTAACCAGGCACGTACTTATGCATCATTTCTTGCAGCATGTGTGTAGCTTCATCCAGATCGGCGATAGGCTGTGCCTTGCCAAAAATCATCACACTCATATAGGCCGTGTCCGTTTTGGCCGGCACCGGATCCGTAATCGTTCCATATTCTTCACAAACCGTAAAACAAACCTCCGGGTTAGCATCCATCACCTGATTTCTTCTCCCGCCTGTGGCTCCGTGGAAATAAAGCTTCCCATTTGTCCAAACGAAATTGAGCGGAACGACATACGGCAGATGACCATCGACCATACCAAGCTGTCCGATTCGAGCTCGCTGCAGAAAGGTATCAATCTTTCTCTTGTCCAAAACTTCTCTGATCTTGTAACGTACTCTATCCATTGTGATCACTCCTATTGTTGTGAAGTATTGTGAGGTAAGTTTATCAGCAATTGGAATGGAGTTGAATGTCCATAAGTAAAGAGTTATTGCAATCCATATTTAACGCAATGCTCTCCTAAAATCGGAGCTTATACCCAGCGCATGCGGATTCGGAAATAAAAAATACTCATCCATGACGGATGAGTATTTTTGAGGAGATGCACGTAGACCACGGAATCAGTAAGTCGCGATCCTGTTATATTCACGGACCGGTCTTGCGCAGCTCCCCGGCGGTTACTTCATATGGGACGGACTTGTTTTCCGGATGTGAAAAAGAATATCAAATTGTTCCTGCAAAGACGCATCGAAGTATACCGGCGCGTTCGGGAGGAGTTGTCCCCCTAGGCTCAGCAAAGGACGTTTTTCACCAATCCATTGCTTGGCCGGTCCTTCCAGATGACGGGCATCAAGCAGAAACATGTCTGTAGAAACTTTTCCAAGCATGTAATTGGAGCTTTTCTCATCCTGTGGAATTTTTTCCGTTGCGACCTTACTGTTGCCGTCAGGTTTGTATTCACTGAATAAGGTGAAATCGCCCTCCGAAGTGGTGCTTCCCATGACGATATATTTGTCGCCAAGACGCTTTTTCAAAAAATTACCGGAACCATCCGGATATAATTCTTTGTCGATAATTCCCTTGGCTACGTGGATGTTGTGACCCCATACCATCGTTTTTCCGTCCAACGCCTCTCCGGCCCATACCGCATGGTCCGCCATATATTGCTCGTGCAGCTTTATCATGCTTGGATAATCGTCAGAAATCATCATGGCCGTGAAATTCCGTATAGCCGTCGCGGTTCCTTTCGCCCAGATAAGCTCGGTTGTTTCTGCTTTTTTGTCTGCCTGTTTGCTCTTCTCTTCAAGCAATCGGACGACTTTCTCCGCGTTACCCTTAAACCGCTCCCTTTCCTCGGGAGACAGCTTCATATAATCCTGCAAGCTTCCGGTTGATAACCGAAGCTCTTTGTAGTTAAGCTCCACTTCAGCCAGCATATCGGGATAATGCCGTTTAACATAATCTGTCACTTGTTGATAGACGCCTTGATCCAGTGATTTTATGTCAAGTCCGATAAATTGAATTTTTTTCTTGTTCGAAGGATCGGCGTTATATTCTTTCATCCAATCTATCATCGCTACAATTTCATCCGTCGGATACAACAGATTCAAAAACTCTCTCGGATTCCCTTTTCCCGTTTGGATATATTCGTTCAGCTTTAAACCGCTTCCCCAATCTTCTTCCATCCCAAAATTCGTAAAACCGAGCTCGGTGACCAGATACTTCACAAGCCGAAACTTCATCGTAAATATTTCGGAGCTTCCGTGAGTATTCTCTCCCAATCCCACATAACGGGCATCCCCGATCATGCTCTTAAGCGGCTGTAAATCATCCATTGGTTGTGTCGGGTCAACCGTCTTCAAAGGCTTCGCCTGCGATTTAATGGATGAGATTACATCGTTTTGAACAGGCTTAGTCGATTCGGTAACTACCACCGTTTTAGTCTCCCCTTCTTTTGCGCATCCTCCAACCAGCAGCGCGGCACTGACCATCGCTACCATTCCGCCGTACATCATTTTCTTTTTCATCGTCTCCACCTCATTCAACTAGTTAAGCAAATTAATCCGCAAGTGAATACAATGCGTCCATCGCTTTGATCCGATTGTCACTCATTTACCGTCATTTTTCCTAGTGACGAACCGTCATAAAACGGTTTGACAAAACATCACGCAGGGAGAAATGACTTTCTATCACTGGCGATGATGACAATCCCCCGGTGATAATGAGCTCATCAAAACGCAACTAAATGATTCCTGAAAAAGGATGTGATCCAGATGGAAAATCCGTCAGACGCCTGTAGGTAAATAATTCGACCGGATAATCAAACTAATGAATTAGGAAGTAAAGGGTACCTATGCTATTTAATGCGACAACGCTCTCTACCGAGGAGCAATTCCAACGTGCCAGAAAAGGACTTCGGCTCTTTTTTAGCATCCTGCTCGTTTTTTCTATTGTCATCAATACAGTCGTAATCATGATGAAGAGCATCCCGCTCATTGTCGTATACATGTTTACGCCCGCGCTCTCTTCCATTCTAGCACGGCTCCTCTTACGTGAAGGGTTTAAAGACGTATCGTTCAATATCGGCAGCGGGAAAATATGGAAAGGCATCGGATTGGCTGTACTGATACCTATCATCATCTGTTTTATCACCTACTCCATCGCCTGGTTCAGCGGACTGGCTATCTTTCAACTTCCTGTGGGCGGCACGTTGGAACCGATCTTCCATATGCTCGGACTGCAGCATCTGCCAACCCCGCTGAATTTCATTCTGATAGTTGGCATAACCGGAATTCTGGGAAGCTTGATCAACCTGATTCCGGTTATGGGGGAAGAAGTCGGCTGGAGGGGGTACATGCTGACAAGGCTGGTCGATGCCAAAGTTCCGCGTCCCGTCCTCGTCAGCGGTTTGATCTGGGCAACCTGGCATGTTCCGATTGTCATTGCCGGTTTATACGTGGAAGGGCCGTCCATGATTCTCACGGTAGCCGGCCTCTACTTATGTATCGTTCCGTTCGGCTATATCATTGCCCATTTGCGGCTTGCCACAGGCAGCGTCTGGCCTGCGGTTATCCTCCATGCCGCCTGGAATGCCGTTATTCAAGGACCGTTCACACGCGCAACTACCGGAAATCATACTGAAATTTGGATCGGAGAATCCGGTATGATCACCGGGTTTATTATCTTGATTGCCGCGATCCTTGTATCCCGAAGAAAACTCATTAAGTAAGCTTGAAAGCTTGCAGAGTATGGCTAATTAAAAAAATAGCTTTCGTCGGGCGTGGCGTACACCTGATGAAGGCTGTTTTTTGTTCAACTTCACATAAAAAAGAAGCTGCCGATTTTTCCGGCAGCTTCTTTTAAATACGTTCTTCTTGTGGAATTTGATGATTACATCAAGTATCTTCCCGTGATCGACTGCTCCGCATGGATGATCTGCGGCGGCGTGCCCTCGAACACCACCTGCCCGCCCTTGCTGCCTCCGTCCGGTCCCATATCGATGATCCAATCCGCTTGGCTGATCACGTCGAGGTTGTGCTCGATGACGATCACCGTATTGCCGGCATCCACGAGGCGGTTCATAATCTCCAGAAGGTGACCGATATCCGACATATGGAGCCCGGTCGTCGGCTCGTCCATCACGTAGATGCTGCCTTTCTTATGCAGCTCGCTTGCCAGTTTGATACGCTGGCATTCCCCGCCCGAAAGCGTACTGAGCGGCTGGCCGAGTGTAATGTAGTTCAGCCCCACATCACTCATCGCTTGGAGCTTGCGCACAACCTCTTTTAGCTGGAAAAAATCCAATGCCTGCTCCACCGTCATCTCCAGCACTTCCGCAATTGACTTTCCGTTCAGCTTGTACGCAAGCACTTCTTCCTTGAACCGTCTACCTCCGCATACATCGCACGGCAGCTTCACACTGTCGAGGAATGCAAGGTCAGTATACACTACACCCAGTCCTTGGCAGTTCTCGCAAGCTCCCTTGGAGTTGAAGCTGAACAAGCTTTGACTCACCTTGTTTGCGGCGGCAAACGCCTTGCGCACATCATCCATAATGCCTGTGTAGGTTGCGGGATTCGAACGTGTCGACACGCCTACCGCCGACTGGTCGATGACGATCGCATCCGGATGCCGGCTGAGGAATACTTCGTTAATCAGCGTGCTCTTGCCCGAGCCGGCCACGCCCGTAACGACGGTCAGCACTCCGGTCGGGATATCTACATGGACGTTGCGCAGATTGTGCAGCGAGGCATCCTTGATGGACAGTTTGCCGGATGGCTGCCTGCAATCATGCTTGATCCGGAGCTGCCGCTTCATGTGGGTGCCGGTCAATGTATCGGCCTCCAGCAAGCCTTGGAAACTTCCTTCATACACGATGGTACCGCCGCGGCTGCCGGCGTGAGGACCAACGTCGACGATATGATCCGCCACTTTGATCACATCGGGATCATGCTCGACGACGAGCACGGTATTGCCCTTGTCGCGCAGTTTCTGAAGCAATTCATTTAACCGGTGTACATCACGGGGATGCAAGCCGATGCTGGGCTCGTCAAAGATGTACGTGACATCCACGAGACTGCCGCTTAGATGCTTCACCATCTTCACCCGCTGCGACTCGCCGCCGGACAATGTATCCGTCTCGCGGTCCAGCGTCAAGTAGTCAAGTCCGATGTCCACCAGATGCTGCAATCGCTCTGTCAGAGACTTAACGATCGGCGCGGCGACGGAATCGTCAATCTCCCGAATGACGCGAATGAGCTGGCCGACCTCCATGGAGGACATCTCCGCAATGTTGAGTCCATTGATTTTGCAGCCGAGCGCGGCCTGACTGAGTCTTGCGCCGTGGCAGCTGGAACAGGGGCCCTCGGAGATGTAAGGCGCAACCGTTTTTTGGGTGCGCTCGGACTTCGTTTTCACATCCTGCTTGATGTATTTGTTGGTGAACTTCTCAATGACGCCTTCCACTGTAATGTTAATTGTCTTCCCTCCGAAAAGCGTCGCCACTTTTCTCGCCTTACCGTACAAGAGTTGCTCCAGCTCCTCCTCCGAATAATCGCTCAGTTTCTTGTCGGGATCGAAGGGCCCCGACTGTACGATTATCGTCCAATCCATGCTGTCCACCGAATAGCCGGGCAGCAGAATTGCCCCTTCTTGGAGCGACTTCGACTTGTCCAGCGCCTTGCTCATGTCGACGTTCAAGCTGCGGCCGATTCCGTTACATTCGGGACACATGCCTTGCGGATCGTTAAAAGAGAACATGTTGGCTTGTCCGACATAAGGCTGCCCCACTCGTGAGAACAGAAGACGGAGAATGGGAGAAATATCGGTAATCGTGCCCATCGTGGAATGGGAGCCTCCGCCCAACCGCTTCTGATCGACGATAACCGCCATGCTCAGGTTTTCGATCGCGTCCGCATCCGGCTGCGGATAGCGAGGCAGGAAAGTACGCACGAACATGCTGAAGTTCTCATTCAGCAACCGCGTGGATTCCGCGGCAATCGTATCGAAAACGATCGATGACTTGCCGGATCCGGATACCCCCGTGAATATCGTGATTTTCCGCTTAGGTATGCGCAGGGATACGTTCTTGAGATTGTTTTCCCGCGCAGCCGAGATGACGATATATTCCTGATTAGATTCGCTCATGATTAACATCCTTCCGGCAGTTTAATCTCCACTTAAATTCATATTCATTGTACCATCGTCGTGCCTAGAAAGTTTGCTTAAATAAGAATGGGAATGCGGCTCTTGGCCATGGTTTGATTACCTACTAGCTTTAGCCATACGCATCTGGTGTAAACATATCCCGGAACGACACGAACTTATTTGACTCAGATTATCCGGAAAAGATAATAAACCGGCTGCAAAGGATATGCAGCCGGTTTAGGTTGATTCGGGTCAAGCCCGGTTCACTATCGTTCCTTAGGTATAGCGTTTAGAAAAGAAATAGTTAGCGCTAAGGTTATTGTTCCAACACCTTTTCAAGCCCGTCGCACCATTTAGTCCAGCCAAACTTAGCTCCGTTAAGTGCTTGTTCATTGGAGATCCCGGTTTGTTCGAGATGAAGGTTCACCTTTCCGTCCCCCAGATCCTCCAGTGTCCAGGTAACCGTGTGTTTTTCTCCACTGGCCCACGTATAGGACAAGCGGTTGGGCTCATCCACGACAAGCACTTCGCCTTCAATAATTCCGTTCCACCATTGGGTCGGCTGCGCGCGGAACTGAAAACGGTGTCCTACGACAGGCTTAAAATCATTCTCCATGGCCTGACCGGAATGGATGTCGGCTACCCACTTGGCAAGCTTGCTGGAATCGGTTAAAGCAGACCAAAGCTTCGCAAGCGTAGTTTTATACTGAAAATCAAGGGATAATGTTAAACTCATTCTTCTTCCTCCTCTAATAGTTGGTTTAATCGCAATAAATTCGTACTCCAAAACTTGCTGTAGAAAGCCACCCAATCTTGAATTTCTCTGAGCGGGGAGGCGTTTAGCCTAAATCGCGTTTCTCTGCCGACTTTTCGGTCATGTACCAGTCCGGCTTCTTTCAGGATTGTCAAATGCTTGGATACCGCTGTACGTCCCATTTGAAACTGTGCCGTTAATTCATGAAGAGGTATCTCTTCTGCCTGAGCTAACAAATGAATGAGCCGACGCCTAGTCGGATCTGCAATCGCGTCAAACACATCCCGCAACTGATGGTCTTCGCTCACAACACCCTCTCCTAAGTCGTTCATTGAATTCTTATTGGACACCATTCGGTGACACTTTGATTATATGACACCATTTGGTGTCTCGTCAAGCGGAATAATGGCCGCTCCCTTTTATAGTTTGTAAGAACATGCATAAAAAAACCGCGCAATGCGTGGAACTTAACAAATACAACCGGATTCAACTGGGTTGGTTTTTTACTCCCCACTCACATAAATCTTCCAAGATGGGCAATAAGGTTTTCGCTTTATCGGTGAGACTGTACTCGACTTTAGGCGGAATTTGGGGATACTCTACCCGTTTAACCAGGCCGTCCGCTTCCAATTCTTTTAATTGTGAACTCAATGTTTTATAAGTAATTGCTCCTACTTGTCTTTTCAGATCATTGAAACGAACCGGCTGGTTTTCTGCCAACAGATAAATAAGTACCATTTTCCATTTGCCGGAAATGACGGACATTGTATAACCAAATGGTGTATCTTGAATGTGTTTAACTTTACCTTTATATTCAGCCATGCTCATGTTTACACTATCCTTTCGGGTAGTACCTATCAAAATAGTGCGTACTACTTATTTATTTGTGCTCAGTTTATACTAGCCTTACTTTGAAGTAAAGGAGAGAATAAAATGACTACGACTAAAACATATAACCACGGTGTCGCGTGGGAAGAAGCTTTCGGCCTTTCCCAAGGCTACAGTGTCAACGGCACGATCTACATTTCGGGACAATTTTCACACGATATGCAGGGTGCGTTCGTTGGCGAAGGCGATTTCGAGGCACAGGCCCGGCAGACACTGGAGAACCTTGATCGCGTGCTGGCGGGATTCGGTGTCACGCGGTCGCAGATCGCCGAGATGGAAATTTTTCTGACAAACCCGCAAGAGCATTTTGAAAAGTGCGTCGTTTTGTATAAGGAGTATGTAGGCGACCATCGGCCGGCCGGTACCCTCGTTGGCGTGTCGGGTTTGGCGTTCCCCCACCAGCTGATTGAAATCCGCGCCGTCGCACACACCGGCAAACCGGGCCATAGGAAACTTTGAGTGTCCCACTGTACGCAAGCGAGTCTCAATCAACAACAAATCCGAAAGAAGGACACTCGTTGATGAGTGTCCTTGACGTAGGAAGCTTCATTTTCTGTTCCAAGAATCCTTTAATGAGACGATCCGGTTAAATACAAGCCGATCCTCGGTACTATACTTCCTATCTGCACAAAAATAGCCATGTCGAAAGAATTGGAATTTCTGTTCCGAAGAGGCCTGATTGATGAAAGCTTCAATTAGAACATCCTTTATTGTGACAAGCGAGTCAGGGTTTATCCTTTCAGTCCAATTCCTATTATCCTCCTTCGAATTATCAGGGTCGAGCAGAAGTTTATCATAAAGATTAACATCAACCTTAACGGCGTGGTCCGCTGATACCCAATGAATTGTCCCCTTCACCTTGCGCCCTGTAAACCCCGTTCCGCTCTTCGTAAGCGGGTCGTAAGTGCAGTGAAGTTCCGTTATTTCACCTGTTTCCAGGTCCTTGATCACTTCTTCACACTTGATGAAATAAGCCCCCTTCAGCCTTACCTCGGCATTGGGACTAAGCCTGTGAAAACCTTTGAGCGGCTGCTCCATAAAATCGTCACGCTCGATATAAATTGTGTTGGAAAAAGGGGCTTCTCTTTTCCCCAGAGATTCGTTTTCACTGTTATTTTCTATCGCTAACAATTCCACCTTATCTTGAGGATAGTTGGTAATGACGACTTTTAGAGGGTTCAATACTGCCATGACACTAACCGTTTTTTCTTTTAAATCTTGTCTAAGACTGTGATCTAAGAGGGAAATATCTACCGTACTTTCCGTTCGAATGTTGCCAATTGTTTCGATGAAGCTGCGGATGCTTTCCGGCGTGAAACCTCTTCTTCTAAGCCCTTGGATGGTTGGAAGCCTTGGATCATCCCATCCGTCAACGTGGCCTCCTTCTACCATCGGTCTTAAAAAGCGTTTGCTTGTCATCACACCTGTTAAATTCAGCCTGCCAAACTCCCTTTGCCGCGGCGGCTCATGGTAACCAAGTTCTTTTAAGACCCATTCGTACAAAGGACGGTGGTCTTTAAATTCAATGGAGCATAAAGAATAGGTGATCCCTTCGATTGCGTCTTGAATAGGGTGAGCAAAATCGTACATCGGATAAATGCACCAGTCGCTTCCCGTTCTGTAATGCTCCGCATAAATGA
This sequence comes from Paenibacillus sp. GbtcB18, assembly GCF_019091125.1. NCBI lineage: Bacteria > Bacillati > Bacillota > Bacilli > Caryophanales > Paenibacillaceae > Paenibacillus > Paenibacillus sp. GbtcB18. The sequence goes on from NZ_JAGXJX010000003.1 coordinate 147,140, forward strand.
TTCGATAAATAACAGGATCACGCATATTTAAATTCGGGGATGCCATATCAATTTTGGCACGAACCACCTTAGAAGCCGCCGGGAAAGTGCCATTTTTCATTTTTTCAAAAAGTTCCAGGTTTTCCCCCACTGAACGGTTTCTATAAGGGCTGTCTAAACCAGGCTCCGTCAAAGTCCCTCGATACTCCGCTACTTCGTTTGGTGTCAAATCACAGACATAGGCTTTTCCCTGTTTGATCAGTTTAACTGCAGCGTTATAAATTTCGCTAGAGTAATCGGAACCAAAGTAGATATGGTTACCCGGATCGTATCCAAGCCACTTTATATCCTCGATGATCGCATTAACGTACTCGCTGTCCTCTTTAAGCGGATTCGTATCATCAAAGCGTAGATGAAATGTCCCGTTAAAATATTGAGCTACCGAATAATTCGTGTGAATGGCATAGGCGCTCCCGATATGAAGGTATCCATTAGGCTCGGGAGGAAACCGTGTGCACATTTTCCTATCCAAAGGGTTGTGTTCAAGCTCTTCTTTAATCAATCTGAACATAAAATTTTCGGCTAAATGTTCCTTTTCGTTAACCATGTCGGCTCCTCCTAATAAACTGGATATGGGAAAACAAAAAAAATCTCACCTCCAAGACCCTAAGTCTTGGGGACGAAATTTTCGTGGTACCACCCCAGATTCATTAATATGTCGCCATATTAACCTCTTCAAGTACGGCATTGCAGACCATGCTTATACTCTAGCTCTGTAACGGGAGCTCCCGTTATGCCATCCCCGACTATGGTTCCGACATACTGCTCAGAGGCTTGCTTCAGGGAAAACTTCTTGACTCCTTTTCACCTGCCGGAGCTCTCTGTACAAGAACATGTTCCCTTACTCTTCTCGTCATCGCGTTTAATTATTGAGACCATATTATCAGAGCCTTCCTTTTTTTGCAAACTCCTGATCGGTAGGACCGAGCTCGCTTCACCCGAATGTTTAACCGACCCCATCCTTCGGCTAACAGCTGCCGCCTGTGCTTGTAATTCGCTCTTGTTTTTGCAATGGGTGTGGTAGACTTCACCTAAAAGGTCCTCAGGATACAGGTTTCGCATCTTGCTTCAAATGACGACTTAAACATGGCGGTGGAATTGGAATGACAAAGGACGTATGGACAACCATTTTAAATCAGGTTCAAACGATTTCAGACCCGATTTTTGCAGCCGGCAGCCGAGGAAGAAATTCAGCGCTTGGAACGTATGTTGCAAGTCACCTTGCCGACCGCTTTTCGTGATTATTTGTCTATCATGAACGGGCAGCACGATGAGATTCCGGACAAATCTTTAAATATACGCCCGATATGAGTTACGAAGACGTGATTGCGAATTCTTTTGAAGAGTTTTCCAATGAAATGTTAAAGCAATTGCAAGCCAACCAATATTCGTTTGTTGACGATGTCATTGCGTTTGATGATCTGTACGTTGTTTAAAGGCCTCATGATCTTGTCTTCTGGCATACATATGCAGCCGCGCAAAAGAGCCGACCGTCCCTAAAAGACGTCGGCTCTTCCATTTTTCATTTCAGAAGCTTCACGTGCCTAGCTTGCTCGCTCTGCACGATCGTTAGCCCATTACTTTGAAAACCATCTCATTCCTCCGGTTTGGTCTCAATGGTAACGCCCGGTGCGTGCTTGCGGCCCATCAGCTTGCGTTTTTTGCGGTTTGCTTTCGTCTCGAACACGATGTCCAGATCGTAATCGTCCGGGTACAGCTCCTTGCCCTCGATGTGCAGCTTCAGCCGCTTCCGGTTGATTTTGAACTTCTGTTTCTGGATCATCACCCCGACGTTGCCCCGGGCATCCTCGGTTTCAAACACAATACCGGTGCGGCCCAAATAAGCGATATACACGCAATCGCCGAGCTGGAAGCTTCCGGGAGCTACCGGAACCGTCTTACCGGTGCCGTCTTCCGGTTCCCTCTCCTCCTCCGATGGAGGCAGAGTCACATTCGTCACGGGCATTTCTTCCTGCGGACCGTCCGTATCCGCCGCCGCGGAGGCTTCTTCCGGCTCCGCCTCAGTTCCGGCGGTCTGTGTCCCTTGCGGCAAGCTTTCCGGTAGGCCGCGCACGGTAATTTCGCGGGACCGCTCAATAAGACCGGCAGGCAGACCCAGCTTCAGCGCGATCAGAAACGCGTAGCTCTGCCCCGCTTCTCCAATCCTCAGCCGGTACAGCGGCCGCAGCGTGTCCGTATCAAACTCCATACGGGCATTTTCGAACCCCGGCGTCACGTCGGCGAAGTTTTTGATTTCCGTAAAATGAGTCGTCGCCACGACGGTCGCTCCCCTCCGGTGCAGCTCTTCCAGAATGGCCACCGATAAGCCGACACCTTCCCCCGGATCGGTTCCGGAGGCCATCTCATCGATCAGAATGAGCGTCGAACGATCGGCAAACTGCAGCATTTCATTGACATTCCGGATATGCGCGGAGAAGGTGCTGAGCGCATGCTCGATACTTTGGCCGTCCCCGATATCAACGGCGAGATGGTTGAATACGGAGAGCAGGCTTCCTTCCCGTACCGGAATCAATAAGCCCGACTGCGCCATGACAGTCAGCAGTCCGATCGTTTTCAGCGAAAGGGTTTTACCTCCGGTATTCGGTCCCGTAACAATTAGCGACTTATATCTTCGTCCGATGACGAAGTTCAAGGGAACCATCGGCCGGTTCAACAGCGGATGCTTCGCCTCGCGCAGGTCGATGATCCCTTGATCGTTCAGCTCCACATTAGAGCCGCCGATGGCCAGCGCATATTTGGCCTTGGCAAATATGAAATCGTAAGTGCCTACCGTTTCGATGTTCGTCAGAAACTGTTGATCGCAGCTTTCCGCCAGCGCGGTCAAATCGCTGAGTACTTTCAGCTCCTCCCGGGCTTCCTCCGCTCTCAGCCCCGACAGCTCGAATTGAATTGTCATGACCTCGGCCGGTTCGATATATACCGTTTGGCCGCTTGCCGACTCGTCGAGCACTGTCCCCTTCACCAGCTTGCGGTGCTCTTTCTTGACCGGCAGCACATAGCGTCCGCCGCGCGAGCTGAGGACATGCTCCTGCAAAATAGAGCGGTGGCGGCTCATCAAGGAGTCTAGCTTACTCTTCAGACGTTCCTCGAATACGGCCAGCCGCTTGCGGACTTTCATGAGTTCCTTGCTCGCGGTGTCGACCACTTGCCCGTGACGGATGCACCGTTCGATCTCCGATTTCAGCGCGTCCATCGTATACATGGAAGCCGCATAAGAGCTAATCTGAGGCGCTGCTCCGCTTTTCGAGGCCATATACCTCATGAGCTGCGCGCAGCTGGTCAGAAATTGGTGAATGTGCATAAAATCCTTTTCACTGAACACGTAGCCCGTTCCCAGCAGGTCCAACATATTTTCCATTCCTTCAAGCGAAGGAATCGGGACGCTGGCGCCATGCTCAAGCAGGGACTTCGCTTCCGCCGTCTCGTCCAGCCTCGCCCGCACGACGGACATCGCCGTTAAAGGAAGCAGCTCGGTAATCTGCCGCTTTCCTAGATACGATACGGCATATTCCGCCAGAGCTTCCTTGATTTTGCCGAATTCCAAACGCTGCAATGCTTTTTCATTCATGAGTGATCTCTCCTTGTACGAAAATAAAAAAAAGGCAGAGAATGAACGTGCGTCATTCTCTGCCTTTTAATGTTATGCCTAAATAAGAGCGCCTGATAAAACAGAAAATCCGTGCTGAACTCAGCACGGACGATAGGCGCAATGATAGGCATATACCTATGGCATTGTATGATATCCGTTGTTCTTAACTAATTCCGAGTCGTCCGTAAACCCATGGCTAAATAAACCTTGCTTAACAGCAAAATTTACCCATGAATCTCCAGAACACTCCATATGGAATTTGATTAGTTAAGAACGTTCACCGACATCAAGATCTCTCCCTTAGGCAATAATTATTTTAACAATACCCTACTCCCCCGACGGATGTCAAGTCCTGTAAAATCTTACGATTCATCTCGTCACATTTGTGCTTTTTACCTATTCAGTCCCATTTTTTTGACCGCGTTTTCGCCAGCCTCCATAATCACTTCACCCAGTGTAGGATGGGGATGAATCGTCATAGCCAAGTCTTCCACGGTTGCCCCCATCTCGATAGCCAGCGCAAGCTCCGATATGAGTGTCGATGCCTCCACGCCAACGATTTGTGCACCCATCACGATTCCGGAAGCCGGGTCCGCCACAATCTTGACAAATCCTTCGGATTCACGCAATGCCAGTGCTCTTCCGTTAATCCCGAAAGATGCTTTGCCGATCACAGCCGGGATGGCGTTTGCTTTTGCTTCCGTTTCACTTAAACCAACGCTGGACAGCTCCGGATCAGAAAAGACTACGAGCGGCATGGCTCTGTAATCAACCGCGGACGGAAGGCCTGCAATAACTTCTGCCGCTACCTTGGCTTCATAAGACGCCTTGTGAGCGAGAGCCGGGCCAGCCGTAATATCTCCAATTGCAAAAATATGCGGGATAGCCGTTCTGCACTGTTCGTCCGTCTCGATCAATCCCCTGCCCGTCACGGGCAGACCTATGCGTTCCAGTCCTAACTTGCCGTCCGTATTTGGTTTTCTGCCGATAGTGACTAACACATAGTCCGCTGTAACATGGTGATGCTCCCGATTTTTTGAATAATGCAGGGTGATTGAATCCTCCTCCTGTACTACGTTCTCAGCAGTCGCCCCGGTAATCAGGTTAATACCATCGGCTTTCAACTGACGGACAACGGGGACCACAAGGTCCGCCTCGAATCCGGGCAGCACTTGTTCTCCTCCCTCCAGAATCGTTACCTTTGTTCCAAACTTGGCAACCATTTGTCCCAGTTCGACACCGATATACCCACCGCCTATAACGACCAGGCTAGCCGGGAGCTCAGGGAGCGACAGAGCTTCCGTTGAAGACAAAACACGCCCTCCAACCGGGAACGCTTGCAGCTCAATCGGACGAGATCCTGTTGCCAGTATGGCGTACTTAAACGAAATGGTTTGCTCCTGTCCGGCTTGTTCGATAACTGCTGTATGTTCATCGACGAATCTAGCCTCTCCTTCCAGAATGCTCACACCTGCATGATTTAATAAATAACGGACTCCACCGGCCTGCTTACTCACAATCCCTTGCTTGAAATCCTGAGCATTCTTAAATGACGAAGCCGCATCTGCAAGATTGAACGAGCGGAGCCTATCATAGCGATGCGAATCTGCAATTAATGCTTTGGATGGAATGCAGCCCACGTTCGTGCAGACTCCGCCAAGCTGACTGCGTTCGACAATCGCCGTCTTCATACCAAGCTGGGAAGATCGCAGCGCCGCCACATATCCTCCCGGACCTGATCCAATGACTAACGTTTCTACGGATTCAAGTTTACTCATATCCCGATACCTCCAAGTTGAAGTCGATTCATATTATGATGATCATAATATATTATAGTCATCATATTTTAAAACCGTCAACTACCGTCATTAGCCTTTCATGAACGGGCAGTTCCCCAACCTCTAAATTGACAGGCTTTATTATGACGCTTATAATATTTTAGAAGTGAAATTATGAAGTTGTGGAGTGATTACCATACCGTATCCCAAAGGCCATAAGATAAAAGTCCGGAATAAAATCGTTGAAAGTGCTGCCCAGGCTTTTCGCACCCATGGGATCCACGATGTAAGTGTTCCGTTCATTATGAAGGGGGCCGGATTGACCCATGGAGGGTTTTACGCACACTTTGACAACAAAGAACAGCTAATTGGCGAAGCCTGCCGGTATGCCATCAGCGATACCATCGCACTTCTGCAGAAAGCCGCCGATCAGGAAAAGCAGAACCCCAAAATCAATACGGTCATTGATTATTATTTAAGTTCGTATCACCGCGACAAAGCCGAGATGGGCTGCATCATTCCCGCCCTTTCTGCCGAAGTCTCCCGTTCTTCAGAAGACGTCCGGCAAATATTCACCCACGAAGTGGAGCGGATGATTTCGTTTATCTCCAATCTAGCGGAAATTGACACGTCCAAAGGCAGCGCACTGTTCAGTACCCTGGTGGGCTCTCTTGTTCTTGCACGAACTGTGAATGACCCTGAACTGAGCGACAACCTTCTCTCGGCGGGCAAGCAGTATGCCAAAGAACTGGTCAGGGCTTCATATACTTGCTAGGAACCGCTGCACCTATTGTCCATTCTATAAATAATCTCCAAACAGCTCCGTTATGATCTCCTCATTCGGCTTTAACGAACCTTGGTATCCAATAGCTAGTTTTCGTGACAATAGCATGGGCTAGTATTTTTCCAAGTTAAAAAGCCCGCAAGCTGCATGCAGGCTCTCAGATTTGGGGATGGATAAGTTAAAACTCCGGTAAATTCTTACGATGTTGGATCGCTCACTTTGTCCCGTTTGATCCGGCCCAGCAAATCGTGCAAATCATCCTCCTCGCACCAGAAAAGCGGCTCCATAACATGCCGGATCCTGGGGCTTCTAATTAAATCGAATTGCAGAAACGCAGGCGCAGTTTGAGTCTGCTCGTGAGCAGTTTCCTCCTCTTTCGCGGGCTGGCCTGTCTCATTCGGGGCCAAAAGAGCCGTTTCCGGCGCCCATGTTCCCGCTGTCAAAAGAAGAATAACTTCCCTGGATATTCTGGTTAGTTCTCTCAGCAGCTTGACCCGGATCCTGGGATGAAGCACACGGATTATATCCGTCACGACACATAGCCCGAACGAATTTTCCGGCAGGAAAGTGCGCAGACCCAGCGAGCATTCGACTACCCGGGAAGGAAACTCTGCGCGGAAAAGTTCAAGCGTAGGCCGGTTATGCACATAGAGATGCGTGACATTCAGGTGTCTCACCAGTTCCGGATCATCGGTACCGATCAACAGCGTACGGGATGATAGGGCTGCGCAGGCGGAAACCTTATCGAGCTCTTCGGTTGTATAGTCCGCAAGCTTGGGGAGCTGCAGCGTATTCATTTTTTCAATGAATGCACCGTAGAAATGCCCTTGATACTCGGGAAACAGCTCTGTTTCGAGTTCCTTGAACTTTATGTGCATCTGTATACGGTTTTGATAGTCCGAAAAGGCCTGACGGTCGCCGGAAGATGCGGACTCGTGCGGATAATGGATCGCGTATGCTTGGCGGTCCGAGCGAAAGTTCACTCCCTCCCGGTGCAAACGGTAAGCGAAGTCGATATCCTCCACCCCCCAGCCCTTGTAGGATTCGTCGAATCCTCCTATGTCCAGAGCCGTTCGGGCGGGCACGGTAATGGCTCCCGAATAACCCAATTCCCACGGAAGCGCAAGCTGCTGAATGTCGTCCCGCATATAAAGGAAGAACGACTCTCTGCGGTCTTTCCATATCGGAAGCTTGTTGAGCTTCACAGCGATTTCTTCGATATTGTCCGGCGTAATCCCCTCCACTACAGAGGTGTCCGTTACTGCCGGGTCCAGATCAATCCCGTACATACTGTGAAGGGTAACGAATGCCGGAGATTTCTCGTATAGCGTGAAGATCCGGCTCACGAAATTTGGAGGTACCAGCATCCCCGCATCCAGAAAACAAACATATTCCCCGGCCGCCTCCCGGAGTCCCGTGTTTCTGGCGCAGGATCGTCCGGAATTTTCATCGCGTGGACGATACATATACCGGAGCTTGGGTAAAACAGAACGAATCCGCTCGATATAGAGAGAAGTATCGTCACTGGAACCGTCATCTACGACGATCAGCTCCGCTTGTTCCGTTTGAAACCATTCCGCATCCTGACGGGCTAAATACTGCAATCCCTTATGCAGGAGAGGACCGCAGTTGTATGCCGGTATTACGATCGAGAGTTTCAACCTCTACCCGCCTCCTAACGCCAATCGTTGTTCAGTGTCCGGTTGAACATATACGCGCAAAGTAAGACGCCGCCGACAGCCAGCAGCGCAATCAGCCCCATCGGCACGTACAGCTCAGCTATTCCCGAGCCCGTCAGCCATACCTGGCGTACGACCCGGACGTACCATTCCATAGGATTGACCGCAGCGATAAACTGAATCCATTTCGGCAAAAGCCGGATCGGCATCATAGCGCTCGACAGCATAATTAACGGCAGCAGAGTCAAATTCAGTACAGTGACGAAAGAAACCGTTTTGCGGGTAAGAAGGGCCAGAATGTACGAGAACGAAGAAATAGCGACCGAAATCAGATAACCGAACAGGATAATCGCAAGAACGGATACGGCTGTCAAATTGCCGCTTGCGCCGATCACAACGGAGATCAGCACAATCACAAGCGCCTGAACGACGCTCATCGCGGCCGAGTAGGACAAATTCCCCAGGATAACAGCGGAACGGCTGGACGGGGTCGAAATGATTTTTTCGATGACGCCGGACTGGATATCTTCAAGCAGGGCCATGCCGGACCATCCCGACGCATACAAGGTTGTCATGACGACAACGCCCGGCGCAAAAAACAGCAAATAGTCGGCCTCGCTCTGTCCGAAGTCCGGGATGCTTGAAATCGGTGCCAGAATTTGCCCGAACAGCAGCAGCCAGATCAGCGGAGTGGACAAATTAAACAAGATATACAGCGGCTTTTTGACCGCATAAATATAATTGCGGTAAAACATGGAGCTGAAGTCATACCAAAACTGCTGCATTTTTATCATCAGCCAAGCTCCTTTTCGTATACTGAATCATGACATCGTCCAGAGTCGGCTGCGATATGCGTACGGAAGTCACGTGTAAATTTCTCGATGCGAACCAGTCAATCAACTGGCTGATATGCTTATGAGCATAATCGACCCAGAGTCGAAGCTCTTCCCCGTTCTGACCGACGGAGATTTGCTGCAAACTCATAAGCGGGAGCGCTTCTTGAATTTGCCGCTGAAGCAGCGATTCGTCGACCGTGGTAATCGAAGATGAGAACGACAGGAAAATCTGGTCCCCACCCACTTGGTCTTTGAGAACCTGCGGCTCTCCGATGCAGACGCTGTGACCGGAATCCATAATCATGATACGGTCGCACAGCTTATCCGCTTCTTCCAGATAGTGCGTGGTGATGAATACGGTTGTTCCCCGGTCATGAAGAACTTTAAGCGCCTCCCACAACTGCTGCCGGTGCTCCAGATCAAGCCCGACTGTCGGCTCGTCGAGGAACAGGATCTTGGGACGGTGCAGCAGAGCCGAGGCGATGAACAATCTGCGTTTCATGCCTCCCGAATAGGTGTAGAGCAGCCGGTCCTTGACCGCGAGCAAATCCACCGTCTCCAGCGCATCCGAGATTGCGCGCTCCATACCGGACGAGCTTATATGATAAAGCTTGCCGACCCATCTCAGGTTTTCATACGCGGTTAAGCTTTCATCCAACCCGCCCTGCTGGGAAACATAGCCGATCCTGCTCCTGATTTCGCGCGGCTGCATTGCAATCGATTCACCGAACATGCGGATCACCCCGTCCGTGGGCCGTATTAGGGTGGTGAGCATTTTGAACGTCGTGCTCTTACCGGCACCGTTAGGACCAAGCAGTCCAAAAACTTCACCTTCGTTAACGTCGAATGTAACATCGTTTACCGCTCTGACGTTTCCCTTGTCATATACCTTGGTCACATGCTCAACTTCTATGATGGACATCGTTATCTCCCCCGCTTTTGCCGAAATTGCTCTGTGGCGATGCAGCCGCAAATGGATCCGGCAACCTTTTCAGCAAGCGTTCTTCTTCGCGAATCAACTCTTCAAATTGAGGATAGAGGCGCTCATACTCCTCGCCCCTATTTCTCAGAATAGCCAGAGCCACAAGATGATTAAATCTCGTCCACTTAATTACGAGATCATCAATTTCCTTGCCCGCTTCTATACCTAACCTACGCAGGAAACCGGACAAATCCTGACGGCTTCTGAGAAGAATACGGTGAAAGGCATGGATTTCGTTCACTTGCATCCTTATTTGCTCCGGAGGAATGTGCTCACGCATCACTTTTAAGGAATCGGTATAAATGCGGCCTTCGTGCAGGTTAAACTCCAAAGGATAATTTTGTACGGCACGCCGGTACAGTTCCAATTCGTCCAAGCGATCCATCGCGTTCTGGATGCTTTGTGTATCCTCGCATTCCCAGTACATGTATGGCGTAAATTTTCCCGCATGCCGGTAATTAAAGGCCGTATCCAGCATAAATTCAAGCTGTCCTGCTGAAACCTCTGCATATTCGTTATTGTAAGGACTATAGACGCGGCATTCGCCCTTCTCCGTAAATTCCGTCAGCAGCAGATAGTTCCAGGAATCGCTGTCATAAGTAGTCGTTTCGAAAGGGGCGTGTTTCAGGTTGTGTGCGGCCGCAATAAATCCATGCTTTCCTATAAAATCCCTGGCATAACTCACGGCCTGATTTACATCCCGGAATTCGGGAACGACTGTGCGGATCACCGGGAATTCGTGCAGAAATTGTTCGATCAGGTCTCCGGGATGAGGCCCCGAAAGCTTGGAATATCCGTGAACCACACAGTGAATAACCTGGAAATAATCCGGTCGGAGCAGCCATTTCTCCAGCGGAAACCGGAGCCCGTGCCGGATCGTCAGCTCGTTGTAAAAACAGCCCAGCAAACAATTGAAGGCGGGTTGAAGCGTCAAGACGTCACACCGCCTCTGGCGGCTGATTCGAGCAGCCTGACAAGCCTCGGCGTCTTCTCCAGATCGGTCAGTTGATTCTGAATCCGCAAGGAGATTTCCGTACTTTTCCCCGCTAATCCTTCGTGCAGCAGGGATTCGAAGCGTTCGCGCCCGAGATCATCCTCTCCGCATACGATTCCGAGACCGGCGCGCTCCATGCAGAAGGCGTTGAAATTGCGTTCATACGTATCGGGATAAAGCAGTCCCGGAACATGATGCCTCATCGCCGATACCATCATGGAATTGGAACCGGGCGTAATGCAGAGGCTGGAATGCGCCATGATGGTTTCGGACGGTACGAAAGGCTCGAAGCGAATCCGCTCTTCCCGAGACTTCAGAGGATGGTCCAGGAAAGCGGAATTGTACTTGCCGATGGCAAATACGGCGCGAACCGGATTCTTCTCAAACACGCCGTACATCATTTCGAACGTGCTGCGCGAATTGATACCGAACGGGAGCGACGAGAGGTACACAAATACAAGCGGTTCTTTGCAGGTTTGCTCCCATTGTTTAAACCACGCCGGTTCCTCTTTGAATACGCTTGGAACCAACTGTCCGACAAATTCGGCTTCCGGCTCGTACCGAAGCAGCTCGGGCTCCAGTTCTTTGCAGCTGGGCACAAGCAGAAGCTGACAGTGATCGAATAACGTGCGGCAGACATGCTCCACGGGCGGCATGCCATATTTTTGGAGCACGCGGTTCCAGATGTTGCGGACTCTTCTGAGAATAAGCTTGCGCCCGGGATGAAGATCTTCCAACTCAATATTGTGGGCCGGATGAAGGGGCCAATTGACGATTGAAGCGAGCCGGACGCCTTCGGTATAAGCCGAGACGGCGATCGTGAACTGCATGTCGGCAAAGACCAGATCCGCCTGAAAGTCCCGGATCGTTGCCCGTTCCCGCTCAATCGTGTCGATCAGATGAAAGTCATCCGCATGACCGGAGACGAAAATTAAATCTTCATAGGTGTGATAACCGAAGAACGGAAGCTTGTTCTCAATGTATGCGGGTTTGGGCACAGACTCGTAGAAACGGACCCCGTCCGGAAACAAATGACGAAAGGATGCCGGAGCCAACACAGCAACCTCGTGTCCCGCCGCCGTTAACTGTTCGGCCGCCGCCATGCTTCTCACCGCGTGTCCGTATGTTTCCGCCCAGTTGCTTGTTACCAGCAGCACCTTCATTTGACTTCGGCTCCCTTCAAGAAAACGATCATTTCGGCTACTTTCGCAACTGTTTCCCCATTGACGGTAGCCTGAGCGTTTCCTTTTACAAACGGACCTTTATGATTTATGACTTCATAGAAAAGATCGAGTCTGTCGCCGGGTAGTACAGGCTTATTGAATTTGATTTCTTTCATGGAGGCGATCATTCCGACAAAAGGCGCCTGGCCTGGCTTATGAATCGCAAATGCCCCAAGCTGCCCCATCGCTTCTGTAATCAGGACGCCGGGCATGATCGGTTCATCCGGGAAATGGCCCTGGAAAAACCATTCGTTGATCGACACATTTTTGTACCCCCTCGCCCATACCCTGGGCTCCACTTCCGTTACTCTGTCAATCAGCAGAAACGGATAACGGTGCGGCAATACGGAAGTAACCGGAATTTCCATCAGACGACCTCCTGACTGGCGGTTGGATAAATAGCTGCTGCGACGAAAAATTAGGAAGGATGCCGGAGGTTTTCTCCGTTTTCATGGCTGTCCGGCCCCCAGTTTATCCAGAACAAGCTGATGAATCTTACGGATCGTACTGAAGTGTTCTAAATCGAGTGTCCGGTAATCAATGCTGATCCGGTACCGGCGTTCCAACTGTTCGATGAGCCATATCAGCGAGAAGGAATCAAGCTGCAGGGGCATATCCGATTCCACTTGTTCGTCCAGGGTTTGAAAAAGACCCGATTCAATGACAACGGATTTGATTTCAGCGATGGGTATCATGAGAAAGCTCCTTTAACAATTCTCCCCGCAGCAATTTACCGGCTGCCGACAAGGGAAGCTGTTCGATTACGTGAAGCTTCTTAGGCATTTTATAATCCGAAAGATAGTTCCGAAGCCAATGCAAGATGCCGTCAAGCGGCTCGGTCACCGCAGGCTTATCCCACACGATGAAGGCTTCGATGACGCGCTCGAGAACCGGATGCTCGTAGTGCACGACTGCGGCCTCTCTGATCAAGGGATGTTCTCTCAAAGCCGCTTCGATTTCTTGGAGCGTGACTTTGAGGCCTCCGATACTGATTTGGTCGTTGCTGCGGCCGGTCACCGTAAGATAACCGTGCTCATCGATGTGAACAAGATCCTGCGTATATAGAATCCCGCCGGTCCCGTCTCCATCGGGATCGGGTATCCAATTGTCCTGCTCTCCTGTATAAGGACTGGTATCCAGACGGATCGCCAATTGAGGCTGCTCTTCGCTCCATTCGTAGCGGATATGCTGCGCGATTTTACCGAGGGAAGGCGGATGGCTGTCGGTAAAGTCGACCGAGATATAGCCGATCTCGCTCATTCCGTACTGCTGTCCGATCGGCAGGCCGATCCGTTCACGATATCTGCCGGCCAAATCCGCCGGAAGCGGCCCGCCGGAAGAGATCAGAAACAGGGTCTTGCCGCTCCCGACATAACCTGATTGAATGACAAACTCCTCCATCCGGGCTTCCATCAGCTTGTAATGAAAAGCCACGCCGTACACATGCGATGCTTCGTAACGCTCGATGGACGAAACGATTTCCTCTCCGTTTATGAAGTCGGGGAATACGACGGTTCCTCCTTGCAGGAGCGTGTGCATGGCAGCGGACATCAGACCCAGCGCGTGACTTAACGGAACCAGACACAGCACCCGGCTGTTTTCAGAGGGGCTTCCCTCTTCGCCCGCATAGGCGGACCATTCATCCAGTAACGACTGATAGGTACGAGTAATGGACTTCGGTGTCCCAGTCGAACCTGAACTGAATAATGTAAGCGCTTGCCAACAGTTCGAAGGCGGCTGCTCATCCCCCGTATTTTTGCTATCGATTGCGACGCGGTTAATATCTTCCCCGTCTCCCGCCGACAGGAAGAAAGGAACTTCCGCTTGAAAAAACGACACGACCGGCCGCGACTTTCCGGGCCCGGCACTTAGGATCAGATCTGGTGAAAACAGACGAAGACGAGCCTGCTTTTCGTCGTCTTTCATCCGCTGATCCAGCAGAAGAACGTGATTGCGGTGCTGCCAGTTCGCCGCTGTCCATTCAAGCAGCGTATACGAATCCGGCAGGTCAATGGCTACCCGGCAGTTCTTCCAGCCCCGGTCGTCCAGCCACTTCTTTTTGTCCCCGATTCTGCCGTTTAGTTCGTCGTAGGACAGGCTTAGCTCTGACGACAAGAGGGCTGTTTTAGGAAGAGGCATGAAAGAGATCATAATCGCTCCACCCCTTCGGTAGGCACATAAAGACCGTAACCCCGAGCCGCATTCCGCTCATACTTTTCGAGCCACGGCTCCAGAGCGATGACGGGCTGCAAGTCTCGGTTCTTGGCCTGTTCCGCCGATTCGACGGCAAGCGAAATAACACCCCCTGATGCGTTGGGGTCTCCTCCCTCTCCCGCGTGATCCGAAATCCAGTGCGAAGACCGGAGGGACCGGGTATCGCACAGGGTGAGCAGCACGAGATCCGCTTCGCCGTCCTCGATATAGTCCACCGCCTGCCGGATCAGTGCGCACGCACCTGCCGTCGTAACGCTGATACAGCTTAGCGGCCCGTGCACAGCGAGTTCTTTGGCGATGTATCCCATGACGGAACTCGGCACAGAGGGAGGGAACATGATCGGGCTGACTTTTCTGCCCTGCAGCAAATCTTTGCTCGTCTCCTGGAGCGTCATCATGTCTGTGAACAAGCTTCCTAGCAGGAGCGCCTTGCGAGCCGGCTCGATATCCACTGATCTCGTTTGTTCTGCCGCTTTCATCGCCGCATGGTAAATCAGCGGATTATACGAGGATCGGACAAATCCCCGTAGAGGCGGAATGGGATCGTTCTCGCTCTGTTCGTGGTAACCGGTGACTACAACCTGTAGCTTCCGTGTATTCAGTCCGTGCAACTGCTCTGTGATTTCCTTCATCTTACTCCCCTCCATTCCATCTGCGGAAAAGAAGTGTGCAGTTATTCCCGCCGAATGCCCTTGAGTTGGACATCACCACGTTCAGACTCTTCTGCCGTGAGCCCTCCGTCACATAGTCCAAATCGAGCCCTTCGTCGGGTTCAACAAAATTCGCGGTCGGAGGAATCCTCCCATGAGTCAAAGAAAGAACGGAGATAACCGCTTCTACAGCACCGGTAGCTTCCAGCATATGACCCGTTGTCGATTTCGTGGAACTGACGGGAATATTGCGGGCGTACTCTCCGAAAACTTGCTTGAGCGCAATCGTCTCGCTGCTGTCATTCAGCGGTGTCCCGGTTCCGTGCGCATTGATATAGTCCACTTCTTCCGGTTTGCAGTTCGCTTGGCGCAGAGCGGTCTTCATCGATCTCGCCAATCCGTCTCCTTCCGGATCGGGCTGCGTGATATGGAAACCGTCCGAGCTTAAACCCCAGCCGATCATTTCCGCCAAAGGCTCGGCTCCTCTTGCAAGGGCATGCTCAAGTTCCTCCAAAACGAGGATAGCCGCTCCGTCGCCGATAAGAAGACCGCTGCGATGCTTGCTGAACGGACGTACGACTTCTTCCGCCATAGCCCGACTCGAATCGAAATTATAAAAAACGATCGGGTAGAGAACATTGATCCCGCCTGCCACTGCGACCGGAGTTCTACCTTTGCGAACCTGATCGAAGCCATAACCGATCGCATTGGCCGAGGCCACACACGCATTAGTAAAAGCAAGTCGTTCGCCGGTGGAACCGATTATGCCGGCAACCGCCGCCGCCTGCTCGTATGGATTGGAATCATGAATGGATACCGGCCGGTCGCCCTCCGATCGCATGAATTCGGATGTTCTGCTTGCGAATTTCTCTGCCTCCCAGTCAGGCGAGAACTGCTCGTAATAGTTCAGAAGATGAGTGCCGTCTCCCAGATTTCCGACAGCCACTGCGGCTTTCTCCAGACTGTTCCGGTGATTGTCCGGGTTGAGCCCGGCCATCGCTATAGCCCGCTCTGTGCAGTACTCTGTGAAAAATTTGTAGGAACGTTCTTCGACAGGCGCCTCTCCGCCTACTTTCGTATAGCTTCTGGAAGTATCGATACTCTGTAGTGGCCGGAAACAATGCTTGCCCTCAAATACTTGGTCGAGAATGGGAGCCTCCCCTAACCCGAAAGGGGTCACAACCCCGTATCCGGTTATAACGACACGTTTATCCATGAATCAACTGCATCCTTTGGATAAATTCATGAAGCTCCTCGAGGTTCATCTTCCCGACCTTGTCGATATCGTCATCGGCCACTTTGAACTGGAATTCCTCCTCCAGATTGACAATCAGTTCGAATAGAGAAATGGAATCAAGGTTGAATTCCTGGGCAATCGGCTCATTCGGATTTACGTCCGGCTTGACCTCGATATTCATTTTCTCCTCACAAATGCGGGCAATGAGAGCTTTCAGTTCAGTAATCGCTTTCATATGTTTTCCTCCTTAGTCGGTTGTAATCGGATGACCGGGTGTACACAGAGGTTCCAGCACAATCTGCCTCTCGCCTCTGTTAAGCAGCGTGATCAGGTCACTCCTAGCACTCACCTGGATGCGTTCCATCATTAACTTACGCGGGCTCAATGCAAGCTCCGTTCGAAAGCGCGGGGTAAGATGCGGCGAAACGACCGGCATGCTTACCGACATATGGCCGTCCTGTTGGAAGGGATATTCGTTCTCGAAATCAGGATCATACACATACACGATTTTACGGGCGGTTCTCAGAAGTTCCGTTATCATTTGTTCCAACATATATGGCGAAAACAAAAGTATAAAATCGGTTATGAGCGCTACGTCGAAAAAACTGTTTTCATAAGGGGTATCACAGCCGAGCCGGCAGCGGATTTCTTGTGAGAGAGAAGATTGGAATATATTCTCCAATCGGCGATTCCAAAGGTAGATATGAGTGGAGTTCAACTGCCTGGCCATGTTCTGTTCGCTTACTCCAAGCAATAAGGAAGCGGACGATCCTCGAATGTGCTCGTTATACAGGTGTTGAATAAAGGGGGTCGTAAATTTATTCATTAACAGGGATAAGTCGATGTACAGCAGCTTCTCAAGAAAAGCGGAGTAAAACATCCCTTGATAGTGGGGATAAGCTTCCGTTTCCAACTGCCACAGTTTGCGGTGAATACAGCGTTTGTTGCGAAAATCGTTTTCCATTCTGTCTTCGGATCTGACGATGGGATGCGGCAGATGCAGCACAAAGGCGTGCCTCTCCGAACGGAAAGAACATCCCGCTCTGTAAAGCCGGTAAGCGAAATCGATATCCTCCGAGCCCCAGCCTTTAAAATTCTCGTCATACCCTCCTGCCTCACGAACACGCGAAGCAGACACGCTCATGGCGCCCCCCAGTCCCATTTCCCAAGGTGCGGCTAGCAGATCCAGATTGTCACGGAGCATCCGGAGCGCCTGATACCGGCTGTCCTGCCATACCGGCGACACGGATAGTTTCGAAGCTTCCTCTCGCAGATTGGACGGTGACAGCTTGCGGACAACGGTTGTATCGTCACGCTCGGGGTCCGCATTAAGCCCAAGTACCATGTGCAAAAGCACCTGATCCGGCCGCTCCCGGAAGCGGGCGATAACCATATCCAAATAGTCAGGCGGTACTACTATTCCGGCATCCAGAAAACATAAGAGATCGCCGGTCGCCGCATCAATCCCTCGATTGCGGGCACGGGAGCGGCTGGAATGTTCATCGCGGGGGATATACACATAAGTCAGATGATCCAGACTTTCCCGCGCCGCTTCAACCAGTTCCGCAGTATTGTCCGTAGACCCGTCGTCTACGACGATGACCTCGAACTCGGTCCGGCTCTCGTTACGCTGGGCCGCAAGATACCGCAGCCCTTCCGCCATAAAACTCCCCGAGTTGTACGTCGGAATAACAAATGAAACCTTATATGTCATTTTCATCTCCTATCGCAGCAATAAATGAACGCCTTGAAATTGATTCAGCCCTGCGGATGTTTGTTCTTTTATCCCTCCTCCTTCCTTATTACCTACAAGTATAGTGAAAAAAATGTTATTTTCAAGCAAATATGATATTTTTTAAGTACATAATTCGACTTCCATAATCTTACGGGGGTCAATAAATTTGTAAATCCTGTTTTCAAACCTGTCGAATATGGTAGGGTGAAACACAGCTAACCTCCTTGTTATTCCTAATAATTCTATCTTACTGCTAATTAATTGAAATATTAACCATTTTATATATAATCAAGAGTAAGAAATAAAGATTAAAGGAGGTAGGATGATAATTTTCACGGACAACGAACACGATGAGCTCCTATCCGATCTTCTGCTGCAAACGGACGGAACGACAACACGAACAATCGAGATTATCGTCCGTAATCAAGTGAATATTCATGTTTACGAACATGAACGTACAGATCCCGAATCCGTTCCGGAAGATGTTCGGCAAGCTTTTCCGGCCAACGGACAGTTCATCAGACGCCTATCGAGCCTAACATTGCCCGGCCGTGTGTTATCTTACAATATTGTGTATGCGAATCTGCCGACACTCCCGGCGGATTTGGCCAAGCAGCTCGATAACCGGCAGTTCCCGCTCGGCAAACTGCTGGCCGAATATCCCACACGAAGGGAAATAACGGAGACCGGAATCGAACACAGAAGCAGCATGGAAGTATTCGCCCCCTATTCCCTGTCCAGTTCCGTTTACCTTATGAAAAAATTATAAAATAATGGGGGGAGATTCGTGCTGGTTCTACCTGATCGAGTATTTTGACCTGAACGCCATTGTCCGTTCCGCTTCCCGCAACATCCCCGCCGGCGGACAATAGTTCCAAATTCGCACAAATCGCTTTGGAGGGTTTCAGAAGATAGAAAAACCCGCCTTTTGAAATAAAGGCAGGTTCGGTCTGAAGCAGTTGATTCCGAATTACTTTTAGGCAGCTGTTCTCCGGTTGATCTCACTACGATCATGGGATGAAAAATCAGAGTTTCAATACGGTGATTGACTCGTTTTCACAGATTTCACCGTTGTCATGGAAGCCGAAGCTTTCATAAAGTTTTTTGGCAGTGAAGTTATCTGGTTTATAAGCAATCCAACAGTAGCTTGCCGGCCCGGCCGGAAAGGTACGGATAAATTCTAAGATTTTGTTCATAGCTTCCCTGCCGTAGCCTCGGTTCTGGTATTGCTTGTCAATCATTAGCCGCAAGATACAATAGCTATCGTCTGCGATAGACGGTAGCTCATATCCGGTGATTCCATAAGTCAGCATAACAAAACCGACAGGCTGCTCATCTGCATAAATAGCAAAAGGAAACGGGTGTCCTCCATTGGTTGCAAGGACATAACAGGAAGCCATGCTTGACAGATTGGACGCTACGAAACGGCGTTGTTCTTCTGAAACCTCCAAGTTAAATAGGGCACGTCGGTTTTCCAGCGTGATTTTTCTAAGAGTAATCATCTAAAACTTCTTCCTTCTTTGCTCTTTGTTTTGTTCATCTGTAGACCTCCGGTTGGTTGGTATTAAAGTCGTTTAATCATATGAATATCGTCCGGCTCTTTTTCAAACAGTTCCTCATCGACTTCTGACGTAATGGCCGAGCCGCAGCTAGTATAAAAATTTACAGCGGATCCCGTTTCTGTAGAGGAGATGTATAAGTACTTCGCGCCCTTTTCGATCGCCGCTTTACTTAACTCCTCCATGATCCGGCTGCCTATTCCTTGTCTCCGGTAATCCCGGGTAACATACATCAGGTCTATCTGAAGCCGGTCCTTCTCTTTGCCTCGAAACTTATTAGCCAAGACACCGAATCCGACTAACTTATCCCCGTCATATGCTCCAAAAGCAGTACCGCCGTTTGCGAGCTCATCCTCATACCGCGAAATGATAGCCGTATAATCGTCTTCTTGCCAGTTAGGGCATTCATGGCCTGTTTTAATTTCCTCAAGGACTTCATTTTTACACGTATAGATGAGATCGATTGTTTCGGAACGATCTATATCGCGTATTTTAAACGAATCTTCGAGTTTCATCTGAGTGATTGAAACCATACTCTCTCCCCCTAGTGCAGCACTGCATTTTACTCCATAGTAGTGAATAACAGGTCTCTAAGCAACCATGAGCGGTTGTTTCGCTGAAGTATTTTCCTTTTGACCTCTATTCTTTTCACTAAAAATAGCTTGGGGCTGTCAAATCGCGAATCGCCGTGCAATCGCCACGCAGAGTACGACACCGATATTTACGGCAAAGATCGGCCAGCCGATCGACTCGTGCAGAATGACAGCCGAAAGCAGCAGGCCGAAGAAAGGCTGGAGAAGCTGCAGCTGCCCGACTGCGGCTATCCCACCCTGGGCAAGACCCCGATACCAGAATACGAAACCGATGAGCATGCTGAACAGGGACACGTAAGCAAGGCTTACCATTGCGGAAGTACTTATCCCCGCCCATGAAACGGGCATGTAAAAAAACGAGAGCAGCGACATAACGGGAAGCGAAAGAACAAGCGCCCAGGAGATCACCTGCCAGCCCCCGAGCCTCCGTGAAAGCCGTCCCCCTTCCGCATAACCGTAACCGCATACGACGATAGAAGCCAGCATTAACGCGTCACCGACCGGTGAAGCTGCTGCTCCTTGTGTCAAGGCAAATCCTGCTACGAGGGAGCTGCCTAGAGCCGATAAGATCCAGAAGGCGGGCCTTGGACGCTCGCCGCCCCGGAGTACGCCGAAGATCGCTGTCGACAGGGGCAAAAGTCCAATGTAAATAATGGCATGCGAAGATGTGACATACTGAAGCGCCAAAGCTGTCAGCAGCGGGAATCCTACGACCACGCAGACTGCCACTAACATTAGCGGAACGATATCGCTTCGGACAGGCCGCTGCTGACGGAAAACAAGGAGAAGGGCTCCAGCCAGCAACCCTGCAATTGCGGCACGGATTACGGTAAGGAATATCGGATCAAAATCCGCTACAGCCAGCCGTGTTGCGGGTAGAGAGCCGCTGAAGATCAGCACGCCTGCGAAACCATGGATCCAGCCGCTTGTCGTTTGGTTCATGACAATCTCTCCTTAAATGTTTGCTGTACCAAAATGCACCCGATACGTCGAACAAACAAAGTAATAAAATAACAACATCACACACTCTGTATGAATATTTGTATTATAATAGTTGCAAAATGAGCTGTATATTGATTGTTTATTCATCTGTATGGGTACAGATCTCACACCAAATCATTCGAGTTGGGAGAATTTTTATGGCCAATAAAAAGAATACCATTCTGCAAATTATCCGTGCGGACATAGTCAACGGTCTCGTTAAACCCGGCGAGAAGCTGCCCTCTATCCGTATGCAGAGCCAGAGATTCGGCTGTAGTCTTAACACCATTATTAGTGTTTATCGGGAACTCGAGGATCAATTTCTTATTTATTCACGTCCGAAGAGCGGTTATTTCGTCGTAGCCAAAGAAGTCCTGCTTCCCCTGCTGCAAACAAAACGAATCGATTTTGCGTCAGCGGCTCCCGACCCCTCGTCGATCCCGCAAACAGATTTTCGTCAATGTTTGAATAAAGCGATGGAATTATTTGAGACGTCGATATTCACTTATCCCGATCCGCAAGGTTTGCTTTCTCTTCGCCATGAGATCGTGAAGCTTTTCCGGCGGCAGCAAGTTTTCCCTTCGGCACAGCAGGTTTTTATATTTTCAGGCACTCAGCAAGCTCTTCATATTCTGGCCGGGATGCCTTTTCCCAACGGAAAAACGAACATTCTGGTCGAGCAGCCCACGTTTTGGGGAATGCTTGCCGCACTTAAGACACAAAGACAAACCGTAATCGGGATCGAACGAACGCCGGACGGGATTGATTGGGCAGCTTTGGAACGCCATTTTCAAAGCAACCAGATCAAGTTTTTTTATACGATCCCGCGTTTCCATAATCCGCTCGGCACTTCTTATACAGGCGAAGACAAACAGCGGCTGGCAGAACTCGCCAAAATCTATGACGTTTACATTGTGGAAGATGACTATCTTGCGGATTTGGATACAGACAGCAAAGCAGACCCCATTCGCGCTTATAACGGGGCCAGTCATGTCATTTATCTTAGAAGTTTTTCCAAAGTGATGCTGCCCGGATTAAGAATCGCCGCTGCCGCAGTACCCGATTCGTTTATTCCTATCCTCCAGTGGCACAAGCATTCGGCGGATTTGAGCACTTCCGTACTTTCTCAAGGTGTCCTGGAGATTTATATGAAGTCCGGAATGTATGCCCATCATGCGAAGCAAATGCAGTCCTTGTACAACCGCCGCATCAAACATCTCAGGGAAGTTTCACAGCGATTATTGCCCCAAGAGTGCTTATATACCATTCCGTCATGCGGAGGGCTTTTCTTTTCCATTCAACTTCCGGACACCATTGATCAGGATGATATGGTCAACCGTTTAGAAAATCGGGGCGTGGACGTACTGTCGGGCGACAGGCATTTCCTTCCTTCTTTCCCCAAACCTAACTTACTGCGCCTTAGTATTATCCGGACCGATGAGCAGCAGATTGAAGAAGGGATTCGCATCATTTCAGAAGAATTGGAGCGTGCTCCGCTTACAAGCCGATCTCCTAAACCTTTCTTCCGGTTATGAGCAGAACATGCACAGGGTATTTCTCCGCAAAAAAACCTGTCGTTTCGACAGGTTTTTAATCATTTGTACGGTCCATTATTCATTTTATTCTTGAGCGTTGTCGTCCATTTTGTATTCCAAAATATCTCCAGGCTGACAATCCAGAGCCCTGCAAATTGCCTCTAAAGTTGACAATCGAACTGCTTTTGCCTTCCCGTTCTTCAATATGGAAAGGTTAGCCATCGTGATTCCAACCCTCTCCGAAAGTTCCGTTACGCTCATTTTTCTTTTAGCCAGCATCACGTCAATATTGATTATAATCGCCATGTTATCACCTCAGACCGTCAAATCATGTTCTGATTTTATATCAATCGCCTCTTTTAAAAGCTTTTGAAGGACAGCCGCAAAAACGGCAATGACCATGGAGGCAAAAATAAGGACCATTCCGATAACGATGAAACCCGGAGCGTCGTCTTTCTCCGCCATAAGATAGAAGAGCGGCATGCCTGCGACATACAAACCGCCGAAAATGACGGCACAGATTTTTATAATCTTCAATGCCTGTACGGATAACTCCGAGAAAGCTCTATTCTTGTCAATGTAGCTCAAAAGTTTGAAAGACTGATACAGGGCAAAGTAAAAAGGCAACGCCGTTGCATACAAGTCGATCCATAGAAGATATTTCAAGTAAGTATGTTCCGGATACAATTCCGCTGCAAAATTCGCAATTCGGGGTACCAAAAAAATACACATAGCAAGAACCGGAATTCCGATAATAAGAAGAGCTATTTTTAAAAAGAGTGTTGTTCCACGTTCCATAACGCACCTCGCTTAGTTATTGTCCGTATTGAATTTAACACAAAATTTATCGCAAAACAATATATTTACATTGAATAGGAATATGTTTTGATTGTTGTACAACACCCTTAATTTTGCGCAAAAAATAAAAAGCATTTCTCTTGGCTAAGAAATGCTTTATAACTAAGCACGATTCAATTTATGACCGGATCCGTTAAGAGGGGCTTTAAATCAATGACAGCGTCATAATAGCATCTATCTTCTCATTACAATGTCATGGCGTGTCCATACTTCGCGAGGAACGCTTCCTTCTCTTTGTAATCCTTCATCACGCTTCCGACGCGCCGCCAGAAGGACCGATCGTGATTCATATGCAAGAGATGACAAAGCTCGTGTATGACCACGTAATCAATCACATCAATGGGCGCCATTGCCAAACGATAGTTGAAAGTAAGATGCTTAGCCGAGCTGCAGCTGCCCCACTTCGTTCGGGATTCTTCGATGACGAAGGATTTGGGCGTGACTTTCAACTGCTTCTGATAAATTTTTAAGCGCTCCCCGATCACCTTCTTACAGCTCGCGAAGTAAAACTTCTTCAGGTCATCTTGAAGCTGTTGTTCCGTACGCCCGTTTGTCTCGATCAACTCATGAAGGAGATAATATCGGCCAAGATGAAGAAACTTCCCCTTCTCTTCGTATTCCCTGATCTTCATAGGCGTGCGGGCAGCCTCAATCGTTTGCAGCTGCTTCAGAATTTTACTCTCGTGCAGCTTTACGGCGTTCATAACCACATCATCAGCCGTATGATTTGGCGCCTTCACCGTGACAAGTCCCGAAGGATCGATGTGGAGCGAGAGTTTTTTGCGCGGACCGTATTCCACGTGAACTTCTATTTGTTGTTCGCCGAGTACAATTTTCATCATCAACATCTTTTCTGTTCGTTTTATTAAGAGCATCGGTCACCAAATCTTTACTAACCCCGGACAGCTTCGGAATCCGCATGCTTTGGACACTCCTCTCCAAATGGTAGCTCAGCTTTTCGTTTATGGCTACCCTTTTATGATCGATCACACGGTGATTTTAACTTTGTGCAGCTATGCTTCACTCTGTTGTGCTGAAAATCGCTTTGCGATTCCATGCCGTTTTCAGTTAGGAGTAAATCGGGTAAAAGTGCTCGGAAGTAATTCCCTTAATGTACCATGTAGTCCCGTTACAAACGTTCGTCATCAGGTTGCTATATAAAGCAATTGAATTACCATAAAAAGGATACAAATCGTTTTAAGTGTTCATTTTTCACTTTCTATGTCTATTAACAGTCTAAAAAACGGCTTATATATACTATTAAATCAAGCCATGGTACCATTAATATGTATTTAAACCATTCTATGATAAAAAGGAGACATGCTGATGAAAAAGTTTATGCACGCACCTTTGTCGCTAGGGGTGGCATTTTCCCTCTTGTTTGGCCTCTCGGGATTGCCTTCTAATGGACATGCGGCGGGCAACGATTTATTGCTGAATCCTGAGATCATTAGCGGATCGACAGATCGTACCGATTCGGGCTCGGCTGTTTTGAATTTGGGAGATAATCTGATCGCCAACCCGGGATTCGAAGACAACTTGGCAAGCTGGACCAACTGGGGAAATACCTCTACCGTCACTTCTCCGTCATTTGCGGGAGCCAAAGCGGCACGTATCGCTTCCGGTGAAGGGGGCGCGGGGCAGATCATTTCCGGCATTCCATCGGGAACGACCTATGTCTTGTCGGGACACGGCAGCGTAAGCGCAAGTACGGATACGGCCATTGTCGGGGTCGATTGTTTAGATGCAAATAACAATGTACTCGCCAAGAATACGTTGAGATTTAATCAAACGCTGTATGAATTTAAATCGACCGCTTTTACGACCGTTCCCGGCACCGCCAAACTTCAGGTATACATATATAAAAATGCCGACAGCGGGGCAAACGCCTTTTTGGACGATCTAAGTCTTAAAGCCAGAAGCGGCGGGGTCCAAGCGATAAATAAGGATGTCAAGGCGATGTGGGTCTGGCAGGAAACGACTTCCGTGCTGCAGGATTCAGCGGAACGTTCGACCCTGTTCCAATTCGCTCAGGACAAAGGGGTTAATGTTCTTCTTCTTTACATCAACAAAACCCATTTGACCACAAATAACGCGCAGCTTAAGCAATTTATCTCTCAAGCGCATGCCAAAGGGATAAGGGTGGAAGCGTTAAACGGGGAGATAGATTGGGGATTGACAGATAAGCATTCGATAGGACTGGAAAGAATAACCGATGTCATTACCTTCAACGGAGGTGCGGCATCCAACGAAAAATTTGACGGGATCCATCAAGATATCGAAGTTTATCGTAATAAAGAAAAATGGGAATGTAACAAAGCCGATGTGATGCAGCAAGCTCTTGCCTATATTGATAAAGCCACGGCACTTATGAGCGGAACCGGTATGACATACGCCCAAGATATTCCTAGATGGTATGACGGTCCGGAATACACGGTGACGTACAACAGCGTCGACAAAGGGTTCTATAAACATTTGATCGACCGGCTGGATTGGGTTGGACTTATGGATTATACCGACCGGTATTCCGATGGTCAGTGGCAAGCCGTCCGGGACGCCCAGAGCGAAATCGACTATGCGGCACAAGTCGGTAAAAAAGTTACTGTGGGGCTTGAGACGATCGATCCCGTAACGGCCGGTGGAGACAGTATAACCTTTTATGAAGAAGGTTTGGATGATCTGGATCGCGCGCTGGCCGCAATAAAAGCTCATTACGACGGACATGCCGGTTTTGGCGGCGTCGCGGTTCACAGTTACGGCAAACAAAAAGGAAACGCCTATTATTCTCTGCCGGTTAAAGCGGATAATCATTATTAGGCATTACCCTGAGAAAGAGGGCACTCTACTAAAGAGTGCACTCTACTAAAGAGTGCACTCTACTAAAGAGTGCACTCTACTAAAGAGTGCCCTCTTTCTTCAGGTGCTCGCTCCCCGAATCACCTTACTCTACTTCAACTCGTTTTGAACGTATCTATTCCGGGTTCATCCTGAAATAGTCCACAACAACCTTACGGAATTCCGAAGCAGCCCGCGAAATGTAACGATTTTTGTGCCATATTAAAGCGATCTCCCTTACTAACTCGTGGTCCTCTACTTGGAGATAACGGATATTTTCCCGAGAATTTCGGGCCGTACCCGGTATGAAGGCTATGCCAATTTCAGCTTCCACCAGAGCGCTCAGTCTGGCAGGTTCATCTCCCTCATACACATATTTGGGCGCGAATCCAACCGAGTTGCATACGGAATCGACTAAATCGCGAGTGCCATAGCCTCGTTTTACACCGACAAACCATTCATCCCTTAGTTCCGTCAAGGATACGCCAGTTCGCTCAGCCAGCCGGTGCCCCTTCGGAACAGCTACAAGGATCGGGTCTACGCACACGATTTGACATTCAATATCTTCCCCTTCTATCGGAGGTGAAGACAAGCAGAAATCGACCTCTCCTCTATGAAGGAGTGTGACCATTTCCTGCGTGGCAAGCATTTGTACATGAAATTGGATATCCGGCATTTTTTTCCGAAACGCTCGAAGAATATTAGGAAGCGTGCTTGCGGTGGTCACCGCCAATTCGAGTGTGCTATGTTCCAGACCCGATAAATCCCTCATCTCCTGCTTCCCCTGTTTCAGCTCAAATAAGGCCCTTTCCGCACGACGAAGGAATCTGCTTCCGAATTCATTCAATCGCAGTCTCCTGCCTGTCCGATCGAATAGAGGGACACCCAGATCCTCTTCCAGACGTTGAATCGTTTTGCTCAGTGACGATTGAGTAACATGCAGACTTCGTGCAGCTTCGGTCATATGTTCCAAACGGGCTACCGCAAGAAAATACTGCAATTGAAGAAGTTCCATTTGTTGTCCCCTCCAATATATTCCTTCAAATCTATGAAATCATACCATGAAATGCGTTGGAGTAAATACCTCATTTCAAGTAGGCTATGATTAAAACACTTTAGGGGGACGCCAAAATGAATGCCCGCAGCTGGTGGTTAATGATTTCCGTTGGACTGGGGATACTGCTCAATCCATTAAATTCTTCGATGGTTTCCGTTGCTATTCCCAATCTGCAGCATGTATTCCAACTTGACTTTACACGTGTTTCCTGGATTATTTTTTCTTTCTACATAGCAAGCAGCATCGCTCAACCTGTCATGGGAAAGGCCAGCGATCTGTTCGGCCGCAGGAAGATATTTCTTGCCGGGCTTGTTGTGGCCTTCCTGGCTTCCATACTGGCTCCGTTATCGCCAAACTTCGGGTGGCTTATCGGATTCCGCATTGTGCAATCTATCGGAACAAGCATGATGGTTGGGGTTGGCATGGCCATAGTTCGCATGCATATTACAGAGAATCAAGCGACTGCGCTGTCTGTTTTGTCCATATTCCTATCCGGAGCGGCAGCCATCGGACCTTTTATCGGCGGAATCTTGATTCACATGTGGGATTGGCCCGCTATCTTTTTCGTCAATATTCCGTTTACGGTCGCCAGTTTTCTATTGGCTTGGAGGACGCTTCCTAAAGACGGACAGCCAACACCCGTTACACGGGACATGTCCATTCGTAAATGGTTGAAAGTGATTGATGCGTCAGGGATTCTGCTATTCGCAGTAGGGCTGGTTGCCCTGCTCATCGGACTACTCTCGGCCAAATCATCCGGGCATCTCTCACTCGGGAATGTCCTTGTCGCGCTGATCGGCCTCCTTCTGCTTTTGGCTTTCGTACGACACGAGCTAAAAACGACGTCGCCCTTTATCCCTATACGCACATTTGCGAAATATCCTGCTTTGACTTGGGTCAACGCCGAATTTATGCTCGTCAACGTGCTTTATTACGCGCTCTTTTTCGGGATTCCGTCCTACTTGCAAACGGTACGTCATGTCAGCGAATTCCATACCGGGGTTCTCCTATTAAGTTTAGGCTTGTCCTCGCTCGCTGCTTCTCCGCTGGCAGGTCGATGGATCGATAAATCGGGTCCCAGACCGGCCTTGTTCCTCTCCGCCATCTTAATGACATTGGGGTCGATATGGCTTGTGACATTGAACCCAACTTCACCGGTTATCAGCGTATGTTTGGCTTTGATCGCATTCGGCATCAGCAACGGATTGAACAATGTCGGTATGCAAGCGGCCTTGTTCCAAAGTTCCCCGAAAGAAATAATCGGCGTGGCTTCCGGATTGTTTAACACATCCAGATATTTGGGTACCATTCTCTCTTCTCTGTTGATCGGTACTGTCATGGGAAGTACATTCAGCTTCGAGGGCTTTCGAACGCTTGGAATTATCCTCACGGTAATTTCGTTATCTCTAGTGTTCATGAGCCGGCGTCGCCGGGAATCAGCGCAATTGCAAAAGTAAATGCGTACAGGCCCCGCTGTACAGCGGAAGCATCAGAAAAGCCCGGTCAATTGACCGGGCTTTTCCTGTTTGCTCATTTCTCGTCATGTTCATCCGCAAGCAAACTCCGGATATAAAACTCCTGCTGTTTAAGCATATAATCCGAAGCATTTCTGAGCAGTTCGGCAAAGAGCAGGCTGTGCTCCTTCCCTAGATGCTCAACGAGACCGACGAACATATGGAGGCGGGCTTCATTAATGTGCCGGATATACTTTTTGCCTTTATCCGACAGCCGGATTCTGACAACCCGCCGATCGGCGGGATCGGCATGACGCTCGACAAGTTCCTGTGCTTCCAGACTGTTGATATGCTGGGTTACCGTTGGCGAAGTAACATTCAGTTTTCCGCTGATTTCCGAAACTTTCATTCCCGGGCTTTCATCTTCGACATTCATACTAATGAAATAGAGAACCATTATTTCACCCGGCTTTTGATTGTGTACCGCCCGATTCTGCATCATATTTCCGCCGGCCTGCGCTTGGAAATACGATTCCATTAACTGCTCCGCGATTTGCTTTCGCTCATCCGCCAAACTGTTCACTCCCCTAAATCCGAATAACAATTGAGTTGCCAAGACACTATTGTTCTATGCTTTTATTGCGGCTTTATAGCGCGCTGCGATAGTGTGAAAGACTTCTTTGGGCTCCCAAGGCATGTCGGGGTAAGTTAAGCCGCACCTTTCTGGCAGTACCCGTACAACCCCGTATGAGGCTCGATCAAAATCACGATCGGGATCTTCATCGTACGGCAAGTTGTGGCTAGCAAAGGTGCACCAGAAAACCGTGTCGACTCCGGCTTCTTCGAAAATGTCCACGCTGTCGTTGAAATACCGGCTTTGTTCGGACTCGTCCCGCTCGTAGCTGCCTTTCAGCCGAACTGCCTGCGCGCCGTCCCACTCTACGATGAACATTCCACGCGCTCCCAGATCGATCGCACCCTTGAAGGTTGTGCATCCGAACTCGGAGATCACCAGAGGTTTGTTTGAGCCGGCCAGCTTCTTGATTGAATCCGCATAAAGATGAGCAACCTCGGCAGAGTTGTAGGCATCGACAGCGATGAAATCGAAAGGCTCCCAGTTCACAGGTTCGCTGGGCAGGGCAGCATACGTAACAGGACCCCCGAACCGGGCCCGCACGACGTCTACGGCACGTGTCAAAAAGCCGTTGAGCAAAGCAGGTAATTTTGCGAACGCGGACGGGCTAACCGCCCGTTGAGACAATGCCGAGAGGCGCTCCGGCAAAGTCTCGCCGGGAAGGAACCCCCGGGTAAAGAGCATAAGTTCGGCGCCCGTTACCATGACCACCTTCGCCCCCGTAATCCGGAGCCGTTCGGCGCGTTCTGCACAGTCTGCGAGCAAGTCAAGCAATTCATCTTGGTCCAGATCGTTTGTGAACGGCGAAAACCATACCTCAAGGCCTGCTGCCGCCGCCGCTTGCGAAGCGATCTCCAAGCGAACGGGCTCGCCGCCCGTAACCCGTACGGCAGTGCAGTGCAGATTATGCCGAATAATTTGCATTTCCCTGTTCACTCTCGCCGCATCGAAATTGGGGTGCGTACTGGTCCCCTCACTTAGAAATCCCGTGTCATAGGTCACTCCACGCATGCGCATAATGGACGAACTCCTTTCGTTTCCAAAATGAATAGAATGCTTATATATTAGGTAACCAATTAAATAGGTAACCTAATTATACGCGCGTGAACGCGGATAGTCAAATAGATTTGTTGGAAGGAATTAGTAACCCTTGATCGAATAAATTATGAAGAGGATCAGGTCATAAATTTGTACACATAAGGAGATAAAACTATGTCAAAAAACAAATTACTCAGAATGGACAATGTTGGCATCGTTGTAGAATCTCTTGATGACTCCATCGCTTTCTTCGAGGAGATTGGCTTGAAGCTCGAAGGGCGAGCTACTGTCGAAGGTGAATGGGCTGGTCGCGTAACCGGGCTGGGTTCACAGTGTGTAGAGATTGCTATGATGGTTACCCCGGATGGCCACAGCCGGCTTGAACTTTCGCGATTTCTCACCCCACCTGCTGTATCGGATCACCGAACTGCTCCTGTAAATGCCCTCGGTTATCTGCGCGTCATGTTCGCCGTTGAAGACATTGACGAAATGGTATCCAGACTGATTAAGCATGGTGCTCGGCTCGTCGGCGAAGTGGTTCAGTACGAGGACTCGTACCGGCTCTGCTACATTCGTGGAAAAGATGGACTTCTAATCGGATTGGCGGAACAACTCGGTAATAAATAAGTGACGTTTAAAAGAAGACTCCTCGTAAAAACCCTGTTATTTCTACAAACAGCATGGTATCATTCATCCTCACGTTTCACGTTAAATAAAAAAGCCGCGGAATCCGCGGCCATTTGTGAGCTTGAGCAGTTGTCCCTTGGCAAAACCCGAACCCCTTGTGGTGAAATATTGGTGTTGCGAAAAAGGTCCGAAAGCTTACTGTTTGGTAATCATCCACGTGATACCGAATTTATCTATGACTTCTCCATAATAAGCACCCCACGGCTGAAGAGCGAGAGGATACTTGCTTTCACCGCCCTCGCTTAACTTGGCATAAGCCGCTGCGGCTTCCGACACATCGTCATAGTTCAAGGCAAGACTGATATTCCGGTTATACGAAACCGGTTCGAAAGAGTCGGACAGCATTAACTTGTTCGTACCCGCTACTGTCAAAGCCAAATGCATCACTTTATCCTTCATCGCCTCAGGTGTTCCCGGCGCCTCACCAAATGTGGTCAGAAACTGAATTTCGCCGCCAAGAGACTCGATGTAAAAATTCGCCTGACCTCTTGCATCCTCCGACATCAGGTAAGAGTGAATTTGTGCTCCCATAAAAAGTTCAACAACCTTTCCGCTTGAATTTGTCTTTCTATGAATACAACGAATGAATAAAGATGAAATCGACAAAGGAAGTACATCATTTCAATTATTTTTAATCTTATTAATTGGGTCTATGTACAACTGCTAGTCGGTTAGTATAAAGCTGCAGGCTGCTGCTTCCACTCTCAGCGATGTTGATCTTCCTTTACGGCCATGGTAGTATTTCCCTTATTAAATATGGTTTTTGTCACAGGGGGGAACTCTACATGAACTGGAATCATGATACGAAAGCGTCCGGCTGTAACCGACTTTGTCTGGAATTTCTTCGGCCGCTCCCGATCTTATGAAAGATCAGGCAGCTTCCGAAGCGGACTTTGGTGGCCGCCGGTCCGCTTCCGTGCTCAGTCCGCGTGTGCTGAACCGGACCCTGCTCCATCGGCAGCTTCTGCTTAGCCGGGCAGATTTGTCCGTGCCGGAAGCCATCCGTCATCTGGTCGGCCTTCAAGCTCAGGCATCCAATCCTCCTTATATCGGGCTATGGACACGGCTTGAAGACTTCCGTCACGAAGACTTGTCGCAGCTGCTCCTGGAACGGCAGGTCGTACGAATCGCTCTGATGCGCTCTACCCTTCACCTGGTTACAGCTCGCGACTGCCTTGGCCTGCGACCGCTACTGCAGCCCGTGTTGGACCGCGGCCTGAAAGGCTCTTACGGCCGAAAGCTTGCCGGACTGAACATTGAAGCGATTGCAGCTGCCGGAAGAACGCTGGCCGAGCAGGAACCGCGTACGTTCAGCGAACTGGGATCGCTTCTGGGCACCCAGTGGCCGGACACAGATCCTGCCGCGCTCGCGGCCGTCGTCCGTACACTCGTGCCGCTTGTCCAAGTGCCGCCACGCGGAATCTGGGGCGTCGGGGGCCCCGCCGCCCACACGCCTGCCGAGACATGGCTCGGCAAGCCACTCCAGGCCGGCACCGGGCCGGACGAGATGCTCCTTCGCTACCTGACCGCATTCGGCCCTGCCACCGTGCAGGATATGCAGGCCTGGTCCGGACTGACTCGCCTGCGCGAAGCGGTAGACCGTCTCCGTCCGAGACTGGTGACGTACCGCGACGAGCATGGAAGCGAGCTGTTCGACGTGGCCGAAATGCCGCTTACGGACCCGGACGCCCATGCTCCGCTGCGTTTCCTGCCGGAGTTCGACAACATGCTGCTGTCTTATGCCGATCGGAGCCGCATTATCGCGGAAGAACACCGCTCCCGAGTCTTTACCGTCAACGGCATCATCCGGGCCACCGTGCTTGTCGACGGTCTCGTAAGCGGTACCTGGAAGGTTGAACGATTCCACGGTTCAGCAACCCTAGTCATAGAGCCCTTCAGGCCGCTGTCCGCGGAGAACCAAACGGCTTTGGCCGAGGAAGGCTCCCGGCTCCTCCGTTTTATTGCGGAAGATGCGGAAACATACGATATCCGTTATGTTGAACCTGAATAAAGCCATTCTATAAAAAAAGCTGACCCCATCACTCCGAAAGTGTGATAGGGCCAGTTTTTTACTTTACAACAAGATCGAAAAGAAAAACCGCAGTCCCGGCACTTTGTCTCCGTCTTCCTTAGGGACCAAGCGTAATCAGTGATCTTGCCGACATTCTCGTTCACGATCCCCTTTTTGCAGATCGCTGCTCCAACCATTCCAGAAATTGATCCGGCGTGTACACGTTATCGTCTAAAACCGCAGTATAAATGTCAAAACTCTTCACGGTTTTGCCATATTCCGCACGTTGGGCCCACATACTCTTGATTGTGAGGATGGAATGACGCCTTTCCGGAGTTAGGCGTTCCGGCATTGTTTTAATATGTCCAAGATCGGGCTGCCTTTCCGGTTCATCGATAAACCAGATGTCTAGCTTCCAATCCTTATCTTGTTCGGATCTATATTTCAGGCCAAGATACAACCCGTCAGGATAGGTTGGATCCGTATTCCAAGTACCAGAGTCGTTAATAAATTTTAGCTCCCGCACGCCCGTACGAACCATAATTTCCGAAGCAATCTGAGCTACAACATGTTGATCAAGCCGCGAACAGACGACCGTGATATCCAAGTCTCTCCAGACCATCAGCCCGAGAGCCGAACTGCCGACCCGAACCGGCTCCCCCGCTTGGCTTAGCAAATCGTTGAGTTTCAGTTCTTCTACTATACTTCCCGCTTCAGTCTGCAGAGCTTTCTGCTGCAAAATCAATTCGTTGTCGGACATTGTACCCTCTCCTTTTTGTTCATCAGCGAACGGAACCTTATGTGTATTGTAGGATTTCGTATCTGGACTTACAACTTCTTACATAGCAACCCCGGATCAAAGAAAAAACAAAAGAAGAAGTACATAACAACTGCACTTCTTCTTTATCGATTCGTTCAAAAGCGAATAGGGCTCATTTTTTTCCTATTGCTTGCTTTCGCTCGAATAAAGGGTTGCTTCGGCAACTTGCGCTAAATCCTCCGCTTTCGTACTGATTTCTTGGATCGTTGCGGAGAATTCACGGATTGCCTTTGACTGGGTATCGGTAAGCGTGTAAATGTCGGAAAAAGCATGATTTAACCGCAGCAAAAGTTCCTGAATATTTTTCGTGATGCCATTAATCTGGTCCACATTCTCTTTGGAGCTCGTCGCCAGCTTCCGAATCTCATCGGCTACGACGGAGAAGCCTCTCCCGACTTCACCCGCTCTTGCCGCTTCAATCGCAGCATTAAGTCCCAACATGTTGCTTTGATCCGAAATCTCCTTAACCACAGCGGAAATTTTACCGATCTGCTGCGCACTGGAGCTTACGTCCTGCATTTGGTGGGTAACGTCGGTCACACGGTCGGTAAGGTTCGAAACGGATTGGCTGATATCTCCGATAGACGCCGTAGTTTGTTCGACAATTGCGGAAAAGCTTTCGGCCATTTCAAAAAGCTTGTTCGCTTTCTCAAGGCTTGTCCCCATGCCTACGCCGCCGATAACCCTGCCCTGCTCGTCATGAAGCGGGATAGCGCGTGCGGCAAGAGGAAAACCAAACAGCTCTTTCGGAACGACTGCCGTTAAAGGCGTATTATTCCGGATCGCATTGGTTACGATATCCCCCTCCATTAGCGGGTCCCCCGGGCTGACATTCAGCGAAAAGGTTTTGCCCGGAATGTTGATGATCAGCTTCTCCGTGTCATAAATGCCAATTGTGATATCGTCATGATTCAGACTGGACAGCAATGGAGCTACCTTTACAAAGGCCCTGATCAATTCATGCTGTGTCTGCGCTTCTACCGCGTTATTCATATTCTCTTCTCTCCCCAGCCCTTAATACGGAAATTTCCTTTGTTTGTAATTAACCGAAATCCACTTCAGCGTCGTAAATTCATCCAGGCTCCATTCGCCGTTCAGACGGCCCAAGCCGGACTGCTTCTCCCCGCCAAAAGCTACGATCGGCTCGTCGTTAATTGTAACATCGTTCACATGGATCATCCCGGTGTGGATCTTCTTCGCCATTTCTACTCCGCGCTCAAGATTGGAAGTGTGAATGGCTCCGCTGAGTCCGAAACGTGTATCGTTGGCAATTTCAATCGCGTCTTCTTCGGTTTCGAAAGGGATGATACATACAACCGGACCGAACAACTCCTCTTGAGCAACGGCCATATCCGGCCGGACATTTACAAAAACGGTAGGATCTACCATTCTGCCGGTAATCTTCCCCTGCACCAGTGCAGAAGCGCCTTGCTCAATGCCGCTTGCGATCAGCTTCTCCAGTGTTTCGGCTTGACGGTTGTTGATGACGGGGCCAATGATGGTCTGCGGATCGCTAGGATCACCCGTTGTGAGCGTGGAGACCTTTTCTCTGAATTTATCCACAAAATCCGGATAGATCGTCTGCTGAACGAGAATCCGGTTGGCCGACATACAGATCTGGCCTTGGTGCGTGAATCTGCTGAATGTCGCGGCTTGTACCGCATAGTCGATATCCGCATCCTCCAGGATAATGAACGCACTGTTGCCGCCGAGCTCCAAAAGCGGCTTTTTGAAGTTTTTGATGGCCACTTGGCCGATATAACTTCCCACCTTAGTCGAACCCGTGAAGGAAATGACTCTCGGAATCGGATGCTCGACGAACGCGTCGCCAATCTCCTTAATATCCGTCACCACCACATTTAGCAAGCCCTTCGGTACTCCCGCTTCTTCGAAAATCTTGCCGATCAGAGTCCCCCCCGTAATCGGTGAATCCTCATGCGGCTTCAGCACAACGCCGTTTCCGGCCCCCAGTGCCGGAGCAACCGACTTCATGGACAAGAAGAAAGGAAAATTGAACGGGCTGATCACCCCAACCACGCCGACCGGGATCCGGTACAGCCGGTTCTCCTTCCCGTCCTCTACGGAAGGCAAGATCTTGCCCTCCATTCTAAGCGGGAACGTTGCCGCTTCCTTAATCATATTTTTCACAAGACCGATCTCAAAGGCGGCCTTCAGACGTGTTCCACCCAGTTCTTGGACAATAATGGACGTAATTTCTTCCTCATGAGCTTCTATGTATTTAACCGCATTCTCTAGGATATCGCGTTTGGCGTAAGGGTTAACCTTGTCCCATTCCAGCTTCGCTTTATAGGCAGCTTGATAAGCGCAATCTATGTCCGCAACGTCGGCTATTTGAAAAGTGGCGATAACCGCATCATTATACGGATTAATGTCAGGCAGTGATTTAGTGCTCTTGCCGTCTCTCCATTCGCCGTCTATAAATTGTTTGCCCAACTGTTGGAAGTCCATATAATCCCCTCTTTGACTGTTAATTAATAGCAACGTATATATCGACAAACTGCCGGATATTGTTAAGGCTTCTCCAGATTACAATTCTGTGAAGGACACCCTCCCGGTTGAATCCGTCAGGACTGCAAACGCAAACCAGCCTTCCCTATGAAAGGAAAGGCTGGTTCTCTTTAAGCGGCAAGCGCTTAGTTCCGGCTGCGGCGGTTTTTATTCGTCCGCCCCTATATTCACTGCTGCACCCTGTACACGAGGATCTCCGTCGATATCAAGCGAACCTATAATGTCCGGCTCGGTCGATCCGGCGTCAATTGCCGGGGAGCCCGGCTTCAGATGGAAATCGCTCGATGCCGCGTTTACGAAGGAGGGATCGGCAAACAGCGAGTGGGCGTCATTGCCCGTGCCTTTTTTATAGGCGGCGAAACCGTTGTACGTCACATTTTTCCATGTCCAGGCCGAATTGGCACTGCCTCCTGGCGCAAAGTACAAATTGTAATCCACAATGTTGCCCGAATTTTTCGTATATTCGTTATAGATCAGAACATTCGAAGAGCTGGCTACGAAAATGTTATTTTTAATGACATTGTTTTGAGTATCGTACTGGACATACAGTTGTCCGCTGCCGTCACCCAAGGTATCGTTCTTATAGAACGTATTGTTCACGATTACGCAGTTTGCCGTTGCTCCCCGCTGCTTGTCGTAACCTCCCATAGCCAGCCCGGTCAAGCGGTTGTTGTAAATCATATTGCTTCGGACGGTAATACGGCTGGTCGCTTTGCCCGCGTGTTCGGAAGCGATCTCGATGCCGATATCGTTGCCGTAGCTGTAGTTCCGCTCGATCAGGTTGTCTTTGCCGCCGTCGACATAAATGCCTCCTGCCGAATTGCTGTTGTTCGGAAGCTTTTTGCCGTAAGAAGGGTTGTTATTGGATGAAATGTTGTATACGCGATTACCGCGAATGACTCCGTTTCTGGCCTGGTCATACGCAGCATCCGGCGCTTTGCCTTCGAAACCGATCACGTCGATGCCGATATTGTCGTTATCGTGGATCGTGTTGTTCGTCACGGCGAACGTGTCGACGTTACCGTTGAGAACCAAAGACTCGCTGGAGCCGAGCACGAGATTGTACAGCTCGTTCCCGTCAATCGTAACGTCGTGGATCGACTGGGGAGCTTTCGTCCCGTACACGGCAATGCCGTGGGCATCCCTTCCCAGAAGATCGGTGCCTGCCGGAGCGGCCGTGTTCTTGATATCATGCACTTTGTTGCCGGACAGGTTTATGAAGCCTCCGGCACCGTGGACGTAAATGCCGATCGGCATGACATTGCTTTTGGCCGTCGTGTAGTTGCGGACCTCAAATCCTTTAATGTTGACATAGCTGGCATCGGTGAGGTCGATCAGCCCTTCCGTTCCGCTGACTGAAAGTCCCGTACCGTCGATAACGGCGGCCTCGGAATTGTAGGACGAGAACGTGATGGGGCCTTGCTGCGCAGAACCGGATTTCGTGATCTTCAATTTCTCGTTGTACACGCCGCCCCGGACGTAGACGGTGCTGCCTGGACCCGCTTGATTCGCCGCATGCTGCAGCGTCTTCCACGGCGAGTTTAGCGTACCCGGATTGGAATCGTTCCCGTTCGCCGCCACATAATAGTCGGTGCCTGCAGCCGATACAGACGGCGATTGGGCAATACCCAGTCCCAAACCCAGCACGGCTGCCAGGCTTAAACCCGTAATGAATGTTTTGCCGATTTGCACGAATAATCATCTCCCTGATTGGTTAATGTAGTCGGATTTTGCTTCGTTTCAACGAAACCGCGTATATCCCTGCGAGAATGCGCGGGCCTCACCTCCCTGTCCGAGTTTAGACGGCGGACTGCTCTTTCAGCAGCCTGCCGACAGCGTCAGTCGTCGGCAGATTGCCCGTTCCCCCGACGCCGAGCGTGGACAGTGCGCCGCACGCGTTGCCGTACTGGAGCAGCTCCTCTCCATTCAGGCCGCGGAGAGAAGCGTATATGATGCCGGCGTTAAAACAATCCCCGGCTCCCGTCGTATCCCGGGGAGACACCCGGAACGGGGCGGCTGTTACGACGCTCCCGTCCGGAGCAAGCAGGCTCGCGCCCTTGGACCCTTGCTTGACGGCTACCCGCCCCGCTGCGTTACCGAGCTTCTCGCGGATATCCGCGATCCGGTCCGCCGCGAAAATATGCAGCGCTTCATCCTCGCTCGGCATAAACAAGTCCGTTTCCTCCAGCAGGGAACGGATCCCCTCGGAATCCCACTCCTTGCGCACGTCCCAACCCGCATCGAATGAAGTACGCGTTCCCCTGGCCCGGGCCTCTCCGAAAAGCTTTTTCCAATGTGGTCTCATGCCGTCCTGCAAAAAGTAGGAACCGAAATGCAGATGATCCGCTTCGCGCAGAGTACTTTCCGGAATATACTCGGGTACTAACATCGGAATACTGCCCGGGTAAGTCAAGAGACCCCGGTCGGAAGGAGTCGTGAACGACAAGGTGACACCGGTCTTCACATCCGGCAGTACGGTCACTCCGTCGGTGTTCACCCCCATCCGCTGCAGCTCCCCGATGCAGAAGGCGCCAAGATCATCCTGGCCCGCAACTCCCACGAACCTTACATCCACCCCCAGACTGGCCAGCGCGCAAGCGGTGATCGCGGAAGAGGAACCGAGCACGGTTTGGAACCCGTCGACGATTTTCTCCCGGTTCCACTCCGGTATTACATCCCTGCCGGATATGATCAAATCCGCATTAATCTCGCCGGCGACGACAACGACTGGTCTACTCTTGCTGCCGGTATGCATCATTTCAGCACCGGGACGAAATCCCGCTCCGCTTCGTACAGCTCCTCGAACATCTCGCCGATTTCTTCAAGCGAGCATACGGCTGCGGATAACGGGTCCACCATCAGGGCATGGCGGGCCATTTCTTTATCCTTGTGGAGCACGGCGCCTGCGGCCAGTTCGAAAAAGGCCATATTGGAGCGGCACAAAGCGGCGAGATGCTCCGGCAAGCTGCCGAAATGACAAGGATGAATGCCGTTGCGGTCGATCATGCAGGCTACTTCCACGATACCGCCCGCCGGCAGATTTGTGATCAGGCCGGTATTGGGCACGTTGCCGTAGATGACTTTCGGCTCGTTTTTGAGCATGCCTTCGATAATGATGGCCGCATACTCGTTGCTCGGCTGAAGCTCAAGCGGCCGTTTTCCTTCGAGCTGCTCGATGATTTTCTCATCGTTTTCCTTACGCCATATCGGCCAGTTTTCCGCGTAATAACCGGTCGCCCCGTTGTATCCCGAATTGCAGTGCCGGTCGATTAACGATTGGCGTTTGCGGTAATAAGGGATGTATTCCGAGAAATGTCCGCTCGATTCCGATACGAACGCCCCCAGATATTTCATCGCGTCGAAACGTACCGGATCTTTTTTCAGCAGTTCGGGATCCTGAATTTTCTCCAGAAGCAGCGGGTACAAATCTTGTCCTTCATGCGTCAGCTCGACAAACCAGGACATATGGTTAATGCCTCCCGCTTTCCACTGCATCTGCTCATATGGAACCCCGGCATATTTGGCCAACTGACTGGACGTGTTCTGAATCGAGTGGCACAGGCCCACAACGGGAAGCGTCGTGATGCGGGACGTAAGCAGCGTGACGGCCGACATCGGGTTCGTATAATTGAGAATCGTCGCATCCGGGCACAAATCCTCGATATCCCGTACGATGTCCATCCAGGCGGGAAGCGTCCGCAGTGTTTTAAACAGCCCCCCGGGCCCGAGCGTATCGCCGATACACTGATTCACGCCGTATTTCAACGGAATTTCATATTCGTAACGGACGGTTTGCAGCCCGCCCACTTCAATCTGATTAATGACGAACTGGGAGCCGCCGATTACTTCCCTGCGGTCGGTAGAAGCGATTACGTTCCATTTCTTCCCGGTTTTCTCGATAATCCGGGCCACCAGCTTGCGGGCAATCTCCAGCCGTTCCCCGTCGATATCCACGAGTGCGAGGGTGCCCCCCTCTATTCCTTCGATCAGTAAAATATCTGTCGTTATTTCCTGCGTAAATGCGCTTCCCGCGCCGATAATTGAAATTTTAGTCATGGTTGTTCTCTCCTTTTTAAGGTCTATTTCATGCCGGTCATCGTCAAGCCTTTAATAAATTGCTTCTGGAAAATGAGAAATACGATAATCACCGGAATCGTTATGA
This sequence comes from Paenibacillus sp. GbtcB18, assembly GCF_019091125.1. Classification (NCBI taxonomy): domain Bacteria; kingdom Bacillati; phylum Bacillota; class Bacilli; order Caryophanales; family Paenibacillaceae; genus Paenibacillus; species Paenibacillus sp. GbtcB18. The sequence continues at coordinate 187,654 of NZ_JAGXJX010000003.1, forward strand.
GTACGGCCGCCGACATGACGACGTTATAATTGACGGTATGCGTTCCGTTAAAATAAACGAGGGCCAGCGGCACCGTCATTTTCCGGGTGTCGTCCAAAACGATAAGCGGCCACAAATAGTTGTTCCATGAGTTCATGAAGGTAAAGATGCCAAGCGCCGACAACATGGGAAAAATAAGCGGCGTAATAATTCGGACCATCAACCGCAGCTCCCCCGCACCGTCAATTCTGGCGGCATCGAGCAGATCCTGCGGGATGTCCTCGATAAATTGCTTGGCGAGAAAAACACCGTACGAGCTGACCAGACTCGGTAAAATAATCGCCAGCAGCTGGTTGACGAGACCGAGTTTGGCCGTGATCAAATAAGTCGGGATCATGACGACTTGAAACGGGATCATCATCGTGGCCAGAATGAGCAGGAACAAGATCTTTTTTCCTTTGAACTCGTGTTTGGCGAAAATATAACCGGCCAGCGCGCTCGTAAAAAGAGTGGCTGCCGTAATGACGACAGATGTCACCGCGCTGTTCAGCAGCCATCTTACAAAAGGCGCGTCAACAAGCACCGTGCGATAGCCCTCCAGGCTTGCCTCTTGCGGGAACAAGGTGTGCGATCCGGAGACAATTTCCATATTGCTTTTCAGCGAAGACAGAACCATCCAGAGATAAGGCAGCAGCATTAAACAACCGGCAGCCGCCAATACGATCAGAATCGCTCCGTCCAGCCATCTGTTTCTACGTTGCATTTATTCGAGCCTCCTTCAATGTTCCCAATCCGTGCGGCCCCATTTAAGCTGCAGGACGGTCACGGCCAGAATAATCATCAAGAAAACAGTCGCCATTGCCGACGCATAGCCCATGTTGGAGTTGGAGAAAGCCATCTCATAAATGTGTAGGGCAATCACTCTCGTTTCGTTAAACGGTTCTCCCTTGGTCATGATCTGGAATTGGGCGAAGGCCTGAAAATAAGAGACGACCGTAGTCACGGATACGAACAGCATCGTTCTCCGCAGAAGCGGAAGCGTCAGATACCGGAATGAATGCCAGCGGTTCGCTCCGTCCAAGAGAGCGGCTTCATAATACAGCCCGGGAATGGAATCGATTCCGGCGATGAACAGGACGATATTGTAGCCGATGTCCGCCCACAACGTCATGATAATGACGGAATACAGCGCATAATGCGGGTCGCTCAGCCATTGGATGGGCGCCATATGCAGCTTTTCAAGCAGCATGTTGAAAAGGCCGTGATTATAATTGAACATCGTGCTCCACACGATAGCCGTTCCCGCAAGCGGGGCGATCGTCGGCAGAAAAAACACCGTGCGCATCAAATTGCGCAGCCATCCTGTTTGCAGCCGCTGAATGGCCACCGCAATGAGCAGGGTGATGGCTATATTCACCGCAACGGCAACGACAACGAACTTAACCGTCACCCAGAGCGATTTCAGAAAGACCGAATCTCCCAGCATCCGCGCGTAGTTTGCCACACCGATGAACGTCGTGTTGGAGCTGAGGGGATTATATTTGAAAAAGGACAGCCCGAGACTCCAGCCGATCGGAAGAAAAGCGAATGCGCCGAATAAGAGCAGGATTGGAATCAGCGACAAATAAACAAACGCGCGCGCGTTCTTTCGGCCTTTAGGTTGGGCTGCCGGTGGAATCTTTCGAGTTCTGCCTGCTGCCGGTTCAAGATTCATACTCCGATCACTCCGATCATTTGTGTTGATCCTGATTGTCGTTTATTGATTTTTCAATGCCCCTCAGACCCGCTTCCACGGTTTCCTGTCCGCTTGCCATTAATTGAAAATGATCGTTGATCACTTTGAAGAAGTAATCCCGGTCCGTAATCGGTCCGATCCACTCTCCCAGCGTCAAAATATCCAGCGAAGTTTTCATAAACGGATTGGCTTTGAGAAATTCGGGATTTTCGGCCACTTCTTTTTTGGCGGGGACTGTAAACGTGTTCAGATTCCATTGCAGCAGATTCTCGTTGGAAGAAACGAATTCAATGAAATCGACGGCGGCTTTCCGCTGCTTGCTTTTTTGTGCGGCTATCAGTCCCCAACCGGATTCGGCCGCGTATGAGGGCGGATTCGCCGTGAAAGACGGCACCGGCACATACTCGAAGTCTTCTGCCTTGTATGTATTCAAACCGGCGGCTATGGACCAGGGACCGCGATACGTCATCGCCGAACTTCCCTGAAAGAAATAGTCGGAGGTGTCAAGCTCTCCGCCGAACGTCGTGAGATCCGCGACTTTATCGTCTTTGATAAGCGAGACTAGTGCTTGCATCGCTTTTTTCGCCTCCGGCGTCCGAAAGTTCACGTGATCGTTTTCGCCCCAATACTTCCCGTTTTGCTGCAAAATCATGGAGAGGAACGTGAAGGTGATATTGTCGCCGGATACAAAATCAAACCCTTTCACCTTGATGCCCTTCCCGTCCCGGACCGTCAGCTTACGGGCACTCTCCACAAGCTCTTCCCATGTAGACGGAGGTCCTTCGATCCCCTTCTCTTTCAACATTTGCGGATGGATCAGCATGCCGCCGTTTTCGATATTGAATTCCAGCGGAAGTCCGTAAAGCTTGCCGTTCAATGAATATCCCCCAAGCGGGGCTTGGTAATAGCCGTCCCGGAGACGTTCGCCGTCCGGTATTTCCGCCAGCAGCCCGTTCGTGGAGTAGACGGGAACCCAGGTGCCGAACATCTCGGCGATGTCCGGAGGGTTTTTGGCAATAAAAGCAGCTTTTAGCTTTTGAGGGTAAACATCATATGGAAAGGATTGATAGTCGATCTCTACTTCCGGATGCTTTGCCTGATAAGCGGCAATCAAATCTTTATACGCATTCATAAAGGCATCTTCCTGATGGCTCCAAAAAACGAGTTTCACTTTACCGTCCGGATTTGCAGAATTATCAGCCGTCGTTTCTTTATCATTCGTGCAAGACGAAACGATAATCATTGCAAACAACAGAGAAATAAATGAAAAAAATCGGACATTTTTCAATTTGTAACCCCTTTCTTTTTATTTCACCTGGAATTTTCTACGTCCACATAGAAATAATACCTCCACAAAAATGAGACGTCAATATTTATTTTGCAATTTAGTTGCATTATTTTGATTATAAATTGCAAATTATTTGTCCTTATTTTCAGTTGACCTGCCTTTTTATTTTACTTAACATAGAGAGTAAGAATTTTTTGTTCGTTCATTCTTAAATGAAATGAAGGCAGGTTATAGCATGCCCACACTAAAAGATATAGCGGATCGGGTCGGTGTCTCCATTTCTACGGTTTCCCGTGTTTTGGCTGACGATATCAGCCGAGCCTCCCTTAGCAAAACTCGCCGGAAAATCTGGGACGCTGCCCAAGAACTCGGCTACACGATCAAGCTTTCCGCACAAGAGCCGGTGAAGAGAATCGGCTGCATCGTTTCCACGATGCAGGGAAGGCGCTATCATCCCTACTTCTCCGTTATTTTCGAAGGAATAGAGAAAGAATTGTCTCTTCACGGCTATCAGATTGCATTCACTTATACGCAAGAAGATTTGCAAAAACCTGAAATTTTGCAGCAGGTCATCCATAAAGATCAAACCGGAGGCCTCATTATTATCGAGGGCATCGAGAAGAATTTGTATGACTATATCCGCAAGCATGTGGAGCATATCGTCGGAATCGACGTGTCCGATCCGGATATTCCTACCATCTCCTATGACCGGGTCGAAGCCGCTCGTACAGCCGTCAAACATTTAACGGATCAGGGCCACAGGGATATCCTGTTTATCGGAGGCACCGGCTTGTCCGGAGAATTCCAGAGAGAGAAACGCTACCGGGGTTACAAGCTGGCACTGGAGCAGGCCGGTTTGACGGTTCAGCCGCATTATGTGCTAAACGCCGAGTGGGAACCGGATCAGGCTTACCGTCTCGTCCTGAATTACATCGACGAACATCGCGGCCACCTGCCTACCGCGGTTTTTGCGGCCAGCGATATTATGGCGATGGCGGCTATGCGCGCCATTTCCGAGAAGGGCTATGGAATCCCGCAAGATTTCGCCATTATCGGGTTTGACGACAACGAGCCTTCCCGTTACACCGTTCCTCCCCTCTCGACGATTCATATTCCTACCTTTGAAATCGGAAGTGTCGCCGCAAGAACGGTCTTACAGGAAATGCAGACGCCGTATCCTCTCCCAGTCAAAATTTTGCTGCCGTTTCAGCCTCTATTCCGCCAGTCAAGCGATCGTCGTTTGCAGAAGCTTCAAGACGACAACAACGCAACCCGCTAAACACGGCTGCCCGGCAAAAGTCATCCTCCTCCGTAAGGACTTTATTTTCCCCGTCGGAGCGAAACCTCGACTTAAAAGGCCGATCCGTCTATTCACATAAAACAAGCCATCCTGGGCTAAAGCGAAGGATGGCTTGTTTTTTATTTTCAGTTCGTTAAATTTCAAAATCTCCTAACATCAGTTACCCACTGTCTCGGATCATCAAGATCGGCTGAATTAGTTTTGTTTTATTCGACTCGTTATTCCTAGAAAGAATCAACGAAATACTTATAATTACTTAATATATCACTTGAAATACTTAAATAGTGTGATATGTTTACTTATAAGAGGTGAGATTGTTGTATCAAGAAGAACGATTATTGAAAATACTCGACTATATTAAAAAGCACCACGCGATGAGTGTGATGGATATTTGTTCTCTTCTCCATGTATCCAGGGATACGGCCAGAAGAGATATTGTTAAATTAGTGCAAGAAGGGGTCGTCATTCGTACACATGGAGGTGTCGCTCTGCCTCAATTGCAGAAGGAAATCGCCACTTATCAGGAACGTTTGATTGACGAAACAGACAGTAAGCGAAAAATCGGGAAACTAGCGGCTAAACTGGTTCAAGATCACGAAACGGTCATTTTGGACGTATCCACTACGGTACAGTCTGCAGCCGAACAAATTTCTGCTAAACATATTACGGCTGTCACACACTCTATAGACATCGTAGGAATTCTGTCCGGCCGGGAAGATCTGCAAGTTTATGTGCTCGGCGGCTACTTACATGCCAAAAACCGGTTGTTATTCGGGCCTTCCGTTATCGAAAAGCTGCGAGAATTAAGAGCGGATAAGGCATTTATCGGAGCTACGGCCATACGAGCCGACGGGCTTTACTTTCCGTACGAAGAGGATGTTTCCGTCAAAAAAGAGATGGCCCGCAGATCGGATCAGGTCATTGTTCTAGCGGATTCTACGAAGTTTACAAGCAAGTCGGTTTATCGTTTAGATTTTGACTTTGTCGATATTTTGATTACCGATCAGGAAGTGCCAATCGACATTAAAGAAGTACTTCATAATAAAAATATAGCGCTTCTACAATGTGAGGAGAAAGACAAATACGAGGAGGACGATAAGGATGAGTCTTAAAATTTTGCACCATGTAAACGTGATTCAAGAAGATAACACCACTCTGTCTGTCACGCTTTGGATACGGGACGGAATCATTGAAAAGATAGAAAGCGGCCTGGCTTCTCTTCCGGAAGGCGATTATGAATATATGGACGGTCAAGGCCGTTTATTAATCCCGGGCATGATCGATGTCCATATTCACGGCGCCAACGGTTTCGATATGATGGATGGAAGTGAGACCAGTATTCAGGAGGTTTCGCGGGCTTGTGCGGCAACGGGGTGCACCTCGTTTCTGGCCACCTCCGTCAGCTCGACCATCGAAGACTTAATAGCCATGATTCGCAGTGTGAAGCGTGTCGCCGGGCATGAAGTCGGTGCCAAAATCGTGGGGCTTCACCTGGAAGGTCCATACCTGAATCCGAAGCGTAAAGGGATGCAAAATGAGCGGTTTTTACGGCATCCGGATCTTACTGAAATGAAAGAAATTTTTGACGAAGCGGATGGGCTGATCAAGATGGTTACAATAGCTCCCGAATTACCCGGCGGGATGGAACTCATCTCTTTTCTGAAGGAAACGGGCGTGATCATCGCCGTCGCGCATTCGGATGCCACATACGAGGAAGCCAAACAGGCCTTTGAGGCAGGAGCCAGTCATGTAACGCATTGTTTCAACGGCATGCGTCCGATTCATCACCGGGACCCCGGTCTGGTTGTAGCCGCTTTTGAAGAAGAGCATGTAAGCCTCCAAGCGATTGTAGACGGCATTCATTTGCATCCCGCAATCGTTCGAATGATGCACCGCCTCAAAGGACCGGACGGCATGGTCCTTATCACAGACGCTTTGCAAGCCATGGGACTCGGCGACGGGAACTATATGTTCGGCGGGCATCACGTTACGGTTTCCGAAGGTGTAGCACGCTTGGAGGACGGGACTTTAGCTTCCAGTACGGTTACGATGAATGAGGCGCTGCGTCTAACCGTAGATACCGGCATTTCTTTAACAGACGCGGTTAAAATGGCGTCAAGTTCACCTGCACGTCTGTTGGGACTTGCCAATAAAGGTAAGATTTCCGTCGGTTTCGATGCCGATCTTGTCTTGCTAGACGAACAATTTCAAGTACAATGGACCATGATCAAAGGTACTATCGTCTAATTAACCGACATTTAAACTCAATCCCCCTTCAACTTTAACTCCGACAAAAGATCCACGCTTTTCTGTGGCGATAAAGAGCAATGAGGTTCGGAACAGTGTCCGGCACAACTCTTATGTGCTTGATTTCTTTACCAAACATTTAAAAAAAATGGCGGTCAACCGCTTAACGACGGTACCCTTTCTAATCCGGACCACCTGCCGGGGGCCAGCCTTCCAGCAGGGCTCCCCCCTCGGGATGGTTACTGACGGTAAGGCCGCCGCCGTGCCGCCTGACAATTTTTTTTGAAATGGTAAGCCCCAGACCGCTGCCTCCGGTTGAACGATTTCTAGAGCTTTCCCCACGATATAACGGTTCAAATACGCGCTCCAGTTCTTCCGAGGAGAAGCCCGGCCCTGAATCACGTATCGTAAACTTTATTTGATTCCCGTCCGGCGTCAAGCAAATTAACAGGCAAACGGATTTCCTGATCCGGAATGGTCATACTGCGACCGTTTCTCGGCATTGTGCCGGGGAGCGGTCGTATAGCTTTTTTTGAAAGCATTCGTTGTTGTATCGACTTTCCTTTTATTTTTTATTTTGTTACTTTAGGTCTTGTCGGCTTCACGGCGTTGCAGCACAAAGTGCCCATCTTCGCCTTTGAACAAAAACACCTTTTGCACGCATTCGGAAATCAATTCCGCAACCGGAGCGCCTTTTTTCCTACTTTATAAGTGAGGGCCTTAAACAAACCGAACGGAAGTGATGGAGTGGAAGACAAAGAAATCATACAGCTGTATTTTGCGCGCAATGAAAGAGCCATAGAAGAAACAGCCAAAAAATATAAACATTATTGTGTTCGGATCGCCCTTAATATTTTGTCCAGCGTGGAAGATGCGGAAGAATGCGTGAACGATACCTTTCTTGGAGCGTGGAGAGCGATACCGCCGAAGTCACCCGCTAAGCTTTCGTCTTTTCTTGGAAGAATCACGCGGAATATCGCTTTGGATAAATACGATTATCACACGGCCAAAAAACGCGGCAAAGAATTTGAGACGATACTCGATGAACTGAACGATTGCCTATCCTCTTCCGATCACGTCGAAAGCCGATATGAAGAAGAACAAATGGCCGAAGCGATCAGCCAATTTTTGAAGACCCTAAAGGAAGATCATCGCAATATTTTCGTGAGACGATATTGGTACTCCGATTCCATGACGGATATCGCGTCGCGATTTTCGATAAGTGAAAGTAAAGCCAAATCGATTCTGTTCCGAACGCGAAAAAAACTCCAGACACACCTTAAGAAAGAGGGGTATTCAGTATGAATAATAAGGATCTCTTTAAAACGATCGGGTACATAGACGACCAGCTTATTGAAAAAGCCCATACGGCTAGACACGCGAATAAAAAATCCTATGCGCTGTGGGGATCGGTCGCTGCCTGTGTCGCACTGGTGTCGGGGTTGGCGCTTTATGAGTCCCCTCCTATTCCCCAGCCTGCCGCACCGCAAATTTTCCAACAGTCACTGCCCGCATCACCGACCGGCATGCGGAAATTGTTAACGTACAACGGTTATCGTTATGCTTTCGTCGAAGACGGCGCACCATATAAATTCACGGGAACTGAGCCGGTAAAATCGCTCGGAACGTTAGTGGCAGATACAGGCCTCGAGAGCGGGAAGAACGCGAGTGGCAGCGATGTGGAAAAGGACTATACCGCAACTTTCGCCGTCGGTGGGAAACTGTACGAGATTGCTGCGTACCCGTCCCATTTCCGGATTGCGGTTCAATATGAACAGAACTTCTACCTGGCGGAAATCGTCGCGAAGGTAAACGACTCCGTGATTTCCGCTCAGGAATACCTGGATATGTCCAATCTTAAGGAACATGTGCGGGACATTCATATTTTGAATCATACGGGGAACGACGTGCTGAAGAAAATGACGGACTCCGCTTCTGTGAAATCCATCGTCGAAGGCCTTTATACGGCGGAAACGGCGAATTTAACCAACCGGGAATTCGAAGGCATCGCAGAGGCGCAATCCCAAGGGAAATCGTACCAACTGAAGTTTAACCTTAAGGAAGGGACTGGCATGGCCATGTATATCATCCCGGAGTTAAAAATCGTGTCGATGGGAGACGCGTACTATCAATTGCCCGACCGTTTCTTGGAACTGTCCGGCGATCTATTTAAAAACCTGAAGCAAGACGCGCTGCCGCTATACTAATCCTGTTAATCTGATGCCAAGCCTGCTTCTCCATTCCTCACGTGATTTCTAGAGGATGGATTCTTGACAGCCGGCAAGCGTTTCGCTGTTGATTCCATTTCCACGCAAAAAAAAGCCCTGGAGGTTGCCGCCTCCAGGGCTTGCTGCGCGCTAACGTTAAGGAATGACCTTCCATACGTTGGTACCGGTCGGCGTTTCGCCTTGGGTCCACCATTTGGCCTCATAGTTGACACCGTTGTAGGACACCTTGTTACCGCCTACATAAACCGTAGTCGCACTCCAGGCCGGATATGTGGTTGTGCTGCCGCCCGTCGTTTTGACCGTCACTACGGAAGAAGATGGGGATGCCTTGCCCGAAGAGTCGATTGCGCTTACGGTAAAGCTGTAGGAAGTGCCGCTCGACAGACCTGTGTTCGTGTAGGAGGTCGAAGTTGTCGTGCCTACCGCAACGTTATCGCGGTATACTTGATAGCTAGCCGCTCCCGCTACCGAGGCCCAGCTCAAGGAAACGCTGTTGTCCGTTACGGCTGTGGAAGCCAGATTCGCCGGAGCGGGAAGTGCGCTGCCTCCGCCGAAATCTGCATCCGTCACATTGACGTAAGCGGTAGGCGCTCCGGAGACTTCCCAGATAGCCAGGATGACATGATAGCCGGTTCTTTCGGGAACGTTACAATTCGTAGTGTAATAGTTACTGGGGCTTGCACCGTTCAGATCCACCTGACAGAAAGGCGTCAAGTCAAAGGAAGCTCTCGTCAGAGGGGCGTTCGGATTCCAGCCCGGCTTGGTGATGAAATACTTAAAAGTCGTTGTAGCGTGTGCGGCGTTCAACTGCCATTTGAACGCCTGCGGGCCCGACGTCATAGGAATCTTGCTCCAACGTGTCGAGGTTTGCTCGTCAAGTTTGGGGAAGGTGTTACCGGCACTCGCGATGTGACCGTCGGCGGGGCCTCCGTTAGGAAAGCCTTTGCCCGCTTCGGCGCTTTGCGGCTCGTAGGAGGCTCCTCCGCAATCCTTGTTCACGTTGTTTTTGCATAAAAGCGCACGGCTGGCGGGAACATCCAAATACCCGTGGGCCGAGCCGTTTTCGGGAAACAAGACCGTCAGTAAGGCGAGCATCAGCAGCATTCCGCCTGCGGCAATCAGTTTTTGCAGCAAGGTTTGGTTCGGTAAAGCCAAATTCATCATTCATTCCTCCTCAGATTTGGGTTTTTAGCGCCAAAAGCGCTTACATTTCGTTAGTTTAAACGACATCACCTCCCTTAAAAGTCTAGCAGCGGCCTTTGGTAGAAACATACATTTCGTATTCATATCTTCCATATTATAAGTCGGATCGGAGCAGATCACAATAATTTTCTAACAAAAAAAGGATTTCCTGTAACGGAATGTCTCCTTTTCTGCGAGGATATACGGTTTTATTCAATCATTTTCCAAGTATCCGCCTGCTGCTGGATATCCCTCAACCGGGCGTACAGCCCTTTCGCCGCCAGAAGATTGGAATGGCTGCCCTGTTCGACGATGCTCCCGTTATCCAGCACGACGATGGGCGCATCTTTGAGAAGTGCTCTGGCAATGGAAACCAGCTGTTTCTCACCTCCGTAGAGCGTACTTCCTCCTTCTCCGACAAGGGTGTCGTAAACGTTCGGAAGCTTCATGATGAAATCGTGACAGCAAGCCTGGCGCGCCGCTTCCTCGATCTCTTTCATCGTGGCGTTGCTGCGTCCGAAGCGCGTAATCCGGCTGCGTATCATTGTGTGCAAACCCTCTTTCTTTTTTATAATCATTATCATTGTCAAGAAGTTCATTTTATGCTTTATCTTTTGGAAGATTAAATTCTAGCGTGAAATCAAAAAAAGCCGCCCATTTGGCGACTTTTTAAACGTGCGGGAAATGCTATCGTTACCGGCGGCTCGAGAGCTGCAACAGCTCGGAAAGCCATTGCCCACGATCCCCTTCCGCCTTGGCGGCCATTTTCTTCAGCTTGTCCGTTCCGCCCCAGATCAAATAATGGATGTGCTCCACCTCATAGTACTGAAGGTCTCGAAGCTGTTCAAGCAGCATCCTAAGGTTCGAGTCGTCTTCCATATCTCCTTTGATCTTCAGCTTCATCGAATCCGTGCTGTGCAAAATGCATTTCACCAGCGTAGGAATCGTTTCCGAGTTAACGCCATGCCGCTCGGCCAAAGCGACCGTGAAGTGGTTCTGAACGGACTGGTGCTCTTCATCAACTTTCCCCATGTATTCTTCCACTAACGGAAAATAGGCACGATCCGCCAATCCGAGGCCGAAGACCGCATAACTGCCCGGCATGCAGTTCTTCTCCCCTTCCGTATCCGCATACCATTCGAACGGTTCCATCGCCGCTCGTGCGTATTCCTCCAGCAAGGGATGCAAATTCGGGTATTCCAAGGCTTGGGCGAAAAAGCGGTGTGTGCCCGACTTGGCCAGCCCTTTGACAGGCAGCCATTGTTTGACGCCGGATTTCAGCTTGATTTGATAGCTTTTGGAAAAGCCTAGGCTTAGCAAGCGAGTCAGAAACCGGAGCGCTCGCCCGTAGCTCTCCTCAGTTTCCTGCTTAATAACTAGGATAACCTCGGCAAACACATCGTTGGCTGTGCATTCCACCAGTTCGTCGCGAGAGCGGACGTCTTCCTTGGCGAACGTGCCGCTGCCTTCCACGGTCAGACGTTTTGCCCGGGCACTTCCCAGCTCGATCGCGCAATTCAACATATCCAGTCCCGTGCTTCTGCTGTAGGAGGGTTCGTATTTCAGAATCAAAATTGCGGTATATAGAATAAGTTCGATCGGACCCTCCTCGGTATTTTCCAGTCGGGCATCGCTTTTTTTCTTAAATTGTTTCTGGAACTCTGTTCCTACCTGATCAAAATAGCGAGGCAGCCATTGCTCCTCCGCCCAATTCCGCAAAGCGACTACCAGACTATTCCGATGCTCCGCAAGATGTTTGTTGCCTTTGTTCACTTGTTGAATCTTCTCGAAAAGAGAAATGATCCGCCCGGCATCCACGTCCGGAAACAGCCTCTCGTCCAACAGATGCCTGGAGAGGAAAAACGTCTCCAAAGGTTTGGTCGGATATTTACCCTCTTCGAGCTTTTTCGCAATATAGGAAGAGATTCGTTCCAGCAATTGGTTCTTCTTCGTCTCGTCAACATATTCGTAAATACGAACGCTGACCTCGCCTTCCCTTGTCCGGAATTTTCCTGCGAAAGTAAAATGATAATCGATTAAAGCAGGTGTCAGAACGTCCAATGTTTGCCCGATATAAGCGGCAAGTTCAGGAACGATCCGCTCCCGCACTTGTTCCTCTGTCAGGGTTTCCGCGTAAGCGTCTCGTCTGGCCGCAGCTCCCGGCACTGTAAAGTCAAGATTGTTGTCCGACACGTTCGTCCTACCATTGGCGTATTCCAGCAGAGCGTAATCGTGAATGCCTATCTGAAGCGAAGTGCGCTTCACGATTTGGTCCGCGTCCTTATCGCTAATATAGGCCGCCCACTTATCGATTTGCCGTTTCATTTCGTCCAGAGTCGTTTCTAGAGTAAGATCCATGTCCATCTGATGCTCCTTTATATGGCAACCGTAAAATTCTTTCCAATTAAGGATATTACTTATCTTACCATATGAAAACACCTGATATCAGGTTTTAAGATGATTCAATCAAGGGGTTTCCTTGACGGCGACGATGCGTAACCGGCTTGTGTCCATCATCCATTGACCTTCCCGGAGGAGGTGCGGTTTAACCTTTGCCTCGATAGCGCGGTAGATAGACGCTTTGTCAGTCGAGGTGACGTCCCGGAAGAAATAATCGGAGAAACTGTCCAGCCAGTTCCTGACTCCCAAATCTCCCTTGAGCGGAGTGGGTTTGTCGAAGTGCTGAGCCAGCATAACGCGAAAGCCGGTCTGCTCCAGCAGGCTGGCGTATTCGCCAATCGTGGGAAAATACCAAGGGCTTCGCCCCGCCCACGCATAACCGCGAGCCTCCAGCTCCTGCTCCATGGCGGTGGTCAGTGCGGCAACATTCCCTCGTCCGGCGAATTCGGCAACGAATCGGCCTCCCTCCCGTAGAGCCAGCCAGATGGTACGGGCGACAGCGGGAGCATCCTTGACCCAATGCACAGCCGCATTGGAGAACGCAGCGTCAAATCGTACCTCTGTCCGATACTGACAAACGTCTTCCACCTGAAAATTCAATTCAGGGTACTTATGCCGGGCCTTTCTCACCATCTCTTCCGACAGATCGATACCCGTAGGTACCGCTCCCGTGGCCGCGATCTCCGCCGTCAGGTCACCGTTCCCGCATCCTACGTCCAGGATTCTCTCTCCGGTTCGCGGCAGCAGCAGGGACAAGGCCTCCACTCCCGGTTTGACGCCAAAATCCGGATGTTCCTTATACGCTTTCGGGTTCCAATGGTTGTTAGTAAGTTCGCTGCTCATAAGTTTTGTCTCCTTTTTTGTATGACTGGAAATTCTCTTCCGCCGGGCCCGCAACAGAAGCCGGCACTGCTTTGCTGCCGGAGGCGGCGGCAGTTCCGCCCATTGCAGCGGTAACAACTCAATATCGGACTTCAAAGATATTTTATGTCTACAATTGGTCAAACCTGAACAATCCGCTTTCTCCAGTTTCGTATGGAGGGGATCGTTCGCCGTTTTCGGATACTTCAGTTCCATAGATTTTACGTATCTATAATAACTACGACTCCGCAGCTGTGTCAAGAATACTCCGAAGCACTGTACGGAAGGCGCTCCGGCGAATATCAATTTCAATTTCAATAGAAGGACCCAGACTTGCAATAACTTTGGAAATAGATTACTTTTAAGCTGTTAAAGTTTGTCGTATAAACAGGCTTTTTGCCGAATGAACGGAAAACCATATCGCGGGGAGATTTGTCATGGATATTACCCAAGATTTCGTGGATGAACGTTTTAAAACTTTTGTTCTTGACCGTTTTTGCGAGAATCCCGGGCGGATTCAAACAAGCGATGTGGAAGGGATCGTTTCCCTCCAGCTTGCGAATCTGCAATTTACTAGTCTGAAAGGGCTTGAACATTTCTCTTCTCTTGAAGAGCTTGATTGCTCGTTTAATCACCTGACGGAACTTGACATCAGCAAAAATGCGCACCTCATACGACTCGATTGCAAGAAAAATAACCTTCATCTGCTGGATACGAGCCATAACTTGAAACTGAAGGAGCTGGCCTGCGACAACAACGTGATTTATTCCCTGGATTTGTCGGCCAATGTGCAGTTGGAAGCGGTGGATTGCAGTTTTAACCGGCTTAGGAACTTGGATGTCAGCCACAATCCCCTGATCACTAAGTTGATCTGCTCCTGGAATATGATTTCAGACTTGCATGTGGAACATAACCACCATTTGCAGAAACTTAACTGCTCCTATAATTCCCTATTCAATTTGGAACTGAAGCGGAATGCATCCCTCGTACACCTGGATTGCGGAAGCAACTATTTAATCGAATTGATTATACAAGATGGCGCCGGCCTCGTTGAAATACGCTGCAACAGCAATCATTTGAAGCAGTTGGACGTATCTCAGTGCCCGGTTTTAGAAAGTTTAAGATGCTTCCAGAATCATCTTACAAGCTTGGATCTCAATCACAATCCGCTTTTGAACGAGCTTTACTGCTCGGAAAATAAACTCACCGAACTCAATATCAGCTGTAATCCGATGCTGAAGCGGCTGGATTATGCCGATAATCTGATCGTCGAGCCGGATCATACGGTCAAAGGAATGGGAACTTTTCGATACGACCGCTCGTTATGTTCCTATCAAACCGCACTTCGCTATAAAGACAAGGAACTATCCGTTAGAGCGGAGGTACCCGCCAAGGCGGATATGAAACGTCTGTCACCGTTAATCAAGAAGACCTGGGAACGACTGGATCAGCTTCATGAGCAGGCAGCAGACCTGATCGCCCGCACACATCCTGACGAAGACGTTACCGAACTGGTCCTGTCCGAGCTCGAATTCGGAAAAGACGCCACCATTCGGATAGGATACGATGCAGGCGAGTCACCGGCCGGACACCTGTACATTTACGCCGTTTTTAACCGCAAACATGAACTGAGCAGTCAACTCGTGTATGAAACCTATTAGTGAATCTGCCAAGCCTTTACCGAAGTTGAGTTGATGTTCTTGGGTCCCCGACATTTTAAAATCATAAAAAAGCACTTAAGCGGAGCTTGCGAAATCTTGAAATTGCAGCAGGCTCGTGCCAAAGTGCTTTTTTCGTCTTAGCCGCTGATTTTGTCAGTCCTTTGGAAACTCACCATTCACAAAATTGTTCCTCGATCAGCGCCTCGAATGAATCCGCTATCAACTCCGTCTCCCCGGTATCGTGATCACAGATAACAACCTGTCCCGACTGATTGATTAGAATCGGATTACCGGAACCATCCATGGAGATGACATAGCCGGTTCGCAAAACCTCTGCAATGGGAAGCTCCTTGAATTGCTCCCGGAACTCCAGCGTCAAATCGACAACCGTTTCATTTCCGAGACTGGAGCCATTTGAGAATGCATGAACCGCAAGACCTGCGTACGCTCCCCCAAACGTCCGGATAAAATGCGAGTAGTCCTCATGAAAGCTTACATTCAGCTGCTGCTCTGCATGAGCAATTTCCTCCTGGCTCGCCGGACTGCCTACCAGTGTGCTATTATCTTTCCGTTGAAGGAAAGCCTTTAATCTCTCTAGTAACGCATCCTTCATGAGGAAATCCTCCCACCCTACATCTTATACGATCAAATAGGACATAAATTGAACTGCTTTCGTTGGACGATTCAGATAAGGATAACTAATGTTTCCCGTTAGCATACCTTCTGGAAACAATTCGTCAAAGTTGCACACTAATTTCTATAACAAAGGTAACCAAACAAACTACAAATACATATAGATGCCTATAGAGTTTTTAATGACTATGTACTTGTTCGGTGCGACTGTCGTGTCAATGCTGAACTTTTTTAGAAAACAACTTCACTATCTTCCCTGAACAGGTTGCAAACATTTCCGCAAGCTTATGCTGCGAGGGAGGTAAGTAATTTGCCGTTTAAACCACATCCCAATCATACTGCTATTGTAATCACAGACCCACAAAATGATTTTATGAGTCCTGGGGGAAGAGGCTATCATCTGACTAAAGGAACGATTGAACGAAACAATACCTTACAAAACCTTGAACTATTAATGAGAACTGCCATGAATAAGGGATACCAACTTTTCATATCGCCCCATTATTTATACCCTCATGATTATGGCTGGCAATTTACAGGAAATGAACAAAATATGCTATTAGGTCTTAGAATGTATCAAGTGGCAAATGCGTACACACCACCGTCATTTGGAGCTGATTTTGTTCATTCTTTCAAACCTTATATTTTTGATAGAAGAACCGTCATTGCAACTCCTCACAAGGTTGCCAGCCCACAAACAAATGACTTGGAATATCAGTTGCGACAACATAGAAAAGAGAAGATAATTATTGCAGGGGTGCTTTCCAACATTTGTGTAGAGTCCCATATGAGGCATCTAATCGAAACTGGTTTTGAAACAGCTGTTGTATACGATGCCACCGCAACAATTAGTGAAGAGGATTTTCAAGCTGCCGTTACCAATTATAAAGCATTTGCCAGTGCTACTTGGACGACACAGGAGGCTATTTCAAAATTATAAATCATCCCCAATGGTAATTTCCTATAGTTGAGATGGGACCCCCCTTCTCCATAATTTTACCTAATTTCTTCCAAGTGATCAATTTAGTCTAACACAGCCGGGATGATATAATCCTTAATCAGTGTCCACCTGTCCCGGGGATGAGCGACGAATTCGGATGCAATTGCGATGACCAGGTCTTTTTCCGGGATGCAGCAAATGACATTTCCCCCGTCCCCTAGTGCCGAGTAAGCATAGACCCCGTCCTCTTCGCGCAGCCACCATAAATAACCGTAATTATTGCCGTTCATTGCCGTGGATTCGTTCACCCATGCCTTGGAAATAATCTGACGATGATTCCATACGCCACCGTTCAAATATAGAAGACCGAAACGCGCCATGTCACGAGGAGATAGCGTAAGTCCCCATCCTCCAGTGGAATTCCGGTTCGGGTCTTGTACCCATCCTCTTACCTTCTCCCCGAACAAGTCCTCAAATCCGAACGATTTCATTTCATAATCGGGAATTTCTTTCATGCCGATAAGGTTAAATAACCGTTCGTTGGCGAACTCACGGGCACTTTTTCCCGTACTGCGGGTAATGATGGCCGACAGCAGGTGCGCCCCTGCGGTGGAATACTTAAACGTTCCGATTTCCCCTTCTTGCCCCAGCATATCCAGCGTATACTTGACCCAGTCGGGCTGCATGCACATCTTGTCCAGCGGTTCGTGCCAATCCGCGAATGAATACGGTGCCATCATGGTGAGAAGATGGCGCAAGGTGATTTCCCGTTTCCGGCTATCGGCGGCATCGGGAGCATAGTCAGGGAAGAAATCCAGAACCTTCTGGTCCACATGTTTAATGAAACCTGCATCTATGGCAATGCCAATGAGGGCGGACAGGATACTTTTCGTTACGGATGCCACGTGATGCGTATTGTCAGGTCCGCAGCCGTTGTAATAACTCTCGTGAGCGATAGCTCCGTTCCTCACTATAACCACACCGTTTATGTTGCCGTACTCGGATTGGATGACAGGTTCAAGCTCTGCAAGCTTTTCAGCGTCCATTCTTAAGAGCGCCGGGTCTGCGGCTTGCCATTCTGCAGTCGGCCAGTAAGTTGTTATCATCATAAATGCCTCCCCAAGGATAATGTCAGGTCTTTCGGCTATTTTTTCTTTACGGGAAAATAAACCTCGGTCACAATATCGCCGGAATCTTCGGCTTGAGAAGGATCGGTTATATACACTTCGTAAGGCGATCTTATCACTTTGTATCCTTCATTCTCGATCCATTCCATCAGTCTGGCGTAAACCGGGGTCAATTCTGAATAGGCACCCTGAAGAACGGATTTCGCGCAAAGCCCTCCGGGCAAATCCCGTGTTCCCTTTACGAACTCTCCTACAGGGATGGCAAACTCCGTATCATTTCCGGCAGGATTGTATTCGGAGCTGTGATAAATAGTCATGGGCTTGCCAAGCAGAGTGAGTTTTTCAACCGCGATTTTTTCATACAGTTTGCCAAAATAATTCTCATATCCCCGAACTAAGTCATCCCGGCTCATCATTTGACGCGTATACAAGATATTCACGGGCTCTGTTTCAACCAGCTCCACTTCTATCCGGTCAAGGTGGGACAGAATGGGTATGCCCTTCCGCACGTTTAGAATATCCGTGCTTATCTGGTTTAAGGTGTATTCAAAAGCGGTCAGCTTATCCTGCATTTCCTTTCGCTTGCGAGTAAGTGCGGAACAAAGCTTTTCTTCCGATTGATCTCCTTCCAATTCCAGCATGGCTTTGATTTCATCCAGAGAAAAATGATAAGATTTCAACCGGTTGATCAAAAGCATTTTTTTAAGCTGCCGGATGGAGTAATACCGATACCCGTTCTCAGGGTTAATCTCATCCGGATGGATTAAACCGATCTCATCATAATATCGGAGTGTTTTTGTAGACACTTCGCAAATTTTCGAAAACTCCCCAATCGACAGCAAGAGGTCACCTCCTTTATCCTGTTTTTTTATGTCACATAGGGTAACTTTCCTTGCTTTGTTCACCTTCAATGTACAGCTTCCCCTAGGGGCAAAGTCAACCGCAAAACGATTCGGCATTGGCTGTTCATGCCGCCTCTTGATCCCCGAATACGGCAGCAATGCCGAAGTCGCAAGGCCGGCGTTCAGCTTCTAGGCCGTCAGGCTCAGCCTGCAGCCTTCGATCTTTACATGTTTACCAAAAGATTGCATAATGATCTATTATACCGTATATCCATTTATGTCCTATACTCATCCGAAGGAGAGTGTAAGTTGTGCGTGAAACCTGTGTTCCCTCCGGCGTGGCACTAAAAGACACCGGTTTTGGCTATACGTTGTCTTTAATAAGCGGTAAATATAAAATGATTATTCTGTATTGGCTGGCTGAGAACAAGGTGATGCGGCATAATGAGCTCAAGCGAAGTATCGGAAGCATTTCTTTTAAAACTCTAAGCGTCATGTTAAAAGAAATGGAAGCGGACGGGCTTATCCTGCGCAAGGAATTCCCCCAAGTTCCTCCGAAAGTCGAGTATTCCTTATCGGAACGCGGCCTTTCTCTCCTTCCGCTGCTGAACATGATGTGCGCGTGGGGCGAAAGTAATTTGCCCGCTCCCCAGGCTGTACAGCGGTAGGCATCAGCTATTGGTTTGAAAGAAAAGAAGTATCTCCCGAACAAGGAAATACTTCTTTTTTATCGTTACATGTCATTGTCTATTACAGATGATCAATAAAACTCACATAATCTTGTGCGCTTTTATCCAAATCGTTTGTGGGCGGTTCATTTTCCGCACCGGGTACGTTTTCACCAGGCTCGGTTTCTGTACCGTAATACGCAAAGAACGAACGATAGTCCGCATGGCAGTAGAGGAAGGTGGTTTCAAAAGGGGATAGTAAATGTTCCAGCGTATAGCGGTATCTCCCCTCTTCCCTATAGTCCTCCTCTTTAATCCCGGCAGAAACCGCTAAAGCCGCTTTGCGATTCTTTAATTTGTCGCCGTTAGAACCATAGGCCCAGCCATAAGCAAGAACATCGTCGAGCCATTTCTTAAGGAGTGGCGGACAATTAAACCAATACACAGGAAATTGCAGGACAAGGCTGCCGTGCGATTCAATCAGCTGCTGTTCTCTCTTCGCGTCTATGTTTCCGTCGGGATAAACCTTATGCAAGTCGTGTACCGTATATTTTTCCGGGTATTTTTCGAGTTCTTCTACCCATCGTTTATTGATGACGGACGTTTCCAGGCTCGGGTGTGTAACGATAACAAGAGTTTTCAGAGTGTTTTCCTCCTAACGGTGGTTGTACTTCTTGAGTATAAAATCCAAACCTCATCTATGTAAGTACGCACTTTTAGTACAGGTACTTACAAAAAGGTGAGTGCGCCGTGTTCTATAGCGTCCGTTCCCGTTGTTAAACCAAAAAACCTTACCCGTCTTTATTAAGAGGGGTAAGGTTTTTTGTTAACGGTTTGAACATGACTTCCGCTTAGGTTAAGGCGTTGGCGTGCCGCCGTTAGCGTTAAGGGTTTCTCCGCTGATATAGCTGGATTCCTGACTGGCCAAGAAGACAAAGGCCGGAGCCATCTCGGCAGGCTGTCCCGGACGGCCAAGCGGCGTGTTCGTACCGAATGCAGCCAGCTTCTCTGTCGGTTGTCCTCCCGCCACTTGCAGGGGGGTCCATACGGGGCCCGGCGCCACCACATTTACCCGGATGCCCTTGCTCGCCACCTGCTGTGCGAGGGCTTTGCTGAACGTATTAATCGCCGATTTCGTTGTCGCATAATCCAAAAGAATCGGAGACGGTTTATACGCTTGAATGGAGGACGTGTTAATAATGGAGCCGCCCGGCTTCATATGTCTGATCGCAGCTTTGCAAAGCCAGAAGAGAGAATACACATTGGTCTTAAAAGTGGCATCGAATTGTTCGGTCGTCAGATCCGCAATGTTCTCCACGAACTGCTGTTTGCCGGCCACATTGGCAAGAATATCGATTCCGCCCAGCTTGTCTACCGCGGTCGCAATCAGGTTCTCGCAGTATTGCTCGTCCTTCAGATCGCCGGGAAAGGCAATGGCTTTACGTCCGGCTTCTTCGATCAGTTTGACGACCTCCTGCGCATCCGCCTCTTCCTCCGGCAAGTAGGACAGCAGCACGTCAGCACCTTCACGGGCGAAGGCAATCGCCGCCGCGCGGCCGATTCCGCTGTCGGCTCCTGTCACCACTGCTTTGCGTCCGGTTAATCGTCCGGTTCCGCGGTAGCTTGACTCCCCTGCATCGGGCACGGGGGTCATTTTCTTTTGGAGACCGGGCTCAGGCTGTTGTTGCTTCCATTCAGGTGTCGGCTTCGGATATTGAGCCGTTGGATCTTGCACTTTATATTGATCTTGTTCAGGCATAGTGAAGTCCTCCTCCTGGTTCTATCTGTATCAATCGGGTTGCTGAAAAAGTCACTGACACTTCTCTTTGTAACCAGGATCGGGAGCATTTAAACGGTCCCCTCAAGGAATACTCTCGTACGAAAATAAAAAAAATCCGCGGGTTCGCGGATTTCCGAATTTATTTTTTTTACCTTTAAGGCTAGTTATGACTGAACCATGAACTCAATAACCGGATATGAAACCACATGCCGGTCACGGTATGTAAGGGCAACAAGATCTTCTTTGGAACTCAAAATTCCATGCTGTAAAATGGCGGCCTTGAACCCGCGTTCAATTGCTCCATTGTATGTAAATAAGACGCAATTCCCGGCGTCAAAGCCTGCTATTACAACAAAGCCAATCTGTCGGTCAAGCAAAATTTGTTCCAATTCGGTTTGCCAGAAAGCATTGGAGAACATCTTCTTCACGATAAGATCGTCTTTCTCCACTTGGATCTCGGGGATGAACCCGAGACGTTCCGGGCTGATCGTCCCGGCCTCTTCTACATCCTGGATATGAATGACCGGATGTCCGCCGGAACGAACAATTTGAGCGGTATGATTAATATACTCGCTTGCGGTTGACACCGGACGGTCTTGCAGGAATTCAACTTGCATATCGACGATTAAAAGTGCAATGTTCATTGCTTCACTTCCTCGCATACAGGGGTATTTTTACTTCACTATACCAAAACGAGGCAAAGAAGGATAGATGTTCTTGTCCGGTGCTAAAGACAAGAACATCCTTCCTTGTCATAAAACAGATTGGCTCTAAGCGGATCTAACCATGCGTGCCGCCTTTGGCGGCCTATAATTTTGCGGGGGATTATCCCTTTGTCTGCATTTGAATGTGCCGGGCAACCCGTTCTCCCAGTTCCGCCGACGCTTGGTACAGGTAGCTTAAGACGATACTTTGCGTTCCTTGGGATATGCCGGCAAGATCGGCGGAAAGGTTCTCCGCCAAATGCTCTTGCTGTACAGGAGGCAGAGCGCGATAGTACTCGCCGGCCTGTGTAAAATTATCCGGTTTGGGCAGATCGGACCGCATGAGACGGCCCTCCACATATCTGCCGTTACCACTGGTCACAAGGGAATCGGGCGACCAATTTTGTTGATGATTGACAGGAATTTTACGGAAATCCGCCCCTAACCGCCGGCGCTGAGAATCCCAGTAAATATTCGCCCGGCCTTGCAGCAGCTTATCGTCCGACAGCTCAGCTCCATCCAAGAGATTGGACGGCGAGAATGCTATTTTCTCCACCTGATCCATATAGTTGTCCGGGTTGCGGTTCAGTACCAGCCGGCCTACCGGCCGCAAAGGATATTGCCTCTCGTCCCAAACCTTCGTATCATCCAGCGGATCAAAAGGAAGATTGGCTTCGTCGTCCGGGTTCATAAGCTGTACATGCAGCCCGTATTCAACGCTTTTGCCCGCTGCCAGGGTATCAAATAAATCTTTGCCTGCAAAATCCGGATTCTCGCTCAACCGGGCCGCTTCACGACGGTCTATAACCTGCACGCCGGCAAACGGTATCCAGTGGTATTTTACATAGGTGCGGACGCCCCGTGCGTTTCTCCATACATAGGTGTTTACACTATGACCCGGAATGTGACGATAGCTCTTGACCGTGCCCGCGTCCGAGTAGAGCCTGACCAGGAAATGAGTGGATTCGGGCGCTCTGGCAACGAAGCCCCATAACCGTTCCGGATCGCTCAGGTTATTTACCGGCGAGGGCGAAAAGGCTTGAACGAACTCCGGAAAACGAATGGCGTCTCGCACGGAAAATACGGGGATATGATTGCACAGCAAATCAAAAACACCTTGTTCCGTGTAAAACTTGGTGGAAAAACCGCGCACATTTCGGGAGGTGTCGGGGGTGCCTTTGTTGCTTACGGCAAGGGAAAACCTAACGGTGACGGGAATCTGCTGGCCGGGATTTTGTAAAAAGCAGAGCTTGGTGTAGGCGGCCATGGAATGGACGGTCTGAAAGTAACCGAAGGCACCGGAGCCTTTCACGTGCACCGGCCTTTCGATCATTTTTGTATGTACGAAGGTTTCCAGTGTTTCGTGTAAAAGATTGTCCTGCTCAAGCACCGGACCTCTTTCGCCTATCGTCTGTGAATGCAACACTTCGGGTGTGTTCCCCGCCCATTGCGAACGGTTGCGACCTGTTGGGGGATCTTCTTTCGGTACATGCTGCGCAGCAGGTTTTTGCGAAGAACCGCTGCGCGAAGATGCCGCATCTGATTGAAACCGTCCATTATTTGCTTCCATATTCATCGTCCCTCCCACACGTCCATTTTTCCGGCTACCTTATTGTATATGTGGAGCTTCGGAACATTTATACCCCCGTGCCATATCCGGAAAATGCAGTGACATCATTTTACTGTCGAGACTTGAGATTCAAACTGTAGTGAGACTCAAGGTGGCGCGGCCAGGCTTCGGTAACATGGCATATACAGCTACCCAAAAAAAGATCACTCCTTTGCGAGGAGTGATCTTCTTCTTTAATAGTATGGATCTTAAAACTGACTGGCCGCGTGATCGGCCGACTGTTCTATTGAATCGATTCCAGGTGCTCGCCCAGACGATCCCACGTTTGGGTGATGCCTTGCAGCATGCCCATATCCAGCACCTGCTTCAAGCCCTCGGCCGTTGCGTATTCGCCTCTGCTGATGACTTTGGTGCCGCCTTCGACTTCGATGAACGTCAGCGTGCAGACCGTGGCCGGCATCGTTTCCGCAATGTTGCCTTCCGCGTCGGAGAAATAGTCCGTGTACACGATCTTCTCCGGTGCCTGGATCTCGCTGTATACCGATTTGCCCCACGATTCCATACCGTAGAAGTCGCCCTGATTTTTGTCCTCGCATTTCATGCAATAATGCCAAACGCCGCCGACACGGAAATCCATGCTGCATACCGGAATGCTCCAACCTCTCGGCCCCCACCAGTGCTTCAGATGCTCGGCCTGTGTGAAGGCCTCGAACACCAGCTCGCGGGGAGCTTTGAATACGCGCTCCAGCGTCAGTGTTTTGTCTTCCACCTTGGAAATCATCGGATTTGTCATTGTAAATTCCTCCTCAATAGTTGGGTTCTCTTCCATCAGTCTTGCCGATCTTCCCCGGTTTCCCGGCCCTGCAGCTTCTGCAAATAGTCGTCCAGACGGTCGAATCGTTCCTCCCAGATGACGCGATAGCTTTGGAGCCATTCATCCAGTTCCCGGAAAGGTTCCGGCTGAAGGCTGTAGATTCGCCGATTCGCATCCGCCTGTGACTTAACAAGACCCGCTTCGCTCAGAACACGCAAATGCTTCGATGCCTGAGGCTGGCGCATCTGCAGCCGCTCCGCAATTTCACCTACCGTGAGCGGGCAGTCTCGGAGCAGATCCAATATCAGCAGCCGGTTGGGCTCGGCAAGAGCACTCATGACGCGAGCGTCCATCGTCACCATCCATTCTCTGCCGGTCTTGTAAGGATGTGTCCGGAGTCGTTGTTCGGATTTCTTTTCCTTGCTGAAACCAATATACCATATCAGGAATATTCCTGTAAAGGAATATTTATATTCGCTTATAGCATCCTCATCCCTGCCGGATGACCGCCTCTAACATCGTTACGTTTCGTAAAGACTGAAGTGTATTTTTATGCGATGATCGGCGATTTTTCCCAAACTCAAGGTCGATTCTGACGATTCGTTCGATTTTATCTTATTCAGCTTACGAATAGTTTCTGTTTTCTGGATGCGTGCTATAATTTACCTGAGGAGGTTAGGGTATAGATGGACTCTATCGACATGAAAATCATCCGGTTGCTTGAAGAGGACGGGAGACTTTCCCATGAAGAGATAAGCAAGTGTCTTCACATTTCCCGTCCGGCGGTTCATCAGCGGGTCGCGAAGCTTGAAAAAAGCGGAATTATTAAAGGGTATCGCGGCATCGTAGATTGGAGTCGATTGGAACAAAAAATCAAAGCTTATATTTATGTCAAAATCAAGTGTCTAAATTTTAGAGAGATTTCGGATAAAATCGTGGCTCTCCAGGTCAGTGATGTTACTATCCTGGAATGTCAACGGCTTGCGGGGGAATGGTGCATGATGCTTAAAGTGCGGGTATCCGCCCCTGAGCATATTACCAATTTGATCGATGAAATGGTTAAGATTCACGAGGTTCAGGAAACCTCCACGACTTTCATTTTGTCTACCGTGTATGAAAATGGGCGAAAAGGAAATTGAGCCCGCCCTATCCTTAGTGTTTTTGATTAGACAGGAAGGAGCAAGACGATGAAACAGCCTGCGGGGACAAATCTTACTCAGGCGGGAACTTCTAAATTTCTCGGTACTGCAGCCGCTTTGATGTCGGTTTATTTGTTCTGGGGCGGGACCTACCTCGGAATGAAAGTCGCGATTGAAACGATCCCGCCTTTTACGATGGGAGGAGTTCGTTTTCTGAGTGCCGGGTTAATCTTGTACGTGCTGGCGCGATTGGCAGGGCAAAAACGCCCCAACGCCAAAGAATGGAAAAGTGCAGGAATTACAGGCGCCTTGCTGCTGCTCGGCGGAAACGGGGTCGTGGCTTGGGCCGAACAGCGTGTCCCTTCCGCCATTGCCTCTCTGCTGGTCGCTACCGTTCCTTTATGGATGCTGGTATTCGGTTGGATGGGCCGCAGCCGAAATAAGCCTTCAGCAGGTATCGTGACAGGCCTGTTACTTGGTTTCGCGGGAATTGTCATTCTGGTCGTCCATCCCGGTTCGTCTTCAGGCGGAAATCTGGATATGCTGGGGATCGTCTCTCTCCTGCTCGCATCCGTCTCCTGGTCAATCGGTTCTTTGTATTCCCGCAAAGCCAAGCTTCCCGAATCGCCGCTGCTGTCTACCGCTCTCCAAATGATTATCGGAGGAGCTTTGCTTTTAATCACTGCGCTTGTCCTGGGGGAATGGTCCGGATTACAGCCGAGTACAATCACCCTTCATTCTTATGCGGCCCTCGGATATTTGATCGCGTTCGGTTCTATTGTCAGTTATACGGCCTACATCTGGCTGTTAAAACATGCGGAACCCGTGCTGGTTTCCACTTATGCCTTTGTCAATCCCGTTGTTGCCGTATTTCTGGGGTGGTTCCTGGCCGGCGAACGGCTGTCCCCCAATTCGCTGACGGCCGCTGTCTTCATTATAGCCGCGGTTGTCGTGATTACGCTCTCCCGAAAAGGCAAAAGCACGAGAAAACCGCCCGGCCGGTCGGCATCCGTTACCAGCCGCGACTGAACGGCATTTTATACAATTGCGCCAAAAAAACAAGCCATTCCCTTCGTCCGATCTAGAAGAATGGCTTGTTTTCTTATGTATAACAACAATCCTCCCCTTGTGAAAAAACCATGGGCTTTCGTCTAGAACCGGATAGGCTATAGCACAATACTATAAGGTATCATGCTTCCAAAATAATCATAATGAGGATGGATTCAATATGCCAAACCAAAATTTACAAACAAAAAACCAAAGCCTCAACACGGATAATTATGATTTTTTCGAGGTTGTGGAGCAGGTTACTGCATACCGCTGGAACCCAGAGGCTTACTCTTATACAGAAGAGCCTCGTCCACCCGTAAAGATCTGTTATAAGAACGGACCGGGCGGTATAAAGATACCCTACTCATGTCCCGACGGCCAAGAGCAAGGAGCTCCGAAAGGACGTTATGAAAAAACACTTTTTTCGTTTGAATATCCCGAATTCAAGGCTGCGACCTGTGTAACAGGATGGACTTGGGTCCCTTGTCCCACTTGGAGTAATCCTGGACGCACATGCAAGCAAGAGATAAAATTACCCTGCACCCAAACCAGAAAAAGCCGATTTCGCGTCTATGCCGAAGCCACTTATCCAGAGACATTAGAGGAAGCCGTGAAAAGAGAAATTGAAAGGTGTCATTTGATAGCGGCCGGATTAGCTGCTAATGTTGTATATAGTGCGGCCACGGCATCAAGTGTTGTAGGGCCTCAAGCAACCATAACTGCCGCCATTGGTTCTATACCTGCTGCTCTGCAGGTGTATCTTAAATCTTTCCTGGAGTGCTTAGAAGGACTGAATATATCCGATGCTTTGCGAAGACAAATAAAAGGAGATATTAAGCATGCGACAAACAAAATATCTGACTGGCGTGTAAGTAATGCAGGCTTAATAGCCTATACCTCCAATAATATAGATCCATACTATGGTTAATAAGCTGCTGCGGTGTTTCGGGGAAAATATCCCGAAACTTAATAAGGTTACGGTTTAATAAAACGACAGGCCCGACGAGATTAGGGTTTGTCGTTTTTTGATGAATAAAATGTACAAACAGCGCTCGCATCCATGGAGAAAATAGTCGTCTAATTTAGAAGTTTACTAATCTGATAGGTTATCATCCAATCAATTGATAGAAGCCGTTCATATCCTATAGCAGAACTAGCGAAAGGAGAGGAATGTGTATGCCATTTTCTACAGGTGTAATTACTAATACGAGAGACTTCGGTACCGCATCTTCTAACATTGTTGTAAACGTCAGAAACTTGGATACCACAAACCCGGTAACCGTTACGCTGCAGATATTCGCTTCTGTAAACTCTACTACATTCTACACGGCCTATCTGATAACATATGTGGTTCCTGCAAATTCTTATAATGTCAGACAATTTTTTATTGCCGGGAACGTCGCTTATGAAGTTCAAATTAACACGGCTTCCGTTGTAACTCCCAATGCGTTGGTCTCTGTGTTCGGTATCGACGGATTTGGAAACCTTGTCACGGATCAACGTATTCTTCAATCCGAATTAAGCTTTATTCCGTCACTTAGTCCGATCATGTAAATAGGCTTTCATAATAAGTGCCGTAATTTCAAAATACATTCTTCACATTCACTTGTGAAGGATGTACATAAAAAAGATCACCTTATTTACGTGATCTTTTTACGTCTGACGCTATAGCGTCTCATCGAACTGGGAACGCCTTTAATCTCAAGAATACCGTTATAAATCAACTGCCTTACCCGGTATTCAAAATAAGCGTCCCCGATAAATTGCTCACAATAGCCCATCGCTTCTCCAATCAAACGGGCTGCTTTCAAATAACCATGATCAGAGGCCGGTCTTAGCTTGTCCAGCTTGTCCAGCAAGTACATGTCATAATAATCATCGGGCACCTCAGCCACGGCTCCATCCCGCCAAATTCGAAGGGTTCCGCTTTGCTTCGAAATTGTTTGCCATTCCCGCTCCAACCGTGTCCTATCCTCATCTCTCAGGCAGCTGTTATCCTTCATTCGGACAAGCGCCGCTTGCAGTTTGTCTGACGGAATCTCTCCCGAATGCCTGTAGCTGATCACGGCACCCGGACGATTATCAAGCTCGTCACAGATTGTGCAAGCATCATAAAGCGCTAAAGAATTGGACCGCCCGCTTAGCAAACGGATCGCATGCAGCATGCCCGTCTGCTCGCATGCGTTGCGGCTGGTCCAGACAATTACCTTCGCCTGTTCCGGAATTTTGTTGACCTTATCCAGTAACTGAGTGTAATCCTCTTCCGGGTCATCGCAAACTTCACATGCTTCCGTTATATGGTCCTGAAACCAGTCCCACCTTGCCTTCCATCCTTCGTATAAATCCAAGCCGCGAACCGGTCCAATGGCGTAGTTCTCGCTCAGCGTAATCAACTTGTGAGTGCCCGACCAGTTGAGCTGGCTCAGAGCCACTCTTAAGCTGCCCGCAAAAGAATCGCCTACAACAAAATGGACATGGGTACAGGTCGGAGCCGGATCCCAGGCCGTCCTTTTTTCTGCGGATTCCATTAATTCGTCATACAGCTCAATGAGTTCGGAAACCGCTTTATCTTGCGGCGCTTCCCGCTCTTTCAGCTTCCTGATTTGTTCCAAAGCAAATCCCAGATAAATCTTCGTGCCTTGATTCCCCAAACGATCCATTACCCTGGCGATCCCCGGCCTACCTCCCATTTCTCTCAACCCTCTCTTTCCCTTTACAAGTATCTAGAATAACTTTAACAAGATCGACAAAATCACAGCAGCTGTAGGACCAATCACCGCAAACCCGATAAAAACGGCTAAAAATTTATAAGGGGTGGATAATCCTTTTGCTGCGGTTAAATGATCGATCTTTTCGTTTAAGATTCTCAGTTCTCTTAATATCTCTTTGTTGGTCTCATCATTCATACCACATCGCCTCTTTCCTATGTAACTAAAAAATAATCCGCTTACTTATTTTACCACAACAGGGATTTTAGTCGCTTGTATCTCGATTTGAATTGTACGATGCCGTGAAGGATGAGAAGTAAGCCTAGTTAGAACCGCTTGGCAGGATTAACAGAAATCCAAGCAGGATAATCATCATAAATAAATACCGTTCAAATTTATCAGCCGAAATTCGCTTATTCAAAAGAACGCCAAGTCCGGTAGCTGCGAGAATAGCCGGTAAAGAGTACCCGTACAAAACAAATGCGTCCAACGTCCATAACCCGCCAAGCGCATGTCCTGTCACAACGAGCAAGCCGGATATAAGAAAATGAGCCTGCAGCGTTCCCCGGAAGCGATCCGGATTCCAGCGCCGCAAGGTCCCGTAAACAACGACCGGCACGCCGTTAAAATTATAAGCGCTGCCAAGAACTCCGGAAGCAAAACCGAACGGCAAAACCCATCCTCGGCTGTTAAGCAAGGGCCGCCCGATTTTCCGGGAGAGTAATTTCTTCAATAAGGAATAGCAGCCGAACATGATTAAGAAAAGACCAAGTGCGGAAGTAATCACGATAGCGGGAATGAGGTGAAGCATAATAAGCCCGCAAGGAATACCGATTACGGTGGAAACAGCCAATCGAATCAGGACAGGACGTTCAACATGGCGCCAACCGCTGAACACGGTCAACAAAGCAACGGTCAGTCCCGCCAAACCGATCAGGGCAACCGACGTTTGCAGAGGCACCGGCAGCAGGGCGAGCAAAGGCATGCTCACGATCGCCTCTCCGAAGCCGAACATAGATTTCATGAAGGCGC
This sequence comes from Paenibacillus sp. GbtcB18, assembly GCF_019091125.1. Lineage (NCBI taxonomy): Bacteria > Bacillati > Bacillota > Bacilli > Caryophanales > Paenibacillaceae > Paenibacillus > Paenibacillus sp. GbtcB18. Next base: position 217,542 of record NZ_JAGXJX010000003.1, read on the forward strand.
CGACAAAAACCGCAGCAACTACCAGCACGATCAGAGAGAGTGTCATAGTTCCCTCCCGCCGCCTAAGTAAGACCGCCCGTTCAACGAATTTGCATCAACAAGTAGATAACGCAAAGAACCCCTCCTTTTTATACAGGTCTATATAATATCACACTATACGCCGGTATAAAACACGATTTCTAGCGCGTTTCATGGGGTCTATGTGCGTTCCTAAGGCCATCGAACAAGATCCTATACATAAATTTATTATGAAGGATTTAAACATACATATCGAGCTTCTGATAGGGTGCTGAATTTACGAAATGTTCTGTTTGCAGCCGCGTGTTTCTCCTTCATCGGAAAACGATACATGTCTTTAAATTGAGAAAAGAACATGTATCGTTAATCAATCATCCATTTTGTCTTAGCCGTTTTTGTAATCCATAATGCGGTAATACATCGTTTTATCCTTCAGTTTAAGGAAATGAGAACTGGCCGGATAAAGATTAGCTTCAATAATTCCGATACGTCCTTTCCGGTTTATTCCGACGTCCAGTCCATATATACGGTGTCCCGGAAAATATGCGCTTAATCTTTTCGCCGAACGTATGGAAACACGATCAATATGGGACTCTAACGCACTGGCGGACAAGTGCCGAACGGAAGATCGTCTAATGCCGGATTTAAAACGGTGCAATGTCCCCTTACTCCGTGTATGGTTGGAAACGATATAACCTTTGCCTGCAACTTTGATCACCTTTCCTGTGACTACCCATTCAGATGAGTACATTCTCCGTTGAATGATAACTCTCATATCAAAAGGGCGTTTGTTGATGGTAGGACGGGTAATTCTGCGTTGAACCATGTAACTGGCATACCCGATTTTTCTTCTAATATAACGATACGTATTAGTTCGACCCCGAATTATAATTTTTCTATTCTCGTAATGTACGGCGTACTTATGATTTCCTTTCCATGAGACTTGAATGACCCCCCGTCCACGGCTCCCCCACACCGGCTTCACGATAACATGCCTGTACTTGGAGAGAAGTTTCGAAAAATTATACCGGGTCAGGAGCCTCGTTTTGAGTACGTATCGTTTTAGAGATGCATGCCTTCTCAATATCAAATATTTGTACCACTTATTTCTTGTATTCGATCCCATAGGACTCCACCTTTCTCATCCGCATTTTAGACTACTGAGATAGCGTTCAAGCAGTTCCAAAAACAACTCCATTTCCTTGTACGTTATATCGCCTATATTGGCAATCCGGAACGTATTTAGTTTCGTGAGTTTGCCGGGATAGATCATAATGCCGTTGCTGTAAAAATAATCATGCATAGATTGAAAGTTATAGCCCGCACATTGAGGTTCGAGAATGGAAGTGATGATTTTGGAATGATGCTCTTCGGGGACGATATAGGTCAGACCCAGTCGGGCTAACCCGTTAATTAAGGTTTTCCAGGATATCGCGTAGCGTTCGTACCTTTTATCTACTCCCTCCTGCTTTAATTCCTCAATCGCTTGTCTAAGCGCATATAAGGTTTGGACCGGAGGAGTGAACCGCATCTGCCCATGCTCCGCAAAATAGTTGTATTGAGCATATAAATTCAAGTAATAACTCCTTGGTTTCTGTCCTTTCAAATTCTCCAATTTATTTTTTTCGGCTATCACGAACGATACCCCGGCCATTCCCTGTATGTTTTTGTTGGAGCTAGCCGCCAGGTAGGCAATGTTCATTTCCTTTAATTGAATCGGAATGGCCGCAAATGAACTCATGGCATCTACAATCATGTCGATTTGATACCTTTTGCATAATTCTCCGATATCCTTTATCTTGTTAAGCAGACCGGTTGTCGTCTCATGATGTACGACCGCCAGATGGGAGATGGTTCGTTGGGAGGATTGGATGTGTCTTTCCAAATCAGTCAAATCAATAGCATCATCGGGAGGACTCTTGTATTCAAAATAGTTCACTCCGTAAACCTCCGCTATCTCGCACATCCGTTTTCCGTAGGCTCCATTGTTGATAATGACTACCGTATCGTGATTCGGCACCGAACTGAGGATGGATTCTACCGCCGCCGTACCCGATCCGCCAAACAAAACGGTCGCATAATGATCCGGGTCTGCAACCAGCCGGGTAAGTTCCGTGGAAATATACGCCATAATTTGACCGAACTCGGCTTCGCGAGGACAAATATCCGGAACCACCTGCGACCGTTTCACACTATCTGTAGTCGTTGCCGGACCAGGGGTAAGTAAGATGTTTTTTTTGACGGAGGAATTCATGAACCGCCCACTTCCTTATCCTTCTAAGAATCGTTATGAATAAAACGCTGCAGACGTTCCTTTACTTCGTGAGGCTTCATATGCGGACGAGCAAGCTGATCCTTGGAATGTTTGGATATTCTCAGGAGCACGAACGTAAGACCTTTGTTCACTTTCCATTCTTGTAAAAAAGCTTGCAGTTCCTCGAGACTGTGAGCGTGAACCGAGTTCGTATACCCGCAGGAGGCGGCAATATCTATAAAATGAATGGAATGGGATACCGTACTTTGCCCGCCTGTTGATTCATGGGCGTTGTTATCGAGCAGAATATGAATCATGTTGGCCGGATGATAATACGCGTTGGTTGCCAGGCTTCCCATACGCATCAGGAGAGAACCGTCTCCGTCAATGACGACGATATCTTTGTTTGGTTGACTCAAAGCCAAACCGAGTCCAAGGGAACTGATGCATCCCATAGAACCTACCATGTACAGGTTGTTGTCCGCATCTTCGATTTCATACAATTCGCGTCCGGTTTTACCCGTTGTCGCGAGCTGAACGGTATTGCCGTCTTTCATGGAGTTAATCGCGGATAACGCCTCATACCGTGTTGGCATTTGATGATCCGTATGAGCATGCTGGCGGATCTGATTTAATTGAATGGAGGTTGGCTGATCTCGCAGCTGCACTTTGTCAAAAGTGCCTTTCTTAACGACAAAAAAGAACGGGCGATTCCGGCCAATGTGCTCGTCAGCCTGAATCAGTTGCTTTTTTGCCTCCTCAAAATCTTTGGAAAGATACTGCCATTCCACATCCATCAAATCCAGCATTTGCGTTGTAATCCGGCCCATTAGTTCATGCTGAGGTTCGTCGGGTATGCCCGGCTCTCCGCGCAGACTGACAAATCCGAGCAGCGGAATACGAAAAGGGTAATTAAGAGAGGTGAGTGGCGAAACAGCGTTGGTCAGTCCTGAATTTTGCATAAGGACTACCGACTTCTTCCCCCCTACATAAGCTCCCGATGCAATAGCGACGGCATCTCCTTCGTTAGCCGCTGCAACATAATCGCACTCGTTTATGGCATAATTGATCAAATTTTTTAAAAAGGAACAAGGAACACCGCTGAAAAAGGAATAACCTAATTTTTTCAACTCTTCTCCAAACAATTTGGTGTCCATTATGCATGCTCACCCGAATCCGGTTCTGACGACGGAAGGTATTGCTGTTCCGCAGCTTCCAGCTCTTCGGCCCCTTGAAGTCTGAATACTTCTTCCAGGGGTGCGACGTCTTTTTCGACATGAACCAGGCTTTGATCCCGGTAAATTCGATCGGACAAGTGTTTCATGGCTTGAATGGATGCCCTCAAATTATGGTTTGCCCAGATCACCAGGCTAATCCCCATCTCCTGAAACCTCACGGTTGGGGTCGTATAGTATTTGGTAGGCACGATCACGACCGGCAATCTTCCGGCCCATTCCTTCATGAACGCTTCAATCTCTGCGACATCCGATCTTTTGCTGTGTATGAATACGGCATCGGCTCCTGCTTTCCGGTACGCTTCCGCCCGCTGCAGCGCCACATTAAGCCCTTTCCCCGTAATAAATGCTTCGACTCTGGCCACCACCGTAAAATTCTCATCCGTTTGGGTATCTTTCATCGCCTTAATTTTTCCGGAAAACTCTTCAATATCAGCCAAAGACTGTTCTTGACCGTTAATAAAAGAATTCGTTTTGGGGAATTGCTTATCTTCAATGCATACTCCCGCAATATGACGCTGCTCCAGCTTCTTCACTAGCCGTCTTGCGTTATTAAAGTTGCCGTACCCCGTATCTCCGTCCAGCAAAATCGGGATGGAGGTAGCATCACTCATGAATTCCAAAACATCCAAAACTTGTGTCCAGGAGGCCTCATTGTTATCCCTTACTCCCATCGCTGCGGAAATGGATAACCCGCTGGCCCAGATTCCTTTAAAACCCGCCTCCTCCACTATTTTGGCCGACAGACCATTATGGGCTTCCATAATAAACTCCGGTTTTTGTGAATGGATCAAGTCTCTAAGCTGCTTTGTTTTTTTCATTGGAATGCTCTCCTTCTCCCCCTAGAGTAACGTGCATGAAACCTACTTTCGAATAAGACGCTTGTTTCTTCGGATGGTGTTGATCATCGTACGATCGGAAAGTTGGGTAAATAACATATGTCCCGGGCGCGAATTGGCTTCAATAATCCAAATACGGCCTTTTTTATCTATGGCAATGTCAACCCCCAATTCGCGAACCGGGTGCCGCTTATTAACCGTTTTGGCTATGGTGATGCACAGTTTGGAAATTTTGCGCAAATAAGTTTTCACTTTTGTGCGATTGTGCTTAAAAAGACTGTAAAGTGCCCGATTCAAAGATACTGCATGCCCTCCTTTAAGATAATTTGTCACATACTTACGCGGTGCCGCGACACGAGCGACGACGCCGGATATAACCCATTTCCCCCGCGGCTTCTGTAAGTAAATCCGGATGTCAAAAATCGCCCCGTGGTACTTGGCTAACCGAAGTCCTCTCTGTACCAAATACTGACGTCCGGGATTCCGGTATGACTTAATGGCTTTAAAGAGAAAACGAGATCGAACAACCTTACGTCTTGAAGCACTACGAACCTCGTACCGTTTTTTCAATCTCTTGACCCGGATAATCCCGCTGCCGCCACTCCCGTGATTAGGTTTTATGAAGACCGATGAATAGGTTTTCAGCATTCGCTTGGTCCTCGATTTCGTAAACCACCGGGTTTTAGGTAAATGCGGACGCAAAACGGGATGTTTCAACATGACTTTGTACTTTTTCATTTTTCCAACCGCCATTGGTCATCCCTCTCGTTTAAATGTTTTGTAAAGCATGCTGTAAGCATATGCATCCGAATTTCCGCCTGCGTGGACCTCTGCCACGGTTTGAAATCAAGATTCATTTTATAAACGGCATATCCTTGCGGTTATCATTACGAAAAGCCAACGGGACTACCTATCGGACAAGCTCAGTGTTCGGAACAAGAAAATAGACTGTCGCCAATCATAAAAAATCCGCTGCCGGGAGAGGTGGCAGCGGATCTTATGTTTCCAGCAAGACGCTGGAAATGAGCCTTCGTCAGTTTGATTCCGGCATCGGCAAACTTCTGATGCTCAAGGAGCCTTTTACGAATTTCTTTTTATTTATGCCGGGCGATGACATCCGCCAAGTGTGCGGCATCTCGCCCCATCCATCCTAACAAAGCGGATCCGCGGCAGGATTGCCAAGGCAATCCCAAATAATACAATCCCTTCACCTTGCTGACACCGCCGCGATGAATCGGCTTCCCGCTGACATCTGCCGTTTCCGGAATGTCGATCCACGAATAATCGCTTCGAAAGCCGGTAGCCCAAATGACAGTAGATACCTTCATCCGCGTTTCGTCCTTAAAGAGGACCCCTGCGGAGTCTGCATCTATTGCTCTTCCTTTCAACGAAACGATTCTTTTTTTCAGGAGGAATTTTAATTCGGTTCCGTATACTTGCTCGGGCTGCTTTTTCAGCCAAGAACCAAGTGGAGACTCCGTGTTCGCTTTCAGCAAACCGAATCTCTCAAAATACCAGAAAATGTTTCTTCCGAACACTTGCATAGGTTTAAAGCTCATGGGCCGGCTCACCGAGATCGTGACCTGCCTGCGGCCGGAAAGTTCAACCGCGATTTGCGCACCCGAATTTCCGCCGCCAACGACCAGTACGGGACCGTCCGCAAGCTGGGATTCATTTTTATAGCCGGAAGAATGCAGCTGAACGATTTCTTTTGGCAGTTTTTTCGCAAAATCCGGGATGACAGGTTGTTGAAAGGGCCCCGTGGCCACAACCACTTGACGGGCAGTAAAAGTTTCCTGACCGGTTTCAATTTTAAAACCCCCTTCATGTTTCGAAAGGGAATGCACCTTCGTCCGATGCCGGATGGGCAGGTCAAACGCCTTGGCATACGCCTCCAAGTAATCTGCCGTTTCATCCTTGGCAGGCAAACCGTCAGGCACCCCCGGAAAGCTCATGCCGGGAAGGCTGCTGTACATCCGCGGTGTAAATAAAGTCAAGGAATCGTAGCGGACTCTCCAGGAATCTCCGGTTCGCTTATGGGCATCCAGAATGAGGAAGGTTACTCCTTTCTGCTTCAGAAAATACCCCATAGCGAGACCGGCTTGTCCTCCGCCGATTATGATAACTTCCACATGGTTCATCTTCACATTTCCCCTGGCTGCGATTTTATCGGTCATCTAATGCCCTTCCAACAAACCTTGAGCGAATGTACGGACACCGTACTGTAAAAAATCTTCGGTTTTTACGAGCGTTATTTTTTGACCGTAGAGCGAAGCGGATATAAAATAACCGAGATTCATCCAAATAAAAGTCATCGCCGACGCTTCAAAATCGGTTCTCCGGATAACACCCTTCTCGTGCATACGCGTTAAATAGTCGACAAGCAGCTTCTTTAATTGAATCGGTATAGCGGCTGTTTTTTCGTCCAGTTCAGGAAACTGCCCGGTCTCTCTCAATCCGATCAACACCATCTCGCCATTATGCTTCATAAACTCCTGGTACGCTTCCGCAACGCGGATCAGGTCGGATTGAAGCTCCCCCGTTAAGCTGTCAAAGACTTGATGGATGCCGTGAACATAGGAATACCGATCCACTAAGGCGTCCAAAATCCCTTGTTTATTAACGAAATGGCGGAAAATCGTACTTTCGTTCACGCCGGCTGCTTTTGCGATTGAACGTGTCGTCATGCCTTTGTACCCGTTTACCTTCATTAAAGAGATGGCGGCCGTTAAAATCTTATCCCGGGTTTCTTGCGCACTTTGTTCCATCCGTATCACCTTCCATGCATGCAAGTACTTGCTTGCATAAAGTATAACATAGCGGGACCCCTTTTGAAAAGATCGTTCCGGCTGCAAGGGCCTGGCCAGAGGCCCTGGGATTGGATGCAAAAATCGTAAAGAGACGGACTAGGCCCCGAGCAGTCTTTTAAACCTTTAAAAGAAGGAGCTTATATGCTAGCATGGGGTTGTAATCCGCGCTGTATGTCAAAGGAGGAGTTTCATTGGAGGATTTAAACAAATCCGCACGGAAGGCAGCTTCCATAGAAGCGGTTCTATTCGATATGGACGGCGTCCTTATAGATAGCGAACCGATTTATTTCGATATTGAACGCAGTTCGTTCAACCATTTCGGCGTGCCCGTGAGCGAAGAAGACCATCATAGTTTTGTCGGGGTAACGCTGGAATCCATGTGGGAGCAAATACTGGAGAAGCACCGGATTCCGTTCGCGCTGGATCAGGTGTTAACGTATCACAAGGACAATGTGATGAATAGTATGTCCGGACATACGCAGCTTACGGCCATGCCTCAAGTGGAGCGCTGGTTAAGCTGGCTGAAAGAAAAGCAAATTCCGGTAGCTGTCGCTTCCTCTTCCCCCCGGCCGCTTATTGAGCTGATTATGGACAAGACCGGCCTTGGCTCCTATTTCGACGTACGGGTCAGCGGAGAGGAAGTCCAGCACGGGAAACCGGCGCCGGACATTTTTCTTCATGCGGCCGGCTTGCTGGGAGTGGAGCCCTCTTCCTGTCTCGTCATCGAAGATTCGCGCAACGGCGTCAAGGCCGCGAAAAGCGCCGGTATGCGATGCATCGGAATTCAAAATCCCGGTTCGGGCAATCAGGATCTTTCACTCGCCGATCACCGGGTAAGAAATTTCGAAGAGCTGTGGGCCTTGAAAGATTCGCTGCCTTTTGCCCCGTTTTCCTCGTAAAATTAACAGGTACAAAAGACGAAAAGAGCTTGCCTTCTAATGAAGACAAGCTCTTTTGTCATTCCCACCAATGCTTCTTTTCACGGATTGTAACATCCCACAGCTTCGCATTTCCTTTAAGCGTAATCGTAAGTTCGTTTAGTTGATGAAACGGGATGTCCACAGGTACCACTTGTGTGCTCTCCGTATAATAAACTCTCTCCTGGCCGTCAGCCGTAATAATCAGTTCACCGGCAGTATCGCCGTTATCAGGGATTCCATAAGAAGCATACAAGTGGGCTTCCTTTTTGGCCGCCCAGTTATAAGTATAGGTTTGGCTCTCATTCCCTTTACTGCCGTACACATTTAGATTCGGCTTTATTTTCTCGCCCCCGACTGTGAATTCGGGTAAATCTTTCGTCAGCGGCCTATTGTCCGCAGCTTCTTTCATTTCATTCAAAGCGTGAAGGGGCCCTTCTCTTTTTTGCAGCGTAAAATCAATGAGCTCGGATAAGCTCATAATTCCGATCAGCAGGACGGCGACGGTTAAGCCCGAAGCCATCAGCTTTTTCCAAAAGTTTTTCGGGAAAGCGGCAACCTTGTATACACACCATCCGATAGAAGCCCCCAATGTATTTGAAATGATATCATCCACGTCAAAAGTACCTAGAAACGTTAACGATTGCAGAGTTTCCAAGACTATAATCGCCATGACAAACCAGGATAAGAACTTCCAAACCGGTGTACGAAGCAGCAAGGGCACGAATATTCCGTACGGGATGAAGGCGGCTATGTTGCCGAGGTTATAGATCCACGAAAAGGAGAGATCCGAGAGATCGGGAAAAAGAAGCGGAACCGCCTCGGGAACCAGCATAAACTCGTATCCGTACTCACTGTATTGATGCTCCACTCTATGAAAGGCAAAAAACATAAAATACAAAATCAACAGGGTATACAGAACGATTCCGGTCCAAATAAGTTTTCGTAATTTCGTTTCCATGGTGTCTCCTTCATTTTCGGTTGTAAGATCAGACGGCTTCTCGCGAAGACTTACACCTAGTATAGAAGGAAAACGTCATGGATCGTATTCCGCTAGATTACACGAAACTTACAAGTTTGTAAGGAAAGTTCCGGCCCTCACTCGCGCAAAAAAAAGCCAACCGGACTCATGTACCCGGCAGGCTTCCCGCATTCGTATGATTCAGTTTAGGCTGGACACGGATTGAAAAGATCTACTCTTCCTGCACATCCGCCTCTAATTCACTCGCAATTTCAATGACTAAGGGAATAACGACTTTATTCGTACCGGATACGTAGAGGTCGCCGTCATAATGCCTGAACGGAATCTGGGTATCCTCGTCGTAGCTCCAAATGAAAAAATCTCCCTCAATAGACATGCTGGTAGAGCCTTTCACCGTAAAAACGGATGTATAAGCAAAATCAGCTTTGGACGAGAAAATCTGTTTGCACTCCTCCAAAGAGATGGTTTTGGCGGAATTGCCGTTTTCCTGAAACGCTCTTGTAATTCGGTAACGCTGGCTCATTGAAAAGCCTCCCCTATTTTTTTGTACATCTATTATAGCTTAGGAATGCATAAAGACAAAATAATCAACCTGTGAAAGTCGTGTTGTTCTTCAAGGCATTCTTCCCGGCCGTTAAGAAGGCATTCAGTTTTTCCGAGAACAAGAGCATGGCAGCAGCGGAAAGTACAATATAAAACGGGAAAACTCCGATGCCGAAAAGAGAAGCCAGAAAACCGAGCAGAGGAGGCATAAAGGTGCTGCCCACGTAGGCTACGGCCATTTGGTACCCCATAATCGACTGGGAGTGCTTCCGGCCGAAACGCACGGGCGTTTCATGAAGCATGCACGGGTAGATTGGCGCGAGGCCCAATCCCGTTATCATAAAACCCGCAAGCGAGAAAACAGGCGGCAGCGGCAGAATCAGCAAAACCGCGCCTGCGAGAGCGGTGATTTGGCCTGCCCGGATAAGGGTTCGGTTAGCCACTTTGAACGTAATAAACCCCGTAACCATTCTGCCGATTGTAATTCCCGCATAATAAAGGGACACCCACTGCGCGCCAACCGCGGCCGGCACTTCTTTCATATTCACCAGAAAGCTGCTTCCCCACAGCCCGATTGTCGCTTCCACTCCGGAATAAAACAAGAAGGAAACTAAAGCCAGCTTAACGCCCCTGACTCGTAAAGGCTTTACGGAACTGTCGGCACCCCGGTCTTCCGCCCCGTGCAGGTCTTCTTTTTCTTCACTTAAAGCGGTGTGGTTGTTCTTTGCTACCCGGTTCCATAAGGGCAGGGTAACGAACAGGAGAATCACCAGGGCAAACTGAATCCCGGCAACCGTCAAGTATCCGTCCCTCCAGGAGTCCGGTCCTGAAATATATTGCGCCATAATAATCGGGCCGAACGTAGCCCCTACTCCCCAGAAGCAATGAAGCCAGCTCATATGATGCGCTTTGTAATGTGCGGCAACGTAATTGTTGAGGCCCGCATCTACGGCGCCTCCGCCCAATCCAAGGGGGATGGCGCAGAGCATTAACCAGACAAGCGACGGCGCAACAGCGAAGCCGAGCAGAGCACCGGCCGTCATGATACAGCTGATGAGGGTGAGTTTCCCCGTTCCGAACCATTTAAGCAGGGTTCCGCTTGCCATACTGGAAACAATCGTGCCGGCTGTGACGGTCATAAACAGCAAACCGGCGGTTTCAAGCGGCGCGCCAAGATCCGTCTGCATGACGGGCCAGGCCGATCCCAGCAAGGAATCAGGCAGTCCCAAGCTGATAAATGCCATATAAATAATCAATAAAAAGAAAGTAGCCATAGGTCACCTCTTCTCCCGAATCATAAGGTCAAGCCCGAGGCGCTGTAATCCCCGTAAATAATCCCGCTTCCAATCACTGGTCGTAAGTTCCGGAAGATGCTCTTCCGGTATGTAAGTCGCGCTCCTGCTTGCGATTTCATCAAGAAGTTGGCCGCTTGCTTCATCGTCGCAAAAAATAATCGCATGGGGATTAAGAATAGCGGTAAACGAAGCGACCAGCCTGCTGATGGCATCTATCTCCTTCTCGCCGCCGGGTATTCCCCCCGGTCCCGCTTTCCGCTTCAAAGCCTGGAGGAAATTGCGGTCATCATACTGAGGCACGAAAGAAACTTCTCCCGAGAAGAACGTGCTTCCCCGTACCACGTCCCCATTGACCAGAATGCCGGCACCGGGCCCGTTTTGTCCGAAATACAAATAGATCATGGACGGATTTTCCGTCTTGGCCGCGTTTAAACTATATCCGAGAATCGCCGCATTCATATCGTTCTCAACCGCTACCGGGATGGAAAAACGCTCTTCAAAATCGCTCTTCAGATCAAAATGATGAAACTGCTCATACCCGGGTATGTAGATGATGCGGCCGTTATTGACCGCGCCGGGAACGCCGACCGCTATAGACCCGATTTTCGGGTATTTTGCGAGAATTTTGCCGATTTGATCCGATAAGCAGATAACAGGGTCCAGCAGCATACCGGACGTTGTTCCTTGTTCTTTTATCTCGCCCGAAGCATTAAATATCGTGTAATTCGTTTCGGCTTTCTCCAAAAACAGAGCCAACCCAAGCAGATAATCCGGGTTATATACGTATCTTTCGGCTCTTCTTCCCCCGCTCGAACCGTCAAGACCGGCTGAATAAATTTCCCCTTCCTGCTCCATTTGCGTCAGAAACTTACTCACAGTCGGAAAACTGATGCCTAGTTTGTGACTAAGTTCAACCTTCGTTGCACTTTCCAGCTCCAGAAGAGCCGCACGTATGCTGCTAAGGATCGCTTTTTTCATGCCGTCATTGGATGTAGGAGGCAGCTCACTCACTCTGTATCACACTCCTCACTAACTTATTAAACGCATTTAATAAGTCGTTCTGATCATAGCAGAAATTTTTTAGGTAAGCAATCAAAAAGAATAAACCGCACAATATGCGGCTTACGATGTATATCTAATCTGTTAACGAGTGAGCTAGCTAACATGGCAGGAACGATCCGATGGCAATATAGTCAACAGTCCAAAACATTGACCGGCCAAAAGCCGACTGATTATTTAGTTCATCTGCGTATAAAACATGCAAAGAAACTTCTTTGCCATTCCACCGAGCCATTGAGCAAAATGTCCCGACAAATCGGGTTCAAGGATGAATACATATAGACTATGAAAGCCGTATAAACTGCGGCTTTTTTGTTTTAATCACCCAAGTACTTGTCCTGACCCAATGACAAGAACTTGGGTAGTTTGCCGAAAATGGCAAGAACTTGCGCACGCAGCCCACTAACCGATTAGCTGAGTGTCTATCGGGCAACCGGTTAAACTAACGGGCAGGTTAGCGCATCTTCCCACCGCGCGAATCTACCAGCGCGCGGTGCTCTGCGTCATATGACGGTGGTCAACTTCCCATTCTGCCGGATTTCTCATCGGCTTCCGATGACGACAGCGGCGTCCAGCTCGTCGGAGCAGACCACCCTCGCATTCAGCCCGCTGCGGGCAAAAATTTCGGCGGTCTGCGGTGCCTGCCGCCGGCTTGTCTCCACCGCCAGGTGACCGCCGGGTGCCAGCCATAGCGGCGCCTCGGCAGCTACCCGGCGCTGGATGTCAAGCCCGTCCTCCCCTCCGTCAAGCGCCACCCGGGCCTCGTGGATGCGGGCCTCGGCGGGCAGCAGTCTGACCGACGCGGTCGGCACATACGGTGCGTTGGCCGTCAGTACGTCGACTCGCCCACGCAGGTCGGCGGGCAGCGGATCGTAGAGGTCGCCTTCGTATACGCGGCCCCCTACGGCCGAGACGTTGCGGCGCGCGCACCGCACAGCGGCGGGATCGATGTCGACGGCGTACAGCTCGATCCGCTGCAATGCGGAGGCCAGGGCGACGCCCACCGCGCCCGTCCCGCAGCAAAGGTCGACAGCCACCACCTTCTTCCCTGCAAGGGCTGCAACCTGGCGTACAAGAAACCCGGTACGCTGCCGGGGAACGAAGACTCCGCGTTCCACCGCTATCCGCAGACCGCAAAACTCCGCCCAGCCGATCACGTGCTCAAGCGGGAGACCGGCAGATCGCCGGTCCACCATAGCGGATAGCTCGGATGGCGTTTGTGCGGCGGAAATGAGCAGCCGGGACTCCTCTTCCGCGAAGACACAACCGGCTTCTCGAAGCGCTGCGGCGACCCGCATAAATGTCCCGTCGCCGTGAAATTCGTCACCGGTGTTCCTTACTCTTTTTGAATCCATAGATCCCCTCTATTCGTAACGTATTCTAGAAAGATGGTTTTATTTTACCCCCTCCATAAGGTTCGAAACAGGTACAAAACTCTTATAGGAAACTCTCCTATTATAAATGCTCCATCACATGAGAAAGGCAACCGTATCTTTATTCCCTCTTCATCAATATCCGTCCAATAAAAAAACCGCCTCCAGGCGGTCAAAGCTTATGCGGAAACCCTCTTTGACTCAGCCTGTCTAGAACAAGATAAACTGCCATGGCATCGTCCACGTAACCGATCGGAAACATATAGTCGGGAATAATATCGGCAGACAGAATGAAATACAGCAAAGCGCTTCCGAGGATAGCCTGATCGGTTTCTGAGGCACTTTTGGCGCAGTAGAGCGTATACATTTCCTTCAATTGGTCGATTAACGGCCCTACCCCGTTTACTTGTGCCAGCTTGGCTTCGAATTCCCGGCGAATCAAGCCGTGTCCTTCCTCCGTCTGTGCGTACAGCTCGTATTTGGCCAATTCCTGCTCAATGCGACCCGTCGTCGCTTTTAAATCGGACACGCTGGAGTCCCCGAACAATTCCAGCAGCACGCCCAGCGATTGATGGATATGAGAATAACCGGTTTCTTTAACAGGGTTCACGATATAACCGGAAGCTTCGATCAACCTATCCAGCGACAGATCCAGGTATTCGGAAAAAAGCTTTAGATGAATGAGTTTCGGCTCCTGTTTGCCGTTTACGATCCGAGAAATCGTAGCGGTGTCCATTCCGGAGAGACTGCTGAGCTTACGCATGGAAAGCGATTGCTTTTTCAACTGAACCTTAACAAGTTCTCCAATCGTGCTTTCCTTCGGCGGATCCAGGGCTTCCATGGGAGCATCTCCTTTCTCGACCCTTTATGAACCAGTATATGAACGACTGTTGAAAAATTTACCTTGTCTTTGTCCGTAAACATGTGAAGTTTATTGAGTGTATTGAGTTTTTTGGTGGTACTGGCACTACTTTCTCAACGGCACATACCCTAAAAGCAAATACATCATAACGAGGTGTTGAGAAAATGGCGTGGCTGGTAATCTTAGGTTTTGCAATTTCATCGAGTCTCGATAATTTAGGTGTGGGAATTTCTTACGGGATTCGAAAAATCCGAATCGGAATGTTGTCCAACTTGATCGTTGCCGGTGTCTGCTTCTTATTCAGCTATACGGGAATATGGTTTGGAAAATGGATCTCCTCCGTCCTGCCCGGCATGCTCCCCGTCCTTCTGAGCGCGTTTAGCCTATTCTTCATCGGAATACGGATCATTTTGATGGCAGCTCCGGGAAAGGAACCCGAAGTAGCTTCCTCTCCGTCAAAGAGGAACGAAAATGGATTACGGTCGATTCTACGGAATCCCGAGCAGGTGGACCGGGACAATTCGAAGCATATCGGAATCGCCGAATCGTTCATTCTGGGGATTGCCCTTTCGGCCAATGCGCTGACCAACGGGTTAAGTGCGGGGCTGCTCGGCCTCTCTCCCTTTGCGATATCTCTTACGGCGGCTTTCGGAAGTTTTCTCACCGTATGGCTTGGAGTCTGGCTGGGCGGTAAAGTTGCCCGCATCCGCATCGGTTCCTTTACGTTGGGCCAATTCGGCACCCTGGTTAGCGGCATGATGCTTCTCGTGATTGCCGCCAATAGCTTACTGTAAAGACGGAAAAAGGTTGAACGATCGGCAATGAACCGGCAATGAATACACGGTCCTGCGTCCCAATCATGAAGTTATGCATGAAATTGTGCGGTATACGGATCAATTCTAAGTTACCATTCTATTCACTCTCGCATTATCTATAGTATTCAAAGGAAAGCGAGGTGATGAATATGGCCCGCATAAGAAAAGATATAGTAGAAATCAAGTTTAGACGCAGTATCATAACCGGACGAAGAATTATCATCGCCTTCCGTATAATCGGCAGCGCCAGACCATGCAGCCGTTTCTTATTTTTTGGCGGTCGCGTGCTATTTGCTGAACGATGTCTTTTAAGAAACGGTTTCCGGCTTGTGATATCCAAACGGAACGTTCTGATATTTGAACGAAGAATCTAATTTCCGTGAAGAGGCAACCCTCAAGGGCTGCCTCTTCGTTTTAAAACAGAAGAACCGCACACGTTAGCCCTAAATACAAACAAAGCGGACTATACAACCACGTATCATTTCTTGCAAATACCGTGTGCTTTACTTTTTTAAAAAAGCCTACATGTCTAAAGTCGCCAACCGCCCGCAAAATGAAAACAGAAGCGCAAACGATACACCCCGTTCTTGTGAGGACATTTGCCGGAAATGAATCTATATAACCGCCTTGCACCAGGAGTATGACACAGACCATGAAGAGAAGAACAGCCACTAAGAGCGTAGCCGGCTTCCCGGGAGTAAAAGCAGGCTTGTACTCCCCCGCTTTCGAAGGTATGGCAGCCCCGATTCCCCGGCGCCCCCCGTAGGCCCAATAAATATGTAAGATGCTGATTAGAGCCAAAATACTTACGGCCGACAAAACCATAACGGATTTCATACCATCCGCCTCCCCATTCGTTTTTTTAAAACTTGACCAGGGTAGTTAACACGCGAAAACATACGCATCCGTATGGTGCTGCATTTTTTATGTCCCCCGCAGCACGTACAGCCGCATGAGGGACATCGGTGTTCAACCTTTTAATAAAATCTCAAACATCTTGACGATATCAAAATTGGTATTGCTCTCAAACCGGGTCATCCATCCCACATAAGTTAAATAGGTAAGTCTGGCTCTGTCGGCGGCCTCTGAAAATGTCAATCCCCTCTTCTCGTACAAGACGGTAACAAAATGAATTCTTTGTTCCTCGATATCGACTAATCGGGATGCCACGACAGGATCATGTTTAGCCCAGGCATAAATGCCGATCTCCATTTTCTTGTCCCGGTTATTGATACTAAGATTAAGCAGTTGTTCCAATGAGAAGCTATCCTGCTCTACATTCCGGATGATCCGTTTGGTTGCATGATCTTCCCAATAATCCAGCATGGAATCCAGCAGTTCTTTACGGTCTCGAAAGTAGTGGTAGAAGCTGCCTTTACTTATTTTCAGCGCCTTGGCAAGCACTTCGACACGAACTTCATGGATGCCGGCTTCGGCGAGTTTATTTAATCCGGCTTTTACCCAATCTTCCCTGGTTACTTGCATGACTCCCCCTTAAGATACGGCAGCGTATGTTTTTATCAGAATACTATTCGGGTTTTATTTTGTCAATCGAGAGCTGTGTGCCACACTTCAAAGACTCCAATTCATGGACCAATTGCTTGAGGGTGCCTTCTTTTTCCGGCTCACTTTGCTCGTCATATAAAAATTGTTCCGTGAATTCCCAAATATCTTCAAGCAGCCTCCTGATTTTATAAAATCGGAGCGCTTCTTCATCTATGACATAGTCGGGATGTATCTTTTGGTATAAAGCGAAAAAATCGTGAAAATAAATTTCATCCGTCAGGAACATGATGTCGGCTTCCACCGGTGCCAGCTTCAAACCTTCCCAATCAATCAAAATCAACTGATGATCGCTCTGCATCATGTTCCAGGGATGAATATCCGTATGACACCAGCGCATAGGCAGCATGCGACCGGCCAATTTCAATGACAGGTCCTGCAAAACGGCTATATGCTCAAACAACACGTTTTCGTAAGGTTTTATTGCGGATTTTAATCCTGGAGGTAAATCGCGGGCTGACATCGTTTCGTGGAGTGCGGTCATAAAAGGGACATGAAAATCCTCCGTCAAATGCTCCGCTGGCACCGGGATGGAGTTTCCGAACTTGTGCAGCTCGGCCACTATCATTGTCAGTTGTTCAATCTGAGTTTGGTTTAAAGCCTTTTCTCCGATCGTTTCCCCGTGAATATACTCGTAAAGAAGAAAAATACCGTCTACATTTTCACAACCATATTCCCCTGATTGAGTTTTCAGAGGCACCGGGATTTTACCGGCCAGGTTTGTATTTTCGTTAAGCCAGCAGGTTACCGGGATATATTTATCAAGCCGTGCGGTTAATTTGGGAGTCGACGACCGTTTTTTCTCATACTCTTTCAAAAAATAAGTCGTGTTACTTGGGGTCTCGATCCGGTAAGCCAAGGACGCCCATCCCCCTTGCTGCCGGTTGATACTAAGCGGCTCCAGATGGTAATGTTCCGTAATCAATTTTGTGAGCCGGGCGAGCTTCAAGCTCTCTGTCTCCATTTATTTCCCCTCCAAATAGAATTCTTGCTATAATACTCGGTATAGTCCCCCCTATAAAAAAAATAAGGTGAAATTATATGCTGTCATTTGCCCGATTGATTAAATGCAAGCCCCCTATCCCGTAATACCCGGGACGAATTGAGATTTTTCAATTTATAGGGGGCATGAACTGTGTTAACAAAAAAAATCTCAACACCATCTATCCTGCTGTTTATTATTCTTGTGGGTTTTCCGCAAATTAGCGAAACGATATACACGCCTTCTTTACCGGATATCGCGGATCATTTCCAGGTCAGCCAGAACTTGATCCAACTGACGCTCAGTGTCTACTTCCTAGGCTTTGCCCTTGGTGTTTTTTGCTGGGGAAGGCTCTCCGATGTTATCGGACGGCGTCCAGCGCTGCTTTGGGGCATCCTCGTTTATGGTCTCGGAAGCTTGGGGTGTTATTTGTCCGGCACCGCCGAATGGCTACTCGTAAGCCGGTTTCTTCAGGCTTTTGGAGCCAGTACCGGATCGGTTGTCACGCAAACCATCCTGCGCGAGAGTATCGACGGTGCCAAACGTCACGCCGTTTTTGCCCAAATTTCCGCAGCGTTGGCCTTCACTCCGGCGATCGGCCCGTTAATTGGCGGGTGGGTCGATCAAGCGCTCGGTTTCAGGGCGGTTTTCCTCACGCTCGTTATCATGGGCGCGGCCGTTTTTGCGTATACGTTCGCTGCACTTCCGGAGACAAAACGAACCGTAACGACCACCATCAAAATCCGGTCCGTATTCCGGCGCATGATTGGCGATAAAAAGTTATGGGCATTCGGTTTTCTCATTGGGGCGACGAATGGTCTTTTGTTCAGTTATTATGCCGAGTCACCGTTTATTTTTATCGAGTATTTTCAACTGACACCGGGCGAATTCGGTATTTTCGGCATTCTAGTGGCGCTTTCTTCCATTCTCGGAGCCTTGTTGTCGAAAAAACTGTTAACGAGATTCGCTGCTGAAAAGATCATCGTCACCGGCACGATCCTCTCCGCTATCGGAGCCGCCTGCATGACCGCCATCAACTTATATAATGCGAGTCCTTCGGCAATCTTTCTAATCCTTCTGGCCACCTGCATTTTCATCTTCCTGCTCGGCATCGGAATGGCCATACCCAACTGTCTAAGCTTGGCTCTGGTTCGATACGGCGATGTGCTCGGGACTGCGGGCGCCATCTTCGGCTTGGGCTATTATATCCTGGTCAGCTTGATCACGAGCGGTATGAGTTACCTTCATAACGATTCTTTGCTCACCATGCCGCTTTATTTTCTCGTCTTGTCGCTGATGATGGTATTCGTAAGTAAAAAGCTGCCGCATTCCGTAAAATAAAGAGACATCTCGGGTAAACGTTCTTCTCTGCGAAAGCCGATTTTCTGTATTCAGAAAATCGGCTTTTTTTCTTTTAAAGAACCATCTGGTTGTGCACCCGCACGCTTAATGATCCCGGCCGACTATATAAGTCAATAAATGCTTCAGGAAAGCGGTATTGCGCGGAACCTCTTTCAACGATTCCATAGCGAGGCAGTAATGTTCCCACATTTCTTTACCTGCGCCGTCCTGCCCTAGGATCGTCACAAAAGTCGAGTTGTTGTTTTCGATATCCTTGCCGGCAGGTTTACCGAGCACCTCCACGCTTCCTTCCGCGTCAAGCAAATCGTCTTTGATCTGGAAGGCAATGCCCGCATGATAGGCGAATTTTTTTAAGGCGTCTATCTCGGGAGCCGGAACTGCCGCAAGAATGGCCGGCATGACGAGGGCCGCTTCGAATGCGATGCCGGTTTTATAAAAGCAGATCCGGTTCAACTGCTCCAGAGTTAATGCTTCGCCCCTAGCTTGCAGGTCCATCGCCTGTCCCATGCACATTTCTTCGGTCTTTTCGGCCGAATAGCGGATAAGCGCAAGGACGGACTTGGCCGGAAAACGGTCCAGCGACGTCTGTTCTTGGGTAGCCTTCTGGATCAGGTACAGACCGGTCAGCTCGGCGGTGGCAATGTTGTGCACCTGATGCAGCGTCGGCCGTCCTCTTCTCGTGGATGCATTATCTTGGGAAGGCAGATCGTCGAAGATCAGGGAGGCGGTGTGCATATATTCGAGCGATTTGAGAAGCGGGATGATTTCTTCCACCTTCAGCCCGTACTCGTTTACGCCCATAACCCAGGTTAAGATAGGCCGGATACGCTTTCCCGAGCCTTCCAGACTGTAATTGGCGGCGTCAATAAGCGCTTCGCCTATCCCAGGCATTCCGTCAGGCTTGGAAATGTGCAGGAAGCTGTTGATCTGATCACGTACGCTGGCGACCGTAGCAGAGAAGGCCTCTTTCTCCTTCCGGTTGTTTTGGAGAACGGCAACCACCTGATCCCGCAGCAGCTTATCGAAAAAATCGACATTGTCCGCTTTGCTTACCATCGTCTGCACGAGACGGTTGAATTCGGGGTCTCCGGACGCGAATATATTCATAAGGTCGGTATACTTTTCGGCGCCGAGACGTTCTTTACATCGTTTGAGACCGTTGATCGCACGATCCAGAATGACCTCACGGGTCTTGGTATCGGAGCGGTACACGTTATGAATCAGATGGGAAATAACCGTCCAGTACAATTCATAAGGGTTAATCAGATCCGGACGGCGATCCCTGTATTTTAAATAGTAGGTATAGGGGGTTACCGCACCGTCTTTCCTGTCGTCGAACATATCCGCGAAATCATCGGCCAACTGATTGTAAATGCCGTAATAAAAAGTCCGGTTATCGAATCCTTCGTCCGTGTCCGCGCTAAGTACGGAACGCACAATCAGCCGGGAAGAAGAAGATTTTAAGATGATAGGGAGATACAGTTCTTCATTCGTGTAAGACTCACAGGACAGATCCTTTATACGATCCAACTCTTGGGAATGGAAAAACACATACGATTGTTCATAAAAGGTTCTAAGTGTTTCCGGCCGCTGGTACGCCTGGATCGACTGAAAAGCATCCCGCAGCTCCGCATGTACGAATTCCAGCAAAATCCGGTTATTCTCGGACCACTCGCCTAGTTCAGGCACGGAACCCGTAAGAAGCGCGTTTCGTATCATGCCGGTAAAATGTTCTTTCTCCGGGTCGGTTAAAATCCCGGAATCGAGGAGATCGTCTATGAAAGGATAAGTCAGACCGTACGAATATCCGAGCCGGATGGCTTCATCCAGTCTGCGGGACCGTTCGTCCGGCGGCGTTTTATCATCCATATCGTCGTCGACGTGCAGAATGACCCCGAGAATGATTTTGAGCAGCTTGCGCTGGGCTTGCTCGGCATTCATTTCTTTCGGAATACGGGAAGCAACGTTTTTGAGCTTGGCTATTAACCAAATTGCCGCGGTTTCGATCCCTTCCTTCTGCGCCCACCGGTACAAACCCGCCCAGCTTATATAATCCGGCTGATCTCCTCCGTCCGCTTTGCCGGAATCCGTCAATTGGTGTTTGATATCGCCGATCAGTTTATGGACTTTCTTCTGTGTGGCGGGAGAATCCAGGGCTTGGCCCAAATCCCGCAAATAAATGTAAGAGATGCTCCGGTCCAGATAATCGTCCAATTTTCCCGTGTAACGGAGCCATTGGATATATCGGGCATAATCCCGTGAATCGGGCTTTCTTTTTTTCCCGGATAAAAAGGAAACCAGCGAAAAAGGCGGGATATGATCTTTTTTCCAAACGCGGATATCTTCAGTCAGGACCTGCACATAGCTCTTCTCCTTGACCTGTTCATAAAGCGATGCGAAATACTGCGCGGCTCTCTGTTCAGCCAGCCGGTACCAGGTTTCGGCCTGGTCTGTAAATGTCTGGTTCATAGGATGCACAACCTCGACTTCTATTTGGTTAAACCGCGCTTAGAAGAACAACTCCCTCGCCGGACGGCAACCGATTTTGTTCTATTTATACGGGAAAGAAGCGTTTGGGTTACGAAATGTTTATCCCGTTTCATACAAAACCGTTCCATTAGAAGGCCAAGCGAAAAAAGGAGCGTCTGTGATTGCCGCAGCGCTCTTTTTTTGAACATCCCCGCCGTGATCCGTGCAGGCCTATCCGCCGCGCTTAATTCGACTGCATGTTATACAGCTTCGCGTACATCCCTCCCTGTCTCATAAGCGTCTCATGGGTTCCCTCTTCGGCGATTCCCTGTTCCGTAAGCAAGACAATCCGGTCGGCATTCCGGATCGTGGACAACCGGTGGGCGATGATCAAGGCGGTGCGGTTTCGGGCCAGCATCTCCAAACTGTGTTGAATGATTCTTTCGCTTTCGTTGTCAAGTGCGGAAGTGGCTTCGTCGAAGATCAGGATGGCCGGGTTTCTCAAAATAACGCGGGCGATGCTGATGCGCTGTTTCTGCCCGCCCGAAAGCTTGTTTCCCCGCTGGCCGACAAAAGCTTCATAAGCGCCCGGTAAATCCGTAATAAATTCATGAGCATGCGCCAGTTTGGCGGCGGCTATAATTTCCTCGTCGGTTGCGTCGGGTTTTCCGTACCTGATATTATCGCGTACGGTCCCCGCGAATAAATAAACGTCCTGCTGGACAATTCCTATTTGACTGCGCAGCGATTTTAGCTCCACGTCTTTAATGTTCAGATCGTCCACGTAAACATTCCCCTCAATGGGGTCGTAGAAGCGGGGAATCAACTGACACAGAGTCGTCTTGCCTGCTCCCGACGAACCGACAAGCGCAACGGTTTCACCCGGAGATACGGTTAAGTTTAAATGACTGAACACGGGAGAATTGTCGCCCGAATACCGGAAACCGACGTTTTCGAATCGGATTTTTCCCCGGACCCGGTCTAACGTTACGGCATCTTCCGAGTTAGTGATAGCGGGTTTTATCGAGAGGATTTCTACAAACCGCTCGAAACCCGCCGCCCCGTTTTGCAGATTTTGCGTAAAGTTAACCAGTCTTTTTACCGGATCGGTGACGGTATTTATATACAGCAGAAAAGTAATCAATTCCGTCAAGAGAAGCCTATTATTGCTGATAAGAAGCGCGCCCGCGACAACGACCGCCATATACATCAGCGACATGAATGAAGTCAATCCGTTGAAAAATAAAGCCTCGGCTTTATAGCCTTTTTTCCTGCTCCCCAGGAAAAACTCGTTGCCGGCTCTGAATTTGGCGGTCTCCATCTCTTCGTTGGAGAAAGACTGAGCGACGCGAACGCCGGCAAGACTGTCTTCCAGTTGTGCGTTAAGATCTCCGATTCGTTCGTTGTTCTTTTTCAGCGCTTCCTTCACCTTGATACTATAGCGATAGGCAAACAGGAACATGAACGGCAGAACCGATAACAGAGTCAGCGCCAGTACGGGATTTAGCTGCCACAAAATAATCGCCGATCCCGCGATTCTTACGAACGAGATGACCAGGTCCTCCGGACCATGGTGCGCAAGTTCGGATATGTTAAACAAATCGTGGGTGGCGCGGGACATAAGCTGACCGGTGGCTGTCTTGTCATGAAAGCTGAACGGAAGACTCTGAACATGCCGAAACAAGTCGTTTCGCATATCCGCCTCCATCGCCGCGCCCATCGCATGGCCGTAATAGTCCGTATAAAAGCCGCTCCCATACTCGACCGCCATCAAAAATAAAAAAACGGCAATCATTTTGACAAGTAGCGCAGCGGCGATCCCTTCCTCACTGATCGCGCTCGAGGTCATGAAATGAACCAGCATCGGAAAGGCAAGCGCGCACAGGGAAGCAAGTGCCGCAAATATCAAATCGGCAATCAGTACCTTTTTATAAGGCTTGTAATATGTCACGAACCTTTTTATCATTTTCACCCGGATACCTCCGCATGGTTTGGATTACACGGCCGGTTTTTCCGGCACAAGCGGCATACTTTCCAGTTTTGGCTATCGGATAAAATGTCATGGTTATCACTCCCGTAGTGTTTTTATTAGGATATCATTACTGAAGTCCGGCAAACAAAGGGCTAATCGATTTGCAGTTATTTTTTACAGGTTCTTTCACAAAAAAAGATGCCCTCACGGTTAATAAGGACATCTTTACAGATGCGGTGTCGCAACGAGCTCGGAATCCGCTATATGGATCAGGATCTGGTTTATACTCCATTTGTCCAGCGCCGGTTTGAAACGGAATTCCTTATCGGTTAATCCTTCAACAGCTTCCCGCAACATCTTGTATCCGCGGCCGTATTCTTCTATTAGGGCTTGCATTATGTAAGTGAAAGAGCTTGATAAAATAAAAACCGCGCAGTGCGCGGCTTACGAATAGATTCATTTTTCGGATAATTATCTTTCCTTCGGTTTGTCTCCGATTAAACCCAACAAAAACATTTGTGAATAAGCGTATCCTTTGTAAGTTTTCGAGATAACGGGAGGAATAGTCAAATCATGATCCAAGTAGGTGGTCAGGATAAGCTGTGTAAATTCCTTTTGATCGGTCAAGGAATATTCCTGCAGCTGTTTTGCAAAATCCTTACTGACCTTATCTCTCCCCCCAAGAGCTTCTTGAAGCTGATACCCTGCGACATACAGTTCCGCCGCTGTCTCTTCGTCCGAATTTCGATACTCAGCAACATAAGCCGAAATCCAATCACGAACAAGTGACGAGGTGTCTTTATTATTTTGCTTAGCGACCTGTTGAAAACTCTCTTTCAGATCTTTTGATATGCGTATGTGCAAATTCGTATCCATTCAACTGCGGCCTCCTTATTAAGGGTAACTTAATTGTAAATAAACACACGCACAATGTCAATACATTGTGTTTACATCGTGTATACAAAAAATGAACTGTGACCTCGCTATCCATTGACACATAAACATTTGAATTTTAAAATAAACTCATCAGTTTCGTACTACGAGAGGAGGCAGCCGGTTCAGCCCGCCGAAAGAGGGCTCGGACCGGCATTCACATGCGAATTGCCGAAGGGATTGAAATGCTGGAACTGCAATTAGGGCCGATGACGATTCATCCCGTTGTCGTGTTCGATCCGGAATCATGGACGCTGATCGACACAGGCATGCCGGGGTCCGCTCCGGCCATTATGGAGCTGGCCAGACAAGCGGGCATCGGAGATCTGCCACTTAGCTCCATCCTTTTAACGCACCAGGATATCGACCATATCGGGGGACTGCCCGGCATCTTGGCGGACACCGGCGGCTCGGCCACCGTCCTCGCCCACCCCGGCGACGAAGGCGCCATTAACGGCACGCAGCCGATGCTGAAAATGACGCCGGAACGGCTGGCCGGATTTCTCGGCCAAGTGCCGGCAAAAGTCCGGGAGCAGTTCGAGCGGACGTTCCTGAATCCGTCGAGCCCCAACGTTGACCGGACATTTTCTGACGGAGAGACGCTGCCTTACGGCGGCGGATTAACCGTTATCCATACTCCGGGGCACACGCCCGGCCATGTCAGCCTGTACCATGCGCCCAGCAAAACGCTGATTGCCGGAGATGCCATGGTCGCGAAGAACGGTGAATTAACGGGACCTAATCCTGCGCATACGCCTGACATGGGACAAGCACTGGAATCGCTGAAGAAGTTCGCGGCCTTCGATATTGATCGGGCAATCTGTTTCCATGGCGGTCTCGTTCAGGGCGGTGTCAACGAAAGCATCGCGCGAGTGGCGCGGCAAGCGTAGCGGATTTTGCGGGTAGCATGATGGGTTCGATCGGCGGTACAAGGTAAATCGAACCTTGATCTGCTTCTCCCGTACGCTTTCCGGCCGGTTTTCCGCCCGGAACAGCTTGGGAAACGATAAAAAAGCAGGGGTTCATTTAGCGTGTGCTAAATCAGTCCCTGCTTTTTTGCGGTTCTCATAATTAAAGCGAGCTTGAAGCTTGTACAACCAGAGGAACCAGAAGACCGGATTCAAACGTCTCTCCTTTACGCAGCTTCAACGTTTTTCTTTCCGGAGGGCCGTCAAACATTCCTTCGGGGAGCTGAAGATCGGAGGCGTTAAAGATCGTAAAGCTCACCGCATCTTTCGAGGTCGAAATGACTGCGGCGTATTTTCCATTTTTCAGAAAATGGGGCTTCTTATATTGAATCCGTTCCGACACGTCTGGAATCGCCTGATGAACGACCTCGCGCAGCCCGGCGGACAGTTCTTTTTGCCATTCTTCCTTCAACGTTTCAATAAAATCGGTTACTTCCTGGTTTGTGGGGTTCATGTTTTTGTCTCCTTTAGGTATGTTTTCAGCAGTTCGAGCTGATCTTCCAAATCCGCTTCTAAAGCCCGATTCATCGGGTTTCTTGCATGATCGGCTTGTTCTTCGAGCTTCCGTACTTCGATTCCGAAAGTTCCGAGTTCTTGCGGAACCGGCATCCGCAGCGCCCAGTTCACGGCCTCCTCTTCGGAATCCACCTCAATGAGTGTGTAACCCGCCAAAAGTCCGTGCCCCGTTACAAAAGGCCCCGCCTCGAATACCGGCTGTACTACACCCGGGGAATACTGTATTCGGATTCCGGCGGAACTCGGCTCCAGCTCTTCCGCTGCAAGCAGCGCACCGGCCTCAGCCAGTGACCTGCGGTATGCGTCCATCGCTTCACTGTACGCCTGGCCGGGTTTTACTCCTGCCTCCGAATAACCTGTCGCTTTTAAAATCAGCATAAATCGCATGCCCGTTTCCTCCTTACGGGAAAGATAGTTGCGTCAGTGTGCTGCGCACCTCTTCCCCTTATTAGGACAACGAACGGAAAGCTTTGAAATCGACAAGTCGGCACAAAATTATTCCGCGGCTTCCGCCCCGCATTTAGCGGCCCGGTTCAGCAAAAGCTCCCGTTCCCGCGCATTACGCGTCATGGAAGCCGCCCGTTCGAATTCCGCACGGGCTTCCTCCAAGCGTCCGAGCTTCACGAGAAGGTCGCCGCGGACGCTCGGCAGCAGATGGTAGCCCTTCAGAGCAGGCTCGCCGCTCAGTTCGTCCGCAATCTGCAGCCCGAAGGCCGGACCGAACGCCATCGCGACGGCGACGGCCCGGTTCAGCTCGACGATCGGCGACGGCGCCGCTCTGGACAGCGCTTCGTAAAGAGCGGCGATGCGGATCCAGTCGGTCTCGGCGGCGGTCGGCGCTTCCGCATGACAGGCGGCAATGGCAGCCTGCAGCGCGTAAGGTCCGAGCGGGCGACCGAGCTTCCGGCTCCGTTCCAGCGCCGCCAAACCGCGCCGGATCAGCAGCCGGTCCCACTGCGCGCGGTTCTGGTCCATAAGGAGGACGGGCTCGCCCGCTGCGCCAATCCGTGTACGGAACCGTGAAGATTGAATTTCCATCAGGGCAACCAGACCATGAACTTCCCCTTCTCCGGGAGCGATCTCGGCCAGCACGCGTCCCAGACGGAGCGCTTCCCGGCATAGCAGCGGCCTGATCCAGTCTTCTCCCGATGTTGCGGAATAGCCCTCGTTGAACATGAGGTAAATGACCTCAAGCACGGCCGTCAACCGTTCCTTGAGCGCTTCCCCGGCCGGTACTTCAAACGGCACTTTCGCCGCGCTCAGCGTTTTTTTGGCGCGTACGATCCGCTGGGCCACGGTCGGTTCGGCAGCCAGGAACGAGCGGGCGATTTCATCCGTCGTAAGTCCGCACAGCAGGCGGAGCGTCAGCGCGACCCTGGCCTCTTGTGAGAGGACGGGATGGCACGTCATAAAGATCAGACGAAGGAGATCGTCACCGATCTCCCCGTCCAGTGTGGGATTGAGGTCTTCCTCCGTATACAAATCCATGCTCTGGGCCATTTCGGCGTATTTCCGGTCACGCACCTTCGTTCTTCGCAGGAGGTCAATCGCACGCCGCTTCGCCGTCGTCATCAGCCAGGCTCCGGGATTGTCCGGAATACCGGAAACCGGCCATTTCTCCAGCGCGATCACGAGGGCATCCTGGGCGAGATCCTCCGCAAGACCTACGTCCCTCACCATTCGCGTCAGTCCCGCGATAAGTTTGGGCGATTCGATGCGCCATATCGCATCGATCGTCCGGTGAGCGGAAGACTGCGTCACGCTTTTTTCTGCTCCTCAACTTGCCTGCGGAGTGATTTTTCCTTCTCGGCCGTCTCGGGATTACTCATCAGATCTTCCACCTCAAACACCTGCCTCAGCTCGATCTCGCCTTGTCCAAATCCGTGCGGGTCCGGCATACGCATAGCCCACTCGATAGCTTCTTCCCGCGTTTTGACTTCAATAAGCGTGTAGCCCGCTATGATTTCTTTCGCCTCGGTGAACGGTCCGTCCACAACCTTCGGTTTGCCTCCGGGTTCCGGATAGGAAATCCGGATTCCGCCCGAGCTTGGCTGCAGGCCGTCGGCGGCTAGCAGAACGCCCGCTTTTACCAATTCTTCGTTATACTTCTGCATCGCCTCGATAAGCTCCTGGCTGGGCATGACGCCTGCCTCGGAATCTGTCGTCGCTTTCACAATCATCATAAATCTCATCGGTATATTCCTCCTCTTTTTTGTGAACCTTCACTTATACGACGAACCGGGATCTGCAGAATCGACAACGAATCTCATTTCCCGTTCGATTTTTCAAATTAACTTTGGTTACTAGTTTTCGGCGAAAGCAAGTTTGTTTCCTGCCTTTCGGATATATAGGTCGCATTCCGTATGCGGCCCTTCCCCCGCTTACCTGCCGGCTGCAAATCGAACTTCACTGTTTTTCTGTAAAAAAAGCCGAAAGTTCCGATGAAATTAATTTTGCCGGGAGCTTTTTCGTATGCCCGAGTCCTTTCTTGCTGAGCAATTGCGCATTCGGAAGCGCTTGGGCCAGTGCCTGGGCGCCATGACGCAGACCCGCCGGGCTTTCCGTGCCTTCAAGGACAAGAACGGGCTGCGTGACGGAGCGCCATAATCCGGCCGGCAATGGCTTTCCGTCCATGTAGCCATCGAGCAGGGCGGCATCGTAAGGGAGCGTATGTGCGACAGCCATCAAGTTTGACCAGACACCCGGCATCAGCTTCATCATGCCGACCACAAACGAAGGCGCTCCCATTCCCTTACTCATAAAATATTTGATCGCTTCGGCACGACGCCCGGCGGCAATTAGCTCGCTTACATGCGCCGTAAAATTGTGAGGCGGCTTCCGGTCGGCCGGATCGACCACGAACGGTGGTTCGTGCAGAGCCAATTTGGCGATGTCCGCCCCGTTCGCCGCCGCCTGCAGGGCTAGGGCCGCTCCCGAAGACAATCCCCAGACGAAAGCGGAGCCGCCGGCTTCGTCAATAACCGCCTGCAAATCCTCGATTTCGCGTTCGATGGCATAAGGCTGTTTGTCGCCGCTGTCTCCTCTTCCCCGCCGGTCGTAGTTGTACACCGTGAATTGCCCGGACAGCAGCTCGGCGAGCTGCACCTGTCCCGGAAATTTGCGGTAGCTGAACGCCCCCGTCACCAGAATAAGCGCCGGGCCTTGCCCCGTTTTGTCATAAGCGATTGTAGTGCCGTCTTTCGAAGTTACCGTGTTCATCATGCTCGTCTCCTTTTCTGCTTCACCGATTATTTAGATATCTTAAAACGGAACGCTCGTTTTGGAAAGTACTGGCCGATGCAGACGGGTGTCTTCCCACCGTGTCTATCTTGAACCGTTACTTTCTCTGCTTTTCTTTTCAGCTTTCTCTGGTCGGGATCGTCCCGAATGCATGCTTCATCGGCCGCCTTCTATTAAGACGACGAAGCACAAACGGTAAAATCGACAACCCTCCCCAAAAAAGAAAAATTTTTTTACTTCATACGATCCGCATCTCCGCAACAAAAAAAGAAAGCCTTTCCGGCTTTCTTTCAAGTTCCTTCATTTTGCCACCGATCGTTTCTTAGTCAGACGGCATCCGCTTCCCGCTGGGGGGCGTAATAGCTGGCAGGAAGCATTTTAAACACACGTATATATAGAAGAGAACTGAGGATGGTGACCAAAAAAATAAATCCGAACACCACTAGCGGAGGAAACCAGGTAGAGAGCAGAACCGTAACGGGCGCAAACAGCCGGCCCACCGAAAACTGAAGACCGGATGCCCCCATATACTGGCCTCTGGCATGCTCCGGCGCATATTTGCTGATGAAACTTTCGGTAACCGGGCTGCGTGAAATTTCTCCTACCGTGAAAATAACCGTGAAAATCAGCAGCAGCCATAGCTGTGTCGTGAACCCGAACAAAAACATTCCCGCTCCGAACAGCAGCGAAGACAGGATGAGCACATAGCGTTCCGGCCATTCTTCAAACCATTTCGTTACGGGCATTACACCCAGGACGAACAGTAGGCCGTTCAGACCTAGTATCAAACCGAATGCCTGCGAACTGCTGAGGGAAAAGCTCCAATCTCCGATGGTCAGAAGCTCCTGCGCCGGTACGTATTCAGTCACGTACACCGCTAGGTACATGTCGAGCTGCATAAAGGCGATCGTAACGAGAATGCCTGCGGCGATATAGAGTGCAAATAGCCTATCCCGGAAAATGACGCCGTAGCTGCTCACCTGCTCCTTCAAAATTCCGGACAGCCTCATGCCTTGCCGGGCTGCTGCGGCCGATGCCGGCAGCGTCTCCTTGATCATCAGCAGGATAGCCAGCGAATACAGCAGCGTGACAGCCGTGCAGGTCCAGAGCAGCTCATGCCTGTACTGGAAAAAGAAGACCGCACCGAGCGCGGGTCCGAACACGGCCCCGATGTTCCTGCCGGTCACAAAAGTGGCATAGACCATCCGACGGTCTTTTACCGGTGTCAGATCCGCCACCATAGCCGAGCTGGCCGGCATATAGATGGCTCCCCCGAGACCGATGCCGATGTAAGCGAAATAGTCCAGCCAGTGAGAGGACGATAACGCAAACAGGGCAAACATCGAAGCTTGCATAAACGCGCCCAGCAGCATGGCCGGCCTTCTGCCCAGGCGGTCCGACAGAAAACCGCCGAACAAACCGCCTGCCAGGCTGAATATGGGCGGCACAGCCATCAGCACGCTGGCAACGGACTTACCGAACGCTTCGCTGAAAAATAGGGTGATGAAAGGGAAATACATCCAAAAAAGCAGATTGAACACGGTATCGCCTGTTAATCTGATCTTCAGATTCAGATCCCATTTGAGCCAATTCATGAGAAATAATCCTCCCGATTCTTACTGGATAGGAGCTAAATTACCATGAACAGGGAACTTTTACAACCCTTTATTTCCACAGATTTTTCTTTTCACCGCCGCCTATTCGCTAGGAAAAGCAAAAAAGCAGCAGCCGCGACGCGGCCGACTGCTTTTTGGGATTATACGGGAACGTTCACTCTATCACGCATTTGCAATTGATACATCTGGTAGTAGATGCCCCGCTGCCGCATCAATTCGTCGTGATTGCCGCGTTCCGCGATTTGGCCCCGGTCCATCACTAGGATGAGGTCCGCATGATGAATGGTAGACAACCGGTGGGCGATGACAAATGTAGTTCTTCCTTTCTTCAGCACTTCCAGCGCCGATTGGATCATCCCTTCGGTCTCCGTATCGATATTGGACGTTGCTTCGTCCAGAATAAGGACAGGCGTGTTGTAGGCGAGCGCCCTGGCAAACGAAATCAACTGCTTCTGTCCGACCGATAACGTACTTCCTTTTTCAATCACGGGTTCGTCTAATCCCTTGGGCAAATGTTGAAGCACGCGCTCGGCTCCGACCGCTCTTAGCGAATCCTCGATCAATTCACGGCTGATGGCCGGATTGTCCAAACTGATATTGCTGGCAATTGTGCCTGTGAACAAGAAGGGTTCCTGCAGAACGATGCCGATCTGTTTCCTTACCTGCTGCCTGGAGAGGGTCTGGATATTGTGCCCGTCTATCGTAACGGTTCCCTTTTGCAGCTCGTAAAATCTCAGCAGCACGTTCATGATGGAACTTTTTCCCGAGCCCGTATGCCCGACGAATGCGATCGTCTGCCCCTGCTTCGCTTCGAAAGAAATATCGCGAAGAACGTAATGATCGTCCGAATAGGCAAAAGAAACATTTTCGAATTTTACGTTCCCTTTCAATCTCGGCGTTTCTTCGTCCTTGACATCGGAGCCTTCCTCTTCCATCAGTCTGAAAACCCGTTCGGCCGAAACGAGGGAATGATTCAACTGAGCCAGTTGATTCACCATCCCGACAAGAGGCTGAAATAAGCGTTCGACATATTCCACGAAGGCATAGATCATGCCGAAGGTGAAAACGGATTGCCCGCTTAACGCCGCTCCGCCAAAATACCAAATAATCGCAGTGAGCGCCAGACTTCTCAGCACCGTAACCAGATTATTGGAGGTGAGCGCTTTTAGGGTAAGAAGTTTATTGGAATACGTAAAGTAACGTACATTTTTATCTTCAAATTCCTGCCGCACGGTGTGCTGACGGGAGAACGCGCGAATGACAGGCATACATTGAATGGCTTCGTTGATCAATCCGTTGATATCACTCAATGTGGAGCGAATGGTTTGGCTGTATTTGGATGCGAATTTCTGATACAGGTAGATCCAGCCCGCAAGGGCGGGGATGATAAGCGTGCAAATAAGCGCGAGCCTGACGTCCAATATAAAGAGGGCCGTTAAGATTCCGGTTATGTAAACGGCTCCGGTGAAAAAATTTCTTAACACGGTTACAAACAATTCTTTCACGGCTTCGGTATCGTTGGTAACGCAGGATACGATCCCTCCGGCCGGTATCCGGTCAAAGTACGGAATGGGAATGCGGTGGATTTGCTTTAGAACGTCTACCCGCATTTTTTGAATGACACGGTTGGAAGAGACTTGCAGGGCATACGTTTGACCGTATTCAAGCAAGCTGGCTGCCCCTACGAATCCGAAATAAAGAAGGATTAAGTGGGCGATTTTTCCCAATTCAGGTTTATAAAAGAGAAACAAGTCGCTCGTGGAAAGAATTTCGGCCGGATACGTCCCCGTTTCCGCATTTCGCTTGATGATGAGTTGTTCGCCTTGTACAAGGCGTTCACCGTCCACCTTCACGGCTTCCGGAACGAATACGAACTGCCGCTGCACCTGCAGAATGCGAACTTCTTGCCCCTTCTCTTCCTGGTCGGTAAAATAATCGCCTCTTTTATAATACTTTCCTTTATAAGGCACGGCATTATCACCGGGTTCCCGCGTTTCGTACCAAGGTTTTTCAATCCCCAGAATATGCCGGTCGATTAACTGCTTGGCGATAAGCGGTCCGGACAATTCCGCCGCTACCATCAGCAGGAGAAGACAAAGCGCCGCGATAAACGATTTCTTGTAATAAAGAACATACTTGAACAGTTTCTTTCCTACATTCATAGGATTTTCCACGCTCACTTTAACAAGTTCATTTGCAATTTTTGTGACTCGTATTGTTCTTTATACCAACCCTCGCAGGCAATCAATTGAACATGCGTGCCGCATTGGACGATTCGGCCCCCATCCATCACGACGATGAAATCGGAATGTTCCACAGCGGACAACCGGTGCGTCGAGATGAGCGTCGTACGACCCTTTCGCTCCGCAATGAGGTTCGCGATTATGCTCGCCTCCGTTTTGGCATCGACAGCGGATAAAGCGTCATCCAGCAGCATAATTTCGGGGTCGGAAATGATCGCCCGGGCAAATGCGATTCTTTGCTTCTGTCCGCCCGACAAGGACACCCCTCTTTCCCCTACCAGGGTATCGGTCCCGCCCGGAAGCGTATGAATGTCCTGTATAAAGGAAGCCAGCTCCAGAGCCCGGAACACTTCCTGTTCGGTCGAGTTCTCCTTGCCGAATTGAACATTTTCTTTGACGGTTTTCGAAAACAGCAGCTGCTCCTGCGGGACATAACCGATCCATTGATTCCAGGTTTCAAGCCGAATGCGTTCCAACGGGATGCCCGAAACGGTGATTTCGCCCCTGTCTGCCGGATACTCCCTGAGCAGTTGTCTTAACAGGGTAGTTTTACCGCTTCCTGTACGGCCGACGATGCCGACGGTTTGTCCGCGGTTAATGTGCAGCGTAATATCGCTCAGGTTATCGGCTGCGGAAGACGGATAGCGGAAGCTGACGCGGTCGAATTGTATGGTATGCGGCAGCCCGATTTCCTCTTCAAGGTCCTCCCCATCCCTAACGTCTGGCGGATAGGTCATGATCTCTTCCAGACGGTCTAAGGAAGCGCTCCCCCGCTGCATAATATTAATCAGTTCACCGATCGCGTACATGGGCCAGATCAGCATGCCCAAATAGACGTTGAACGTGATCAGTTCGCCCAGTGAAATGCGCTGCTGAAAAACCAGATAGGTCCCGTACCCGAGACCGATCAAATAACTGATTCCGATTAACATGCGGATGGTGGGCTCGAACAAAGCTTCGACCCGCGCGATGGCGACATTTTTCCGGAACAGATCTTCCGCCATGGTTTCAAAATTATTCTGATTTACCTCTTCCCGCACATAAGCTCTTACAACGCGAATACCGGTAATGGTCTCCAGCACTTGATCGTTAAGTGTGCCGAAAGCATCCTGGGCGATCGTAAAACGGCGATGAAGGTATTTTCCGAAAAAGGTGATAGCGACCGCGATTAACGGAAGCGGCAAGATGGTGACCAGCATTAAATTCCAATCGATAAAAAAGCCCATCGTAATCAGGATCGTCACCGAAAATAAACAGGAATCGACTAAGGTCAAAATGCCGGAACCCGACGTTTCTCCGATGGATTTGATATCGTTGGTCGCCCGGGCCATAAGATCCCCGGTTCGGTATTTTTCGAAAAAGGACGGAGTCATCTTTAACAAATGGGCCATCATACGCGAACGCATTTTGAGCTGCAGACGGTTCGCTCCGCCGTGCAATTGAAACATCCAAGCGTAATTCAGGATATAGATGATGACGGCGAGTCCGAGAATAAATCCGATATACTGCGCCAGACTCGCCGGGGTCAGCGTGTTTTGCTGGATATGGTCAAGAGCGGATCCCAGCAGCAATGGCGGCAGCATTTCGACCCCGTTTACGAGGATCAGAATGAGTACCGCCAGCGTGTACCGGATTTTATGCTCTTTAAAAAACCAGCCGAGCCTCACTAAAACAGAAACGATAACGATCACTTCCCTGTTTCCGGATTTCCCGTCTTACACAGGTATCGCCCTTAATCAAACACTCATATTTTCGGCTATTCGTAAAGCGTTGGCCTGGATCGTCAAGGTCGGGTTGACGCCGCCCGCAAAAGGCATAAAGGACCCGTCCGCCGCAAACAAATTGTCGATCGTATGGAATCGGCCGAATTTATCGACGACGGACGTCCGCTCATCCGTGCCTGCCCGGCACGTTCCATGCAGATGTGCGCTCCCCAAATAGTAGTAGGAAGGGTTGCATTGGATCTGTTTCGCTCCCATGGCTGTCAATATTTCTCCGGCCCTCTCGATCATAAAGCTCAGCCGGCGCTTGTCCCATTCATGTGTCTGATAATCAAGGACGATTTTGGGCACCCCCGACGCTTCTTTATCGTTCGATAACCGGACTTTATTGGTTACCATAGGCTGGTCCGCGATGATACATTCCAATTGAACATACATACCGCTGCCTTCGTGGCCGTAATAGGTCCACGGGTTCGCTTCGTAGATCAGCCCTCCCAGGCCGGAATGACAATGCGGGTCCTGATAGTAATCCGTAATCGAAACGGTGGAGTACAACCCTTTCAGCGGTTCGTTCAACTGCTCGTAGGGATGATTATCTACCCACCCGGATACGTATTCGCTGTTCTTGAAGCTTAACCCCGAGCCTACCAGGCCGGATTTGTTCCCTACTCCTTCCGGCCACCATTTGTTCGTCGAACGCAGCACGAGCGCGGCGCTTTGGATGGCGTTTCCGGCCAGAACGAATTGTTTCGCGCGAATATGGAACCTTTCTTTCGTGGCTAAGTCAAGACACTCCAAAGAGTCGATCTTAGAAGGGTCCGTCTGGTGGAACGCCAGCGCTTTCGTATTTTTCATGAGCGTCACATGATCCAGCTTCAACACCGGCTTCAAAATGCGCGTGAAACTGTCTGCTTTGGCGCCGATCGGGCACGCGTAATCCGTGCAGCTGGTTAGGTTGTCGCAGCCCGGATATCCGTTATGATCCGTTGTGTTAACCGCCAGCGGAGTCGGAAACGGATGCAGGCCAAGCTCTTTGCCCGCCTGGTCGATCAGAGCTCCCTGCTGGCTGTAGGCATGGGCCGTCCGAAGCGATCCGGTTCCGGCACTGTTTTTGAACGGATCGGCATTCAGATCCCCGGACACCCCAAGCCACTGTTCGATCTTGTTGTAGTAGGGGTCCAAATCCGAATACCCGATGGGCCACTGAGGGTCCAGGGCATCCGGCGCCACATACTCCCTCGCATCGAAGTCGACGTCTTTGTAGCGAAACGAAATACCGGCATAAAAAATCGTTCCGCCGCCTACCGCGCTGGCCGACCACGGATATCCGTTATCTCCCCAGGTGCCGTCCGATTCTCTCGCGTAGGCTTTCTCCGCATGGCTCATGACCGAATCTATATTCGTTCCCGGTTCAATGAGGTCTCCCTGTTCCACGATGACAACTTCCAGGCCTTTTTCAGCCAAATACTTGCTGACAACGGAGCCGCTGGCTCCGCTGCCGATCACACATACATCGAATTGCTTGGTCAAGGCGATTCCCCCATATTTGATTATTTCAATTGCCAGGACTAAACGTTTAGCTTCGTAATCTTAGTCACGATCTCATCGGCATGTATCAAATAAGGACCTTCCAAATTCATATCCAGCGTGCAGTCGAACAGAGATTCCACCCGTTGAACGATTTCAAAAAAATCCCGCTTATCCACTTCCAGCGGTCCCTGTTCAAACGTTTCCACGAGTTCGTCCCCGTCTTCACCGGTAACGCCGGAAATCGCGTAGATCACTTGATACAGCGTGTTTCGCTCTTTGTTATCCATCTCATTTCGTCCTTTCTTATCCGGTTGTTTGGAGATGCGAACGGTTGTTCAGACTCTCCAGGAGGAAACTGCCGCTCATCGAATCGTAATGAATGATGTGCATCGCCGTATTGCTTGCTTTGATTTGCCATTGCAGGAGCTGTTCGTTCCCGAGCCCTAGAAAAAACAGGATGGACAGCTGGATGCTGAAAGCATGGGTAAAAATGACGATATTGCACGTTTCTCCGGCATACGTCCCGAACAGATCCTTGTAGAACTCCTCGATCCGTTCCCGCTGTACGTCAAGTGACTCCAGCCCCTTGACGATTTCCAGATGAGGCGACCGGATCCGCTGCTCCAGATACACATCCCACTGCCCCTGCGTAATCGGCGGGACAAAAGACTCCGGAGCTTTCAGTTCGCTCAAACGGTCGTCTTCGATGAAAGGTGCGGACGGAAACCGCTCACGGAAAATGGCCGCCGTTTCCCTCGCCCTTTTCAATGGACTGGAATAAATGACCGACGGCGCCAGAGAACCCGGGTATTCATCCCGGAGCTTCACGGCCTGGCCGATCCCCGCTTCCGTCAGTTCGCAATGAGGATCGTACGCATCCATAAGCGCGTCGTCTTCCAGAATGTTGCAGTGGGCCTGCGCATGACGGATTATAATCAATCGCATGCTATCTCTCCTTCCGCCGGATTTTTCGCTGAGGTTCCCTAGACCGGATTCGAAATTCCTTCCTTCACCCGGCTGAAATGAATAAAATCCTCCTCGCTGTACATGGAACCCAGTAACACGGCTTTTACGCCGAGTTTATAATACTCGTTCATATAAGCGGCCACTTGCTCGTAATCCCCGACTAACACGGGACTGTAAATTCCGCCGTTCATGTACCCACCCATCCAGAAGACTTCGTCGTACGTTTCACTCGCTATAGCCAGTTCGGCCAGCGTCCGCTGCCAGCTTGATTCCGAGTTCTTTTTCATCCGAAGCTGGATCGTCCCCTGCCGGTTGCCGGGATAACGGGCATGAGCGACCTTCCACGCTTCCTCCGCCGATTCTCTGGCAATAATCTCGATTCTTATGGCACTTTGAACAGCCGATCCCTGCACCTTGTCGCTAAAATGGCGTTTAAAATGTTCCAGCGGTCCCGGATGAGTAACGACGAAATCCGCTGTTTTTAGCCCCGCTTCAAGGCCTTCCTCGGAAGAGCCCGACATAAAGATGCGCGGGAAAAGCCGCTTGTCCGGCAGCGGAGGCTTGAACTCCAAATTATTCAGCTCATAATAGTCGCCTTTGAACGAAACGGGAGAATCCGTTTCAAGCAGCAGACGGAGCACCTGAACATATTCGTGCAGTTTCTTGTAGCGGGACGAATGGTCGATGTAACCCCCGGTTTGCTGGAGCTCGCCGGTAACGGCGCCGGTGATCATATTTAGGTCGATCCGCCGGTTGTACAAATACGTGAAGCTTTGAATTAACTTGGCGGCCGTATAGGGAGGATACATATAGGGCTGAAGCGCAATAAGAGGAACATGACGTTCCGTATGCTGCATAATAACCGAGCTGACGGCCCAAGGGTCCAATACGGAATGGTTAAAAAACGACAGGGACCCGACTATGCCGTAAGCATCGGACAACTGCGCGATTTTAACGGAGTTTTCCATAAATTCTTTCTTGGAGGCATAATGGCCGACGCCCGGAATTTGGCAATAATACTGAATCGGATCCAATGCGATCATCCCCCTGCTTTTCGTCTATTGCGTCTTCTATTTATCCGCGAACAGAAGATCCGGTTCCGTCTGTAACTGGGTGGCTACCAAATCTTCCGGAATTCCTTTCCGACGGATCAGCTCGTATAAGCCATTGCGTTTAAGAATTTCAATGGGTGTCGGGTGCCCCAGAAAATGAACCGGGCTGAAGCTCAGTCCGTAGGCGCCCGAGTTCAACACACACACGAGGTCGCCCGGATATAAGGCCGGCAGTTCGACATCCTTCCCTACGCAATCCTCAGGCGTACAGAGAGGACCGGCAATGGTGACTTTTTCGAGTTCGCGCCGGCCGGGGTCTTCGCTAACGGGAATACACTCCATGGGGTAGTTGCTTCTCATACTTCTTCCCCGGAAAGTGGAAGCCGCATGGTGGTGCATTCCGCCGTCCACAATCACAAAATTTTCTCCCTTGGACGTTTTCCGGTAGAGCACCTCGGTTACATACACGGCCGCTTGAGCCAATAAGTATCTTCCGCTTTCGATAATAAAGGTCGTTTGCGGGAACAAGGTGTTTCTCGCCTCTTGGACGTAATCGCTGACCGAATCCGTGATTTTATCGATATCCAGCGCCTTTTCGTGTGCAAAATACGGTACCCCGAACCCTCCGCCAAGATTAATAAATTCGCAGACGATTCCGTATCGTTCATGAATGCTTCTGCCCAGATCTACGGTATATTTCATCGACTCGATAATGCTGTCGGTATTCAGATTCTGGGTTCCCGTATAGACATGTATCCCGATAAACCGGGTGAATCGGAGAGACCCGATGGCATCAAACACGGTATCGAGCATAGATTCGTCTATTCCGAATTGTCTCGGTACCCCGCCCATTTTAATGGCTGTGCTGCCGAAGCTTTTGTCGGGATTGATGCGGACCGCGACCCGGACCGTTTTGTTTGCTTGCTCGGCCAGTTCTTCTATGTAAAGGAGTTCCTGGACGGATTCCGCGATGATGCAGTAAATCCCGCTTTCAACCGCTGCCTGGAGTTCGCTTCGCTTCTTACCCGGTCCGGAAAAAATGATGTTGTCCGCTGAAAATCCCGCATGACGGGCTAAAGCCAGTTCCCCGGCGGATGCGACCTCAACGCCCACTCCCCACTGCCGGAACAGCTTGGCGATATGAATATTGTTGTTCGCCTTCAAGGACAAATAGAACTGAATCGCCGGATTCGTCCGGATTCGTAATTGCCGGTAATGCCTTTCGATAAAATCGCCGTCATACAAATAAAAAGGAGTCTCGAACGCTTTCGTTAGGGCTGTGATTTCAGCATGATCCAGGTTCATCCTTAAGTCCCCCTTCCTTCTTCATGACTTAATGAACGCCCGTCGTCATTCTCGTGTTCAGCTCGTCAAGCAGGCTCCGGGCCTGTATCAGCTGTTCGGTATTGTGGGCAGAAACTAGCACAAAGAGCTTATACGTATTTTTAAAGGCGCCCGAAGCTTTGCAGAAATTGTACAGATCGATATGGACGGGTAAATCTCGCGTCACGTCCGAGAGATCGTTTACGTAATCTTCGAAATCCAGATCCACCCCGGAATTAAACACCAGCACCCTGCTTTCGACAAACTCATAACGCTTCTTCTGTTCGATAACCAAAGGAAGAATATACGTGACTTGAGTAAGCCTGGCGTTAATCTCGATGACCGGAATCAGTTCCCCGTTCGTATCGATGATTGAATCGATTCCGAGGACGCCTCTATATCCCATCTGCCGGATAAGTTCTCCTGCCCGCAAAATTTCTTCGCGATAATCGGCCGATTCCGAATGCGATAAGGAAGGCGAGAAATTCGTTCCTTTGTAGACGCCGTTCGGATCTACGATTTGCTCGGTGACGGCCAGAAGATGGACTTCGTATTCGGAAATAAACAACTGGGATGTCAAGCTGAGCCGGTGGGGATGCCAGCCTTCCAGGAGCAGGTCGACGCTTGTCTGCCGGTTTTGAATATAATTCAGCAAAAACCGAAAATTCCGCTCGTTGTCGATGACTTTAAGCCCTTTACCGGAGGAGCCGTACGGAACCTTTAACACACACTTGGAAAAACCCGCGGAAACGAGCTGATCGTAGGCGTGCTCCAAGCTCCCGATATCGCTGCAGAAATAACCGGTCGTGACGTTGAACCCGTTTCTTTCCATCCGTCTTCTCGTGCTGAATTTATCATTGATTTCCCGGCAGACCGTCAGTTCAGGGGCCATGATGTCCATTTGCGGATGCCGTTCCTTCAGTTCAAGAAGCCGCTCCGAAACGATGAACGGGATAATCGTATATCGCGCCAGGTCAGGCACTTGCGCAAGCTCGTCGTAGCAAATGATCGTCGGCAGCGCGAGGTTTCGTTCTTTCCAATAATCCAGGAAAGCCGGCTCCGGCATCGCATGAAAAAATACCGTGTCCTGCGGCCTCGCCAGAAAGAGAAGCTGATGCTCCTGCTGCACGACTATCTTCTCGGATTGAGGGTCCTTGACGGAGGGAAAGTAATTCGACGCTTGGCCGTCCTGCTCATCTCCGATATTCATGTACCATAGGATTTGTTTGCCGCTCAAACGATAATAATCCAGCGGATGAGTGAACTTCATAGGGTTCCCTCAAGTTTTTCCGTCACATGTTCCGTTATTTTCCGGACCGTTGAAAAATTTTCTACGATCAGTTCGTCGTCGTTAAACGTAATCTCGAACACGCCCTCCAAACTGACGATCAAATTAACGGCCGTTACCGAGTCCAACCCCAGCAGAAACAAATCGGTTTCCGGGGTTATCGGGTCCTTTGTCTGCAGGATTTCATTCACACAGGATATAACTTGAGCGGTCCTTACGTTTTCCTTCGTTTCCAAAGACATCACACTCAGCTCCTTCGGTCCTATAATGTTGACGAAACGATTTCCGCGTAACGGTGTGGCCGTTTGCCCGCGTATTAAGCGTAACGCTGCTTCAGCTTCCGCATAAAATCGGTTTCCTGCTCTCTTAATTGCCGGATCTTGCTAGCTGCACCTTCCCAATCGATCTGGCCCGCGATCATGCACCGCCTGACGATGGTCGCGATATGGTTAGCGAGTTGATGGTTGCGGATAAGGAGGTCGGCTTCCTCCGGGGCGTCATCTATATAATGAAGAAACTTGGAGAAAACATGCCGGGATGCGGCGATTAAACGGAGTCCGTGATCCATCGAGATCAGCCGCTTTTCCTCATAATCGCGCATATCGCGCAGCACCCGGTCGTAGAAGATATAGTCGTCCTCGAAGGCTTGCAGCCACTGCCGGAACAAGGCCAGATCTTCTTGTTTGTTTTCCCGCATTTTCTCGTCATTAAGTTCCAAGTACAACAATTTCCTCATCTGCCCGGACAGACTGTCGAAAGCCGCTTCCACATGCGCAGCCGGCAAATATCCGTAGAGCCCGTCCCAATCTTCAACGTAGTACGCCTTGTTCTCACCGTCATAGTCCGTGACGACAAACGAATGAGTGGAATGAATGGCATGGAAGGCTTCCTTCCGGTACGGCAGATAATACTCGTCGCCCCATACGAAAACGAGTTTGCGCCGGGCCAGCAGCTCTTTTAAATAATCCGAAGCTTGGCGGAAATCGGGAAACGAAGTCCGAACAGGCGTAATTCCTTTTCTCAGTAAATCATCATCGGAAAAGGAAGGCTCCGAATACTTCCATTTGCTCTTATTTTCGATAAAAATCTGGCGGTAAATTTCCGCTGTGCTTTGATAACTGTTGTAAAAGAGAGGGATGACGGGGACGCGGTTTGAATCCAAGTAAGCGATTATTTGCGATTTTCTGCAATCGAAAAATTTCTCGTCATAACGAGTGAGGCACATCTTGCTTCTCCTCTACTCCGGAAGCATGCTGCAGCCGGTATTGTTTCCAGTCGGAGAACCTTGTTTCCAGGTAATCGTCCCGGTTGTAAACGTACGTCCAACCCGCATGTGTTCCGCCGTTCTCGGTTACTTGGCATTCGACTCGGTCAAATAAGTTTCTTGGATCTCCGGGGCCGAAATACTCTTCCAGCTCATCGATCCGTTTCAGCGTGTCTTCCGAGACTTCATACCACTCGCCCGCAACCCGTTGATTTTCCAGTAGTAAGCCGGGATATCCGTTGCCGGTATCAACCAAGGAGCCGGCTATGCTGGCCTTTCGTGAAAGCAGTGTGGCTTCTTTCATATACTTGTGATTGTTTTCTCCCTCACGTAAGGTTCCGTAGACAAATAATTTGGGCATGAAAATTCTCCCCTTTAAACCGCTTAGTAAAAGCTTTCGTCCGGCTGATCATCGCCTTGAACATGGAGCTCCTTTACAAGGGCATAGCGTTTCCAAGATGATCGACGATGTTGTAATCATGCTCCTTCCCGGACGATTCCGTGAGGCGTTCGTACAAGTGCCGGGCGATTTCACCGGGATCGTAGGGGGCGTCCTCTCCCCCCATTTCGGTTTTCATCCAGCCGGGGTGAACCGCAAGCACCTTAAAGTTCTCCGGCTTCAGTTCTCTCTCCAGCATGCGGGTAAACATATTTAGAGCCGCTTTGGAGATACTGTAACTGTAGTTTTTTAACGGAAGTTCGGAAATACTGCCCGCCTCGGAGCTGATATTTAGGATGCTTTTGACCGGACTGCTTTCCATCATAGGCTTCAAATATTTGATAATGGCCATCGGACCCAAGACGTTCGTCTTCCACGTTTCTTCGAAATCCGCGAAGTCCACTTCGCGGATCTTTTTGCATCGTATGCCTTCACGGGCCGCATTATTGATAATCGCGTCCAGCTTTGGCGTCACGGCGGCAATCTGGGAATAAGCTTGCCGGATTGAATCCTCGCTGCTTACATCCACGGGGATGATGCTCAGCTTTCCCTTGTATGTGCTTATTAACGGCAGCAGCCGCTCGGCTCTGTTCCTGTTTCTCACTCCGGCAAGAACATGATGTCCCCGTTCCAGAAATACCTCACAAAGACTCAGGCCCAGCCCGCGGTTCGCGCCGGTTATGAAAACGATCATGGGCTTCCCCCTTAAGAGTAGGTCAGAACGACCTGCAGAACTTCATGCGGATGTTTATCGATCATGTCATAGGCTTTCGGCGCATCGCCGAACGGAATCCGGTGGCTGATCAGGTTGCTCAGCTTCAGCTTGAGCAGCAGATCTTTGCCGATATTCCTTCTTCTCGCATCGTTATACATATGGCTGATGGAAGGATCGATCCCGAGGGTTTGCGAAGCGCGGATCGTAATCCGGTTCTGGTGAAATTCTTCGGACAGATTCAACACCGATTGCTCGCCCTGATACCAGCCTACGGCTGTAATGACCGTGTCCGGCGCCGCTATGCGAATCGCTTGATTCAAAGCCGTTGAATGACCGGATACTTCAAAGACGGCGTCGGCACCCCGGTTATTCGTAATCTCTCTGATTTCCTTGGCGACATCCGTCCGATTCGGATTAAACACATGGTCGATTTCAACTTCCTTGGCGATGTTCAGTCTGTTCTCAAGCGGGTCCACTCCGACGACTGTGGCGCCCGACAGTTTGGCTAATTGAGCGATTAACTGCCCGACTACACCGAGTCCCGATACGACGACAACGTCCCCGATTTTAATTCTCGTGTCCAATACGGCGTTATAAGCCGTCATCAAGTTTGTGTAGAAAATGCCGAGCTCAGGTTCTAAATTTTGAGGAAGTTTGAATATTTTTTTGTGATGCTTGCACACGATCGTTTGATGCCTGCCGTGGGAGAACACGATATCCCCGACCGAAAATCCTTCGACATCGGCTCCCACTTCAATAATTTTTCCCACGTTCGAATACCCGATAAACCAGGCATCGTCCTCACAGCTCCGGATCGGATATTTAACTTTGTGCTCTTCGGCCAGGTCTTCGAACAACCGGGTTTCGGAATCCATATCTCTTGTGAAATAGGGAGCGATTCCCCTGTAAGCCCCCATTTCCGTCCCGTGGCTGATCCCCGAATAAAGGGACTGTATCCGGCATTCGCCGCTTTTTAAAGGTAAGTCTTCCGCCGTTTCCACAATTAATTGACTTGGACCCGTATACGTTAAAATTTCCATGTCAAGCACTCCTTTTATCGTGTCAGGTTTGAAGCGGTTCGGGACTTATTGCCCGGAATGCCGGCCAAACTTGAGTATCCGTTTCTTGTATCCAAAACAGCTCGGTTTCGCTAAGGACACCGCCACCGCTGATTTTCGTTACCGCCTCTTCGCCGAACAATCCGAGCAGCTGCGTTTTGTATTCCAATACAGCGGCTCTTTTTATCGGCATGTAGACGCTGTTTCTCACTTCCAACTGATG
Organism: Paenibacillus sp. GbtcB18; assembly: GCF_019091125.1. NCBI lineage: Bacteria > Bacillati > Bacillota > Bacilli > Caryophanales > Paenibacillaceae > Paenibacillus > Paenibacillus sp. GbtcB18. The sequence continues at coordinate 261,987 of NZ_JAGXJX010000003.1, forward strand.
CCATCCGTCCTGTGAAAATTCATTGTCCTGCTGCCAGTACGGAAATTCGGAATAGAAAAGCACCGGATACCCTTGCGCCATCAGTCTCAACCCGGCTTTGGTCAGAAGCTGATGATCGACATGTTTGGAGACGGCGGGAAATACCCAGGTGTATTTGCGGGCAAGATCGCAGGACTGCAAATAGGTTTCGATTTTAGGCAGAAAATCGGCTTCGTCCTGTTCGTCCGGAATGCCGAATAAATCTTCCTCGGTCCGGTAATAAGGCTGTCCCTTATTTTCCCGGTAGATGGCATCCGGAAAGGACAGTACTTCGACCTGAACCCCGGCAAGATGCCGGAATGCCCGCTGATCCTCCTGGAGGCGGCGCGCCACGAGTATGGACAAGTGCTCGCCCTCTATTTCATCCTCGAACAGTCCCAAATCCTCGGCCGCATACTGTCTGGCGATCTCGCTGGGCTGAAAGCGAACCGACGGGCAGCCCCCGAATACGGTCAGCACCTTGCAGGTGTGCCCCTGATTCACCAATTCCATTAAAGTCGAGGCGCACGACAGAACGACATCATCGAAGTGTGGCGAGATAAACAGAAAAGCACGCTTATCTTGATTCATCCTTACAGCCCTTCCCGGATCACTTCTTTTATGAGCGTTTTTCTGACAGGAGTAAGCAGGGATTGGTTGTACACTGCCGGCTTCCCTACTCCGTTAAGTAAAATCATGCCGAGGTTATCCTCATCGAGCTTAAGATAGCCTCTCTTGTTATCATGGTTTAAATAGTGGAAAATCGAATCCGGGTCCGATTTCAGCGGAATGTCCTGCAAGGCCCCTATTTTATTTAAAAGCCAGTAATGCGCGGACACATCATGCTCGGACAGCAGGTTCATCCGGTTCGCTATTTTAGCGGCATAAATCATGCCCACTGCGATGGCTTCCCCGTGCGTGATTCCTCCCTGCTCGGCAAGTTCTATCGCATGACCGATCGTATGGCCGTATTCAAAGATCAGGCCTCTCTTTTTCTCGTAAATATCTTCGCTTAATACCGACATTTTGGCCGATATACAGAAGTTAATGAACGTCTCCAGCTGCTTCGGTGAATACACATTGGTTGAATTTAAATCATCCTCTGAAAATTCCAGGTTGTCGTTTTCCAAGATCAGCATATTTTTTACCAGCTCGCACATGCCCGCTTTCACCTGACGGGGCGGCGATTCCGACAAAATTCGGGTATCGGCGAATACGAACCGGGGCGGATAATAAAAGCCGACCAGGTTCTTTCCGCTCGTTAAATTGACCGCCTGCTTGATCGAAAGAACCGAGTCGGAGGCCGCCAAAAACGTGGTCGGGACGTGAATGAGCGCAATCCCGCGAAACATCATACCGGCCGCCACTCCGGCAACGTTCCCCGTTAACCCTCCGCCAACCGCTACGATAGCGGTTCTGCGATTGGCTCCCAGGGCAATTGCCTGCTCTTGCAAATCTGTCACGGTTGAGAGTGTTTTGTATTCTTCTCCTCCCTGGAAGCGAAGAATATGTACAGGGGCGAGTTTGCCGAAGTACTCGGCGGCATGATGAACGATAGAGTCCGGTACCCCCGAGTCCGAAATCACGATATACCGGTCGAATTCATCCCGGGGAATATAGTCTTCAATCGATTCCAAAATATGTTCGCCGAATGCAAAGTTAAAACACCGGTCCGCAAAACAAATTTGTTTAGTCGTCATGTTTAACCCCCACCGATCAGATTATCGAGAAGTTTGAGCTGTTTCTCATAGGGGAGCAAATCCGAGGCCCCGTCAATCATGTTCCAAGCGGTTCTGAATGTTTGCTCGGCCGTAACCTCTTTTCCCCTCAGGTGCTTGTATTGCTCCGATAAGACATCGGTAACGTTCGTAAACCTGCGAATCATGTCCACTTGGACGTCTTTGTCCATGCATAGGGAAAGCGATTGGTTGTCACCTTCGAATAAAATGAGTCCCTGATTAAAGGCTTCCCGGTAAAACGCTTCTTCCAGTTTTTCGTCTCCGAATACCAGCTGAAAAATGGAACTTCCGTTGACTTCGATAGGCAAAGCCGATTGAGCGAACAGCTCTTTTAAGTTCCCGGTCAAGGCTTGGCCGTAGGAACGTATCAAATCGTAGCCTTTACCGGCTTCCATCTTTTTCAGTGTTTCCAGTGAGGATAGGATCGGCAGCATTTGGTAATAGGACGTATACGTGTGTTCCTTCGTCTCCGCCATAATTTCTTCCGTACTTACCACGCATGAAATCCGGTGCCCGTTCGACAACCCTTTGGAGAAGACGTACATGTCGGCCTTCTCGGTCGTCACCATCTCAAGCGAGGACCCTTGACGGTGCCGGTAGCCTTGTTTCACATCGTCGCAGCAAACCAGGACTCCGTGTGCCCGGCATATGCCAAGGATTCTCTCTATCGTCGACGCCGATAAATACGTATAGTCCGGCGAGAAAAGAACCAGAGCGACTTGATCCTTATGTTCCGTCAAGGCGCGTTCCAATAGCTCGGGGATGAAATAGAACTCGATCACCCCATCCTCATTCGGTTCCAGCAGGGCACCCTGCTGCCTCCACATGGGATCCCAGCCGTGATACCCCGAGCTGAGGACGATTCTCTTACCGCTGTAATCCCGTGCGGCATAGACGGCCGCTCTGCAGGCGGCGGTTCCGGTCGCGTAGAACGACACTTTCGCATCCGGCAAAACACTGTCTTTCCTGATCCGTTCGGCCAGCTCGATGATCGGTTTGGACGGACCCGTCACAATTTCCCGGTCCTGCTCCAGAAAACTCCGCAAAGCGGCGTTAAGGTGAGGATCGTTATGGCCCAATATAATAGAGCCCTTCCCGTTCATCAGGTCGATATAATTACGGCCGTCGTAATCGAATAAGTAAGCCCCGCTTCCCTTTGAAAACATCACTCTTTCATTGCGGAAGGGATCGACCGGCGAATCGATATGTGTACCGAGTACAGCCAGCAGCTTTTCCGAATTTTCAACCATATCCTGTTTCATTTCATCGCTCACTCCTTAGTCAAGACATGCGGTACGGCAGATCAGATATACAAAATTTCTTTTTGAATGTCATATCTCTTTTTCCCGGGATCCGTCAGCCATTTATCCAGCTGCTTATTTTGCGCCTCGGTCACGGCATAAGGGACATACTGCAAGTCGTCGATGAATTGGTGTAACATGTCTGGTTCCAAAGAGTCCGCATACGCATTGAGCAAAACCTGCTTCGCGCGTTTAAACGATTTGCCCCGTTTGGAGAGCTCCTTGGCCACGTCGTTTACAGAGGAAACGGTTTTCAAATATTTAGCCGGACAATAGTGCAGCAGTTTATCCGTCACACTGGATTGCAGCGCAGTATCCCAGAACGGCAGCGTCTCGATAACTTTACCGGCGGCATCTTTGTGCTTCAGCAAGTTTTTGGATACGATATCGTAGGTCAACTGACGCTCCTGCAGCGACTCCAGCTTGCCCACTGTCTCCAGAGGATAAATAGCGGCCAGGAATAAGGCGATGTAGGTCGCCGCTTCATAATGCTCGAGCCATTCCGAATAACGACCGGCGCTTGCCATCCCGTCTTCCAGTACGGCAAGCTCATCGACCATACGATCAAACCCTTCCCGGTACAGGGCAAGCAGGCGGCTCCGCAGAGACGGCGAAAGACACAGGTACGTGAAAAAAGTGGACATGGCGAACAATTTCAAGTTGATAAACTGCCCTTCATCGTCAAAATGGACACGATATTCAACCAATTTCCGGAAAATATCTTTCCATTCCGGCTCATCAAACTGAGCGGACAAATCCTCAACGGCTGAAAGCGGATTGTGCGAAAAATCGTACGAGCTGTCCAAAACAAACCGGATGATGTGAAAAATCGTTTTGTAGTCGCTTTGCTTCAGAGCGCCGTCTCCGCTGGATTTTACCGTCATATAACAGGTCCAGGTTCCGGCTACCTTCTCGTAATGGGTGCGGAAACGATAGGCCTCGAACCAGTCGTTGCATTTGTTCATAAACGACCCAAAAGCCGACAATCTGGCGATTTCATCGTCATGCACGGAAGGAGGCTCGCTGAATTCGACCGAAACGGAATGCTTGTAGAACATAAATCCTGCCTTGTGCGTACACATCGCCAGCTCGATTTCAAAAAAATCCTTTTGCATCCGCAATAATCGGTTTTCCTGTTCGGAAAAAGATTGGGCGAACGCCACCATTTCTTTGACGAAAACCGGCATATGGGCGCCATTGGACGCGGGAACCAAATGTAACGACCACTGGTGCAGCACGTTGTGAAGCTGATGCAAATTGGTTAACGACAAGTCTCCGGCATTGCCTGCCTCGGCTTCTTCTATCCTTGTTTTCCAATGGATTTCTTCCAAGAAGTAATCTTCGATCTCCGCTTGCCGGTCTTGCTGGATTTCGATCCATTCAAGAAAGGTTTGAATCACTTTCTCGTTCTTATCGAACTGCCGAATTAAACCGAGCCATTCGGTCAGCAATCTGAGGTACGCTTCATAATAGGACGGACTGCCGTCATCAATTACACTTAGAAGAATTTCTTTGGCCGATTTATCGTATGTTTCGACGACCGTATGAAAAATAGAGCTGCTCAACTCGCCGAGCGACGTGTATTTATTCATCTCGTTGTTCAATTCGACGAAAACCTCGTTAAAATACGGGAATCTGCCGATGACGCTCAAATCGTACGGAATGACGGCAAACTCTTTACTGACTAGGGAATAGTTCCGGTAGAGATCAAACAATTGCCGGTTCTGAGTGGCCTGCTTTAAAAACTGACACAGGTGACCGGCGTTAAAAATCCCGTTGCGGGCTAAATCCAGAACGATCGGCAGGTCTTCATCCTTCACGGAAGAAAGAATGCCGATAAAGCTTTGGATCAGCTCCTCTTCCTCCAGCTTCGAATAAATGCACAAGGCATCCAGGTATTGCTCGAATAAAAACAGCACGTCCAGCCGCAATTCAATAACGGCCGAGTTTGCGTTCATTTCCGCACGGAACCGCTCCAAAAGCGTTTCCCGGTCCCCGCTGCTGCATTTGGCCAGCAGAGGATGGATGCGCAGCACCTTCCAGTACACGAGCGTTTCTTTAGACCCGCCCGAGTCTTCCGCCGGCTGCTTGAAATAAGCGGCGATGTTCCTGTCTTTGAGCAAATTTTTCGCATGAAACAGAGCCAGAAAATAATTCGCCGACGCCTCCGGCCACTCACGGCTTTCTAAAAATGCCGGAGCCGTTTCACCCGTCAACCGATCGGCGGCATTTGCATAGTAGCTCGGTGAGCGGACACCGTCTTTTCCGTGAAAAATGAAGCTGTAATCCGGATAGGCACTATTGGCCGCCAAATGCTGTTTCGTCTTTTCCGAGAAGAAGGGCTTGTTTAACAACTCGTTGAAATACTCGTCCGCCGTGACCGCCATAGCTTCCGGCTCCTTCTTCTCTTCACGATCCTGAACAAGAATGCAGTTGTCTGGAAGGGGAATGATTTCCCTGGTCCCGTACTCCAACGCCTTCGCTTCTTTGTTGTGGCTGTACAAACGGCACTGCAGGGAAAACGGATCGAGGACGATATAATTCATACTTTCCGGTATAAGCGCAATCTCGATACGTATGACCGGGATTCCGACCTGGTTAAACATAATTCCGGCATGTTCCGTTCTCGTACCGAATTCCACCAGAATGGCGGCGATATCTTCCTTAACGTCTTTGCTGGTGTACTGAAGATAGGCGTTCCATGCTTCGTTCAAGGTGACCGCCTTAATAAATTTGCCGAAGAACGGCTTGCCGCCCTGCGAGATGAACTCCTTTGCATCCAGACAAAGCGCGCCGTCCTTTTCCAATTTCTTTTGGGAGGAAGCCGACAGCTCGTAGACAGGCTGGAACAAGCGGTAATTCTTGGCCGGCCTTGTCTGCACCAGAAACAAGCTTTGCATGTTCACTTCCTGAAAACTATGCCCCTGCCACAAGTTCAAGTCGTCGCCCGGCAGCAAATACCGGACACTGTTGTTCGCTTTCACATGCTGCGTGGAGAAAAGATCGAATCCGAAAGCAATCTGCCCCGTAAGATTTCCTCCGGCAAGTTCCGTTAAGCTTGTCATGGAAATCGTTCCGAAATCCGAGTCTCCTACCCATTCGCAATCAAGCGCATAGTCCGGCATGGTACTGTGGAGGTTTTTAAGCAGACCGATGATCGTTTGCAAATCCTCTCCCCTGACATAAGGCGTTGCATCATGAGGAACGGGAAACCCCGCACGCTCTGATTGGACTAATGGCTGGACAAAAACGGGAATAGGCTCGTGATCATGCAAATTCCGGTTCACGAAACGTCTATTCTGGTTCCTGGCGTGCTCCGTGCTTCCGCTGAGCATCACCTGCGCAAGCACTTCGTAAAAGTCATCCCGGTGCTCGCAAACTAAACTGAGATATGCGCCGGCATTCGTCGTTTCGTTTAAGTCTTCTTCCCCGGAGCTTCTGACAATCCATGGCAGATCCCCGCAAACCTCTCTAATCTGATCGAACCGGGATGGTTCGCGCTGCTCGATGTACCGGGCCATCTGGCCCGGCAGCTCCTCCTCGGTACCGCTGTATTGTTCCAGGAATTCAACGGCCGGTTTAGGATCGATTGGATATAGAGGGGGAATATGCGCTGTAAACGTCTCATTGTTCCTCAGCTCCAACAATCGCTCGCATTTTATTCCGAAGCTATTCATACAAAGCCTCCTCAAGCATGTACATGATTTCGTTCGACCGTGACATTTATCTTACATCCGAAAGCTTCGGCTTCATGGCCTGAAGATACTCGAATGATCGCATCGTTTCCGATAAAATCAGCTCTTTCGACAAGCGGCTTTCACCCTTCGCCTGTTTTAAAAGGTTCCCGACTTGCAGGATGCAAGCGATCGGCAGGGCATCGGCGACTGCTTCAACGGTTAAGGATTCGGCTTCTTTTTGCACCTGATTTACCAGCAGAATGAAATCATCGGGCCTCACCCTGTTTTCCAAAAGAAACGAAGCCAGCTCCACCTCGATACTGGAAGTGCCGCCCCAGGTGGAATCGACGTGAAAACGGTACGTTTTCAGACGCTGCCCGGCGGAAAGCCTCGCTCTCCAGTGCCCATACTGGTTCGCGTAAGGCAAGGACGTGTACACATGGGCGGATGAAGTCCATTCGGTATGCAAACTATGCTCGAACCAATCCGGATCAGAAGGCAGCTTTCTCCCGATGAAGTCCTCCATCTCTCCCAGATAAGCTTGCCAATGATCGGCTAAAGGATGAACGGGATGACCTCCGCTCACTTGGCACGAAGCAAGCAGCGTTTTCCAGTAACCGGACATATTTTGGCAAATCTCGCCTGTCACGGCTGAAGGCATGTTGACGAACAGGTCTCTCATTTCCCGTAATCCCGGTTCATATTTGGTCACCACATAACCGTCCTCATACGCTAAAACATCGGGTAAATACTTTTCAAACTTTTTCAGTTGATGAAATTGGAAGTCGCCGAAAAGATCTTTCCCGATAAATTTTGCGAATGCGACCGGCTCATTCGTACTTTTTCGCCGGATAAAAAACGGTGTTTTCTTCGGGTTAATCCGGAAGGGAGCTTCATGGCGATAGATCGGATCGTTCCAATGAGGCACGGATTTCGAAGGGACCGCTTCCAAATCCGCCGGACGCGTGTCAGATAACCCGAGCTTCGGCAGAAGAAACTCCACCACTTCTTCCGAGCTGCCGAGCATCTGCCATATGCGCTTTTTTTTCGCCGCATTCAGAGGGATACGATCGCTCAGCTTCACAAGCCGGCCGTTCTCGATTTTGAACAACCGGCCCGGAGAAGAAACCCAGACCGGCTTGTTCAGCCGATACTTCACGCTAAGTCTTCCGGCCAGTTCCAGAACAGTCCCGCCCGTATGCGGCTGATCTTCCAGAATCACGATATCCGTATCCGGCTCTATTGAGTCCGGGAGCATCGAGAGTTCCTCGGGCAAATACAAGGACGCGCCCGGGTCCGAAGGCTTCCGCAGAGCCCGGACTGTGCGATAGAGGGCATCACTGCCCCACCTCTGCCGCAATGCCGATGACCATAACGGAGCGTAGAAAGCGCCTCCGGTTCGAACGCCGATGAGAATAGGCGGTGAAGACGGATCGGCATGGTCTCTCAACCAGTGCAGAGCATCCTCCCGGCAAACCTCCAGGTCGCACAAATCATACCCGGAGCATTCCGGGGTACGAAGCTCCTGCATCACTCTGATTAAAGAGAGCAGCTCCGGTCTTTTCGGCGTAACGGAGGATCTTGCAACCTTGTAGTGCGGCCATGCCGGTGTACTCCCCCGCGCCTCCTGCGTACCTTCCGCAAAGTCGGAAGCAGCCTGCACGCATAGGCTGCGTTGAGAGGCCAGCCGGACAGCCAGACGATCGCTGTCCTCAGGATGTACGCCGCACCGGTTCAGCAAGAGCAAATCCGCTAACCGCTGCTCCAGAATACAGGCGTACATGTAACGGTGAAGGCGGTCCTTGCTTCCTCTCACATAGCTTTCCAATTCGTGAAACAAAGAGATCGGATTATCCTTCATGGACGGCAGCCTCTTTTGACGCGTACAAATTCAAATAATTCGGATACACGCAGTGCGGCAAAAATTTACTGATCACCTCGGGTCTCGAATGGAGACGCAGGGACTCGGCAACGGAGTCGTTCGTCAATATTTTATAAGCCTCGTCAGCGATCCCCAACACGTCGCTCGGGTCCGTTAAAATCGCGGTTTCACCGTGCGTGAAAATATCGGCGGGACCTCCGTTATTGGTCGAGATGATCGGAACGCCCGCAATGGCGGCTTCAATCAGGCTTCCGCCGAATTCCTCATGATGAGAGGGCAGCAGGAACAACTGGGCATGGTGCAAATAACAGGAAACAAATTTATGTGAAATAAAACCGGTGATACGGAATTGGTTCTGCAAATTGGCCGCTTTAATTTGTTCTTCCATCGCCTCGCGCTGGGGTCCGTCCCCGCACACGATGAATTGCAAATCGCCGATTTTGTCCGCAAGCTCTTTCGCAACGCTTACAAAGGTTGTCCAACCTTTCTCGTGTGCGATTCTGCCCAGAAACAAAACCGTTTTTTTGCCGAGAAGCTCGGTTTTTAACCGGCTGCAAAAGGAACAATCGATGGAATGACTGAGATGATTCGATCCGATACAGTCGCTGATCGCCGTCACTTTCGACGAATCCTCCAGGAGACGGTTGTAGCTGTCCAGCCTCTTATCCGTAAGAACGACGGCTTTATGGCTGAGTTTAATGCTCTTTAGTTCCACGGATTTAACAAAATCGTGTACGAACTGATCCCACTTATTCATGGGCTTGTATGTAAATATCCGGCTGCAATGAATCGTTAAAATCAAAGGCTTTTTTAAAAATTTCTGCGCGAACATTCCGGCGAGCAGCGGCCATACCACACCGCTTGCATGGACATGAATCGCATCGTAGTTCTTCTTTTTTCCGTTCAGAACGATCCATTTGACGGCCCCCATGAACCAGCTCTGATCGAGAAACAGCGTTCCCGTTTGACTGGATTTAAAGGGCAGCGTCATAAAACGGACGGAATGAACGGTCAACCGCTCCCGAAGGCTCAAGGTTCGCGGGATGCCTGGAATGCCGGTTGTGAGTACATCCTGCCGGACCCCTTGATCGGCCAGCCATTCCGTCAAATTAGTGATTTGAACCTGCATGCCGCCCATCGGATCAAACCGGCTCGGCCATTCGGTAGTCTCAAAATAGTAATGAGGGGTAAGCCGCAAAATATTCAAACGAACACCCCCTCTTCGTTACAGCACATAATCGTACTGATCTTCTGTCTGCACACTGACATTGTTGCAATTTTTGCATAGATCCGATTTGCCCCTATGCCCTTCTTTTAGCAATTTCCGGAAATAGGTGAATTTCTCATTATGCCAGATATCCGAAATATGATGCTCGCCGATATTGCCCATAACCATCTTTTGATTGAAATCTTCAAAGCACGGCAGCACATTCCCCAAAACGGTAACGACGACCAGATTGGAGGGCACCATACACGACATGTTGGCATTCGAAGCTTGGGGAATGTTTTCCAGAATCCCGCCCCGATTGGATAGAATCAGATCCGAATGATCGAGATAGACCACTTTTTCTTTGTCCGCTCCCGCCAGTTGATCGTAAACGCCTCTGAATTTGTGCTTGGCTCCGGCATGCTGGGTCACAATGAACTTTTGAATACCCAGTTCCGTCAAAGTCTTTAACCGTTTTTCGGTAAGAAAATCGCCGTTTGTGTAAATAATGGGCCTTGCTCTAGGAATATATTCCGAAGTCATGCCCACAAACAGATCGAGATTTTTGCACAAAAGCGGTTCTCCGTAAAAGTGAAACGAAATGCGTCCCGCAAAATCCAGCGAGCTTAACTGTTCCATCAGCGTTTTATACAAGGCGGGGTCCATCTCTCCGTTCTCTTTACGCTGGGACACACTGTTGGGGCAGTACCAGCACGTGCGGTTGCATTGAGAATTGACTTCCACTTCGATCATCGAAAACAGCTTATCCATCCCAATTCCTCCTCGCTAATCATCCTTCGTTAATGAGTCACGCAAAATTTCCGGGCAAGTTCGGCTACGGCATCGACCAGAAGCGACAGTTGCGAGGGTTCGGCCAGTAAAATAGCATGGTGGATAACGATGGATTGCTCGGAAGCCCGTTCGGAGACCGGATAGTGAAGCCCTCTCCAAAAAGCTTCTGTCTTACGGACCGATTTCAAATAACGGTTCTTTGTCCAAGGGCAGAACAACGGATTTTTGTGTACGGGGAGGTACGGCGGGTGCAGGTAAAACGTCCCCATATTGAGCTTTTCGCGAAGAATTTCGCAGAACTGATCCGCATTCAACCCGCCGAATTTCACCGGATCGAACCGGAATACATACCCGTAATACGTTTGTCTGCTGACTTGAGGAGGACGCTTCATCACTTCAATGCCGTCAATTTTCCTTAAGGCATCGTTTAAGAACATGGCGTTCTTTTCCCGGATCGCGTTCTTGTCATCGAGCTCCTGCAGTTGATCCAGAAGGATGGCCGATTGAAATTCGGACAAGCAATAGTTGGAGCCTTGAATGTCCCCTTTTTTGACCAGCTGCATGTCGCCGTGCATCAATTCGGAGGAATCCTCGCAATACACCCTGGAATCCGCTCTCAATTGTTGGATGAGTTCAAAAAAACGGGGATTCTTCGTCACGATAATCCCCCCTTCTCCGGCCGTTAGCACTTTGCCCTGCTGACAGCTGAACGCCCCTATATCTCCTATCGTACCGGCACGCTGGCCGTTCCACACGGAACCGTGGCTTTGCGCGCAGTCTTCAATCACAAAAAGATTGTGTTCTTGCGCAATTTCGCTTATTTCATCCATATTCGCCATACTACCGAACAAATGGACGGGGATTATGGCTTTCGTTTTATCCGTAATGGCCGATTTGATCAATTGCGGATCGATACAATAAGTATCCTCTTCGACATCCACAAAAACAGGAAGCGCATTCACGTTTAATACGGCGGTAGCGGTTGCAATCCAAGTCAGGCTGGGAACGATGACTTCGTCTCCTTCACCTATTCCGAGCGCTTCAAGCGCAAGCATTAAAGCCGTGGAGCCGCTCGTCGTCGGTACACAGTAAGGAACCCCGTTGAAATCCGCAAAAGCTTTTGCGAACTTCCGTTCCATGCTTTCCTCTCCCGTCCAATATCCGCTTATCGCCCATCTGTTCGACTGAAACACTTCTTCAATTTTCCTGCGGGTACGATCGGAGTGTTGAGGCCATTCTGGCCACTGGTCAAATGGAATGGTCATGATAACTCTCCTTTGGATATTTAAAGTTTATTAATCGACTTTAGTTTCCATAATGTGTTATTTATGGATACATTTACATCCTATAATTACCAAAATTAAATGTCAACTCCCATTTTTGGAAATTAACTGGTTTTATTAATTTTGTTTTAGAGGTAAAAAGAATGAGATATAAACCATAAATAGTTCAAATTTACCTATTTTTGGTTTTTTTCTTATTACGCACAATCCGTGTTTCGGTTGCTCCTTTTGCAGGAAATAAGGCTGGAGTCACAACGACTAGGTCTGAACTTTCAGCGCGGTCATCCTCTTCTGCTTCTTTCGTACCTAACGCTTGCCGGTTCCTTAATCGGCATTTTATGACAATAACCGTTAAAAAATTAGCTGCCTATAGTCTCAACGCATGATATGCAGGGTCATACATCCGTGAAATTCCGCTGCACAGGTGCACAGGTTCATTTCGGATAAGAAGCGGGTAGAGCCGTTCGCCCTGCACGCTCCTAAGACCTGCGGTATCTCCTGTATTCTCAGCCGCACAAAAAACGGCCCCTTCACAAATGGGGACCGTATCCCCCCTTCGTAAGGAACCGTTTTTACTTTACTTTTCGACAAAAAAAGAGCCCGTTTCCGGGCCCTGATCTCCGCGCGATATAGTCCGTTAATCCTGAATTTGCAGCGAATTCAGAATCTCTCCGATCTCCTCCGCTCAGCCGCTGCACTGAACGCCACCGGTTCGCGGCAGCCTGTCCCTTGATCGGCAAAAAGGCCGCTTCGCAGCAGCCTATCAGCCTTTCCTCTTGTCCGCGTTCATCGTCCGTCTGCCAATCAAGGAAACTTGATTCCCAACACCGCCGCCAAAATTCGACAAGATCACCGTTACGTCAGCAGCTTCCCCTCCTCACGCGAAGAATCCCCAAGTTCGGAGGGAGGGCTGCCTCAAATCAGCCGATAACTTCCACTACGTTTCCTTCGCTGTCCTTAATGTCGGTTTTCACGATACGAATTACCATTCCCTGCAAAGACGGAATCTCAAGCACGCTTTTCTTAGGCACTAAGCCTCTGCTCAGCTCGCCGGCAGCCTGCTCATTGAGAATGATCCGGACCTCGCCTTCTCCCGCCGCAAACTCCGGCTCTTCTCCCGCTTTCAAGATCACGCGGGCTTCCGGTCCCACGAGAGTGAGGTCTTTTCCTTTCAAAATCCGCCCTTGCAGCAGCTTGCCGATAATGCCGGCTTGTTTGGCCCCCAGCGTCAGCACTGCGGGAGTAGTTTTTCTCATCCAGCTTTTTTTACCCGGCTCCCACTCAAGCTGATCCACAAACAGGAAGCCGGTATTGGAGCCGTCTTCCCGCATTCCTTTCTCGGCCGCTTCGGTAACAACTTCCACTTTAAGCAGGGAATCCCGCGATAAATTCGTTATGTACTTTGGCATATACGGCAAACATGCGGACAGCATACCAAGCGTATTCCAGGTTTGCATGGCTTCCAGCTCGTCTCTCGTGATTCCGACCATCTGGATAAACTCCACCCGTCCGTTAGGCGTATCGATTGCGGGAAGCTCCGGGTCCCGGATGAAAGCGAGAGCGGTCAGCCGGGTATCGGAACCGAGGCAGATCGGACCGTTAGCGTCCATGTAATCGCCCGACCGAAAAATATTGCCGCTGTTGAATACGTATCTGCCCATATTTTGCAGCAGGTTGATCGCCCAAGCTGGAGGCTCTTCCTCTTCCGTCCCGCGATCCAGCCGAAACGTCAGTTCGAATCCGTAACCGCTCTCTTCCGGATTGTCGGATTCTTTATCGTAAAGTTCCGAAAATCCGTACGTTACGAAATGCCAATGCGGGACAGGCTCGTCCGTTTTGTACGCACTGATTCCGTCCAGCGGATCCGGTCCTCCGAGCGCATAGGAGATAAGAGTACCGTAATGTTTCGGCTCTTGATCTCCGTAAAGCTTTACGAATTCCTTGTCAATGGCGTCCCAGCCCGCCGTATTCGGTTCTGTGCTCATGTCCGATTCCTCCCGAGTTCTCACCATGTGTCTGTTTGGTACAAACCATTCTTATTATACCCTCCCGGAATCCGAACGTCACATAAGCCGAAGTTCCTCGTGTGAGGAGCGTCGGCTTTGCATTTTACAGGGAAGCCTGCATCTTCTGTTTCATCTCATTAAGCATTCTCGCCCGGGCAATCCGGGGATCAAGCTCGGGAGTCAAGATATGCCGGACATATCGCACCGCGCTGCTCTCGATCTGTTCGTCCGCCGCCTGATTCGCACCGTGAAAATTGAAGTGCGGAAGCATCGTCATGCCGATCTGATTGGCAAAAGCTTGCAGAGGGCGGGTCAATTCACTGATCGTGTACCCGATCAAGCCGCCTGCCTCATAAGTCTCCTCCGCCCCTCCGATAGAAATGGCGAGCAGGAGTTCTTTTCCGGCAACGGCTTTACCACCCGGACCGAACAGCCACGTCATTGTGAACACTTCATCGAGCCACTGCTTCAGAAGCGGCGGAGTGCTGTACCATTGAAGCGGAAACTGCAGCACGAGACGTTCGCATTCCGCCAGTAAAGCCTGCTCCCGCCCGATATCCAATACCTTCTGCGGATACTCGCCGTACAGTTCATGCACGGTAACCTCGCCGGAATGTTTCCTCAATTCCTCCACCCAACGTTTGTTGACACGGGACTTTTGCAAATTCGGATGAGCCACGACGACTAACGTTTTCAGACAAACATCACTCTCCTTTCCCCTATTTTATTTTTGATTGAGTTACAAGTCAATATTAAAAGTAAAAAAAATTAGCGCACTCTTAACATGGCAACAGACGATTCCACCACCTGATTCAATGCCTTCTCCCATTGCTCCTTCTTGTCCGTCTCCGTCATGCCGTTTGCCATCCATTCCTGCTGGGACTGATCCAAGTAATTCATCCCTTGCGACACCGCTCCCCAGAACTGTCTCGCCATCAGATCGGAATTACCCGGCCGAATCGTGCCTTCTCCGATCCCTTTTTCAATGGCCTGAGTCATCTCCTGCAAAAAGCTTTTCACCCACTCAAACGGAGAGAATTCATCCGGCGTATACAAATGATGCACATCCAAACTAACCCGCATGTAAAAACGCGGAATCACGGGATTAACCCGGACCCGATCGCAGACGACCCGTGCGTAACCCTCAAACAGGTCTGCCACGGACCCCTCTTGCTCAAAATAAGACTTCGTAAAGCGTTTGGATTCTTCCATCATGGTTTCGTAAAGCTCGCGGAACAATGCTTTCTTGTTTTTGAAATAATAATAAACGAGACCGTGAGCGAGTCCCGCCCGATCCGCTATATCCCCCATTTCGGCCGCCGCATAGCCTTTGTCGACATAGACCTGAATAGCCGCCTGCAGCACCTCTTGTTTGCGCTGATTCCGGATCGCTTCGTTCTGTTCTTTGGTACGTGGAGACATGCCGCTTCACCTTTAGTTCCGTCTTTAAAATCCCTGCCATTATAGAAAAAATAAAACGGTGTTGTCAACCGGCCTCCGCTCAGGCAAGCATACACCCGACAACCGCCAGTCTGCCGGTTATCAGGTGTATTGCCGTCTCACACGGATGTGTGCGGTTATTTTACGGAAAGCAGACTTTCCGATATGAATTTCAGCCCCGCTTCAAGCGATACCGGATCATTAAACGTGTCGCCCTTCGGATTGAGCTGGAAGACATGTCCTTTTTTCACCGCAGGCAAGCCTTTCCATACCGGATTCTCATACACCTTGCCGGGATCGCTTGTATCGCCGGACCACGGACAAGTGAATACAATGTCACCCGTGAACTCCGGGAGCTTCTCCAGTGAAATGGATGCCCAGCCTGTTCCGCTGTCAATGGCGGCTTTTTGCGCTTCCGGCGGAGCTTTCAGGCCGAATTCCCCGTAAATGATTTCGCCGCCGCGTCCATAATTGTGCCCGAATACGTACAACCCTTTGGCATACGGATTTAGGATGGATACCGTTTTGTTGCCTACGGCGGCTTGGATCTGCGGCTTCAGATCGCTGATTTTTTTCTCCCACCGGTCGACCCATTCTTTCGCCTTGTCTTCTTTGCCGGTCAGTTTACCGAATTCAAGCAGCTGATCTTTGTAATTTTTTTTGCCGTAATCAATGGCGACGACCGGGGCGATTTGTTCCAGTTTATCGATATCCTTCGTTCCTGTGAAGGTAACGATCAGGTCCGGATTCAGCTCGAGAATGCTCTCCGGCGAAGGTTCCTTGCCGATGCTGCGGACACCGTCCAGCCTATTTTTAAAGTAGGGATTGTCCATCGCTCCTTCTGAAATTCCGACCGGCTTAACCCCTATCGCGAGAAAATAACCGGTGTAAAAACTGGTCGTATCCACGATCCGTTTCGGATTTTTGGGCACTTGAATGTCTCCGTTGGCCGCGTGGAAGGTAACCGTCTCCCCTTTGTCCGAAGATTCCTTGTTGCCTGACGGAAGGGCTGCGGCGCCTGCTTTCTCCGCTTCTCCGGACGAACCCCCCGCATTTCCCGCCGTTTGGCCGCAGCCGCCGAGAATCATAGTAAACAGCAAAATAAAAACCAATAAAGGATAAGATCGAACAGATTTGCGCAACTGAATTCACTCCACTTCTAGATGATATTGATAATCATTATCAATATAGCATGTGTTCCAGAGTCTGGCAAACTATTTTGCCCATGCTCTATTCAAAAAGGAATTCGGATTAGCTGTCACATAATCATCTACCCGCTTAAAGCACTTGCTAAAGTTTCGCGCCTCAAACGGCTTCAGCAGCCTGTTTTGTGAAGGCAAGCTTACCATTTGCATGCATGTTGTAAGATGAACTTGTATTCCAAAAAATGGTTAACGCGAAGGGAGTTCACGCCTCACATGCCTACTACCAAAGCATTAAGCGATTTTTTGAAAGAACAGCCGCACAACAAGATCGGGGCCGTTGCCGCTTTCATCGAATCTCATGTTCGCGAGAACTGGCAGGAAATTCTGGTTAAAGAAAACGACCGGCTGCTGAAGGCTTACGCGGAAGCAGGAGATCCGGCTTACGGAACGTACTTGAACCTGCTCCTCCTGCCGGTCCACCGTCAGCTGAATGAAGCCGGATTGCGGCCGGAACCCCGCCTGCCGGGTAATTTCGATATTTCCCGCGAATGGGGATGGAATCCGGACCAAAGCGATCAGGAGCGCTGGATGTGGAGTACGCTTCATCCAACCGAGGGTCCTCCGATCGGAACAATTGTCACCATTACTTACCATGACCATACCCGATTCCGTATTCCCCGCCAGCCGGGAATTATCGCCCTTACCGAGACGGGGCAGGAAGAAATCGTAGAAGCCTTGTCCCGCATGTCCGCCGATTTCAAACAGGCGCTCGAATTCAGCGTCGAGTATGAAAATTATTTGCGCAGCCTGGAGCAGTAAACAAGGCTGACCAGCGTCACAGGTTCAGCTATTCGCATTCCTTGCGGCAAAAAAACCGTACCGGATAGCCGGTACGGTTTTTGCTGGTTTGCTTGTCACTCGGAAAGAACTGGATTCTTCAACCATGCTGCTGCGGAGCGCCTCCCCTTCTAGTTACGTTCGGCTTCTTCTTGCAGAAGAATGTCTCTCACCTCGGTAAGCGCAAACCCCAGCAAATTTCTTCCCCGCCATTTCATCGGATTATCCGCGTCCGGATGGTCTTGCGCCATCCCGATTCCCCATATGCGGTCAACCGGACTCGCTTCGACCAGAATGCGGTTTTTCGTCGCTCTCATATAGCTCCACAGATCATCGTTTTGCCTGAACTTGGCAAGATTCCCCTTCTTTACGATCTCATAGCAGCGGCTTTCCCACACATTCGCATCAAATGATGAGACCGCACGTCCGAACGCTTTCATCTCCTTGGGATGGTTGGCGTTCATAATCGCCTCCAGCATCTTTTCGTCGCCGAAAAGCCTTGCCTTCTCGGCCATCATATACTGCTCCGTGCAGGTGTAAGACTCGTCGTCCACGATAAAACCGGACCTCCACCACTGGCTGAAGCAACTTGAATTTATGCTGCCGTCAGCCGGTGGCGTATGTCCCCAGAAGAAGAGAAATTTGCTTCTATTCCCCGCTTGATAGGCCTTCCGCAGTTCTTCAATCGAATAGTTCATTCTAATCCCTCCCGGTTTCTCCGGTACAGCCGGGATGGACGGTGCCCGGCATTCTCCGTATATTGGTCGGTCGCTTCGACAAGCGGAGCCGCTTTGCGGCGGAAAGCCGCCTTTAATAGTTCCTTGTCCAGAATAACTTCGTATACCTGCTGCAGTTCCGTTAACGTGAAAAGCTCCGGCAGTAGATGCAGGGCGATATTCGTCTCATCCAGCTTACCGCGCAGCCGTTCTATGGCACAGGCGATTATTTTGGCATGATCGAAAGCAAGTTCGCCACTTGCGGCAACTGCATATTCCACAACCGAAGAAGCTTTAGCGGATTGCTTTCTTTGCTCCACTACAGACGTTAACGTGTCACGTTCACCGGTTAGCTTCAGTTCGTAGCGCCTCGTTATGCTGTAACCGTCCTCCAGACGCAGTTTCTCTTCGCTAAGAAGCCGGCAGGTTACATCGAACCAGGCAGCTTCCGCCGCATCATCTCCTGCTGCTATCTTCACCTGGGAGCTGTCGATCAAGGCCATATAAGCGCAGCTCATGACCCAGCTCCGCGGGTCGCGATCAGGCTCGCTAAACGTATAAAGCTGTTCCAGATAAACGTTGTCCACCGATGTTTCTTCACGGAGTTCCCTTCGCGCAGTCTGTTCCGTCGTTTCTCCGGGACGGACGAATCCTCCGGGCAGTGCCCATTTACCGAGGAATGGGTGCTCCCCCCGCTGAATAAGCAGAACCCGCATTTTTTTCTTAGGCAGCTTACGGTAGTTTAACTCCGCGGTATCAGCCACCGTGAGGATCACCATATCAGCTGCAACCGACGGGCGCACATAGTCTCCGGCACAGTATTGAGCCAGGAATTGCTCCTCCGTCAGCCCGTTACGGTCTCTTTTCATATCACAGCCACCTGTTCGTAACGATATGTTATTATCAATATGTTACTAACAAGATACAAGATCAGGTTTATTTTGTCAACTAGGATTGGATCTGGCATGGGTTTAAGTCCCTCAACATTATAAAAAAAGAAGACTGAATCTCTCAGTCCTCTTCGGCGGCTTGTCCGTATTACACCGGCTCTTATTTATAACAGCCATTAAGCGGTTTTCGATATAAGCCGCAGATTCCCGGTTCCCTCCCGATCAGGGATAAATTTTTTCGCCCCGTTCCAGCATTTCAATAAACTGTTGAATGCGTTTTTCTCGGGTTTCCTGCTTTTTGACATTCTGAATTCTAAAATGAATCGCAAACTTGTTTTGCTTGTTTAACGTATCGTAAAACGCTTTAGCCCGGGCATTAAGCTCCAGCCTGGCGGCGAAATCTTCCGGCACGGCACCGCTGCTTTGCGGTTCGTAAGCCTTATCCCACTGACCGCTGCGCTTGGCGTCTTCAATCGCCTTGAGGCCTCCGGGCTTCATTCTCGCATCCGCGATGAGCTGCTCCGCTTTGTCTTTATTCACCTTGGACCAGATGCTCCTGTCCCCGCGCGGCGTAAACCGCTGAAGCCACGACTGGTCGTCGAACGTTTTCTTCTGGCTGTCGATCCAGCCGTAACAGAGCGCGCTTTCGAGAGCTTCCTGATAAGAAACCGTAACAAGGCGGGCGTTTTTTTTCGCGATTTGCAAAAGAATTCCGGGGGATGTTTCATGATTGCTTTCGAGCCAGATTTCAAACGCTTCTTGATTCTCAAAGCAAAGAACCGGCAGCTCGGGGGGCTTCTTGCTCATGGGTTCCGCTTCCTCCCTGTCCTCGATAGTTAGGCAAGATAGTTCAACTATACGTCAAGAGAAGGTTGGATTCAATGCCCGTCAAGCTTCCTTCATATCCCCCCCATCTTTTGGCCGCAGGCAAGGATACGCCCAACTGACCGAGTGTCCGGACCACCATAAGTATGCCTTTTAAGATCTTCGATACTTTGAGAATGATTATAAAAGGCCGGCAGCACCGTGCGGGCAAAAAGTGATTGACGGCCTTATTCAGCCCGCTTGGGCTGAACGCCGTTGTACAGCACCACATTGTGTGACGGAGGCTTCTCCGGCTTGAAAAGGTATCCGTTGCCTCCTTTTTCCATCGAAACGTTCATCCCTCCGACAGCGGCAACCGTACCGGCCGAAAGAAAGATCGTGATCCAGACAAGCCGGACGATGCCCGGCAAACTGTCCCGGCGGCCGGGAGCTAAGCGCTGCGCCCAGAAGCCTACGGCGGCTCCTAACGTATTGATCACGATGTCGTCGATATCGAAAGCGCCTAAGCGGGTCACCATTTGCACCGTTTCCAGAAACGTTATCGACACCAGGAAGCACGCGATAAACGGGACGAATTTGCAGCGAAACAAGAGCGGAATAAGCAGCCCGAAAGGGACAAAAGCAGCAAAGTTGCCGAATTCGAAAATCCAGCTATGAAAGTCTCGGCCTATCGGATAATGCAGCGGAATTCCTTGCGGAATCAAATTGTAGCGCATGCCCCGATCTACGATGTGAGAGCTGCGGTTAAATCCGATATATAAGAAATAGAAAATCAATCCGGTGTATAAGCCTAACAGAAGTAACGTCATTTTACGCAGCTTACCTTGATACATGAGTGAGTATAATCCTTTCTTGCCTGCAAATTAGCGGCCGCACATGCAGTTTTTCGATGATTGATTTGTCTTTTTGAAGACGTTTGTTTGCATTATACAACGGAGGGCGGCTTTCATTCCGAAACGAAACGTAAAGCCTTTATTAAGGAATTGTTACTTTCTTCTATACAATCGTTTAGAAAAGGAAAAAACCGTTCAGAAACTGAACGGTTTTTTAAGAGGTACTCTCGCTTCGCGAGTGCGTTTTTCTTGAATCGTTTTCCGGTGCAAAAGGTTATTTAGTCGACGGAATAGACGTTCCGGCCCGGCAGCTCGAGGCAGTGCAGCAGCCCTCCGTATACGGCTCCGCCGTCGATTCCGATGATGTTGTTGTCGCCGAAATAAACCTCCTTCTTGCCGTGAAGGGTTTCCGTTATGGTGTGCCCGAACACGACCGTTTTGCTGCCCCGGTAGCCCTTATGAAACTCGTCGCGGATCCACATCAGCACATAAGCGTCCGTCTCCGCAAGCGGAGTCGAAGGATGCACGCCGGCATGAACAAAAATAGTATCTTCGGTTTCATAATAGGTTTGAAGACCGCCCAAAAAGGAAAGGTGCTCCTCCAGTAAAGGCGTAAGTTCCAATGTTTCGGCAGCAGGGGCTTCCGATGCGGCCCCCGGATGTTCGTAGCTGGACAATGTCGCACGTGCCCCGTTCCGGAACCAGCGTTCGATGAATACAGGGTCCCCTTCGAACGATTTGACCATCATATGATCGTGGTTCCCTTTGAGAACGATCGCGCCTTCCCGGTGAAGCTGCATCACCTTTTCCACCACTCGTCTGGTATCGGGCCCCTTATCCACATAATCGCCGAGTAAAATCAACTGATCCTGCCCGGGATTATAGCTCACCTTTTCCAGCAGCCTCGTAAATTTGTCTATTTCTCCATGTATGTCGCTGATGACGAGAGTCCGTTTCATATCGTTCCTTCTTTCGTGTGTAGAGATGTCTGCCTGTTGAAAAACGACTGAGCGAAAATAGTTAATGAGATTAAACAAATCAAATAATTAACGTCATTAATGAATAGTAGAGCTATGGCTGCACGATTTAAACGCGAGTCCCATCCATCCTCTCCTCCTGACGCACAGGATAAGGAATGTTCCCGGTAACGAACCGGATTGCTCCGCTTACGCGGATAACGCCGCTTCCAACTTCTCCTTGAGCAGGCGGAATGCTTCCCGGATCTTTTCTTCGGGCACGCTCTCGTACCGGTCCCCCACGCTGATCTCGGAGTAGCAGGTTCCCTCTTCACGTTCATGCAGCCAAGAAGTCACTCCTACACCGGTAGCCTCGCATACTTCCGTAAGGATCGGGAGGACGGCCGTCTCCGGCAGCTTAAAATGGATATGGAACATGTTGGACACCGGAACCTCGGGATTTGTATAAACGCCTTCGCATTCATTGAAGAAAGCGGCGAGTTCCTTCGCTTCTCCGAAGTACTGGGCCATCTTGCCGATCCGCCGGTCGAAATAATAATCCGACGTCATTATGTACGGGTAAAGACTAATCAGATCACCGCCATGGCGTCTTTTCCACACTTTGGACCGCTCCGTAAAATCACTGCCGCCCGCCAGGATGGCTCCTGCAATTCCGCCGATTCCTTTGTAGAAGGACACGTACACGCTGTCAAAAAGCGCACAAATCTCAGCGGCCGATTTTTGGTAGTAAGGCGTAATTTCGAACAATCTCGCCCCGTCCAGATGAAGCTTAATGCCTCTTTCGCGGCAGTAGTCCGAAATGGCCTCCAGCTCTTCGAATGCCGGCAGTTGGCCGCCGATTTCCCGCTGCGGCAGCTCCAGAAGCAGGCAGGAAATCTCACCGTCTAACGCTTTCACATCCTCAAGCGTAATCAGCCGTTCCTTGTCCGCCAGCAAAACCGGCTCTATGTGGTGCAGCTCCTTCAACCCGTCTTCCTCATGAATTTCCAGGTGACAGAGCGGATGATACGCGACCTGCTTGCTTCCTTTTTCATCGCACCAGATTCTCAGCGCAATTTGCTGCGCCATCGTTCCGCTCGGGAAAAATACGGCCGATTCCTTGCCCAGGTAGGCGGCTATTTTGCTTTGAAACGCCTCAATCAGCGTCCCCGCTCCGTAAATGTCACTTTCCTGCGTCCCCTCAATCTCGTCAAAAACCTGCTTCAAGATTCCGATATCCCGGGGCCCGTTGCCGCCCAACTGATAAGCCGCCCGTTTAAAGGCCGCTTTTAAAGATTCTTTATCGTTCATCCGGCATTCCCCCTACGGTAAAGTCTTATTTCTTAGCATACTAAATCCTACCCGTTAAAGAAATTGATTTTTTTAGGAGCGAATGACATTTTTCATAGGGCCGGATACGTAAGAAGGAAGTTCCCAATCAATTTTCCCGAGCAAGTTGATAGGCGTATTCGGCGGCAAGGAATACCGCTATCAATACCCGAACGGCCATAAAGTGGAATATACCATCTTGATGTTCGATTGCATCATTCAGTCCGGCACCTTGAATCCCTTAGACAGCGAAACAGCCGAACTTCGTTATTTTAGTCTTGAACAGATGCCTGAACTGGCCTTGCCCTACCCTAAGCATTTGTTTTCGAAAGATGAAAAGACCGAAGCTTATTTTCAATGGAAGGATGACTATTTGAAAAATCTTATGTAGCGAGGTTGTAAGCCAAGTTGTTTTTCTAAGCGTTATCGAATAAAATTAGAGACAATCTCGCAGGAAAGGAGGCAAAAAGCGATGGAAACGATTTTCGTGCCGGTACAAAATAAAAGCAAAAAATCCGGGGATCAATCTCTGACGGGATCAGTCTGCCTTTTTTCGTACATTGTCGGAACGAAATTTCATAATTACAACCGCCGGATGCTTTTTGCCTCGCGTAATGGAATCTGCCTAATGAATGGACGTTTCTGATTACTTGGCAGATTTTAATTCAACACGCAACGACTTGGCGCCGGTTTGTTGAGGCGTCTTTTTTGCGTACTTTATTTTGCCCTTGTTCTTCTGCCTGAAAGGAGGTGACCGTTCGTGATAAATAAAACATGGGATACCCCTCCTAAGATTAAAATCACTTTAATTTTAGGAGGTCAACATACATGAACATTCAATCGAATTCTCAAAAAAACCGGCAGCTTCCCCTGCTGCTTGTGCTCGTCTTTTCCTTATTCACGGCCTGTATGACAGCCGATATGGTCAATCCGGTTCTGCCTCTCATCGCCAAAGATTTCGCAGCTTCCGAAGCTCAGGCAGGATGGGTAGTCACCGGGGTTATGCTTGTGATCGCCATCGGTGTTCCGATCTACGGACGCATTTCGGACTTTTTCAGTTTACGGAGGCTTTATCCGCTCGCTCTCCTGATATTTGCCGCCGGAAGCCTCGTCTGTGCAACCGCCCCTACCCTTCTGGTTTTGGTACTGGGCCGTATGCTGCAAGGAGCGGGCTCCGCGGCCATTCCGGTTCTTTCTGTCATCATCGTCTCGCGGGTTCTTCCGTCCGGAAGCAGAGGCGCCGCACTCGGTATCCTTGCAGGCAGCATCGGCATCGGAACGGCAGTCGGACCGATCTTCGGCGGTCTTGTCGGTCAACTGCTTGGCTGGCCCGCGCTCTTTTGGATCACGCTTGTGCTGCTGCTGGCGCTTGTTCCCTGCGCTGTTTATGTGCTGCCGGGCGGACGTCCCGGAACCGCAACCGCAAAAGATCGCCGTTTCGATCTGCTTGGCGGGATCGTGTTCGGCCTGGCGGCGGGTTTGTTCCTTATCGGCGTCACCCAGGGACAGGCGGAGGGATACCAGTCATTATCCTCCCTGGGGAGTCTGGCAGGCGCTAGTCTTATGACAGTCGCCTTCGTCTGGCGAATTTTCACGGCGGAGCACCCGTTCCTTCCGCCTGCCTTGTTAGCAAACAAAGGCTACATGGCGGCAGTCTTGGCAGGCTTCTTCACGATGTTCGCTTACGTCGCGTCGCTCGTCTATGTACCGCTTCTGATCGTCGAAGTGAGCGGCCTCTCCCCCGGGGCAGCCGGACTTGTCCTGCTGCCGGGTGCCGCGGCTGTAGCCGCCCTTTCCCCTGCGGCCGGCCGTCTTTCCGACCGGATAGGAGCTAAGGTACCCGTCACCGCCGGACTTTCGATCATGGGCATCTCGCTTTTGTTCATGTCCACTTTTGCAGCGGGGAGTTCTCCGCTATTGGCTTCGATCGGAATGCTCGGGCTCGGCTTCGGTGTCGCCTTAACGAATTCGCCGGCGAACAACGCTGCCGCAAGTACGCTCGAAAACGAACAGCTCGGCGCGGGGCTCGGAATTTTCCAAGGAGCCTTATTCCTCGGGGCCGGGACAGGCGCTTCCATAATCGGAGCTTTTCTGGCGGCACGTAAAGAAGCCGGGCAAGATCCGCTGAACCCGTTTTATGTTCTGGACGCCGCTCCTTACTCCGATGCTTTTCTGGCAATAGCTGCCGCGGTGATCATCGCGCTTGTGTTTTCAGCCGGTCTGCAGAGCGGCAAACAGAAAAATTCGAGCGAAACTTCACGTTAATTAAAGCGGATCTGCAGGTCTCTATTTTCCTCCAGACAAAAAAAGCACCGGGACATTCGGACCAAATAAAAACGGTCCGCTTCCCGGTGTTTTCTTTTTTTACACTACTGTATACGATGGGGCGCCTATCCCCTTCCTCATTCAAAATCAGCCCTTCCGGCTGCCGATTTCGAGAACCCGGTCCACCCATCCGTCATAAAATTTCTGTTCGTGAGAAACCAGAATAAGAGTGCCGCCGAAGTGAATCAAGGCGTCGCGCAAAGCGGCTTTCGCCTCGGCATCCAGATGATTGGTCGGCTCATCCATGATGAGCACGTTGCAGAGCGAAAGCAGCAAACCGCACAGCTTCACTTTCGACTGCTCCCCTCCGCTCAGCGTACGAATTGTTTGGGTAGCTCTGGCTTCATTTACTCCGCACTGTGCCAAATGACGCCGGATTTCTTTGTTGCTCAGCTGCGGATAACCGTCCGCTATAAACTGAACCGGTGTCAGAGCGTCGTCCTTCCAGACCAAGTCCTGCTCATAGTAGCCGGTCTTAACGTGTTCCCCAAAACGGAATTCCCCGGAAATTGCCGGAATCTTTCGCATGAGCGTTTTGAGCAAGGTGGATTTTCCGATCCCGTTAAATCCCGTGATGACGATCTTTTCCCCGTTTCTGACGGTAAAAGTTAACTTGGGCAGCAGAGGCTCCGCATACCCCGCTTCCAGTTCGGTTACGCGAAGAGCCGTCTGGGAACCAAGCGGCAGTTCCTTAAAGCGGATGAACGGCTTCGCGACAAAGGCAGGCGCCTCGATCCGCTCGATCTTATCCAGCTGCTTTTTGCGTCCGCGGGCGATTCTGGAGTTAACTCCGGCCATATTTTTGCGGATATACGCCTCCGTCCTTTGAATCGTTTTCTGCTGGGCGTTGTACTGCCGGATATGGTCCTCCCGTAAATGTTCCTTTTGCCGGAGGAAATGCGAGTATTTGCCCGGGTATTTTTTGATCGATTTGCCTTCGATATCGCAGATGCCGGTCGTGATTTTATCCAGAAAGGCAGCGTCATGGGAAATTACGACGAAAGCGTTCGTTAAGGACGTTAAATAATCCGCCAGCCAACTGACATGCTCTTTATCGAGAAAATTCGTAGGCTCGTCGAGCAGCAGCACATCCGGTTTTTCCAGAAGAAGCTTGGCCAGAATGACCTTGGCCCGCTGTCCTCCGCTCAATTCTTGAATGGGACGGCCGGTACCGATGGCGTTCAGCCCGAGTCCGTTCACGACCTTCTGAATGAAGCTGTCCACCTCATAAAATTGCTGCCTCTCCAGCTCTTCCTGATAGTGTGCGGCTTTCAGCAGAGGCTCTTCTCTTCCGGTGCTTGCACTCTCTTCATAGAGGGCGTTCATTTTCGTTTCCAGTTCAAACAGGGAGGCGAAAGCCGTCTTCAAATACTCCCCGATTGTCCGGTTTCTGTCGATGACAGCATGCTGGTCGAGATAACCGATCCGGATATTCGACTGCCATCGGACCGTTCCCTCATCGGGTATAATTTCTCCCGTTAAAATGCCCAGCAGAGTGCTTTTTCCTGTGCCGTTCTGCCCGACGACACCCAAGTGTTCCCCTTTGAACAATTCAAAATCGACCTGTTTATATAACGTTCTGTCTCCGAACGAGTGGGACATGCCCGTAATCTCCAGCAAGCTCATATGCGTCTTCTCCTTTTCTCCATAAAAAAAAGCAGAAAGATTGCGCCTATAACGGCGCAAGCCTTCTGCTTTCTGTATTTTGCGTGCAAATACAGCGATATCTTTTTCAGCCGGAAACTGAACAAGGTATCACAAAAGGCTGCAGACAAACTATTGTCTGCAGCCTTAATCTAACCGGCGGACAGCAGCCCAAATAAGCACGAGAGTTTCATGCGAAATTTGAAAGCTATCAGCCGATGAATGAAAAGCGGTTCGCTTCTCGATTAAGCTCCGGACAACGTTTCATCGTTTAGTTCCGATTGTTCGGAGCAGCGTTTCGGATATCTTTTTTCAGTTTCCCAGCGGTTCATATGGAATACTCCCTTTCATTTGGAGCTATTTTATAACGCTCTTGCGCCCTTGTCAATGCACAGGCTTGGATAAACGAACCCGATCGAGAATCTTTCCGCAAGCAGCTTGGAGGGTGACGGTTTCTTTTAACCCGCTTCTGCGTTCTACAAACTCCACCTTGCCTTGCCCGGCGTCTTTGCCGATCACAATGCGGAAGGGAATCCCGATCAAATCCGAATCCTTGAATTTAACACCGGGGCGTTCGTCTCTGTCATCCATCAGCACCTCGATCCCCTCCTCTTGAAGACGCCGGTAAATGTCATTCGCCGCTTGAACCTGCACGTCGTCTTTGATAGAGACCGGAATGAGATGAACCTGATAAGGCGCCAGAGCAAGGGGCCAGATGATGCCGTTCGTATCATGATTCTGCTCGATCACGGCGGAAAGAATACGGGACACGCCGATTCCGTAACAGCCCATGATCATCCGGTTGCTTTTGCCGGCCGCATCCAGGAAAGTCGCTTCCAGTGACTCACTGTACTTCGTTCCCAGTTTAAATACGTGCCCGATTTCAATCCCGCGAGATAATTTCAGCACGCCTTCGGTACAACGCGGACATCTGTCTCCTTCCGCGGCCTGACGGAAATCGCCGACTTTCGAATCCGCCAAATCACGGCCCGGAATGAGATTTCTGTAATGATAGTCCCTTTCGTTCGCGCCTGCGATTCCAAACGCCATGCCGAAGACCTCTTCATCGACCAGGAGGGGAATGCGCAGGCCCAAAGGGCCGACAAAACCCGCAGGTGCGCCGGTTGCTTCCTCCACGGTTTCCGCATCGGCTATAGAGAGATCAGCGGCCCCGAGATAATTTTTCACTTTAATCTCGTTCACTTCCCGGTCTCCTCTTACGACAACGGCGACGGGTCTGCTATCGGCCGTATAAACAATCGTTTTCATAATATCGGAAGAACGAATTCCCAGTGACTGAACGAGCTGACCGATCGTACGGATGCCCGGCGTATGAAACTTAACGGCCTTTTCCTCCGATCGTTCGGCGGAATCCGTCTGCGCGACCCGTGATTCCGCTTGTTCCAAATTAGCCGCATAGTCACACGCGGTGCAGGCGGCAATCGTATCTTCCCCGATATCGGCCAGCGCCATAAATTCATGGGTCCCGCCTTCTCCGCCTATCGCACCTCCATCGGCCTCGACTGCACGGAAGTTTATTTCACACCGCGTCAGTATCCGGTTGTATGCTTGAAACATCTGCCGGTACGACTCATCCAGCCCTTCCCAATCGGTATCAAAGGAATAGGCGTCTTTCATAAGAAACTCGCGTCCGCGCAGCAGGCCGAAACGGGGACGCCGCTCATCCCGGAATTTCGTCTGGATCTGATAAAGCGTGACCGGAAGTTTCCGGTACGAATTTATTTCACCCCGCACGATGGAAGTAATGACTTCCTCATGAGTCGGTCCCAGCGCAAATTCCCGTTCGTGCCGGTCGTTCAGGCGCATTAATTCCGGACCGTACACCGAGTATCTGCCCGATTCTTTCCACAGCTCGGCAGGCTGCATAACCGGCATGAGCATCTCCTGTGCTCCCGCCCTATCCATCTCTTCGCGTACGATCTGCTCCGCCTTGCGCAGAACTTTTCTCCCGAGGGGCAGGTAAGTATAAATCCCCGCCGCCAGCTGGCGAATAAATCCCGCCCGCAGCATGAGCTGGTGACTGATCACTTCCGCGTCTGCGGGAGATTCTCGTAAAGTTGTCAGCAATAATCGGCTTTGTCGCATGGTTCCCACTCCTTTGTATCATCATGATGAAGCCCGTAAAAAAACAAAAAGACACATCCGTCAGGGACGAATGTGTCGTGTTACCACCCTAATTCGACCGCGCAGGCGTGCGAGGTCCTCATTCGGATAACGGCATGACCCGGCAACGGTTAACCAGCATCCTAAAATAAGGGCTCCGCTGCAGCTGGCAAGGCGGGAGAGAGTCCAATCGCTTCGTGAAACCTTTCAGCCGGGCGGGTTTCATCTCTGTACGGCGATCGCTGAACTCTGCATCCTTGATCAACGCTTTTCACGTGTAATTATTTTTATCAATTTACATGAAAGTCGTGCCGCCGTCAAGCGGGGAATGCGAAAGGCCTCGCTTTGTGCCTGGTTCGGACCACCGGTTCAGGCTAAGTGTCTCCTGAGGCTTGTCGGCCGTGATAGCCGCATCGGCATCGTATACCGGCAGCCCGATCTCCCTGATGCGGAGCAGAATCCCGGGCCCGAAACGCTCTGGCTGTCCATGTAAAAAAAGCCTCCGCCAAACCGCAGCATACGGTTCGGGGAGGCGTAATTTTAATCGAACATCAGGTACCAGTACAGCGCAATTTCGTTGTTTTGTTTGTTGAGACCTTTATACAAGCAGGCATCGAATCCGCCTAGGACAAACCCGCAGCTCTCATAAAATTTGCAGGCATGGACGTTATTGTTTTGCGTCTCCAGCATGATCCCCAGCATTCCCCCTGCCTTCGCCCAGTTCTTCGCCTGGTCAATCAGCTTGCGGCCGACGCCGTATCTCCGGTAGGCGGAGTCTACTTTAATGTCCTCGACGTAAGCGTACCCGTTCCAGTTCTTCCTGAGCTGAATTTGACCTGCGAACTTGTCACCTATGCAGGCCAGGTACATGACTTGATCGGGATTTCCGATATAGCCGGCATACCCGGCGTCCTCCGTTTCCCCGTCCGGCTCGTCCTCATACCGTTTCGTATAGCGGGGCACTTCTTCAACCGCGTAGCCGACCCGCCCATTCTCAAGAGTAAGTACGAGAACGGAATCGACGGTAAAGCTCCCGTCCACTTCAATGCCCTCAAATTCGTCATCCGCAGTCAATTCTCTGATCCGAATATCCATATCCATCCACCTCATTGTTTGTTTTTGCAATCGTACAACCATGAGAAACGAACGGATATCCGGCGGTCCCCGGACTTAACGAAACACGTATTTCTCTTTCATCGTTCAACCTCCCCGATCGAATTTCCAAGGAGCTTTCTTCTCCGGAAGCTTGTCCGCAGGCGGCGAATAGATTTTCTATTCAGCACCCGGCAAACCGTATTTTTCTATCCAGCCGTCTATATTTTTCTCGAACTTGCTCCGGGTCAAAATCTCGTGTGTAATAAAATGGCCGTTATAAAACAAGCTATAACTCGTGTACGGCGTCGGCGCGGATTGTGCTTCTCCGGCGGATTCGATTCTTCTGGTTTCGACCGGAATGGAACGTTCGCGTGCACAATCCGCAAGTTCTCCCACATAATGATCCGTATAGGGACACTGGGCGGTGTACAAAACTTGAAATCCTTTTGCGACGTCCGTTTTCTGCTCATGTACGCTTTGTTTAAATTTCGGCGTCGGAGCGTCTTCCTTGAATTTCCGCACGACTAACTCGAAATATGGAGGCGCCTGATCGCACACTTCGAATCCGTTATAGGTAAAAAAAGATTTATCGGATAAATAGGGCCGTTTAGTCCGGCTCGTTACCGCTATCGCCCCATTCGTCGCGCCCGATTCCTCCAGGCATTCCTTGAGAAGCTTTTTACCGTAGCCCTTCCCTTTGTATGAACCGGCTACCCAGAAGCAGTTGATAAAGATGTAGCCGGGAGCTTCAACCGGGCACCAGGCGTATTCCGCCGGAATATATTCGATGAATACTTTCTGCCGGACATCCAGTTTTTTGAAACGCAAACCTTCCTGAAAACGCTGCTGGAGCCATTCTTTTTTCAACTGGACTCCGTTCGCGCATTTCTTATCCGATATCGCACAGCAAATATGCTCCCCGCCGATATTCTCGGTGTTTAACGTAACAATTCCCGGTTCGTTCATCCAGGCCCCTCCCTGATTCGTATACGTTAAATTTTACCTCAGTCCCATGAAAAAAGCACGTACCAGCAGATCCGCCGTAGTTTTAAGAATAGCGAATGAATCGTTCAGCATTTCGTCCGGCAGCCGGTAAGTCGGAGCGACTTTGGAATACATGTCATATTTGGCTTTGTCTGCCCCTCCATCTACGATAATCAGATCGGGGAAGGCATCTAAAAGGGCCTCAATACTTCCGGTCATATCAAACTTCGGCACATTCAGCTTCAAATATTCCTGAATCCCCCAGGTAGGATGATACCACTGGACTACCGGAGTGACACCCAGAGCCGTTACGAAGTCTTCCAAGTAGATAGCGCCACCCTTTGCGGCTTGGCCGGAATTTCAACTTCACCGAAAGCATCTTTGACGATGCGTTTATCTCCCGTTGATTTTTCCCCTGCGGGAGTACTTTGTACGGCCGCTTCTTCCGCTCTCTCTCCTTGTGCCCCGCAACCGATTATACTTGCCGCTAAAACCAGTACGCCCAGCAGATTCCACACGGCCTTCTTCGAACCTTTCTCTCTCATCTATCCATTCGCCCCTATCATTGATTTTGATAATCATTCTCAATAATTTAGGATTTGTCTACCTCACTTTCGTGGATTTTCGCAATGCACATCGGGTATATTTTTTTATACATTCGTGAAAATGAGTTGTTTTCGATAGAGAAAGGCCATTTAGTTGTGAAATATCATTTTTCGTTGAATTTTATTATTTACGAAATCCAAGGCACAAATTAACATAAATATGTATTTTTACTAATTTTGGAAAATGTGATTTCAAACTTACGGAAAGGAGGTCGTTTTACATGTCAAACCTACGTGAAATACTCGCTCATAACCGGATGTTCGTGCAGAAAAAGCAGGCTCTCCCCTTTCAGACAACCCGATACCTGGAAACCAAAATTGTGATCCTCACCTGTATGGACACTCAGATTCCGGAGCTTCTGCACAAAGCGCTCGGAATTCGAAACGAAGATGCCACAGTCATTCAAAACGCCGGCGCTGTCGTGTCTCACCCGTCCGGAAGCATCCTGAGAAACATCCTGCTTGCCATTTGCAAACTGAAGGCTAAGGAAGTCTACGTGATCGGTCATCACGAATGCGGACTGGCGAATTTTAGAAGCGCCGATGATAGCGAAAGCGTCCGTCAGTTCGTTGATTCAGATCCTTATATGCAGACGCTGACGGATGCCGGTATTGATCTGGACGGGTGGCTGACCGGATTTACCACTATAGAAGAGAGTATTGCAAACAGCGTTTCCATGGTACGGTCACATCCGCTGTTCCCGGAATCGGTTCTTGTACACGGACTGGTTATTCATCCGGTCACCGGACGGCTCGATGTAGTCGTTGAGGGAACACACATTCAGCCGAAAGAAGGTGTGTCCGCACTTCTGAATGCAGAAGCCGCTCCATTAGACGCCACAATGGACAGGGGGAATGAATAGCGCGGCAGAAAAAGGAAAGGGTGTCCGCGGAAATTGCGGACACCCTTTCCTTTTTCTTTCCGTTTCCTGCGGGAACGGGTACAGCTTCTTTTGCCTGAAAATTTCGGCACAAAGGCTTGTCCTGTCCATTACTTATCGGGACCGATCCCGAACGATTTCTTCTCCCGTTCCCTCTTTACGATCCGCCTGCGCACGTAGTGGAAAACGACAAGCGCGCAGGAAAGAGCCAGTCCCGCATAAATTACGTTCGAATAAATGTCCATATAGCCCACAATCGTCTCCCAAGATGCGCCAACGGCAGCGCCAACATAAACAAGCACACTGTTCCAAATAAGCGAACCCGCCGTAGTGAGAAGCAGGAAAGGAACGAAACTCATTCCCGCGCTTCCCGCCGGGATTGAAATCAGGCTGCGGACCAGGGGCACGAGCCTTCCGAGGAACACGGCCCATACGCCGTACTTGTCGAACCAGGAGCCCGCTTTTCCGATGTCTTCCGGTTTCAGTCGGAGAAGCTTACCATGCCGCGCAACTAAAGTTTGCAGGCGTTCCATCGACATCAGCTTTCCGACCCCGTACAGGCAGACGGCTCCGGCAACGGAACCTGCGGTTGCGGCCAAGATAACGCCGATTGCCGTCAATGCGGATGTGGTCGTCATGAACCCGCCCAAGGTCAGGATGACCTCCGAAGGAATCGGAGGGAACAGATTTTCCAGTGCGATCAGCAGGAAGATGCCGAAATAGCCGAATGACTCCATCGTTTCCGTAATCCACTGCTCCATCCGCATCTCTCCTCCCCGTCTTTTGTTAAACGATCGAAATTCTTCATCTCATCTCTGTCAGACTGCCGGTTCTTTTTTCTCTTTCGACAGAAACCAGCCGCACAAGGCAATAAGAACAAGAACGGCATAAAACGTATATTTCCAGGCCGGCAGCTTCGCAAATCCTTCGGGCAGAACGGAAAGCGCCGGATGCGACAAGGTATACACAATCAGCTTGACCCCTACCCATCCCACAATGACAAACGCCGCAATTTCCAGGCCGGGTCTCCGGTTAAGAAGATTCACGAAGTAGGACGCGGCGAAACGCATAATGATCAATCCGATGAGCCCGCCCGCAAAGACGATAAAAAATTGTCCTCCGTCCATCCCTCCGATTCTGGGCAGGCCGCTTTCCGGCAGGGCCACGGCCAAAGCGACAGCCGCGAGAATAGAGTCGACCGCAAAAGCGATGTCGGCCAGCTCGACTTTGAAAACCGTCGCCCAAAATGAAGAGCCCGCTTTGACCTCTTTCTCTTTTTTGCCGCCGTTTTCGCCCTTCTTGACCAGAACTTTGCGGAAAATATGGTTGAGTGCGATGAAGATCAGATAAACCGCGCCGATGGCTTGAACCTGCCAGACGTCGACGAGAAAAGATATGATGAACAGCGACAGAAAACGAAAGACGAAAGCGCCCGCCAATCCGTAGAAGAGCGCCCTTTTCCTTTCTTCTTCGGGTAAATGTTTGACCATGATGGCGAGTACGAGTGCATTGTCCGCCGCAAGCAGTCCTTCCAGACCGACAAGCACGAGCAGCACCCAGCCGTATTCGAGAATTAGCGAAGCATCCATACGTTATCCTCCTGCAGTTTAGAATTTGAGCTAAATCATTGCCCGGGCGGCTTATTTCAAGTCTCTGAGCAGCCCGTTCATTTTCTTGTAATGCCCGCTTACCCTTTCGGCGAAAACCGAGTAAGCTAGTTGATTTTTGGCCATCAGGGACATCTCGTAATCCATATCCACACTATTGCCGTTGGTATTGAAAACATACGGACCGAGAACCGCGGTTTTAATGAGGCTGGCTTCTCCTGAACCGGAAATCTTGAAATGCCGCTTGTGGGACATCCTCCCTTCCAAAGGCATCTTTCCTTCCGTCGCTTTCCTCAGCTCCTCCTCGAAAGAAACAAACCGACTCTTGTAACCGGGGGTATCCGCGTTTGCAAGATTGCTTAGGATCGCTTGATGCCTGGCCGCCGCAATGTCGAGCGCTTTCTCGTTCATCCGGGTCGTTGAAGAAACTAACATGGGTTGACATTCCTCCTCGTATCATCTTGATGCTGCGTTAATGAGATTAACTCGTTAAAACGGCGCCGCTTTTCCTCCCTCCCCCGAAATAGGGCCAAAATAAAAGCAGCCTTCACCGGTTGGCCGGCAAAGGCTGCTGTTTTGCTAAAAAATAAAAGACCGATGCCGTAAGGCAAAGGTCTCGCTAACAACGTGATCAATCTTACGTCGCACGCAAAGCCGGAGGCAATCAAGCCACGTAATGACGACTAAGCATGTACAAGCTACTCCCCTTTGAAGGGTATGAAATTAATTTCAAATTAACAGATTCATTTGACCTTGTCAATCTTTTTAGTAAAGAAAATTCGTTGTATTTCGCCGAAAATTGCACGTTACGCCAAAACAGCCCGTCGATACCGCTGTTTTCTCGCTTTTTACGAATCTTTTAAACATATATCGGGCAATCGGACCTACTCTAGTATTGAACATTTTGACGCATAATCGTTCCCGCTTTAGTCCACTCCCCCGCTGCGCGATCTAACTTCGCTCAACCAAATGGGACCGGGCACCCGCCAATTGCCGCAGGCTCTTGAGGTTAATCAGAAGAATGCCCGCGATAATGGCGACGCCTCCTGCCAGCGACAACAACGAGAGAGGTTCGCCGTAGAGAATCACCCCAAGACTAAGCGCGATCAGCGGAGAAATATAGAGCCAGGTGGACGGAAAAACGGGATTCGTCTTGGCTACCAGCCAGTAGAAGATCGTGTGTCCCGTCATCGACCCGAAGACGATCAGATACAATAGCGAAAAAACGGCTTCGGGAACGAGCATGGCTTCCCTATGTACTTGCTCGGTGAATAGCGACAAAAGCAGCAGCATGAGTCCCCCGTACAGCATCTGCGCCGCATTCAGCGCAATTGGAGACGTATCGGAAAATCTCCGGATAACCCGCCTGGAATACACCGTACCCGCGGAATAAAAAACCTGCCCCATCAGGACAACGACGCATCCCGCTGCCCAGATCGCGCTGAAGGCGACGGTCATACCGGGTACGAGCAGAATAACGACACCGGCAAATCCCACCAGACAGCCTGCCCAGGATGAAGCGGACATTTTCTGCCGGGTTATGCCTGTCTGCAGCAGCATAATCATAAGCGGAGCCGTTGCCGACAAAACGGCGGCGATGCCTGAGCTTATATATTGCTCCGCCCAATAAAGGCTCGCAAAAACACCGAAAGTGAGACAAAGCCCGGTCAGCATCATCTCTTTGCGGAGCAGCAGCGAGAGCCGCGCCTTTTTTTGTAGGACCATGACCATAAACAGAATTGCACCGGCAAGAAAAAACCGGACCCCGGCCGAGAAGAAAGGGGACGCCCCCGCGTCGATCCCCACTTTGATGGCCAAAAACGTTGTCCCGAAAATCATACACATCAGGATATAGTTGAACGGGATCATTTCCATTCCTCCTTTTTCCCCAGTATAAGCGGGAACTAACAGAACAGTTTTCAAAGAACAGAACAGATTACGCCAATATCGGCTATACTGGAGGAAACCAACCTAGGGAAAAGAGCGATGTGTCGTGGAAAGCGAAAACCATTCGAACGTCTATTCCGATAAGCTTTTCGAACAAATTTACGATTACCTGCTGGAAAGAATCCGGCGCGGGGAATGGAAGGCGCATGACAAGCTTCCTTCAATCCGGTCGCTGGCGGCGGACTTACGGGTGCACCGGCTGACTGTTTTTAAGGCGTATCAACTGCTGAAGCATAGCGGGGATGTGTACGTGAAAGATAAATCGGGTTACTACGTGCATCCCGGCAGCCAGTCGATGCTCGGTCCGCTAAACGATCCGATCGTTTCCGCCTATGTGCATGAAAGCCACCTTTCGGAAATCCATCAGGTGCAGGCGGACTATCAATTTTCCAAGGCGCTGCTCGATCCTAATCTGCTGCCGAATCTGTATTTGTCGGAGTATGTAAAAAAAGTGTTCGATCTGTATCCGAAAGTGCTGGGCACCTACTCTACCGTTCAAGGAGACCGGGAGCTGCGTGAAGCCCTTTGCGGTTATTTCACGCAAGGCTTTCATTTCTTCCTGTCTCCCGAGGAATTGTTGATCACCTCCGGTTCCCAGGAGGCGATCGATCTGGTCGCCAGGGTCCTCGTTAGACCGAGGGATGCCGTCATGCTGGAGCGGCCTACTTACAGTCCGGCCATAGACGTTTTCAGCCGCCAGGGCGCCAAGATTATCCCGATCGATATTCATCCGTATGGCTACGATCTGGAGCAAGTGGAGCGGATTATGCAGACCTCTAGGCCGCGCCTATTTTACCTCAATCCCACCTTTCACAACCCCACGGGGTTCACGGTTCCGGCCGAGCAGCGCAAGAAGTTGGTGGAGCTGGCGGAAACGTACAAGTGCCTGCTGATCGAGGACGATCCGGTGCGGGATATTTATTTCGGGGATGAGCCTCCCCTGCCGCTCTTTTCCTTCGATACCGCCGGATACGTCATCTATCTCCGCAGTTTCAGTAAATACATCGCTCCCGGACTAAGCATTGCCGCTGTCGCCTGCCGTCCGTCGTTCATGAGCTACCTGATCCGGGCCAAATCGTTATCCGACAGCGGGGCTCCCCTGCTGAATCAGAAGATTTTTCTGCACTATTTCTTTTCCGAGCGGATGCAGCAGCATTTGGCGAAACTGAGAATTGCCCTTGCCGTACGCAAGGACATCATGGAAGAGGAATTGTCCGGAACCGGGTGGCAATGGACCAGCCCTGGAGGAGGTTTTAACCTGTGGGTGGAACTGCCGGCTTCGGTGCCGATGGACCGTCTGCTCAGCCTCTGCATGGAACAGTCCCTCACCTTCGTCCCCGGTTCGATCTGCGATCCGCTGCGAGAGTCGACATCCCGGGTGCGCTTGAGTTATTCCTATTTGAATGAAACAGAGCTTCGTGCGGGGTTAAGGCGGTTTAAAGAAGTGGTTTTTTCTTTGATGACCTCTTAACTTATCTTCGAAACAGCGGATCTTATCCGATTTATTCTGGAGTTCGTCTAGAAGAACGTGCCTAGGTTCATTATCTAAACAGTAGGCGATGGATTATATCTATTTTTTCCATTAATTATAGTAATTACCATGTAAAAGCTGTATACTATTATGTAGAAGATATTTAGCAGACCCATACCGGACGCAATTGAAAAAACGGTCTTAAGCGAACCCCACGTGGACGCAGGATATAAAATTGATATGGCTACTATAGATTCCTACGGTAATTAGTTTTTCAAAATAAGCAGGAAGGCGGTGGTAATGTGATGAAAACTCGTACCCAAAGAATACTGCTGACCACCCCTTTTACACTTGCGGTTCTTATGATTGCAATAAAATTAGATACCATTTTATATATTCTTGTGGGTACTTTTATTGTGAGTCCTGTTTTTGCTTGGGTCGGCAGAGGAACTACAGAGGAATAGGTCAACGCTCCGTACATTAGGGAATAAATAGAGGCCCTGTCCAATTGGATGGGGCCTGCTTGTTCGTATGTAGACTAGGTCTGTTCTAAAACACATCAGATTCCTTGCTGAACGCGAACCGGTAGTGGAAAATACGAGGGAAATGCTGCATAAGGCGGATGCCGATTCGGGGCGCGGCAGTCAGTCATGCGGGCGCCGCGCCCCTATCGGTGTCTGGAGATCAGAAAAGAACAGGCAGGCTGGTGAGCGAGCGCAGCTTTCCGTAGTTATAAACCAGCCGCTCCGGTTCAACCGCGAGCCGCAGTTCAGGCAGCCGCCGCAAAAACGTGCCGAAAGCGATCTGCCCTTCGAGGCGGGCAAGCGGAGCACCGAGGCAGTGATGAATCCCTTTGCCGAAGGCGAGATGCTCATTCTCTTCGCGGGTGATATCCAGCGTATCCGCATCGGGAAATTTATGCGGGTCCACATTGGCGGTGGCAAGAGACAGCAGCACAATCTCGCCTTGGCGGATGACTTTGCCGTGCATGGCGATGTCCTCTCCGGCAAACCGGCTCGCGATGACAATAGGCCCCTCCATGCGCAGCATCTCTTCTACGGCACCCGGAAGAAGAGATGGAGTTTCCCGGAGCAGGCGCATTTGTCCGGGATGCTGCAGCAGCGCGAGCATGCCGTTGCCGATCAGATTGACCGTCGTTTCATGCCCGGCGATGATAAGCAGCCAGATCGTCGAGAGAAGCTCGTTCTCGCTCAGCTTGTCGCCCTGCTCGTAAGCCTGGACAAGACCGCTCGTCACATCCGTCCCGGGATTGCGGCGTTTGTCGTCCAGCAGCGTCCGGATGTACCCGATAAACTCCTCCAGAGCCTCTTCCGCCACCGTGGAACCTTGGCTAGGGACCGCTGCGGCTTGCAGGAGCTTCTGAGTCCAGCCCCGGAAAAGACTGCGGTCGGCCGCCGGAATCCCCAGCATCTCCGAAATGACGGTAATGGGTAGCGGATAAGCGAAGTCCGCGACAAGATCCATCTCTCCCCGCTCTTGGACGGCATCCAAAAGCTCGTCGGCGATCTGCTGGATGCGCGGACGCAGGCCCTCGATCATCTGCGGCGTAAAAGCTTTCGAAGCGAGCCTGCGCAGCCGGGTATGATCGGGCGGATCGGCTGTAAGCATATTCGGCATATTCCTCAGCCATTCAAACATTTTACCCACATACGAGCTTGCCCCCGCTGCTTCCGGCTCGTTCTGCGGCACGTATTTCCTCATATCCTTGACCAGCCGGGGATCTTTCAGCATCGCGGCCACATCATCGTGCCGAAAAGCGATCCAGGCCCCTCCCATTCCATAAAAATCGTCCAGGCGGATAAGGGACTCCTTCTGCGCGGCCAGCCGCTTATAGAGCGAAGTGATATCACGCATCGTTTCCGGCGAATTTAAATCGCCGCCAGTCATCTTTTCCATGAATTTACTCCCTTCTTTAAAAGCGAATAAGCGGAAAATCGGCAAACGTGTAGGCGGGTCATATCGTGCTGCAGCCTTTTTAAACGTGTTCCTGTGCGATTCCTTGACGGATCATTAAGCAGAACTCATTCATTTTCGCGAACATGTTTTCAATATATTCGTCATCGATAGCGCTAAGATCCCTGACCTCCGTGACGAACTTATTCTCGAAATGCTCCAGCGTAATCACAATCAGCTCAAATGCGTTCTTGCGGTCCACCCCGCTCCGAAGGGGCACTTTGTCAAATAACCGCTCCCAGACCTCGTATTTGGACGCAAGCGCATGCCCATATCTCTCGGCAATGTCCTCTTTCAACTCTTCCGGGGTCGAATAATAGACCTCGTAAATCAAATTGATTTCGTCCGGATGCTTGCGGAAATAATCGAGTTTTTTGCGGCTGTACGTATCAATCGCTTCAAAAAAATCCCGGCAGTCCGGAACGGTGTCCACCCGGAGTTCTTCCCTCGCCTTCTCGAAACAGTGATCCAGCAAGCTGAGGTACAGCGTTTTTTTGCTTTTGAAATGGTGAAAAATCAGTGCCTTGGAAATTCCGGCCGCCTCCGCCAGCATTCCGGTCGAAGTGTCTTTGTACCCGTGGCGCGCGAAAACGGAAAGACAAGCTTCGAGAATCTCTTTTCTTTCGTAAAGTTGTATAGGCAACCGGTATCTTCCTTTCATTTTGCTAACCGATCGGTTAATAAAAGTGTACCGGATGCTGACCGGTTAGTCAATATACAAAACGAGGCGATTCAAAAAAATAGAAACGGCCTTTGTAGGGCCGTTTCTTTGGGCTTTAAGATGATTGCCTGGAGGGACCAAGGTTAGCGGTACGCGGTTTGCGGTTTGCGGTTTGCGGTTTGCGGTTTGCGGTTTGCGGTTTGCGGTTTGCGGTTTGCGGTTTGCGGTTTGCGGTACGCGGTACGCGGTTTGCGGTTTTGTCGCTTGCCGCCTCTACCCGCGTATCCGCTGAAACCGCCGCTAGATCCGGCTTTCCCAGGATTCCGCAAGCAGCTCGGAGTTTATCCCGACGGCGGCCAGGGAACCGAGAGAAGCGGCCGTAATCGCCTGATACATTTCGGATGCGGCATCGCCGGCAGAGAAGACACCGGGTACGTTCGTTTTACCGAATGGATCGGCCACGACCGAGCCTCCTTCCGTCATGCGGCAGCCGATCTCTCGCGGCAGATCCGACCCGGCAGCGAGTTTGGGCGCGAAGAAAATCCCTTTGCACGGGATTGCGCTGCCGTCTTCAAGCACAACCTGCTCCACCATACCGCCGGTCGATTCAATGCGCGCGATGGGCGAATCGAAAACCGGTATATGATGCGCCTTGAGTTCCTCGCGCTGCTCTTCCGTCAGCTCGTCGGGACCGTTGGTACAGATCGTTAGCCGCTTCGACCAGCCGGAAACCGTCCGGGCCGAATGCAAGGCGGCCCCTCCCTTGACAATCAGAACAAGGGGCTGGTCCCTTAGTTCCCATCCGTCGCAATAAGGGCAGACAAACGCACTTTTGCCGTAAACGTCCGCTAAACCGCTAATATCGAGCGGAAGATCCTTTTTTCCTGCGGCGAAAAGAAGCTTTTTACACGTGTAGACCGTTCCTTGTCCCGTGGTGATTTGAAAATTGCCGTCCGCTCCCGTGACCGTCACCGCTGAATCCGTAACAAAACGAACGGAAGGATACGCCGCAATCTGCTCCCTCGCAATACGCCGGAACTCCGCCGGGCTGATGCCGTCCCGGGTCAAAAAACCGTGGGACTCCCGGGTAACCCGGTTGCGCGGACGCTCTTCGTCGATGACGACTACGCTTTTTCTTGCTCTGCCCAGCACGAGCGCCGCATTCAGCCCGGCTGGCCCCCCGCCGATAATGATGACATCGATTTGTCGTTCCATATTATCATCCTCCTGGACCTGTAATGTCCATAATTAGTCTGCAAGAAGTTTATAACTTCTTGTCGATTGCCTTGTCGTTTCCGGTGGACGCCGAGTCGAGAACGGATTGGATCGTGTGCGATCTTAGATAGTCGTTCAAATGCTGTTCGGCGCCTATCATCACTTTTTTGATCAGACACTCTCTGCTGCCCGTTCCGTCTGGCGATTCGGGCTCCAAAACTTCCGATTCGAAAAACATCGGATGATGATCTTCGCTGATTTTGAAACATTCGTACAAATGCTGACGGCCTTCAATCACCTGAATGACGTCGAGAAAGGTGATTTGATCGGTCTCTCGGGCCAGTTCGTAACCGCCGCTTGCTCCCGGAACGGCACGTACGATACCGTCCTGTCGAAGCTTGGACATAATTTTGGACAAATAGCTTTCCGACACGCCGAGCCAGGCCGATAATTCCTTAATGCCTACGTTGCGCCCGCGTTCCGTATGCGCCAAATGAATCAGTGCATGCAGAGCGTACCCTGTGCTTTTGGAAAATTGCATGAGTTGGCTGGTACCTCCTTCCGGTGCAAATTTAAAAACGAGTGAGAAGTTGTAAGGAACTTTAGTTTAGTTTAATTATGGATCTATAATGTCCATATTATACAATGCCTGTCTGTTTGGCAAGGGAAAATGCAGGACAAATCGCTGGTTACCCATTATTAACGCTCCTAACTACCAAAAACGCGATTAATATGGTAAATTTAACCTGATGAATTTAAGGAGGATTTCTTTCTATGAGAGTAAACAAAACGGCGTTTATTTTTGTTTGGTTAATCGGGGCCGCGATTCTTTTTTACGGGATCATGAAGTTGGAACTGTATCTGGATTTCAACCGTGCGAATTCCGTTTACTCGAACACTTTCGTCCTGGACAGCTTCAAAATTTTGATGTATATCGTAACGGGTATTTATAGCGGTACGCTGTTCCTGACCAGTCAACTGACTGTTCACCGGCCCTTGTTTTTTGCCGTATTTATTCTGTTTTTGATTTTGAGCTACTATCCGCTTCTGATATTCGCCGTACCTATGCCGATGATGGATTTACTTCTCCTCCATTATCAAAAGTTCGCGTTCATCGCAGGATTAAGCTTGTTTATGGCGCTTTATAAATTCAAAGGTAAATCCCCGGATCGCCCGCGCTCGGCAGAAACCGCAAATGACCGGGGAGCAGGCTTCCGGAATTTTTGATTTTAACCCAACTCATTATAAGGAGTTTTTCAATGAAGCTGAATAAATCGTTGTTTATTTTGATTTGGCTGCTCGGAGCCGCAATTTTCTTTTTAGTTTCGACCCAGCTCCAAGACTATATTCATGAAGGAATTGCAAGGCTTCCCGGGAGTTTTGCTCCCTTGCTCGGTACGTTTAAAATTTTGCTGTTTATGGGATCAGGCATCTATAGCGGGACTCTTTTTATAACCAGCAGAATACAAGTTCATCGGGCCTTGTTTTTTACTGTCTTTGTCATTTTTTTTGTTTTGAGCTTTTATCCGCTGTTTATCTATGCAGCCCCCCCTCTGATGCTGTTACTCTCGGTTTATACCAATTTTGAAGCATTCGCGTTCATAGCAGGATTAAGCTTGTTTATGGCGCTCTATCCGTTCAAGTCACAAGTCGGAGTCGGTTCCGGGAAGGAAGACCCTAGCGTTACGGGAGCCCAGGCTGCCGAAACTAAAAGCGGCATCTGAATTTTATTCCATGCAAAAAAAAGCACACTCCGTTATACGAGCGTGCTTTTTGTAGTTTCGTAAACTCAAGATTCAGCTGTCTCCATCCATTTACGAACGTCTGCAAATCCCAGGGAGTGTTCCTGCTTCTGTGGTGGAGGCTTAGCTTTCTATACTACTCCGCTCCTAGCCTTCCGCGGCAAGCTTGCGGATCAAGTCCGGCAGCCAGTCATCCAGTTTACGGAACGTATAGCCGGCTGCTTCGGCTTTGGACGTGTCCATGTACCAGGATTCCGGCACGCCGAACGGGGACATGTGCTCTGCGTCCGTTTCGCCCTTAACGTGCGCCTGCTTGTTCAAGGCTTCCTCGATAAGGGAGACGATTTTACCTGGCGTAGTCTCTCCCTTGGAGCAGGCGTTGACGGGGCCTTCCAGCGTGCAAGTGCCAAGCCAGTCCAGGAAAGAAGCCGCCTCATCCGAGTCGATGAACGTCAGGAGCGCATCGCGGTTCGGGATACCGAGCGGAAGTCCCTGCTTGATATGCTCGAGATGAAAATGCAGCCTGCGCGTATAATCATCCGGGCCCAGGACGATCGGGAACCGTACGGCCGCTGCCGGAAAAGGCGCTTTTTGGAACAAAACGGCTTCAACGAGCCGTTTGCCCTCCGCGTAGTCCGGCTGGTCCGGGTAAACGGAAGGCAGCGGATAGCCGTAAGGATCGAAATCGCTCTCTTTTTTGCGGGGGCCTCCGAACGGGTAGACGCTTTTCGATGAGGTCACGATGTACCGGCCGGTGCGACCGGCAAACAACTGCACCGCTTGTTCCGCATCTTGAGGCGTGTAACAAATATTGTCGTAGACCACGTCATAATCCGCAGCTCCGATCACCTGACGCAGCGCAGCCGCATCCGTGCGGTCGGAATGAAGCCTTTTGACGTCAGGACCGAACGAATCCGCAGTATTGCCTCTCGTCAGGATGGTTACATCCGCCCCGCCGCGGAGCAGGTTCGCAGCCAGCTTTTTACCGAAAAAGCGTGTTCCGCCTAAAATAAGCAC
This sequence comes from Paenibacillus sp. GbtcB18, assembly GCF_019091125.1. Taxonomy (NCBI): domain Bacteria; kingdom Bacillati; phylum Bacillota; class Bacilli; order Caryophanales; family Paenibacillaceae; genus Paenibacillus; species Paenibacillus sp. GbtcB18. The sequence goes on from NZ_JAGXJX010000003.1 coordinate 306,155, forward strand.
GTTTTGCATCGTCAATCCCCTCCTTACGTAAATATTACCATCTTCTTTCCCCAAAACCCAAAAAGAAAAGACTGCCTGACGGCAGCCTTCGTTCAAGCAAGCAAACCTCTATTCCACAAGCTCCTCCACTTTCTCCGCCAAAAACAGCGAATAAACGCGCACGATAATGATTTTCAACACAATGTAAGCGGGAATTGCCAGAATGACGCCCAAGATCCCCGCAATGTCTCCGGCAACCAGAAGCAGAATGACGGTTGTCAGCGGATGGATATCGAGCCTTTTCCCGTAAATGTGAGGAGACAGCAGGTTACCTTCGATTTGCTGCGCGATTACCGTCACTACAAGCACCCAGGCGACCATGGCGGGCGATACGGTAAAAGCGACGATAATCGTCGGGATCGCGCCGAGAATAGGTCCGATGTACGGAATGATATTCAAGATCGTAGCCGCAATCGCCAGCAGAAGCGAGTATGGAAGATCAATGATCAGAAACCCTATGTACAGCATAACGCCGAGCATACTGGTAATGATGACGCGGCCCACGATAAACCCGCTAAGCGCAGAGTCGATGTTAGCGAGCACTTCTTTACCGTCCCGGCGGTAGCGTCTCGGAACGACGGTCAGAATCGAGGACGGGATATGCTCGCTCTCTTTCAGCATGTAATACAAAATGATCGGAACCGTCGCAATTATGATCACGAAATTCGTCAAGATCGCAATCACGTTGGACACATAGTCGGAAGCCGCCGTAATCACCCGGTTCAAATACTCCGAGAGCTTCGTCGACAGATCCGATTCGCTTCCCGCGAACATGGAGAACATCCGGTTCTGCTGCAGCCTGCCTATCTGTTGTTTAAAATTCTCGATCAGTCCCGGAACCCCGTTCACGAAGTTTTCCACCTGATGCTGAAGCGTCGGCCACACGCCGATAACAAAAACGATGACAATCGCACTCAGCACAAAATACACCAGAAGAATTGACAAGACTTTGTTCATTTTCCGAGACGTTAAATACTGGATCACGGGGCGGAGCAAATAATAGAAAAAGCCCGCCATCATAAACGGAACGATCAAAATATTGATCATCGTGATCAAGGGGTTGAACACAAAGCTGATTTTACTGAATAGCAGAATGATCAGAAGCACGGAGATAATTCCCAGACATACGCGAAAAAAACGGCTCTGAAGGTACATGTTCCTCTCCCCCTTTCCTTTTGACGGCAAGCGCCAAATTACGTTATGCCATACATTACCCGGATCGGAGGAAACTCAATAAAAGAAAAAACACAGACCGGGACTCGGAATTTTGCTGACTCCTGCAGGAACAGTATTTTTAGAAGAGTCCAGAAGCCTTGTCGCTCAACTGGAACAGTCCATCAAAAAAACACGGCTCGCCGGACAAGGCAGAATCGGGAATCTGTCCATCACATTCGTGGATTCGGCAGTCGGCGGAACCATGGTCGATGTTTTAAAAGCGTTTCGCGAACGGTTTCCGGATGTTCAGCTTACGCTGACGGAAATGACAACCGCGGTCCCAAGAGCCATTTCACTAACCGACAAGCCGCTTTTGCCCAGTTTTCTGTAGTTCATTTTCTTTCCTCCCTCCCGTTTGAAACCGATTATAACAAGCTCCTTTTGATCTTAAAAATATATAATAACCGATGGTTTAATAGGTTTCCCCTATTTGTTGGCAGTTCCTAATAAAAAGGCTGACCGCCCGGTTCCGGTGCGATCAGCCTCTTGCGCAACCGGTGCAAGTTACCGGCGTCAGTGCGCTCTATTCGTTCCGCTGCAAATCGCGCAAATCGCGCCATTTGATCAGCTACGTATTCTCTTTTGCAATAATGAGGAAGGTTACGACTTGTCTTGAAGCTTCGCCGCAAAGCCGTTTATCAGCACGCCTAGTCCGAATTCGAACTCCTCCGCCCAATTCGTGTTCGTCGTATGAGAGGCAAGCCGAATCAAATGAGGAAACCGCTCCTCGGGAAGCTGCCTGAAAAAACGGCTGTACTGTTCGCCAAGTTCCTCGGGCGTTGTCTGAACCCCACCGGCAAAAGCGTGAATTCTAGCTAATTCGGCAGCGTATCCGAGCACGTAATTTTTGACCATCGAAGCGATCCAAGGGATCTGATCGTCCTTAAATCCCGCCGCAGCAAATAGCCCGTATAGTTTTTCCATTTGCGTTAACCGTTCATATCCTCCGCCAAGGCCGGAATTGAACAACTCCACCGCATCCCGGTGCGATAGCAGAACCTGCTTGAATTGCTCCGCCCACAATATCAACTGCTTATTCCATGGAAGTGACGAGTCCGGCCAAGCCATAGCCCCGCATATTTGATCCAGCAGCAGCTGCATTAGCTGTTCTTTATCTTTGACGTGATAATAAAGAGAGGCGGTTTTAACTTGAAGCTTATCTGCGATTTTTCGCATGCTTAGCTCTTTCAGGCCGCTTTCATTCAGAAGCTGAAGCGCCGTTTGGACAATTCGGTTCCGGTCCAGCGGAGTATGCAGCTTTTCATCCTCATGACGCCCGGTTGACGGATGAACCGAAACGGTCCGTTTTCTTGCCATTAGGCTCCCTCCTTTTTCACTTGACAAGTATAACATAGTCCTATATTCTAACACCATTAGATTATTCTAATGCCATTAGATTATATTCGTTTTGTTAAACCCGTTCAGTAACGTCTTCGGCATTCATCCCGTAGTCGCACGTTAAATTACGTACCGAAGCCTGGATGAAATGAACCCAAAAGGAGAGAAAATCATGAAACTTAACCATTTGAATCTGTGTGTAAACGACTTGACGGAAGCCCGGCTTTTTTTCGAACAAATCTTTGACTTTAAGCTGCTCGGACAGAAAGGGGACGCCATTGCCGCCATGAGCGACGGTGAGGGATTCAGCCTCGTTCTCAGCAGTTTTTCCAAACCCGGCGCACAGCGTCCCGCCTACCCCCAAGACTTTCATCTCGGTTTTTACAGGGATACGCCGGAGGAAGTGGACGCCTTTTACAACCGGCTCCTCAGCTCCGGCATTCCGGTGGATCAAGGCCCCAGAAAGATCCGGAACGGCTACACCCTGTATTTTTCCGCTCTGGACGGAATACTTTTCGAGGTGACGAGTTTTGCCGGTTCGTCTTAAAAACTCATTCGGTTTCTTTTTATGGCCGAAGTATATCTTAAACAGACGGCTGCATCAGAATACGATACTGATGATCGTCGCCGACAGGAAGCTCACGAGAGCCGCTCCGTATAATAGCTTAAGCCCAAACCCGGCCACTACGTTGCCCTGCTTCTCGTTCAACCCTTTAACGGCGCCGACGATCGTGCCGATCGATCCGAAGTTAGCGAACGAGATCAGGAATACGGACACGATAGCCCGGGTACGTTCACTGAAATCGTTTTGAATTTTCACAAAATCAAGCATTGCCACGAACTCGTTCGCCACAATTTTGGTCGCCATGACACTTCCCGCTTTTACGGCTTCGTGCCAAGGGACACCCATGAGGAAGGCAAACGGAGCGAGAACATACCCGAGTATGTTTTGGAATGAAATTCCGAATACACTGCTGAAAATGCCGTTAATCATGGCAATGAGCGCAACAAACCCGACCAGCATGGCGCCGACGATTACGACAACTTTGAAGCCGTCCATAATATATTCGCCTAGCATCTCAAAGAACGTCTGTTTCGACTCCTCCCGGGTTTCCAAAATATCTTCTTCCGGCTTCACCTCATACGGATTGATGATCGAGGCGATAATAAACCCGCCCAGAAGATTCAGCACCAATGCGGCCACCACATATTCCGGCTTCAACATCGTCATGTAGGAACCGACAATCGACATGGATACCGTCGACATCGCTGACGCGCACAACGTATAGAGACGGTTTCTCGGGAGCAGCCCGATCTGTTTTTTGATCGAGATAAAAACTTCGTTCTGTCCCAGAATCGCGGAAGCGACCGCATTGTAAGATTCCAGTTTTCCCATTCCGTTCACTTTACTTAAGGCAAGCCCGATATATTTGATAATAAAAGGCAGGATCCTGTAATACTGCAAGATTCCGATCAGAACGGACATGAATACGATAGGCATCAAGACGTGGAAGAAAAACGAGTGAATCCCTTCATTTACGACTCCGCCGAATACAAAATCCGTTCCTACGTTGGCAAAGCCGAGCAGCTTGGCAAACCCGTCCGCGAATCCTTTTACAAGAAATTCTCCAACGCCTGTTTTAAGCAAAATCAATCCTAAAATGATTTGCAGGGCAATCATCACGAGGACCGGCCGGTACTTGATTTTTTTCTTGTCCGAACTGACAAGCCATGCGAGCGACAAAATGACGATAAGGCCGATCAAAGCCAGTACGTATTTCATACGGCATCCTCAATAATCGTTTGCAGGGCGACTTCGGCCATCTGATTGAAAGATTGCTCGCTGTCTTTGTGCGCGGAACGTTCGTTTGTAAGAAGCTGACTGCCTACCGTCAAAATACTCAGCGCCTTCACTCCGTATTTGGCGGCAAGCGTATAAAGCGCGGTGCTTTCCATCTCGACGGCGAGAACGCCGAACTCCATAAACGTATGCAGCCTGTCGAGGGTATGGCGGTAAAATTCATCGGAATTGTACACATTCCCGGCAAATACGTTGGCGCCGCTCCGCTTGGCTCCTTGATAGGCCTGCATCAGCATGCCGAAATCGGCCGTGGGAGCGTAACTGCAGCCATGAAACATTTTGTCCGTCATGTTGCTGTCGGTGGAGACCGCTTGGGCCAGCACAAGATCGCGGATCTTGAGATTCGGCTGCATCGCGCCGCAGGTACCGATTCGGATCAGTTTCTTTGCCCCGTAATCCCGGATTAACTCCGTCACGTAAATGCTCATCGAAGGATTCCCCATACCGGTACCTTGAACCGAAACGGGAACTCCTTTATATAACCCGGTAAAGCCGTACATCCCTCGCACTTCGTTATGGCAGCGCACCTCATCCAGAAAATGCTCGGCCACGAATTTAGCGCGGAGCGGATCTCCCGGCAGCAGGACGCGTTCGGCGATTTCTCCGGGTTTGGCTTCCAAGTGGATACTCATGTTGTGTTTCCTCCTCGATTGTCGTGAATCGGCGGTACGCAACCGCTTTCAACCACAGCATAAAAGAAATCGAGGCCGGAAACTAGACACATATAAGCGGTTGAATACGGAATAATCGGGACCAAGCGGTTATTCGAGCAGTTCTTTGCGAATGTTCTCCAGGTCTCTTTTCGTCGGTATGGCGGATATGATCACGGCCGGCACGGTTTTCAGCGCAACGGGCATCGTACTTATAATAAAATCAATCTCCCGCTCCCGGACGGTTTCATCGCTTAGTTCATGCAGGATGGAAGTTTCGATCGTCAGCTCGTCGCCGATCTCTCTTTTAATCCGGTTGGCCACATAATGGCGCACAGAAAACTCTTCACCGATAATGAGAAAAGCTTTCTTGCTTTTATACCGGACATTGGAGCTGACGATAAAACCGAGTTTGACGAGATGGTACGAGCTGACCGATACGGCGGGGTATTCACGCCTCCAACGGTTTATACACTCCGTTACCCCTTCGTAAATAAAAGGCTCTTCCCGGCGCATGTAGGCGATCAGGCGGCTTTTCGATACCTCCATCAGTTCGGGAACGGCATTATCGATCATCAGTTTCTCGAAAAACTCGCACATCTCCATCACAAACCGGTGGCCGACAGTTAGCGAAGGGAAAGTTTCTCTGAGCAACGGTAAAAGATTGTTGATCATCCGGTATTTGGGCTCCTCGTTCCGATGGAGAGCCTCCTCCTGCATCAGGGCCATTTCCCTTTCGTTCCGGTAATGGTATTGACTTAGGCTGCATAACGACTGCAAAAAATAAATTTCTTCCCCGGCAATGGCCAAGCCGTACTCTTGTCCAAGCTTTCCCGCTAAACGGCGGACGGATTCATAGAAAGCGCCGTTCTCCCAGTCGTAAAGCTTCCCGTTTACCGAAACGGAATGTCCCTGCCGGATTCTCTCCAGCGTAACGGCGATCAGGAAAATCAGGCTTCGTTTGGAATTCAGAAAATAAACGATCCCTTGTTCATTTTCGAGGTCCGTTATCCATTCCTGGATTTGTCCAAAATCTGTTTCTGCGAACGGCCAGCCTGTATAAGGATGTGAATCGGAAAATAATTTCCAGTAAAAATACCGGATGTGTATTTCATTTCCTTTAAGCGCCGGAGAAGAATAAGCGAGCCGCAGGCAGGACGGCTTCAAATCTTCCCGATTCAGTTGAATAATGAATTTTTTAAACGACGAAGCGCTCATATAAAGAAACTCCGCAAGCTCCTCGGCGGAAGCCTGGCCGCCGTAGGTGAACAACCTGTGCATGAGGCGGTAATAAGAGGTCTGCCTGAACTGCTCCACAAGGATCTCGCGGATAGTCTGACCGTGACGTTCGCGGCGGAAGAAGATGCCCTTGCCTCTGGAAACTTCGATACTCATTGTGCCCGGCAAAAGCGCCGTTATCTCCTCCACCAATTTCCGGACCGACTTGTCCGATATGCCCAGCTCCCTCTCCGCCTCCCCGAAAGTAAACCACCGCTCTTCGGAATCCAGCAGCTCGGTCAGCGCCTTCATCAGCTTAAAATCTTTGTTCATTTCATCACCTTCCAGATCCGGTATCGCCCCGACTTTCGTACCCTCATTATACCGGTATGGAACGGATTATCCATGCTTCCAGTCCGAATCAGCGTATACCTAACAATATCTCTCTTCTACAAGTTGTTCCCTTCCGTACGCAAAATAACCGCAATCCGGTAACCGGACTGCGGTTAAGATGTTCTGCCCTGCGCGGGCATTAGGACATTACTTCTGACTGATCCAGGTCTGTCAGCCGTACAATCTAGCGTAATAGCCGTCCTGTTCCAACAGATCTCGGTGCGTTCCCCGCTCCACAACCGTTCCCTGGTTCATTACGGTAATGGAATCCGCCTTCTCCACGGTACTCAGACGGTGGGCGATCAGGATCGTCGTCCGCCCCTTCATCAATTCGTTCAGAGCCTGCTGCACCCAATGCTCCGACTCGTTGTCGAGTGCGGACGTCGCTTCGTCCAGGAGCAGAATCGGGGCATTTTTCAGGATGGCTCTGGCAATCGCGATACGCTGCCTTTGTCCGCCGGACAAAGACGCTCCCCGCTCCCCTGCCTGAGTTCCATACCCGCCGGGCAGTTCCTCGATAAAATGATGGGCATACGCGGCTTTGGCCGCTTGTATCACGTCGTCCGCCGTCGCCTGCGGGTTGCCGTAACGGATGTTCTCTTCGATCGTTCCGCTGAACAGAAACGGCTCCTGCGGCACATAAGCGATCTGCCCGCGAATTTCGTCCAGTGTGTAGCTGCCGAAGAGTTTACCTCCGAGCAAAATCTCTCCGCTGTCCACGGGATAAAAGCCGAGCAGCAGCTTGATCAGCGTGCTTTTGCCGCTCCCGCTCGCGCCCACGATAGCCGCGACCTGTCCCGGATATACCTTCATGGACATCCGGTACAGCACTTTTTTGTCCGACTGATAGGAAAATTCGACGTCCCGGAACTCCACCATCGCCTCCGAGGACCTCTTAGGATCGGGCAAGCCCAGCCTTTCCGGCTCTTCTTCCTCCGATAAAATTTCCTCAATCCGGTGTGCACCGGCTAACGAATTTTGGGCCATAGACAGCACCGTCCCGAAATTCATAATCGCATGAGTCAGATTGATCTGGAGAACGGCAAGCGCCGCAACGCTCCCCATCCCGATCAGCCCGAAAGCGTACAGCAGGCTCCCGATGACGATAATTCCGCAGAACGTGACATAGCTGACAAAATGGTTCACGGCGGCCTGCAGCCCGTTCTTTTTTGCGGTCTGCTCGGCAAGCCGGGTGACGTCTTCGTTCAGGCTCCGGTACTGGGAATAAACCGGACGGATATGAAACAATTTTACGAGCTGAATGCCTCCGATAAAGTCTTTAAACTTTTCGGTCATCCGCGCTAAAGTTTGCAGCGACTTCTCGGAAAGAACACGGATTTGCCGGGCAAACCGGGCACTGATCGAGAAAGAAACGAGCAGAACGAGCAGCGATACGGAGGCGAATCTCCAGTCGATCAGCACCATCGAAATAATGGAGCCGACACTGAACACCACTTGCAGCAGCAGCATGAAATAAATGCTGGAAAAGGTGAGTTCTACCGCGGCCACATCGTTATTTACCCGCGACATCAAGTCTCCGTGGTGCGTCTGTTCCAGATATTTCGGCCGAAGCCGGCAAAACTTCCGGTACAGCCGCTCCCGCACGTCTACGATCGTAAATTCAACGCTCCGCTGGTACAAATACGTAAACCAGGGGGAAATGACATTTTCCAAGAGTAAGGCTCCCGCCAGGATATAAAATGCCCGGTACATCAGCGCCGAATCCCGGTAATCGGCAAAGTTGACCAGATTCTGCACAACCAGGCTGAAGGAAACGAGAAACAGCGTCTGATTGAGCGCCGTAATACCGAGACCCGTGTAATACTGAATTTTGCGTCTGCGGTTCATGAATCTCATTAAGTACCCGAGTTCTTTCACCTGTGAGACTAACCCGCCGCCTTTCATGTGTAGACCACCTCCTTGCTTTCCGCAAGTCCGGCAAACTCCTGGAGGTACGATTGGGCGTACAGTCCTTTCTTCTCCAAAAGCTGCGCATGCGTCCCGGCTTCAACAAGCCTCCCCTGCTCCAGAACCCAAATTTCATCCGCATTCTGAACGGTAGACAACCGGTGGGCGATGACGATTGTCGTTCTTTCGCTCATCAGAACTTGCAGAGCTTCCTGCACAGCGCCCTCGGATTCCGGATCCAACGCGGATGTAGGCTCATCGAGCAGCAGAATGGGAGCGTTCTTGAGAAGCGCCCGGGCAATGGCGATCCGCTGACGCTGGCCCCCCGAAAGAAAGCCGCCCCGTTCCCCGACATACGTCTGATACCCCTCGGGCAGACTCATGATAAAATCGTGCGCTTGCGCCGATTTTGCAGCCGCGATCACTTCGTCCATGGACGCGTCCTGCCGACCGTATGCGATATTGTCGGCCACGGTGCCGCTAAACAAGTACGACTCCTGGGTCACCACGGAGAAGTGGGAACGCAGCTGCTCCGGGTTGCTCCCTGTTACCTGTTGACCGAATACAGAGATGTTTCCCTGCCCCTCCTCCAGCGGATAAAAACCGCACAACAGCTTGAAAACCGTGCTCTTGCCTCCGCCGCTTGCGCCAACCAGAGCGATCGTCTTTCCTTCCGGTACCGTAAAACTCAAGTTTTGAAGAATGGGAGATCCGGTTTCATAAGAAAAGGAGACGTCCCGGAATTCGACCGGCGGCGCGGCGGTTTTTGTAATCGCGTGTCCCTCCTGGTTTTCCACAGGCTGTTCCAAAATATCGGAAACCCTCTTTAAAGCGCCGGACATCTCGAACGTGCGTGTGATCAATTCCGGAATATGATCGAGCGGCTCCAAACACAGATTCAGCAAATAAAGAAACGCGATCAATTCCCCGGTCCCGAGCTCCCCTTTGGAAATCAGATAACTTCCGTAGCTAACGGCAAAAATGATCGGACTGAGCATCAGCGTGGACAGCAGGGGGTTGACCCACGATTCTCTTTTTTTCACGGCCAGTTTCTTCTGGGCCGTCAACAGCAGAAGCGACTGATAGGAACGGAACAGCATACCTGACAGCAAATAACTCTTCACCACCGGCATTCCGCCAAGCGTGTCCTGCAGGTTCATATTCATCCGTCCCATGTTAGCCTGGGCTTCTTCCGTCAGCTGCTGAAGCTGCTTGCCGATCCAGTGAGACACAAGCAGCGAAACGGGAAAAAGCAGCAGACTGTACATCATCAGCTCCCATTGGATCCAGATCAGATACGTGAAACAGCCTACGAACAGCAGCGGATGATAAAACCACTGGGCCAAATCCCGGCTCATAAATTGATGAATCAGCTGAAGATCACTGCTGATACGGGACAGGATATCGCCGGAATGCTGTTTTTCCACATAATGAATAGGCAGTTTGCCGATATGGTTCATCACATGATTGCGGATGTCTCTCACGGCGTAAGCGCTGCTCTTCTCAACTCCGTAGATCATCAAATATTTCGCGGGCACTCCGATCAGGATAACCAAAAAAACGGTCCATACGATTTCGATGACAACCGGCCCCGCTCCGTTCTCGGCCTGGGATGTCAGCTGCTCGATCAAACTGCCCGTCCACACTTCGATAACGGCAGCCGCTATCGCGGATACGGTGCCTGCGATCATCCAGCCTCTGTGACGGCTTACAAAAGTTAATAACCAGCGGAATGCTTTCCATGCAGCGTATGCGCGTTTGCTTTTTGGTGCCGCCATTGAATCCCCCTTCCCGGCGATGGACTGTCGGTCAGCTTCCATGCAGCACCTTCGATGATGCTCCGTTTCGCTGTGCGACTTCCTCCAGAATCCGGAGGATGACCTCAGCCGTCCCGTCCAGACATTCCGGCTCAAGCAGCTTCTCGTGCGCGCCCGCAAGTTTGTACTCCGTGTAGGTGCCCCTAGCCGCACCGCGCCACGTCGGCAAACCTTGCTCCAACCGGAAAGCGTCGCTGTCTACGGCGATCAGCTCGTGGATATGCCCTTCGACCGTACCGCTGTTAAGAAGCTGCGCTTCATACGTTAATGTGGCGCGTACCTTGGTGCTGACACGCTCGCGGATAACGGGATTCGCCATCATTTCTTTTTCCGTATCCGACAAATCCTCCAGGATTTCCTGCCATTCGCTTTCAGTCGTTTCTGCGGGCGTCAAAGTCTCCTTAATCCAGGAATCTACCATGATTAAGTCCGAGACGCGGTAGCCTCGCTTCTCCATTCTTTGAGCGACTTCGAACATCAAATTCCCGCCGAAACAATAGCCGAGTAGCACGTAAGGAGCTTCCTCCTGAATGTGTACGATTTCATCGATATAGTCATCCAGCATCTCCTCGTAGCTTTCCGCCTCTTCCTTAAAATCGGTCCCGTACAAGACGAAACGGTAGTCCAATAAGTTCGCGAGTTCCCGGTAGCCGATGCCGAATCCGCTTCCCGGAGGAAAGCAGAATACGTTCAAAGCGCCGTTTTTATTCAGCTTGATAAACGATTGGCCCTTCTCCAAGCCCGTTTCTCCGCTCCCGAACGCCATCGCTTCCACGGTCAGATTCTTGAACTGCTGGTTCAGCGGCACTTCGATTCCGGTTTCGTCGTAGACCGCCTGAATCAAACGCATGAGGCTAAGAGAGCTTCCTCCGAGATCGAAGAAATTGTCTTTCACGCCGACCCTCCGAAGACCGAGAACGTCCTTCCAAATTTGGGCGATCTTCACTTCTATCAGCGTGCGTGGCGCGATATACTCTTCCGCCTGCTCCACACTCTCTTCCGGGGCGGGCAGCGCCTTCCGGTCGATTTTGCCGTTCGGCGTCAGCGGCATCCGGAGCAGCTGCACGAAGTGCGCCGGGATCATGTAGCCCGGCAGCTCTTTAGCCAGCGCTTCCTTCAGTGCGGCGGCCGTCAGCTTCGATTGCGCCACGAAATAAGCGCACAACTGCTGACCGTCCGCCTCCTCCCGGGCGATGACGATCGCTTCTTGTACGGACGATACTTTCAGAAGCTGCTCCTCGATTTCGCCCGTCTCGATCCGGTAGCCGCGGACTTTCACCTGATGGTCGATCCGGCCCCTGTATTCGATGTTCCCGTCCGGCAGCCACCTGGCCAGGTCTCCGGTCCGGTACATCCGCTCGCCCGGCGAAAAGGGGTTGTCCACGAACTTTTCGGCCGTCAGCTCGGGACGGTTCAAATATCCTCTCGCCAAGCCGACGCCCGCGATGCACAACTCTCCCTCTACGCCTACAGGAACCGGCTGCCGATGATCGTTCAGAATATAAATCCGGTGATTCTGAATCGGCCGGCCGATCGGAACCGATTTTAGTCCGATATCGTCGGCGCGGGCAGTCCAAACCGAGGTAACGATCGAAGCTTCCGTCGGTCCGTATGCGTTGAAATACCGCACTTTGTCTTTCCACTGCTGAACGAATTCAGCCGATACGGCTGAGCCTCCGGTAATCAGCTTTTGAAGGTCGGGCATATGATCCGGGTTTAAATAGGCCGCATACGTCGGCGGCAGGATGGCGGCCGTAATTCCGTTTTCGTGCATATAGCGCTGGAACGACCGGTTATCCAGAATGGTCTCGGTTGTGGGGATATAAAGAGCGGCTCCGAAAAAGAGCGCCTTGAACACTTCCCAGCACGACGCGTCGAACGACAGGCTCGCGAACTGAACGACTCTGTCCGTTTCGGTGATGCCCAGCGTGTCCCGGAACATGTTCTTCAGACTGACCAGGCCGTGGTGTTCCAGCATCACGCCCTTCGGTTTCCCTGTCGTGCCGGACGTATAGATCACGTAAGCCAGGTGCTCCGGTCCATTGACCGGCTCCAGATTCGTTCCGTCGCCACTGTAGGAACTCTTGTCGTCAAGCGTCAATACGGTTCCTTCGAACGGAACACGATCCAGCAGCCGCCGCTGAGTCAGCAGCAGCTTCGCACCCGAATCTTCCAACAGGTAGCGGATACGCTCCTCGGGATATTCGGGATCGATCGGTACATACGCTCCGCCCGCTTTCAGCACCGCCAGAATGCCGACCGCGATTTCCGGCGAACGTCCGGCCATCAAGCCGACAAGCTGATCCGGCTGCACACCCGCCGCACGCAGCGTACGCGCCAGCCGGTTCGCCCGCTCGTTCAGCTCCCGATAGGTAAGACGTTCCTGTTCAAAAACCACCGCTGTCGCATCCGGAACGCGGGCAGCCTGTTCTTCGATCAGCCCATGAATCGTTTGCTCCCGTTCATAGTGCGTTTCCGTGTGATTAAAATCAACCAGAAGCTGCTGCTTTTCGTCAGGTGAGAGCATATCCGCGTCGCCGAATTCAAGATCCGGCTGAGATAAAAGGACAGACATAAGATGAACGAGATGTCCCGCGGCTTTTTCAACAAAATCACGGTTATAGCGCCCACTGTTAAAACTCACGTTCAGCTCGATGGAGTTTTCATTCGATTCGAATTGATAAACGGTATCCGCAGCGGCCTTTCCTTGAATATCCGCTTTATGGATTTTTTTGTAGGTAACAATCGTATTTAGAACAGGAGTCCCTTCGGAAGTAGTTTCGATGTTCAGGGAACCCGTCATTTTCCGGAACGGAAGATGCTGATTTTCCAGCGCTTCACCGATCGCCAGCTTAACTTGACCAAGCAGGGATTTGAACGTGCTTTGACGGTTTATGTACGTTTTAATCAAGAGAAAATCGTGGATCGCCGGTTCATCTCCGGGTCCCGTTGCGGCCGGAATCCCGACAAGCACGTTGTCCCGCCTCGCGTAATTGTGGAGCAGGCAGTTTACTCCCGCCAGCACGATCATAAAAACAGCCAAATCCGAACCGTTGGCAAGCCTGAGGATTCTTTCGGACAGCATGGGCGGCAGCGTGAGGCTGACAACGTCCGGTTTCTCTTCGGAATTCGGTTGGCCCACAGCCTTGGAAGGTGGATTGTAAGGAAGAAAAGTCAAGCTGTCATCGGCATTGAACTTTTCTTTCCAATACATTTCTTCCTTTTCAAACAACGATTTCATGCGTACCTCCCCTAAAATGATATCGGCTCATACCCGGAGTGCATGCCCTCTTTCTTTGGGCACACACTCTTCAGATATGAACAACTAGTACCTGGCAGGGCTTAGTTTAAAAAGCGAATTCAATCGCTTCGACCGAACTTTTCGTCCCGCTCGAAGGCTTCAGGCATTGGATCTCGCTTAACCGGTTTTCGGGATTTTCGCAAATCTGGGATAAGATGTACAAGTAATCCTGGACCATTGTCCGGATTCTCGCTTCTTTGAACAACTTCGTCCCGTAAAAGAACCCTCCGCTGAGCGTGCCGCTATCTTCCGTCATGAACAAGGTGAGGTCGAATTTCGCTTCTTCCAGATCGTCCAGCTCATAAGGTTTGAGACGAAGAGTCCCGAGCGAAGCTTCATGTTCCTCGATATTTTGCATATCGAACACCGTATCGAACATCGGATTGCGGCCGGCATCCCGCTTCACATTCAAACGCTCGACAAGCTCTTCGAACGGATAATCCTGATGCTCGAAAGCTCCCAACGCCGATTCCTTCACTTCCTCCAGGAGGGAAAGGAAGGTTTTGTCGCCGGCAGGCCGATTGCGGATTGCCAGCGTGTTGACGAACATGCCGATAACCGGCTCCAGATCGGCATTTGTTCTGCCTGCAACGGGCGTTCCGACAATCACATCTTCTTGTCCGCTGTATTTGGACAGCAGCACGTTGTAGGCGGATAAAAGAATCATGAACATGGTGCTTCCGGACCGGGCTGCCAGATCACCCAGCTTGGCCGTGAGTTCCGCACCGACTTCAAATTCCAGATGAGCGCCCTCATAACTACGTACCGGCGGCCGCTCATAGTCGGCCGGCAGCTCCACGTCGGGCAGATCGCCGGCCAACGCTTCCAGCCAGTACGACTCCTGCTGCCGTATGCGTTCCTTGTACGTTTCGCTCTGCTGCCATGCCGCGTAATCCTTGTATTGAATGCGCAGCGGAGGAAGCTCTTCTCCCGCATATAGCCGTGAAAATTCGTCCACCAATATCGACATAGAGACACCGTCGGACACAATATGGTGCATATCGAACATGAGAATGTGCAGTTCCGGCTCCAGCTCAATCAAGCCTGCGCGCAGCAGCGGCGGTATCCGCAAGTCAAACGCACGGACGAAGCTGCGGACGGTTTGCTCCGCGTCTTCTTTTGCGGATTTGCTCGTTTCGACTGCAAATTCCACTTGAGCGTGCACCCATTGAACCGGTTCTCCGTGAACCATTTCAAATCCGGTCCGCAGCGTCTCATGCCTCGCGATCAATGTCCGGAAAACTTCCTGTATCCGGTCAAAATCCACCGGGCCTTCCAGCTGCAGCATTTCCGGCATGTTGTAAAGCTGGTCCGCCCCTTCGAGCGTATGCTGGATAAACAGCCGTTTTTGCG
Organism: Paenibacillus sp. GbtcB18; assembly: GCF_019091125.1. Classification (NCBI taxonomy): domain Bacteria; kingdom Bacillati; phylum Bacillota; class Bacilli; order Caryophanales; family Paenibacillaceae; genus Paenibacillus; species Paenibacillus sp. GbtcB18. Next base: position 321,248 of record NZ_JAGXJX010000003.1, read on the forward strand.
CCGACGAGAGCGGATAATATTCCCGCTCTTCGGCAAGAGGAATAGAGGCATGCTCCTGCCGTTCCATCTTGGCAATTGCCGCCGCCATTTCTTCAACCGTCGAATGACGGAAAACATCTCTTAACGGCAGATCGACGTTCAGTTCCTTGTGCACTTTGCCCACAAGCGTGGTCGCCCGCAGGGAATGTCCGCCGAGGTCGAAGAAGTTATCGCGGATGCCGATTTCCTTCTGTAGACCGAGCACGTCCTGCCAAATGGCGGCCAGCTTCGCTTCCAGCTCCGTGCGTGGCGCGATATATTCCGCGCCGCCGTCTACGCCCGCTTCCGGCGCCGGCAGTGCCTTGCGGTCCACTTTCCCGTTCGGCGTCAGCGGAATCCGCTCCAGCCGGATGAAATACGACGGGATCATGTAGCCCGGTAATTCCTGCGCCAGCGCGCTTCGCAGACTGCTCACGGCAAGCTCGCCGTCAGCTGTGAAGTACGCGCACAGCGCTTTCTGCCCGGCGCCGTCTTCGCGTACGAGGACGACCGCTTCGCGGACGCCGTCCGCCTGGAGAAGCTGCGACTCGACCTCGCCGGTTTCGATCCGGTAGCCCCGGATTTTCGCCTGGTGGTCGATCCGCCCGATAAAGTCCACGTTCCCCTCCGCCGTCCACCGGGCCAGGTCACCCGTGCGGTACAGACGCTCGCCCGGGACGAACGGGCTGTCCACGAACTTCTCTTCCGTCAGATCCGGACGGTTCAGATAGCCCCGTGCCACGCCCGGGCCGCCGATGCATAGCTCGCCCAGAACGCCCACCGGCACCGGGTTCAGGTGCGCATCCACGATGTAGAACCTCGCGTTCAACCACGCTTTGCCGATCGGCACGCTGCCTGTCTCCGGCAGCTTCGCCAGCGGCTCGTCGTAGAAGCTCGAATCAATCGCCGCTTCCGTGACGCCATAGCTGTTGATGATCCGGAACTGCGAGCCGAAGCGTTCCTGCAACACGCGGTAATCGCCAACGCTGCAGCTGTCGGAGCTGGTGATGAGCAGCTCCATCGAACTCATATCCAGCTCGTGCTGCGCCACATGTTCCATAAACGGCACGATGAGCGCCGGGGTCGATTCGAACACGGTGATCTGTTGTTCCTGGATCCATCCGTGCAGACGGGCCGGGTCGATCCGATCGTCCTTCGGCACGATGACCATGGTGCCGCCGTTGTACAGCGTCCGGGCGATATCTCCGACGAACACGTCGAAGGAGAAGCTCGCGAGCTGAAGCAAGCGGACCGGGAAGCGGTCCAGCCGGTATTCCTGGCGGTAGGCGGCGGCTGTGTTCACCAGGCTGCGGTGCTCGATCATGACGCCTTTGGGCCGTCCCGTCGTACCCGACGTGTAGATCACATAGGCGAGATCGTGCGGCTGGGTTTCGGCCGGGACACCGTTCGGTGTGCCTGATACGGACAAGCTGCCGAACGCTGCACTGTCAGCCGCATTCTCTCCGTCCCCGCTGTACGACTTCTCGTCGTCCAGGCAAAGGATCGTGCGCAGCGCCGTCTCTTCCGCTTCCAGCCAAGCCTCGGCGCTCTCTCTGAGAGGCGTCTGCGTCAGAAGCACCGTCGCCCCGCTGTCTTCGAGCATAAACCGGATGCGGTCGGCCGGATAATCCGGGTCAAGCGGCACATACGCGCCTCCCGCTTTCCATACGGCGATGACACCGACGAGCAGCTCCACCGAACGCTCGGCCAAAATGCCGACGATCGACTCTCTGCCGACTCCGCCGGCGCGCAGTGTTGCCGCCAGCCGGTTCGCCTTTTCATTCAGCTCCCGGTAGGACAACTGCTTGTCTTCGTAGACAACCGCCGTCGCATCGGGAGTCGAGACCGCCTGTTCCTCGAACAATCGGTGGAATGTCTGCACCTGCGGAAGCTCGGACATCGCCGGATTGAACGCTTCGAACAGCTGCTCTTTTTCGGAAAGAGTGAGCAGTTCCAGCTCGGCAATCTTTGCCTCCGGTTTCTCCGCTATGGCACCAAGCAGCTGCTCGAAATGCCGGGCCATCATTTCCACCGTTTCTTTTCTGTATAAAGCGGTCGAATATTCAAAGCTGTAATCCAAACCACCGCTGTCTTCCATTACATCCAGGCTCAAATCGAATTTGGCCATGGTACTGTCGCTCGGATACGAGGTCAGCCGGAGACCTTCAAGTTCAAAGTCTTTGTTATCCGTATTTTGCAGCGTAAACATGGTATCGAAAAGCGGATTGCGGCTTAAATCCCGGGCAACCTGTACCTTTTCCACGAGCTCCTCGAACGGATAATTCTGGTGCTCATACGCGCCGAGAGTCGTTTCCTTGACCTCCTGCAAGTAAGAGAGGAACGTTTTCTCTGCGGCCGGATAGCTGCGGATCGCCAGCGTATTAATGAACATTCCGATCAGCGGCTCCACATCACCGTGGTTTCGGCCCGCTATCGGTGTGCCGACAATAAGGTCTTCTTGTCCGGTATATTTATGCAGCATGACCGTATACGCCGCAAACAGAACCATGTAAAGCGTGGTTCCGGTTTCCGCCGCAAGCCGCTTCAGAGCATCGCTTTTCTGAGCTTCGAGGAAATATTCGAGCGTCTGTCCTTCATAGCTCTGGACGGCGGGACGGGCATAATCCGTCGGCAGTTCCAGCACCGGCAGTTCTCCCCTGAAAACGTTAAGCCAGTAAGCTTCCTGGCGTTTCAGCTGCTCTTTCTGCGTTTCGGACTGCTGCCAGACAGCGTAGTCCTTATACTGAATGCGCAGCGGCTCCAGCGTTTCTCCGCTGTATAAGCGGACGAACTCTTCCACCAGCACATCCATCGAAACTCCGTCGGACACGATATGATGCATGTCGAACATCAGAATATGCCGCTCCTCCGCCATTTCGACTAATCCTACGCGCAGCAAAGGGGGTTTGGCCAAATCGAACGGACGGACAAAATCCCGCACCGTTTCTGCCGCTTCTTCCTCGGCCGCTGAAAAACGTTCCACGGAAAAATCCACGTCCGCATACACTCGCTGCACCGCTTCCCCGTTCACCATTTCAAAGCCCGTGCGCAGCGTCTCGTGGCGCTGGATGAGTCTGCGAAATGCTTCCTCGAACCGGTTCTGATCCAATGCCCCTTCGAGCAGCAGCGCTCCCGGCATGTTATAGCTCAGCTCCGCTCCCTCAAGCTGGTTGAGAATGTACAACCGCTTCTGCGCCGATGATTGCGGATAATATTCCCGCTCTTCGGCAAGTGGAATGGAGACATGCTCCTGCCGCTCCATGTTGGCAATTGCCGCCGCCATTTCTTCAACCGTCGAATGACGGAAAACGTCTCTTAACGGCAGATCGACGTTCAGTTCCTTGTGCACTTTGCCGACAAGCGTAGTCGCCCGCAGGGAATGTCCGCCGAGGTCGAAGAAGTTATCGCGGATGCCGATTTCCTTCTGTAGACCGAGCACGTCCTGCCAGATGGCGGCCAGCTTCGCTTCCAGCGGCGTGCGTGGCGCGATATATTCCGCGCCGCCGTCTGCGCCCGCTTCCGGCGCCGGCAATGCCTTGCGGTCCACTTTCCCGTTCGGCGTCAGCGGAATCCGCTCCAGCCGGATGAAATACGACGGAATCATGTAGCCCGGCAGTTCCTGCGCCAGCGCGCTTCGCAGACTGCTCACGGCAAGCTCGCCGTCAGCCGTGAAGTACGCGCACAGCGCTTTCTGGCCACCGCCGTCTTCACGGACGAGGACGACCGCTTCGCGGACGCCGTCCGCTTGAAGCAGATGCGACTCGACCTCGCCGGTTTCGATCCGGTAGCCCCGGATTTTCGCCTGGTGGTCGATCCGCCCGATAAAGTCCACATTGCCGTCCGCCGTCCACCGGGCCAGGTCGCCCGTGCGGTACAGACGCTCGCCCGTGACGAACGGGCTGTCCACGAACTTCTCTTCCGTCAGATCCGGTCGGTTCAAGTAGCCCCGTGCCACGCCCGGGCCGCCGATGCACAGCTCGCCCAGAACGCCGACCGGCACCGGGTTCAGGTGCGCGTCCACGATGTAGAACCTCGCGTTCAACCACGCTTTGCCGATCGGCACGCTGCCTGTCTCCGGCAGCTTCGCCAGCGGCTCGTCGTAGAAGCTCGAATCAATCGCCGCTTCCGTGACGCCGTAGCTGTTGATGATCCGGAACTGCGAGCCGAAGCGCTCCTGCAGCACGCGATAGTCGCCAACGCTGCAGCTGTCGGAGCTGGTGATGAGCAGCTCCATCGAGCTCATATCCAGCGCGTGCTGCGCCACATGTTCCATAAACGGCACGATCAGCGCCGGCGTCGATTCGAACACGGTAATCTGTTGTTCGTGAATCCAGCCGTGCAGACGGGCCGGGTCGATCCGGTCGTCTTTCGGCACGATGACCATAGTGCCGCCATTGTACAGCGTCCGCGCAATATCTCCGACGAACACGTCGAAAGAGAAGCTCGCGAGCTGGAGCAAGCGGACCGGGAAGCGGTCCAGCCGGTATTCCTGGCGGTAGGCGGCGGCTGTATTCACAAGGCTGCGGTGCTCGATCATGACGCCTTTGGGCCGTCCCGTCGTGCCCGACGTGTAGATCACGTAGGCGAGATCGTGCGGCTGGGTTTCGGCCGGGACACCGTTCGGTGTGCCTGATGCGGACAAGCTGCCGGATGCTGCACTGTCAGCCATGCTGCTCAACGTAGCGCCGCCTCCTTGACCCGCAGACACCCGAGAACCCTCTACACTGTCATTCGCATTCCCCACACCCTTGCTTCCGACAGCCGCATTCTCTCCATCCCCGCTGTACGACTTCTCGTCGTCCAGACAAAGGATCGTGCGCAGCGCCGTCTCTTCAGCTTCCAGCCAAGCCTCGGCGCCCTCTCTAAGAGACGTCTGCGTCAGCAGCACCGCCGCCCCGCTGTCTTCGAGCATAAACCGGATGCGGTCGGCCGGATAATCCGGATCAAGCGGCACATACGCGCCTCCCGCTTTCCATACGGCGATCACGCCGACGAGCAGCTCCACCGAACGCTCGGCCAAAATGCCGACGATCGACTCTCTGCCGACGCCGTCCGCGCGCAGCGTTGCCGCCAGTCGGTTCGCCTTTTCATTCAGCTCCCGGTAGGTCAGTTGCTTGTCTTCATAGACAACGGCCGTCGCATCGGGAGTCCGTACCGCCTGTGCCTCGAAGAGCCGGTGGAACGTCTGCACCTGCGGAAGCTCAGACATGGCCGGATTGAATCCTTCGAACAGCTGCTCTTTTTCCGAAAGCGTAAGCAGCTCCAGGTTGGCAATTTTTGCCTCCGGATTCTCGGCGATGGCACCGAGCAGTTGCTCGAAATGCCGCGCCATCCGTTCTATCGTTTCTTTTTTATACAAGGAAGTCGCATACTCCAAGCTGCATTCTAGACCGCCGCTTTCTTCCACGACATCTAAGCTGAGGTCGAACTTCGCCATGCCGTACTCGCTCGGATAAGAAGTAAGCTTGAGGCCTTCCAGCTCAAATTCCTTGTTCTCCAGGTTTTGCAAAGAGAACATCGTATCGAAAATCGGATTACGGCTCAAGTCACGGGCCGTCTGTATTTTTTCGACCAGCACCTCGAACGGATAGGTCTGATGCTCGTATGCACTCAGAGTCGTTTCTTTGACCTCTTGCAAGTAGGACAAGAACGTTTTGCCGGCGGCCGGGTAATTGCGGATTGCCAGCGTATTGACGAACATTCCGATCAGCGGTTGCACGTCCCCGTGGGTTCTTCCGGCAATCGAAGTCCCTACGACCAGATCTTCCTGAGCGGTATACTTATGCAAAAGTACCGTATAAGCGGCAAGCAGCACCATATAAAGCGTCGAGCCGCTTTCTGCCGCAAGACGTTTTAAAGCTTCGCTTTTCTGCGCGTCGACAAAAAATTCAAGTGTCTGTCCTTCGAAGCTCTGTACGGCCGGACGGGCAAAATCCGTAGGCAGCTCCAGTACGGGCAGCTCTCCCCGGAAAACATCGAGCCAGTAAGCTTCCTGCCGCTTCAACTGTTCTTTCTGCGCCTCCGATTGCTGCCATAGCGCGTAGTCCTTGTATTGAATGTGCAGAGGTTCCAGCTCTTCGCCGCTGTACAGCCGGACAAACTCCTCCACCAGCACATCCATCGAAACGCCGTCGGACACGATATGATGCATATCGAACATCAGAATATGCCGGTCCTCCGCCAGCTCAATCAAGCCAACCCGGAGCAAAGGCGGCGTCGCCAAGTCGAACGGCCGGATAAACTTCTGCACGGCTTCGCCCGCCTCTTCTTCGCTTGCCCGGATATGCTCCACGAAAAAGTCCGCGTCGCTGTATACCCGCTGCACCGCTTCCCCGTTTAGGATCCCGAAACCGGTGCGAAGCGTCTCATGACGGGCGATCAGTCCACGGAACGCTTCTTCGAATCGATGCCGGTCCAGCGCTCCTTCCAGCAGCAAAGCTCCCGGCATGTTGTAACTTTGGTCCGCCCCTTCAAGCTGTTGAAGGATGAACAACCTTTTTTGCGCGGAAGATAGCGGGTAATAATCGCTTTTCTCTGCCTTAGGGATTGAAGAGAACGAAAGCTGCGTCAGGTTTGCAATCGCTTGAGCCATCTCTTCTATCGTCGAATAAACAAAGACATCCTTCAGTGGAAAATCTACGTGAAGCTCTTTACGTATCCGACTGACAAGCGTTGTCGCCCGCAGAGAATGTCCTCCGAGTTCGAAGAAATTATCCTTCACGCCAACTTTCTCGAGTCCGAGTACGCTCTGCCAGATTGCGGCCAGATCCTTTTCCAGCGGGGTCCGTGGTGCCGTATGCTCCGTCCCCTCCTGCAAACTGAGTTCCGGCGCCGGGAGCGCTCTACGGTCCACCTTGCCGTTAGTCGTTAACGGCATTTCCTCCAGCTGGACAAAGTAAGAAGGAATCATATACCCCGGAAGCTCCCGGGATAAGGCGCTTCTTAACCGGCTTGCCTGCAGCTCGCCGTCCGCCGTGAAATAGGCGCAAAGCTGTTTGTCTCCGCTGGTGGTGTCACGGGCGATTACAGTCGCTTTCCGGATGGATTCCACCTTCAGCAGTTGTGCCTCTATCTCGCCAAGCTCGATCCGGAAGCCGCGGATTTTCACTTGATCGTCCATCCGGCCCACATATTCGATCGTTCCGTCCGGCAGCCATCTCGCCACATCCCCGGTCCGGTACATGCGTTCTCCGGGAACGAAAGGATTGTCCACGAATTTCTCCGCCGTCAATTCAGGCCGGTTCAGGTAGCCCCGGACCAGGCCCTCGCCGGCCACGCACAGCTCCCCGGCTACACCGATCGGCTGCAGATTGTTGCGGGCATCCACGATATAAGCCGTCGTATTGCTGATCGGACGACCGATCGGAACATTCACGGCATCCTCGGCCACTTCGTTCACCACATAGTACGTCGCGTACACCGTGCTCTCCGAAGGGCCGTACAAATGAATGATTTTGCCTGGACCCAGATGAGCGACCGCTTTACGGACATGACCGACCGAAACACGCTCTCCGCCGAACAGAATGGCCCGCATATGCCGCAAGCAATCCACATTTACATCCACGAGCACGTTGAAAAAAGCGGTCGTTATGAGCGAAACCGTGATCCGCTGCCTTTCGATCAACTCGGCCAGCTGCCCGATTTCCAGCATGATCTCTCTCGGAATGAGAACGAGGCCCGCCCCGTTGACCAAAGCGCCGAAAATGTCGGAAATCGACCCGTCAAAAGAATAACTGGACAACTGAAGAACCCGGTCCTGCTCCGTAATCTCGACATAGTTCGTATTTCGTGCGATCCGGATAATGTTCCGGTGCGATACCAGGTTTCCTTTCGGATTTCCGGTCGTCCCCGAGGTATAGATCACACAGGCCAAATCGGCCGTTTCGTTGATTCGTTCCAATTCCGACCCGTCGGGGTGGTAAGACCCTTCCTCATCCAGTACGATCACGACTCTTTGGACCGGAATCCGTTCCTGCAGATGACGCTGCGTCAGCATCACCCGGGCGCCCGAGTCTTCGATGAGGTACCGGATACGTTCTTCCGGGTATTCCGGATCGATCGGTACATAAGCGCCGCCCGCTTTCAGCACGGCCATAATGCCGACGATCATCTCGATCGAACGTTCGACAACAATGCCTACGAGACAGTCCCGTCCGACTCCTTCGCCCCGAAGCGTCCGTGCCAAGCGGTTCGACCGCTCATCCAGCTCGCGGTACGTAAGTTCCTTTTGCTCAAATACGACCGCCACTGCATCCGGTATCCTCTCCGCATGTTCCTCAAAAAGCTGATGAAGGGTTTTATCCCGCGGGAATTCCGTCGTTGTGTCGTTGAACGCTTCAATAATTTGCGACTTTTCAGCCGCCGTCGCAAGCTCCAAATCGCCCACTTTGACCCCGGGATCGTTCACGACTTGTTCGAGCACATGCAGAAGTTGTCCCCGCAAACGCTCGATGTCCGCTTTGGCAAATACGCCCGCATTGTAATCGAAGCGTATTTCAATGGCTTCTCCTGGCACGACCGTCATGTTAAAATCGTAATTCGTCTGTTCCGCCATCTCGACATCGGTGATAGTCAGACCGCCCGTTTGGCTGCCGCTCGCCTGCTGCATCTGCTCGTCCATCGGGTAGTTCTCGAATGCGATAATATGGTGGATAAGATCCTGCTTCTGGGAGCTTCGTGCCTGGATCTCATACAATGGATAATAATCGTAGCGGCCGGATTCCAGAGCCTGCTCCTGCACCTTGGCCATGACCTCGGCAAAAGACGTATCCGGCTCGCTCGTTACCCGCACCGGTACCGTATTGATGAAAAGACCGATCATCTCTTCGATTCCCGGTATCTCAGCCGGTCTCCCAGAGACGACGCTGCCGAACACCGCATCCCCCGTCCCGTTAATCTTTTGCAAAACGACGCCCCATGCCGATTGCAGCAAGGTGTTTAACGTAACCTGCTGCTGCTTGGCCACCCGCTCCATCCGTTCGCTCAAGCTTTTGCCCAGCTCGCAAACGACGTGTTCCGGAAGAAACGGTCCGCTTTTCGCATCGGTCTTTTTGGGAAGCTCCGTCTGTCCGTCATACCCTTCCAGATAGCCGGACCAGTAGCGGGAAGCACTTTCTTCATCCTGTTTCTCCAGCCACTCGATGTATTGGCTATAGTCCGTTGAAGCGATACGTTCCGGCTTCTCATTCCGGACAAAGGCCGAGTAAGTTTCGAACAACTCCTGCGTAAGCTGCGGCAAGCACCAGCCATCCATCAAAATGTGCTGGAAGCTGAGCAGCACGTGATAGCGGTGTTCATCCGTCCGGAGAACCGTGACACGCACAAGCGCATCCCGCTCCAGATCAAAGCCCCGTAGCCTGTCTTCTTCCGCTTTCTTATCGGTATAGGCTGTGCGTTCCACGGAATCCAGCTGCAGCAGATCTTCATATTCAAACCCGACGGGCTTATCCCGGTACACGATTTGCAAAGGATCCGCTCCAGCGCCGCTGTAAAAATTAGTCCGCAGCACGACATGCCTCGCAGCCAATTCGGCCCAGCTTTTGGAGAAAACATCGACATTCAACTCACCCAGCAGAGTAAAACGCGCTTGCTCGAAGTAGGCGCCTGTCTGCGGGTCCATTGCGCTGTGGAACCACATCCCCTTCTGCATAGGCGTGAGGGTATAGATATTCTCGATTTCGCCGATAGGCGCCGTGTCTTCGGCAATCCGCTCCATGTCCGTAACGGTCAGACCTTTAAACTGTACGTCGCTAGGCGTCAGCTCCGTCTTCTCTTTAGCCGCGCAGTGGGCGATGATTTCACGGAGGCTCTGTTCCAGCAGCGAAACCAGTCTCTCTATTGTCGCCTTGTGGAACTGTTTCCGGCTGTAGCTCAGGTCAAGCGACAGCGAACCGTTCAGCACCATGCCGTTGATGTCCAGCACGAAGCTGCGCGCCTGCCGGTCGCTTGCCGGGCTGCCGCCGGGATACGGCGATAGGCCCATCTCGTTATTTTGCAGATCGTCGTCGAACTGGCCCAAATAGTTAAAGTTAATTTCCGGTTCGGCCCCCCATACCATGCCGTCCGTCTTCTCCGAAAGGTACCGGCATACCCCGTATCCGATCCCTTTGTTCGGAATCCGGCGAAGACTTTCTTTTACCGCTTTGATTTGATGCGACAAGTTTTTGCCGCTCTCCGGCTCCAGCACAACGGGGAACTTGCTCGTAAACCAGCCTATCGTACGCGTAATGTCAATATCCGTTCCGATGAACTCACGCCCGTGGCCTTCCAAATTTACAAGGATCCGGTCATGTCCGCTCCATTTCTGTACGGCTGTTCCCAGAGCGGCAATCAGGATATCGTTCATTTCCGTGTTATAGGCCCGGTGTACCCGTTTCAGCAGCAGCTCCGTTTCGTCGGGAGTCAAGACGGCAAAGAGCGATTCACTGTCCCGCTGCAGGGAATCCCGCGCATCCATATCTTTCGGCAAAGAAGACACGGGTGTACGTTCCACGTTCTGCCAATAGGCCTTCTCCTTCTCCATGTCCGGGCTTTGCGCGTAGGCCGCAAGCTGCCCCGACCAGGCAAGGTAGGAATCGGTTTTCGCGGGAAAACGGATGTCTTCTCCACGGCCTGCCTGCTCGTACCCGAGCGCGATATCTTCCATCAAGATCCGCCACGATACACCGTCCACGACGGCATGATGAACCGCGATAAGCAGATGATCGCCGTCCGCGCAGCGGAACAGGCCCGCTTTTAGGAGCGGCCCGTCTTCCAATCCGATTCCGCTCTGAATTTCGTTCGCCTTCGCTTCGACCGCGTCTCCCGGATTTGCAGCCTCCCTGAAATCGGTGATTTCCAGGCTGTACATTTCGCCTTCCCCGATTCCGCGGTTCCAGGCCGTATAGCCCTGCTCCGTTTTGCGGAACGCCATCCGCAGCGCATCGTGATGCTCCGTTAACTTCTGCAGCACTTTGCGGATAGCCGTCTCATCGAAGCCGTCTTTGCGGTGCAGCAGTACGGATTGGTTAAAGTGATGCGCATCCGCGAATTCACGCTCGAAAAACCACTGCTGAATAGGAGTCAAAACGGCGACTCCTGTCACTTCCCCCTGATCGACCTTCCGGGCGACCGGCTTCACGTGCGGGCTGAGCTGCGCGATCGTCGGATATTTGAACAAGTCGCGAATTTCCAGCTTGTAGCCGGCCTGGTGCAGCCGGGAGGAAACTTGAATCGACTTGATGGAATCACCGCCGAGCTCGAAGAAATGATCCGTGACTCCGACCCGTTCGGTATTCAGCACGGCCTTCCAAACGTCGGCAAGGGCTTGCTCCGCTTCGTTTCGTGGCGCGACATATTCGCCTCCACCGAGCGCGTTTCCTTGCGGGGCAGGCAGCGCCTTCCGGTCGATTTTCCCGTTCGGCGTCAGCGGCATTCTCGGCAGCTGAACGAAATGCGCCGGAATCATATAACCCGGCAAGTTTTGCGACAGCGCTGCTCTAAGATCACTGACAGTCAGCGATTGGTCTCCCACAACGTAAGCGCACAATTGCAGTCCGCTCTCTTCTTCGCGGGCGATGACGATCGTTTCCTGTACGGACGGAATTTTCAGGAGCTGTTCTTCAATCTCGCCCGTCTCGATCCGGTAGCCGCGGATCTTCACCTGGTGATCGATCCGGCCCATGTATTCGATGTTCCCGTCAGGAAGCCAGCGGGCGGAATCCCCGGTCCGGTACATCCGCTCGCCGGGGGCAAAAGGGTTGTCGACGAACTTCTCCTCCGTCAGCTCGGGGCGATTCAAATATCCCCTCGCCAGACCGACGCCTGCAATGCACAGTTCACCCGCTACTCCTTCAGGCACAGGCTGTCCGTGCTTGTCCACGATATAAATCTTGTGATTATGAATGGGACGGCCGATGGGAACCGACTTCAAGCCGGTATCGTTCGGTCCGGCGGCCCAGACCGTAGTGACGATCGAAGCTTCCGTGGGTCCGTAGGCGTTGAAATACCGCACTTTGTCTTTCCATTGCTGTACGAATTCGGCCGATACGGCCGAGCCCCCGGTAATGAGCTTTTGGAGCCCCGTCATATGATCCGGGTTTAAATAAGCGGCGTACGTAGGCGGCAGGATCGCGGCCGTAATGCCGTTCTCGTCCATGTAGCGTTCGAAAAGCTGATAATCAAGAATGGTGTCGGACGTCGGAATGTAGAGGGCGGCTCCGAAAAACAGCGCCTTGAACACTTCCCAGCACGACGCGTCGAACGACAAACTGGCGAACTGGACGACTCTGTCCGATCCGGTGATGCCGAGCGTGTCCCGGAACATGTTCTTCAAACTGACCAGCCCGTGGTGCTCCACCATCACGCCCTTAGGCTTGCCCGTCGTTCCGGACGTGTAGATGACGTAGGCCAGATGGTCCGGCCCGTTAACCGGCTGCGGATTGGTGCCGTCTGCGCTGTAAGAGCTCTCGTCGTCAAGCGCCAATACAGTTCCCGCATAGGGAACGCGGTCCAGCAGTCGCCGCTGAGTCAGCAGCAGCTTTGCGCCCGAATCTTCCAGCAGGTAGCGGATGCGCTCCTCGGGATATTCGGGATCGATCGGCACGTACGCGCCGCCGGCTTTCAGCACCGCTAAAATACCGACGACCGTTTCCAGCGATCGTCCGGTCATCAGGCCGACAAGCTGATCCGGCTGCACACCCTTCGCACGCAGCGTATGCGCCAGCCGGTTCGCCCGCTCGTTCAGCTCCCGGTAAGTGAGACGTTCCTGTTCGAAAACCACCGCTGTCGCATCCGGAACCCGTACAGCCTGGTCCTCGATTAGGCCGTGAATCGTTTTTTCCGACTCATAGTCCGTTTCCGTCTCGTTAAAAGCTTGAATAAGCCGATGCTCTTCCTCCGAAGACAGCATAGCCGTTCCCGCCGCTTCCTGATCAAGGTTATTTAAACCGCCCGCCAACAAACGGTCCAGATGATCGACCACCCTGGTCATAAAGCCCGCGTGATATAAATTTTCGTTGTACCCGATTTGTAGATGGATCGAACCGTCCTCCAGACGGAATTGGAACAGGCAATCACAGACGACATTCCCGCCGACATCCGTGCCGTGCAGCTCATTCAGAGAAACGAGCGTGTTGACGACCGGCACTCCGTCCGTGTATTGAAGCTCCAGCTTTTCCGTCATTTTGAGAAACGGAATCTGCTGATGCCGGATAGCCTCGGGAAGAGAAACCTTCAATTCGTTCAACACCGATTTGAAGGTGGACTCGCCGTCGATCCTATTTTTCAGAATGACCGTATGATTGATGGGCCGCCGCGTCTCCTGCGATTTCTTCACAACCGGCATGCCGACAAGAACAACGGAATCACCCGTATATTTGTACAGCAGGACTTGAACTCCCGCCAGCAAAATCATATAGGCGGCCAGAGGCGCGCCTTTGCTCATCTGAATGACCCGCTGCGCCGCCGCGCCGGACAAAGTTCCGGAAACGGACTGAACGTTTGGAGCCGCATGGCTCGGAGCCTTACTGTACGGCAGCAGGGTAAGCGAATCATCTTCACCTGAAAATTTTTCGTTCCAAAAAAGGATTTCTTTTTCAAAAGCCACCTTCATCGTTCCCCTCTCTTTTCGTTAAAAAAAGCGATCCGGCGGATTGAATACGGAATGCGCCGCACGCACATCCGCCGGGTAAAGCTTTAGAAAACAATATCAATAGCTTCCAGCAAGTCCTCTTCCTGCTCCGAAGAACCGTTTAAGGAAAGATCTTTCAGCAGGACATGAGGCTGCTCGCAAATTTTGGAGAGGATGGTCAGAAAGTCTTCGGCAAAATTGTCGATCATATTCCGGGTAAACAGTTTAGTCGCATATTCAAAATGACCGCTCATGCCTTCTTCCTCATGCGTAACTTCAAGGGTCAGATCAAATTTGGCGACCGTCTGTGCCTCGATATAAGGCTCGACGGTTAACTCTCCGAAACGGCTTATCCGGTCTTCTCTGGTTTCCATCACAAACACCGTGTCAAATATCGGATGCCGGCTCAAGTCCCTTGCCGCCTGCACTTTTTCCACAAGCTCCTCGAACGGGTAATCCTGATTTTCGTAGGCTCCCAGCATCGTTTCTTTGATTTCCTCCAGGTAAGAAAGGAACATTTTCTCGCCAGACGGATAATTCCGGATCGCGAGCGTGTTCACGAACATCCCGATCAATGGTTCCGTATCCGCATGAGTTCTGCCTGAGACCGGCGTGCCCACAATAATGTCTTCTTGCCCGGAATACTTATGCAGCAGAATCGTGTAGGCGGCGAGGAAAACCATATACAAAGTTGCGCCGTTCTCGTCCGCAATTTGCCGTAAGGCTTCGCTTTGCTGCTTATCTATGGCAAAATCCAGCACATCTCCCTCGTAGCTGCGCACCGCCGGTCTCGCGAAATCGGTCGCCAGTTCAAGCCGCGGCAGTTCCCCGTCCAGAACGTCCAGCCAGTACGCTTCCTGTTTTTTCAGACGTTCGCTCTGCGCTTCGGACTGCTGCCAGGAAGCGAAGTCCTTGTATTGAATCCGCAGCGGCTGGAGGCCTTCGCCCATATACAACCGGAGAAGATCGTCGATTAAAATGCCGGTGGATACGCCGTCGGATACAAGATGATGGATGTCGAACATCAGAATATGCCGGTTCCGTTCCAGCGCGATCAGACCGACCCGCAGCAGCGGCGGTTGTTCCAGATCAAAGACGCGGACAAACTGTGCGGCAATTTCCCGGGCTCCTTCTTCGTCCGACTGCCGGTACTCCAGGGCGAAATTCACTTCCGGGTAAATAACCTGTGCCGGTTCGCCGTCCACCATCTCGAATGCCGTTCGCAAAATCTCATGACGGCCGATCAGCCCGCGAAGTGCAGCTTCGAAGCGGCCGCGGTCCAGTTCACCTTTTAGGACCATAAGACCCGACATGTTGTAGCTCAACTCCGCGCCTTCCATCTGATGCTGGATGTACAGCCTTTTCTGTACGGAAGACAGCGGGTAATGAGCGCGTTTCTCGAGTACAGGGATGGCGGTATGCTCCCGGTGTTCCAATCCCGCTATGGTTTGAGCCATTTCTTCAATCGTAGAATGACGGAAAACGTCTCTTAACGGCAGATCGACGTTCAGTTCCTTGTGCACTTTGCCGACAAGCGTCGTCGCCCGCAGGGAATGTCCGCCCAGGTCGAAGAAGTTATCGCGGATGCCGATTTCCTTCTTTAGACCGAGTACATCCTGCCAGATGGCGGCCAACTTCGCTTCCAGCGCCGTTCGTGGCGCGATATATTCCGCGCCGCCGTCTACGCCCGCTTCCGGCGCCGGCAGTGCCTTGCGGTCCACTTTCCCGTTCGGCGTCAGCGGAATCCGCTCCAGCCGGATGAAATACGACGGGATCATGTAGCCCGGCAGTTCCTGCGCCAGCGCGCTTCGCAGACTGCTCACGGCAAGCTCGCCATCCACCGTGAAGTACGCGCACAGCGCTTTCTGGCCGCCGCCGTCTTCGCGGACGAGGACGACCGCTTCGCGGACGCCGTCCGCCTGGAGCAGCTGCGACTCGACCTCGCCGGTTTCGATCCGGTAGCCCCGGATTTTCGCCTGGTGGTCGATCCGCCCGATAAAGTCCACGTTGCCCTCCGCCGTCCACCGGGCCAGGTCACCCGTGCGGTACAGACGCTCGCCCGGGACGAACGGGCTGTCCACGAACTTCTCTTCCGTCAGATCCGGTCGGTTCAAGTAGCCCCGTGCCACGCCCGGGCCGCCGATGCACAGCTCGCCCAGGACGCCGACCGGCACCGGGTTCAGGTGCGCGTCCACGATGTAGAACCTCGCGTTCAGCCACGCTTTGCCGATCGGCACGCTGCCTGTCTCCGGCAGCTTCGCCAGCGGCTCGTCGTAGAAGCTCGAATCAATCGCCGCTTCCGTGACGCCGTAGCTGTTGATGATCCGGAACTGCGAGCCGAAGCGCTCCTGCAGCACGCGATAGTCGCCAACGCTGCAGCTGTCGGAGCTGGTGATGAGCAGCTCCATCGAGCTCATATCCAGCTCGTGCTGCGCCACATGTTCCATAAACGGCACGATGAGCGCCGGGGTCGATTCGAACACGGTAATCTGCTGTTCGTGGATCCAGCCGTGCAGACGGGCCGGGTCGATCCGGTCGTCCTTCGGCACGATGACCATGGTGCCCCCGTTGTACAGCGTCCGCGCAATATCTCCGACGAACACGTCGAAGGAGAAGCTCGCAAGCTGAAGCAAGCGAACCGGGAACCGGTCCAGCCGGTACTCCCGGCGGTAGGCGGCGGCTGTGTTCACAAGGCTGCGGTGCTCGATCATGACGCCTTTGGGCCGTCCCGTCGTGCCCGACGTGTAGATCACGTAGGCGAGATCGTGCGGCTGGGTTTCGGCCGGGACACCGTTCGGTGTGCCTGATGCAGGCGAACTGCCGGACGCTGCGCTGTCAGCCAAATCCCCATTTGCGCTGCCTTCCAAGATGACTCCGACAGCCGCATTCTCTCCGTCCCCGCTGTACGACTTCTCGTCGTCCAGGCAAAGGATCGTGCGCAGCGCCGTCTCTTCCGCTTCCAGCCAAGCCTCGGCGCTCTCTCTGAGGGAAGTCTGCGTCATCAATACCGTCGCTCCGCTGTCTTCGAGCATAAACCGGATGCGGTCGGCCGGGTAATCCGGGTCAAGCGGCACATACGCGCCTCCCGCTTTCCATACGGCGATCACGCCGACGAGCAGCTCCACCGAACGCTCGGCCAAAATGCCGACGATCGACTCTCTGCCGACACCGCCTTCCCGCAGGGTTGCCGCCAGCCGGTTCGCCTTTTCATTCAGCTCCCGGTAGGTCAACTGCTTGTCTTCGTAGACAACGGCCGCCGCATCGGGAGTCGAGACCGCCTGTTCCTCGAACAATCGGTGGAAGGTCTGCACCTGCGGAAGCTCGGACATGGCCGGATTGAACGTTTCAAGCAGCTGCTCTTTTTCGGAAGGAGTCACCAGTTCAAGATCGGCGATTTTGACCTCCGGGCTCTTCACAATGGCATTCAAAAGCTGCTCGTAATGCTTGGCCATTCGTTCTATCGTTTCTTTTTTATACAAAGAGGTTGCATACTCGAACAAGTAATCCAGGCCGCCGGAGGTTTCCGTCACATCCAAACTAAGGTCAAACTTGGACACGATTTCTTCGCTCGCATAAGGAGCCAGTCGGAGGCCGGGCAGCTGAAGCTCCTTGTTTTCCGTGTTTTGCAGCGTGAACATCGTGTCGAAAATCGGATTGCGGCTTAGATCCCGGGCAACCTGCACCTTGTCCACCAGTTCCTCGAACGGGTAGTTTTGATGCTCGTATGCGCCCAAAGTCGTTTCCTTGACCTCCTGCAGGTAGGAGAGGAACGTTTTGTCCGCGGCCGGGTAATTGCGGATAGCCAGCGTATTGACAAACATTCCGATCAGCGGCTGCACATCTCCGTGTGTCCTTCCGGCAATCGGCGTACCTACGATCAAGTCTTCCTGCGCCGTATATTTATGCAGCATGACTGTATAGGCCGCAAACAGAACCATGTATAGTGTTGTACCCGTTTCCGCCGCCAGCCGCTTTAACCCTTCACTCTTCTGCGCATCCATGAAAAATTGGAGCGTCCGTCCTTCGTAGCTCTGCAGGGCAGGCCGGGCATAATCCGTCGGCAGTTCCAGCACCGGCAGTTCTCCCCAGAAGACATTAAGCCAGTAAGCTTCCTGACGCGTCAGCTGTTCTTTCTGCCCTTCGGACTGCTGCCAGACGGCGTAGTCCTTGTATTGAATGCGCAGAGGCTCCAGCGCCTCTCCGCTGTATAAGCGGACGAACTCTTCCACCAGCACGTCCATCGAAACGCCGTCGGACACGATATGATGCATATCGAACATCAGAATATGCCGGTCCTCCGCCAGTTCGACTAAGCCTACGCGCAGCAAAGGAGGTTTGGCCAAATCGAACGGTCGTACAAAATTCCGCACCGTTTCTGCCGCTTCTTCCTCGCTTACCACAACATGTTCCACGGAAAAGTCCACATCCGGGTATACCCGCTGCACCGCTTCCCCATTCGCCATTTCGAAACCCGTGCGCAGTGTTTCATGGCGCCGGATCAGACCCCGGAATGCTTCCTCGAACCGGTTCCGGTCCAGCGCACCTTCGAGTATCAGCGTACCCGGCATGTTGTAGCTCAGCTCCGCTCCCTCAAGCTGATTGAGAATATACAAACGTTTCTGAGCGGACGAAAGCGGGTAGAATTCCCTTTTTTCCACAGCAGGAATGGAAACATGCTCCTGCCGTTCCATGTTGGCAATCGCCTCTGCCATATCTTCAACCGTCGAATGACGGAAAACGTCTCTTAACGGCAGATCGACGTTCAGTTCCTTGTGCACTTTGCCGACAAGCGTCGTCGCCCGCAGGGAATGTCCGCCCAGGTCGAAGAAGTTATCGCGGATGCCGATTTGCTTCTGAAGGCCGAGTACATCCTGCCAGATGGCGGCCAGCTTCGCTTCCAGCGGCGTGCGTGGCGCGATATATTCCGCACCGCCGTCTACGCCCGCTTCCGGCGCCGGCAGTGCCTTGCGGTCCACTTTCCCGTTCGGCGTCAGCGGAATCCGCTCCAGCCGGATGAAATACGACGGGATCATGTAGCCCGGCAGTTCCTGCGCCAGCGCGCTTCGCAGACTGCTCACGGCAAGCTCGCCATCCGCCGTGAAGTACGCGCACAGCGCTTTCTGGCCGCCGCCGTCTTCGCGTACGAGGACGACCGCTTCGCGGACGCCGTCCGCTTGAAGCAGCTGCGACTCGACCTCGCCGGTTTCGATCCGGTAGCCCCGGATTTTCGCCTGGTGGTCGATCCGCCCGATAAAGTCCACGTTGCCGTCCGCCGTCCACCGGGCCAGGTCACCCGTGCGGTACAGACGCTCGCCCGGGACGAACGGGCTGTCCACGAACTTCTCTTCCGTCAGATCCGGTCGGTTCAAGTAACCCCGTGCCACGCCCGGGCCGCCGATGCACAGCTCGCCCAGAACGCCCACCGGCACCGGGTTCAGGTGCGCGTCCACGATGTAGAACCTCGCGTTCAACCACGCTTTGCCGATCGGCACGCTGCCCGTCTCCGGCAGCTTCGCCAGCGGTTCGTCGTAGAAGCTCGAATCAATCGCCGCTTCCGTGACGCCGTAGCTGTTGATGATCCGGAACTGCGAGCCGAAGCGCTCCTGCAGCACGCGATAGTCGCCAACGCTGCAGCTGTCGGAGCTGGTGATGAGCAGCTCCATCGAGCTCATATCCAGCTCGTGCTGCGCCACATGTTCCATAAACGGCACGATGAGCGCCGGGGTCGATTCGAACACGGTAATCTGCTGTTCGTGGATCCAGCCGTGCAGACGGGCCGGGTCGATCCGGTCGTCCTTCGGCACGATGACCATGGTGCCCCCGTTGTACAGCGTCCGCGCAATATCTCCGACGAACACGTCGAAGGAGAAGCTCGCAAGCTGGAGCAAGCGGACCGGGAACCGGTCCAGCCGGTATTCCCGGCGGTAGGCGGCCGCCGTGTTCACCAGGCTGCGGTGCTCGATCATGACGCCCTTGGGCCGTCCCGTCGTGCCCGACGTGTAGATCACGTAGGCGAGATCGTGCGGCTGGGTTTCGGCCGGGACACCGTTCGGTGTGCCTGATGCAGGCAAACTGCCGGACGCTGCGTTGTCAGCCGAATCCCCATTTGCGCTGCCTTCCAAGATGCTTCCGACAGCCGCATTCTCTCCGTCCCCGCTGTACGACTTCTCGTCGTCCAGGCAAAGGATCGTGTGCAGCGCCGTCGCTTCCGCTTCCAGCCAAGCCTCGGCGCGCTCTCTGAGAGACGTCTGCGTCAGCAGTACCGTCGCTCCGCTGTCTTCGAGCATGAACCGGATGCGGTCGGCCGGATAATCCGGGTCAAGCGGCACATACGCGCCTCCCGCTTTCCATACGGCGATCACGCCGACGAGCAGCTCCACCGAACGCTCGGCCAAAATGCCGACGATCGACTCTCTGACGACACCGCCTTCCCGCAGGGTTGCCGCCAGCCGGTTCGCCTTTTCATTCAGCTCCCGGTAGGTCAACTGCTTGTCTTCGTAGACAACCGCCGTCGCATCGGGAGTCCGTACCGCCTGTTCCTCGAAGAGCCGGTGGAACGTCTGCACCTGCGGAAGCTCGGACATCGCCGGATTGAACGCTTCGAACAGCTGCTCTTTTTCCGAAAGCGTAAGCAGTTCCAACTGTTCCACGGGGATATTCGGATCGGCCGCAGCCTGCTCGACCGCCCGGGTGAAATGCCCGTGAATCCCACGGATGTCTTCCTCGCTGAACGTATCCGCGTTATAGGTGAACCGGATCATAGTCCGCTCGCCCGGAATAACCGTGATATCGAAATCGTAATTCGTTTGCTCCGGAGCCTGAATGTTGGAAATGGCCAAAGCTCCGTTTCCTCCGATAAGCTGTTCGATCCGTTCTTCCATCGGATAGTTTTCGAACACCATGATATGGCTGATAAGATCGCGTTTCTGTTCGCTAAGCGCCTGGATTTCGTAAAGCGGGAACGTATCGTACGCACCGGAACCAAGCGCCTGTTCCTGGGTTTTTCGCAACACATCCGCCACGGATTCTCCCGCTTCGCTCCGGACCCGGACCGGAATCGTATTGATAAACAAGCCGATCATGCTTTCCACACCGGCAATATCCGCCGGACGGCCCGAAACGACGCAGCCGAACACGACATCCCTGCTGTTGTTATACACCTGCAGAACGAGACCCCAGAGCGTTTGGATGAACGTACTTAACGTCACTTGATTTTGCCTGGACACGCGCTCGATCCGCTCGCTCAGCTCCCGGCTGAATTCGAATTCCAGTTCGACCGCGTTGAAACTTCCCCCTTTACGCTGCACTTTTTCCTGAGGAAGCTTCGTGTGCTGGTCGTACCCGTTCAAGTAACTCCTCCAATAATCGGCCGCCTCGTTCCGATCCTGTTTTTCCAGCCATTCGATATAACGGGCGAACGGGGTAACGGGAGGAAGTTCCGGTTTTCTTTTTTCCAGGAACGCGAAATAGCTTTCAAACACTTCCTTGATCATGAAGGACATGCACCAGCCGTCCATCAGGATATGATGGTGGCTCCAGATCACATGCCAGGTTTGTTCATCGGTCCGCACAAGGGTCACCCGCATTAGCGAATCATGCGCCAAATCAAATTTCCGGGCTTTGTCTGCCTCTGCCAGTTCAACGAGTGCTTGCACCCTCTCCGCCTCGTCCAGTCCGCTTACATCTTCGTAGTAAACTTCGCCTTTCCGCTGACGAAACACGATTTGAACCGGCTCATCTTTCCATCCGCTTATAAAATTGGTCCGCAGCGCTTCATGCCGTTGAATGAGCACATCCAGCCCTTTCGCAAAAGCCTCGGCGTCGAGGCTGCCCTGCAGATCAAACGTCACCTGCTCGAAATAGGCTTCCGAATCGGCGTCCAGCATACTGTGGAACAGCATCCCTTTTTGCATCGGAGTCAGCGTGTACACATTTTCCAGCTCACCGATTGGGGCGGTGCGTGCCGTCAGCTGCTCCAGCTCTTCCACGGACAGCTCAGGCAGCAGGACATCGCTCGGCGTGAGTTCCGGCAGATCTTTGGACAAGCAGTGTGCAATGACTGCCCGCAAGCTTTTTTCCAGCAGGCTCCCCAGCCGTTCAATCGTTTCCCGGCGGTACTGTGTCGTTCCGTAGCGGATCGTAAGCTCAAGCGAGCCCTCCGTGACCATACCGTTCATGTCGAGCGCGAAATCCATCACCGCGTTTTCGCTGATATCGTTCCCGGTTGAGAACGGAGAAGGTTCCAGGCCGCTGCTCTCATAATCCTGATCGAACTGTCCCAGATAGTTGAAACTGATTTCCGGATCGGAACCGAAAAGGTCGCCTTCCCGGCCTTCCGACAAATACCTCAGAATGCCATAGCCGATTCCCTTGTTAGGGATGCGCCGGAGTCCTTCTTTGGTCTGCTTGATCTGCTGAGAAACCGTCTGATCTCGGCCGCTCTCCAGCAAGACCGGAAACTGGCTGGTGAACCACCCGACGGTGCGCGTGATATCCACTTCCGGCAGGATATCTTCCCGGCCGTGTCCTTCCAGATTCACCAGCACCCGGCTCCGCCCGGTCCAGGCTTGAACGGCCATACCGAGCGCGGTAAGGAGAAGATCGTTCATCTCGGTATTGTAAGCACGGTGCGCCTGTTTCAGAAGCTGCTCCGTCTCGCCTTCCGTCCATCTTACGGTGACGACATCGCTGTCTTTGAGCGTTGACTTCGCCTGCCCCAAATCTTTGGGAAGCGGTGTCTGTTCAAGCTGCCCAATCTGCCTCCAGTAAGCCCGCTCGGATTCTAGCGCCCCACTGTCCGCATAGCGGGACAACTGCCCGGCCCATGTTTGGAACGAATCCGTTTTATGCGGAAGCGAAATCGCTTGTCCGCCGAGAGCCTGTTCATAGCCGGCCGCAAAATCTTCGAACAAGATGCGCCAGGATACACCGTCCACAACAAGATGGTGGATGGCCATGAGCAAATGGTCGCCATCCGGGCAGCGGAACAAGCCCAGCTTTACCAAAGGCCCGTTTTCCAGGTCGATGCTTCCCTGGATTTCGCTCGCCTTTGCCTCAACGGCTGCCTTGCAGTTTCCGAGGCCCGTGAAATCAGCCACTTCCAGGCTGAACAATTCTTCCTCCGTCCCCCGGTTCCATGCTTCATATCCGGCTTCGGTTTTGCGGTAAACCGTACGCAGCGCGTCATGGTGCTCGACCAGCTTAGCGATCGTTTTCCTCAGAGCCGTCTCCTCGAAACCCTCCCTGCGGTATTGCATGAAAGCCTGATTGCTGTGGTGCGGGTCGGCCGGATTCTGCCCGAAAAACCAGCGCTGAATCGGCGTCAACGTCACGGCTCCCGTTACTTCTTCTTGGCTGGCGGTTTTGCCGGCCGTTTGAAGCTGCGGACTGAGGGACGCTATCGTCGGATAGTGGAAAAGATCACGCATAACCAGCTTGTAACCGGCCTGAAGGAGCCTTGAAGAAACTTGCAGCGCCTTAATCGAATCGCCGCCAAGTCCGAAGAAATTGTCCGACAGACCGACTCTGTCTACGCCCAGCACGGACTGCCAGACGGCGGCAAGCGCCTGCTCCGCCGGAGTACGGGGAGCGATGTATTTCACCTCGGCCTGTACGCTTCCTTCCGGCTCGGGCAGCGCCTTGCGGTCCACCTTGCCGTTCGGCGTTAGAGGCAGCCGGTCCAGAAGCATCACGCGAGCCGGCACCATATGCGAAGGGAGCGTTTGCTCCAGATACGCGTGCAATTCTCTGGTATCGATTTCAGACTCCGACACAACGTAGCCGCACAAATACTTCTGGCCCCGCTCGTCGGTACGGTCGGTCACGACCGCTTGGCGGATGCCGTCAAAACGCAGCATCGCCGTCTCGATTTCGCCGAGCTCGATCCGGTATCCCCGGATCTTCACCTGGTAGTCGATACGCCCCATGAAATCCACGTTGCCGTCTTCCATCCAGCGAGCCAGATCGCCCGTGCGGTACAGGCGCTCTCCGGCAGCGAACGGGCTGTCCGCAAACTTCTCTTCCGTCAGCTCCGGACGGTTCATATATCCCCGGGCGACGCCCGGCCCGCCGATGCACAGCTCGCCCAGAATTCCTACGGGAACGGGGTTCAACTGAGCGTCCACGATGTAAAATTTCGCATTCAGCCAAGCTTTGCCGATCGGCACGTTTCCGGCTTCCGGCAGCTTGTAGAGCGGTTCGTCGTAGAAGCTCGAATCAATCGCCGCCTCCGTCACGCCGTAGCTGTTGATAATCCGGAACTGAGAACCGAACCGTTCCTGCAGCAGCCGGTAATCTTCCACACTGCAGCTGTCGGAACTGGTGATGAGCAGTTTCATCGAGCTCATATCGAGCTTCTGCTGCGCCACATGCTCCATAAACGGGATGATCAGCGCCGGCGTCGATTCGAACACGGTAATCTGACGGCTCTGTATCCAGCCGTGCAGGCGCGTCGGATCAATCCGGTCGTCTTTCGGGCAGATGACCATGGTGCCGCCGTTGTACAGTGTCCGGGCGATATCCCCGACAAACACGTCGAAGGAAAAGCTCGCCAGCTGCAGCAGGCGTACGGGGAACTGATCGAGCCGGTATTCCTTGCGGTAGGCGGCAGCTGTATTCACCAGACTCCGGTGCTCGATCATAACGCCTTTCGGCCGCCCCGTCGTGCCGGATGTGTAGATCACGTAGGCAAGGTCATCCGGCCGGCTCTCCGTCGGCGCGTTCTCCCTTTCTTCGCTGTACGACTTCTCGTCGTCCAGGCATAGAATCGTGCGAAGCGCTCCGCCTTCTCCCTGCCACGTTCCGGCTTTGTCCCTCAATCCGCTTTGCGTCAGCAGTACAGCCGCACCGCTGTCTTCGAGCATGTAGCGGATGCGATCGGACGGGTAATCCGGGTCCAGCGGAACGTACGCGCCTCCGGCTTTCCATACCGCCATGACGCCGACGAGCAGATCGACCGAACGGTCGGCCAGAATGCCCACGACCGATTCCCGGCCGATCCCGGCTCCGCGCAGCGAACCCGCCAGGCGGTTGGCCCGCTCGTTGAGTTCCCCGTAGGTCAGCTCATTGTTCTCGTACACCACTGCCGTCGCACTCGGGTTTAACGCCGCCTGTTCCTCGAACAATTGGTGGAACGTTTGTACAGTCGGAAGTTCGGACACCGGCGGATTGAATTCCGTCAAAATCTTATTCTTCTCCCCGTCGCTCAGCATGGACAGCTCGCGTACGGTCTGCAGAGGGTTAAGGACGATCTGGTCAATAATAGTAAACAACTGCTCAGAAATTCGTAGAATTTCGCCCTCATCGAACAACTGAACCCGGTAATCGATATTCAAATCAATTTCCTTGTCGTCGAGCATATCTACAACGTGTATGGCAAAATCGCCCACTTCGTGCCCGGAATGACTGCTTTTCCGAATAACGCTGAGGCCGTCGTAATAAGTCCAGTTCACGGGCAAGTATTCGATATCCACACGGAACAATTCGGGAACGTCCCACTGCTTGTTCCGCTCTCTTAAGTCTTGAATAAGCTGATTGTACGGGTATTTCTGGTGGCGGAGATTCGCTTTCTGTTCTTTGGAAACATGCTGCAAAAACGCCAATACATGCTGATCCGGCTCGAGCAGCATTCGGGTCGCAACCGTACTCACGAACATCCCTAACGTCTCTTTTTCCTGCTTCGACGTCCGGTTCGCATAGATGGTACCGACTGTAATATCTTCATTCCCCGTTACTTTATGGAGCAATATGTATAGAGCCGCCAAAAACACCGTAAAGGTACTGATGTTATGCTCTTCGCTGAAACGCTGCAGCTGCTCGTAGCGCTTGCCCGCGAAAGGCACACTTACCCTGTCGGACTCCGTGCTCACGGAGTAAGGCGAACTCGGTTTCATTCGTGTTATTTCCGAGAAGGATTCCAACTTGTCCAGCCAGTAGGCTTTGTCCTTCTGGTAGCGATCCGATCGCTCGTATTCTTGTTCGGCGTAGATGTAATCGAGATAAGTCCCTTTGGCTTTAGCGTCCGGTTCTTGGCCGTCGATTAATTTTGTATAGTTTTCCATAATCGTCGTGCAAAGCAGATGGGATGCGATACCGTCCGCAATGCTGTGATGAATTTTTATGTTAAACCAATGTTCTTCGTTATTCAGATTAAACAGGCAGAATTGATACAGTTGTTCGTCAAATATGGATAACGGCGTATGATTAAACCGTTCCAGCCACTCTTTTGCTTCGGCTTCACTGCCCATTTCCAAATAATCGCAGCGCGGTTCAATGTCCGATTCATTCACAAACCACTGGAAGGGTTCTCCGGCATCGGTAGACGCAAGCCGGATTCTGAACGCATCATGGTCCCGAACCAGCTTATAGATCGCTTGCATCAAAGCGTCGGTATTCACGGGTCCGCGAATAAACAAAGTACCCACGATGATTCCGACCGATGTATTCGGATACATCATTTCCATACTCCATATTCTTCGCTGAGCTTGGGTTAAAGCAAACCGTTTGTTCGTATTTTCTCTCACATCGACACTCTCCTGGTATAGAGATTCCTTTTCAGGTATGCAAACCTGTTATCTAAATTCCACACTCCAAACTTTCAAAAAAATTTTGAACAAAAAGTGAAGGGGTTCTTTCGGCAGGCTCGTCTAATTCATTGTTCGGTCGGGTGAAAATATTCCAAAACTTGACATATGATGTCGGATAGAGATAATTAGTAAGGGTGTCCTCCCTTCGCGGGCAGTTTTGCAAATGGGCGTTTCTATCCCGTCTACCGGGATTTGCAACAAAAGATTCTTGCGTTAGAAACTAAACTATTTTTGCTTTCATGCTTTTGTAGGATTCCATTTGCTTCCTCTTCTTATAAAATTGCATAATTCACCATCAATTACCAATTATAGCTGATGTCCTCTCAGTAATCATGGTATTTTTGAACTATTTTGTATTAATTTAATAATAAGGTCTATTTTTATCCATTTTTACAAAATATAAATACTTATTGTGACATATGTCATTGTCGATAGATGTACATTTGTCGATTAACCCCGCTTTTCCGCCCCCTTTCTCCATTCCACGCTCCTATTCTTTCCAAAAACAATAACGAATGCGGCTCATCGAGCATCCCTTCTATCCCTTATTCATATGGTTCAATTTACCTTCTCTGCGAATATAACTAATAGGCGCACACAAATCTTAAGCTAGCAAATGCTCCGGCACCCGCAATTATTTCTTTTTAAATAAAACGGTATTTACAAAAATCGTCCTTTCCCTTTACGATGAGCTAATAAACGTTCTTTATTCTAAATAATGGGAAACTATTCAAGATGAGAATAAAGGAGAGAAAATTGAATGTTTAAACGTTTGCTCCGCACCACCGCGCTTGTCTTGACCGTCGGTTCGACTCTGTTGACCGGAACGGTGATCCAGTCCGCTCCCGCTCAGGCCGCAAGCAACATGGTGCCTGATTACGAGGTCAAGATTTTGATGAGTCCGACGGCCGTTCTGGGCTCGGATAACAAGCTCAAAAGCGACGTGCTGGATACGTTCGCCATGCCGTCCAGCGTTACCAAAATGAATGTGGCTTTCCTGGACACGAACGCCAAAAATATTTACAACGGCGGCTGGAGCCCCCGCATTCGCAAAACCGAAGGCGAGAGCAAATTCGAGCTGAGCTACAAAAAGCGGTACCCGATCGTAAACAACGATATCAACGCCGCGCTTACGAAAGCGAACCAGGACGGGTTCGACTCCAGCGACACGAACTACGAAGCGCAAGTCGAGTGGGGATATCAGAACAAAACCTTGAGCATCACGCGAAGCAAAAATGCCAGCAAATCCGGCTACAGCGGCATGGATCTTCCGTCTGTCAGCGATGCCCGCAGCCTGATGATCAGCAATGCGCCGGGCAAGTTCGACAACTGGCTCAGCAACGGCTGGGGCACGAATCTGCTCGGAAGCTCCCGTTACTACGGGCCGGTGCTTGCCAAACGCTCGATCGGCACTTGGAGCGGCTTGAAGCTGTACATCGAAGTATGGCCGATCCGGAACTCTGACGGAACCGGCACCGAATACATAGTCGAAGCTTCGTTCAAAACGACGAGCGAATCAACCGCATCCGCGAAGCACGATGAACTGATCGCACTCCTGCAGAGCAAGGGCTGGTTCCTCGCGCAGGATTCGCTCAAGACTCAGTTGATTATGGACCGCTACTGACGCCGGGGCAAAAAAAATAACAGGTGCAAGCTTTTATAGCCTGCACCTGT
Organism: Paenibacillus sp. GbtcB18; assembly: GCF_019091125.1. Taxonomy (NCBI): domain Bacteria; kingdom Bacillati; phylum Bacillota; class Bacilli; order Caryophanales; family Paenibacillaceae; genus Paenibacillus; species Paenibacillus sp. GbtcB18. The sequence goes on from NZ_JAGXJX010000003.1 coordinate 349,133, forward strand.
TGTGTTTATACACCGCATATATACCGCCGTGTACGTTTTTCGACTGAAACTTGAGCTGCTTTGCATCATGCGGTTTCACGCTTCGCATTACGCCGCCGTATGACCGCCGTCTCCTCGTCACCGTGGATCAAAACCGCTCTCTACGGAGACAGCCCGCAGCTTTTCGCCGAAACCACGGCCCCGGATACCGTTTTTTAACTGTAATCTTCGATTACGAGCAACTTGCCGCCTTCAAATGTAAATACCGACTTTCCTTTAAGAGAGATCTTTTCCCCTGCTCTAGGACCGTTTGGCAGATCGGCCGCCAGAGTTCCCTCGTAATCAATCTCAACTTCAACTCTGTCGTCTTTGACCGTATAATCCGTAATAGTCTGACAGCGCTGGGAGAACAGCTTTTTGGATTGCCCGGCTAATTCGCGGAAAGCGTCTTTTCCTTCCGTCTCCGCATTCACGACGCCGTTAGAGATGTTGCGGAATACAATCTCCTCTTGCATAAGCAGAAGCATGCCTTCGATATCGAAAGCGTTGTAAGCCTCCACGTACTTTTCAACCAAGCTTATCGCCGCACGATCCTCCATCACGACGCTCCTCTCGCATGATTAGTCGGTCACACAAAAATCACGAACTTCTTTCAGCATGAAAAATATTCCTTTCAGGTTTATTTTATTAATGAATGAACGTATAGTCAATATAAAATTTAACATGACCAGTAAAATGGAAATAAAAAAGCCAGCCGTCCTTATGGATAGGCTCGACCGGCTTTTAAAACGAATTAGTCCAGCGAAAGCTTCATCCCTTCATGGCTGGCCGTAAAACCCAGCTTCTCGTAAAAGCGGTGGGCGTCTCCGCGCGTTTTGTCCGTCGTGAGCTGGACGAGTCCACATTCGTGCACCTTTGCGGTTTCAATGGCATGCTCGAGCAGAGCTTTTCCGATTCACCCTCTGTACCGGCTGTCCACGCGGACGCCTTCCACCTGCGCTCTTGTCATCCCCATGCGGACAAGGCCGGGAATCAGTGTCAACTGCAGACAGCCGACCACGTCCCCGTTTATTTCCGCCACAAGGATGGAATTGCCCGTCTGCCCGGTGATAGCGGAAAATGCCTCCTCGTATGCCGGAGGCAGCGGTTTCTCATACCGCTCACGGCGGGATCCAAGCTCGTCATCGGCGAGCAGGCGCACGATCTCTTCCAAATCGCCGCGCTGCGCAGTTCTAATTTCCATCGGTATTCCTCCTCTGCATTCCGTTTAGCTGAACCATTTTAAGACCCTTGAGAAGTACGCCACGCCTCGCACCTTGCCAAAATCTTCAACAATTTTGTCCGAGTCCCTTCATGGCTCAAACCCGGGTCCCCCGCAAAAAAGGTCCCGTCACGGAACCGTCCGCTTCCGCCAATTCCAGCGGGGTTCCCTCGAATATAACTTCTCCGCCGTTCTTTCCCGCTTCAGGCCCGAGCTCGATGATCCAGTCGGCCTGTTTAATGACGTCGCCGTTATGCTCGATCACAATGACTGTATTTCCTTTATCTACCAGACGATTCATCATCGCCAGAAGTTTGCTCACGTCCGCCATATGAAGCCCGGTCGTCGGTTCGTCCAGAATGTAAATCCTGCCCTGCCTGTGCAGCTTGCTCGCGAGCTTAATCCGCTGACACTCCCCGCCGGATAGCGTGCTGAGCGGCTGCCCCAACGCCAGATAACCCAATCCCACATCGCGGATCGCCTGCAGGGGACGTACAATTTCTTCCTCCCCGAAGAAATGCAATGCCTCATGCGCCGTCATTTTTAACACTTCATAGATCGATTTACCTTTATACGTATAACCGAGCACGTCTTCTTTAAACCGTTTGCCGCCGCACCTTTCGCAAACCGTTTTGACCGGTTCCAGAAATGCCATGTCCGTTTCCAGAAAGCCGAGTCCTCCGCAGTCCGGGCACGCCCCCTTTGAGTTAAAACTGAACAGCGAATCGCTGACCCCGTTCGTTCTGGCGAACAAATGCCGGATCTCATCCATGATTCCCGTGTAAGTGGCCGGCGTAGAACGGATATTCCCGGTGACCGGAGACTGATCGATCACAACCGCTTTCGGATTCTCTGCCGCAAATACATCGTGAATGAGCGTGCTTTTGCCGGAACCGGCCATACCGGTAACGACCGTGAGAACGCCGGACGGAATACGAACGGTGATATTTTTCAAATTATGAAGAGAAGCGTTCTCAATCGTCAGCCAGCCGGAAGGCTTGCGCGGATGCGGATTAAACGGGATCTCCCTCTTCATGTTTTTGCCCGTCAGGGTGTCCGCTTTATAAAGGCCCTCCAGGTTGCCTTCATAAACGACGCGCCCTCCTTCCGCACCGGCTCCGGGCCCCATATCGACAATATGATCCCCGATCCGGATCACGTCCCGGTCATGCTCCACGACAAGGATCGTATTGCCCTTGTCCCTTAGTTTGCGCAGGAGCCCATTCAACCGCTCGACATCGCACGGATGCAGACCGGTGCTCGGTTCGTCGAATATATAAAGCATATCCGTCAAGCTGCTGTTCAGGTGGCGGACCATTTTGATCCGCTGGGATTCGCCGCCGGAAAGGGTTTTCGTCTCCCGGTCCAAGCGGAGATACCCGAGTCCCACGTCGAGCAAATGCTGAAGCGGCGGGATCATCCCGGACAAAATCGGTGCGGCCGTTTTGTCCCCGAGCAGGCTTTTCAGAAACGGGAGTAAATCCTCGATCTCTTTAGCTGCCACCTCGGCGATATTTTGCCCGTTGATTTTGCAGTCCAGTGCCTCTTTGTTCAAACGCGTTCCCCCGCACAGTTCGCACGGAGAGAACGTGATGTACCGTTTCACGTTGTCCGGCAAGCTGGCTCCGTCCTTTTTAAAATAGAGCCGGATAAACCGGTCCACGACACCTTCGAATCGTTTGGAGGGCATCCCGCCGTCGGAAGGCAGCTGCAAGTTCTCCGATTTGCCGTATAAAAGCCTCTGCCACTCCACATCGGTGTAATCCCGAAGCTTCTTGTCCGGATCAAACAGACCGGAAAGCAGATGGTGCTTGGCATACCAAGTTCCGGCCGTGAAGGTCGAAAACCGCACCGCTCCTTCATTCAGCGACTTCGAGCGGTCGAAAAGCTTGGGGATATCCGGAACGGCTCTGGTGCCCATCCCCTGGCATCCGGGGCACATCCCCGCGGGATCGTTGAACGAGAACGCGTTCGAATAACCGATGAAGGGCGTTCCTACACGTGAGAACAAAAGCCGGAGCAGCGCGTTGATATCCGTTGCGGTTCCGACAGTCGAGCGCGAGTTGCCGCCCAGTCTTTTCTGATCAATCACGATAGCGGTAGACAGATTCTCGATGCTGTCCACCTCCGGTTGACCGGTTTTCGGCAGGCGGTTTCGGATGAAGGTCGAGAACGTTTCGTTCAGCTGGCGCTGAGCCTCGGCGCTGATCGTATCGAAGACAACGGATGATTTGCCCGATCCCGACACGCCGGTAAACACCGTTATTTTTCTTTTCGGTATACGAAGATGAATATCCTTCAGATTATTTTCCCGTGCCCCTCTCAGCACGATATATTCCGGTTTCATTTTTGCTGCTCCTCTCTTTTCGGCTTGTGCTTTCCGTTTCTGCTTCCATCGTAACAAAAAGACCCTGACAGCTATGTGTCAGGGTTCTTTTTGTTTTCAAGAAACTTTACTGGATGTCCTTCGCATCGGGAGCAAGGAGTTGAACTCGGCGCAAATACGATTTGATTTTCTCCGCTTCTTCCGCGGGATACGTGTACCCGAATTCGGCCGCCACTTGAAGGGCAACAGGCTCAAAAAGCTCTCCCGTCACATACAAAGCGTTCCAAACCTGCTCATAATCGCCGTTTTCATAGGTCGACAAAAGCTTTTTCCAAGATTCCTTATCCAGGTACCGCTTTAAAAATTTGCCGTTCTTCCCGATACTGAGCGAGAAGCCGGTATCCATCCCGACCTTCCATTCCAGCATTTTGAGCAGCATCGCCCTAACGAGATTCACATGATCGATCGCATATAAAATTTCCTGTCTCCACAGTCCCTTGGCGACATAGGTAGACACCCACCAGAATTCGTTGCAGCAATCGGCGAAACGTTGGGCGTCGGGCCGCTGCACCCAATAGTCTTCATCGGTCGGAGGCGGTAGAGCCGGCAGATCGTTGTCCTTGTCAAGCAGGATCACCGTCAGCTTATCTTCCCGGCAGTACATCTCTTTCTCCTCTAGAGGAATAAGCGTCAGGTCTATGCGATTCCCGTCTGTAAATAACATGAGATAGGCAAAACGGTGTCCCGGCTCGTTAGGAAACAGAGCCATATCATCCGGCGTCTGCATAATCAAACGTTCCCCGAACATATTTACCCAATCCGGGTCGTTTCTAAAAGATTCCACATCCGTAACGAGATAGACGATATCATAGTCTCTGAAAAAGTCCTTGGAAACATTCGGATTCGTCCTCGAACCGTTCAAACCGACCGCTCTTACACGGGGGTCATTCTCCGCCACTTTACCTATCAGATCAAACATTTCTTGTTCCGAACGCATGGATCGGCACCTCCTGAGTTTTCATGTTCACATTTTGGCAACAAAACGTTCCAAGGAGGTCCCCGGATATCCGGTAAACGAAGTTATATAAAATGTTCCGCAAATGTCATCAGCTATTCTCCCGGATAAAAATTATAAGAAAGGGCTGCCAAAAAGCCCGGTTCAGCTGCATTTCAGGTGACGGATTTCTTGCTGTGGTCAGATAAGGTCCGATGAGGTTTCGCACAGCCGTCACCCGGTACTGCGCTTCGTCGAATTTCCGGCTTTTTTTATTGAAACCGGTCGTTTTCACCTTCCAATAAATTTTACCATATTCGTGAGACCGACGGAAATTTTCTGATTTTGAGAGTCGTAAAGAGAAATATGTTCGAATAAAAAAACCCACTATCCTTGTAAAACGGCAGCGGGTTCTTTTTTAATCAGGCCTAGGGATCGGGCAGTTCTGCCCGTAAGCTTTTTCCGTTTATGCGACTCCGTAATTGCCGTGAATTCGAGCATCGCTACGTTCGGTGCCGGGTTCCATACGTTCCGGTTCTGTTACGGCATTCTCCGTTTCATTCAGCCGCTGCATAGCGGCCAGGCCGGCCGTATTAAGCAGATTCCACGGTTTGTTATAGTGCGGCTGGAAGAAGAAATCCACAAAAGCAAGCTCCTGCACGGTCATCCGGTTCTGGATGCAAACCGACAGCGTATTGACGGCCTGGGTCATATCCGCTTTCGACATCACTTGCGCTCCCACCAGGCGGCCTCCTTCCGCTTCGAAAATCAGCTTCAGCATCACGTCGTCATAGGTCGGCATAAATTCCGGCCGGTTGTTCTCATGGATGAGGACGGCCTCCACATTCAGGCCCGCCGCAGCCGCGGCCGCTTCGGTCAAACCCGTCGAGGCGATGTTCCAGTCGAACAGCTTGATGGCCGACGTCCCTTGGGTGCCCTGATAACGGACGACCGGTTTCAGCAGGTTCAGACCGGCCAGTGTTCCCATGCGGACGGCATTCGTCGCCAGCGGGATATAGGCGGCTTCGCCCGTCGGGTTATAGCGGACGGCGCAGCTGTCTCCGGCGGCCATCACGTCGGGATGGCTCGTGCGCATATAATCGTCCACGAGGATAGCTCCGCCCGGCAGCATATCCACCTGGCCTTTGAGCAAATCCGTTCCGGGACGGAAACCGATGCACAGCACGACCATATCGGTCTCGAAAGTGCCGTCGGTCGTTACGACTTCGCGTACCTTGCCGTCCGTACCCCGGAATCCTTCGACGGTTCGTCCGAGTGCAAGCTGCACTCCCCGTTCCGTAAGCTCATTGTCCGCGAGCGCTGTGAACTCGGGGTCCAGGTACTTAGCCATGACCCGGTCCATGTTGTCGATCAGCGTCACGTCTTTGCCCAGATCGCGGAATGCTTCGACGAGTTCGATGCCGATATAACCGGCTCCGATTACCGTGATGCGCTTCGCGTCCGCCGCGCGGGCGATGATTTCACGGGCATGGCCGTAGTTTTTGCACAACTGGATGTTCTCCAGCCCGATGCCTTCCATCCGCGGAATGACCGGCCACGAGCCTGTCGTCACGACCAGCTTGTCGTAGGTATCGCCGAACTCTTCCCCGTTCTCCAAGTTTCGAGCCCGGAGCGTTTTGGCTTCCACATCGACTTCAAGCACTTCATGACGCATCCGGGTAACGACACCGAGCCGGGCAAGCTCCTCGGGGCTGCTGTAGAATAACCCCTGCGCATCTTCGATCACCCCGCCGACATGAAGCGCGATTCCGCACGAAAGGAACGAAATGTTATCGTTACGCTCGTAAACCGTGATTTCCGCGTCGGGATATTGTGCTGCAATGTTTTTAACAGCGGCGGTTCCTGCGTGTGTGCATCCGATTACGGCAACTTTAAATGTCATGATGATAGCCTCCCGAAATTTTAATTAGTGAATTATTTCACATACTTTCTATAAAAAAAGAGCTGTTGGCGATTAACCAAAGCGTATTAATGAATAACAACGAAGCAGGTTACGTATGTGAAATAAATCACAATATCTTATGGCCCTATCTTACACCTTTGCTTAAAAAGATGCAAGAGGTATTTATGTCTTTTTAAAATGCCCGAGAAGGCAACCAGTAAAAAGCCGCACCTGTGGTGCGGCATCCGGCCATCTCTTTTTGCTCTTGCTCTTGCTCTTGCCCCTAACTCAATCTGCCAAACTCTCTATCGCTTTCTCTCCCCAATCCGGTCGATCCGGCTCTCTTCTTCTGTCCCTGCATTCCCGTCCGTCAGGCACCTGTCATCAAAGCGTGCGGAACGTAAGTCCCCGGCAGTCTACAGGGATGGCAAACGCCTGCTCCTCACCGTTGTTCCCGCGGATCGTCACATTCAAAGTGAGACGCTCGGGAGCTTCCTCGCTCCAGGCATCGCTGCTCAGCCACCCGTATCTTTCCTTGCCGGGCGAAATAACCGCCTGCTCAAAATCCGGGTTAACCTTCGCAGCGCGTACCTTCTCCGAGCTTCGGCCCGGCAGACCTTCGTTCGTTACGACGCTAACGCTTGTCAGATCCGGCGTGATCGTCTCCCGCTCCGAAAGATTTCGGATCGTCACCTCGAAATCCGCTGTGCCCGCCTTTAGCCTGACGGCATGTACGGTGACTTCGACGTTATTCGCGCTGTTTGTCACGGGCAGGCGGACATAAACCTTCTCGCCGCGAGAATCCTCGCTGCCCGAAGGCACCGGCACCTTAACGCCTGATACCCCGCCGTCTCCCGGAAGGACCGGCTTGCCGTCCGTCATGCCGGAATCCGGCAGTGCGGGCCGCATGGCAGTTCCGTTCAGCAGCAGGCTTCCGGAAACAATCAAGGAGCCGAGCACTACGCTGACGATCATTTTGTTCATCATAGAATTCCCTCCATACCTACTGCGTACTTACTGCGGACTCTTCCAGCTCCGCACCGTCAGTTCCAGCCGTCCGTCCGCTTCCGCCTTGTAAAAGCGCGTAACCGCCTGCCCGGCCTCATCCGCTTCCACGGCGCCGTCCCCCCGGCTGATCCGGTACTCAAAAGCCGTATACAGGGGAACGTCGAGACGCGCGGAATATACGTGCGGTTTACCCGCATCTTTGCGAAGGGGGACCCAACTGTACAAGGCCGCGTTTTCCGGCGTATCCTCAGGCACGTGCACAAGCAGCTCAAGCGTGACATGCTCCTTGAGTTCTCCGGCGACAGTGATCGTCCGGGCCGCGGACAAGCCGCCGAAGCTCGCCTTAACGGCGGTCTCCCCTGCACGCCGGGGCACTAAGGTGCCGTCTTCGCGCACCTCCAGAATCGTCCCGTTTTCGGCCGCGTAATCCGCCCTTAGCAAGGACATTTTAAACCCGCTGTCAAATTCCGCCATCAGATTCAGACGCATTCCCGGCCCCCGGATGCCTGCGATTTCTTCTCCCTCCAGGCTAAGCTTGACAGGAGTTCCTTTTTTCCCGAACATATGCAGAAGCGGAGACGCCACTCTGGCGGCCCAGACCTTTTCCGAATGCGTGCCGGCCGGGTCCAGGTAATATACAAGCTCTTCATCCGGTTTATAGCCTAGCCGCAGGAGGCTTTCCGTCACTTCCCGTACGTGTTTTTCCAGAATGAGCGTGCCCTCGCGGCGTCCCAAATCGATCCAGATCTGGGATAACGGGACTTTGTCCGTCCAGGTATGATACTGGCGCGCTTCCTCCAAAGTTACGGGATCGACGCAGTAAAAATAGGGCGACAGGATGGCCAGTTTCCCGAATAGGTCCGGGCGGCGCATGCCGATATGGTAGGTCACTTGGCCTCCCCGGGACGAGCCCATCATGGCCGTGTGCTCCGGCCCTTTTTTCGTGCGGAACAGCGAGTCGATGTACGGCATCACTTCCTCGGTGATGAACTGTTCGTAAAGCTGCCCTTTCGGCCGAATTTCCACTTTATCGCGCAAATAATCGACGCCTTCCAGCTCGTGAGTGAATTCATCCGACCGCTGCATGCCCATATTCGCGATGCCGACTATGATGATTTCTTCCATCAGGCCGTTCTGAACGAGCTCGTCCGCCGTTTTATGAAGGTTCCACGAATAGCCGTTGAAGGCGGGATGAAAAATATTTTGTCCGTCATGCACGTACAATACCGGATAACGCCTATCGCTCTCTTCGCTGTAACCGGGCGGAAGATAAACGAACAGATCGCGGCGGTTGTTTAGAGAGGCCGAATAAAACTGTTCGATTTTCAACAAACTCGACAGACTTTTCATCCGTTTGCCGCCTCCTTTGCTTCCGTCTTTGGCGGAACATCAACCCAGTGTTCCACTTTGTAAGACAGCTCCAGTCCCTCGCGTGCCGTAAATTTGCGGTAAGGTATTTCCCTTCCGCTTGCCTCCGTTTCGTGCTTGCCAAGGCCCCTGGAAATGCGGAACTCGAAGGAGATACCCCGCGGCACTTGGAACGTCCCTCCGTATAGCCTTTCTCCGATCATCGGCAATTCGATGCCCGCATAGAGCGTATCCGTCTTCGGCGTGCACACCGGCACTTCGACGAACATCGTAACACTGACCGTATCGGAAAGATGCGGAACGACGGTCAAGTCCAGACTTGCCGTCAATCCCTGCCCTTTGTAGCGGACGGTGACGTTTCCTTCCCGCTTGGGAATGAGCCTGCCTTCGGCCGTCACCTCGACGATGCCCGGATCCGTCACCTCATAGTCCGCGTCCAGATCGGTCATCATAAAGCCGCTGTCATAATGAACGACAGGATTAAGCGCGCAGGACGGACCCTGCAGACCGATTTTTTCCGGGCCGTGCAGATCTACGCGTACGGGATTTCCGATCTCGCCGAAAAAATATAGAAGAGGCGCATGAACTCTGGCCGCCCAATCTTTCTGGGAATGGCCTGAGCCGACGGCGAAATAGTACATGAAATCGCCGCCCGGCTTGTAACCCGCCTCCATCAGCGTATCCGCGACTTGCCTCACATGCTTCTCCATTACCGTGAAGCCTTCCGCATCCCCGACATCCATCCATATTTTCAGCGGTTTTTTATCGGTATAGACGGCGCTCAGCCACCGGTCTTCCATCGTGGCCGGATCGACGCTTACGAAGAAAGGGCACAACGCCCCGATCATACCGAACGTTTCCGGCTGCCGGAAGCCGATGTTGTAGGATACAAGTCCGCCGGCGGACGATCCCATCAGAGCGGTATGCTCTTTTTCCGTCAAGGTCCGGTAGTTTGCATCTATGAAAGGCTTCACTTCGCGGACGAGAAACGTTTCGTATAATTCGCCTTGATTCGTGGTCTGAAAAATGTTGTGGCCGTCCGGATTGGCGTGCATATACTCGGCGATGCGCGCGTCCTCCACATGCGAAACGGCGACGACGATAATTTCTCTCATCCTGCCCTGCGCAGTCAGCTCGTCGACGGTAAGATGAACATCCCAGGACTCGCCCTTACGGTCTTTGAAAAAAACATGCTGGCCGTCCTGCATATACAGGACGGGATACCTTTTCCGCTCGTCTAAATGATAGCTTGGCGGCAAATACACATAAATCGTCCGCTCGTTTTTCAAGGTATGAGAATAAAAAGGATTGATTTCGATTAACCGCGATGAACTCACCGTGAACTCTCCTTTGAAACGGATCGTTACGAAGTGCCGGACAAGTAGTAAAATTTTTCAGGATCTACATAGTCCGCATCTTGAATGTAACGATCCATTTTATGAACTATTTCCTGATAGTCATTCAAATCGAACGTAATCCTCCCTACCGTGCCCGGAAGGACCTGCGGACAATGGCACGTGCATACGGCGGCAATGCGGGCTGTTGTCTTCAGCACTTCAAGCGCCAGAAATTCGTTGATCACGATCCCCGGCTTCCCTTCAAAACGCGACAGAAAATCGTTCAGCTGTTCCGGATTGTCGTACACGCAAATCCGTTCATTCTCTAGGCCAGACTGTTCCCGAATGAAACCGGCAAGCTTCGCGTTGTTGTAAGCATCCGTGACCAGAAACTCCGGCCGGCCGCCAAGGGCAGCCTCGCAAGCCCGGAAGCATTGCGCGAAATCCGGAATGATCTTGTGAAACAGCGAATCGTCGATATAACTGTCGATGACAAAAACGGGAATACCGAAACCGAAATAATTGGAGATCGTGCCGAACCGTTCCTGATCCGCATTGATGAGAAAAACGCCGTCCAAATTCCGCTCCATGATCATTTTGTAATCCGAAAGCTGGCTCCGGACCTGCATGAAAATGACATGGTATCCAAGTTGTCCGCAAATTTGTTCGATTTTGCCGACTGTTTTGGCATATTTAAAATCGGACCAGTAATGGTCTTCTTGCTCCTGAAACAGCAAAATGCCGATCAGACCTGTTTTTTTGATTTTTAACGATTGAGCGGTCCGGTTGGCCACGTATTTAAGCTGCTGGGCGGCTTTCATTACCTTGACGCGCGTTTCGTCCGAGATGGACTGGGTCTTCACATCGTTCAAAATATACGAAACGGTGGCGATGGAGACGCCCGCCGCTTTGGCTATATCTTTGATGGTTGCTTTCTTCATCCTAATCGCTCCTACTTAAACGTTTAGGTTGATTAAAGCATATCCCCTTGTCCGGTGTCAAACCGCCGCAGGGGCACCGATGCGACGAGCCAGCCGAATTGCGGCAGAGCTGCCGAAAGACCGTTCTCGGTCCGGACAAACGACCCCTGGCCGAGAATCACTTCCGCTTCCGGACGGATGCGGCTTCCTCTATCCAAGTCCGGAGGGGTTCCGATTTGCGCATCTCCATCGGAATACGCGGACTCCGCCTCGAAAACGTGGCAGGAGGCCTCCCGGCTGCTGTTGTTCACGCAGATGTAAAGCTCCTCCTCCGCGTTCTTTCTCCGCACGATAAGCTGATCCTTCTCCGCGTATACAAACCGGAACGAGCCTTCACTTAAGGCCCGGCGAGTCCGCCGCAGCTCGATCAGCATGCGGTAAAACGCGAGAAGGCCGTGATTTTGCCGTTCCGCATCCCACTGCATCGGCTTCCGGCAATCGGGGTCGGGCCCGCCCTGCATTCCGATTTCGTCCCCGTAATAAATGCACGGAGTCCCGGGGAGCGTGAACTGGAGCAGCACCGCCAGCTTCGCTTTCGCCTCGTCCGGTATCCGGGTCAGAAGCCGCGGGGTGTCGTGGCTGCCAAGGATGTTAAAGGCCGCCTCGTTCACTTGCTGCGGATAGGAAGCGAGCAGGCGGTTTATCCGGCTGCCAAGCTCCCCGGCATCGATTTCGCCCTTGGCGAAATAGTCCAGAATGGCGTCGGTGGCGGGATAGTTCATGACCGCGTCGAACTGGTCCCCCTGAAGCCACGGCATCGCATCGTGCCAAATTTCGCCCAGGATGTAGAAATCGGGCTTCAGCGCTTTCAGCTTCTTGCGGAATTCCCGCCAGAACTCGTGATCCACTTCGTTGGCCACGTCCAGCCTCCAGCCGTCGATATCGCACTCCCGCACCCAATACTCGGCCACGTCGAGCAGATAGTTTCGGACTTCGGGATTAGCCGTATTGAGCTTCGGCATGTGGGACTCGAACGCGAAGCAGTGATAAGACGGCCTTGGCTCCGTCCGCAGCGGATATTCCTTGATGTGGAACCAGTCCCGGTAAGGAGACTCCTGACCCTTCTCCCGCACATCCCGGAACGGGGCGAACCCTTCTCCGCTGTGATTGAACACCGCATCGAGGATCACACGGATGCCTCTTTCGTGGAACGCGGCAACCAGCTTTTTGAGCAGCGCCGTATCCCCGAAAGCCGGATCGACTTTCTTGTAGTCGGCCGTATCGTACTTATGGTTCGTCGCCGCTTCAAACAGCGGTGTAAAATAAATCGCGTTTACGCCGAGCGAAGTCAAATAGTCGATGCGGTCGTATACTCCCTGCAGGTCTCCGCCGTAGAAATCGTACGGCCCCGGATCGGAGTCGCTCCACGGGCGGACGCCGGGGGGATCGTTGGCCGGATCGCCGTTCGCGAAACGGTCGGGGAAGATCTGGTAAAAAACGGCTTCCTTCACCCAGGCCGGCGGCTTCAGCACTTCTTGAGGCCACAAAAACGGATAATCGAAAAAAGTGAGCGGATCCTGAGGTTTTTCCGTGCCGAACCCTTTCTCCATCAACCATACGACCTCTTCTCCCGAAGTCAGTTTAAAAGCGTATCTCAGTCTGTAATGCGGCGGGACAAGTTCTCCCTGCCAGTAGTCGAACAATTGGTCGCTGCCCGTTTTGGTTAGGCGGGTTTCAAGAGCCGTCCGCTCCCAATCGTATTTGTCTCCGTGCAGCGCGTGCACGGCGTCGACATCGTCTTTCTTCGTGCGCAGCCGGATATGCACGGTACGCTCGTCGTAGGCGTAGCAGTAAGCCTGCCCCGACCGGTGGTCAATCGCTTCCAGTAACATGGCTTGCTCCTTTTCTCCTTGTAATCCGATACATTCAGTTATCCTTTGTCCGCCCCTGCCGTGATTCCGTGAATCAAATACTTCTGGAAATACATGTACAGGCAGGTAATCGGAAGAGCCACAAGCACGGCCCCGGCGGCGAACAGCGTAAAGCTCGAATTCGTTTCAGTGGCTACCATGCTGTACAAACCTTGGGCCAACGTCATTTTTTCCGAAGATCTCAACACGATTTGCGGCAAAATAAAATCCATAAACGGCGTGATGAAGCTGTTCAGGGCCACGAACGTAACCGCGGGCAGCGACAAGGGGAAAATGATTTTAAAAAACGCGTCGGCATGGCTCCCCCCGTCGATGAAAACCGCCTCCTCCAGGCTCTTCGGGATCGTATCGAAATGGCCTTTCATCACCCAGGTGCCCATGGATACGGAACCTCCCGCGTAAATGAGAATCAAGCCCGTGTGCGTGTCCAGCAGCTTCGTCTGAAGCAGGAGAACGAACAAGGCCATGACGGATAAGAAGCCCGGAAACATTTGCAGGATGAGCAGAGTCATTAATCCCTGCTGTCTGCCCTTGAACCGGAACCGGGAGAAGGCATAGGCCGTCGCGGCCACAAGCGTAGTCGAAACGACGGCGTTCACCAGGGCGATCTTGATCGTATTGCGGTACCACAGCACAAAGTCCGTCTGCCTGATCAATTCGGCATAATGGGCGAACGTTGGATGATCCGGGATCATCCGGCTGACCAGGAGACTTTGCCCCGGATTCAGCGAAGTGCCGATCACCCACAGGATCGGGTAAACCGTTGCGACAAGCAGCGCGATAAAAACGAGATAAATCCCGGTAACGGTCAGATTGTCTTTAAATTTCCTCATGCAGACCCATTCCTCTTCTCAAAGTGCCTTCATCCGTCTGTAATTCCATAAGGAGAACAGGGCAATGAACACAAACATAATGATGGAGACGGCCGAGGCCATATTGAACTGGCTCTGATTCAGCGTCATTTTGAAAATCCACGAAATCAGGATATCCGTACTTCCGGCGTAGTAATAATCGGGATTGTTCGGCTTACCGTCCGTCAGCAAATAAATCAGATTGAAGTTATTGAAGTTAAACGCAAACTGCATAATAAAAATCGGCGCCGTGGCGAGCTTCACAAGCGGCAGCGTAATTCCGAAAAATTTCTGCGCCGCCGTAGCTCCGTCCACGTCCGCCGCTTCGTACAAATCGCGCGGCATCGTCGTCAAGATCCCTGCCATCAAGGCCATCAGAAAAGGAGTCGAGAACCACAGATTGACGAGCAGAATCGACGCTTTGGCCATCGTCGGATCGGACAGCCAGGAAACCGGCGGCAAGCCGAGGCTGGCCAGAAATCCGTTGACGGGACCGAACGAACCGTTTAACAGCACGCGAAACACCAGAATCGAAATGAACTGCGGGACGGCCCAGGGAAGCATAAAAGCGGTTCTCCAGAACTTTTTAAAACGGATACGCGGGTGATTGATCATCATCGCCAGTAGAAGGCCGCTAAAAAAGACCGTAATAGTTGAGGCCGCCGCCCAGACGATATTCCACAGCGAAATGCCGAGGAACGTCGACCGCCACGCTTTCTGGGCGAACAAATCGTAGAAGGTACGGAGTCCGGTCCAATCGACCAGCGAACGATCCGGAATATGGCCCGGCGCCGAATAGTTCGTAAACGCAATCATGACGTTAAACACGAGAGGGATCACCGTTACGAAAAGGACAAACACGAACGCCGGCAGCAGAAGCAGGTACGGGAAGTGTTTGAACTTCGCCTGCTTCACCGACGCCCGAAATCCGGGTACGGGTTTGCCTCTGTCTCTAAGCTCTCCGTTCTTCCATGCGTCCGCAATGTTCAGAACGTAGAATCCGATGAACAGAAGCACGATTACGCAGGTCATCACTCCGTTGATCATCAGAAAGATGGAGTGATCGCCGGGTACGACTTTGCCCCGGATCACTTTGGTCGGCACGTCACCCAGGCTGATCAGTCCGGCGATTCCCCGGAGGGCCAGCGGGCAGTAGCTCCAGATAAACAGCTGGGCCGAAAGGAGAAACAGAAGCCCTTTGACAATCTGCCTGTTGTAAAGCTGCCCCAAGCCGATGAGTACCGCCGAGCCCGCAGCGGCCCGTATCCGGTGCCGGCGATTGTTTGGATTTACTTGCATACGTCAGACCGCCTAACTTAGGTTTTGATGTTCCAGCTTATTTCGTTGTTTTCATCGCGGTTTTGATTTGTTCCACGGCCTTCGTCAAAACGGCGGCCGGGTCCTGGTTCTCGTTCCACAGCGAGGAAATAGCGGTTCCGGCCGGCACCCAGACGTTGCCCATCTCGGGAATCGAAGGCATCGGCACCGAATGCTTCGCCTGCTCCAGGAAAGCGGGAGCGTATGGATCGGAGGTAAGGACCGGGTCCGCCATAACGTCCTGCCTCGGTGGGAGCTGAGCCGTCATTTTAAACCGCTCGATCAGATGGTCTTTGCTTGTCGCATACCTTGCGAACAGCTTCGCCGCATCGGGGTACTTCGTATACGAATTGACGTACAGGGCCCGGATGCCGGAGAAGCTTACGGGATGCTCCCCGTTAGGCAGCAGCGGCAGCGGAGCGACGCCAAAGTCGAAATCGGCTTTGGACAAGCTGGAAATAAGCCAAGATCCGTTAATGACGGAGGCTGTTTTTCCCTCCTGGAAAAAGCCGGTGATGATATTGTCGTTGATATCGTGAATATTCAGCGGCAGGATCTTTTTAAGCGATTGCAAATACTTGGCTCCTTCGACCGCTTGCGGACTGTTCAGCCCGATATCGTTCGGATCGGTGCCTTTCCCGCCGAAAACATACCCTCCGTAGCCCGCAAGGAACGAGTACGATTGGTACAGCTGCCCAACGTCCCACATCAGCGCGAACTTTTTGTTCGCGGGATCGTTGTAAGTCTCGGCGAACTTTACGATCTCCTCGTAGGTTTTCGGAGCTTGAGGCATCGCTTTTTTATTGTAAAAAAGCGCGTACGTGTCAATGGCCGTCGGATATCCGTAGAGGGCGCCGGAATAGCTCACGCCTTCCAAAGCGGAAGGGAGCAGCTGTTTTTTGTCCTCTTCGCCGAAAGCGTCATTTTCCAGCACGAGGCCGGTCATGACGGCATTGCCGAGCTGATCGTGCGGCGCGGAGAAGACGTCGGCCCCGATTCCGGCCGGACCGTCGGTGGTCAGTTTTTTCACGGTATCGATGGCCGGGACGGGTTCCACCTTTACGGGAACTCCGTATTCTTTCTCGAAGCTTGCGGCGACGGTTTTTAAATAATCCAGTTCGGGCCCCTTCGATTCCCATACGACGAGTTTGGCACCGCTTTCGGGTTTAAGCTCCTTCTGCTGCGCATTCCCTCCGCCCTGCTCCTGCGGCTGCGCGGAAGGCGAAGGCTGATCGTTTCCGCAACCGGTTAAGCCGGTCACGCTCAAGAGAACGGCAATTCCGGCGGAAAATAAGCGTTTGGACATGATGTTTCCCCCTTCATTTGAGTGCTGAATCGTTTAAGTACTGAAACGTTTAAGTAATGCTTAACCACATCATAAAGGGAAGCTTTCCAAGGAGTCAATGATAAAAAATGGTAAATGCGCCTGCCCTTATTCATAGGGTGGTCTTACTTGCAGCCGTTCAAACATTTTGACCTTTCATAAATTTTGACACCTTCCAGCATTTGGTCTACAATCAATTCAAATCGTTTCTTCGCATGTATAAAGAAAGGGGTATCCGGTCCATGAAGAAAAAGTCTCTGGGTTTTCTGTCCGTCGGTTACGGATACTCTACTGCCGTTTTTTTCTAGTATTCACTTTAATGGGGGAAGTCTGTCCGAAAGTGAGTCGTGAAAATGGCAGAACAATACTAGAATGCGAGGGAATCTAACATGGAAAACTCTAAAATCATTCGAAAAAATCCGGCAGGTGTACACAGTCCCGTAGGCAACTACACTCACCTGACCAAAATTCCAAGAAATTCTGAGCTGTATGTGACTTCCGGTCAAATCGGAGCGGATCACCACGGTAACATTCCCGAAAGCATGAACGAACAAATCCGGAACACTTTCCGCAATATCCAAACCGTCCTGCACGCTGAGGAGCTTTCATCCGAACATATTATCAAAGTCAATATATGGGCTACCGAAAAAATAGATTGGGATTTTTTGTACGAAAAATGGGCCGAATTATTCGGCCTCGATTATCCCGCCATGACGGTCGGCTATATCTCGGAATTAGGATTGCCTGAAATAAAAATTGAAATCGAACTATGGGCGGCTAAAGTCTAATCCCGTTCCCTTTATCTCCCTCACGCAAATGAGCTTGGCGTGGGGGTTTTTTTGTTGCTCCACACCCTTAAAATAAAAAGACCGCGGTTATCGCGGTCCTGAAAGTGTGAATCCTGCGGCTTCGCCGGTGCTTTCAAGGGAACTGCATCCCGTACAGTTCTTTATACCTTCCGTTTCGGCGAAGAAGAACATCATGCTTTCCATATTCCACAATTTCTCCATGCTCCAGAACGACAATCTGATCGGCATTCTGAATCGTGGATAGCCGGTGGGCAATGACCAGACAAGTGCGGCCGGGAAGAAGGCGTGACAGCGCCTGCTGGAGTTTTTTCTCGGATTCCGTATCCAGGGCGGCCGTCGCTTCATCGAGGATAATCAGACGGGGATCTTTCAGGAAGGCTCTGGCGATAGACAGCCGCTGTTTCTGTCCGCCGGACAGTTTGACGCCTCTTTCCCCTATCGGAGTGTCGTAGCCTTGCGGCAAAGCGGTTATAAACTCGTGCGCGTTCGCGGCTCTCGCGGCCGCTTCGATTTGTTCGCCCGATGCGTCAGGCTGCCCATACGCGATATTTTCGCGGATCGTGCCGTTCAGCAGAATGACTTCCTGCGATACGATTCCCAGTTGGCTTCGCAGAGACTGCTGTGTGACCGCCTTCAGCGGATAGCCGTCGATGTATATATCGCCCCGCTGCACATCGTACATACGGGCGATCAGGTCCGCAATGGTGGATTTACCGGAGCCCGATGAACCTACCAGTGCCGTCGTCTCGTTCCCGCGAAGCTTTAAAAAGAAGCTTTCGAGCACAGGCTGCCCTTCGTCATAAGCGAAATCAACGTCGTAGAACACGATTTCGCCTTTAACGGACGGCAGCTCAATCGCGCCTTCCTGATCGCGGACCTCCGGAACGGTATCCAGAATATCCCGGATACGTTCGAAGGCCGCTGCCGATTGCTGGATTTTCGTAACCAGCCTGCTGAAGGAACGGATAGGCGCCTGCAGCAGCCGCAGGTAAGCGAGATACGCGACGACCTCCCCCACAGTCAAGTTCCCCTGCATCGTCTGCCAGGCGCCGAACAGAAGAACAAGCGTCATCCCTATATAATTGAGCCAATCCGTCAGCGGTGAAAAGAGCGCCGAAAGCCGCGATGCCGAAACCGCTGCGATCCGGTTCCGGTCGCTGAGCTTCACGAACTGCTTTTCCTCGTTTTCTTCGCTTGCGAAAGATTTGATCATGCGGATACCGGATAGGGTATCCTGCAGGAAGTTGTTCAACTCGGCGGAGATTTGACGCACCCGTCTGTACGCGCTTTTGATCCGCAAGCTGAAAAAACGGGACGATAGAAATAAAAAGGGCAGGGTCGCAACCGTTAAAAGCGCCAGCTGCCAATCCACATAAAACAGATAGCCGCATATCGCGACGAAAGTGACAAAATCGGCAAGAATGGATAGGCTCTCGGCTGAAACCAGCTCCTGAAGCTGGTTAACGTCTCCGGTCAATCTCGCCATAAGATCCCCTGTCCTGCTGCGGTCAAAAAACTTCACATCCAGCCTTAACGTATGGGTGTATAGTTTATTGCGCAGCCCGAAAACGGCCTTCTGGCTGACAACGGTCATAACGTAACTTGAAGTAAAATGAAGAAGTCCGAGCACGAGAGCCGTCAGAACGATCAGCCCGCCCGTTTCCAGCAGGGCATCTGCCTTTTTGCCCGGGATAATGTCGTCGATAACGGTTTTTGTCAGTTGCGGAATGATAAATTCACAGAACGAGATGAACAGAACGGCCAGCGCCCCGGTCAAAAGCAGGCCCCAGTGGGCCTTTGTGTGCACAAACATCTCTTTGAGCATGCCGCGTGTGCTTATTAAAGAGTGTGACCGGTCCGGCCGCTCTGTTGTTTGCTTCCTTTCTTTCATGGAGATCACGTACTTTCAACAATATTTAATTAGATTATCTAACTATAAAAGCGCAATTTCCTTCACCTCTCTTCATCCTACTCTTTTTTAGTTAGATAATCTAATCACATGTCCACTATAGCTCATTACTCCAAATATTGCAATTCCTGTTCTGCCGTTCACCGCCCGCTCTCCCGGTGAAGAGACCCGGCAGCCCCGCATCGGACGAGGTCTCCCGGTTTAGTCATCTCCTCTGGATGATTCCTTTCCAAGACGCGTTTCCAAGTATGTTTAAGCGTTTTAATTTAAAAACAATTATGTACTCACTTCATAAATGTATCCCCGTCTTCTCCCGCTTCCGCTGCTTAAACTAAGCCGCTTTTCCGGTAATCCGAAGGCGTATAGCCCAGCTCCTTTTTAAAGGCGCGGATCAGGCTCGTGACATCGTTGTAACCGACCTCGCTGGCAATCTGCGGCATCGACTTGTCGCTTTTAAGCAGCAGTTCTTGAGCCCGCTTCAACCGCAGTTGGGTGCGGTAGGCCATATAGGAGATCCCGGTCTTCAGTTTGAACAGATAGCTGAAATAAGGAGCGGAATACCCCACCGACGAAGCCAGTTCTTCCAGCGTGATTTCCTTGTTGTAGTGCTGCTGGATATATTTCTGCGCGTTGTAGATCGTGCGCTGGTTATCCGTGTACGCCGCCAGTTTGACCGCATGCTGCATGGCTTTGAAATCGGCCGTGATCCAATTCGTCAGATCGGTGCCGTTTTGGCCGTGATAAGGCGGCAAAGAGCACTCGACTTCTCTTTCGAGCTTGGCACCTGCACTCTGCAGAAGGATGCGGTGAAAGGCGCTGTGCCACTTCAGACACAGATAAGGAGGCACCCCGTGCAGCGAAGCCAGCCATTTGCGGCCCGCTCTCTCCTGAGCGGAGCGGTTGTCCTGAAGCACCGCTTCGACCCAGGCTTCCGCAAGCCCTCTCCATCTGTCCGAAGTCTCGCCGATGGTATGAACCGTTTCCGGAAGCTCCTCCAGCGTCCTGCGTACGGAAGAAAGAAAGCGGTCTTTGCTCAGCGGCTTCAAGAGATAATCTTTCACTCCGCAGACCAGCGCCTCTCTCACGTATTCGAATTTATCGTGCTCGGACACGATGATGGCGGGCGTGTACCGGAACTCCCCGGAAAGCTGGCGGCATAGTTCCAGGCCGGTCATATAAGGCATGCTAATTTCGGTTATGACAAGATCCGCCCCGTACTCGCGCATGATGCGGAGCGCCTCTTTCCCGTCAGTAGCCTCGAAAATGCGCAGAACCGGAAACCTGGAACTTTCCAGCATATAACGCATCAGTTTAATTGTCGTTGAATCATCGTCAACCAGTAAGATTGTATACACCTTACGAATCCCCTTTTCTAATGTCGAAGTATCCTGTCGGACCCGTGTACAACCCGTATCTCAGCGCCATTATAGGCTCGTTCATCCCGCAGAGGCTATCATCAGAAGCTCGACTGAATCATTAAAATACGGAATCGGGCCGCTCAGGTCATGAAGCGGAAGATCCGGCCGGCAGTTTCACCGGTTATTCGTTCAGATACGTATTCGCACGATCCTGAATCTTCTTGGCCACTTCTTCGGCCGATTTCTGTCCCGTGAAAAACGCTTTGGACTCTTTAAGCAGCACATCTTCAATCCTGGAGGTATTCGTAGGGATCGGGTGGCTGAGCCCGGAAATCAGCTCCTTCTGGTATTCGATATCCGCCGGGTTAACGTCCACTTTTCCGCCTTCTTCGGGGCCGTCCTCGATCTTGACTTTGCCGTTCTTCAACACTTGATCCAGCTGCCTGCCGTAAACGTCCTTGTTCAGCGGAAACCCGCCTAACCCATTGACACCTTGCATGTCATCGGACAGCATAAACTTGATAAACGCCCAGGCTTCCGTTTTCACCGCGGAGTTCTCATTGATGCCGAGGATCTGCTCAGGCATAAAGAATCCCCCCGGCTTCTGTCCGGCGGCCAGAGGACTCCGATAAAGCTTGGGCTGCTTGTACAAGGCACGGGGAAAACTGAAAAATTCCTCGGGATTTTGTATATAGGCGCTTTTGAACGAAACGACCGCCGGCTTGTCCGCGATCACTTTCCCGTCGAATAACGCCTTAACCTCGTTAAGCAGCCTGATAAAAGAAGCTTGATCGAATTTCGCCCTCCGGTTCGGTTCATCCACAAAGGACCGATAATCGGCTTTGACCAACGCGTTCAGCATGCTTGGCGGGCTTGCGGCATAGGCTGCCGGAGAACCGCTTTTTTTCATAGCCTTGGCTGTCTCGGCAAATTCATTCCAGGTCCAGACGGTATCGTCTATGCCCACTCCGGCCTTCCTGACCGCCCCTTCA
This sequence comes from Paenibacillus sp. GbtcB18, assembly GCF_019091125.1. Taxonomy (NCBI): domain Bacteria; kingdom Bacillati; phylum Bacillota; class Bacilli; order Caryophanales; family Paenibacillaceae; genus Paenibacillus; species Paenibacillus sp. GbtcB18. Next base: position 370,720 of record NZ_JAGXJX010000003.1, read on the forward strand.
TCCCCGACCATGGTTTCCAGCATAAAACTCATCGGCATCCCGTAAAGGGCTCCGTTTATGGAGAGATTGTCCAGAATATTGCCGAAGTACAGGTCTTTATGGAAAGAAGGATCTTGATCCATGAGCCTGCTCAGATTGGCAAGCGCGTTGCTGCCCGCATATTTCCCCATAGGCAGCGGGTCCAAAACGAGTACGTCAGGACCTTTGCCGGACAGCATCTCTGCGTTCGTCGATTTGACGAATCTCTCCCGATCGCCCTCTTTCCAGTTGTCTTTCGTTTGAACGTACGTAAGCCGAATCTCGACATCCGGATGCTTTTGCTCGAATTTCTTTTTCGCTTCCCTGAATACCTCATCGAGAAAAAGCATCGAAACGACCACGGTCTTTTTACCGTTCTTGTTTTCTCCGCGCGAAGAGCCGCCGGAATCCGGGGCCTGCGTCCGCCCCCCGCCTCCGAAAACCGCGGTCGTCGTAAGAAGCAGCAGGGTCGTGACCAGCAGCAGCATTCTTTTCATTCCGGCCTCCTCCCCCCATCCCCATTTCTTCCGCCGGCGCTCACGGGTGTTACCTATAGTTATAAGCCCCGCTTGTAAAAAAAAGCTCTCTAACTTGTAAACAAAATGTTTCCAATTTCGAGATTTTTGCCTAAACGAAAAAAATCCCTGTAAGCCGCCGGGGCGGAAACAGGGATTGTCTTTAGTTCCTAAACATGCAACAGCTAGAAAAGAAAATTGAAGTTCTTTAACCCATTTAACTTCTTTTGATATTTGGTGCTTTGCAGATCATGTTAGTGGAAAAGAGAAAAATTTTATTACAAATCTTACCTACCTCTATAACATCGATGGCTTTAGATCGATTCTTAATATTCATTAAGTGGAGTTAAGCCACGAAGCCTTCAAGTTTTACGGGATGATGCTTTCTCACAGTCCTAGAATCTGGTAATGCATTTTTTTTTCAAATCGAGTTGCATCAGGTTCTGAGACACTGTTCCGGGTTCTCCAATAAGAATGTGAATTCCGAGTCCTTTTAGCACATTAAAATCAATGCAAGTATCCCCACTGTAAAGGTTAATCCCTGATATACTAGGCTTTGATTGAACAAATCAATTTAGAGTTACCTCCCTTCGAAATAAAAAAGAGGACGCTGCAGTTAGCAGCATCCTCTTAATTCGACCTATGTTAATCTAGGTTAGCGGCAGTCCGTTCGGGTTGGTTCAGTTCTTGCTTTTCGGTAAAAAATCCTGCATCGTAAATTTTTGTTGCAGCTCCTTAAGCGAAACCGTGACTTACCCACAACATTGCGATCAGCAAGCAGTCTAGCATAGCCGGCCATGATCGCGCCATCACCTAGTAACATTTGTTCCTCACAGTCATATTTCTGAACAGGTACTCCCGTCACAAGCAAAGTCCCCCCGTCATAAGGCTGTTCAGAAGTAATATTCATTTCTGTTATCTCCTTTTTACACCGGTCACATTGAGACATTAAACATCCCTCCTACGACCTAATTTTATGACAAGTTGCAATTATGACCAAATGAATTGGCTGATATTTTAACCAAAAATAACTTTTAGAAGAATAAAATATATACCTAGTATGTAAGTCACATGCAGTAAGGAAATGTGTCTTTTTTTCTTTTTTTGCCATATTTTATTCCCCCTCATTCTGAGAGGTATCTGGTATAGCGCGGGTTTCCGTTAACCAGATAAACCGTCTTCACAATAAATAGCTTGTCTGTTTTCATTAACACAATAATTACCGTCCAAACCCCAGACCATTGCAGGGCCGACTATGGTTCTCTCCGGTTCAGGATTTCTCCCTTTTTTTCATCACTATCATATCCTTCCACAATTTTTCTATGAGTAATTGCCCATAAGATATCTGGTTCGTCAAAAACACGATCCGGATACGCTTCGTTACCCAATCGATCACGCAAGTAATGTGAAGAGATAGTCGTGACATAACCGCCAATCTTATTGACTCCTTTTCGTATGCATTCTAAATCTTCTGTCCAGTACTTCTCCATGTGATCCATTCTATGACTTCCACGTGTTTTGTTGGACACAAAAAAGCCTTGAAAGTTAAATAAGGCATGACCTTATAAACGGTCATACACAAATCTACCTTCAAGGCACTTTTTATACGTTGTCTGTTAAAACAACTGCTCCTTCTCCAGCTGAATAAAGCAGCGGAGAAAATCAATAAGTAATCGTAATATACTGATTATATCCTAAAACTGGAAGAGGGGCAGTAGAAATTAGCGCGGAGTCATACGCCAACCACTGTTATATAATATTTTTCGACAAATGATTGTCCCTCCTAAGTTTTATTGGTAAGCTCCAGTTATTGGTACGAACCGTTTAAATTTAACTTTGAGGTGAACTATGAAAATTTGGCTGCTCGATGTTTATAAAAAAACGGAGGAGTTGATAGTGGATCAAAAAATCTACTCCTCCAGCATAATTCGTCGTTTTGATGGATATGGTTTTGAACCGATCCCGCTTCCCCATGAATTTGATTTGGTATTGATTGATTATATGAACGCGGGAAATAACCAATCGGCTGAAATACAGGATCGTCGCCGTGAACTAGAGCAGCTTACAGGAGAGCCCCAGCGTAAAACATTTGGAGGGGTTAATGATGATTTGACGTTTCAATTTTCACATGCAGCCCAGTATTTATCCCCGAGAACTGTAGAAGCTCTTAAAGCGGGCATCCCGGTGGTTGTTATTGGGGGAAAATTTGATAAGGAGCTGAACTTTGGCGACCAGCCTCTAATCCATAGTTACACCTGGCTTTTAAATACCCTTCCCTCTTTAAAAGTAACAGATCTTTCACCTTGGGAAGGTCCTGCATCAATTGATTGTGTCAGTTCAGATCGAGCAGTTAAAGAGCTGGCTAATCAGTTTGAAGGGGATCTAACCTGGGAGGTTGCTTTTGATGAGAAGGGGGATAAACCATTCAAATTGTTTCGTAAAAAAAGTGAACAATCTCCATTGGAACCGCTGTTTGAAAATAAAAAAAAGCAGCCGGTTGGGTTCGTTTTTCAGGCTTTTAAAAGCGAACTGATCCTGCTCCCGAATATCAGGGACTGCCAGACAAGAAGTCAATACATAGCTTACATCTTAAATGAGTTTTTGCCTCAGTTCCGTCCGGGTTGGTATCCGGATAGATGGTCCGGCACCTATATACCGGAAGTGCTGAAGGAGAAAAGTGGAATCCTTGAGATGGAAAAGAAAAAATTTTTAGAAGAGTTAGAGCAAAAGGAAGCCAAAGTACAGGGACAGATAAACACGCTTAAGTCTTATATCGATTTGGTTACCCAGGCAGATGATCGATTAGTTACTGTAGTAAAACGCTCTTTCAACGAAATCTTCGGCGCCAAAGTAACTGATTTAGATTCCAATCGTGATGGAAAAGGAAAGCCCAGATTGTTTGATTTGCTGGCCAGCATAGAAGGCAGGCAAATCGCCATAGAAATAAAAGGAGGAAAACGCTCCTTAAGTAAAGACATGCTTGACAAAGTCCAGGCAAATGTAGGTACTTATCTCAAGGAAACCAATGCCAAATTGTTTGGAACCATACTTGTCTTAAACGACCAACTAGCAAAGGCTCCGGAAAATCGCGAACCATTTGCTCCTCATATGATTCAGGATGCTGAGCAGCGGGAGATAGTAGTTCTACCTACTCCAGTCCTCATGGATTTAATGGCAATGCACCTCACCGGTGAGTTAAGTAGTTCAAACTTTTTGGCGCTTATAACAAAGCCGGGACTGGTGAAGCTTCCGCAAAAGAAATAAATCCAACAATCTAAATGTCTCCCAGATATAATAATACCTTTTTAGAAAATTTCAAAATCGTGTTGTTATTCCATATCGTGAATTAAAATAATTATGATGGTTTGTTAAATGAATAAAGAAAAGCAGTACTGATCTCGACTAATAAGTTCAGTACTGCTCCTACAATTATTTTTAGCTTTTGATTTTTTTTATGGAGGTACATCCATTTGAGAAATCGAATCGCCAACCATCTTCCGCTTTTTTAGAAGGGATTCAATAATCATTTTCAGCTCCTCTGCTTGCTCAGGGGTTAGGTACGTTAAAATTCAGTGCTTTTTCCATTCTGCAATCAGATCGTCCGGATCATACGTAAACTCTGAATTTCTTCGACGATTTCCCGTCGCCTCTCCCAAGTCGTGCTTGCTTGGCTATGCTCAAGAGCGAGCTTACAATGCTTTCGAGCGATGGAAAGAAGCATTTGCGTCTGAGTATCGTCTAGTTCTATCCCGACTAGTGAACTGCGGTTCGATTCGTCTGTATCATTGCATATATAAGCAACATTGGTCATGCAAAAACCTCCCAAGGAACAGTTTTGTTGCATGTTACCTTGGATGCAAGGTTCTTACAAGTTGAAGTTACAGGTTTAGCAACCTCAATTTATATTGGTCCACTAATATGATAATACTCGGGATCAAGTATAAACTCGCTACCCGTATTATCTAGCCATTCATTACCAATTTGAATAATTTTACACACGCACTCGCTAAAAGTTTCAAAGCTAGTTTGGTTTAAGTTAAAATGTGATATCAGAAAATCCTTTTCAGTCTTTATCATTGTTCCAACATTTATTACGTGACCCTGTTTTTCATCAATCTTTCTTAATAGGATATAAGAATCTTCTCTATTATATTTATTCATTTTTCCTGCATGGACAACATTATATGCTCTGTCAGGGTCTAATTTCTTAATATATAACGGATGTTCTCTTCTAAATGAAGTGTGCCATTGAAAGCTTCTTATCCAATCCTGCAGGTTTAATATAGTCACAGCCCAGTTAGTCGGATAGTTTGATGATGAACTAATTATGTTAAACAACTTAGTCAGTTTGTCTTGTACATCCTTTAAATTCTTGTATGCAAAAAATCCAAGAATAGTTCTCTTTTCTTTAAGTCTGTCTAATATGATCATTTTATCAGAGATTAATAATTCATTAACTTTTCCTAAAGACTCCGACATGCTGCTTATATCATATACGATCACACATATATGTTTTAATATTTCAAGTAAACAGTAATCGACCTTCCCTTTAATGTGATCCTTTAAAGGATTAAAAAGAATACCTTTAGAAAACATCTCCGAAACATTCTTATAAATTATCTCCGATACCTTATCCTTTTCATTTGTATTATCAGAATTATAGCATAGTATTCTTTTATGGTTTAAATCGAACGGAACATCTCTTAAGTCGCCATACTTTACATTGAATAAGCATATAACTTTTTCCCATCCTAAAGTTTTCGCTGCATAACCAAGTTCAACAAGAACATTGGGATTTGGGGTTTTTCTTCCAGAATAATCACTGTTTACTATAGATATATCACACACAAAAATACTACTCTTATCGATTTTCTCAAAAATTACATCAGATATATCTGGTGATCCTGTTATACCTAATGTGTCTCGATCATATTCAGCATATACTTGAGTTTCAAATGACAGCTTTTTAATAGCCTTTTTAATTGCATTTTCAATAAAACTACGGTTACTGTTATTTGGTAGATCTGATTGCCAAGAATAAAAGATACTAGCCCTCAATAAAACCTCCTCCCTTTCTAGCTGATTTAGATTACTGCTCCAAATGTAATCGGTATTTCCTGTCCTTCTTCTCAAGTGCTCTATTAACGTAGTTCATATGCCAACAAAGTTTTTGGTATATGCGTGCAGAGTAGCTCCCATTCAGTTCATCTAGCATCATTTGAAAACCATTTTTCAAAAACTGACCACCAAAATGTTGGATGTGTAAATAGTTTAAGAAATACAAATTATCAAAATCTTTTTGCGTGTAATCGGTCAATTCCTTATCAAAAGCAATATTTGAAATCACACTGGGATCTAGTAATATTCTAGGATATATGGCTGAGTTGCTCTCAAGATCGTAAGCCCTAAGAAGAGCTTCACCCCATACCATAGTTTCATCTATAAATAGCTCACCTATCGAAATTCCTCCACGAACAAGCCAACCAACACTGTCCTTAGCCGCCAAACATTGGAAATTGGAAACGCAATTCAACAAGACTTTTATATCAAGTAAACGCTTATCTGACTGCTCTGAAAGCTTTTTGACAATAATAATGTTGTCAGAAAATATCTTAAATTGAATATCATTGTAGCCCACCATATCTATTTTCTTCGAAATATCCATAGAAAAAGTATAAAGGTTATGAAGCTTATTCATCGCAAGTTTTTGTTGTTCATACCCTTGCTTCATTCTTGCCGCAATCCCCAATATATCCAAGTATGCAACGATATGCTGAGATGTCTCTCTATCATAATTATCCACGCTTTGATTTATCAACATGCTACTTTTCCCTCACTTAACTTCAAGTTAAACCTATAAACTCAATCTCTTAAAACGGCATCTAAAGGAAAACTAGCATCACTCATCGAAATATAAGAGTAAAGCACCAGTCTGAGGGGGAGAGAGAATAGATGTCGTCATTTACTTATAGTTTACCATTCACCAATGAGAAATTCCTAGAGGGGATCATCTTTGAACTAAAACGAAGTACTGAATATGAAACTGCTCATCTATTAAGAGGAGCAAGCGTTACAATAAGTGCTGATGGCTACTCGTATTATGCTGGGGGGTGGGGAAGGCATGATGCTTATGCTACGTATGTTACCTTTTATATTGCGCCACACAATATCGACTCTCTAGATAATGATAAGACCAAACGACTCTTAAGAGATATTTGTGGTAAGCTCATCCCAGATGATGTAGGATACGATGTCAAAAACGTATCTTTTAACATTGATCTATCAAAAGACTTCGAACTTGAAGATGATTTAATCGCTGATCTAGAACGACAGTCTGATCAAGTATCTGGGAAGATACTTTCAAAAATTTTACCTCAGGATGTAAAAGACAAGGGATACCAAATGTCCGAAGTATATACTTACCTTTACGCTGTCGAGAACTCCATCAGATTATTCATTGAAGAAGTCTGTAAAAAGAAGTATGGGGCTAATTATTTTGATAAAATATCCATACCTTCAGCAACTCAAAAAACATTAGATCAAAGAATAGCCGATGCAAATTCTAAGAAGTGGCTGAGTGTACGAGGAGATTCAAAGCTTTTCTACCTAGACTTCAAAGATCTCGCTACGATAATAAATAATAACTGGGACATTTTTAAAGACTACTTCCCTAGTCAGGATTTTATCATACCAAAGATTAAAGAAATGGCTGATTGCAGGAACCTGATAGCACACAATAGCTTGATTGATGAAACAGAAAGAAACGTGATTAAGACCTACTATAATGTTATCTTAAAGCAGATCTCAAGCGTGTTTAATTAATTGCTTAAAAAACGAAGATCTCAGGTAGCCTAGTCGCGCTTGAGATCTTCGTTATTAGGGCAGGTAAATGCGGATCAAATTGGCTATTTTCTAGTGAGTAACATACAATGCTCCTTATGACTTGACTATCGGTCCCTAAAACCCCTACCTAGATAATACAATTTAATACAATTGCAGCGAATTTGTATAGAAGGTTGGCTGAGCCATCCGTTCCGACTTAGAGAGAGCCGTTTATAGAAACATCTGCAGTCTCCTAAAGATTGGGGAATGAAATGTCATACATTATCGGAACTGCTATGTCTCCTGAGTTGATAATAGCCTGATATGGATTTCTAATTATAGTAAGATTCTTATCTTTATCTTGAATATAGAAATAGTATTGATCCCCATATCTTTTTGCCATATTCATTTGATTTTTACTTACTTTGATTCCCTTTAAATTGTTATTACTAATAATTTTACACTCAATAAATTTCGGCTTGCCATTTTCCTCAAATGAGAGGATATCATAACCTTCGTCAACGTGTTTAACCATCAACGCAAGGTCATCTTTTCCAGCAGAAATCAAAGCTTGCTTTTCGTACTCAAGGACAAAAAGTTCAAAATCATACCCAATCTTTTGGCGTTCTTCGCTTTTAGTGGAATAATGCCTCACTACTTCTTGAGTCTGAATTTCAAGTTGGTTCTTACCTTGTAGCAACTCTCGGTAATTACCTGCCGAATGCCTTACAATCTCGTGCATTTCATCCAAATACCATTTTAGCTTATCGAACTTTAGATGAAGTAGGACCATATATTCGACAACTTGGTCAATGTTTGATAAATTTAAATCTTTGATGCGATTAAGCTGAACGTTAAAATCTAAAAAGTCGTTTTCGAATTCATTGACATTCTCAAACTGTTCTTGAAGCGTTTCCTCATCTATGAGCTTGTTATTAGTCATTTCGTTCATTCTATTTAATAATGCATAAGTTCTCATCAGCTGTAATTCCAATTTATTCACCAACCCTTGCCAATAAATCGATTTTCTTTAAGAGCCTTTTCGGTTTTGTCAAAATTTATACTGCCATCTAAATTTAGAACCACCTTAACATAACCAAACTTATCTACAACTTCAAGGTGATTTTTATGCAAACCGTCAAGATAAAATCCATCTTTTTTATTAATATAATCATGGTGAATCTTCTTAGTCACCCTGTATACAGATTGGCCTTGGTATTGGATACTCGTTTTTGTAGCTACATCCTCCAACACCTTCCCAAAGGAATTAAGTTGAAAAAATTCTTGAATTTTACTTACTGCAGTAATAGTGGGTTTGTACGAGAAGAGAAATATATCCAAATGTGCTGGAATCAGGTAACGCTTCTGTTTTGACGACATGTACAAGAACAAAACAATAACAGTAAAAAATGTAAATAAGTTCTTATAAAGAACATTATCCATTGAAAACATCCTTTCCATGTAATTCATTGCCCTAGCAGTGCAGTAATAATTTATTCATACTAATTTCGTAACTTCTTTTATCGCTTTTCATTCGCCCTGAAATTAAACCGTAACAAGCCCCGTCACATATTAAGCGCTCATAACCTACAGTTGTTCGACACTCTTCTGGAAATTCCTTCATCTTACTTCTCATGTCTGTTATGTCAAACTTTAAATCCAAGAATAGAGATTAAGAACCCAAGCCGATAAAGCTTGGGTTCTGCAGGTAAATGTGGCTTTAAATCACTACTTCCGTACCAGCGACACACAGCACTCCACATGCGTTGAATGTGTAAAATAATCAAGCGCCTGTTCGCAATTATAACAGTGCTGTTCCTTTAAAACTCCTTCCCTTTGTACCACTAAATGTGTACGTGCACCGATTGTTTTTTGCCAAGTTCGAATGAATCCGTTTCGCCCAAAGCAGGCATGCAAATCACTTCTGTGTGTCTGCCTCGTGTGTCTAAGATCCTGTAACCATGATATACTATTAAGGAATGGAGTTGATTGCATATGAATGAACTTCTAGATCCTCGAAATGACTTTTTATTCAAACACATATTCGGTAGTGAGGAAAACCCGGGATGTGCTGCTAGCCTTCTTGAACAAGACCTTTATAGAAGCGGAAAGACCCCCTTTGACGGAGATCATCTTGCTGAATCCCTATACCGAAAAGGATGCGCCTCGCGATAAACAGTCCATTTTGGACATTCGAGGCAAAATAGCCGACGGGGGAACTTATTAACGTTGAAATGCAATTATTTAACAAATACGATACCGAGAAGCGTACAATGTTTTATTGGAGCAAACTATACAGCAGCTTCAAGAAGGCCAGTCTTATAAAATGCTCAAAAAATGTGTGACCATAAACATCCTGAACTATTCATTTTTGCCCAATAACCAGTATCATAACGTGTTCCATCTACGTGAAGATCGAAGCGGCCTGCCGCTTATAGATGACTTAGAACTGCATTTTCTTGAATTCCCCAAGCTTGGTGACCATGCTGCTCCTGTTGAGAGTGGTGGATTAGTCAATTGGTTACTTTTCTTAAAAGGTGTCGATAAATCCAATTTGGAGGTGCTGACGATGAACGAGCCCGTATTGAAAAAAGCAATGGACACATTGGAATTTCTTAGTCAGGATGCCGAAGCACGCCGATTGTATGAAGACAGGCAAAAGTATATGCATGATGAAGCTTCTATGATTGAAGGAGCTCTGGCTGAAGGTGAAGCTCGCGGTGAGAAAAAGAAAGCGATCCAGATGGCTCTGGAGCTTCTCAAGCATGGGGTGGATACAGCTGTCATAGCTAAGTCCTCCGGGCTGTCTGAGGAAGAAATCATCGCCTTAAGAAAACAGTGATAAAATCGATAAAAGGACCCGGCGATATGAAAGCTAACGACGGACTTACTGAAATAAGCACCTCTCCCTCATGCTAGCGAAGCATTTTGGAAAGGTGCTTTTCTTGTGGCATAGCACCCTCAGATAAAATTTGCTGGCATACAGAAAATAAGTATAGACGATAGCACCTTCTCCATATTTTTATAAAATCAAACCCCTGTATTCCTGTGCTTGATACAATTTACCCAACACCACGAATTTGTCCTCGAAGGAGGTACGTTTCATTGGCGCTCCATATTGGGAGAAGCTGAGTCTATTTGAATTCGATCACAAGCGGAGTCTGTTCCGGATTGCCGGTAGCAGGCGCTCTGTCGTAAGACTTCCAGCCCGTTATCAAAATTTTCTTATTATCGGGACTCCAGTCCATTTGGGACAATACGAGTCCTTTGTAGACCAATTTCTCCTTGATCATGTTATGGCCCTGCAGCTTTGCGACGTAGAGAGATTCTTCGTCCTTTGCATATGCGATCGTTTTATTATCGCCGGACAGGCGGAAAGTACTGACCCCCGCAGACAGTGCGACCGTATTCTCATCCCGCTCGTCGTAGAGCGTCAGGGTGTTTTTGGCGTCGAGGAAAATAATTTGGCTGTCGTTCACATAATCAAACTGCCGCTCGCTGGCCGAATGTTCGAACTTGCGGGTCCATTTATCCTCCGTAACCGCTCCGAGAGTAACATACGAACCATCTTCGCCTATTCGCCCCATCAAAGCCGTGCTGCCGTCGTCCGCAAATTTAACCGAAATCACCGTATATTTGCTATCGCGTTTCAACGCCCGTGGAGCGGGCGCCTCGCTGTTTTCCTGCCATCTCGGCAGAGGAATTTCCTGCGATGTCCGGCTATTCATGTCGTACACGACAATGGATTCGGTCCCGTACTCTCTGCTTTTCACCGTAAAAGACAAGTACCGGCCGTTGTTGGACCAAGTCATGGCGCTGGTAATCCCTTTCCCTTTATCCGGTATCCCGGGGGCGAAGCTTTGCGACGTGTTTAGATCGAGTATGTACAAAGTCTCCCCGGTAGGGGACTCGCCCGTATAGGCCATATATTTCCCGTCGGGAGAAGGTTTCCCGGTCTGCGCATCCCCCGCAAGCGGGGTCAAACTCACAGCGGACAAATTCCGGTAATCCACCAGTTGAATATCCTGTTTCGTCTCCTGATTCTTATAAGAACCGAGCAGAAGGCGGGAAGACATCCATCCCCATACATCCAGCGCTTTATTTCCGGGTAAGGCGAGTTTGTAAATTTTGTTCGTTTCAAAATCGGTGCTTTCCTCTTCCGTATGCGCCTCTTCCGCCGTGTCTCCCATCACGATGGTTTTCGCCGTCGGCGAACCCGCGCAGCCGGCCAGCAGTGCTAATGCCGCCAGAAGAAGCGGCAAGCTCAGCATAGACCGTCTTTTCATCATGCCTCCCCCTCCCCCGCCGCCTCGCAAGGCAATTCGATGATGACTGCCGTCACCTGTTCGGCGCTCCTTATCCCGATTGTACCGCCGAGCCCGTCCACAATCGCTTTGCTGATGCTCAGACCCAGACCGCTGCTGCCGGCTTCCCCGTCGGCCGGTCCGCTTACCCGGTAGAACGGCTCGAAAATTTTAGCCAATTCTCCCGACGGGATCGTTTCCCCTTCGTTCTTCACGGAAATCCGGACGAGCCCCGGCAATTTCTCGGCTTTGACATGAACCGTGGACGGAGACCGGCCGTATTTGATCGCATTGTCGATAATATTGATGTAAAGCTGCCTGATTTTAGCCGGGTCCGCGACCAGGGACAGGTTTTCGTCCGCCTCACACTGAATGAATTTGTTGTACTTCTGGGCTTTCAGCAGCATTCCGTCGCATACGTCACGCAGAATAAGGCCCGGTTCGACCGTTTCCGCCGCATCCTGTCCGCCGGTTTCCCTGGATAAGGTGAGCAGTTGAAGCACCATTTCGTGCAGCCGTTTGCTTTCACTGACGATATGATTCATTCCTTTGGCAAAAAAAGCTTCGTCCCGGCTGCCTACTTCACGGATAAGCTCAGCGTACCCTATTATCGAAGTAAGAGGCGTTTTCAGTTCGTGCGTGACATGATCGAAAAATTGCTTCCGATGCCGGTTCAGTTCTTCCAGTCGGTCTCGATCCTTCTTGATCCGCTGAATTTGTTTCTTGATCTGCACGATCATATTGCCGAAGTTGTGCGCAAGCTGGCCGATTTCATCTTTTCTGCGGAAACCGATCTTGATATTCAAGTTGCCGTTCGTCACTTCCGAAGACGCTCTAGTGAGCTTGATGAGGGGTATCGTTATGTTTCTGGACAGCAGATAGGAAAAAACAAACCCCGCAATAAAAATGGCGATCGTCACGGAAGAGAAAACGTCCAGAATGTGTTTTCTTTGTTCGTACAGCAAAGAAAAATCTTTGCCGAACCGCAGAATGCCGACTTTCTTGCCTTCTACAATAACCGGATAGGCATAAAACACTTCCGCCTTCTGGTCCGTATATCGGATCCGGTAGGCTGTTTTTCCGACCAGCGCATATTGCAGATCGTCCGGGTTCGCCGACAAAAACTTCGCTTCGTCCGAAGCAAAGATCAGATCTCCCGCAACCGAATAAGCGCTCGTATGGCTGGAGGTGACATGGTTCAGATCCCGGACCATCTCTTCCGCCATCTGCTGGAAGTACACGTCATCCGTGTTGAAATGGTTAATCAGAAACGCCTGTTTGACGTAAATGCTGCTGTTGTTTTTGAGCTGGATCAAATCCTGGGTAATGATTTTTTCATTGCTGGTTTCAATGATCCGGACAACGAAATGATGGAGCAGCAAAAAAGAAACGGAGAAGATGACGAACAGCCCGATCAGAAATTTGGCTCGGATGGTCCAAAACATGCCGCTAATCCACCTGTTTTTCAAATTTGTATCCCACCCCGAATACCGTCACGATCAGATCGCCCGCTCCCAGTTTTTTGCGCAGCCGCTGAATATGGATGTCCACCGTTCTCGTATCTCCCGTATAATCGTAGCCCCATACGAAATCGAGCAGTTCCGTCCGGGTAAAAATTTTGCCCCTGTACTTGCACAGCGTGAGAAGAAGATCGAATTCTTTCGGGGTCAGATCGACATCCTCGCCGCCGATTCTGACCGTTCTTTCCTGCTCGACGATTTCGACGTCCCTGAACCGGATCACGGCAGCCGCCGGTGCTTCCGGCAGTACGTTCGCTTGGCTGACTCTCCTCAGCACTGTCCGGATGCGGACGGCCACCTCGCGCAAATCGAACGGTTTCGTAATGTAATCGTCCGCCCCGTATTCAAGCCCTTGAATCTTGTCGGTAATATCCGATTTGGCCGTAATCATAATGATCGGGATTTTATAGGTGGCCGTAACCTGTCTGCATACTTCGAGCCCGCTCAAATCCGGCAGCATCCAGTCGAGCAGAAGCAGATCAGGCCGCACCCGGCCGATCTTAAGCAAGCCTTCCGCCGCCGAATGAGCGGTAAAAGCCTCAAACCCTTCCCTGTTCAGCCCATAGGCAAGCAAATCCGCAATAGCTTCTTCATCTTCGATGATTAACAGTCTGGTCTTCTCTCTGGTTTTCTCCATACCTTCACTCCGTTCTAGATGAAATCGTAGCACAACCGGTGCCGCCGTTACCAGAAGCTTATTTACATTTATTTGCATCGGCAATACAAAAAAGCCGTCCGTCCGCTTCCCTGCAGACAGATGGCTCCATTTTAGTTTACTCGTATTTGCGGAAGGCAGTTGTTTAACCCCTTCCGTCACAAGCCGGTGCGTTCCCTTAGCGCGATTTTTTAACTTCCAAAGGCTATTCCCGATCAATCAGACAGGCTGCCGCCAAACCGATGCACAAAATCGAAGCGAGCAGAAGGAACGTAACGGGGTAGCTGAAGCTTTTCATAAAAGAAAGCGACAATACCGGACCAAAGCTCGTTCCCGCAAACAAAACGAACGTATAGACGGACACCGCTATTCCGCGCTGTTTACCGCCTAACTGGCCGACGAGAGAAACGAGTGAAGGAACCGCCAGCGCGATGCCCGCCACGAAAACGAGGCTTACGGCGACGAGAAGCGGCAAGCTCGCGATCAGCCCCATCGAGGCCAAGCCGGCTCCCGCCAGGACCAGCGACCCGCGCAGCGTCACGCGTATTCCGAGGCGTTTCGAGACACGTCCGGCAAACGGCGACAAAAGCATGGCCGCGATTCCGATGGACCGCACAACCAAAATACCCTGTTTATCCAGACCGAAGGGAGCGCCGCTTAAGTAGCTGCCCAGTACCGTATACATACTGACAAAGGACATGAGCAGAACGAAAGCGACCACATAACTGAGCACGAGCTGCTTGCGGACAAAAACTTGCCCGACCTGCCGGACCGGCTCCCAAATACTCGCGTGGGCCTGTTGAATGCCTCCTTTTGGAAGAAAAACGTAAACCAGAACCGCAGTCAGTGCGTAAACGCCGGCAAGCACATAAAATACCGCGTTCCACCCGTATTGTTCGATGATAAGACTGCTGACCACCTGTCCCACGATTCCGGCCGTCAAAAAGCCCGTGCTGATAAAGCCGATCGTCGTTACGCGTTTTTCCGCCGGATACATTTCCACGGCATACGCAAGCGCTACCGGAGAAAAAGTGGCTGCCGCCGCTCCTTGGAGCCCCCTGAGAATCACAATCCAAGCAAACGAATGGACCAAGGCCAAAAGGAACGAAATAAGCGTCAAAACGAGAAGTCCGGTGAAAATAACCTTCTTTCGTCCGTATTTATCGGACAGAGCGCCATAAATGAGGCAGCCTAGGGCAAAGCCGATCGAAAACGTGCTTCCCGCAGCGGCCGCCTCCGTCGGCGTTATGTCATAAAGCCGGGCAAAAACCGAAATCAGGGGAATCGTCACATACAGACTGGACATGACCGCCAGGCCGGACCAGCACAAAATCACGGTCATAAGGGAATAGTTTCTGCGCACGACAGAAGCATTCGTAAGTGGAGCTTGATTATTCATACTTCACCTCAAGTTGAATGAATATAATACGGTTATATAATTAGATTATCTAACTACATGACTAAAAAAATTATCTGCCGGTTCCGAGCCGTTTTTCTATGCCTCTGTTAAGCTTAACGAGCATCTTATTAAACAGCTCCCGTTCCTCTTTATCCAATTCATCGACGAGGGACGCGCAGGTGGACCAGAATACGGGCAGCACCCGCTTAACCAACCCGCTTCCTTCGGGACTAAGCCGGATATGTGTCATTCGCCCGTCTTTGCTGTACGGCTCGCGGATGATCAAATCTCTCTTGTCGAGCCAGTTCAATAAGGACGTCACCGAGGAGCGGCGTATTCCGAGCCGGTCCGCAATGGAAGAAGGGGTAACGAGCTCTTTATCTTGATGAAGGGAGATCAGCAGCAGAATATCCATCTTGCTCTCCGTAATGTCGTAATCGGATAAATGAATATCCATCACATCGAGAACACTGTCCCCTAGCCAAAGCATGAGGAGACCTGTAAGAGCGGAATCGGGGTCCGTATCGGAATTCGCGGTGCGTTCCAGCAGATTCCGGTAAGGCTTCGTTCCCAGTTTCGGCAGCTGCTGTTCGGTCGTATACTCCTTGGCGGGTTTTCTGTTCACGTTCATATACCTCCCTTCTTCGTTATCCGCCTTATCGTTGTTCGATCATTCCAGGTGCAGTTTTCATCGTTCCTGTTAGTTAGATAATCTAATCAAAATCACTATAACGTATCGTTTCCGTTTTTGCAAGCGTGAACGTGAGGATAAAAAAACCACCTGTCCGCTCCAGACGGACAGATGGCCAGACTTTTTATTTTAAGCTCGTAACCCGGTAGAGGATCACGGCCGCTTCCGCTCTGGTTGTCAAGCCGTAAGGCATAATGCCCGTTCCGCTGCCTTCGACGAGTTTTTCCCGAACGAGGGCGCCTGCGCTCTCCACCGCGTAAGGAGCAAGTTCGGAGGCATCCTCGAAACTAGCCAGATCCTGGGCACTGCCTGGCTGAATGCCGTAACCGGCCGCGTTAAGCGCACGGACGATAAGTGCCATCATGTCTTGTCTCGTGAGGAGCGCGCTGGGATCGAACGTATCCGGACCGGTGCCTTCCGTGATGCCGAGCGCTTTCGCAGTTCCGACCGCATCGTAATAATAGGCGTCGGGTTTTACATCCCCGAAGCGGCTCGCCGTGTCGGCCTTCAAACCGAGCGCCCGCACGAGCAGCGTCACGAATTCGCCTCTCGTAACCGGACGTGCCGGTTCGAACGTGTCGCCGGTGACGCCTTGTATGACGCCTTTGCCGGCGAGAAGTTCTATCGCGTCTTTGGCCCATGCATAGCGGCTGTCCACGTCCGCGAACGTCTTTCTCGCAGGTTCAGGCTTCGGCTCCGGTTCCGGCTTTGGCTTGCCGTCCGGATTCACAGGCGGCTTGGTGCCCGTGACAGGCGGAACCGTAGTCACCGGCGGCAGGGATGAGCCGCCGTCTCCTCCGGAAGAGCCGCCGCCGGACGATCCATTATCTTTCCGGATGTCGATCTGCACCGCATCGGAATTAGTACGTACTCCGGCAGCTTTAATGACAAAGGTGTAGCTTTGCTGCGGATCAAGCTTGCCCAGCTCTAGCTTGTAGGTGCCGGAATTGGCATCGGCCGGCACATATTCGCTCCAGAAGGGACGGATTTTATCGTCCTTCTCGTAAATCCGGTATCCTTTCACCGGCTCTTTGGAGTTCTTCGGAGCGTTCCATGACAGAACCGCCCCGCCGCTTCCGTTTTGTACGGCGGCATTTTCGACCTTCGCCGGTTTCTCGTCGGTCCGTTTAATGCCGTACTCGTCATACGGCTTGACGTCTTCCCCCTTGGCTGCCGTGTACGACGTGAATTTCATCACGTCTTTGGACACCGAAACATCGGTGAACATCTTTTTGAAAGGCTGCTCGTTGATCTTGGCGAAATAATCGTCGTATCCCTTGTATTTCTCGTAAAATTTGCTTCCCACCGTATTCGTCATCAGATAAACCGTTCCCGGTGGATTGAGGGCATTGCCTGCTCCATCGTCCTTGATGTCTTTTATAGGAACATCGTTCAGCATCTGATAAGATCTCATATACATGTGATCGTGGGCTTCGAATACGACATCAATGCCCATTTGATCCAATGCCGGAATTAAGTGTTTCTTGTAGAAGGCGATCCGTTCGCCTTCCCATTCCCCGGCATTGTCACCGGCCGAATAGGGCCCTTTGTGTAACGAAACGAATTTCCACTTCTTGTCGGTCCGGGCTACAATGTTCTTCATCCACTCCAATTGGGCGGTGAATTCCGGGTCCACCCACTCCACCTGTCCGTTGGAATCCAGTCCCCCTTCGAACTGGGTGTTGAACTGGATAAACAGGGCGTCACCGTATTCGAACGAATAGACCGAGCCTTCATGGGTACCCGGGACGATCTGCTTGGGCAGATTAAAATGATAATAAAAGTTGTTGTTTTCGGTATTCTCGTCACCCTCGTAGTCGTGAACCTCATGCCCGCCTAGGATCGGTACGTAAGGCGTGTGAGCCAGCTCATTCTTGGCCGTATCCAGCAGCCACTGCCACTGCTGCTCCAAATCCCCGTTGTCCACCAGGTCCCCCGTAACCATAAAAAACTTCGGCTGGCCGGCTTTGTCCACCGCTTTACGGAACGTATCCTGCCATAATTCGAAGGAAGACTTGCTGGACCCTTGAGAATCCGATCCCACAATAAAGCGGAAATCTTCGTCGGCGGCTTCGTCCGTCGTAAACGATCCGACCGGTCCCCAGCCGTCCGGGTCGCCGTTGCCCGCCCGGTACTTGTATGCCGTGCCGGGCATAAGCTTGTCGGCCGTTACTTTATGGCTGGCGAATTTCGTCTTATTGCCGGTATCCCGGTCGCTTTTGACGAAATAAGTTTCTATGACTTCCGTGCTGCCGGAGTATGAGGAAGCTTTTGCTTCCGGGAACACGCCGCCTTTCATTTCGGAAGCTTCGATGACCTGAACCACGGTTCCCGAAATGTCTTGGGGTGTATACCAGGCAAAGCCCATCGATGTTTTCGGGTCCCCGTTAAACGTCATGTTCAGCAGCTTCGGCGTTTTGGGCGAGGTTCGGGTCTTGAAGCTCCAGGTGATATCCTCGGCAAGCGGATGCCCGTCCTCGGCTCCTTTTACAAGCTCTTTCGGAAGCAAGACCGTGTAAGTCTTTTCATACGCAAAAGGGGTATGCTTGATAACCAGTGTATCGCCGGATACTTGGAGAGAGGTTTCGGACATGTTTCCGTTCTCGTCCGCTACGATTGCCTGCTTTCCGTTTTCCAGAGCGATTTTTTTATTGAATTTCACGGACACTTCCCGGTCTGCCGCAATTTCTTCCGACTTGTCTCCCGGAAATTCCGCTACTGCCACCGTGGGCTCCGAAATATCCGAGCCGCTGATGCGCTCTCCTTTCACTTCAACGGCGCGGATCCGGCTCGAACCCGATCCGCCGATGCCCGGCCCGCCGGACGTTTTTTCGTCGGAGCTGACGATCCAGCGGATATACAGCATAGGCCGGTTATCCGCTTCGGAAGGAAGCGGCAAATCGTTCAATTTGCAGGAATCTCCGCTGCAGTTGTACGACGATTTGGCCATCACAAGATCGGCCACGGTGGTCCATGTCCGCTTGTCTTGGCTGATCTCGACTTTAAAATTCCGCGGTCCCGATCCGGAAGAGTTTTGCTGGGACGACAGGGTGATGCTGCGGAATCCTTTGGTCGGGACGGCAGCCAGCCAGTACTTGACCCCGTTCCCTTCATCCCAGCCCTGATAGCTCAACGTGTCGTCTTCCACGTACTCAAATACGCCTCCGGAGTTGCGGAATGTGGATGCGGTGCCGTACACTCCGCCCGTCGAACGATAAATTCCGTTGTCGCCCGCACCGGCGTTCCGGAAATTCCATTGACCCAGGGACGGACGGTCTACTCCGTATGTAGCGGTGAAAACTCCCTGGTCGGGCTGCACATCCCCCGATCCCCGCTGCTCCGCAATTGGTTCGGCAGGCGCTACCGCCTGCTGCGGCGCAGCAGCGGCAAACAGGCTGCCCGCCGTACTTGAAAACAGGACGGCAAACACCGTCAGTACCGTTAAAACGTGATAAAACTTCTTGCTCAATCGCATGGCATTTCCACACATTCCGCTCCCACATCCCTCTCTATTGTCTAGAAGAAAAGGGCCTGCATAAAGCAGGCGCTTTTCGCTCGTTGCTTGTTATTGGCCGGGTGTCCACCAGTTGCCGGAAACGACTATCATACTCAGAAGCCGGATGCTGTTATCGAAATAATAGCTGTCCGAGGTTGGCGAATCGACGATGTCGCTCCACAGTTTGTTCAGCCACTGCTGATTGGACGAGTCTATCATCGCGCTTACCGCAAACGGTGCCGTAAACGCGATCGCGTGATCGGATTTTTTCACATTGCCCTTCAGATCATAGCCCGAACCGATTTTGGCGGGTTTGCCGCCCGTTGCGGACTGAATCCAGCCGTTCATCTGGCGGAGCTGCTCCAAAGCGCGGGTATCGCCGCTGATGAGATAATCCGTGGCTATTCTCCATGGTGTACGACTGGAGTTCCAGCTGTATTCGTCATCCGTCGGCTCTTCCAGGTATTTATCCGGAGCCGGTGCGTATGTTCCGTCCGATTTGCGGACGACGAAATCCGGAAGCAGCCCTGTTTTCGGCGAGTGCTTTTTATATACGGAGTTGATGATCTTGTAGGTCGTATCACTTACTTTGTCCCAATTAGCATTGCCGGTCGCGTCCTTGAACGCTTTGAGTTGATGGAGCATAAAATCCGACGGACGCGCGCCCGGTCCGTACTTCGAATCGCTGTCGGAGGCCCAGTCGCCCAGCTTCAGATGAAATTGTTTGGCGTGCACGTCGCGCTTCAGGATCGCATTGATCATCTTGACGGCTTCACTCTTGTAGTTGACCTCCCCCGAACTGCCCCACTGTTTATCGGCGAGAAGCAGCGAATAAGCGATGTCCAGATCCCCGTCCGTCGCAGAGTAGGAACCCGAGCTGTCCACAATGTTGCCCGATGAGTCTTTGGCCTGCTGCCAAGCCATCAAAGCGGGATCGGCCGAACTCGGATGAGCTTTATAAAACCGGTACAGGCCGTCGAAATAAGTTTGCGCACTGGCCTCGTGCCCCGCCATATATGCGTTAATGAGCATCCCGTAGCCGTGGCCTTCCGAGCAGGACACCACATTTTTCGGATCGTCCACGATATTTTCCCGGTTATAAAAAACATAATACTGGTTCGAAATTTTCGGATGCTTGATGAGGTATCTGGATTTCCATTCGTCATATTTTTTCTTTACCTGCTGGTCCATCTGATCCTGTGTAAAATGGTTGGGCTTAATCGTGCCGGAGGTGTAGGAAACGTGCTGAGGAAACGGCTTCAACGCGGTTGCGGCAATCGAAACGTTGGAACTCCCCTCATAAACGGGTTCGGTCTGGATGGATGAAGCCGGTACGTTTTCCTGAGCGGAAGCCGTCACCGGTCCTACTATCAAAGTGCCTAACAGACAAGCGCAAGTGCTTAATTCCAGCAATCTTTTCTTCATAGACCCTTCTCCTCTCAAAATTGCGTTCGTTATTCGGTAAACATCGCTGCCAGCCTATCTTATCCCGCTTCCGGCCACCTCCCTTACGCATTTCACCCGTATCGCCCCGAATAAATTAAAGCGCTATAACTTTAATCTATGAAGGAAATCCGAATGATATCCTTGTGATTAACCGGAATAAAGATTCGCTGCGAATTAGAACGACAATAAACCGCCCCAATCCAACTAGAACAATAAGCGCTTTAATTTTTAATGTCAACGGCAAGCGTACCGCCGGATTTTAAAGGTTTTATGAAGAGGCTCCGAATCACCCTTGCCGACGTATATGCGTCTGAATCTCCCCGGCAATTGTACCGGAAAGAGATAAGGATCGGATGCGGAACAAACGCACCCGGATGGAGAGCGTTCCGTATTAAGAATTTATTTTCCCGTCGGCCCCCTTGCTTAAAAAAAGCCTATTTCTGCGTAAAAGGAACAGAACGCAGTTCTTCGAAGAAGCATTATAGATGAGCCGGCCCAGGCTGTACTGCCGCGTCCGGACGCTGACACGGAGAATAAAAAAAGACGGTGTCCGGGCAACAGTACCCGGAACCGTCCTGCGATTTTTATTTTCCTGCTTTATTTTGAAAAGGAAGCCAAGAGGATTACCGTAAGGTTGGAAAGATCCCCCTCCCGGACTCTCTGTCTCTACTCCCGCAGACTGGCCGGTCTCATATCGGTCCAATTGCTCTCGATATAATCCAGGCATTCCTGGTGCGTGCCTTCCTCCAGAACGGCCGTCCAGCCGTCCGGCGTCCGGACGAAAGCGGGCCAAAGCGAGTACTGCCCTTC
Source organism: Paenibacillus sp. GbtcB18 (assembly GCF_019091125.1). Classification (NCBI taxonomy): domain Bacteria; kingdom Bacillati; phylum Bacillota; class Bacilli; order Caryophanales; family Paenibacillaceae; genus Paenibacillus; species Paenibacillus sp. GbtcB18. The sequence continues at coordinate 392,396 of NZ_JAGXJX010000003.1, forward strand.
GCCGTTGACCAGAACCCGGAAGGTACCGCTCTGATCGTCAAACGGATTAGCCATTGAAACTCCCCTCCTCCTCTTTCGCTTTCGCGGACGACAGCTTTCCGGCCAGTATGCGGCCGATGATCGACAGCGGTCCCGGCTGGCACAAATCCTTATGCCGGCATGCGATATCATTCCGCTCGATTGTTCCACCCACATAAGGAATCCACATGTCGGGATCGATAGGATCGAACCAGTCCGGAATGATCGTCGAATGGAAAAACATCAGATCGCCCTCGTATTTCTCCGGCACGTAGGCCGCCAAAATCTTGACCGAGTTCTCGTAGGTGACACGCAACTGGCGGATCGTCTCGACGCTTAGCGAAGCTAGCGCGCTATTGTCTCCGCGCAGAATCTCGATCGCGGTTTCCATCGTCAGCGGCTCGTCTCCGATACTGTCGGGGTCGTATCCGCCGAGAGCAAGCAGAGCGGTCAGCGCCTCTTCCTCGTCCGGCTCTCCCCGCAGCGGCAGGTAGTGGCTCGGATAGGCGTCCAGCATGGCCAGAAACTCGACCGCCTGGCCCTCCTTCTGAAGCTGGACGGCCATGGCATGCGCCACGTTGCCTCCCAGCGACCATCCGAGCAGGCGGTACGGCCCCCCCGGCTGGACGGTGCGGATGCAGCGGATATAATCCTCCGTCATCTCGCCCAGCGTCTGCGGGAGCCGGTCGGGACCCGCTATCCCCCGCGCCTGAAGCCCGTAGATCGGAACGTCGGGGTTCAGATGTTTCATCAAGCCGGCGTAGCACCAGCTGAGTCCTCCGGCGGGATGCACGCAGAACAGCGGAGCGCCGGAACCGTTGGAGCGCAGCGGCAGCAGCATCTCCAGCGCACCGTCACCCGTATCCTCTTCGAGCCTCGCGGCCAGTCCGGCCACCGTCGGCGTTTCGAACAGAAGGCCGATACCGGGATCTTTGCCCCATACCTCTCGTATCCGGCTCATGAGACGGACGGCCAGCATCGAATGCCCGCCCAGTTCAAAAAATCCGTCGTCGATGCCGACATCCTCCAGGCCGAGCGTTTCCGCGAACAGTCCGCACAGCACTTCCTCCTGCGGAGTCCGGGGACTTCGGCTTCCGTTTGCGGAAGCGTAGACGGGAGCCGGCAGCGCTTTGCGATCGAGTTTGCCGTTAACGGTCAGCGGCAGACTATCCAGTACGACGATGCCGGAGGGGACCATATGATCCGGCAGCGCCGCGGAGGCGTGCAGGCGGATCATGCCCGCGTCCGGTACTTCGCCGGACTGAGCGGGAACGATATACGCCGCCAGCCTTTTGTCGCCCGGCTGATCCTCCCGCAGGACGACGGCCGCCTGCGCAACCGCCGGGTGCTTCTCCAGCACGGCTTCGATTTCACCCGGCTCGATCCGGAAGCCGCGCAGCTTCACCTGCTGGTCGGCCCGTCCTAAGTACTCCAGAGAGCCGTCGGCGAATCTCTTGGCAAGATCCCCCGTCCGGTACATCCGGCTTCCCGGAGTACCGAACGGATCGGCCACAAAGCGCTGGGCGGACAGCTCCGGCCTGCGCCAGTAGCCTCTTGCGAGTCCCGCTCCGGACACGTACATTTCCCCGCCGACGCCGAACGGCACAGGCTCCAGGTTATCGTCAAGCACGTATACGTCCAGATCCGGAATCGGGACGCCGATCACGCTGCCGGACCCTGCCGCCGCGCCACGGCGGTCTAACGGATAGTAGCTTACATGTACCGTCGTTTCCGTAATGCCGTACATATTAACGAGTCTGGGGAAGTTGTCCGGATGGCGGCTGTACCACTCCTCCAGTTTTCCGGGATCAAGCGCTTCTCCTCCGAATATGACATGTTTGAGCGAAAGATCGGAAGCTTGCCCGGACTTCTCCCGGTCCGCCTGAATCAACTGATAGAAAGCCGAAGGCGTCTGATTGAGCACCGTAACGCGCTGCTCTTCCAGCAGACCCAGGAATTCGGACGGAGAACGGCTTACGGAGAACGGCACGACAACGAGCTTTCCTCCGTACAACAGGGCGCCCCACAGCTCCCATACCGAGAAGTCGAAAGCGTACGAGTGGAACAGTGTCCAGGTGTCTGTCTCATCGAAGCCGAACCATTCCTCTGTCGATTCCATCAACCGGATTACATTTTCGTGAGGAATAACGACCCCTTTGGGGCGGCCCGTCGAACCCGATGTGTAGATGAGATACGCGGGATGGAGGGCGTGATGTCTGCCTGCGCGCAGATCCGGTTCGGGAACGGAATCCGGCAGCTTCCGCAGGCGCTCCTCGCAGGTAAAATCGCCCAGTACCACGACTTTCAGGCCGCTTCTTTCCGGTATACTTGCAGCGGCGTCCGCCGAAGTAACAAGAATCGAAGGTCCCGCATCTTCCAGCATGTAGGTCAACCTGTCGGCCGGATAATCGGGATCGAGAGGCAAATACGCCGCTCCCGTTTTCAGGACGCCCAGTACGGCGGCGGGTAGATCCGCCGATCTCGGCAGAGCCAGAGCTACGAACTGCTCGGGTCCGGCTCCCTTCTCCATCAGGAGGCGGGCAATCCGATTGGCCCGTTCGTTGAGCTGCCGATAGCTCAGCGTCTGCGTGCCGTACACGACAGCGGGAGCATCCGGCCGGAGTGCGGCCTGACCTTCGAACAGCTCCGTAAGGGTGCGTCCGGAGGCGGACAGTTTGCCTCCTGCGATCGTTTGCTTGGCAGCCTTCGGTTCCGGCTTGGCCGTGAGCGCAAGCCGCTCTTCCTCCAGCAGCACGCTTATGCGGCCGACCGGCTGATCGGGCTGCGCCGCGGCTTGTTCCAGCAGCTTCAGGAACCGCCTGGTAAATGCTTCAGCCGTGTGCGGCAGGTACAAATCCGCGCTGTATTCGAGCAAACCTTCTATGCCGCACGGTTCTCCGTCCGGGCGCCGGCGCTCTGTGAGTTCGAAGGTAAGATCGAACTTGGATGACCCTGTCCCCCGCAGCTCCAGCTTCGAGGCGATTCCCGGCAGATCCAGCCTCGTGGCCGGTGTATTTTGCAGCACGAGCATAATCTGAAACAGCGGATGCCGCGAACGGGACCGTGCCGGGCTCAGCGCCTCGACCAGCCGCTCGAACGGCAGCTCCTGATTCTCGTAAGCGCTGAGATCCGTCTGTCGGACACGCGCGAGCAGTTCGCGGAACGTGGGCTGTCCGGAAAGATCCGCCCGGAGCACGAGCGTGTTGATGAACATGCCCACGAGCGATCCGGTCGCTTCGTCCGGCCGGCCTGCGGCGGGACTTCCGACCGGGATATCCTCCCCTCCGCCCAACCGGGCCAGCAGCGCGGCGAGCGCCGCATGCAGCACCATGAACAAGCTGGCTTTGCCTTCGGCCGCCAGATCGAGCAGCTGCGCATGCAATTCTTCGCTGATCCGGAACGGAATCACACCCCCGGCTTGTCCGGACACGGCCGGACGCGGGTGGTCGGCCGGCAGCGGCAGCTCCTCGGGCAGACCCCGCAGCGCCTCTTTCCAGTACGCAAGCTGGCTTCCCATCAGACTTTGCGGCTCGCTTTCTTCTTCCAGCAGCTTTTCCTGCCACAGCGTAAAATCGCCGTACCGGACCGGGCGCTCGCCGAATGACGGGTCACGGCCCGCGATCCGGGCCGCATAGGCGGCGGACAGATCCGACGTGATAACCGAGAGCGACCAGCCGTCGGCCGCGATATGATGCACGACGAGCAGCAGGACGTATTCCCCTTCTTCCCGTTCAAAAAGGACCGCTTTCAGCGGAATCTCGGAAGACAGCTCGAATCCGTGACGAACTTCCCGGTCGAGCGCTTCCTGCCAGTTGTCTTCTTCCAAGCCCGCTGCCGGAATCACCTGAAACACAAACCTATCGGCGGCAGCTTCGCGATCCAATATGCGGATCTGCGGCATGCCGTCAGGCGTTTCCGGAAATACAGTGCGCAGCGGCTCATGACGTCCGGTAACGTCAAGCAGGGCCTGCTTCAGCGCTTGACGGTCAAGCTTCCCGGAGAGTGTGCACACCAGCGGGATGTTGTAGGTGGAACTTGCTCCCTCCAGGCGGTACAGGAACCACAATCGTCTCTGCGCCCTCGATAGAGGGACTATGGCCCCCGGAGCGGCCGGAACGACCGGCGGGATAGCTATCCCCTTCCGTCCCAGCAGCTGTGCAAGTTCACGAACCGTCGGCGCTTCGAATATGCCGGATAATCGCACATCTACTCCCGTCGTTTCGCGTATGCGCATAACCGCTCGTCCGGCCAGAAGCGAATGTCCGCCCAGACGGAAAAAGTCGTCGTCGATGCCAACCGAGGACAAGCCGAGCACCTCTGCGAACACCTGGCAAAGAAGTTCTTCGTGAGGCGTCCGTGCGGAAGCTTCTTTTGCGGAGCCGGACATTTGCGGAGCGGGCAGCGCCTTGCGGTCGACTTTTTTGTTAGGCGTCAGCGGAAGGCTCGCCAAGGTAACCCATACAAGCGGGACCATATATTCAGGCAGCTCCTGCTGAAGCTGTTTTTTCAATTGGGCATGATCGGGTTCATGGAGCTCCTCGGGCACGACATACGCGGTGAGCCTGCGCTCCCCGGGCCGGTCTTCCCGCACCACGACAACCGCTTGAGCTATGCCGGGCTGTCCCGCGATACGGGATTCGATTTCGCCGAGTTCAATCCGGAAGCCGCGTAATTTCACCTGATGATCCGCCCGTCCCAGATAATCAATGCTTCCGTCCGGAAGCCAGCGGGCCAGATCGCCCGTGCGGTACATGCGCGCCCCCGGTTCCCCCCACGGATCGGCTACGAAACGCTCCGCCGTTTGAACGGGTTTGTTCAGATAGCCGCGGGCCACTCCAGCGCCTGCAATGTACAGTTCCCCTTCGGCTCCCGGAGGAACGGGCTGGAGACCGGCATCCAGTATATACGTCCGTGTGTTGGCGATCGGCGGACCGATCGGAGGCTTGATCATCGAACCCCCCGGAAGTGCGGCCGCGGTAGAATAGATGGCCGTTTCCGTCGGGCCGTATTGGTTGTGCACCTCGCAGCCGAGCTCCTGCAGGGCAAGCTGGAGGCTTAGGGGCAAAGCTTCCCCTCCCGCAATGACACGCAGGCCGTCGAGCCTTCCCGGTCTTGCCGATACGAGCGACTGCCACAAAGTCGGTGTCGCCTGCATGATGGAAGCTCCGGTAGACCTTATTCTGCGGGCCAGCGCCCCCGGTTCGAGAATCAGCTCCCGGGATGCGATATCGAGGCAAGCGCCTCCGATCAACGGCAGCAAAATTTCCATCACGGAAATATCGAACGCAATGGTCGTCACCGATAAGAAGCTGTCTCCTTCTTGAAGCTGGAACTTCCTCTGCATGGCGTCGAGCAGATTGGCCAGTCCCCCGTAGGTTACGGGCACGCCTTTAGGCCTGCCGGTGGAGCCGGAGGTATAGATCACATAAGCGGGATTGAGCGGAGACGGGTGCACCGGATAACAATTGGCATCTGCATGGTCACCGGTTTCCGTTATGGAGGCTGCACTATCCGCACGGTCGCGCTTGTCCAGTTGATCGAGCAGCACCAGGGATATCTTTCCCGTTTCCGGCAGCGCACGCATCGACTCCGTGTCCGTCAGGAGGCAGGCCGGCTGCGCATCGTCGAGCATGTAAGTGATGCGTTCCGCCGGATAGTCCGGGTCGACTGGCATATAGGCCGCTCCCAGCCGGAGAACCGCCAGGATGGACACGACGGCCGCCTCGCTTCGCGGGAGCGCAATCGCGACGAGCCGCTCCGGTCCGATCCCGAGTCGTCTAAGCTCCGCGCCAAGAATCGCTGCCCGCCGGTCCAGCTCCGCGTACGTCAGCGTCCGGCCGCCGCATAGAACGGCGGACGCATGGGGCGAAAGCTCCGCGCGCCGGCGGATCAGCTCCGCGGGTGAATCTGCGGGCACGTCGCAAGCGGTATCGATCCAACGGTTCAGGAGCAAGTCCTTCTCCGAAGGCAGCAGGGTGTCCAGCAGTCCGGCGGGTGTATCCGGATCAGCGAAGGCGGCCGATTCGAGGAAGCTGAGAAAACGGCGCCGGTGGCCTGAAAGTTCCTGCTCGCTGTAAATGCCGGGATTCGCATCGAAATCGATCTGTAGGCCGTCACCGTCGGAGGCTTCATAAATTTGTAGAGACAAATCGTCGGCGGGCCCTGCATAAATGGAGTGCCGAACCGTTCCGGCGGAGGCGAAAGATGGGGTTTCCACAAACGGAATAATGTTGATCATCGGCCCGTAAAGCCTCCGCCTTTCGCCCAGCAAACCCAGATCCCTTACAAGATCATGCTGCCGGTAGCGCTGATGCCTGCGGAGTTTACGCAGTTCCGCCGCAACTTGCTGTCTTAAGTCTCCCCAGCTCGTTTCGGGCCTTACGGTCAGGCACAACGGCAGGACGTTCATGACCATACCGGGTACATTCAGGGCCGAGCTGCCCAGCCGGTTCATCAAAGGAAGGCCGAGCCGGATATCGGCGGAGCCCGTCATCCGGTGCACGTAAGCGGCGGAGGCGGCAAGCACCGCTTCCGCCCAGCTGCATCCGGCCTCGGCGGCGGATTCAATCAGCACGCGGCTTGCCGCGGCAGCAAGCCGTCCCGATTGCCGGAGAGGACTGCCGTCCGGGCTGTTTCCGCCTCTGCCCATGACGGAGGAATCGGGAGCGTCACCGAGCTTGTCCAGCCAGTACGCCCGGTCCCGCTCGTGCTGTCCCGATGCCCGGTATGTTTCCTCCTCACGGAGAACTTGCTCGGGAGAGCCGAAATTATGCGGGGGAACGGGACCGCTGGCCGCGAGAGCGGTATAAATCTGGGACGCTCTCCGGTGAAGCAGCGCATAGCCGTACGCGTCGATCAGTATATGATGAATGCGCTGATACCAGCACCAGCGGTCTGAAGCCAGCCGAATCAGCGCCTGGGTAAACAAAGGTCCTTCCGCGAGTTCCACGGGCTTCTGTAAATCCTGGCGCATCCACGCTTCCGCTTCGGCAAGAGGATGCTTCATCCGGCTGACGTCTATTTTCAGCAGCACCCAATCCGTTTCGGGTCCCAGCTCCTGCCACGGCCCGTCGCCGTCCTCGCCGAAACGGGCGTGCAGCCATTCCGCTTCCCGCACCGTCAGCCGCAGTGCCTGTTCCAGCAGTTCCTCGTTTATGTCTCCGTGAATCTCCAGCCATTCCGCCGTATTGTAAACGGAACGCTGTCCGTCCATTTGATGGGCGTACCAGATTCCTTGCTGAGCGCCGGAAAGCGGCAGCCGGAGGGCGCTCCCTATCATCAGCGCTCCCCCCTTGCGGCCGTATCGTAATAATCCCCGTTCGGGACGAAGGTTACGGTTCTGGAAGCCAGCAGTTTGCTCCAGGCAAGCAGCGTCGGTTCTTCGGCAAGCTCCGCGAACGTAACGGACGCCCCCAGGCTTCTCCAGCGTTCGGCTAATGTCATAATCCGGATGGAGTCGAGTCCCCAATATTCCGGCAGATTATCCTCGTCACCTATCGCATCCGGCCGTTCCCGCAAAAGCCCGGCAACCTGCTGCCGCAGAGCCGACAAAGCAAAGGCGTACGGATCGGGTGCGCCCGCCGCTTCCGGCCCGTCCGCCCGGCCGTCAGCCGCAGCGGTTTCGGCGATATCGGCGGCCGCGTTTGAAACAGCCCCCGCTTCCGCCTGCCCGAGGTTCACCGCCTCTGAAGTCTCTTTTGCCCAATGCGCCAGCAGCTGCCCCGTCGTCAGTGTGACCGCGCAGCGCTCAGCCGCGTATTTCAGCGCCAGGTCGTGTTTTTCCCGCGAAAAATCGGCCAGAGCGTCACTGACCATAAATGCCTCAATATCTCTCATAAAAGCCTCGCAGGCTGTCATCAGGCAGCCGATATGGGCATAAATTCCGACGATAATCAGCTGGTCCCTTCCCATCGCTTTCAACTGCTCGGCCAAATCCGTTTTCTGAAAAGCGCTGTAGCGCCATTTGGTCAGCCGGATATCGTTGTCTCCGGGTTCCAGTTCCGCAATGATTTGCTGTTCCCGAAGATCGGGACCGATACCGGACCCCCAAAAATCTTGAAGTAGCCTGCGCTGTTCGGGTGTCTGGGCACCGGGCTGGGCCGAATAAATAACCGGCACGCCTAGTTCTCTGCAGCGATCTGCGAGCAGCCTGATGTGTTCCGCCAGCTCAGCGGCGGGCGATTGGCCCGGTTCGAAGCAAGCCATGAAATACTGCTGCATGTCGTGAATAAGGAACGCCGCCCGGGACGGGTCCGGTGTCCAGGAAACCCGGTTTGCGGGTAAATCCTCCGCCGTAGGCATCGGGTATGATTGTACGGATGGTATTGCCATTTTAATCCTCTCCTTGTCAGGCTGTATAAAATAAGCTGGGCTATCCTTGTCCGATGACCCGCTGTGCGAATCTAGCTTTTGACTCCGGCTTCTTCCAGCAGCAGAACCGCAATACGCTGTCGAAGCTCTTTCTTGCTCACCTTGCCGACTCCCGTCTCGGGAAACGAGTCGATGAACTCGAACCGGTCCGGGATTTTATAAGCGGCCAGGCCGCGGCGGCGGAGGAAGGAACGCAGTTCGTCGCTCCCCGTATGAGGATCCCTCAACAAAATAAAAGCGCAGGAACGCTCACCCAGAAATTCGTCGGGCATCGCCACGATGGCGGCGTCCCGGACGGCGGGATGGGCAAGCAGATGGTTTTCCACTTCTTCCGTGCCTACCTTGTCGCCCCCCCGGTTAATCTGGTCCTTGGCTCGGCCTTCCACCACAAGATTGCCTTCGGGGGTCATACGTGCCAGATCTCCCGTCCTGTAAAAGCCGTCCGGCGTAAAGCTGCGCGAATTATGTTCGGGGGCTTTGTAATAACCGCGGATGGTATAAGGTCCCCGGGTCAGCAGATGACCGATCGTTCCCGGAGCCGCCGGACGATCCTCGTCATCGAGAATAAGCACCTCGTCCAGCGGTGACATGGGCCGCCCTTGTGTGCCCGTAATGACGCTTTCCGCATCATCCAGCCGGGTGTAATTCACAAGACCTTCCGCCATGCCGAAAACCTGCTGGAGCGTGCAGCCCAGCTCGGGCTTGACGCGCTTGGCCGCCTCCTCGCTGAATTTGGCTCCGCCCACTTGAAGAACCTGGAGCGGATGAAGGTTTTCGCCTCTCGTCTTGGCGGCTTCCAGCCAGACAAGCGCCAGCGGCGGAACGACAGCCGCAATGGTGCATTTTTCCTTCCTAATCAGCGGAAACACCTCGTCCGGACTGCCCGACTTCGCAAGCACGACCGTGCCTCCGGCATACAGGGTTCCGAGCGCCCCGGGCGAGCTCAGCGGAAAATTATGCGCGACCGGCAAAGCGGCCAGATATACGCTGTCGCCGCCCAGCCCGCATACTTCCGCGCTGCGCCGAAGACTGTATATGTAATCGTCGTGCGTACGCGGAATGAGCTTGGGAAGCCCCGTGCTCCCGCCGGACAATTGGAGAAAAGCGGTATCTCCGGGAGCAGGGCCAGCATCCGGTGTACCCAGCTGCTCTTCACGGCCATCGAATGCTTGTCCCTGGGATCTATCCACCTGTAAAGGATGTAATTTACCCGGAATAACCGGAATTTCGTGTGCATACGTTTCTTCCAAACTCAGATGATCGCCCGGATTTCCGGCTACGAGTACGTGACGGAGGCCCGGGACTTCGGCTTTCACTTCCGAAGCCAGCGTGCGGTAGTCGAAGCCGGCGTACTTGTCGATGGTGATATAGGCCTCCGCTTCCGAATAGGAAGCGATATGAACAATCTCGCTCCGGCGATGGAGCGGCAGCGCAAAGACGGGAAGAGCGCCAAGCCGGAACAGTGCAAAAATCACATCAAAGAAAACCGGCACGTTCGGTAGCTGCACGACGACCCGGTCGCCTTTCCGGATTCCGAGTCCTTTCAATCCGGCGGCCAGCCGGTCGGCTTTCAGATCCAGCTCGGCGTAGCTGACACGCTCTTCACCGCCTACAATCGCGATCCGGTCGCCGTGGGCCGCGGCGCGTTCACGGAGCATCCCGCCGAACGTTTCACCCCGCCAACAGCCCGCTTCGCGGTATTTGCGGACGAACACGTCCGGCCAGTACGGATAATCTTCGCTCATACGCTCTTCCCTCCTCCGCCGCTTCCCGTATCCGGGTCCATTCCCATCGCGAGAAGCAGCGTTTTGAGCTTCGAGGAGGTCTCGGCCAGTTCGGCAGCGGGGTCCGAACCTTCGACAATCCCTGCCCCCGCGTATAAAGTCACGGCATCTTCCGCGATCTCCGCGCAGCGGATCGTCACCGCCCACTCGCCGTCACCGGCCGCATCGCACCAGCCGACCATACCGGTAAAATACCGCCGGTCGAACGATTCGAGCTCGCGGATAGCGGTTCTCGCGGGACCCGTCGGGGTGCCGCATACCGCCGGCGTCGGGTGCATGGCGACGGCCAGCTCAAGGGAGCTTGCCGCAGGTTCCAGCAGCTCTCCGGTCACCTTCGTGGACAGATGCCACATCGTTTTGGTCCCGATGACCGAAGGCTCCGCCGGCACATCCAGCTTCCGGCAGTAAGGGCGGAGCGCGGAGGATACCGCTTCGACCACAACCGCATGCTCGTGGCGGTCTTTAGCCGACAGCAGGAGCGCGTCCGCACGCCGCTTGTCCTCGGCGGGATCGCTGCTGCGGGCCGCCGAGCCGGCCAAAGGGTTGGCCGTGACCAGCTGGCCCGAGCGCGCGACAAGCAGCTCCGGACTGGCGCCGATCAGCGTGCGGGCGGCGGAAGCCGGTGCCGTGCCTTGGCCCTGTCCGGCGTTGTGGCCGCTGCCGGACGCTCGCAAAGGAACGGCAAACGTATAGCCGCGCGTATTGCTTGCCGCGAGGCGGCGCAGGAGGCGTCCCGTTTGAACGGGCGGGCAATTTTCCAGCCGCAGCGAACGCGACAGCACGACCTTGCGCAGTTTGCCGGACCGAAGCTGCTCCAGTCCTTTTCGCACTGCCGCCTCGTAATCGGATTCCGTCGGGAACGATACGATTTTGAAAGTTGCGCCGTCCGCTTCCCCGTCAAAAACAGAACGGGCCGTATCGCCCGCAATATCGGCTTGAGCCGCCTCCGCTTCCGCCAACGGGCCGGCCCACTCGGTTTGCCGTGGCACGAACAGTTCCGGTCTGACTCCGCTGTTCACGGTGAACGGAATCGCACCGACGATAACGGGTTCGGCGGCATTCCCCGCGCGGACACCCGCCAGCAGGTCCGCGACCCGGCGGGGCAGCCGCTCCAGTTCTTCCCCTTTCCCTTCAACGGAAAGACGGACAAGCTCCCCTTCCGCAAGCAGCGTCCGGCGGGGCGAGCCGAAATAAAAAGCCGAGCCTTCGCTGTATTTATCGAGCAAGTCGGCCGGGGATAACAATTTTTCCTTTTGACCCAGCATCATGTTTATCCACTCCTTTTTATCTGTCAGCGGCCGAGCGTGGCTCCGCCGTCGATTCGAATATCGTGAAGCGTTATATGACCCGCCTGATCCGACGAGAGAAAAGCCGCCGCCCAGGCGATATCCTCCGGCGTCGCCAGCTTCCCGAGCGGAATGCCCAGCTTGTACAGTTCCGGCGATCCTGAAATCGTCTTGAATTCCCCGCTTTCGTCTTCCCACATGCCCCGCTGCATCGGCGTGTCCGTCGATCCCGGGGACACGATATTACAGCGGATTCCCTCCGCGGCATGCTCAAGACCCAGGCATTTCAGCATCATGGCCGCGGCGGCTTTGGAAGCGGCGTAAGCGCTCATGCCGTAACGCGGCACGGTCCCCGCATTAGAGCCGATCAGCACGATCGACCCTCTGCGGCGCTTGGACATGCGGCTGATGACGGAGCGGCACACATAGAAGGCGCCGGTCGTGTTCACGGCGAATGTCCGCTCCCACTCCTCGTCGCCGAGCGTTACGCCGGTTCCGTACTGCAGCACTCCCGCCGCATGCACGAGTATATCGACCGGGCCCTGCTCACGCTCGATGCGGCCGATGACTTCTTCCACGGCGCTGCTGTCCGCCACGTCGGCCGTATAGGCAGTGGCGGAAACGCCCGAGCTTGCCAGAGCTTCGGCTGTCCGCGCCGCCTTGTCGCCCTGCCGGTCTACGGCGGCTATTACAGCGCCCAGGCTGCCAAGGACGGCAGCCGCCGCTTCGCCGATACCTTGGGCGGCTCCCGTCACGACGGCAACTTTGCCGGAGATTCCCGTAAACGGCGCGCGTGCAAACGGACTTTCTGTCATTCTTCCATTCGCTCCCTTCCATTGGCTGTATGTTCAGTTTCCTCTTGCCGCTTTCGTTACGGGCGGAAAGCGAACCTCAGCCCCCGGCTGATCAATCCGGGAAGGACGGAAACATGCCCTTCCTCTTCGAACGAATGCCACTGTACGCTTAAGCCGCGGCTCTCCATCTTCGAGAGCCTGGCGGCCATCTCTCTGGCCATCCCGTAATTGCCCGAGGGATGCTTATTTTCCAGTTCTCCCATCGCAATCAGCGCCCGGATACCCGAGCTCTTCTGGAGCGAACCCGCGTCAAGCGCAGCCGTAAACAGCTTCTCCCGCTCGTCGAGCCATTCGCGGTTCCAATGGATAGACGGGCTCCCGGCGATATAGGTACGGAAATATTCCGGTCTTGTAAAAAGCGTATGCAGGACGAACAATCCCCCAAGGGAGTGGCCCATGATCGTCTGATTCGTGAGGTCGACGGGGTATTCCCTTGCGATGACCGGTTTCAGCTCTTCTTGAATGAAATCCAGGAAAGCAGCCGCGCCTCCCTGCTCCGGAAGCACCGTTCCGTCCGGTTTGCGCGTATATTTGGTAGTCTTTTCAGGCGTGTAATCGAAGTATCGCTGCGGATGAAACGGTTCGTCCGTCGGATACCCGATGCCTACGATAAGCGCCGCTTTGACGCCCGTCACTTCGGGACGCCGGCATTGAACCCGCATAGCCTCCGTAACCGTGGCAAATACCGAATTTCCGTCCAGGACATAAAAGACGGGATAACCCGTCGAAGGAGGCGGTCCTGGCGGAATTGCCGTCATAATCCGGTAGGACAAATTCGTTCGGGACGAACGCATCACCCGCTGTTCGGCGTTCGGGATCCCCACACCGCCATTTGCCGTCTCTCCCTGAAAAGTTCTGCGGGGTATTCCCACACGTGATACCATTATTTGCGGCCTCCTAGTAAAGAAATGTAAGCATCCATTTAGTGATATTGATAATCATTTTCATTTAAAATTATATAGGCTCCTATCTCCCCGGCACATGGAAGAAATCCGGAATTTATTTGGTCAAAATCCATTTTTAGCAAATAAATTTATAGAAAAAAACCGTGACCGGGATTAGCCCGTACACGGTTCTTTCTATCATTTCGCAATCAGCTTGACCACATCGTCGATCATCATTTCGTCCGCAATCATTCCGCTTCCCAGCCAGTATTCGCTGTTCACCTCATAGGCGTGTCCGGCTTGGACAGCAGGAATCTTTTTCCAAAACGGACTATCAGTGATTTCTTTCATCCGCTCCGTTCCCTGCCCGTACTGATTCATCATAAATATGTAATCCACGTCCAGATCGGGCAGCACTTCAAGCGAGATGGCCGCAGAGTTTTTGCCGTCCACCAGCTTGGACATCCCGAATCCGAGTTTATCGTGAATGACGGCACCGGCCAAATATTTACCGCCCATCAGGCTTACGCCCCTGCTCGCGAAACGGATGACGGCGGCTTTTTTACCCGGCGCAGCCTGCTGCAGCTTCGCTTTCGCTTCCTGCACTTTTTTGTCGTGGGCCTGCAAAGCTTGCTTCGCTTCTTCGGTCTTGCCCAGCAGCTCGCCGAGCTTGCTTAGGGAAGCAGCCGGATCGCTTGAGGCGTTTTTGAATACATACGTCGGAGCGATCTTGGAGTATTTCTCGTAAACTCCGTTCGATGCGTATGATTCGGTCTGCAGAATAATCAGATCGGGCTGAAGTTCGGTCACGACTTCCGGAGAAGGGGCACCGCTCGAAAAGTCAAGCTTGGGCACCTGACTCAGCTTTTCCTTCAAGTAACTGTTGCCTTGTCCTCCCGCAGACCATTGAGCGACCGGGGTCACTCCAAGCTTTGTGAGCGAATCTTCCAAGTAGGGCGCGAAGACCCGTTTTGGAGAAGCGGGCACTTTGACGGTATGGCCAAACTCGTCCGTAAACGTCCGTTCCTCTCCGCCGGCCGCTCCGGTCGGCGCCGCCGAAGCGCTTGTATCTCCCGCTTTGCCGTCAGCGGTTCCCGCATTCGGATTCCCTCCGCAAGCGGTCAGCATCAGAGCGGTGCATATAACGGCGAGCACCTTCACCGTAACGATTTTATTCAGGTTCCCAAATGGATTGCGCATAACTAAATTCTGCCCCCTATGATGATGATAATGATTCTCATTCACAGGAATTATAAGTCAGCGGGAGGGCTTCCGCCATGCACATGATCCAGAAAGGCGTTTGGACATTTTCCCGTAAACAGCAGCATCGCTTCATCCAGCATACGTGCGACGGCGACCGGGGAGTATTCCAGCCAGGGATCGGCCGAGATGGGATAAATGCTTCCCGAACGGACCGCTCCGATCGTTTTCCACTCGGGTGAATGCTGAAGGGCAAGCCAGTAGGCCCTCGACTCCGATTCCGGGCAGACCAGGACGAGAATCCGGCTCGGATCAAGCGTTTGGATATCTTCCGGCCGGATCGGGCCGGACTGCTTGCCGGATGAAACCTGCCGCAGGTTCAAATCTTTGAAAAGCACATCTTCCATTCCCCGGTTACTGTAGGAATACAACCCCTTGCCGTAAAGCCGCACGATCAGGATTCCGTCATCTCCAAGCGCCGCCTCCGACTGAATACGGGCCTCATCCGCAAGCTTGTCGTAGCCCCGTATCCACTGCTCCGCCTCGTCGGTACGATTCAGGAAAACCGCGATAAGGCGCAAATACTCCCGCCAGCCCAGCTCCCGTGAAGTCGGGACAAAAAGAGCGGGCGCGATTTTACGGATCGTATCCTGCTGCTCGTCGCTTAGTCCGTCCCCGGCCACGATGGCATCCGGCCTCAGACGTGCCATCAGATCCGCATTTTCCTCGAAGGTTCCCGTACCATAAGGGTCCGTCAGCTTCAGCGCGTATCTGATTTTTTTCCGGTACGAGTAGTAATAGTGAGCCGTCCACTTGGGATCGAGCGGGGACGCAAGCGGCGTCAGGCCGAGGGCGATCAGATACCCGGTCATGTCGGGGGACCAAGCCGCGATCCGGTGTTTCGAACTCCGCGCGAACTCCGTAGGAGACATGCCCACTTCCTTTTTAAATTTACGGCTGAAGTAGTATTCGTCCTTATATCCCACACGCTGGGCGATTTCCCTCAATAGAAGCGGTTCGGGCTCGGACAAATAACGCTTGGCCCGGTTGATCCTCAAATCGGTCAAATAGTCCATGGCACTCTGGCCGAACGTTTTTTTGAACAGATCGACAAAATATTTCGGACTGACATGAACGCGTTCGGCAAGCTGCCGGACGGTCAACTGCTCGTGATAATGCGAATCCATATACACCCGGATGTCAGTCAGGTATGGTCTCGTGGCCGCTGCGCGTTCTCCGCGACCTTCGATGCGTGCCGATGATTTGCCCGGCTTCATCTGCATTCCCCCTCATCTGGGATTTAGAATAATCAACGTCGTGATTCGCCTGCTTTTCTCTATTTTAATTTAAATGATAATCATTATCAATGATAACAAAAAAAGAAAAACGTCCCGTCTCAAGCATGGAACGCTTTCCAAAATTCTCCCTCCCGGTCGATGATGGCGCCAATCCGGGCAAACGGGATGGTAAAAGTCGGAAAACCTGCGGCATACGGGCCGATTTCGTATGGAAAAAAATAAAGATGAAGCGCATTCTCAGTCACATAAAACGGCTGATCCGGCTTAATGCCCTTATAGCTGTCCGGGAACACATACGCATATTGCGGGTCTTCTTTAATCTGCCTGCCCACGATATCGCTGAGTATGCGGACATAGTCGCTTCCCGCTTTAAACAGATCTTTAAGCGCATACATGCGGCCGTTCTCCAGGTTAAGGATCGCATACGTTTTGGAAGGCATGCCGTGGGCGGCGCCAAACGGGTATTTGTACCCGGTCAGTTCCAGCTCGAGCAGCTTATCTTTGAAAAAAGCGACCTGGAAATCGCCGGAATACGAATAATCAAGCTTCACGTCTCCGGGGACGGGCTTCACCTGGCTCCATTCCTTCAGTCTGTCGTTGACCGTACGCTGTACCGTCTCGTCCTTCAGGCCTTCGACCTGCGGGTAATAGACGAGATAGTCGCGGTTCGGCTTATATTTACCTTCTCTTACGAGGTAAGGCGGTGTCAGGGGAATCACCGTGTTCTGACGCCAGATAACTTTGCCGTCCCGGTTCAGATAAGCCAGCCTGCGGTCGGTGTATGCTTTGATCAGCCCTCCCCGCTCAAGCGTGAGTGTGCCGCTTCCTTCCACTCTCGGATAACCCGGCGCCGGTTTGCCGCTGCGGTCGATGAAATAAGTTTGTTCGGCTTCCGCCACCGAGGCTAACCCGTTCTTGAAGTCGGAAACCTCGTCGTACAGAAAATCCGACAACTGCGCTCCGTTCCAGTCCGCGATCGCGTAAACCGAACCGAGGAAAGGTTGTTCGGGATTTATCGCCCTGCCGAGTGCAAACCGCTTCTCGCCCAAATCCCGGATGTCGTTGTAAGCCGGCTTGATCACATACCGGCCCGCTTTATCGATGACGCCGTATGTCCACTTGTAGTCTTCCGACGTGCTGACAGCGGCACGGCCGTCATGGAACGGCAGTCCCACCGTAAAGGACGGCGCAATAACGACTTTCCCCCGCTCATTGATGTAGCCGTACTTGCCGCCGGAGGTTTGCTGAAACGCCAGAAGGCCGTCTCCGTGCGGTCCGACGTATGCGTAAGGGTAGGACGCCAGCTTGCGGCCGTCCGGGGCGATAAGCGCATAGTCGCCGTCCCGGATTTTAACGACGGCCCGGCCGCCGCTAAAATCGTTCGCTTCCTCGTAGTGCGCCGGAATCACCTCTCTGCCCTGCGCATCCAGATAGCCGTATCTGCTCGTTCCGGTATCGCCGCTTCCCCCTTCGGTGACGTAGAAAACGGCCCTCCCGTTGGCCATATTGGCGATGAACGGGTAGGCACGACGAGTCAGAATTTTGCCTTTCTCGTCGATCAGCTTGAAGCCTTCGTTGTCGATGACGACCGCCCGGCGCTCCGAGAACGGATGGATCGAATTGTATACAGGCGGCACGACAAAGTGCGCCCACCGGTCGATCAGGCCGTATTTCCCGTCCCGTCCGACGACGGCGAGTCCGTTCTGCTGGAAATCCGCGGCGTCCTCGTAAGCCGGTCGGATTACCAGCCTTCCTTCCGGATCGATGTAACCCCATTTCAGTCCGGACGTTGTTTTCAATGAAGCGGGAAACAGGGCCGGCATCTGTGCTTGGGGCGATCTGCCGAGCCCGTTCAAAATGTTCAACCGGAGCTCCAGCAGTTTTTCACGCGAAGGATAGGGATTCGGGAAAGACAGCGCCTTCCGGACCGATATCAGCGCCGCCTCCGGTAGCCCGGCCCGGTACTGAGCGTCGGCCAGGTAGTACCAGTAAAACGTATAATCCGGATGCTGCCGGGTCATCGCCTCGTAGTACCGGACCACGCGCGGAAAATAATAGGGATAAACATCCGGCGCCGGCACAAACGCCCCGTGGCTCCACCTCAGAACCCGGACGCGGTAAGCTTCCCCCGTATCATGAATCCAAAACGCCACTTCGGCTTTTCCGTCACGCCCGGCAAGACCCGGCATATCCTCCGCTTCGATATAACTGTAGCTCGTGTCCGCGGGAGCGGCATCTTTAAGCCCTTCCGGCGTCCATTCGTAAACCGACAGCTTCGACCAAATGGAGCCGATCTGCCAGCCTACGAGCAGATTGTTGAGACCGGCCCGGAGAACGGGGGCGGACGACAGCAGCGTTAAGCCGTAGCCGGTTCCTTTTACGGTCGCCGCTTTTTGCCAAACGCCGTTCCGGTAAGTCAACACGAGCAGGTACATTTCACCGTTTAACCGGTAAACCGCCGCAATTTCCGGTATGCCGTCCCCTGTTAAGTCGGCCGAGTAAATCGCGGTATGTGCGGCGGGTTTCTCTATCGTCATCAGTTCGGCTCCTTGCGGTAAAAACCCCGATACTAGCGAAGTCACCTGCATCTCGTCAACCGGCATAGGCGATCCTCCTTTTTCCCCTTGCTTCGCCTAATCGTATGCGCTCCTCCGGTAGATATGCTTGCAAACGGTGAAATTCGTTTGGGATAAGTTTGGCGGGGGCGGCCGCCTGCTTACAATCTTAGAAGAAATGTATTGAGCTTGCGGACACGGCGGAATTCGGTATACAATCGCTTCAAGTTTTTAAGGATATAGCCAATCATCGAAAAATAAGAGGAATTTCCATGAAAAAAATCAAGCGTATTCTAAAAAGTAAATTTTTTCTTTTCGCCGTCCTGCTTCTGGTTTTCTTTTATGTCAATAACAGTTCCCTGTTCGTCAAAAGGAATGCCGGCGCTCCCTACCTCCTTGCCCATCGGGGACTTGCGCAAACCTTCACCATGGAGAATATCGCAAACGACACGTGCACAGCCGAACGGATTTATCCGCCCGAGCATCCTTATCTGGAAAATACGATTCCCTCTATGGAAGCGGCTTTTCAAGCGGGTGCGGACAGTGTGGAGCTGGATATCAAACCGACCAAAGACGGTCAGTTTGCCGTTTTTCACGACTGGACTCTGGATTGCCGAACTCCGGCCGCCGGTAAAACCAGTGACTACACGATGGCGCAGCTGAAAGAACTGGATATCGGCTACGGCTATACCCCCGATCACGGGAAGACATATCCTTTTCGCGGCAAAGGAACCGGGCTCATGCCTTCTCTGGGGGAAGTGCTCGAGTTATTTCCGGACCGTTCTTTTCTCATTCATATCAAAAGTAATGATGCCGCAGAAGGAAAACAACTGGCCGAGTTTCTGTCCGCACGGCCCAAACAACAAGTGGACCGGCTTACCGTCTATGGAGGTGACGAACCTATTGACGCGTTAAAGGCGGAGCTCCCCGGCATACGTGTGATGTCGATGTCCACAATGAAAAGCTGTCTGATTCCTTACATAACAGCAGGCTGGACAGGTTACATACCTTCGGCATGCGAGCGGACACAGCTGCACATTCCGGAGAAAATCGCGCCGTGGTTATGGGGCTGGCCGGACAAATTTCTGAACCGGATGGACGGGGCGAATACCCGCGTTATCGTTGTCGGTGGAGACGGCAGCGATTTTTCCAGCGGCTTCGATTCCCCTGAAGACATCCAACGGCTGCCCTCCGGCTATAGCGGCGGAATCTGGACGAACCGCATAGACAGAATCGCTCCGCTTTACGGAAAATAAGGTCATGGCGGCGCAAGGCGAATTGCCGGGCCGCAGAAGTAAAAAAACGAACCGGTCCTCTTGAAAGGGGACGGTTCGTTTTTTACTATGTCGTACGGACGGTATCCTTCCTTCGATTATTGAAGCGCTTTGGCGAGGCCGGTGAAAATAACCCCCAACGCATGCGCTCCCGCATCGGGATAGCCGATACTCCGCTCGCCGACGGTTCCCGCTCTGCCCATCCGGGCGACAATCGCTTCCGTCTTCTTCGCTCCCTCTACCGCTGCCTCTGCAGCCGCGGCTCCGGCAGCTCTCAGGTCCGTGCCTGCGGCGGCACTCGCCTTCCAGGAGTCGGCGTAAGGAACAAGCGCATCGATCAGCGTCTTGTCACCGACTACCGCTCCCCTGCCGAACGACCTTTCTCCCGTGTCCTGTATTCCTTTGACCGCAGCTTGCAGCATTCCAGCGATATCCGCCGCATCCAGACCGGCTTTGCCTCGGACACTTCTGCCCGCCGCCCGGAAAGCCGATCCCCAGATCGGGCCGGAAGCGCCGCCGCAGTGCTCCATTATAATCAGGGAGCAGGCATCCAGGAACGATCCGATGTCCGAAGCCCCGGCAGTTAGTTCGTTCCATTCCATTTTCAACTGCTTGAAGCCTTTAGCAACGCTCATACCGAAATCGCCGTCTCCCGCATGAGCGTCCAGCTCGCAGAACGGCACCTCATTTTCGATAATGATTTCACTCATCGTATCGATCAGATAGATCATATTGTCCAGAGACAACCTGTCGTTATGAATAACGGCGCTCTCTTCCGGAGTCACAACGCGGAAAGAAACCGGCTTGTCCCCGTGCGACTCCTCATCAGGAACGACTTCCGTCCAGCTTAGAGGCTCCGTATATTCACGGACAGTGAGAGCCGGTGTATCGCATTCCGCGCGGAGCAGATTTTTCAGCTCGTCGTCCAGCTTCATGAGGGTGAGCGAGGCGCCTTCCATATCGATGCTGGTCATGTAATTGCCGACAAGTGTTTTATATACGGCAATATTCCGTGAGGCGAGCTCCCTTTGAACGGAATGGTTCAGCAGATACAGCTCCTGCAGCGGAGTGCCCCCGAACCCGTTGACCAACACCGCCACTTCCGGCGCATTATCTTCGTCTTCGGGGAAACTCTGCAGCAGCTCGGCTACCATTCTGCGGGCCAGGTCATCGGCCGTAAGCACACTTTCACGCCGGATACCGGGTTCGCCGTGGATGCCTACCCCGTACTCCATTTCACCCTCTTCCATGGAGAAAGTCGGGCTGCCTTTGGCCGGTACCGTGCACGACGACAAAGCGAATCCGATGCTTTTCGTACGGTCCACGGCCTTCTGCGCCGCCTGCTTTACCTGCTCCAGGGACATCCCCGCTTCCGCGGCCGCGCCCGCTATTTTATGTACGAGAACCGTTCCGGCAACCCCTCTTCTCCCGACGGTGTATAAGCTGTCCTCTACGGCAATATCGTCGTCCACTTTCACAAAATCGACTTGTATGCCGTCTTCGTCCGCAAGATGCGCCGCGTTTTTAAAGTTCATGATGTCGCCGCTGTAATTTTTGATAATGAGAAGCGTTCCCTTCCGGCTGGCGGTTGAACGGATCGCCTGGTACACCTGTATCTGGGAAGGAGACGCGAAAACATCGCCGCAGACCGCAGCATCCAGCATCCCTTTGCCCACGAATCCCGCATGCGCGGGTTCGTGCCCGCTTCCCCCGCCGCTGATCAGCGTCACTTTGTCGGGCCGGATCGTTTTTTTGCGGATAATCGTATATTTACGGTCAAACTCCAGATTCGGATGAGCGAGCACAAAACCGCTGCACATCTCTTTAACCAGGTTTTCCGGCTTGTTCATAATCTTCTTCATCGTTCCGCTCCTCTCGTGGGCTTATTAAAAGAATAGGCCTGCCAATTACGCAGGTTGTCACGATTCGATTGCGAGTCCTAAACGCCTGGCGGTAGAATCAGTTCCCTTCGACGAGATTTTTGAGGGCATAGAGCACAGGCGAAACCTCATCGTCTTCCGTTACCTCGCTGCCAGCGCCCGGACGGTTATCCGTTTTCTCGATCGTCAGCGTAGTCCAGTCTCCTTCATCCTCCAAAAGATAGCTCATGACGAAGTAATTTTCCGGCTTATCTTCCAATCCGGGGCGTGGAGCGAAAAGCGTATACCGGATCAGCCGGTCAGGCACGATTTCCTGTACGGTTCCCCACTGCTCGAAAACTTGCCCCTCCCACTCGTTACGGAAACGAATCTCGCCGCCCGGCTTCCAGTTCGTCGCAAGCTCGCTTCCATACTGCCAACGCTTTACGAGTTCGGGCCGGGTAAGCGCATCCCATACGTTACCTACGGGTGCGCCGATTTTAATGCGGGAAATTTCCTTGGCCATCATTTTTCCTCCTAAAATAGCAGCCTTACCCGTAAACGGGGAACACCCTCACCGGGTTCCAAAACCTTCTGAACGCTGCCGGTTGGGTCATCGGTTGTCGGCAAGCTTGTATATGCTGCTATTATACCAATTCCGCCCTGTATTCTGTCCAGCAAAGCGGGGCCGCATGGCGACGTACGACACATGAAACGAAGACTTCCAAACGCTCGTACTAGTAAAATCTAGTAAAAAAGGAGCTGTCCGCAATGATTGAAGCACAGCCTTATCTGGAAGCCATCCGGCAGCGTTATCCCGAGCTGCCGCTGGGCACGGCCGAAAAAATCGGGGCCGGGCAAAACAACGACGTTTGGCTCATAAACGGCCGGCTGATTTTCCGGTTTCCCAAATACGAATCGGCCATCCGTGACATGGAGAGAGAAGTCGCTTTCCTGCTTTACGCGGCGGATCATGTATCGCTGGAAATTCCGCGACCGGTTTTTATCCATGCATGCCCCTCACTTAAAGAACACCCCTTCATCGGGTACAACAAAATCGCGGGAGAACCGCTTGAAGCCGATCTTTTGCAGGCCGAGGCGTCGAATGATTCTCATGAGAAACACGTTCCGGATGAAGCATTTCTGCGTCATATAGCCGGACAACTCGATGATTTCTTGCAACAATTGCACGGACTGGACCCGAAGGGTCTGATGAGTGCGCAGCATGAACCCGGGTATGACGGCTGCCGCGAATGGTCGGATATGTATGAACGCATCCAAAGCCGGCTTTATCCCTACATGAAACAGGGCGCGCGTACTTGGACAGACCGGCATTTCTCCGCGTTTCTTGGCTGCAAAGCGAACTTCGAAATCACCCCTTCGCTCACTCACGGAGATTTCGGGACTTCGAATATTTTGTACGAGCCCGTATCCAAACGGGTAAGCGGAATTCTCGATTTCGGCTCGGCCGGCATGGGAGATCCGGCAGTCGATTATGCGGCTTTACTTGCCTCTTACGGGGAATCTTTCTTCCGGCTTGTTCTGGTTAAAAACCCGAAAGCCCGCGAGATGATGAGCCGGATAATCTTTTACAAGGGAACATTTGCGCTGCAGGAAGCGCTCTTCGGCGTGGAAAATGAGGACCCCGAGGCGCTAAAGAGCGGACTGGAAACGCTGGAAGCGCTGGAGTGAAGCCAATAAGGCATTTTCTGTGCTTGAAATCAGCCGTTTCCGCCACAAAAAAAGAAGAACCTGAGAAAGGTTCTTCTTTTTTAATGAAGCTTTCGCTAATTTTCTGCTTTTAAAGTCAAGCTGAATCTCATTATAACTTTATGTCTTGCTCCTTGGATTGAATAAAATAAATATTCCCGTCATCGGACTTATAATAGCCGACATCGAATTGTTCAAGATCAATTAAATCTTTAAACCTATTCGGTAACTTATAATGCCAATCTATTGATACATGCTTGTAGGGAAAATTGTCACCGTTCGGATTGGGTGTATGAATATAAACGGCATCCAAGCCCGCGTCTTGTTCATGGATGCAGATCCAGCTTTGAGAAGGCTTTTCAATTCGTTCCAGCCTCTTTAATAAAATGTTGTACAGTACAAGATGGGCTTTAATATGTTCTCTTCTAAGCTTTAAGCTATGTTCTCCAATCCCGCAAAAATCAAGATGGACATGCCAAAAATCAAACCAAGATTCGTTATCCGGCTGTAAATAAAAGTCGTTTATCTTCTTCCGTAAATGGCGGAAGTATCTTTTCTTCCCCCGAAATTTTTTCATAGTTAATCTCCATTTCCATACGGGTATCAACCGTTCTACTCACAGTAACAGTAGCAGCTATCGACAGTCTGTCAAGTTGAGAATGCCGCGCCTGCATTGAACCAGATATGGTGAAAATCTACCAACCCGTACGAGTTGATTTTCACTCCCCGGACGGATTGATGGAAGGCGGTGTTCGACTTTTTATGAACGAGAAACATAACGGCATGGGTCTGCCGGACCCAGCGTTCGAGACCCGCAAATTTCTCCTTCCGAGCTGCCTCGACCGGCTCCCGCAGAATCGCGGCCGTCTCCAGGCGGACGATCTCTTCCGTCGCGTTGTCCCAAAGGGCAGCAAAAAAATTGTTCTGAAGATATACCTCCAGCTCGCGCACCTCGTCGCCTCCCAGAACAATCCCGTAAAGCTGGCAGTCGTAGCGCTGCAGCGAAGCGCGGTCCGACCATTCCTCCGCGTTTCGTACTCGGATTTCAATGTAGACGCCAAACGTACGGGCGCGATCCTGAATCCAGCGGGCATCCTCTTCGTGATAGGAATACGTAACGAGTTCCAATGCCTCTCCGGCATACCCGCTTTGCTCCAGAAGCGTCTCAATTTCAGACCGTCCCTTCACCGGATAATAGGTTCCCGTCCTCTCCCCCATATCTTCGTGCGGATGAAAGCCTTGGGCCGGACATAACCGTTCGCCTTTCAGATCGGCGATCAGCGCTTCCCGGTCGATAATATGATGAAGCGCTTCCCGGAACAAGGGATGATTGTGGGGGCCTTTTTTGCTTTGGTTGAAGACAAGCATGCTGCTGCAGTTGAATATCGTCTCCATGTTGCGCCATCCCCCTCCCCCGCTTACCAGAGCCTCCCGCCTCGCGCCGGATGTCTCTCCGTGGGACGTCATGATGGACGTCCAGTCGGGTTCTTTCAAGCGGCCGGATTCCTCCGGCGGAAAAATGAGCACTTCCACGCGGTCCAGATGGGCCCGGCCCCGGAAGTGAGCCGGAAAAGCTTCCAGCACGCATCTCCCCTGATTGCGGCTTACGATCCGAAAAGGCCCAGTGCCTACGGGCATCTCCGCAAATGCGGCCTCGTCCCGGCGCACAACATCCTCCGGTACGATGGCGGTCGCGATCGTACACAAAAATCTCAGGAACAAGTAATTCGGTTCCCTTAGCCGGATGACGACCGTTTTCCGGTCGGGAGCGTCCATCTGCTCTATATCCCGGAACATCCATCCGCTGTCATAACGGCCGGGATCATGCCTGAGCCGGTTGAGCGTAAACATCACATCTGCCGCCGTAAGTTCCCGGCCGTGATGGAACAGAACGTTTTTTCTCAAATAAAAAGTCCACTCTCTGGCATCCGCATTGCTTTCCCAGGAATGCGCTATGCAGGGAATCACGAGCCGCTGCTCTTCGTCGTATTCGACGAGGGTATTGAAAAGCTGCCGGGCCATATGACAGTCGAAAGCATAATAGACAAGGCCCGGATCCAGCGTCGTAATCGAGCGGAAAATAGGCATACAAAGCGTCTCCTGCGGGGAATCCGGCACTCCTGCCGTAGAGAAACCGATGCCATCGGAAATCCAGTCCATAAACCGGTCCTTGACGGCGGGACCGCCGAACCGGTTCATCAGCTCCATCGCTTCGTGAACCTCCCCCTGCTCCGTGCGGCGGCGGACTTCCTCCAGCAGGAGCTCGTCGGAATCGAGCACGAGGGTCAGCTTCGATTTGTTGCCGCGGCCCCTGCCGGGCTGCCAATCGATCCACCCCTGTTCGCAAAGCGCGCGAACGATCAGCTTCACGTAGCGGGGCGTGCAGTGCCAAATACCGGCCAGCTCGTCGACCGTAACGGGAAAAGGCTGCTGCGGCTCCCGGTCTCTAAAAAACAGCCGGAGTTCCAAAAAAGGCAGCACGGTCTGCATGTTTGCGATCCTCCGTTCGATAAATTCGTAATAAAAGGTGAACTGTTTCCATCAAATCATACACTTTTCATCCCCTTTTGTGCAGCTATACTGAACATAACGCCAAAAAAAAGGATGATCCCCATGAAAGCGAAGAAAACAAAAATATTCCGTATGCCCTCTTTTCACCCCGTCGCCTGGGGAGTCATTATCGGGACCTTCCTGTCCCGGACCGGTTTTTTTATGACGATTCCGTTTCTCGGCATTTATCTGGGCAAGGTCAAAGGCATTGATCCCGCGACGATCGGAGCCATTCTGGCCGTAAGCTTGTTCGTGGGCACGCTGGGCAGTTTTGCCGGAGGCGCGCTGTCCGATCGCCTGGGCCGTTATCCCGTGATGATTGCTTCGATGGCGGCCTGGAGCCTGGTGTTTATCGGCTTCGCCTTCGCCGACGCGACCTGGCTCTTTTTTGTCCTCAGTGCCCTAAACGGGCTGTTCCGGAGCGTGTTCGAACCTGCGGCGCGTGCTCTGCTGGCCGATGTGACTCCGGCCGAAAGCCGCACGGAAGTGTTTAACGCACGCTATTTCGCCATCAATATCGGCGGTGCCGTCGGGCCTTTAATCGGCCTGAAGCTGGGTATCGGAGGCACGTCGTCCCTGCTGCCTTTTCTGGTCAGCGCCTCTATCTACGCCATCTATGCCGTGCTGCTCCTTGTATTTATGTTCTCCTTCAGACATATGCTGCAGAGCAATGATGAACCCGGGGCAACCGTAAAACAAATGATGAAGATCGTTTTTACCGATAAGGTGTTTCTCTATCTGCTGCTCGGCAATTTTTTCGTCGCTGGGGCTTACTCACACCTCGACACAACTTTGTCGCAGTACATCGGTCATGACCGGGTTGCGGTCTACTCCAGCCTGTTTGTCGTCAACACGATATGCGTGCTAGTCCTGCAGTATCCGCTGACCCGGTTTATGAAGCGCTACACGTCCCTGACGGCGCTGAAAACGGGCTGCCTCCTGTTCGGGGCGGGACTTTTCGGATTCGGTCTCTTTGAGAATACGGCGCTGCTCTTTCTCTCGATGATTGTGTTCACCATGGGCGAAATTCTGTGTTTCGTCGTCGGGGATGTGCTCATCGGCGAAATCGCTCCCGAGCGTCTCCGGGGAGCCTATTACGGAGCCAGCGGCTTCGCATTTCTGGGTCAGAGCCTGTGCGCCTGGATCGGCGGGCTCCTGCTTCAGGGTCTGGGCTTCGGTCAAGGACCGGTCATCTTCGGCATTTTGGCGCTGCTCGCGCTCGCCGCATTCCCGTTCTTTCACAGAGGACAGCAGCTTCGTGAACATCCCGCGGGTGCCAAACCCTCCGGGCTGTCCGAATCTTGCTGACGCCCCGGCGGGAAGGACGTCCCTTTAACAGGGGCGACTTCCCGGTTCTCTTTTGCTTCTAAGCGGTCCGCAGACAAAATACAGCAAAGCCGTTCTCAGCCGTTAGGCCCGGAAACGGCTTTAGTCTGCATTGCAGATTCTCATGTCGAGATTGCAAGGCTTCGATGACCTTCCGTTGACTTCTTTCCTTCTACATAAACATGCCGGCGATCGTACCGCTTAATAAATTAGCCAGCGAAGCTGCGATCACTGCCTTAAAGGCAAGACGTCCCACTTCTTGACTTCGTTCAGGAGCTAACGATCGCATGGAGCCTAACAGGATCCCCATGGAACCGATATTCGCAAACCCGCAAAGCGCAAAGCTTACGATCGCAATCGTTTTTGGCGACAAATGCTCCATTTCTTTCGCGAATGAACCGAAGGCGATCATTTCATTCATGACGAATTTCTGCCCCAAAAAACTGCCCGTTATCGTGGCCTCGGACCAAGGAACGCCGATCACAAATGCGAGCGGAGCAAACAACCAGCCCAGTATCATCTGAAGGGACAAGTCTCCGTACCCGAACCAGCTTCCGATCCAACCGAGCAGTCCGTTTAGCAGCGCTACCATAGAAACAAACGCGATCAGCATGGCGATTATCTGTACCGCCATCCTCATCCCTGCCGAAGCGCCTTTCGAAATAATATTGATGAGGTTATCCTTCGTTTCCGAATCTTCCTCTTCAAGTTCGCGAGAGCCCGCTTCTACCGGCGTATCGGTTTCCGGAATCATAATTTTCGCAATGATGAGACCCGCCGGAGCCGACATCAAACTCGCGGACAATAAATAGGCGATCGGAATGCCTAATGCGGCGTAGGCCACCATGATTCCTCCCGCGACGGAGGCGAGGCCGCCGACCATGATCGCGAACATCTCCGACCGAGTCAAGAACTTCATATAGGGTTTAATCATGATCGGAATTTCTTGCAGCCCCAGAAAAATATTGCCTGCCGCCGCCAACGATTCCGCGCGGCTTGTCTTCAGCAATTTGCCGAGCCCTCCGCCAACGACCCGCATGAAGAACTGCATGATGCCGAATCGGTACAGAATGCCGATCAGCGGCGTAATAAACACGGCCAGCATCGCTACGCGAATGGCGAATATATTGCCCGTGGCCTGCGTCTTATCCGCCAAGCTTCCGAACACGAAGGAAAGACCTTCGTACCCGTAATGGAATAAGTTCGTAAACCCTGTGGATACGACTTCCAGTATCTGCTTGCCGGTATCCCATTTGAGTACGATATAACCGAATACCAGTTGAATTCCAAGCCCGACGATAACCGTACGATAATTAATCTTTTTCTTATGGTCAGACATCAGATAGGCAATCCCCAAAATAACGGCTAAGCCTACAAGTCCCCATAAAATGCTCATGTTATCAGCTCATTTCTGCTAGTTCGTAAGCATAGGGGATGGATTGGAATGCGCCCTTGCGCTGGACAACAATCGACGAGAAGCGGCTGGCAAACTTGACCGCGTCCGCCACATGCCCGAGCTGCTTCCGTTCCTGCCTGCGCAGCTTTGTGCAGAAGGACCCTATAAAGCTGTCGCCGGCGGCAGTCGTATCGATCGCGGCAACTTTTTCGGCAGGAATGGATAAATTGCCGTCAGGGTGACAAATGAGGCTGCCCCTATCACCGAGTGTGACGATTACGCACCCTACGCCTTGTTCAAGCAAAGCCGCCGCTCCCTGCACCATATCCTGTTCACAGCTCGTATCGCAGCCGGTGATCATGTGCATCTCGCTTTCATTCGGGATGAGGAAGTCCGTGACTCGAAGCAGCGCGGGCGGAATCGCCTTGGCCGGCGCCGGGTTCAGCACCGTGACCTTCCCTTCTTCCTTCGCGATTGTAAAAACATGCTGAATGACTTCGATCGGAACTTCGAATTGAGACAGAATGACGTCGGATAATCGGATAATTTCTCTGGATTCCTCTATATCCTGCTCTGTAATGGCCATATTCGAGCCGGCGCTGACGACGATCATGTTGCTGCCGCTGCTGCTGAATAGGATCAAAGCTTCTCCCGTAGGCAGATCCGGATTTACGCCGACATGCTCCGTATGAATACCTTCCTGCCGCAGGGTAGCAACCAATTGCTTGCCGTATTCATCCGCCCCGACTTTACCGATAAAGTGTACGGAAGCTCCAAGCCGGGCCGCCGACACGGCCTGGTTAAATCCTTTTCCGCCGGGACCGACAAGTTTTCCTGATGCAAATAGGGTCTCTCCTTCGTGCGGGAGGGATTCCAGCAATAAGCTGGAATCCATATTGATACTTCCAAGTATGCATATCTTTTTCATTTTTCTCTCACTCCAATCCTATAAAACCCTCTGTTTAAATGTTCTTGCTCAGCGATACATCGTTACCGCTTAGGAGAACATCACGTAGGACAACACCAGCGTACTGATGATGCCGACTATAATCGGAACAGAGGTCCGCTTGATAACTGCCATCGGGCTTTTCTGAATGATGCTGCAAACGACAATGATACATGCGGCCACCGGCGAAACCGAACGCACAAGGTTCGCGATCAACTGCATCGGAATCGACAGCATCGCCCCGTCAATGCCTACGTTTTGCGCAATGGCCGGCAGCAATCCGACCGAGGCGTAGAACACCGCGAGTCCGCCGCCGCTGATCAGGCCGATGAGGGCCGTGATTCCCGAGAAGGCAAACATCAGGATCATGCCGGCGCCGTTCAAATCTTTTACCGAATCGGTCAGCATGTCTACAATGCCAAGCGCCTTCAGACCGTCAACAAGCAAGCTTGCGGCAACAAGCAGCGAAACAACCATCGCAAGCCCGTCCCCCATACCCCGGAAGAACACCATCAATTCTTCGAACACTTGCTGAATTTTACGTTTACGGATCGTTTCGACAAGGACTGCAACGATCAGCGAAATAAAGGTGATTTCAACAAGACCGATTTTGATCGATTTAACGAAGATACCGAATACCGTAATCAGAACGAGTGGAAGAATCGGAAGGAAGCCATAATAAGTTGGCGGCAAATCCGTGCGCAGCGTTCCAAGCTTCGATTCGTCGATTGTATCGGTTTCCGGATTTTTCTTATCCATATATTTCTGCCAGAAATAATGCGCGATAGTCATCAATATAAGCGTCGGAATCGAAATGACGGCATGATATTTCATGACATATTCCATTAAATCAATGCCCAGCGTCTGAGCGGCAATGACATTATCCGCGCCCAGCGGTGTCGGGATGATCGTCGCTGTTGTCGCGATAACGGCACCTGCCGTCAATCCGGACATGCCGATTCGCTTCAAAACCGGGTACAGCGTAGCCATGAGCAGAATGGCAAGGCTCGAAGCGCTCGGAACCACGAGCGATAGCAGGTTACCGACTACGAAAATGACAGGGACAAGCACATAGACCGATTTAATTCCGGCTAACGGCTTCATTAAGGTTTGAACGGTCACTTCGTTCGCGCCGATTTTCGTCATATAGGAGGAGAAACCGAATAATACCATGATCGTCATACCGATATTGCCTAAATTGCTTATAAAATTGTTTGTAATCGACTTCATCGGGTCAAACCATCTGGAACCCGTCGCCGCATCCGCGGGCAAAACGTTATGTCCCATAAATACAGCGCCGTATAAGAGTACAATTCCTGCAACGAACAAAACAACGGTAGCATTGACTTTCTTACTGATCATCCAGCCCGCAAGCACGACTACGATCAAGCCAAATATAAGTTCTGCCAAGTCGAGCTCTCCCCTCTAAGTTGTTTGATTTATTTTGCTTTCGCAATACATTCGATCGCCCATGTACGGAATGCGTCCACGTCAATATCCAGGCAAACGTTTACATTCGGTTCTTTATTGTACCGGTTTTTTCGATCCACAATCGTCGTGCCGGCCGTGTACACACCCGCACTCTCAACGTCTACGAAGTATTTCTCGGTTTTGAATAATTCAGGTTTAACGATATACGCGATCGCGCATAAATCATGCATTTTCAGCCCCGTCTTTAAGCTGCCGCCGCGATAGTGCTGGAACATGGAATACAGCATGTTGCCGGTTTCATTCAAGTCGCGGATTTTGACCACATTATCGGGTGTCAAGGTTGCCTTACTAGTTACATCCAATCCGACCATTGTAAGATCCAAGCCTGAGGCAAAAACCATCTTGGCCGCTTCCGGGTCCGCATAAATGTTGTACTCTGCCGTCTGAGTATGATTCCCTGCTGACGCCGAACCCCCCATTAAAACAATCCGTTCAATGCGTGATTTGAGCTCCGGGTACATCGCCAGGAACAAAGCGATGTTAGTCAGCGGTCCGATCGGAACGAGCGTTATCTTCTCCTCGCTGCGCATAATCGTCTCGCGGATTGCGTTGACGGCGTGTTCGGGATGCATGCTCGTTGCCGGCTCCGGAAACTCGTATCCGCCCATGCCGGATTCCCCATGAATGTGACTGCTGTCCTCATACGGCATGCAGAGCGGTTGTCTTGCCCCTCTGGCAACAGGCGTTCCTGTACCGAAAAACTCGATCAGCTTAAGCGCGTTTTGGGTCGTTTTGTCAACGGATACGTTCCCGGCGACGGTGGTCAGCAGCTTGACGTCCAGCGAATCATGGTGCAGGGCTACCCCAATCGCAACCGCATCGTCAATTCCGGGATCTGTGTCAATAATAAGTGGAGTTTTTCTTACGCTCATTCTGCTCAACATCCTCTCAAATTGTAAAATGTAACCTTTAGATTATCATTCCCTAACAGCCAACAAAAAAATAACCGAGGTATGTGTAACCGGTTACCTATTTTGAGTTTATGTTAATTCAACGCGATACTAATGTCAACAAGAAGATCATTGTAAAACCTGGATTGACAATCATGTGATGATACTGTAAGATAATCGTATTTCTTTGTGTAATCGATTACACCTTAACGAACAGGAGATGAGGGCATCGCAACGATTCGAGATGTTTCTAAATTAGCTGGAGTTTCCGTTGCTACCGTTTCTCGCGTTATTAATCAAAAAGGTTATGTTCACGAGGATACGCTGCAGCGAGTTCATAAAGCCATTAAATTGCTTAATTATGTACCCAATGACGTCGCACGCAGCCTCTCCAAGAAGTCGACCAAGACTATTGCACTGTTCGTTCCGGATATTACCAACCCTTTCTTTAACGAGCTTGCGCTTGCCGTGGAGAAAGTAACACAGTTGTACGGGTATACAACGATCCTATGCAACACCAATGAGTCGGCCAAAATCGAAAGGCAATACATCCAGAACTTAAAGCAGAAATATATCGATGGGTTCATCATGGCAACCAATACCTTAACGGAAGAGGAAATTGACCAGCTCGATATCCCGATGGTCGCTGTGGACCGCAGCAGCTCACCCGTCGTCCCCACCGTCACTTCAAAGAATCGGGATGGGGCTCACTTGGCCGTGCAAGCCTTATTGCAGCAAGGATGCAACAAAATTGCGCACATCAGAGGGCCTAAGGGCTTGTGGATTGCCGAAGAGCGGTGCCAAGGCTACCTTGACTTGGTTGAAAATAGGCCATGGTTTACACCTAAGCTTATTGCTAATGGGAATTTCCAGTTAAAAGAAGCGGCTGAAGCCGCGAAAAAGCTGTTCAAGGAGCATCCCGACATTGACGGGATATTCGCCGGTAATGACCTGATGGCAATCGGTACGCTCCGCGCATTGCAGGAACATGGTATTCGTGTGCCGGATCAAGTCCAAATTATCGGCTATGACGGCATTTCGTTAGCTGAAATGGTCTACCCTGAATTATCAACGGTATCGCAGTCTATTTATGAAATGGGCATGCTCGCCGCGCGAATTCTGATCAAGAAAATTGAACAGATACACTTGGATGAAGAAAACCACCAACTGGAAGTAAAGCTTGTCCAGCGCGGAACTACCCGGCATGGATAATCCTCGGGACAGCTCGACTCAGGTTCGATGGGAAGCCTGTTCCCCACTTACTTTTTCCGAACAGATTTGACCAATAAAATAGACTGGTTGAAGGTTAAAACAAAATAAAAGCTTGTGCCAAATGCGGCACAAGCTTTTTCTAATTGTACAGATTATTAGTGTATCTCCCTTGTTATCGCGGGTCACTCCATGCTGTTCATCATGAGAAAAGCCCATGTCTGCCGGTGGTCTGCAGGAACTTATGCCCGTCAGCACGGCTGCGCAAAAAATGCACATTAGTGGTTCCGGTCGCCGGACAAATAAAGCTCTTTTGCGATCTGCAGGAACAGTTTCACCCCGTGTGGTGCCTCCTTCAAAGAAGGAACTGCCAGGTGAATTTCTCTATACGGCTGTGGATCTATTGTCCGGACGCGGACATTAGGCGGCAGTGCCGACAGCGACAGCGAAGTTTTCGATACGATCGAGACGCCCAGCCCTTCTTGAATCAGGCTCAACGCCGTGCTTATGTTGTGGCCGTCATATTTGGCGTGCAAAGTAGCTCCGAATTGCTGGAACAGCTCGTAAATCGGCGTTACAAACCCGCCTTTGCACACAATCATAGGTTCATTGTCCAGATCCGTGATATGGATTGTCGGGCAGCTTTGCAAGGGATGATCGTCCCGAAGGAGCAGACATAATTCATCTCGGAAGAACGGAATCGTTTCCAATTCGTTGATCGGCGGAATAATCCATCCGACATCGATCATTCTGGAATCCAGCCATTTTTTAATCTCGTCTATCGTTCCTTCGTGCAATTCGAATTTCAGCCCCGGGTACTTCTCCCCGATCACCCGCAATATTTTCGGCAAGAAGTGCGCGGACACAATCGGGAACACCCCGACGCGAACGGTGCCGACTTCAAACCCTTTTTCAGCCGTTACCTCCTGCTCTACCTTATTGTAGCCGTGCAAAATGTCTCTGAATATGGCAAGCAAACGCAAGCCAATATCGGTGAGAATGACTCCGCTTTTCCGGTCCCGTATCATGAGGGTGACTCCTAATTCCGATTCAAGCGCAGAGATGGCGCGGCTTACGGCAGGCTGCGTCATATTCAATTGCTCACCGGCTTTGGTAAAGCTGCCGGTCTCGACTATTTTCACAAACAACATCAGCTGCGAATGTGTCATAACAATTTTGATATCTCCTCTATAACAAACATGCATTTTATTTATCTAGTGAGCTATTGTACCATAGGAAGCACCATCACACAAAGGAGCTGTAGAACCATGCAACTTTCGCGAACACTTACTTTCATCCTTTTAACATTTTTAGTTATGCTGTGGGGGGTGAACTGGCCGCTTTCCAAATATGCACTCGAATTCGCGCCACCGCTCCTTTTCGCCGGGTTGAGGATCTTTATCGGAGGTCTCATTTTGCTACTTTTCGCTTTGCCGCGCTATAGAAAACTTAATTTTAGGCATACTTGGAACATCTACCTCATCTCCGCATTGCTGAACATCATTCTCTTTTTCGGCTTCCAAACTTTCGGACTGAATATGATGCCGGCCGGTTTGTTTTCGACGATTGTGTTCATGCAACCCGTTCTACTCGGTATCGGAGCTTGGTTGTGGCTGGGTGAATCCATGACCGGTTTTAAAATCATCGGCTTGATTCTAGGCTTCATCGGAGTCGCTGTTATCAGCATAAACGATGGCTCCGGGAATATTTCGTCTGCCGGCATCTTGCTCGGTTTAGCCAGCACGATTACTTGGACGTTCGGTACGATCTATATGAAAAAAACCTCAACTAGAGTCGATGCGATCTGGTTGACTACTCTTCAGATGATCTTTGGCGGAATTGTTTTGTTGGTTGCGGGTACTACCGTTGAAAACTGGACGGATATCGTCTGGAACCAGCCGTTTATCTCGACATTGACGGTTATTGCAATCTTCTGTACGGCCTTGACCTGGCTCGTTTTCTTTCTGCTTGTCAGATCGGGTGAAGCCGGCAAAATCGGTTCGTTTAATTTTCTGGTCCCGCTCATTGCGATCGTGATCAGCGTACTCTTTTTGGGCGAAACGGTCACTCCCAAGATGGTAGTAGGACTGATTCTAATTATCATTGGTGTTGCACTGGTAAACCTCAAACTGAAATCTCTGCAAAAGCGGGACAAAAAGCACATGGGGAATATGAAGGCGAGGAGAGAACACGTATGACGACTTCGTCCATTTCCACGATGCCGGAGTGCATGTAAAGTTTATTCAAGAAGCATACAGACGATTCATAGATTCTAAGGTGCTTTCAATTGAATGACAACTACAATAGGAAATTACTTTCATCGACCGAACCAAAGAACGTAAAGAGTTACGGCAGTTTCCTAGTAAGACAACTCGCCCCAGCCGATATGGCCGGGGCTTTTTGGTGCGTACAGATGCCCGTACACCTCACCTGTTAATTAGGGAGCAAAGACTTCCGGGTTATCGTTTCGCCAGGCGCCTATGCAG
The DNA here is from genome assembly GCF_019091125.1 of Paenibacillus sp. GbtcB18. NCBI lineage: Bacteria > Bacillati > Bacillota > Bacilli > Caryophanales > Paenibacillaceae > Paenibacillus > Paenibacillus sp. GbtcB18. The sequence goes on from NZ_JAGXJX010000003.1 coordinate 427,782, forward strand.
CCGATTAAACAGGCCGTGCAGCTTATCATCCTGCTCCCGGTCTCACTGTCCGCATAGGTAATGGCGATATTTATGCCCGGCTTACGCCATGCCAAAATTCGGCCGGAAAATCCGGGCCATTCGCATTCTTCATCCAGGTGGGGCTGACCATATGCTTGTATCGACTCCTCCGGTGTTGAGCGCATTGTGATTCCCTTGGGAAGATCTCCGGGAAACGGAGTTTTAATTCTGTCATCCGACTCGGGCGCAAGAAAATGTATCGCGCCAACGATCCATCCATCTTCATTTGTATAGTTGAGCCCAGTCAGATCATTTATTTTGGGTGCGCGATAAAGATCGAGGCGTATCGATGATTTCACAGACCAGATGATATCGTCGTTAAAATAGCTGTTCGCGGGCGGCATTCGCTTGATGCCGAATGGTTGCAGCAAAGCTTGTACATTCTTGGGACTGTACGGATGCCCAAGCATTTCAATCAGCTGTTCAGATGGTTCTTTCATGCTTATTCCCTTCCTTTCGGATCGGTTGCGGCCATTTAGTTTTAATTATCCCGATTATTCGTTCAAGGGTCAATGTCACCTATTCATTAAGCTATCGGGCAGTATTCCGTACTAACATGAATGTACTTGTTTAGTTGAGAATGGTATTATCAGGGAACATACTTTGTAGTAGAGGCTTAGAAAAGGAGAAGTAACAACTTATGAAAACCTTTGTATACATGGTCAGGCACGGAGAATCACCTAAAACGGAAGGGAACGAAAGAACACGCGGGCTGACTTTAAAGGGCAGCTCGGATGCCCAAATTGTAGCTCAATTGTTGAAAGACGAGGGTATAGACGCGTTCATCTCAAGTCCGTACAAAAGGGCAATATTAACACTTGAGGGATTAGCTCGGTCTTTAGGCAAAGAAATGATTGTTATAGAGGAACTAAAAGAAACCGTATTTATTGGCGATGATAAAATACTGCCTGATACGGAAGTGTATCCATTAGTAAAGAAGATGTTTTCAGACCCGGACTTTTCGTTGCCTGGAGGAGAGTCTTTTACAAATAGTCAAAACCGTGTTGTAGCTATTTTTAAAAACATCCTAAGCGAATATAAGGGGCAGAAAGTTGCTATTGGAACTCATGGAGCGGTCATGACGATGATGATGGGATATTTCGACCCCCAGTTTGATTTGGACTTTTTATTAAACACTTCAAAGCCTGATATCTACAAGATGGAATTTGATGAAGGAATATTAACTGCTACAGCGAGGCTATGGCGGGTAACTCCTGAATGATTTTATTAAACGAACACAAATTGATATTTCATCGGATAAAAGAAACAGAGGGGCTAATTGCCCCTCTTTAGTATTTCCCCCAGTACACCTCCCGGTTAATCGATTATTCGGAGCGGTATAGCTGGCCGCATGCCGCGTTAATGTCCGATCCGAACTGAGTTCGGACCGTGACACTGATTCCCTTTGACTTCAAGATCCGAACAAACGCTTTAATCCGATTAGATTCAGATTGCTGATAGTTGTCCGGCGTAACTTCGGTCGAATTGAACGGAATTAAGTTAACGTGATAGAGATGTTCCACAGGTCCTCTTCCTCTTAACAGCTCGGCAACCGCTTCCGCGTGCGCCGTCGAGTCGTTGACTCCACGAAGAAGAATATACGCAATATACACCTTTCTCCCCGTATGTCGGATGTGATGATCCAATGCCTCCAGCACATCGTGGATTGGGAATCGGTCGTTGATCGGCATCAGCTCGCTTCGCTGATCGTCGAACGGCGAATGCAGCGAGAAGGTTAGATTGACTTGCGGAAACTCACGTGTCAGCCTTTCGATACCCGGCAGCAGGCCGATGGTGGAAACGGTAATTCGTCGATGTCCTAAACCAAAGAGCTGCGGGTCGGTCAAAATCGTTATGGCATCAAAAATATACGGGTTGGCGAGCGCCTCCCCCATGCCCATGAAGGAGACACTGTCCAAAGCGTGGCCGTTCAAGCGAAAGTGCAGCAATTGGTCGGTAATTTCTTCGGCGGTCAGATTTCGTTTCAGGCCGATGGTACCGGTGGCGCAAAACTTGCACCCGAAACCGCAGCCGCACTGCGTGGAAATACAATACGATTTCCAGCCCCGCTCATAAGTAAGTCGTACGGCCTCCACGCGCTCGTCGCCCGCAATGGCGAACAGCACCTTGTTAACCTGTTTCGACGTGAGTTCTTTTACCGGAACGATCCTGCAGACGTTCGGACCAAGCATCCGGGTCAACTCGTCGCGCAAAAATTGGGGCAGCATGGTCATCCGCCCGTATTCGACGACGTTGTGCTTGAAAATCGCGTCCATAATCTGAGCATACCGATACTCGGGCTGCTTGAAGTCGGACAATATTTGTCGAATCGTTTCATATTTCGAGGGTAGTCTCATGTCTTCTCCTTACTGCCGGAGAAAACGTAAAAAAAGCAACCGTCAGTCGGCGCTTTGACACGTCGTTAACCAACTATACAGAACAAGCGCATAACGTTTCCAGTCGGATCGCTATGTGCACCTGTCGATAGATGGGTAAGCCTCCGGCAACCGAATTGTTTTTTTGTGAACCGCTTCACCCAGCAAGAACCGATTCACACAATCATCTACAACCTCGTTCTTCATCGCTTTCATCCTCCTAGAATTGATTGATTTCTTTCAGTTGCACATTTTTGTCAAAATAAAAAAGAGCCACAAGAAAGTTACCTTTCTTGTAGCTCAAAAAAATACGGCAAATCCAACCCGATGCCGGGTAGGAAAAGGATCTATTTTTTGAGTGAAAAGAATAAGGTAACTTTCTTGCCAATAAAGAATAAACCAAATGTATTGTTTTATTCTTTAAAAAGCGGCAAGAAAACCTACATTATCCTCTTCAACTCCGATCGTTAAGTGTCAGCACGATCTTAACATGCCCGCATCTACATTGCAACATCCTAGATCTTAATAATCCAGCAGACGTCCATTATCGTTCCATTGGCCGTAGATTTTATTTTCTCTCGTGTTTGTTATGAATTTGTCTAATCTGCTCTCAAATAATTCCGGTTGATTTTTTATGCTTTGTATCGTGTCGATCCGAACTCTTTTATACAGATCCGGAAATGCCTTGAAATTCTCATAGACTAGCTTTTCCTCTTTCAGCCTTTGCTCTATAACCGGATGAATTCGAAAAGAATCGACATCCATATCAGGAAGAACTTTTCTTCCTTCGTCTGTCATCAACCCCAACTTTTCGAGGCGGCGGACACGTTCTTTATTTAATTCAGTCCATGAGCTTTTTTTGCTTCGAGGGGACAGTCTCTGAGCCAGCCCCGTTTCAGCTATGTTCTTCTTGACCCCATCGATCCATCCAAAGCATAAAGCTTCCTCGACCGCGTCCAAATAGAAGAGCGTATCCGATTTGGGCGTCATACTAACCAAGATCCAGCAGAACTTTTGGGTCTTCCTATTTTCCAGCAGCCAAAACCTCAACTCTTCTCTCGATTTTACGGGAATTAAATGATTCATATCCATAGTTGAGTATGAGTTACTGTTTGTTGGCTATTACGTTATCCAGAAACTTATCTGCGTCGCTGTTAAATTTCCAGTTAACTCCGAATTTATCAACCAGCATTCCAAAGCACGACGACCAAGGAGTATCGGATAACGGCATGATAACATGGCCGCCGACAGACAAATGAGTAAAGTATTCTTCCAGTTTTTGCTTATCATCCATGACCAGACTAATCAGAATATTATTCCCTTTCACCAACTCACCTGTTACCGCCTTCATGGAAGGCAAAATGTCCGACATCATGATTTTCCCGCCTGCGAATTCTATGGAAGACTCCATGATCATAGTTAACTCATTTTCCGGCATCGGGTAGTTTGGATCTTGCGGGATATCCCCGAATTTCACTTTTTTCACTTCAATGGCGCTTAAAGCCTCCGAATAAAATTCAATCGCTTGTTCCGCATTTCCATCCAAGTTTACATATACAACAGCTGCCATAAAGCAATACCTCCTTCTTGTTATACATGTAGTATAATCAACAATAGATGACAGCTATATGTCACCATTTCATACGGAAGTAGAAAAAGAGGCGAACCGATGGACAAGGTTGAGAGACTCATCTCTATCATTATGATCTTGCTGAAAAAAAATATCGTTTCAACAAACGAATTCGCGCAATTATTTAACGTTTCCAAAAGAACGATTCTTCGCGATATGGAAACCTTGAGCTTATCCAACATCCCGATCTATTCTATCCATGGAGTTAACGGCGGCTACGGCATTATGGATGAATATAAGGTCGATAAACGTCTTTTAAATAGCTCCGACTTAGAGAATATATTGGCTGCGCTCGGCGGATTGGAACAAATTCTAATTAGCGAAGAAGTTGAACTAACGATCAAAAAAATAGAAGCGATGGTTAGCCCATTGGCTCCGAAAAGTTCGATTCAACTGTCCTTTTATGATTGGGAGGGCCGGTCTGAGATTATTCAAACCTTGAAGATGTGTCAAGAATCTATATTAAAGAGAAGGTTAGTTTCATTTGAGTATATAGATAAAAACGGTACCGTGACGAACAGAATTGTCGAGCCCTATCAGCTTCATTTTAGCGAAACGAGCTGGTATCTCAAAGGATTCTGCTTACATCGTATGAGCAATAGAACGTTTAAATTATCTCGGATCGATCATCTTATTATGAATGAACAAACGTTCAGCCCTAGAGATGATTTGTTGGAACAAGAACACGAAGCAAGTTATCGACCCCAACTAGTCGCTATTCAGGCATTGATTTCGCCTAGCATCAAAGATCAATTCATTGAAAGGTACGGTCGAAAGAGTATTGAAACCTATAATTCTGATTTTTTATTAGCCACAATTAATATCCCTCAAAATAGTACGGGATTTCAATTTTTAGCAAGTTTTGGCACAAATCTAAAAATCGTAGAGCCCAAAACATACGTTGAAGACTTTCGAACTTATTTAAATAACATGATGCAACTATATTCTTGAAAAGGTCTCGTTTCGGCTAATTGAATTTACGGGCCCAGTTATGTAAGTTTTTATGTTAACTTTATGTACGCTAGTTCTATTGGCATGGTAAAATAAACCTATCACATCATTGTTACAGAGGTATGAGACATGAAAATATCCCACAATATACCGGCCCTTAGGATAAATAATACGCTGCAAAAAAATTCTAAAGCGAGTTCGAGTAGTCTGGAAAAACTTTCTTCAGGATTACGAATCAATAAAGCTTCTGACGATGCTGCCGGGTTGGCCATATCCGAAAAAATGAGAACACAAATTAGAGGCTTACATCAGGCTTCCAAAAATGTTATGGATGGCATTTCACTTATTCAAACCGCAGAGGGCGGTTTACAAGAGATCACGGATATTTTACAAAGACAAAGGGAACTGACCATTCAAGGCTTAAATGATCCCCTTACCGATGAAGATCGGCGAAAGATTGACACGGAAATCCGTCAGCTTTCGAATGAAATCGAGAGTCTTTCAAAGAAAACCGCTTTTAATACGATGAATTTGTTAGCAAGAACTGATTATAAGATATTGGCTGATCGTTCAAGCAGCAGCAGCACTTTTTCGGCAAGTGATCCTCCACCGGTATCTTCCATAAACAAAACGATCGTGTACAAACCACGGGGAACACCCGATGAAGCCAGACATGTGATTGGTAGTTCCGATACATCCGAAACGACCCATACATTTTCAAATGCGAACAATATTACACCTATTGTTTTACCGGATGGAACAGAAGCATTTAACGAATATAATGTTGACACCCTAACCACAACAAAAACGGACACCAATAAGACTATTTATGAATCGTTGACAGCTGTGAACGATCCTGAATTTTCTAAACCTGCCTACTGGTACACTCACGGCATGAATAAAACCAGTTTCGGACCGAGACATTCTGTCGATGCATATGGTTCGTTGTTCGAAGATATCGAGGTTAACGGAAGATCATGGCCAATTGAATATTCATCTCGCAGCAACTCAGGCAGTGATCCCGCTTGGGAGCATATGTGGTTTCCCGGTACAAACCTGTCCATTATGAGATATAGGACTCTTTTAGCCGATAATTCGATGGAAATCAGATATGAAATCACTAATAAAGATTCATTCAACACGAATATTAATCTGAGTAATATAGTTAACCCTCCAACAAATTCAGTTATCACGGGTGCCGGTGGAAGCCCGTTGGCTAATGGCCATACCGTAATAAGTCCACCCGGAGGCAGTTCCTTTACCATGACGGGGACAGAGGCTAACGCAGGCATTCAGTTTCCGCTTGGATCTTTATCGCCAACAGAGCTTTCCATAGATAATCCCGCGGCTGGACAGCCCCAAGTCAATTTTAATTGGCAGCTAAACGTGCCCAGTGGTTCGAGTGTAACTTTTAGCTTTAAATATGGCCCGTTTTCATTAAATTATGAACCGTTTGAACAGACGCAAGAAACCGTCGAAACTAAACACATTGAAACCACAGTGAATACAGACATCACGGATATCGACTATCTCCCGCCAAAACTTACCATTCAAGCAGGAGCTAACAAAGACGAGACCCTTATTATCCCCCTGTTCAATGTGGGCACGCAGAGATTGGGCATTAAGGATTTAGGGCTGCTCCCACCCTCCATACCTGAGCAAGCATTAGCCAAAGCGGATGGAGCCATTGAAAAAGTTCTGCACTATCGGGCGATGTATGGCGCATTGCAAAACCGTATGGAACACACCTTAAACAACGTGAATAATTCTGCAGAAAATCAAATGACAGCCGCATCACGTATTCGTGATGCGGACATGGCCAAGGATATTTCAAAATTGACAAAATCCAATATGTTAACGCAAGCCGCCCAAACGATGTTGGCCCATGCAAATCAGGATCCTCAAGCCGTGTTGCAGTTACTTAAACCATGATCGTACAGAGAACCTACCTGACAGGTGGGTTCTTTTTTCATACAAAAAAAAGAGGAGGTTTTCTTGATAGTCCCCACCCATTCATTCAAAAAAATGAACGTTCTATTCAGAAACGTTTCTTTGACTTAACAATAACCTCATCGTACAGTGATAAACATGAAACACGGCATAGGCCAAATATCGACTTCCTCCCGCACACTTGACTTTCCCCTGCACGGGAAACTGTATACTCTCCTTATGTTATAAATCGGAGGTGATATTTTGTTTAAAATCAGTGAGTTTTCCAAGCTAAGTAAGGTCTCCTTAAAAACACTGCGCTATTATGACCAAATCGGCATACTAAAGCCGAGAAAGGTGGATCACGATACCGGCTACCGTTACTATTCCGCAGATCAGCTTCTTGAGCTCAATCGAATCTTAATTTATAAGGAACTGGGTTTCACCTTGCCGCAAATTACACAACTGCTCCAGGAAGATATTACATTGGAGAATATTCAAGGCATGTTTAAGCTGAAAAGAAGCGAAATCCAGCAAATCATCGATACGGAACAAGCTAAGCTCGCCCGGATTGAGGAGCGTATGCAGCTTATAGAAAAAGAAGGGCAAGTCGAAACGGGTCAAGAAATCAGGATCAAAGCAGAAGAGGCTAGGCAGTTTCTTTTTCTGAAAGCGCACGGGAGAGAAGAAGACATTCCGTACCTGTTTCGTACTTTTGATCAGTTATTAACAAAGGAAACTCGCCAATTGGTTCAAGGTCCGCAGGTTGTTTTGTGGAAAGAAATAGACGGAAAAGAGGATGAGTTTGAGTTTGAGGTCGGTTATTTTTTAACCTGCGAGCCGCCATTATCTCCAGATCCGTTTCAGTTGCGGACTCTTCCTCCTGAGCCGATGATGGCCACAATGGCCTTTCGTTCGGATTCTAGCTTTGCTTGTACAGCCTGTGTGAATTTAGCTAAATGGATTGAGAAAAATAACTATCAGATCAAAGAAAACGAACCTGGTCGGGAAATCTATTTACCGTTGTCTACAAAACAAGATGCCCAATTAATGGAAATCCAAATCCCAATTGTACATAGATAACCGGGGGAGGAGCGGATTGAATTGAAAAATAATCGGATCATCTATGTCCTGGCACTTGCTGTTTTTCTGATCGGAACCATTGAATACATTATTACAGGAGTCATTGAAATGATCGCCGCGGACTTGAGAGTATCTACTTCCGAAGCCGGGTTATTGGTGACTGTATTTGCTCTCGCAGCGGCCATCGTTGCTCCGATTCTGATTGCATTAACGATAAATGTGGATCGCAAGAAGCTGCTGATGGCTGCCCTTAGTGTGTTTATTGCCAGCAACGGACTTATGTTTGTAAACCTTTCTTACGAAACCGTACTAGGGGTGCGAATTATTCAAGGGGCTAGCGGAGGAATCACGACCGTAGTAGCCATGGCTGTAGCGACACGACTCGTTGAAAAAGAAAGAAGGGGCAATGCCATCGGTATCATTTTGATGGGGCTTAGCAGTTCGCTAGTGCTGGGTGTTCCGATTGGCACATTTTTTAGTGAGATGTTCGGATGGAGGGTTTTATTTATTGGGATCGGTTTATTAAGCGTTCTTCCCTTGCTCATCATCTATAAAAAGGTTCCTTCAATCAAAAAAGAAGAAAAGGTTACCCTTAGGATGCAGCTCTCCATTTTAAGAAATTCAAACATTTTGACTGCCTTGATGATTACTTTATTTTATATCGGCGGTTATTCTACCCTGTTCACTTATATGACGCCTTTCTTGCAGGCCGCATCCTCTCTTTCCATTACCGAAATTAGCGGTGTTCTATTCCTGGCGGGAATTTGCAGCTTCGTCGGGTCAAAAGTAGGCGGACAATTGGCAGATGCAAAGGGAGCGAAATTCACCATTTGTCTCGGGCTCCTGCTTCAAGGAGCAGCTCTCCTTTTATTCACTCTAGCCGGTGTCAATCTCTTTGTATTGATCTTGGTTATCATGATTTTTATGTTAGCCACTTGGAGTATTTCCCCTGCCCAGCAGCTATATCTGGTTACTCTGGCACCCCGAAATCCGGACATTGCCCTAAGCGTAAATACTTCGTTCATCCAATTTGGCTTTGCGCTGGGATCCGGATTAGGCGGGCTTGTCGTCAGCCGTACATCTGTCCTGTATTTGAACTGGCTGGGTCTTGCCGCTGTAAGCATAGCTTTACTTCTTGCGATCTTACTGTTCAAAAAAACGCGCAGTGGGATTGGAACCCCTATTGTTACTAAATAAAAATGAAATGGACTAAACAGGGGTGGGTTTAAGTTATATCCCTCCCCCAAATTCGCCTATATCCTTCCTTTATACTGAATTGTCCGACTGAAAATCGGCATATTCAACCATAGAGGCAGGATGTTTTTTTATTATCTCCTAGCTTCATGCTGCTAGTTATGCTATCCCTGCCGGTATTCTCTATTTTATAGCCATATGCATGGCCGCGACGCCGCCACTATAGCTTTTTGCTTCTACTTTGGAAAATCCCGCTTCTAAAAACATTTGTTTAAGCACATTTTTATCGGGGAAATGACGAGCTGATTCTTGTAACCATGAATATTCGTCATAACTTTTGGCAATAAACTTTCCAAGCAAGGGCATGATATAGCGAACATAAAAAAGGGAAAGCTGCCTATACCCGATTAACGTCGGTTGGGATGTTTCTAAACAAACTACTTTTCCGCCCGGTTTTGTTACCCGATACATTTCCCGTAAAACGGTTAAATAGTCCGGTACATTTCTTAAACCAAAACCAATGGTTACATAATCAAATGAATCATCTTCAAAAGGGAGTTCCATGGCATTTCCTTGGATAAATGTAAGCTGCTTTAGAGCTTGCTGCTCTTGCTTATTTTGTGCAATTTTGAGCATGTTTTTGCTAAAATCCAATCCGATTACTTCTCCGTGCGTTCCAATAACATTTGCCAAAGCAATCGCCCAATCCCCGGTTCCCGTGCACACATCAAGAGCTTTACTTCCTTCTCTCACTTTCATCTGTTTCATGACATCTTGACGCCATGCGATATGTCTCTTAAAAGTGATGACAGAGTTCATCGAGTCGTATTGATTCGATATCTTCTCAAATACATGATGAACCCTTTCCATCTTTGTTTGTTCAGACATGAAATTCCCCCTCTTCCCCGAATGTAATATCATAAAAATATCTTCATTTTTTAGTATTTATTTTTATAACGTACTACGCCGTAGTTCATAAAAATACTGCACAATCGGATGCTTTACCTTCATCTTCTCGGACATGTTCAAAATTCGCTTTTTTCCGACTCGTCTGTCCACCAAAGCTAGAATATTCAATAAAATATCATGGCTCTCTATGCTTTCCTCAATAGAAGTGGATAAAAACTTATTAGCCACAACGACAAAATTTGATTTACTTAATGATGTCTGTGCCGACAAAAGCTCCTTTGCATGATCTGAACTTTTTCTGCTCCTTGCAATTACTTTTAGACGATCCTCCGGAACTTTCCCTTTCGTTTCTTTTCTCACTGCTTCCATTTCTTCATCGCTGATAGGAATTTGGATATCCGGATCATTCTTAATTTCCAACTCCGTCTGATACCATCTGATTAAATTAGTTGCATCGTTCATATTGAGGACGTTCTTTTTATCTACCGTAATATAACAAATCCCTGCTTTATCGGGTAAATAACGGTAGCCGGTTGCACGGTATTCGACTCTTCCATCTAACGCAGGACAAAGAAAACTCTCCAGATTTTGTTTCAATTTGCTCCAGGACATGTACTCCACCTTGTTCTATAGTAATAACGACCGACCTATTGAGGCAGTCGCTCTATTCTCTATCATACAATAAGCGGCACACCATCCTCTATGTTTGAATGAAAATACCTCCACCATCAACCAACCTCCTTTTGTTTTAATAGACTGATAGGGTGTGTAGGCATAGAGAAAAACCGAAGGCAAATGTGCTCTCGGTTCATTTTTGATATCGCGATACACAAATGCCCTGTAACTACGATAGTTTTTTCATCAGTTATTGAATTCTATATTTTATTGCATCCGAATTTCATTCTTTATCACTTATGTATCCTATGTGTTGGTCTAGGTAAATTAACGTATGCCTTTTCATTAATACCAACTTGGTTCATTATTTTACGTAAATCAGCCACTAACTTCATAAAATAGACTTCTTGAATGATACTGCCAGCATATTTTTTTAGTGAATAATCATTGGATAACGAATGATACAATCCACCCAAATCATCTACAAGTATCTTTTTTATAGCAATAGGTGTAATCGATTGATCTATACTGCATTCATTAACGAGTGCCTGTAATGTTTCATTAAGTGCACGTTCATCATAGGACGGATGTGATAATAAATATTTTAAATCATAAAGATCCTTAAACCTTGGTCTCACAATGGTTTGATGTAGTTTCCAAGCAATTTGTATCGAAAGTGGTACGGAATAAGGAACACCGAAAGTATCACCAAGAACTGGTCGATACTCAATTGAAACGGGATCTACTGCCATTTCTAAATTGAATGAAACATCTAGATATATTTCATTATAATGATTTACTTCCCTAGGCTCATCGGTGAAAAAATAGGCAAGATCTGTATTTATTGTAGGAAAATCATCTGACATTGCATAATCTATACACCGCCAAAATGCATTCTCTCGAAAACTTCTAAACGTTATACCATCACCAAGATCCGTTTCAGTCACTTGGATCATCCAATTTGTAAATGTTTCATGTGCATGCTCTACATCTTTGATCTTATCCATATACAAAAAGTCGAGATCTTCAACATGCCTAGTATCTGGGTTATTCAAATATTGTCTTGTTAATAGGCTGCCTTTTAAAACAAATGGCATATTCACAAGTGATATTCTTCTCAAAAGTGCTTCTAAGACAATGAGTTCTCTATCCTCATCATTCATATCTTTTAAATTCTCAAGCTTAATCATTATTGCATCCCTCTATTGTGAAATTTATGAAACCCATCCGCTATCCAGTTCTTCTCTACTGTCATAGATACATAATTCATATTGTTCTTTCAGAACATCTATCATATTTTCTTGCAAAATAGAATGCAACTTATCTACCCTTGCATAGAATTTTTCCTTACTTTCATATTCTCTGACTGTAATAAATCTTACTTCTCCATTTGTTGCTAAAGAGTTTCTTGAAATATGCCCGCCAAGACCCTCACATAAATTTTTTAGCCTGGCAACTTCTTTCACAGCTACTTTGCCATGCCATTCGAAATAAGGCTTAGAATTCCTAGTTACTGGCATATGGAAATACTTTTCCTCATCTGGAGATATCTCTATTTTTGTCCTCATGATAGTAAATCCGTTTTTTTGAAATTTGGTTGCAATTTTCTCAATTTCTTTTTTCGCTTCATAATAATCAGTACTTTCCATAATCCCTGTACACATAGGCTGATTAATATAATCCCCTTTGTCTAAGACAATCATAAGAGGCTTCACTTGTTCCAAAATACAAATATTAACAAAATATTCCTTTTCGGCAAGCCTTAAATTATTGACTGTAATATGAAATTCAAATTCCATTATTTTGCTCCTATGCATCATTAGTTGAATTTGCTAGATTTACTGCACACTCAATATCATTATCAAACTTGCATGTTTAACCATTAGAAATTAATCTGGTATTTCAATTAATTTTCTAAGATAATCGCCTTGTCTGATACACATCTGTTGTTTTTCCTGAGTGTATGCCCATCCGTTTTCAATAGCGTAATTAATTAAAGTTGAACATGTATCAGGCAGGTTAAGATTGAAATGACAAGATTCTTCCCATGAGAAGTAAATTTCAAAAAAAGATGTTTTGGTGTTATGAGGGTACACTCGAAAAGAAACCGAATCATTTCTAAAATACTCATCAATCACACAATGAAATTGATGACCATTCACGGTTACTTTCTTGAAACGTTTTCTAAATGGCTTCAACCACGTCACCTCTAGCGATAATTGTAAACAGAAGCTATATTAAAAATCACACTCATCTATCGTCGAGGTTAACTCAGACCATCTTGCCGATAATAACTTAGCATAATCCAAGGAAAATAACCCATAATGCCCTAAAGAATAGCCATCGTTAACTTCAATTAACAATGTTTCACCTTTATCGGTTAATCCAAAATCTACGGCATAACCATTAGGAGCAGATTCGAACTGAGAGACGACATTTTCAATTATTTTATAATCAAAGTGCACTCTCCAATTCCCTTTATATCTTCTAATGTCTAGTATTTTCCCGTATCTAACAAAACATCTCCACTCCGCTACAAAGTTTACAACTTCCGAACATAATATATTTGGATCTTCACCATTTGTACCACAACCTATTAAATCCTTAGTACTTCTAACAACAACACCAGTAAACTTTTTATCCTCGACAGGCTTAATAAATACATTCCAGTTCTCAGGGTTGTTTGCTATTACACTTAATTTTGAATTCCAAACCTTCCTACCCAAGTAGTTTTTTAATTCTTCAGGGTAATCAATTTCAGGTGGGATTATATCATGTTTAAAAAGTACTGTTCTAACATCATCAACATAACTAACTATTATATCTTCTTTTTTATTATCAGATAGCTCATCAATATTTTTAAAATAATAAATTTCAAATCCCATTTGTTTAAATCCGTCATACGCTGCATAAAAATTGTGATTGGCAATTTCGTTATCAAAACTTTTTCTTATATATACCTTCATAAAAATCACCCGCCTCATGAATAATACCGACCAATGAGAATGATATAAATTCCTAAATAAAATCTGAATTTTAATACATTAATCATACCAATATTCACCAAATTAATACATATTAATCGAAGTATGCACAAAAAAGAACCTCCTCTTAAGGAAGCCCCTCATTATAAAATTAATTAATCCACCCCCTATATCCTTACCACGCACTCCACATGTGACGAGGTGACAGGGAGTACAAAACTTAATTAAAGAATGACATTTGGGCGGCTCAGATAAAGCCGCTCCTTTTTATATTATATGTAGACCCCATCCGGTCACGATTGATTCGTACTTACTCTCTTTTACAGAGTTTACCTCTATCTGCTCCGTGAGAAATTTCGCCCATTTGGTTGTCCCACGTATAATAGGTGCAATTTTATAACCTAATTCCCGAGACTACCTGCTCATCTTTACCCTAAAATAGCCAGTTACCTATAATGTTTCCTTACCCACCTGTGTTTCTCATTGAAATAGTAAAATGAAAAATCAGGGCGACAGCCCCAAGCGGAGCGACCACTAGAATATGTAACCTCCCGAAGGGGGGAACGCAAAATAACTAACATTATAGAAGTGAGAGTAATATTTCTCCTCGCTTAAAATACTTCATTAGATGTTCTTTCAGAAGAGCATCTTCATTGTTCTTTATTAACTCAATTGTCTTGGAGGTAAAATTCCAATTTAGACAACCTGTTAACCATAACAAGGAGGGGAGTCTCTTTAAATCCCTTGGTGTGAGTAATTCATCTGCACCATATCCCTGTAATACCGATTTAGCAAGGAGTGGCGACATTTCATGAGAAGCAATTCCATGAGTTCTAGAGTACCATTTTACCAACCATGCTAGCCCCTCCACCCTATCCGTGTATGTTATTGATTCGAGATCAACAACACCAATTATTTCCTCTCTTTGATTCCAAAGAATATTTAACGGGTTTAGGTCAGATTGAACAATGAAGTCATGTGAATCAGTCTTTGCACGGTCTTTATGATGCTCACTTTCGTTTAGGTAACTTTTCAGCAAATCTGTTGTGGGGGGCGAAAGCTTAGATGAGGTAGCATGAGCAACTAGTAAATTGTAAAATTCTTGATGACCTTTACTGTGTGACTCTTGAGGAAAGACATTAGTTTCGAACTTAGATGATATGTTATGTATCTTTCGTGCGAAAGCACCAAATGTTCGAGCAATGGTATCTGTACATTGGGTAAGGTGTTCGCCTTCCATCCACTCAAATAGTACGAATTTCCATACTTTATCTTCGAAACATATTGATGTGAACGATTCCCCATTAACAGTTGGCACATGTTTCATAAATGGAATACCCGAATTTAGCAGGTAATTACAAAATCTTATTTGTTCGTTCAGAACTTTATCAGACAATTGTATAAAGACATCTGTTTCGTAACGCTTATTCCCAATAAATCTTGCCGAGAAAGATTTGTTATCGATATGAATTTTGAAATGTAAATCTCCATGCCAATTGTTAGATTGAAGCTCTTTTTCAATAATAAGACTACTAGGATTTAATCCGTATTGCTTTACAGCCATTTTGAGTAATTGAACCTCATCCATAAAAGCCCCCCCCTCAATTTTATACAATGATACGAATCAGAAACACCAACACTATACCCCTAAAAATTGGAAGTAGTCAAGAGTAATAACACCTTTATCGCAAGGATCCCCCACCATATCGCGATGGTTAGCCTGAGAGGGGGAATCAACAACGATAGTTGAACGCACATTCGTAGGAACAGCATCCTTAGAGGAGATTTTATTCTCCCTACTAAGCCATCAGATTGGCACTATTGAAGCCAAAAAGTACGATGATGATAGAGCAAATGTCATTCCTTCACACATGGAAGGAGTGGCGAAACAATGAAGTGCGTTGTTTATGCAAGAGTTAGCACAAAAAGGGAAGAACAGAAGAATAGCTTGCAGAATCAAATCGCCTTAGCAGAAACTATTTCTAAGGAACAAACGTGTAGAGAAGCAACTAGGGGAACTCGATATTTGATTAGATAAGTTGCTGACTTTACATGTTGACGGGTCAATCGATTCCGACCAATTCAAGCATCAGAACGAGCGTGTCGCCCACCAACAACAAGAATTACTGAATAAGAAGGCTGAATTTATTGTAGCCTTAGATGAAGGAAAGAACCTCACAGAACGCAAAGAAGCTTTTAGGAAGGAAGTTGAACGCTTCGTTGACCTCGACATTAGCGATGAACAGGTATTGAAGCAGTTCCTCCAAAGGCTTATCCAAACAATCGAAGTATTCGAGGATGGAAAGATTAAGATTAACTATAACCTTTCCAATCCTCTCCCCTCGAATTAAGGTACAGTTTATTGAACTGTATCTTTTCTTTCAAGACTCACTGTACACTCCACATGCGTCATCTGTGGAAACATATTCACCGGCTGCACCCATTCGATCTGGTAGCCGCCGCGGAGCAGCGTTTCGCAATCCTTGGCCAGAGTGGCCGGGTTGCAGGAGACGTACACGAGCCGCGCGGGCCTGGCTTGGAGAATGGCTTGCAGCAGCGACTGTTCACAACCTCCACGGAGGGTCAACGACAATGAAATCGGGCTTGATGCAGCGCCCGACCCATTCTGGCAGCAGCTTCTCGGCGCATCCCTCCAAGGAATACGCTGCACAAACTGCTTGGAATCCGGCAGCCAGTCCGTAGCGGTTATGAGTGTAAGCTGTAAGCTGTACATGCCCCGTCACTTCGCCGACACGGGCGACGACTGTCCGCACCCCACCTTCTCGAGTACGTTCATTATAAGCGGGCATCTGCAATTCCGTCATACTGGCTTTTACCTGCTCAATCATCTGGTTAACGACAGGATGCTGGACGGCACCTCCGCCGCCCTGCCGGCCAACTTCTTCTTCCGGCTATCCCGGCGAGCGGGACATCATGGACAGCATCAATTAAGTTAAGATTGAGCAACAGAGACCTGCTGCGCTTCTTTCTTTACTTTTTTGTCCGACGGCAGGAAAATCGTTAACAGCCCCAACAGCGGCAAGTAAGCGCAGCATTGAATAATGAAATCAATACTTGTTGTGTCGGCCATGTTGCCGAGAATGGCGGAGCCGACACCGCCTAAACCGAAAGCAAGCCCAAAGAAGATCCCGGAGACAAGTCCTACTTTGCCCGGCAGCAGCTCGTTGGCATAAACCATAATAACCGAGAAAGAAGATGACAAAATTGTGCCAGCCAAGAAAATCCAGATGATTGAGAAAGTCAGATTGGAATAGGGCAGCATCAATGCAAATGGTGCGGTGCCCAGGATCGAGAACCAGATCAGTTTCAGCCGGCTAAAGCGGTCTGCCAGCAAGCCGCCAAGCAGCAAGCCTACAACGTTAGCCGCCAGGAATACGAACAGAATGATTTGCGCCTGCCCCATCGTGACACCGAAACGGTCAATGACAAAGAACGAATAATAGCTGCTGATCGCCGCAACATACAAGTTTTTCGAGAATACCAAAATCATAAGAATTGTAATCGCAAGCACAATACGGCCGGTTGATAACCCGGTTGGACTCACTGGACTTTGTTTTGTTTTGGCGCCGGCAGCATCAGCTGGAACCAATTGATTTTGATACCAGCGGGCCACATAAAACTGAGCAAAAAAGCCTGCCGCAATCACGATCGAAAGCCAAACGAGCCCTTGCTGGCCGGTAACGACAAACCAGACAGCAGTCAGCACTGGAGCAATCGCTTGCCCCATAAATCCGCCAAATTGAAAAATCGAGGAGGCTGCTCCTTTTTTATCGCCTGCTGCCAGAAACGACACGCGTGCCGACTCCGGATGGAAAATAGCTGAGCCAAGTCCAATCAGCATAACGGCGAACATGACAACCCAAAATTGATGCGCATAAGCAAGTGTGATGACGCCAAGCATTGTAAACAGCATGCCGAACGGCAGCATCATCGGCTTAGCCTTGTTGTCCGTGTAAATCCCGATCAGGGGCTGCATAATGGCTGCAGTCAAATTGATCATTAGTGAAATGAGACCGATTTGAGCAAAATTTAGGGACAAGGACGATTTTAAAATCGGGAACAACGACGGGACAATAAACTGAATCGTATCATTCAATAAATGCATCATGCTGATCGTCAGCAAAATGGGATAAATCGTCTTCACGGCAATTGATGCCGGTTGTATGGTTTTTGTTGCCATTGCAAACCTCTCCTCGTATAGTAGTGGCTTCTCACTCCAGAGAATGAAACTCATTCTCTTAAGATGGCTGGCATATAGCCCTTTTTGTAAAAATCATCTTATTCTCTCCTTCATCCCCCTCCCATAAAAAAACTCCTGCCGTCCAGACACGCAACACGCGTATAAGGGACGAAAGGAGCGAGTATTCTTCCGCGGTACCACCCATAATTGCTGCATGCATACACAGATAGTTCCGCGTACTCAGTACAGCCACTTCCAATCGGCTAACAGCCGATCAACGGCACAGTAACGTGCGCCACTCCGATTCCCTCTAATCGTTGACTGGTTCAAGGAAATAGCTCCGAGGCGAGTTGGCAGTAGGGTTATGACGATGCTTTCAGCTTCTGCACCGATCTCTGTACATAAGAGCCTCTGCCTGCTCCTCATCATTGCTTCATGTTGTTTGAACGATACAAGAACAAATCTCAATCGTAATATATTGCATATTATATTCTGCATATCTTCTAGACGCAATCTTTTTTTGCGATAAAATAAAGCTTTTTCTCTTTTCTCTTTCATTGCCGCCCCTTAAGCGCTGTTTCTAATGCTCTTTCAATTGCTTTCAGCTGCAAGATGCGATATATTAAAAATCAAAATATTATGGAACAATGACTGTTGTTTTTGTCTATCAAGGATGAAGAGGATGAATGGAATGCCAATACCTGACAATTATTCGACACCAGTCCGCTCGACAGCCAAAGATCGGACATTGTCACAATTGCAGAAATGGATTATTGACGGCACGCTGCAGCCTGACGAAAAGCTCAATGATGCCGAACTTGCCGCTGCGCTGGGCGTGAGCCGAACGCCGGTTAGAGAAGCGCTGCAATTGCTCGAAGCACAGGGACTCGTCCAGATGTTTCCCGGCAAGGATACGCGAGTGACCCGGATCGACAAAGACGATATTCATAAACCGTACGCCCCCCTCGGTGTACTGCACGCATTGGCAGCCGAGATGGCGGCCCAACTGATTCAGCCGGAACAAATCGAACAATTGCGGGAATTGAATCAAGCATTTGCGAAGTGCATTCTTGAAAAGGATCTGTATCAGGCGCTTGAATATGATGAGGAGTTTCACAACCTGATTGTAGAAATCGCAGACAATTCGTATATCACGTCCTTTTGCTCTTCGCTCCAATTGCATATCCGCCGCTTTAAATATGTGTTTTTAAGCCATCCAATCGAACAGACACAAACGGCCGTTCAAGAGCATGAACAAATCATTCAAGCGCTGCAGGATCGTGATTCGGCAACAGCCGCACGCATCATCAAGCAAAATCTGTCCCGGCCGCTTGACGAGTTTCATAAGCAGTTACATGAATAATACGGTTGAGATTAAAACCTCCCTTAGTCGCAAACAAGCTGTCGTCATGAAACGACTTTGCGATTAGAGAGGTTTTTTTATTTATAAACACTTGCTTTCAATGCTGTATAAGTTGAATTATTGAATTTAAGCAAAAGAATGACTGCGCTTGTAGTAACGAATATTTCAAGTAATATCATAAATAGATTTTCAAGCATTGGTTTCACAAGGTGACGTTAACGCCGGATGAAATGCGGAGTCAAGTCCTGTCAGGTGACAAGCGTTACAGAACCTATGTCATCGAAGATCGGAACACCACCCTCGGGTACCAAAAATGCGCCCATTTCAAAGAAATCGGGCGCAAGTTCGACAGATGACTGGATATCGCCAGTTATCAGAAGCTGATTTGAATACGCCGATAGCCTGAAAGCTTGTAAGCTTGCAAGTTTGTGACTGATCAGCATTCAAGTTTATCTTGACCCGACAAAAATCTTACGCCGCTCATAAGCAAAAAAGATCATCGACGCACCTAAAATCGCGCAAATCAAGTACATAAACGAGTACGAAGAAAGATCCGCGACGGGGCCCATCACAACGCCGCCCAGCGAAACGCCTAAATCGGCCGTAGCGATAAATAAGCCGAGCAGCACATTGCGATTATGCTGCGGCAATACAAAAGTCAAATACGTCGTTAAGGTCGGATAAAGCAGGGCCTGGGCGATGCCCGTTAAACTTGCGCCGACATAAAAAAACATCGTTCCGCCGGCTGCGGAAAAGCTTACACATTGCACCCCTGCGGCTAATATCAGCATAATCGCCATCATAAAAGACGAATGCCACTTTCCGTCCGAAGGGATTTTCTTCCTAAGCACAAAACGGGCGGCCACTACGGCCGTCGCCTGAATCATCAGATATATGGCCGCATTTCCGCTCTCGATCTGCATCGCATACAGGGGAATAAAGGTTGTCACCGCTCCGAATACAAGGGAAGCTGTCAGCATCAGAACGCTGCATTTGAATATATGCGGGTTTTTAACCAGATGCCCGAAGGAATGGAGCATCTTGGCGCCATGCTCGGGCTGGCCCGCAGCGGGTTCGGCCTCTTTTTTTTCCATCCTAGCACTATAACCTACCACTCCGGTAAGAACGGCAATCGTGATCATAACCACTATAAAATAACGGCTATCCGCTGTTTGCCACATGCCCAAAGCCAGCAGAGGTCCCATAATATTCGGCATGGAAGCGCATAAGGAATACATCGAAATACCTTGTGACCGGTCCTTATCCGGCAGTGCGTCTATAATACCCAACTGCAGAGCCATGGAGAAAAAAGCGGTACAGACCCCTTGCAGCATACGGGCCGCGAAGTATCCCCCGAGCCCGGTAAATGTGTAAAGTAGTAGAGCGAACCCGTTAATAACAAGAATCGTCCGCAGCACTTTAATCGGACCGTGCTTGTGAATCACCTGACCCGCCCAGGGCCGAAAAAACATCGTTGTAAATAAGTACGCCCCCATAATGATCCCGATCGTCGTATTCGTGGCCCCCAGCGATTCGCCCTTCAAAGGAATGATCACGTTTAAAATGGAGTTGGCGCTGAAGTATAACAGAGTCAACATATACAGCCTCAGAAAAGGCCAGGACAAAGCTCCTCTCACCGTTCTTGCTCCTTCCCGAATTCTCTACGTCCGCCTTATAACGCTAGGTAATGATCATCTGCAATAATTTCCTTGCATACGCGGATTGAACGTCTTTTAAGTGTGCGATGTTCACCGTTTCTTTGATCCGGCCCTGCCGCATGAAGACGACCCTGTCGCAAATATAGGCGGCAGCCTGTATGTCATGGGTGATGAAGATGTAGCCCATGTTGTAAATTTTCCTCAATCTTTTGAGCAGCTGGAGCACCTGGATTTGAACCGAACCATCCAGCGAGCTGATGGCTTCGTCCAGCAAAATACATTTGGGCTCGGTTGAAACGGCTCTGGCTATGCACACTCTTTGAGCTTCTCCGCCCGACAATTCATGGGGGTATTTTGTCCGATAGGATGAGTCCAGTCCGACTTGACGCAGCAGCAGATCAATCTTGCCTGAAGCCTCTTTTCGGGCTGTGTTTTGCAGCTTCAAAGGTTCCATCATAGCCTGCTCCACCGTATAAAACGGATTGATGGAGGAGGTATAGTCTTGAAAAACAGCGCTGATGTTCCCCCATCTCGCATTCCGCTCCCCTATCCTTTTTCCCTCAAATAAAACGGTTCCTTGATCCGGCTCCTCAATCCCTATGATCAGTCGGCCCAGTGTGGATTTGCCACTTCCGCTTTCTCCCATGATGCCCAGACATTCCCCTTGCCCGCATTCGAAGCTGATGTCTGCTAACACGTTTTGTTTTTTCTTGGAAAATAAGCCGCCCGTTTTGTACGATTTCCCCACACCTTCAATCCTCAGCACGGCGGACGCCTCCCATTAGGTTTCTAAAATGATGATCCAGCGAAAGCTTTGAGGCTACCAAATAGCGGGTATATTCGTGGCGTGCTTCGGTGAAAATGGCCGCAGTCGGCCCTCTTTCCACCACTTCTCCTTCTTTCATAACCAGCACCTCATCCGAAAGTTTTCGGACAATGCCCAGGTCGTGCGAAATAAAAATCATGGAGCAGCCCATTCTCTTCCTAAGCTGCGCCAACTGTTCGACTACCTCGAATTGGGAGATCGTATCCAGCGCCGTAGTCGGTTCGTCTGCGATCACGAGATCTGGTTCCAGCACAATAGCCAGCGCAATCATAACGCGTTGAAGCATGCCCCCCGAAAGCTGGTGCGGATACTTGTTCATCACCGCTATCGGATCTTTGAGCATCACGCTTTCCATTGCTTTGGCCATCTTCGCCGTTATTTCGTCACGGCTCCAGCCGAAATGTCCGGCAAGCGTTTCTTTTAAATGGACCCCGACCACACAAGAGGGATCGAAGGCCCGCATGCCGTTTTGCAAAATCATGCAGAGCTGTTTTCCTCTTCTTTTTCTCATTTCTTTCTCGGATAGCTCGCTTAAGTTTACTCCGCCGAACAGAATGTCTCCGGATTGACGGATATTGGGTTTAGTCAATCTCATAACGGCTCTGCAGGTCAGGGACTTCCCGCTTCCGCTTTCTCCGACGATGGCCAGACAGCTTCCCTTCTTTACATGAAAAGAGCTATTCGGGATCATCACTTCACCGGTGAGGTTATCCCAGACTTTTAAATTTTTCACTTCTAAACTGTTCATGACGGGATTAAGCCACCCCATTTCCTTGAATCGCCGTACCGGAAGCGATGGTCTGACCTTGCGGCTTTTGCTTGGAGGTTCGTAATTTAGGATCTAACGCAGCTTGGAGTGAATCGGACAAAAAGTTGACGGCCGACACGACAAGAACGATTGCTAAACCCGGCGCTAACATAAGTTCCGGCTTCGAGAACATGACTTCCCTTGCCTCATTCAGCATCATGCCCCACTCTGCGTTCGGAGCTTGAACGCCTAAACCGAGGAAGGAGAAGCCGGATAACTGCAAAATCATGGAACCGAAAGAACTGCTTGCCAGAACGGCAATGTCGGGAAGCGAGACGGGCACAATATGCTTGGCCATAATTTGAAAGCTGCCGGCGCCAAGCGCTTTAGAGAACTTCACATAGTCCGCTTCGGCAACTTGCATGACAGACGTTCGGATGACACGGGCAAACCAGGCCCATTTCAGACATACAAACGCAATCAAGATATTTTCAAAGCCTGCGCCCACAATGCCGATCACGGCCAAAATCATGACATAACCGGGAAAAGAAAGCATCACATCGCAAATTCTCATCACGACGGCATCGGTTCTTCCCCTGAAATACCCTGCAATAAAGCCGAAAAAGGCACCGATCCCTACCGTTAGGATCAAGGCAGCCATCACCCAAAGCACGCTTGGACGGATACCGTAAATTAATCTGGATAAAACACATCGTCCCAAGTGATCGTTGCCTAACAGATAGCCCGGCGACGGACCCGCAAACCGTAGATCCATACGCACTTCCCCGGGAGCATGCGGTGCAATCAGAGGGGCAAAGATCCCGGCAGCGAGAATTGCGGCGATAATGAATAAAGATAGAACAGCCGGCTTGTCTTTCCATATCGATTCAAATCGTTTCATGACATCCCCTTCCTTAACTTGGGGTTCATTGCCGCGAGAATCACATCCGACAAGGCATTGAACAGTACGAAGGCCGCCGCCAAAACAAGGACATAAGCTTGGATGATCGGGAAATCCCTGCTAAGAATGGATTTGACACTTAACGTCCCCAGTCCGGGCCACGCGAACAGGTTTTCTACGACGACTGTGCTTCCCAAAATAATGGGGATGGCCATGCAAAACACGGAAACAGCCACCTGAAGCGAATTTCTTAGGATATGCATCATTATTTTCCTTTCCGGTAAGGCGCTTGCCCTGCCGTACAGCACATAGTCCTCATTCATCTGGCCGATCATGGAGCTTCTGACGATCCGGAAGTAAATACCGGTATAACTGATCGTAATCACGGCAACCGGTAAAAGGTAACTTTTGAAGGAGTCCATGCCGCTTGTCGGGAGAAGATCCAAGTGGACGGAAAAAAACCACACCATGAGCGATGCAAGCCAGTACGGCGGCATAGAAGTCAGCAAAAACGAGAAGCCTCTAACCGATTTGTCCACCCTCTCCCCTTCTTTCCATGCGCAGAGCACGCCTAGGGTAATGGACAGGACAATAATGGCCGCCATCGAAACCAGCGTCAGCTTTACGGTGTTCAGAAAAGCGGGACCCAGCAAGGACCAGACCGGTTTCCCCGTAACATACGAATCGCCGAAATCGAGCTGCAGGCACGAAACGAGCCAATTGAAATAACGGATCAGAAACGGCTGGTCCAGTCCGATCGCCCGATTCGTTTCCGCGATCAATTCTTCGGTTATATTCGGCACGCCTTGCGCGTGAAGGACCACTTCGGCCGGGTCCAAAGGAGACAGATGGTTTAAAACAAACGTCAGAAAGGATATGATCACAAGCAAAGGGAGCGATAATAAACATCTTTTGAGGATATAACTGCCCATAGTCATCTCCTTTTTTGTACATGGCTTCAGGGGTTCCCTGCGCATGCAAGCAGCTACTCAAAGTACATTTGCTCAAACGGCAGCTCGTATTGCGTCTGCTTAAACGAGATCCCTTTCAAATTTTTGGGAGCCAGAACGGTGACGCTGCCATTGGTAACGGGGATAAAGACGCTTTCATCATGGACAAGCGTTAAAATATCCGCGTATAACGATTTCCGTGTCTTCTCGTCGACGGACACCATCACCTCATCGATTTTTTTATAAAGCTCGGCTGCTTTCGGTATGCCTTTGGTTGTGTGCAGATAAGAGCTTTCCGATGTAAAGGCGGCAATAGTACTTTGCGGATCGTAGGCGAGCCCCCATGTTTGATTGAACAGCAGATCGTAGTCTCCCGTGGCTCTTCGTTTCGCGATAGAAGAAGATTCTTCGCCGATAAGGTCCAGCTTGGCCCCAATTGTTGTCAACGTGTGCTGAAGAAATTCCGCCTGCGTTTTTTGGGAGGAAGAATTGACGTCGTAGTAAAGCTTCAGGGTTAACGGGTTTCCGGCTTTGGTTCTGATTTCTTTGCCGCTCTCCAGATGCCAGCCCGCTTCTTCCAAAATCTTTTTCGCCGTTTCCGGATCGTAGCCCCGCTTCTTCAAATCGACATCCGCATAAGGGACGTTGGAGGAGAATAGAGCGTTAGCCGCCGTTTCCATCCCGTTAAAAATTTGCTTGCCGACGGTTTCCCGGTCAATGGAATACCAGATGGCCTCACGCACGGCCGTTTCGTGTACGGGGCCTGATTTGCTGCTGTTGGCCACGATCATTTTCGTGTTCATCGCTTTACTTCTGACCAACTGGAAATCACCCGATTGAACGAACCGGTTCATCGCTTCCACATCAATGCTGTCCGCGCCTCGATCATCCGTGAAGATAAAATTGACTTCACCCTTTTGCAGCGCCAAAAGAGTCATTTCCCCTGCCGGAAGAACTTTCGCCGTAATTTTCTTCACTTTAGGCGCGCCGCCCCAGTAGCTTTCGTTGGCTTCAAAAGTGGCATACTGTTCGGTTTTATGCTCCGTGAGCTTATAGGGACCGGTGCCGTTGTATCCGCTCACGCCATCCTTTGTCTCCCCGTTAACGAAATTTTTGGGGGAAATGAATACGTAAGGCCGGGTCATCGACAATTCCTGTAAAGCCGGATAGTAGGGCTCGGATAGATTCAATTCCACCGTAAACTCATCCAGCACCTTGCAGCTGACGATCTTAGTGGATAGTTTGATCCAGGAATGCTTGCTTGCGTTTTTTTGCACGGCTTCGATGTTTTTCTTCACAGCCTCCGCGTTAAACGGTTCTCCGTCATGAAAGGTGACATCTTTTCTTAGATGAAAAGTGTATGTTTTTCCGTCCTTCGAAGTTTCCCAAGACTCGGCCAGCAGCGGCTCCATCCCGTTTTCCGTATTTTCGACTAAGGATTCGTACACCATTCCTTGCGCCGGCATTGAACCCGTGTACAGATGGGGATTCATATCGTTAATATCTTTTGCCGTGGCGTACACCAGTTCTTTGCTTTGTTCCGTCGACCCCGTTTTCGCGCTCTTTTCGCCGGCGCAGCCTGCCAGCAGGGCAATGGTAATCAATAAAGCAGCTAATAAACCCGCTATTTTTCTCGTCACGTCTTCTCCTCCAGTATGCAGCGTACTATATGTTTTTTGATCCGAGCCTAGTCTCTATTTCACTGCGTATTCTTTTCAAATCTTCTTCAAAACTTTGCACGGTAAATGCATCCGACAACAACTCGCCTTGCAGCTTATGTTGAGCCGCTTCCTCTATTTTCCGCTCGTAGGTTGCAATGAATGTATCGATTGTCGGACAGCTTGAGTCTACGTACCTCGCAATGCCTTGTATGATTTTTATTCGGTAGTAATCTTCCTTTGGCATACGCGGGATGTCCCAGTACCCTTCTTGGTTGATAAAAATTTGCCGAATGGGAACTGCTGAGAAATCGAAATATTTCCCATCGGGATCCGGCTCGGAAAATGGATCGATTAACAGCGATGTATACCGGATGTATACCAAATACTCTTGATGGATCGTTTCGAAATGTTGGAAGTTTTCGATCTCATGACGCGATAAGCTTTCCGGCCGCACCGGATAATTATCGTCTGTCATGAACTTAAGCAAATTAAGGCCGTCTATATGCAGCTTGTGGAGAATGGCCGTCATCTCTTTCCAACAAGCCACCATATCGCGGATTAAAGCGGGTGTAATGGGACCTTCGGGAAACATTTTGTACACAAATTTCTTGGGGGCCGCATCTCCAAACAGGACATTTAACGAAAAGTCGTTCATAAACAGAGGCGGGTGGACGTATAAGGAACTATTTCTCGTTTCCGCTTCGAATGGAGAACGCATGATTTCCAAAGTTATCCCGAGTTGTTCATACAACACGCGAAGCTTCGCCACATTATCGGATGGAGCCTTGGTCGAGCCAATGAACACTTTTTTCTTGATGCCTGTCGTGATGACCTGATCGGAAGGATTGTCGTGCCTCCAGCGCGTATCGCCAAGATAGGTGGAAAAGCTGATAATTTCCGCGTCTGCACGAATATCCGTCATAAAGCGGCGGATTAAGCTGTTTGAACCGAAGGTCGGAGAAATTAAGACCACACACCGTACTTGCTGTAAAAGCTTTTCCTCGATTTGTTTGAGCACCCCTATGTATGCATCCGCTGTAACGGACAAGATGACGGTATCCCATTTTCCGGTAATGCTCTCGTATCCGTGAAAAACATCATCGACGACGCACTCGCCTTGCAGCCGCCGGTGCTTGTCATTTTGAATGTCTGCGCGGATAAGCCCGCTGCTCTCCTTTAGCGCCGCAAAGAAGTGTTCGGAACGAGCGGACTCTCGACCGGCGATTCCTACGCGGCAGTTCGCAACTTTTTTTAGCAGGACGGCCAATTGAATCGAAGCGGGACCCGTTCCCAGTACTAAGACGCGTTGAAAATCATCCATCTGATCCTTCCTTTCCCCAAATAAAGCCTATGCTTTCTGATATAAAGCGATATCGAACACATGACCGGGACGCAAAACGGTTTCAACCAAGCTCCACTTGCTCCCGTTCACCTCTTGCATGGGGTAATTGAATAAAGATTTCAAGCCGCCGCCGTATCTCATGGCCACAATCACATTCCGATCGGTCAGCGCATCCAACCGGTCCAGCAGTTCGTATTTAATGGCGACCGTTGAACTGAATATGATGTGAGTCACCTCCCGTATATCATCCAGATGCTCTACGAACACATTCTCCAGCCTGATTTTCAACCCGCTTCCCAATTCCTTTACAACCCTTCTTCCAAGGTCGACTGCCTCCCTATCAATATCAATGCCAACCACTTCCGCACCGGTTTGCTTGGCTATGTACAGTGGCGTCATGGGGAATGAACCCGAACCCACCAGCAGCACTTTCGAATCCTCCGTCACTTGAAAGCTTCCGAATTCTTTCTCGATGCAGGACTCTATATTCCGGAAATACTCCGTTCTTTCCGCCATTCCGTTCAACAACTTCCATGCCCGGTATTTTTCCATCATTCCGACACAAAACGCCGACGTCTTCCTCAGATCTTCCACTAACCGGGACATAGGGCCGGGGTCTTGCCGGTTCCAATGTTCCCATGATTCTTCGTTAGCCTCGTTCGTAATAAAAGCGGAATAGTCATCCAGGGTCGCCTCTAACTCGGAGCTTCCCTGAACGGTACCTTCGTAGCGTTCTGCCAACTGCGCAAATTTTGCTTGGAACCCGTTTAAAGTTTGCAGAAATTGTTCGGGCGTATGCATACTTTCACTCCAATCCGGTTCAGTAAGTTAAACATCAATGAACGCTCTGCCTTGGGCTACAATTCCGACGGCCCCTTCAATGGTGAGACTTGTTACGCCGTCTTCCTCCCATTCGGCCGTGACCGTCATGGTGCCTCCGGGCTGCTTGATTTGCGCGGAAACGGCCCCCTTTTTTTTCCATGACAGGAAGGCGCCAAGCGAAGCCGTGCCGGAGCCGCACCCTCTTTCCCAAATCATGCTGTCCAAAAGAGGGACATAAATAAGCGGAGCCAATTCGTCCGAGTCACTGTTAAATAACAAAATGCCGATCACGCTGGCTTCCGAAGCCGCTCCAAGCAGCTTCGCCAAGGCCTGGGCCCGATTTCTCACGGTCTCATTGAACTGATCGACTTCGATCACAATATGTAGAAAATCGGGATATCTCACCGTGACAATATCCAAGTCATTGCCTTCAAACTGGATTGTCTTCCGATCGATTTTTTTGGGCACAGGCATTGCAAGCCGGCACACGTACTCTTCCTTGACTTTTTTCACCTGACAGGTGATTAACTGTTCCGTTCCGGAAGCTTCAAGGACAATTTCCATGAAATCGTCGGGATTCATTCCTTTCTCAGAGGCAAGAAAAGCGGCTAAGGACATGCACGCATTCCCGCAAAACTCACCTCCCGCCATTCGTAAATTTGCATCGGCTTCATAGCTGCCGGGTTTTTCGATGAAGCCTACTTGTTCGGCGTACACACTGTCGTAGGACATCATTTTAGCGGCGATGGGCATATAGTCCTCAGCCAGGTGATTCGTTCTCACAAGAATGGTCATATTCTGTGTGGGATTGCATTTCACAAAGTCGATTTCACGTTTCATCAGACAACTACCTCTGGGGCCGATTTTTTAAAAAATGCAGGATTACGTCGCGCGACTGGACTTAATCGTAATCGTAACGATTATGATTATCATACTTGTAATCCCAATAAGCGTCAATAATAAAAAAAGATGCCCGAATCGGGCATCCCTGGTTCCTTTTTTATAGAGTCAAGCGATATAGGATCGCCGCCTCTGCTACGGCGCTTCTGAAGAAGAAGTGCGGCTCCTACGATCCGGCAAACAGAAAAACAAGAAAAAGACTGCTTCCGCGGAAGCAGTCTTTGGCAGCGGTTCCGGCTTTAGGCCTCCCGGAACTGGTTCCTGTCGTCTTCAGTGATCGGACGAAGGACTCGGCACGGATTGCCCGCGGCAATGACGTCCGCGGGGATATCCTTCGTAACGACGCTCCCCGATCCGATAATCGTATTGTCGCCGATCGACACGCCGGGATTGAGTATCGCCCCGCCGCCGATCCAGACGTTGTTGCCGATCGAGATCGGGAGCGCGTATTCCACTTCATTCACTCTAAGCTCCGGATGAATGGCGTGGCCGGCCGTAAACACGCTCACATTGGGACCGATCAGAACGTTGTTCCCGATTGTTACCCGATTGCAGTCGAGCACCGTTAAATTATAATTCGCATAAAAATTTTCCCCCAGCAAAATATTGTATCCGTAATCGCAGCGGAACGGGGGTTCTATAAAAAAGACTTTGCCCGCACGTCCGAGAAGCGAACGGAGCAGTTCGTTCCGTTTCTCGACTTCGCCGGGACGCAGCGCGTTATAGTCGAACAAGACTTCCTTGGCGTGCTGCCGTTCGAGCAAAAGCTCCTCTCCGAAAGCTTTATAGGGCTTGCCGGCTAACATCTTTTGTTTCTCGGTCAAAGGCTTCGGGTCCGTCATCGTGTCTGAACTCCTTTAGGTCTCGTTTTGCATCCTGTTCATTCTAACATGTTTACCGTACGAGCCAAAACGCTAAGCGTTTACATTTCAAATATATACCTTTTACTGGGGTTTATGGTAAAATAAATTACGAAAGTATAAGCGCTTTAACTTTTGAAAGGAGGACCGCCTTGTCTTTAAGCAAAGCAAACCCTTAGTGCCATTCCAAACCGAAAGGACGTGTGGGAATGATTATGCATTACAAACAGGTTGCTTTAAGTCTCTGCTTTTGTCTTCTGCTTGTTTTACTACCCGTACCGGGAAAGGCCATGGTGGAAAGTGTGCCCGCTCCTTGGAAACAGCAAAACATCGGTTCTCCCGCTCTGGCGGGCAGCGCTTCCTATGACCCGGGTGCGGGCCGTTTTGAAGTCAGCGGCTCAGGCACGGATATTTGGGGCAAATCGGACCAATTCAATTTCGTTTATCAGTCCTGGACGGGAGACGGCTCAATCGTAGCTCTCGTTTCCTCGCAGACGAACACCCATGATTTTGCCAAAGCGGGCATTACGATCCGGGAAACGCTTAAGCCGGATTCCAAACATGCCGATCTGCTTCTGACGCCTTCCAACGGATTCACATTCCAGTATCGAACGGAAACCGGAGGCGCCTCCGAGAGCGAGAAAATCGCTTCGACCTCCCCTGCGTGGGTAAAACTGGAGCGCAAAGGAAACGTCATCCGGGGGTACGTGTCCAACAACGGATTGAACTGGGGCGATCTGGGGACGCTTACTTTAAAGATGAACGCCTCCGTGTTTGTCGGCCTTGCCGTCTCCAGCCACAACACGTCCAAGCTGAGCACCGCCACGTTTACTAATGTGACGGTAAACGCGGCCGGCGACGTGTTTCCGCCGACCGAGCCGACGAACGTTCAGGCCAGATCCGTAACCGATACGTCCGCGGAAATCGCCTGGACCGCATCGCTGGACGATGTCGGTGTCACCGGCTACGATTTGTACAAGGACGATGTTTTGACCCAGGCGAACGTTGCCGGTACTTCCTATACCTTTACGGGCTTGAAACCCGCCACCACTTACCGGTTCACGGTAAAGGCCAGGGACGCGGCCGGAAACAGCTCGGCAGCCAGCGCTCCTCTGTCGGTGACGACAACCAGCGGGTCCGATACGGAGAGCCCCGCCGCTCCGGCCGGACTTGCGAGTTCAAGCAAAACCTCCACGTCCGTCCAGTTAACCTGGACCGCGGCGACCGATAACGTAGGCGTGTACGCCTATGATATTTTCACGAACGGGAAATTGTCCGGCAGCACCGACAAGACCACATTCAACGTGACGGGGCTTGCCGCCAATACCTCCTACAGCTTTACGGTAAAAGCCAGGGATCTTGCCGGCAATGTGTCCCCCGCCAGCAAAGCGCTGTCGGTTAAGACGAATCCGGCCTCTTCGGAACCTTACACGCCCGAGGTTGTCGCTTCCAATCTGGAAACGCCGTGGGCGGTCGACTTCGCGCCGGACGGCCGGATTTTTTTCACCGAACGCAACAGCGGCAGAATACGCGTCATCGTGAACGGTCAGTTGAAATCCGCACCGGTCATTACGCTGGGGTCTCCCTTCTACTACATGCCCAAGAGCGAGGGAGGACTGCTGGGACTGGCGCTCGACCCGGATTTCGCCAACAATCATTATATGTACATTTACCATTCCTACAAGACCTCGGACAACAAAGTCGCCAATCGGGTGGTCCGCCTGATCGAAAGCAACAATACCGCCAAAATCGACAAAGTCCTGATAACAAATCTTCCCGGGGCGGTGTATCACAACGGCGGCCGTCTCAAAATCGGCCCGGACAAGAAACTCTATTTCAGTGACGGCAACTACGGCAACAAGGACGACACGCTAACCTATCTCGGAGGAAAAATATTCCGGCTGAATCTGGACGGCACGATCCCGTCCGATAATCCGTTCGGCGCTTCTTCGCCGATATACAGCCGGGGGCACCGGAATCCGCAAGGCTTGGCCTGGCAGCCCGGAACGAACCGGCTATTCGAGTCCGAGCATGGAGAATCGTCCAAAGACGAGATTAACTTCATTCAACCGGGAGCCCATTACGGCTGGCCGCAGTACGAGGGCGGAAATCAGAATCAACCGGGCATTACGCCGCCTCTCATTTACGCCAGCGGGACTACTTGGGCGCCTTCCGGCATCGCGTTTGTGACCAAAGGGCCGTGGGCCGGGGATCTGCTTGTCACCAACTTGAAGGGCAAACAGATTATCCGCATGACCGTCAAGGAACAGAACGGCAAGCCCGCCATCGACAGCGACAGCCTTAACTATTTGTACGTCAATAAATACGGCCGCATCCGCGATATTGTCGAGGCCCCTGACGGCTCGCTTTATTTCGTAACCAGCAACAACGGGGATAAGAACGGGGACGGAACGCCCGATAAACTGGTCCGATTGGTACCTAATTTTTAAACCTTGCGTGTGAATGAGAAAAAGAGCGGGATTTCCCGCTCTTTTTGTTCTTTCTTAAAGCCGCCTGACGGCGGACTTTTCATTTAAACCGGTTCAACCTCGGCCGTTTCTGCTTACACTCTTGCTAAAAAACAGACAAGCCAGAAGAACGGCAAGCATAAGAGAGCTAATGGCCGGAACGACAAGCTGCAAAAGAAGCTCCAGCCCTTTGCCGTCCCCTACGAAAACAGCCGCTATCGCAAAAATCAAGACAAACAAGGCCAGCACGGTAAACCAGAAAGGCTTGCCGGAAACCCGCGATCTCTCCTCAGCCGGGACGCGTAAATGCCGATGTATCCACCAGGCCGTCCCTATCAGCCCGATCAGCGTGCTTCCGTGCTGCGCCGCTTTGTATACGGGAACTTCCAAGCCTCCCGCCGTTATCGTTCCGCCGAGGAAGGAGATATGGTTGACCAGCCAGGCGCCTTTGTGCGTGAATTGGTCCCAGATCAGGTGCGTGCCGGTGCCTGCCAGGCCCAGAACCGCGACGGTAAGCCAGCCTTTATAAGTAGCGGGAATTCCGCCTTCCCTTCTCCAGCGGTAAGGAAACCGGCCGGGCAAATAATCGTAAAGCGCCGGCCGGACAGCGGTTTCGAAGAGCAGAAACAGCAGAAGGATCATCGGAAGATTAAAAAACACGATCCCCGCTCCATGGTGGCTCCAAACACCGGCGGCCCGGAACCGGACAAAATATTCGAAATCCGGAGACATGCACCCGATTATCAGAGCGGATACCGGAAGTGTCGTTTTGTTCCACCACGGCATAACCGCCACGGGATGCGCGAATGTAAAAGGCATGCCACTACTCCTGTCATGCAAAGGTTTAAGAAATCGAGAGGGCCTTCCACCAGGAAGGCCTCTGTTGTTTACGCAAGCCGGGCTTTTATAATGAAGCGGTGCTGTGTCGTTTCAAAATAACCCTTTTCTCCGATAATCCGGTGAATCTCATACAACTTCTCCAGATAGAGGTTCTGCTCAAATCCGGGAACCTGCCAAGGTGTGGCTTTCAAATAATAAATTAAGCTGCCGATATCGTAAAATCTTTGCGGAATGAATTCTTCTTTGCCCATTATTATGTCAAAGCCGTTTGCCCTTAAACCTTCCACTGCCCTATCCAAATTCCAGCCGCTGAATTCTTCGTTCAGCGGAACGCCGAAATATTCATTCAGCTCACGGCAATCCTGCCCGCCCGACTGCTGAGTCAGAAAAATACCGTCATCCGTGATGATTCTGCTCATCTCTACCGGGCAGTAGATTTCGTGTTTGTTCAGAATCAGATCGAACTGCTTGTCTGCAAAGGGCAAATCGGAATCCTGCCAGGGCTCGAGCTGAATGACTTCTACCCCGAGCGGCTCCAGTCTTTGTCTGGCTACGGGCACATTGGGCGCGTAGCTTTCCGTCGCGTATACCTGATCGGGCAGCGGCCCCAGCATAGACAGGATCTCTCCCCCGCCTGTTCCCATATCTAGCAGGGTACCTGCGCTCCGTACAAGCGGAATAGCCAAGCTCCCGTAAGACCAGGAAAGCAGCCCGCTGTCTATACGCCCCGTTCCGGTCATAGATGTGAAATCCCACCCGGTGAAATCATGTTTAACGCCGTTTACCAAATCCAGAAAAAGTTTATCCATTGTCTTCGAATACCTCCCGAACTCATTTTTATAGTCATCGTCAAAATGAGCCCTATGCGGAGGATCTCTTATTCTCAGGTTTAGGAGTTAGGTTTCATGCTCCAGCAAATTTTGCTTCACGCCTGCTTTTCCTCCTTCAAAGGTATGCTGCGCCTGTCCGAAACAGCCGCTATTTTGCTTTATAAGAAAAAAATCCTTTCACTCCGGGCGTACCTGCCTTTAAAATGGAGGGTGTTGCTATACACGCACGGTTATACGAAGGGAGTATTTGCCATGTCTCAACCTCATGAAAATCCGGAAACGCATTCCTATAAAAGCCCTCAGGGGCTCCTGACCG
Organism: Paenibacillus sp. GbtcB18; assembly: GCF_019091125.1. NCBI lineage: Bacteria > Bacillati > Bacillota > Bacilli > Caryophanales > Paenibacillaceae > Paenibacillus > Paenibacillus sp. GbtcB18. Next base: position 462,198 of record NZ_JAGXJX010000003.1, read on the forward strand.
ACTGCGAGAAATGCTTCGGCCTCTGCTGCGTGGCGCTGCCTTATGCGGCATCCGCCGACTTTGCGAAAGACAAGGACGCCGGTCAGCCTTGTCCCAATCTGCAGCAGGACTTCCGGTGCGGCATTCACACCAGCCTGCGCCGGCAGGGCTTCAAAGGCTGCACGGTCTTTGACTGCTTCGGCGCCGGACAGAAGGTTTCGCAGGTGACTTACGCCGGAGAAGACTGGCGCCGGGTCCCCGGGTCCGCGAAGCAGATGTTCGAGGTGTTCCCGGTCATGCGGCAGCTCCATGAGCTTCTGTGGTACTTGTCCGAAGCGCTGACTCTCCAGCCCGCCCGTTCCGTACACGGTGAGCTGCGCACCGCGCTGGAGGAGACGGAACGCTTGACTTTCCTCGCCCCGGAAGCGCTTCTGGAGCTTGATGTCGCCGCACACAGGGGGAAAGTCAACGAGCTTCTTTTGCGGACGAGCGAACTCGTCCGCGCCGACGCCGCAAGCCGCCGGAAAGGCGGCACACAGCGCCGCAAAGTCGGCCGGGGCGCCGACCTCATGGGGGCGAACCTGAAGGGAGCCGATCTGAGCGGCGCCAACCTCCGGGGGGCGTATCTCATCGCCGCCGATCTCCGGAACGCCGATCTGAGAGCGGCGGACCTGATCGGCGCGGATTTCCGGGACGCCAATCTAAGCGGAGCGGATCTGCGCGGGAGCTTATTCCTCACGCAGGCCCAGCTCAACGCGGCGAAAGGCGATGCGCGCACGAAGATTCCGGCGGCGCTCGTTCATCCCTCGCACTGGTCCGCCGCCGGACACGGAACGAAATGACCGGACGACAAGTGCGATTTGACGGGCGCATGAACTTTACGCGTAAACACCGTTGCAGGCAGATTTTGGCTCGTTTTACGGAAAGGAATTGCCGCGAGCCGAATTTGGCACACGCTCCCATCCGCCTCTCTTTTACATTATAAGGGTCCAGCCGATCCTATGGCAAAAATATACACCAAGGACTGTTCGATCGTTAAAAAGCCGGGTTTTCCTATTTAAGGAATCCGGCTTTTGTATTCTCTACTTCTTGAGCTTAGTCCGCCGCCACTTCGGCCTTTTGCAAAAAAAAGAAATCAAGAACCGAACCTTTTTTCGTTAGAGAGACAATATAGGGTGTAAGCTGCTTACTCAGGAGGGCCCTCTGAATGCAAAGTGAATACATGTACCAACTACTCGCAAAAATGAAAGATGGTGATCAACAGGCGTTTCACGCGTTGTATGACGCCACCTATCAGGACGTCTACCGGACAGTCTCCTTTCTGGTGGACCACCCGCAGGATCGGGAAGATGTGATGAATGAGATCTATATGCAAATGTGGACCTCACTTGCCAACTATGATCCGAACCGCCCTTTCCACTTTTGGCTGCACGGCTTGGTCATCCGTCAAGTGCAGAGATTTCGGGTCAAGAGCTGGCGGAGATTCCGAATTTTTGAACGCATTCGCGCCTTCTCCAGGGAAGAGTCTCATTGGGATCAACCTGCCGTATTGATGGACGGGACGAACCAAATGATATCGCAGGCCATCCAAAAACTGACCGACAAACAGCGAACGGTGATTGTCCTCCGCTTTTATCATGACTATACGTTGGAGGAAATCGCGGCATTGCTCGATATTCCGCTGGGTACAGTGAAGTCCAGATATCACGCCGGTCTCCAAGCGCTTCGAAAAAACATATGGAATCTCCCCCCGGAAAGGATGGAAAAAATCAATGACTATTGAACGCAAAATCCGTGAACATCTGCACGAAGAGGCAGAAACGATGGAGTGCCCTCCGGCCGTTACCAGACGAATCGAACAATCCTATTCTCACTATTTGCAACGAAAAAGGAGCGAATTACCTATGAAAAAACGTTTAATCGGTGGAATTGTTGCTGCTGCGATTTTGATTCCAACCGCGGCATACGCGGCCCCTACCTTGATTGAAATGCTGACGAGAACACCCATGACGGCTGAACAAGTCAAAGTGGATAAGGTTGGCAAGGCAGCGCTTGAGAAGCTTTATCACGCATTTCCCGAAACAAAATCGTTTGAGATTGTCGAGGCAAGCAGCGTTCAAGATGTCCAAACAAGCATCACCCTGCAGGAAAAAGGAGGAATCGGCAAAAAGATTACCCTTCATACCAACGCCGTTACGGGTGCGATTGAACACGTGATTCAAGAGAATTGGGAGCCTAAGGAGAAGCCGCTCTCTGCTTTAACCGATCAGGAAATCAAGTCGAAGACGGATTACCTGATTGATAAACTGTACGGCAGCGTCAAAGAGTACGAGTTTGCTATGGAGCAAATGGAGAACCCGGATCAAAAAACGTTTATGTTGAATTACAGCATAAAGGGATCCAAAACACCGTTCTACCAAGTATTTGTTCAGGGCAATGCGATTAACGTTTCTCTTATCGGAGGTGAGACTACACCTTCAACCGATAAAGTAGAAGGATATTTCTCGAGAGACGGTAAGCCCGATTACTTTGCCGACGCTTTTTTAAACGATGCCAAACTGTTCTCCTTACTAAAAATCAGCCCGGCCGAACTGAAAGAAGAATTGGCAAAAGGCAAATCGGTTGTGGAAGTGGCCGCATCTAAACAGGTCTCTAAACAACAAGTGATTGACGTTATTGCAAAAACACAGGTTGATGCCCAAATCCAAGGCGAAAAGAACGGCGACGTTCCTAAAGGCAATTCCTCCATTGAACAAATGTTAAAAGCTATTGAACCAAAAGTGCTGCAAGTGATTGAGCACAAAAATGAAACATCCTCGAAGAAATAACCAGTCAAGAAGTTGAGGTTACGGTTCTAACCTCGACCCCGAACGGTAACCCGCAGGAAGGACACTTTAAAAAAAGTGCCCCTCCTGCGGGTTACTTGTGTTTGGAGTCACCCCCGCTTTTACGGCCTGCTTACCTTCACGAATGGAGTGAACCGGGTATCGCGATCCTCCTCCGTGTTGTTTGTTTCTGCATGGCTCCGATCATGTGCTTGTGGGACCGCCGGGCGCCTCGAATCGCAGTACATACGCCTGCTCGTAAGCATATTGAAGATGGTCGGCCACACATTGGTACCACCTTTTTCCTGGTGACAAATCGAGATACCATGTCGGAATCATACGCCGAATGCCGACGCGGAAACCCTCTTGAAAGAACATGTCCGCTATATGGTCCAGGGTATGCTCCTGCATGGGGATAGAGGCGTTGCTGTTGATCCGCTCTTGGATATAGGGCAGACTCGGATTGCCGCTGTAATCGGCGAAGGTCGCGTAATAGACCCCACCCGGCTTCAGCGCTTTTTTCATCTTCCTCGCATGTTCTCCGAGATCGGGAATCAGATACAGCACCGCTAAACTGAAAGCCAGATCAAATCGTCCCGCGAATTGCTCGGGTTCCGCAGTGGCCACGTATTGAATCGGCAGATCCCCTTTCCGGCTGTTGGCCACCTCCACCGACCGGCGTGCCAGGTCGGTGCCGATGCCTTCCTTAAAGGGTCTCTGCTCGTAGAGCAGCCGGAGGAATCCTCCCTGATTGCAGCCGAAATCCAGTACGCTGCACTGCGAGAGGTCCTCTTCCGGGATAAAGCTGAGCACCCTTTTCCAGTGAGGGATATGATCGTTCTCCATCCCCTGATCACCCTCTTCTTGATGCTTCCACCAAACATCGTACAAAACATCCTGATTCAATCGCTTCTCCTCCTTGTTTCAACTGGCACTTTTTACATTCGAAGCTTTGTCTTGGGACTGCTTTGGCGATTCACTCCGAACAATATCATGCAGCCGGCTACGATCAATACGCCACCTGCGGTAGTCAGCATGTCGGGAATCTCGTTCCAGAACAGATATCCGAATAGAACGTTCAGAAATAAGCCGAAATAGCTGACTACCTGTACAATTACCGCATTCTCATGCGTAAAGGCCTTCGTCAGGAACAACTGTCCAAGCAGCGATACCAGTCCGATGATCAGCAGCATTACAGACTCCCGGGCATCCGGTATCACAAACGAGTCCCACATGAAGGGAATAGCAACCAATGTAGAGGTCGCCACGAAATAAAACACAATCTCATAAGACGGATGCGTCCTGCTCAGATATCTTATCGATATGCTTGCGGCTGCGGAGAAAAAAGCGCTGAGCAGGCCGACAAGCGCAAAAACCGAGTAACTGGAAAATTCATGCGGTTTCAACAGCAGGAGAGCCCCCGCGAAAATAACGGGAAATACCGCCGCTCCCCGGCGACCCAGCTTCTCTTTCAGAATGAGCGCGGATAACATTGCCACAAAAATAGGGGCCAACTGTGCCAAGAGACTCGCGTCCGTGAGCGGGATATTTGATAACGTATAAAAAAAGGCAAGCATATACAGGCCGCCGCTCAGCCCTCTTACCGCGAGCATCGGGATGCCCTTCCTTGAAAAAGCTACTCCGCTGAATCGCATCAAGATCAAGATAAGCAGGGTTCCTATAAGTCCGCGAAAGAACGCAATTTCGGCGGCGGGGATGGTGCTGCTGATGCCTTTCACCAGCGCGTTCATCACACTGAACACGAAGGAAGACAGAAGAGAAAGCAGGATTCCGTTTTTCATATTCACCTCAGACTGCATCCTATTCGCGCATAAACGCAGAAACCAGTTGGCGCGTGTATGGATGACGTTCTTCACTGCAGAGCCGGTCGACCGGGAAACGGTCAATAATCCGGCCTTCCTTCATAACCAGGATACGGCTGCACATTCGCTGAACAACGGCAATATCGTGAGAAATGAACAAGCAGGACATGCCGAGTTCCTGCCTTAACTGCTTCAGCAAATTCAAAATTTGCGATTGTACGGTAACATCCAGACTGGAAGTGGGCTCGTCACAGATCAGAAGCCGGGGTTTAAGCAAGATAGCCCGGGCGATGGCCACACGCTGGCGCTGCCCCCCGCTCAGTTCATGGGGGTACCGGTCTCCAAGCGTGCGTTCCAGACCGACTGTCTCCAGCAGCTTGGCGGCCAGATCTCTTCTTGACTGCCCCCCTCCTGCAAATGCCGAAAGATCATCCTTTTGAAAATTATCAAACGACTCCACAATAGAGCGCCAAATCGGCAGCCGGCTATTTAAAGATGAAGCGGGATTTTGAAAGACGGCCTGTATATTTTTACGCACCAGCCGCAGCGCATGCCCTGTAAGGGCATTCAAGGATATTCCGTCAAAAAGCACTTCACCCGCATCCGGCCGCTCCAGCGCCAAGAGCAGCTTGGCGACCGTGCTTTTGCCGCAACCGCTCTCCCCGACCAGCCCTAGACATTCCCCTCCATAAATTTCAAAAGACAGCTGCCGGACTGCCGCCTCCTGCCCGGTTTTGGCTGGATAACTTTTTACAAGTCCGACGGCTGACATTAAAGGCGGACTGGGAGCCGCCGGACTCTCACTTAAGCTATGATTGCTCCCTATGACCGTTAACCCGCCCTGGGGAATGATCCGTGGACAAGCGTCCAGCAGCTGCTGCGAATAGGGATGCCGAGGCAGCCTGCAGATTTCGGCTGCTTCCCCCGTTTCCAGCAGTCGCCCTTCGCGCATAACAGCCACCCGGTCGGCGGTGCGATGCACATGGCGGAGATCATGGGAGATAAACAGCACCGCGCATCCCGTTTGGGCGCGAAGCTCATCCAGCAGACCGAGGACTCGGTCAGCCGAGACCGCGTCCAGCGCTGTGGTCGGCTCATCCGCGATTAACAAGGCGGGATGCAGCATGAATGCCGCGGCGAGCGCAGCCCGCTGCAGTTGGCCACCGCTGAGCTGGAACGGATAGCTGTCGAACACGCGATTCGCGGGCAGCATGACTCGCTCCAACCAGCTCAGCGCCAAAGTTTTTGCCTCTTGCGATGGCATCTTCTGATGGACACGGATCATTTCGGTCAGCTGGGTGCCGATTTTAATCAATGGCGTAAAGCTGCTGTGATAGTCCTGGCTTACCCAGCCGATTTTGCGGCCAAGCAGCCCTTCTCTTTTTCTGCCACGCAGTGTTAGAAGGTCGTCTCCTTGAAAGGCGATCGTTCCCAGAGCTATCTGGAGCGACGAAGGCAGCAGGCCCGTAATGGCCGCCGCGGTCACACTTTTGCCGCTGCCGCTCTCCCCGACGATGGCCAGTGTCTCCCCTTTTCGGATTGAAAAGGATATATCTTGGATAACGGGCAGAGACCGGCCGCTTCCTCTCGTGCAGATGCATAACTCCTTTATAGCCAGTACCGGTACCGGGTCATCGGATGATGTAGTTACCTGCTCCAGTTCACCTTCAGACAACGAAGCAGCGATAGCTGTCAGGGGCCTTTCCCCCTGCTCCGTGCGCATTACGAATACCTCCTCTTCCGGCGGCTGTGACGGTCGCTCTGGACATCAAGCGCATCCCTCAAACCGTCGCTCAGCAGATTCAGTGCGATTACGACAGCAAGAATCGCGACGCCCGGGTAGATCATGAACTGCGGTGCCGCCTGGAAATAGGGTCGTCCTTCGCTCAGCATGGCCCCCCACTCGGGAGCAGGAGGTTGGACGCCCAAACCGAGATAAGATAATGCCGAAATAAGAAGGATCGTCCTCCCCACATCCAGGGCAGCCATTACAGCCAGCGGAGAAGCGATATGCCGGAGGAGATGACGCCGATTGACCGCCCAAGGGGTACTGCCGGCGACGATCGAAGCCAAGATATAATCCTGCTTCTTCTCGGACATGATGGTTCCGCGTACCACCCGGGCGTAGCCGATCCACTTGATGCAGGAGACGGCAAGCATAACCTTCATCAAACCCGGTCCCAAGAAACCCGTAACCGTTACGGCAAGCAGAAATTCGGGGAGAGCGGCCGCCGCGTCGGCCAGCCTCATGAAATAAGCGTCGGTGCGGCCGCCTCTGTAGCCGGAAAGAATACCGATCGGAATGCCGATCAGCATCACAACCGTCACGACGAGGAATGAAAGGCCCAGCGTGACCGAAGTGCCCGCCAGAAGTCTGGACCAAATGCACCGGCCCAGATGATCTGTGCCTAGCGGGTACTGCAGGCTGGAGGGCTTCAGCCGCTCCGACATGCTGACCAGCAGCGGATCATGGGGAGCAAGCCATTTCCCGAACAAGGCCGCCAGGAGAAACAACGCGAGCATAAGCATCCCGACGCAGGCCATTCGGTTATGCCGCAGCCTGCTCCATGCCGTGTTAGGAGCGAATGCGGTATTGTCCGCAATGCGACCGTTCATGCTTCTCTCCCCTTCGCATAACGAATTCTGGGGTCCATATACCCCAAGCTGATATCCGACAGCAGATTGGCAAGACCAATGCACAGGCCCGAAAACAGAACATACCCTTGAATGATCGGATAATTACGCTGCGTAAAGGCTTCCATCGCCAGGCTGCCGAGACCCGGCCATCCAAAGAGAGATTCCGTGACAACCGAACCGGCAAGCAAGCTGCCGACGCTCAGCCCGAAGAGCGAGATCACCGGAAGTAAAGCGGCTCTTAGCGCATGGTTTACCGTAATCCGCCATTCCGGGATTCCCCTGCCTCGTGCCGCCCGGATATACGGCTGCGATAGAGTGTCCAGGAGTCCGGATCGCAGCAACCGGATATACTCCGGCGCCATTACAAAACCCAGCGTAAGCGACGGCAGGATCAAATGCAGAAAATCTCCCCCGCCCATGACGGGCAGCCAGTTCAATTGATAGGAGAACAGGTAGATAAGCAGCAGTCCCAGCCAGAAGGTCGGCATGGAGATGCCGAGTAATGCGATCAAGCGGCTGATATGGTCCGGCCAGCGGCCTTGATACTTAGCCCCCAGTATGCCGAGTGGAACTGCGGTCAGCACAACGACCAGCATGGCTCCCGCCATCAGGAAAAACGTAGCCGGCAGACGTTCCATGAGAATATCAACCACATCCCGGCCTGTCGTATAAGACTGTCCGAGATCCAGTCTTAGAACCCCGGCAAACCACCTTGCGTACTGCTCGTAGATCGGCATATTCAGGCCAAGTTTCTCTTTTACAGCCGCCACATCGACAGCGGATACCGCCCCTTCGTCCGCTTTCAGCACAGCCCGTACCGGATCGCCGGGTGCCAGCTTCATCAGGACAAAGGTAACGAGACCCAAGAAGAAGAGTACACAGGCGAGATACGCAATCCGCCCTGCCGCAAGCTTGATCATCTAGTTCACATCCAGCTTATTCGTGACAATGTAGAACTCTTCCGCTCCGGGTTTCCAGCCGCTGATCCCATTGTTTATACCTACCAGTATGTTCGGATAAATAATATAGGAATGCGGCATCGCTTCCATAATCACTTCAACGGCCTGCTGTGTGAGCATGTTGCGCTTTTCCGCTTCCCCCGTCTCGTTCAGTGTCGTCAGCAGCGGAGCAAGCTTCTCGACTTCAACCCCTGCGGGATTGTAGGATTCACCCGGCACATAGGCCGAATTCAGAAATGAGCCCCCGTCGCCTCGTGGCGAGGTAAGATAACTTGATGTCGAAAGATCCCAATCGTTATGATCCTTAACATAGACATCCGGATATTCCACGGAATCGATCTTCAGCTCAATTCCCGCCTTAGCCGCCTCGGATTGGAGCAGCTGCGGGATCAGCGGGAGCTCGGGGTTAATTCCGCTAAAGGCAATCAGCTTAAGAGTAAGGGGTTTGCCGTCCTTTTCCAGCTTGCCCTTCGCGTTCTTCTTGTACCCTGCACTTTCCAGCAGCTCCAGCGCCCCTTGCGGGTCGAGCTTCTGATAGCTCCCTTTCCTGCCGAATGGCAGTGTACTGTTAAACGGTCCGTTGGCAGGAAGCGCATGACCGAGCATCACGTCTTTGACGATAGCGTCCCGGTCGATGAGTTTATCTATCGCTTGTCTTACCCGGATGTCTTGAACCGTGGCGCTTTTGGGGTTGTACGTAAAATAATGCGTACGGAGACTGGTAACCGATTGGATCGAAAGCTGTCCGTCTTGCCGGATCGCCGCCAGCGCTTCGGGCGCCAAATGGTACACAATCCCCGCCTGCTTGGACTGTAAAGCCAGCGTCCGTACGTTCGCATCGGAATTGAATTGATACTTGACTTCGCTGAGCTTGGCCTTACCGTCCCAGTAATCGGCGTTACGTACCAAGGCAACTTCTTTCCCTGGAATAAAAGCGGCTACTTTGAATGGCCCCGTACCCACGGGCGATTTATTGAATGCTTCCTTTCCCATAGCTTTCTCGGCCGCTGTACTTATGACGCTCGCTGTCGGATGAACCAGTTCAGCGGGAAATGCGGGGAACGGTTCCTTGGTTTTAAAAATCAGCTCTTGCCCGTTTGCTTCGATGGACTCTAGCTTCAAGGAAGCGGACAAAGCCGAGCTGTCGGCGATTCCTCGCTCGAATGACGCTTTTGCGGCGGCGGCATCCAGCTTAGTCCCGTCATGAAAGAAGATCCCGTCACGCAGGGTAAACGACCATATCCGGAAGTCCTTTGTTTCCCACTTTGTGGCGAGCCAAGGCACCACCTTCATCTTCTCGTCCAGACGTACCAGCGTTTCCGAGACACCCGCTCTCAGGGGAACCCAAGTGTTGTGCGGGTCCAGCGTATCGCTCGGAAGACTGTGGACAATGGTTAATTTCTTGCCCGTTTCCCGCTGCGCAGTATCGCCTGTCTCAGACGATTGTCCTTCCCGCAGCGGAGCGGCTGGATTACATCCGGTTAACATGAGTACCGCACACAGCACGATAATGGCCGAAATCGCACGTAACCTTGGCCGGCTTCCCCCTTTTCGCTTGACTGAATCATACATCCTTTCCTTACTCCTCCTTACCATGAATCTGTTTTGTAAAGCATTCTATTCCACTTTAATTTCAAGATCGGCACGCCTTGTCGCATGTGCAGCCCAGGAAAGCTCTAGCCCGCTTAGAATAAGGTCTGCCTCACTCTCTGTCGTATCCGTGAAAAGATCGGGCCGGAAGTGCTCCATCCCCTCTTCTTCCACAAAAGAAGACAGCTTGCTCTCAAACTGGGCGATGAAGGCGGACGTTTGCGGCATAGAGAGATTTAACTTTTTCCCTAAACGTTCCACCAGCTTTATTTTCTTATAATCCTCGTACGGCACTCTGGGAAGGATCCATTTACCTTCGGAGTCTTTCGAAATTTGTTTATACGGAAAAGCGGAGAAATCCGGATATTTGCCCTGTTCATCGGGTTCAGCAAACGGGTCGATCAGAATGGAAGCATATCGGATATATAAGAGATACTCTTGCTTTACGGGATCCGCTTGGGTAAAACCTTCGATATCTTCCCGGGAAAGGGTGGTCTCATGAACAGGATAGTTGTCATCGTTGAGGAACTTAAGCAGATTGATCGGTTCAGCGTGCAGGCGGGTAACAAGCTCCCCTATTTCCTTCCACAGAAGTAACATGGACTTGATCGCCTGCGGGGTAATGGGCCCTTCCGGGTACAGTTTGTACATGTATTTTCTGGAGGGGGTACGGCTAAATATCTCACTCATCGAAAATTCATTGATGAAAAAGGCCGGATGAACATAAGTCGTAATACTGCGACTTTCGGCAGCGGCAGGATGGGAAACGCTTTCGAATTGAATGCCGAGCGACTCAATAAACCGCTTTATATCGCCTATCGTCCGACTGTCCGGCTTACTGCTGCCGGCTGTAACTTTGCGCTTGAGCCCGCGTACGATCGATCTCAGCACCGTGGACTGGCCTGCTTCAAACGCGAACCTGGAAGCGCCGTAATAGGTGGATAGGGAAATGATCTCGATATCGGAGCCAACGGATCTCACCAGACTTTGCACAAGCAGATTCGAACCGATTCCCGGCGAGAGAAGCACAATGCGCTTCACCTGAGAAAGGTTCTCCAGCCTTAACGCGCCGATGACATCCGAATAGCTGTCGGACGGCGTACATAGAATCACAGTTTGCCACCTATCGTCAATTTCATCGAAGCCGTCGTAGTAATCGTCCAGCCGGACCTCACCTGTGAGATGACGCTTGGATTGAATCTCTACGACAGAAGAGAGGGTATAGCCTTGCACGCTGAGCTCATTCAGGATACGGGTAGAATGCGCTCCCTTGCGATTCGCCAGGCCCAACCGGGCGCACCATCCACGACCCACATCGACAGCGATATGAACGCCCGCCGGCCCCGCTCCCACGATCAATGTGTTTCCGAGCGGCGGAACAACCTGCTCAGGACTAGTCAAAGGCAATCGTCCTTTCTTGGGTTAAGAGTTTGGATTCCATCAAAACCGTGTCGTACAGGCTATTGGTTCTAACAACGGGCGTCAGATTCCACTCATAAGACAAATCCTCATGCAGAGGATAATTAAAAAGCGACTTCAACCCGTTGCCGTAACGAACAATAATTTTGGTGTCCGGCCTCGCCGTACGCTTCACCTCTTCAACGATCTCCAGCTTATTCGCAACAAGAGAAGCGACAAAGACATGGGTAGCCTCCCGGATAAACGGATGGTCCGATAATCGGCCTCCCGCAAAATCCACTAGAGCCTGCAGTCCGGAAGCCGATGCAACCTGGAAACCGAGTTTGACGGCTTCCTCATCAATATCCAGGCACAGCACCTTGGCTCTCGATTCCTTCGCTATCGTTAAAGCCGACAACGGATAAGCGCCCGAACCGATAAAAAGCACTCTGGATGCCGATCCGATCCCGAATAAATCAAGCTCCTCCTGAACGGCATGAGACAGCTGCTCGATGTAAGAAGTAGCTTCCAATTCTTTGTTGATCAACAGCCGCGATTGATATTTCTCCATGTCGCACAGTGCCTTGACCGATGTCTCCCGCAGCTTCTCGCTGTATTGTCTTACTTCATCATGGGTTCCCCATTCATGCCAACGCTTTTCATTTTCGTCATTCACCATAAACCGGCACAGATCGTCCAGCTTGGACTTTAGAAGCTCGAAGCATTCCGGATCTTCTCTTGAGAACGCATTCAATTGATTGATTTCATACTCAAGCGATTGCAACGAGAGCAAGAAAGCGTACTTACTTTTCACAAATTCACTCCTTCCGGGCTTAATCGCGCTTTAAAAAACAAGTGTAAGAGGCTCACTCCTTCCGGACTTCAAGTATAATTAGGAAAGACAGTTTAAATATTACAGCAATTGGATTCGTAGAAATATAGCTAACTATGGCTATTTTTCCATTTACTTTAATTTTGACATTTGGTCAATAAACCTATTATTCACGTGAAGATAATTGCCAGTGAAACGTATTTGCCTGCGCCATGTCTCCCGATTCAAATGACCATCTAAGAAATCGTTGAACGTTATCCGGAAATGAAAAAACCAGCAGCGGCAAAAATTTGCGGCTGCTGGTTTTAAATTCAGTCTCAAACGTAAACACTAATGGGTCCCATTTATGGATCTTTCCGCAACGCCGCGAAGCTCTCAACGCGCGGTGCTCGGCGTCACATCACGGTGGTCAACCAAATCAGTCTCAAATACAGCCGGTACTCCCGGCTTAACATTTCTTTTGTTTCGATGCTTCCTACCGACTTTACCTAATCTACAGGCTACAGCAAAAGCTTTAATTCATGCAGCCGGTCGAAAATGAGCCGGCTGACAGGTGAGACATGTTCCCGGTCGCCGTAAGCTAGCCAGACCAGTTCCTCGATTTCGGATGCCGGACTCAGATCGCCTTCGAAATCCGCTTGGTAACAAGCCATCCGTACGAGAACTCCTTCTTCTTTTCCGTGAGCTTGGGCTTCGAACGTCCCGAAATGCGACACGGTTTCGGGTTTGATACGGACGGAAACCTCTTCCTCCACTTCACGCACAAGCGTATCCGTGTCGGTTTCACCGGGGTCCCGTTTGCCTCCGGGAATGTAATACGTATCTTTCCCTTTGGAGCGCGCGCTAAGAATGCGGCCGTTCTCCACATAGATCCACGCGATTTTATCAATAGCTGCTGCTGACATACGATGTACCCCCGCTTGATTTTTCTAAAAAGTATACCACCTCCCGTCCTATTTTCAAAGGAACCGGCAAGTGCAAGCGGGCGGGGTAACCGGCCTTCTTGCTGTGCCTGCTGTGCCTGCCGTTCATTTCCGGCCGGCGGCCCGGAGCAGCAGAGTTACGGCTTCCGCGCGCGTAGCCGGATCACCCGGCGCGAACATGCCGCCGCCTGGACCCGCGACAAGTCCCAGCCCGGCCGCCGCGCCGACATACCCGCGGGCCCAGGCCGGAATATCGCCGTCGTCGGCAAAACCGGTCTGCGCCGTCTGCGCCGCCGGCAGCTTCAGCGCACGGGCGGCCATGACCGCCATCTCCGCGCGGGTGATGTCCGCCCCGGGCCGGAATGTGCCGTCCTCGTAGCCGTCGATGATCCCGGCTTCGACGGCTTGAGCCGCCGCCGGTCCGGCCCAGGCGCCGATGTCGGCCGCGTCCGCAAAGCCGGGCAGGGCCGCGGTGCCTTCAAGGTGCAGCGCTCTTGCCAGCAGCACCGTGAACTCGGCCCGCGTCACCCGGGCGTCCGGCCGGAACGTGCCGTCGGGGTACCCGTCGGCAATCCCCTCCGCGGCGGCCCGGGAGAGGGCTTCCTCCGCCCAGTGTCCGGCGGTGTCCCGGAAAAGCGGAGGCGGATTCGCGCCGTCCTCCTTCACGGCAAAAACAGCGAATATTCCCGTGTCGGACGCCTCCACGCTGATTTTGCCGTCCGCGGCTGCGCCTCCGAGCCGGGTCCACTCTTTCCGGACGGGATCATAGGTAAAGACGGCGGCTTGACGGCCCGTGCCTGCCTTCCCCGCTTCGTAAGCCAGTGTTAATTTAATCGGCTTTACCAGGCTCGTGCCGGAGCTGCGCGTCACTTCAAAGACAGGGCTGACTCTCTCCCATCCACCTCCAATAAGACCGGAAGGTTCCATGATTTTCCGGATGCCGAACGTGACGGTTTCCTTCGAAACGCCGGCAGGGATATCGATTCCGATCTCGCTTCCAAGACGGGCCGTTCCCCCTTCGCCCGGCTTCAGCGTCAGCAGGCCGTTCTCGCCGTCAGGCTGCGCACCGCCTGCGCCGCTTGAGCCGCCGCCTGTCCCCGTCCCGCTGTCTCCGTCATCCGGACTCCCCGATCCAGGGTCCGATCCCGGATGATCGATGGACTCTTTCAGGCGGACGTTTAAATCGCGGAGCGTGTCTATGACCGTTTCGAAGCGGACCGGATACTCCAGCAGTAAATTCTCCACCTGCCGGCGAATATCCGGACTGCCTTTTCCGGTGGACAGCAGTTTCGCGGATTCGGCGATCAATTCCTGGTACGGTACCATTTTGTCGTCGCCGTATACTTCGAACTCGTAGATTGAGTACCCGTATTTGGTGCCGTCTACCGGTTTTCTTTCGACTCCCTGAAATTTAACGTACCTGGCCTTTACGGGCTGAAAGTCGATCGTGTCCAGTTTACCGGCGGAAGACAGGATCGCGTCGCCCCCTTTGACATTGGTCCATGTCTGCTTGTCTTCGGATACGAGAAGCTTGAACTTCTCCGCCGCCGTCTCCCATCCGATTTGGATTTTGTTGATCGTTTGAGACTTGCCGAGATCGACGATCATCCAGGAAGCGTCATCGTACGCGCTGGACCACCGGGTGAACAAATTGCCGTCGATCGAATTGCCCGGCGTATGCTCGGGAGCTTCGAGAGGAGAAGACTCCGCTTTTTGGTGAAGAGCCAGATTGTTGACGTCCAGTAAAGGAAGAAACTCGTTATAAATGTGCACATTGTCGATCGCGCCTCTGAAGGAGTTCGTTTCGCTTCCGATTTTCTGAACCGGCAGCATCAGCGTCTGAATGCGTCTGACCGGCAGACCGAGTTTTTCCGCGTATTCATTGCCGTTCACATAAAGAGACACACCCATCGCATCCCCCGTCAAGTATAGATGCGTCCATTTGTCAGCCGGAACCTTATAGTTGAATACGCTGTCATAATCCTCTTTGGAAAAGCCCAATTTGCCCGTTTTTCCTTGTTTCAGCTTGATTTTCCCTATAGGCGACTCCATCAGTACGGCATCGTCCGGATTATCCCGTTCGGGCTTGATCCACATGGAAACCGTCCAGCCGAAGCCCATCGTATCAATCGGAGTCTCGACGTAGCTTTTTCCGCCTCGGAATTGGGCCGCCTTGCCGTATTTTCCTTCAGTAAAAGCGATATTCTCGCCTTTTCCGTGAAGCTTGTTTCCGGAAGTGTCTTCCGCATTCCCGTCGAACGGATACCGGATCACCAAGCCGTCAGACCGATCTGTGTTGACCCGGTGCAGGCGGTTCACGCCCGGCGCTTCGCCGATTCCGGCCGCCGTCGCCATAAACGCGTCGTAATCGCTGCCTTCCCGCGCTCCCTGCCACATTTTCTCCGAAAGAACCTGCATCGCGGGCAGCATCCGGACGTGAGAATCGTCCATTGAAACTCCGGTTTCGTACGAAATATCGTTCCAGATGGCGAACATGCCGCCTTTAAGCCGCGGAAGCCCGTATGGCAGCGTAATGCCCGGCCATTTTACAGGTTCCCACTGCCGGTAAAGAAACGGAGTATTCAAATAATCCCGGTACAGCCGCGGAACAAGATACATATAGTTGGTATCGGAATTAACGATGTCATAACCCAAATCCATCGCTTGCTTCGGCCCTCCGTACGGCTCATACCAAATGTCCATGGTGGCCTCGCTGCTGATGGGAGTCGCCCCCGCATATTCATTGAGGCCGCCCCACAAATACGGATGCTTGCCTTTGCTGTTGATGTGCTTGATCAGCGTATCCATGTAGCCGCGGAAAACCTCTTTAGAAGGCCCTCCGTATTCGTCCGTCCCGATATGAACATCCGGTCCGAGAAACGTCGGTTCCCCGTTGTTGTAGCCGTCGATATATTCGTCGAAAAGACTTTTGACAAAATCCACGGTTGCGGGCTTCGAAATGTCAAGAGTGTGGTCCGTCCCGAGTGAAGGATCGTACGTCGTGAAAATACGCGAATGGCCCGGCGTATCGATTTCAGGGATGACATTAATCCTGTAATCGCTTCCAAGACGCTGCAGCTCGCGGAACTCTTCCTTCGTGTAATGACCGTCCGAGCTCGCCAGGCCGGGATAACGCTCGCTTTCCAGTCGGAAGGCGGCCCGCTGCCCGTTCTTAAACGGAACTCCGACGTCATCGTTCAGATGAATCTGCAGGTCCGTCATCTTGTACCAAGCAAGCAATTTCACGTAATCCCGTAAAAAATCAATCGTATAAAACTTCCGGGCGACATCGATCATCAGCCCTCTCGTCTCGTACTTGGGGTAGTCGCGCGCCGTTCCGACCGGAAGATGGCGGCGCTCCGGGTCTCCTTTCAGAATCTGCAGAACCGATCGGGTTGCCCAGAAGACGCCTTTCGTTTCGGGAGCTGTAATCGTAACGGACTCCTTCACGTCCAGCAGATAACCTCCGGCACCCAGATGCTTCATAGCCGGGTCTAGCACCATGAATAGGTCTCCGGCAGACGCTTTGCCTTGAACGATCTTCGGATTCAGGCCGGTCATCTCTTTCAAGTCGGCCCGGACGGTTTCTGCCGTTTGCCGCAAGGCCGGATCGCTGATTACGATTCTGGAGGAGGCCGACAGGGCAAAGCGGCCCGTTCCCCCGGCCCATTCGCGCAGCGATGGAATGACCTTCGGCTCGGGATTGCGATCCGGTGTTTGTGTATACAACCCGGGTACGTGCACGCCGATGTTGCCGGTTATTCCTTTCCGCGAAGGATCGGATTCGCTTTCCACCTGCAGAAGGAGCTGAACGGTTCGGTCCGACAACGGCGGATGAACGGTTCCTTCTTTGTCGATGACCGGCAGAGCGTCGCTTCCGTACACGGATATTTTATAACCGGGCGGCATGGCAGGGAGATTTAGCGAGGTCTGTCCCTTCACGACCGGGTCGAGCTTTTGAATGCCGCCGATGATTTTGGCGATCGGGTCCTCTTTATACACCTCGAATTCGTAAAAAGAATACCCGTACAAGATGCCGTCGCTCGCCGGCGCACGCTCCACGCCTTGGAACTTAACGTATCTCGCTTCACGCGAAGGGAAATTCAGCACTTCTTTGCCGCCTTCGCATTGGATCAGTTCGTCATTCTCACGAATGTTCTCCCATACGTCGCCGTATACGGAAGTGAGCACCCGGTACGATTTGGCGGGCGTCTGCCAATGGATCACCACTTGGCCGATCTCTTTTTTCCCGCCGAGATCCACCTCGAACCACTGATCATCCGTTTTGGCGGACGACCACCGGGTTCCCATATCCCCGTCCACGGCCATCTCGGGATACAAGCCGTAATCCACTTCATTGCCCGAAACTTTAACGGGTTTCTTCAGGGCAAAATTTTCGTTGTCGCCGGCCGGCGTTGTCAGAAACAGGGGGCCGGGACTCACACCCGGAGCCGGCCGTTCAGCCGGTCCGCCGTACGTTTCTTCCGGAACAGGAGGGTCTAGCGGTTCTAGCGGTGCATTTACCGTTTGCACGTCCCCTCCTAATCCGGTTGGATTTGGACCGGCATATACGGCCGGCTGGCCCGCACTTAAAACGATTGAGAACACAAGTACAAATGTCAGCATGAAGGAAAGCTTCGCTTTCGTTCCTTGATAGGTCTTCATTTACTCATCCTCATTTCTTTGTGAAGGACTTGTGATCGATTTTCCGGTTCTGCGTAAGAGACATAGGCCGGGCCCGGCTCCTGTTGTTGCTTTCGGTTACTTTCCGGTTCTTCATTTCCCTCCTTCCGATGTATGATTGAACCAATAGACCCTTCCACTGTTAATACTAAAAGTCCGCCTTCCCTGTTAAAAAGAGATAACTTCTTACATTGATATACAATCGTTTACTTAGGGCGGCGAACCGCCTTCCAAACCGGATAATGAACGCCTCCGCACTTCAAGCAAAAAAAGCCCCCGATATGGAGGCTTTTCCGCTGCGGCTTTCGCTGATCGTTCAATGGGGCGCCTTATCCCGGGTTTCGGGTTTCGGGTTTCGGGTTTCGGGTTTCGGGTTTTGCGGCTCGAGTTTCCTGTTTCAGGTTTCCCTGCTCGTCCCCGTTCCCTTGCCGATCAAGGCTTCGGATTAATCATCCAGCCCGTCACGAATACCACCGCCAGGAAAAGGACATAAACCAGTTGGATCGCGAGAGCCCAAAGACACAGCTTTTTACTCCGGTTTCGCAGGAAAAGACCGGTTAGCGCGCTTAACGTGCTGGCGGCAAAAAGAACTTCAAGAACGTCCAGCGTCCACACATTAAACAGCAGCGTGAGATTAATAACGGCCAGTTGAACCACTGCCAGGCTGCAGGACATATACCCCGTCCACGATTCTTTGAGAAAAGGGCTGCCCGGTCTGCCGCTTTTTCCGTTCCCGGGCCTTTTCTTAGTGATGGTGGCAAACCATGAAGTCAGTTCCATAACCGGACCTCCCCGACTTTAATTCCCCGGACCAGGGCGTTATTACGCAGGGCAGCCAAATCCTTGACAGGTCCTGTCACGACAGCTCCGTACGTTTTGATTCCGTTCTCTTTCAAATACGGGATTCTCTTATCCAATTCCAGCGATTGGCTCCCGGAGAATAACGCCGCCATCTTTTCATAGTTTTTCAGAAAAACGAGAGTGTCCATAAACTGCTCCGCATTTTCTTTCGTATCGTTAAAAGGTGACCACGCGTCCCGGTCCTCCTGCGCCGGATAGCCGATCGGTCCGATCACGCGCCCCCCGCTGTCCACGCCCCGCTGCTCGAAGCCGGTGTCTACCGCGTACCAGACGACTTCGACGGAGCCGCTTTGAAGCGCTTTGAGTGCTTCTTCCGTGCCGATTACGCGGTTCAGCGACACGTAGGCTTCGGCAACCGTTCCTTCCGGCAGCTTTTCAAGCCGCCGCCATTCCGTGCCCGTCAAATAGGGCAAGCTCGGTATCCCGGGATGAACGAGCAGCCGGTTCTCTTCCGTCGGAATCTCCGGCAGCGGAGCATCCGTGAAATACTCCACCTTCGGAAAACCGTTCGGTCTTCCGAGTATAAAGGAAGCCGACTGCTCTCCCGCACGGATGTCCCGGTTCCCGACTTTTTTCCACAGCTCCATATCGACCGTGAGCGACAACGGATGCACTTGCGTTTCGATTTTCCGCTCTTCCAAGGTCATATTCGGTTTGGTGACATAGACCGTTTTGTCCAGAACCTCAATCAATTTGTTCGCATTCAAGGACGGGTGCAGCGCATAATAAACGAGTGTTCCCATATAGGATAAGGGCAAAATCAGCAGCAGGACGACAAGTGTAATCAGGGTGGACGTCCATCTGGCCCTCCACTTGCTCCTGCCGATAATCATCTCCTCGCTTTGTTTTCCGGGAACGCTTCTTCCCGTCTCCTCATCCAGCAGCGCGTTGTAAGCATCCAATTTATCGAGTTCTTCTTCCATTTCACGCTCGTCCGCTTCGGACAACGTTCCTTCTCTGAACGCTTTCAGACGTTCTCTAAACGGATTCTCGTGGTTCATGACCGGGCTCACGCTCCTTTCCTTTCATTTGCCGCAGTTTCTGTCTCCCCCGGAAAAGCAGACTTTTTAACGTTGAAAGCTTCAGGTTCAACACATCGGCCGCCGCCTGGCAGGACATTTCCTCCAGATCACACAGCCGCACAGCATCCCGGTACTTATCCGGAAGCGAGGAAATCGCACGCACGATTTCCGCTTTCCCTTCTTTCTCTAACAAAGTTTGTTCGGTAGACCCCTTAACAGGTACTTGGGCAAAAAATTCATCCTGTTTTAAATCGATCCGTTTGTGCTTGCGCAAATAGTCGATATACGTGTTTTTGGCTACCGTAAAAAGCCACGGTTTGATCCTTGTTCCGCTGTAATCCTCTAAGTTCACATACGCTCTATAAAAGGTTTCCTGAAGAATATCTTCCGTCAAATGATGATCTTTACATAAGGAAAACAGATAGGCGTATAGATCTTTGAAATATTTGCGGTAAATGTCTTCTAGACTCGACGATTCATTCATGTTCTCCTCCTTCGGTAAAAACACGGTTATCTCCTGTTAAAAGTTGCATAACCGTTCGATCAAACTTACGCCCCAAACAAAAAAACCGTGCGGCGCACGGTTTTTATCACGATAAAACTCCACATGGTTTTTTCTTTTTTTTCTATAGATGAGTCTGTTTCTGCCGGTTAACCGGCCTATTCTTTCACCGCACCCACCACGATGCCGGTTACGAAATAGCGCTGCAAGAAAGGATACACGAGCAGGATCGGCAGGGCGCTGATAAAAATTTGCGACGCCCGGATCGTACGCTGAGACAGGCTGGCAACGGCTGCCGGGTCCAGCTTCGACATGTCCGCCTGCACGATGATCGTCTGCATAAACGTGGCAAGCGGGAGCTTCTCCGAATCCCGGATATAGATAATCCCGTCGAAATACGAATTCCAATGCCCGACCATCATAAACAAGGAGACGGTAGCCACCACAGGCAGGGAGACCGGCAAGTAGACGCTCAGGAATGTGCGAAACTGCCCCGCCCCGTCGATAAAGGCCGCTTCCTCCAGGTCTTTGGGCACCGTGCGGAAGAAGTTCATAAGCAGAATAATGTTAAAGACACCCACCAGCCCGGGAAGAATAAGGGCCATCAACGTGTTCATGAGTCCGAGCTTCAGGATCAGAATATAGCTTGGAATCAGTCCCCCGCTGAACAGCATCGTCACGAAAAATTACCAAAGATACAGGTTGCGGGCACGGAAAACGTGACTTTCTTTGGACAGGGCGTAGGCGGCAATGGTGTTCACGACCAGAGCGAGCGCCGTTCCGAGCACGGTTCTCTGCACGGACACCCACAACGACGACAGGAAATTCGCGTTATCGAACGTTTTGGCGTAGGCTTCGAATGTAAAACCGATCGGCCAGAAGGTAACCAGTCCCGCATTTGCCGGCGCCGAAGCACTGAGGGACACCGTCAGCAGATGATACAGAGGAAGCAGGCAAAGAATGGCCAGAACCGTTAAAAACACATTGTTGAACAGGCTGAATATCCGGTAAGGCAGTGTTTTATGATACATGCGCTCTCTTCCCTTCTAGAAAATTCGGTACCCCGCAAACCGGTAAGCCAGTCTGTACGAGATTGCGATCAGGATCAGACTGATGAACGATTTGAACAGGCTGACGGCCGTGGCAAAGCTGAACTGCCCGCTGAGAAGACCTTCCCTGTACACGAACGTGTCGATAATATCGCCCTGCTGGTAAATGAGCGGGCTGTACAGGTTGAACACCTGGTCAAAGTTCGCGTTGAGCACGTTGCCGAGCGCCAGAGTGGCAATCACGATCGTAATCGGGATGAGCGCGGGAATCGTAATGTAGCACGTCTGCTTCCAGCGTCCGGCTCCGTCTACCTCTGCCGCTTCATACAGCGAGGGGTTAATACCGGAGAGCGCCGCCAGGAAGATGATCGTATTAAAGCCGAATTCCTTCCAGACGTCACTGAAAATGATCGTGAACCGGAACCAGTTTCCGTCTCCCAGGAAGAATATCGGCTTGATGCCGAACACGGAAACAAGAAGCTGGTTGATAAGTCCCGTTTGGGCAAGCATATCGATCAAAATGCCCGAAAGCGTCACCCAGGACAGAAAGTGCGGCAAATAAACGAGCGTTTGAATCGTTCTTTTCAGCGCCATTTTCCGCACTTCGTTCAGCAGCAAAGCAAAGAAAAACGGAATGATCAGATTCATGACCATTTTCGAACAGGCGAAGAACAACGTGTTCCACGTGATTTTTAAAAAATAATCGTTTTCCCACATATACCGGAAATGCTTCAAACCGACCCAGGGAGAGCCGGAAATTCCCAGCGCGGGTTTATAGTCCTGGAAAGCCATAACAATCCCCGACATGGGGATATACGAAAATATCAATACGAGAACAGCCGCCGGCAGAACCATAAAGTGAAGGATCCAGGGCTGCTTGTAGCCTTTTTTTGCGTCTGTGCGCCGGGCTTTGCCGGCATCGACCTGCTGCACCGTGTTCACTCCCATCGCTCTCTCCCGCCCCAAAAAATTATTTTGTGTGTACGATGAATCTCTGCTATAAATAGTAGCAAGCATTTCGGAAAGCTGACTATAGTACAATGTTAGGCTGCCATAGGGATTTATTAGGGGCAGGGTCTGGAGGAGATCGGAATGGGTTTGGGATTAGCGGGAATCGTTGCGAAAGTCCGGGGAAAAGCAAGATACAGATTCAGTCTGTTTGCCAAAATGAACACTTTGATCATCGTGCTTTTTATCCCGATTATTCTTGTGTACACGTATTCAAACGACGTGACTTTCAATGTCGTAAGCACCGAGCTGCAGAAGTCCAACACCAAACAGCTTACGTTTTTATCCGGTCAGATCGATTCGCGCATCAGTCAAATGATGGATTTCAGCCTGGTCTTCTCGAAAGATCCGAATGTCAGCAAATTCAACGGATTGAATATGTGGGAAGACCGCTACGACCGGATGCAGACTCGGTACGTCATTCAGGAGAAAATGGCGCTCCAGTCCCGGGTAACCGACATTTGGCCGGCCCGGTACGCGGTCTACTCCCAGCAGAACAAAGACGTGATCTCGAATTACAAATCGCCCGCCTTTGACGAGCAGTATTTACAGAACAACAGGAGCGGAAAATGGACCTACGGGGACGGAAGCCGCAAAGCTCCGGGAGGACTGGACGCTTTTTACTGGTTTTATACGGACTCTCTGGCCCAGCCCGGCATGCTGACGGGCAGCAGCCTCGTCATCGAAGCGAGCTTCAGCTACGAGAATATCCAGAATATGCTGGATACCTACAAAGCGGGCGGACAAGGCGATCCGTTTTTTTACCACAAAGGGGATACGCCGATCTTGAACCGCAGTGCGGATAAGCGCCTGTCGGAACAATTGATCAGCTACCTGGACGAGCATTCCCCGGACAATACGACGCAGCATGTCGTCAAGCTGGACGGCAAAAATTATCTGGTCAGCTCCGTCAAATCGTCCTACCTGGATTGGCATCTGGTTGATGTGGTTCCGCTCGATCAGATCCTGGGCCCCATTTCGTTCAGCCGGAATCTGTTCTATCTCTCGATGTTCCTGCTGTTCGTGGTTGGCATTTCGGCCTCGATTCTGCTGTACCGGAACGTCCAGAAGCCGATTCTCAAGCTGATCAACGGACTGCGACGTGTTCAGCGCGGAGACTATTCCGTCCGTCTGCATACCCGGGACCACAACGAATTTTCGTTCCTGTTCTACCGGTTTAACGATATGTCGCGCCAGATTCAGGACCTTATCGAGAACGTGTTCAACGAGAAAATACGGGCCCGGGAAGCGACGCTCAAACAGCTCCAGGCTCAAATCAATCCCCATTTCCTGTATAACTGTCTGGGCTACATTATTAATATGGCCCAGATGAAAGAGGAGGAAGCCGTCGTCGCGATGGCGTATAATTTGAGCGCCTATTACCGCTATACGACGCGAATGGAACGGGAGACGGCCTCTCTCGAAGAAGAGATCAAGCTGCTTGTCAACTATCTCGATATCCAGAAGCTCCGCAACGGCCGGATCGACTACCGGATCGACATTCCCGAAAACATGCGCAGCCAGTCCGTTCCGCGCCTGATCCTCCAGCCGATCGTGGAAAACTCCGTCATTCACGGAGTCGGCAAATCCTACACGTCCGGCGAAATCCGGATCACCGGCGAGATGTCGGACGGCTTCTGCCGGATCTATGTGGATGACGACGGACCGGGATTGAATGCCGAGCAGGAATCGGCGCTGAACCGGAAAATGCGGGAGCCGCTGCAGGAAGAAATGGGCTGCGGCTTGTGGAACACGAATCAGCGCATCATGCACCAATTCGGCAGCCGGTCTTTTCTGGCTTTCGTCAAATCGCCGCTTGGCGGACTCCGGACCGAAATCGTCTGGGAGATCCCTCCTGCCGCAGCAACATCCGACTATTCGAGACCTCAAGGAGACCTTAGACATGCAAATGATTATCGTTGACGACGAAGCCCACTGGGTGGACAACCTGGCGCTGCATAAGCCGTGGCACGAACTCGGAATCGAACAGGTGCACCGGGCTTACTCCGCCTTCGAGGCGCTGCAAATCATTGATACTCATCCGATCGACATCGTGATCTCGGACGTTCAGATGCCCGAGATGACCGGCATCGAGCTCATCGAACGAATAAGAATTCGCGACAAGAAGATGAAATGCATTATCTTGTCCGGTCATTCGGAGTTCGAATATGCCAAAAAAGCGCTCCTGCACAACGCCGTCGATTATCTGCTTAAGCCGCCGACCGACCAGGAGCTGTTCGGGGCCGTCAAAACCGCGATGGATCAGCTAAACGCGGAATGGGAACTGGTCAGCTCGCTGGAGCGCACCCGGCATACGCTGCGCGAGAATTTGCCTATTCTGCGCGGACAGCTTCTGCTCGATGCCCTGCAAGGCCGCCGTCTGTCCATAGACGAATGGCATCGCAAGCTCAGCGACTACGGGCTGCCGTTCCATTTTGAGAACAGCGCGTTAATGCTCGTCAGGCTCGAAGAAGAATTCGGCCGGTACAAGAACAACGGACAGCCCTTGATCGAATATGCCATCATGAATATGGCCGAGGAGATTCTGGGCGAATTCATGGAAGTGTGGAGCGCCAAGGAGGAGCACGGTTACCTTGTGTTTCTCCTGCAGCTCAAAGAATCCCCCGGCGGCGCCGGACAAGAAAACCTCCTGGAGAAGCTTTCCCAGCAGCTCCAGCACAAAGTGAAGCAGTTCCTGAAAGGCTCCCTCTCCATCGTCATCACGGAATGGTTCGCCTTTCCGGAGCAGCTGCCCGACCGTTTCCGGCAGGCTTCCGCCTATTTCCGGGAAATCGTCGGCGACGAACGGGATTTCGTTGTACGCGTCAACGAAGTCGACCACAAGCCGGCGCAGGGGCCGCTGAACGCGCTATACGTTCCCCCCTCCCTCATTAACCTGCTGGAGGCCGGTCACTGGGATGCGGCGGAAGCCAAGCTGGCGGCCGTTTGCACGGAGCTGGAGGAGAAATGGCCGGAATCCTGGGAGCACTGCATGGAAGCCGGATTCCTCATCGCCGCTTCCTTCAGCAATCTCGCCCACCGCAGCGGCTATACGCTTACGAAGCTGCTCGAAACCGGCGATATGGAAGCGCTGCAAAGCGGAGAGGCTTTTGCCACCATCAAAAAACTCGGGAAATGGTCGCTGAGCGTGCTTCACAAGCTCAAAGAAGCCAGCTCCAGCAGCGTCAAGGACAGCCGCTCCCAATACGTGAAGAAGATCCAGGATTATGCGGATAAACATTTGCACGAAGACGTCTCCCTGCGGGCTTTGGCGGACCATATCAATTTGCACCCGACCCATTTGTCCAAAATCTACAAGATCGAGACGGGTGAAGGCATCAGCGACTATATCTCCCGGCTTCGCATGGAACGCGCCTGCCATCTGCTCAAGGCCACCGGCAAGAAAGTGTATGAAATCAGCATGGAAATCGGCTACATGGACCCGGCTTATTTTATAAAAGTGTTCAAGCGCCATTTCGGGGTTACGCCCCAGGAATACCGGGACGGGGCTTTATTACCATGACAGATTCCTATCGAAACTAACAAACTCATATAGATGCTTTCCCCGGAAAGTTGATACAGTAACACATGTAAAGATCACACGAGTAGGGGGAATTGAAGAATGGTCAAGTTCAGAAAATGGGGATCGGTTCTCATTGCGGCGGGACTCTTTACGCTGACGGCCTGCGGCGGGGCATCGGGCGATACATCGAAAGGCAGTACGGCTTCCTCCGGGGCCGAAGCCGCCTTCTCAAAGGGAAAATATGATCCGCCGATTGAAATCAGTTCGGTGCTGATGCCCAAGAAGTACGTTCAGGGCGATACCAAAGAGAACAACGTCCACGACCGCTGGATGCTGGAAACGTTAGGCATCAAACATAAGGATACCTGGTATCCGGCCAATGATGATCAATATAAGCAAAAGCTGCAGCTTGCGATCGCTTCGGGCGAAAAACTGCCCGACTTCGTATCCGTGCCGACCAATCCGGTTCTGACCAATCAGCTCATCGATTCCGGCCAGTTCATGCCGATTGACGAGCTTTTCGACAAGTACGCCAACAAAATTTTAAAAGAGCATTCCGCCGCGCATCCGGAATTATGGTATCCGTTCACGAGAGACGGCAAGAAATACAACATGCCGATTCTCGAGTATACCGACAATGACGACACCCTTTTGTGGCTGCGCGAAGATTGGATGGAAAAGCTGAACCTTCAGGCGCCTAAGACGATTGCCGATCTGGAAAATATCATGGACAAATTCAAAAACCAAAACCCGGACGGCCTGGCTCCGAAAGATGTTTTTCCTCTTGCGATTTCGCTGAAAAACAATACGAACACCTGGATGGGTTCGCTCGACTGGCTGTTCGGCGCTTACGGGACGATCCAGGAGCAGTGGAACAAAGACGCTGCCGGCAGACTTGAATACGGCTCCACCAACCCGGGTGCCAAAGAAGCCCTCGCCAAGCTGAAAGAGTGGATGGATAAAGGCTACATCCATACGGATTCCGCCCTTTGGGACGAAGCCAAATCGGCGGAAAGCTGGACCAAGGGAGCCGCAGGCATTCTGCCCGGAGCCAACTGGGTACCCGACTGGCCCGCACCGGATCTGCTCAAAAACGTAAAGGGCGCGAAATATAAAGCCTATCCGATACCTGCCGGACCTAACGGCCTAATCGGCACGAAATGGCAAAACTCCGGCGTAAACGCCAGTATCATGATCAACAAAGACGCCAAACATCCGGAAGCGATTTTCCTGTATTACAACTACCTGCTCGACAATCTGGCCAACCCGGCAGCCGGAAGCAAATATGAATACGGCTTCGCAAAAGGCTATGATTGGGATGTCATCGACGGAAAACCGACCAGCGACAAAGAGAAAATCAAAAATTTCTCCAACGAGTTCCCCTTCTTGACCGGACCGGCCCGAATTCCGGATCTGTATATGAAAACGCTCGTGAAGCTCGCCGACGGTAAAGCACCGGAAACCCCTTACGAGAAGCAGATGGCCGAATTCCGCAAACCGGAAAACTGGGCGGCAGCCAAAATCGTCATGTCCCAGCAGGACATCCGCAAGCAGAACTATTTCACAGGGGCGGCTACGCCGACGATGGTGTCCAAGTGGAACCTTCTCCGTCAATCGGAACTGGAAACGTTCAACAAAATTATTTACGGCAAACTGCCCATCACGGCTTTTGACGAATTTGTCGCCAACTGGAAAGCAAACGGCGGCGAGCAGATTACGAAAGAAGTCAACGACTGGTATAAGTCGGTTTCGTCCAAATAGCGGTTCACCGAAAAAAGCCCGGCAAACGGATCGTTTAGCGATCTGCTGCCGGGCTTTTTGGTTTGGAAAGCGGAAGACCGGAACTTGTCACCGGACTTCCATTTTTTTCGTGTGCTTATAGTGCTTGCAATACCGTCCTAACCGATCCGTCCCGCATTCCCTCCTAGATCGTCTCAGTTCCCTTGACTGCTCTCTTCGGCAAGAAATGCGTCTACGTGACGGATGTATTTCTCGTACCACGATTCCCATTCCTCCTTCCGGGAAGGCATTTCCTCCCCGTCCAGCAGGAGCCGGACAACTTCCAGGCATACGTGCCAGCCTGCAAGGTCTTTCGGGGTATGCGCGGTTATGGCTTGCAGCTTTTCGATCAAAACCAAACGGCATCCTTCCGGTTCGGGATACAGTTCAAAACGTACCCGGTCATCTCCCCACGTATATTCGAGTATGGAGGGAGGGTTCAGCTCCAGGATGTCCAGTTTTTCAAAGCTGCCGTCCGGCATATGGAATCGGATAAATCCGCCTTCACGCAGTTCCCCTACCTCCAGCTCGGAAAACCAGCGGGACAGCTTGTCATTCTCCGTAAGCATGGCCCACAATGCCTCAGCGGAATGCCTGTAAGCACGGCGGAAACGTCCGACGTATCCGTCCGGGGCCTTTTCAAGAATCGCCAGCATCCTAATCTCCTCCTGGTTAACCTCCACAATTTCAGATCATTTCGACGGCGGCCGTCTGACCGGTTGTTCTTCTGTTAGTTTATCAGCCGGAGATGTAAAAACAAAATTGCTAAGCAATTTGCGCGGAAAATATTTTCTTATCAAATCAAATTAATAAAGAAATATACCAACTAGTCATCAATCTACCAAATATAGTAACTATAATCATCTATTGGCATTGTCAAAAAGACACTAGTATATGGGTGTACTAGTATTTAGTTGGAATAGAGCGAGTTCTTGGCCGATTACAAGAGACGCTCCAAAAAAATTAACGAAAGAAGGTCTTATGATGAAAAAAATCGGTATTTCACTGCTCTCCCTCTTTACATTCCTGTTCTTTGCTTCCTCCGCTTTTGCCGTCACCGGAGAAGGCGCCGCGCGTCTGATCACGACCACCAAACATACGGCCATCCAGGGAACGCTGACGATCCCAAGTGCTTGGAATGTATCGAATGACGGCAGCTACATCGCGTTCTACCTCGGTCTGGGTGTCGTATGCGAAGGCGGCATTTCATTTAAACCTTCCACCGGCTGGAACAAATTCCTGAACTGCGGCGGCGGCGAAGGTAGTGCCTCGAACAAAACGGCACCGCTGACTGTCCAGCCCAAAGCGGGGGATACCATCTCCCTGAAGCTGGTCAATAACTTGAACGACACCGCCACTCTCTATGTAAACGGCGTCGCGGCTTATACAAACCTTCCGGTCGCAAATGCGGGTGCGCTTAAAGCGGCAACAACCGTAAAAATGGTTCATTCCACGCTGGACAACCAGGACAAAAACAGCTATACCAACGCTTCTTTCAGCAACGTGCTCGTGCAATCGCAATCCGGCGGCAGCTACACAACTTTCCCGACCAATATTTCTCCGGACTTCCCGCTCGGCGGCAAAGGGGATTATGTGATCAATTCGAGCAATCCGCTGGGTACCACGTTAAAAGCCGGCAAATAAAACGACGGCTTCATAACCGGACGGCAGCGTCCTTCGTGTGCGATACGGCTCGTACACCGCTTGCCTACCTAAAAAGAACCGCTTTGCGCGGTTCTTTTTTTATTTTCACGGGAGGAAACCGGAATTTCTAAACTAAAAGTTTGAAGTGCTAGGATAATCTTTATGTGCTCCGATACCCTAAAATCCACATAATATCACCGCTTCCTTATCACTTGCATTCATGTTGTATAGTGAGGATATAGGATGAAAGGAGTGGTAGATATGTACGTTAAGCATGAACGGCCCGGCCTCGTGGAGTATGCCGAACTAAGGAGACTCGCAGGGTCAGCTCCCTTGGAAGAAGCCGCAGCCGCGGCCGGTTTGAACGGCTCCATTTTCACGGTTGTTGTGCGCGACGAGAAATCCCGGCTCATGGGAATGGGAAGAATCGTCGGAGATGGAGCCTGCTATTTTCAAGTGGTGGATGTACTGGTGCATCCTTCCTGCCGGGATCAAGGGACGGGAACCGAAGATACGCTTATGAAGGAAATTGTCCGTTACCTGGAAGAAAATACGTCCGAAGGTGCCCAGGTGATTGTCATCTCGGATACGCCGGGAATCCGGTTGTACCAATCGTTCGGGTTTAAGCTGATGTATCCGGACTTTTACGGAATGTCTAGAAACTCCCGGCTGCCCGTTTAAAAGGCTCGGGAGATTAATCACAGGCGAGTTTCGCGTAAGCCACGGGTGAGCCACGGGAAAGCCTCGGTCTGCTCCGGTGAGCAAATGCTTGCCGGCGTGTCTGAAGCTTTCCCTCCCATGGAGAAACGCGTGCCGCCAAGAACGGCCCCCGCACGAATAAAAAGGTTCCTGAACCTGCCTTGAGAACAAGGCGGTACATGAACCTTTTTTGGGTCTTGCATCTCCGTGCCGAAGCGTATCGCTCCTACCCCATCATCTGCTTCACAAGCTCGCGGTTCCGCTTTTTGAAGATTTCGTTATGGGAAGAAACCATGCCGGTTTTATCGGAGCCGGGCTGGATATACTGCTTCGCCTGGTTGACCGCGTTCGCCGCATCCTGGAATGCGCCCGCGATTAAATGAAGCTTGCCGTCATGTTTCAAAATATCCCCGGCCGCATAAAGCCCTTCCACTGTCGAGACGCTCGAAGCATTGCCCGCAATGTAGAAATCGTCCGCAAGCTCAATCTCCAGCCCGCTGCTCTTGAGCAGAGTGCTGTCCCGTTCATAGCCGTGATTGATGATCACTTCATCGACCGGCACATGTGTAAGCTCACCCGTCAGGTGATTCGTCAGTTCGACATACTCGATAATGTCGTGGCTGGAAGCGGCGATCAGCCTCGTGATCGACGAATTCAGGAAACAGATGACGGAGCTTTCCATCAGCTGCTTAACCTGCGCTTCATGCCCGGTTAGCGCTTCTTTGCGGTGAGTCAGATACACCTGCTTCGCTACGGATTCCAGCTCGTTCGCCCAGTCGACCGCCGAATTTCCGCCCCCGGAAATGATCACCGTCTTGTCCTTGAAACGCTGCAGCGATTTCACCGTGTAGTTCAAGTTCGAAACCTCGTACCGCTCCGCTCCCTCGATTTGCAGCCTTTGCGGCTTCAAGATTCCTCCGCCGACCGCCACGATCACCGTTTTGGAATAATGCGTTTGCCCGGAAGCAGTATGTAAAACAAAATGTCCTTCATCGTCGCGGTCAATCGACTCCACCTTCTCGTTCAGCACCACTTCGGGACGGAACGTCAATCCCTGTTCCACCAGCTTTTCGATGAGCTGAGCCCCGGTAAGAGGCGTATGTCCCCCGACGTCCCAAATCATTTTCTCCGGGTACACATGAATTTTCCCGCCCAAATGCGGCTGAAATTCAATGATCTTCGTTTTGAGTTCCCTTAACCCACTATAGAAAGCAGAGTAGAGACCCGCCGGCCCCCCTCCAATGACGGTTACATCGAATAGGTCTTTCTCGTTCATGCTCCCTCACTCCTTGCCTAGAGTTGTGATTGATTATCATTCTCAATAAAATATACGACCTTTTCTGGAATTTTACAAGTCAAACTGCGGGTTGACAAATGTTTTGTCCCCCTTTAAAGTATGTTATGAGATGACGATGATAATCATTATCAATTAAATCGGCCTTTATTTTTCACATCTACTGGGGGTTGCATCATGGTTCGCCTATATACAGATGAACTGAATATCGGGTATGGGGAACGTTTAATCGTTAAAAATTTGAGCGTATCGTTTCCCGACCAGAAAATCACGACGATTATCGGCGCCAACGGCTGCGGCAAATCGACGCTGCTGAAAGCCGCCACCCGGATTATTTCCCATCAGTCGGGCTCTATCCTTCTGGACGGCGAACTGATTTCCAAGGAAAATACAAAGGTTTTGGCCCGAAAAATGGCCATCCTCCCCCAGTCGCCGGAAAGCGCCAACGGGCTTACGGTCGGCGAACTCGTATCCTACGGCCGGTTTCCGTATCAGACGGGCTTCGGCCGGTTATCGAAGAAGGACTACGAGGTCATCGATTGGGCGCTGGAAGTCACGGGAACAAGTGAGTTCAAGTACCGGCCCGTCGACGCCTTGTCGGGAGGTCAGCGGCAGCGAGTCTGGATCGCCATGGCGCTGGCTCAGGAGACGGACATTATTTTCCTCGACGAGCCCACCACGTACCTCGATATGGCGCATCAGCTGGAAGTTCTTGAGCTTCTGCAGAAGCTCAACCTGGAGCAGGGACGCACGATTGTCATGGTCCTTCACGACCTCAACCAGGCCGCCCGATTCGCCGACTATATCATCGCCCTTAAAGACGGCGAAGTCGTAAAAGCCGGGAATTGCGAAGACGTGATCAACCATAAAGTGCTGAAGCAAGTGTTTCAAATCGATGCGGAGATCGGCCGCGATCCGCGTACGGGCAAGCCCATGTGCTGCACCTATAACTTAATCAAGGGAGATTGACATCATGAAAAAACTGCTTCTACCCATCCTGCTCGTTCTGGTTCTCGCTCTATCCGCCTGCGGCACCAAGCGGCAAGAACTTGCCGATAAAGGGGGCGCTTTGGAAAGCAAACAACCTGCGACAATCACCTACCAGTCCGAAAGCGGTCCGATTGAAGTTCCCGCAAACCCTCAGCGTGTGATCGTGCTTTCGTCCTTCACCGGCAACGTGATGGCTCTCAACGTAAACCTGGTGGGCGTGGATTCCTGGTCCAAAAAGAATCCCCGCTTCGATAAATTAAAGGACGTACAAGAAGTTTCCGACGAAAGTCTGGAGAAAATTATCGAACTGAAACCGGATCTCATCATCGGTCTCTCCACTATCAAAAACATCGATAAGCTGAAGCAGATCGCTCCTACCGTCACGTTTACATACGGAAAAGTCGATTACCTCACGCAGCATCTGGAAATCGGCAAACTGCTCAATAAAGAAAAAGAGGCCAAAGCTTGGGTCGACGATTTCAAAAAACGGGCGGCTAAAGCCGGTGACGATATCAAAGCCAAAATCGGAGCGGACAAAACGATTTCCGTCATTGAAAGCTTCGAGAAACAGCTGTACGTCTTCGGCGATAACTGGGGACGCGGCACGGAAATCCTCTATCAGGAAATGAAGCTGAAAATGCCTGATAAAGTGAAGGAAATGGCGCTCAAAGACGGCTACTACGCCCTGTCCGCCGAAGTACTACCGCAGTATGCCGGCGATTACGTCATCTTCAGTAAAAATCCGGATGCCGATCATGCGTTCCAGCAGACGGAAACGTACAAAAACATCCCGGCGGTTAAAAACGGCCATGTGTTCGAAGCAAACGCCAAAGAGTTTTACTTCAACGATCCGCTTACCCTCGATTATCAGCTCGATTTCTTTATCAAGAATCTGGGCAAATAAGCGGCGCCATCCTGAAGGGATTCTTTCTAGAAAGAATTCCTTCTTCCATTCCAGTACAGAAAAGATGAGACGGATGAACAAACAAAACCCGCGTACCCTACCTTTTTCATTCAAGCTTGCAGCAGGTATCCTCGTATTTGCCGGCCTGTTTATGGCGGCTATGCTTTTCGGGGCGGCCGATGTCACCGTAAAGGATGTCTGGCTTGCTCTCACCTCTTCCTTAGCGAACGAGCAGATCACCTTGCTCCGAGAAATTCGGCTCCCTCGCGAGGTTGCCGCCATTTTCGTAGGAGCGGCGCTGGCCGTATCGGGCGCAGTCATGCAGGGCATGACCCGCAACCCGCTGGCCGATCCCGGCCTGCTCGGCTTAACCGCCGGCGCTAACGCCGCGCTCGCCTTCACCATCGCGTTCATCCCGGGGGTCGGCTACTTCGGCATCATGACGGCCTGCTTTGTCGGAGCCGTTATCGGAGCCGGGCTCGTTTTCGGTATCGGGACGCTCAAAAAAGGCGGATTCTCTCCGCTCCGAATCGTACTGGCGGGCGCCTCCGTATCCGCTTTCCTGTACGCCGTTGCCGAAGGAATCGGGCTTGTTTTCAAAATCTCGAAAGATGTGTCGATGTGGACCGCAGGCGGCCTGGTCGGTACGACCTGGGGCCAGCTTCAGGCCATCGCCCCTTTTATCGCGGCAGGGATACTTATCGCACTCGTTCTTTCGAAGCAGCTCACCATTCTCAGCTTGAGCGAAGAGGTTGCCGTAGGGCTAGGCCAGAAGACGCTCCGGGTGAAAGCGGTTCTTTTTGTGGTCGTCGTTCTGCTCGCCGGCGCCTCCGTCGCTCTCGTCGGAAATATGGCGTTTATCGGCCTGCTGGTCCCCCATATCGTCCGTGCCGTCATCGGAACCGATTACCGGTTCATCTTACCCATGTCGGCCGTATGCGGCGCGTCTTTCATGCTCTTCGCCGACACGCTCGCGCGGACCATACACGCCCCTTACGAGACGCCAGCGGCGGCGATCGTAGCCATGCTCGGACTGCCTTTTTTCCTGCTCATTGAACGCAAAGGAGGGAGAGCCCTGTCATGATCCATCCTTCCTTAATCCGAAAACAGCGGCTTCTGGTCGCGGGAGTTATCATCCTTATTGCGTTAACCGTTCTGGCCGGAATGGGCCTTGGGTATTCTTCCCTGTCGTACGATCGGCTGCTTCCCACACTGCTTGGGCAAGGCTCTTTCAAGGAGAATTTTGTCTTGTTCTCCATCCGGCTGCCGCGAATTATCATCACCCTCCTGGCGGGGATGGGACTGGCCCTGTCCGGCGCGGTTCTCCAAGGCATTACCCGCAACGACCTCGCCGATCCGGGTATTATCGGGATCAATTCCGGCGCCGGCGTCGCCATTGCCGTTTTCTTTCTGTTCGTCCCGATCGATCCCGGATCTTTCGTTTATCTGCTGCCTGTCGTCGCTTTTACAGGCGCCTTGATTACCGCCTGCCTGATCTACCTGCTGTCGTACAGCCGCAAAACCGGCCTGCAGCCCGTAAGGCTCGTGCTGATCGGCGTAGGATTCTCCCTGGCGCTGTCCGGCGTCATGATTGTAATTATCTCGTCCGCGGAACGGGTCAAGGTCGATTTCATCGCGAAATGGCTGGCCGGAAGCATCTGGGGAGCGGATTGGCCATTTATCGGCGCCATTCTCCCTTGGCTGATCCTCCTCATTCCGTTCGTGCTGTATAAAGCCAACCGCCTCAACCTGCTCGGCATGAGCGAAAGCGTCGCGGTCGGCGTCGGCGTCGCGGTCGAAAAGGAGCGGGCCGCCCTGCTGCTCGCTGCCATCGCGCTGGCGGCATCCGTCGTGTCCGTAACGGGCGGCATCTCCTTTATCGGTCTTATGGCGCCCCATATCGCGAAATCGCTCGTCGGCCCGAGAAACCAGATGTTCATCCCCCTCGCCATTCCGCTCGGCGGCTGGATGCTTCTCGTCGCCGACACGATCGGCCGCAATATTATCGAGCCTGACGGCATCGCGGCGGGAATTATGGTCGCCTTGATCGGTGCCCCGTACTTCATCTATTTATTGCTGAAAAAATAAAAGAAACCCGTCAGCGCAAAGGCTGACGGGTTCTTTTTTGTTCCCGGCTCCAGTAAAAACGCGGAGCGCTTTACTCATTTCAGGCGACCGGGACCGGTCTGTTTGGGCAAGACCGGCGGGCGAAGCTGAAAAATCTGCCCGGTTCGGCAGCTTTTTTGCTTATAAAATTACGAATTCCGATCCAGCCGGCAGAGCTCGCGAAACAACACCGGATGGGATGAATACCGCAGTACCCCGCCCCAAGTGCATAAAGGTTCTACACGGCCCGGGACTCGATCAGCGTCCCCTTGACGATAATCCGGTGGGTCGGATTTTTCATCGGGTGGCAAGTGATAAGTGTAATTTCACTATCCTTGCCGTTGCCTTGAAGTACCTCCACCTGTTGCGGCAATACGTACCGCTTCTCTTTCACTTCGTAAATGAACTTACCGGTGGACGTGTCCACTTCGATCTTATCGCCGACGGCCATTTCATCCAGCCGGTTAAAGTTTTTTCCGTAAGCGAAGTTTCGGTGACCGGCAATGGCATAGTTTCCGATTTGCCCCGGTTTCCCCGTATTGGAGATGCTTGCGAGCGAAATCTTCAAGTTTTCTACAGTGGCGTCTGTCAGAACCGGGAGCTTCAACTGGATTTTGTCGATCACCAGGACTCCCTCCACGTGTTTACCGCCCGTCGCAAGCGAAATCGGGTCTTCCGCTGTGTTTGGAGCTTGCCCGGCAGAAGAAGCGTCCGTTTCGTTCTCCGGCTCCGATTGGTCGATTATTTTCAAATTGGCCTGCCACTGGTCCAGCAGCCTGCTCTGCTGCATATTTTCGTATCGGTCCTGCAGAGTCGGATACAGAAAAACAACGATGCCCAGAATTACGCACAGCAGGGGAAATATCCGTTTTGTCATCTGAACGCCCCGCTTTGATTTCAATTTTATTCCCGCTTCTTTCTCCGTAGAAAAACCCTTTAAGCAAACCCGTTTAGTCTCTAAACAAAGTTTACTTAAAGGGTGTCCATCCTTTAATAGTCGCCTTTTATTTTTTTACGGCTAGTTTTCTTCTCCAAAGAATTCCGAGCACAATTAATGCGATACCTGCGGCTTGTACACCCCAGCGCCCGGTTTCACCCGTTTGTGGAAGTACGGCGGCCGGCGGATTTCCTTGACCTGGAACCGGTTTTGTCTGCACCGTGACATCCAGAAGCGCAAGGATCGTTTCGTTGCCTTGGCTGTCCTTGACGGCTACGGTAAAGCGGTCCTTACCTGTATAGCCCGGATCCGGGGTATACGTCCAGCGGCCGTTTTCGTCAATCGACACTTTGCCGTGTTCAGGCTGCTTGTCGATCGACGGCTTCTGTCCTTCCAGCACATCGACTTTGCCTCCGATAGGCGTATCTTTGTCCGTCGTGACTTTACCTGTTGCCGGAGAAGACGTTGGTGCCGGTGTTGACGTCTCCGACGGCGTCGGCGTCTCCGACGGTGTTGGTGTCTCCGACGGTGTCGGCGTCGGTGTCTCCGACGGTGTCGGTGTTGGCGTCACCGACGGTGTCGGTGTTGGCGTCACCGACGGTGTCGGTGTTGGCGTCACCGACGGTGTCGGTGTTGGTGTCACCGACGGTGTCGGTGTTGGCGTCGGCGTTGGCGTCTCCGACGACGAATTATCGGACGGTGACGTTGACGGTGTCGGCGTCGGTGTCACCGATGGTGTCGGCGTTGGCGTCACCGGTGGTGTCGGCGTTGGCGTCACCGGTGGTGTCGGCGTTGGCGTCACCGATGGTGTCGGCGTCGGTGTCACCGGTGGTGTCGGCGTCGGTGTCACCGGTGGTGTCGGTGTCGGCGTTACCGGCGGTGTCGGTGTTGGTGTCGGTGTCGGTACGGACACCTTGGCGTTTGTCACGTTCAGCGTAAAGCCGGCTGTCGAGTTAATCGTAACGGGACGGTCGGTATTGTCCAGCACATAACCGGACGGTGCCGCTTTTTCTTTGATGATATAATCGCCGGCCAGCAGCTTTTTAAAGACCAATGTGCCTGTCGAATCCGTTGTTCCGCTGTCAATCAGGGAACGCGAGTTTCCGGATTTGCGGTACAGTTCGAACACGGCGCCCTGAAGCAAGCGCGAAGAGTCGGCCGTATCCGCTTTCTTGACAGTGAGCGAACCTCTGATCCCGCTTCCCGTACCGGAACCGCTGGATACCCCAACGACGATACTATTGGTGGTTTCCTTCGATACCACTTTTACGTTATTTCCGCTAAAGCTGACTTTGTTGGAAACCGTATCCTGATCGTTCGCAACGATTAAAGACTGATAGTCAAGAACATAAGGCGCTGTAATTTCATGAAGGAAATCAAGCTCGAACGTCTGCTTGCCGTCATCGTCCGTCAGGATCACCAGGTTATAATCGGTACCTTTGACGGCCTCGGTGCTTTTGACGACGTCTCCGTTAGCGACTACGTTCGTCGTGTACAGCCGGAAAGATTCAGGCAGGAGCAGTTGGTTCTCCGTAGGGGTGTCTACGATTTTCGCGTCCGCTACCGTCGATTGTCCCCTGTTGATGTTGATGGTCCAGTTGATTTTGTCTCCGTTCTGGGAACCGCTTTTGTTGACGTATTCGCCGCCTTTCGGAATTGTCACCTTGGCGGTCAGCTTTTCCGATACGGGAGACGCGGCGTCGAACAATTCCGCCGTGTTGTCGACCGTGCTATCGATAAGCTCCCCATCCAGACTCGTCTTAAATGTGATATAGAATGGCGTCGAGGAAGGATTTAGGAGGGTCACCACCAGCTTGTTTGCACTGTCAACCGAATAGTTGTACTCGGAGCTGTCGATGATCGTACCCATGGAAGGATTGCCGTTCGCTGCAATATTCATTTTATAGAGAGCAAGCGAGCCCGGGACCAGGGTTTGTTTCGATTCGAGAAGGTCTTCGACGCTCGGGCCGTTGAGAGGCTTGCCATTGTAATTGACGCCGATTGTCCAGCTTAGCTGTTTCGTCGAGGCATTGTACGAACCGTTTTTGAAGCCGTTGTTTTTAGCCTCGTTGCGAGGGGTGAAAACAGCCGATACGGATTTTGTTTGCGCTGCGGATGTGCTGTCTTTCCACGTGATGTCCGCATTGTTCACAAAGTTCTTCGTGCTGCCCGGAGGCGTAATCCAATCGAAATTGTATTCCGTCTTATAGCTGATCGTGACGGTTTCCGACAGAGCACCCGCGAACGTCAGCTTAAATCCGGAATCTTCCGTTACCGTACCGTCCAGCGTATAGTCGGCAGGGCTGTTCAAAACCGTGCTTCCCTGCTGGACTTTGAACGTACCCGGTAGGATCTTCATTCCCTTATTCGGGAACATATCCGTAATGACGACTTCGCTCATCGGCTGCTTGTCGCCGTTTACCTTTAATGTCCAAGAAGCCGTTTTGTCCTGATAGTTAGCGGCATCCATGGTTTTGACCAGTACGACCTGCTTGACGGGACGATTTCCTGTCGCACTGTCGCCGCTTCCGGAAGTCACTTTGTTGTTAACGGTTCCGTCTGCGATTACGCGGTCGGCGGTCTTGGTCTGGTACGTAATTTTGTAGGCGCCTGTTACCTGCTGGTTAAATTGCAGCTTAAATCCGTTCTTTCCGGCAGCGGATGCGGATGTCACCGTATAATCTCCGGCCGGAATTTCGCCTCCGACCGTTTCGTTGCCGGCGTTATCCAACGTAACCGGGTACACTTTGACCGAGTTCGCTACCAGTTCATGGATATCGTCGAACAAATCGGTCAGAACGGCGTTCGTCTGGGATATCGCTCGTTCGTTGTAATTGTACTTGATGGCCCAGTCGATCGTTTGCGTGGCTGCGTCGTAGCTTACGGAGCTCTTGCTGAGCGCGCTTCCGCGCTGCACGGTTACGGTTGCGCCCGCGCTGACCGCACTCTGATTGCTGCCCTTAAACGTGGCCGTGTTATTGAAGGATACCGGGGCATTATCCATCAGGGGCGTTGTAAACTGAATACGGTACGCGGTCGTAATAGGGCTATCGGCAAAACTCACTTTTACCGTTCCGCCCGATGTGTCCAAGGTGTACTTGCCGGGATCGACAAGCGCTCCCTGAACGACCGTACCGTCCAGATTTACATCCAGCGCATAAACAACTGCCGCTGCCGGTACGGAAAGTCCCGCCGGAAGCGGATCCGTCATCACCGCATTTTCGACGGACTTTAATTCTTTGTTAACGTCCACGGTCCAATCGATGTTTTTAGCGTTGTATCCCTCGGGAACACCGCTTTTTCCGATTGTCGAAGCAACGTTAGGTTTAAACTGGAGAGAAATGATCTGCTCTCCGCCTTTAATCGGAAATTTAATTTTCTGAAGAGTCGAGCCAGTTATCTTCTGTTTGTCAAACTGGGTTTTGATCGTTAAAATCCCTCGTACGTCATCATGTGTCTCTATGTAGGAGTTGAAGGTCATCACGACTTGGCGGGTATCTTTGTTGACTGTAAACGAACCGACATCATCGGATTCAATGAGAAGAGGTCCGCTTATGTTGTTGAAGAGGAGAAACTCCGCAGGCAGGGTGAACTTGAACGTATCTCCGTCCTTGTAATCGTGTCCGTCAGGCAGAGACCAATGGTAGTCCACCTGCACTTTGGCGCCTTGTTCGTAAACATCGCCTGTCACGACGTTACCCGACTTGTCGTACACGTCCAAGGTTACGCTGTCCAAAATAGATCCGGTAATGCTGGCCGCATTCGCCGCGCTCCACTGTCCGAATCCGTTAAAAACTTGGACGAAGACCAGCAGCGCAACAAGGGCAGCGCTAATTTTTTGCTTCAGCATGAACGTTTCACGCCTCCATTCCCTCATTTATTTGCTGAAGTCAATATCACCTTATGTTTGTAATTAACTTGCAAGAGGATCGTTCACCTGCACCGTGCAGGAAGAAGCTCCGAGACGCTGAAGACGTCCGGCTCCTCATCTCTTCGGACAAGTGAATACAAAACGGACAGAGACTTCAACGGTGATTTTTTTGCCGTCCGGCATCATCAGGGTCTGATCTCTCCTGTTTCTCTCCTTTCTCCCGATCAGTCTATGCCGCAAAAAGGCACACTTTGTATTGTAACGCGTCCATCTCGACAAAATCTGAACAACGAGGCGGCATAAAAAAAACCGGCCTGTATACACAGTCCGGTTTCCGGATAAGCGGCTTGTCGAAAAAGAACAGCTTCCTTTTCAAAGCACAATTGCGGAGCCTTCCCTCCACTTTTCCATCCACATTTGAACGGAAACTTCGGGGAGCACGTCCATTTCCTTAAGCAGCGCGCCCAGCCGGTTGAATTGATCTTCTACGGCCTTGCGGTCCCGGAGAGAAGCATACAGCTTCATCAGCGGGAAATAGCTGCCTTCGAAGTGCGGGTATTTCTCCTGCATCCGGTTGTAAATCAGGATCGCTTGATTAATTTGGCCAAGTCCGGCATAAAATTCTCCCAGCTTCCGTGCATGCTCGATCCACAAAATGCGCAGCCGCTGCCGCTCATTCTCCGCCCAGAGATAATCGCAATCCGCCAGAAAGTCTCCGGGATACAGATCCAGCACCTTCCGATGCTCCGCCACATTGCCGGTATGAACGGCTTCCAGCCGGGTCAGATTCCGCTCCCATTCCTCCGAGTCGATCCGGATGTCTCCGGCGTCCAGGATATAACCCTCTTTGATGTTCATACTCCGGATTCCGATATCCGTTCCCGTATCTTTTAACGCCTGCCGGATATGATAGATCGTCGTATACAGATGTGCGGACGCTTTCTTGGCTTCCAAGTCCGGCCAGAACATCTCCTGCAGATCGCTTTTACGGACAGCCTGTCCACGGTGATGAATCAAGTAGGCGAAAAGCTCCTGCGCTTTGGCCGTGCGCCATTTCAGACTCACCACGGTACCGTTCCGTCGTTCGAATTGGATCGTCTGCAGCAGACGAATCCGTATGGCGCGGGAGGAATCGTTCGCCTGGGCGCTGCGGGAAAACTGCGCTTTATCCGTAAGACGCTGGACGGTTTTTATGAGCCGTTCCTTGCGCACCGGCTTCAACACATAATCGACAGCGTTCAAATCAAACGCGTCAACGGCGTATTTATCGTAGGCCGTTACAAATACGATGTGCAATTCCGGGCAAACCTCCTGCAGAAGCTCGGCCGTTTGTATCCCGGATTTACCGGGCAGATGTATATCGAGGAACGCTACATCCGGCTGCAGCCCTTCCACCTTGGCTATAGCCTCGTCCGGGTCCGAATAGGAACCCGCCACCTCAATTCCCGGGATTGCTTCCAGCATGCGGTTCATCTGCAAAGCGGCAAGAGGCTCGTCTTCCAGAATTATCGCTTTTAACATCCTCAGTCCCTCCGAATCAGACACTATTCTTTCAAACGAACTTATGTATTTTATCGGACTTTTATCGTGTTATGATAAATCGGCCTTTACTCCAAATAACAAAGGAAAAAGGGCTTCACAGCCTCTTCTCTACCATATCAGAAATAGAAGAGCCTTCCTACCTATTTTTATCGGGTCAAAAGAATTAGTTCGGTCAAAAACTGGTTTTGAAACGAGAAGGATTTTAAAAAAATTTGTAGAAATGCATCAGAATGAAAACCTACAAATTCAGAGTGTTTATCTGGGTGTTTCTTTTTTTCCTTTCGCTCGGCGGATTGCGTCTGATCTGGTACCACATGACCTCCATCCCCGCTAACCCGCCGGCCGTTAAAGGAACGCTCAATTTGCAAAATTGGAATTTTGCCGAAAATCCGCTGGTAACGCTCAACGGCGAATGGGAATTTTATCCCCATCAACTGATTCCTGTCGAAAGCGGATCGGCGGCGCCGGCGGGGATGCGGGTTTTGCAGGTTCCCGGCTCCTGGGAACAGGCTTTTGCCGGGGAAGCGAAAGACAGCTACCGCTTCGGCAGTTACCGGCTGCGCGTGTCTCTTCCCCGCGATACGAAGCTGACATTCGGCATCCGCTTGCCCGATATCCGTTCGGCTTCCGCGGTATTCGTAAACGGTCAGCCGCTCCATCAAACCGGCAGGCCGGCGGAGACCGGCGAGGGTTTCATCCCCGGCTACCGTCCCGTATCCGTCACGTTTACGGCGGATGGCGGCCAAGCGGATCTGATCATTCATGCGGCCAGTCCGTCGTATATGAAAGCCGGAGGCATTACGGGTTCGGTCCGTTTCGGCGAAGAGACCGCCCTGACGCGCGCCGTCTGGATCGGTATCGGATCGCAGCTAGCCATCGCCCTCGTCCTGCTGATTCACTCGGCCTATGCGGTGCTGCTATATTTGATCGGCGCGCAGCGCAGATCCGTCCTCACATTTGCCGCGCTGGGACTCTTTGCGGCGGTTGCCGTGCTTTCGGACGACAGCAAGCCTCTGGTCGTTTGGCTGGATATGGATTATGAAACCGCCACAAGAACGATATTGGTCGCCTACACGGGAATCGCCCTTTGCCTGATTCAGCTCGCGAGATTATGGTTTCTCAAACAAACCGGCAAACGGATTTTCAGAATGCTTCAGTTGATTTATGTCTTGTACACGCTGTTCATTTTGTTCGCTCCCGCTTACATGGTCTCCCGCTCCGCTTTCTTTTTAACGATATCCGGCTTGGCGACGGATCTTGTCTTTCTTGTCCTTATGCTGAGAACGATAAAAAGAGAAAAGGAAGACGGTATTTTTCTGCTGCTCGGAATTGCGGCGGTCGTTTCCAACGTGTTCTGGGGCGCCGTGAAGCCGGTAACCGGTCTGGAACCGGGTTTTTATCCGCTTGATCTGCTTGCCGCTTTGTTTGCGCTTGCCGCCTACTGGTTCAAACGTTATTTCCGTACGTCCGCCAGGACGGCAGAGCTTGCCGAACGATTGCAAAAGGAGGACAAACGGAAGGATGACTTCCTCGCCAACACGTCCCACGAACTGAGAAATCCGCTGCACGGAATTTTGAATATGGCTCAGACGGTGCTCCACACGGAACAGGACAAACTTACGGAAGACAGCAGAAAAAACATGGAACTGCTCCTGACGGTCGGACAGCGGATGTCTCTGCTGCTCAATGATCTGCTGGACATCACGTTATTAAAAGAAAACCGCATCCGCCTGCAGCGGAAGAAGCTGAAAATCCAGTCCGTCGCGGGCGGCGTGGCGGATATGCTGCGTTATATGATCGGCGGCAAACCCCTGGAACTGAAGCTGGATATTCCCGAAACATTTCCCCCCGTCATTGCGGATGAGAACAGGCTCACCCAGATCCTGTTTAATCTCGTTCACAACGCGATTAAATTTACGAACGAGGGGACGATTGCCATCGAAGCACGGGTCTCGGACGGACACGCCGAAATCCGGATTGCAGATACGGGAATCGGCATGGACGGGCAGCAGTTGATCCGATTATTTCAGCCCTACGAGCAGGCCGATTCCGGGATTACCGCAACCGGTGGGGGACTGGGTCTTGGTCTGGGCATCTGTAAAAACCTGGTGGAACTGCACGGCGGTGTACTCGAAGCTTCTTCCGTGCCCGGGCAGGGCAGCGTATTTTCTTTTACACTGCCTCTCGCGGAGCCTTTCCGGGACGTCGCCTATCCGGCTAATCCGGGCGAACCGGACATGGGCGCTTCCTCTGGAACCGCCGCCCTGTCCTCCGCTCC
This sequence comes from Paenibacillus sp. GbtcB18, assembly GCF_019091125.1. Lineage (NCBI taxonomy): Bacteria > Bacillati > Bacillota > Bacilli > Caryophanales > Paenibacillaceae > Paenibacillus > Paenibacillus sp. GbtcB18. The sequence goes on from NZ_JAGXJX010000003.1 coordinate 505,856, forward strand.
CTTGGCCGCCGCCGAAGAAGAACTCTCCGCAGCAGGCACGGCCGGACAGGCCGCGCAAACCGCCCGGCAAGAAGAAACCGGACGGCCGGAGAAGCTGCCGAATATTCTTGTCGTCGACGACGATCCGGTCAATCTGACGGTGCTTCGCAACCTGCTGGCATCCGAAGGCTACCGGGTCGAAACGGCAGCAAGCGGCAGGGAAGCCCTGTCCTTGTTGGACGGAACCGGCTGGGACCTTGTCATCAGCGACGTCATGATGCCTCTTATGTCCGGTTACGAACTGACCCGGATCATCCGCGGCAGGCATACGCCGGCCGAGCTGCCCGTCCTCCTGCTTACGGCGCGCAGCGGCCCGCAAGATAGTACGGCGGGCTTTCAGGCGGGTGCGAACGATTATGTCACGAAGCCGGTGGAAGCTTACGACCTGAAGGCGCGGGTCCGCTCCCTGATCGGGCTCAAACTGTCGGTAGAAGAACGGCTGCGCATGGAAGCCGCATGGCTGCAGGCTCAGATCAAGCCGCATTTTTTCTTCAACACAATAAACTCCATCTCCATCCTCAGCGAGATCGATCCGGCAAAAATGAGAGAGCTTCTGGAGGAATTTTCCGCCTACTTGCAGAACAGCTTCGACTTTCAAAATTCGGAGCAGCTTATTCCTCTTCAGAGAGAGCTCGAGCTTGTCCGCTCCTATCTCGCCGTAGAAACCGTCCGTCATGGACACAGACTGGACATTCACTGGGAGATCGCCGACATTCCCGGACTCAGACTTCCGCCTCTATCCATTCAGCCGCTGGTTGAAAATGCGCTTATCCACGGCGTGCTGGAGAAAAAATCGGGAGGCGTTATCCGGATCGAAGTGAAGAGCCGCGAAAACGGGACGGAAGTCCGTGTCACGGACAACGGCATGGGGATGGACCCGGCAATCCTCGAGAAGCTTCGGAGCCTCCACGCCGGAGAAGAACGCCGGGGAATCGGACTGGCGAACACCGACCGCCGGCTGCGGCATATGTACGGCGCGGGATTGACGATCGAAAGCTCTCCCGGTCTCGGGACCGCCGTTTCTTTCTTCATCCCCGACAATTGAATGTCAGACGTCAGCCTGCAGCCGCGCAAACAACAAAAAAACTCAGTCTCTCCGGGGAGAGACTGAGTTTTTCCTTTTTATCTTCCCGCACATCCGTCAGTCCGGCAATCCCTGCGGCGCCTTGGCCGCGGACGACTCGGCTCCTTGCCTGCCGCCGAACTTGAACAGGACGATGCCGGCGACGATGACCAGCACACCGATCAGCTTATTCAGCGTAAACGGCACCTTATCCAACCCCAGCCACCCCAGCGAGTCCCAAAGCAGGGCAAAACTGAGCTGCGCCGTCAGCACGATTGAAATGGCATAGGTCGGGCCGAGAAGCTTCATTCCCTGTACGAGGCAGATGACGACGCCGACACCGATCATACCGCTCACCCAATACCACGCCTGCATGTTTTGCAAGGCGAATGTCTGCTTTCCTTCCACCAGCAGACTGATAGTCAACGAAGCCAGGAAACCCATTCCCAGCACCAGGGTCGTCGTTGCCCAAGATCCCGTCCGCTCATTTACTTTGCTGTTGAAAACCGTTTGCAGGCTGACCAGCGAACCGGCCAGAACCGCCAGCATTAATCCCAGTATCATGGCTTGCTCCCCTTCTCTCTATAAATAAATAACGCTATTTCCGTACACGAGGAGAACCGCTAAACTCTATCACTCGTAAATATTGTGACCGGCCATCGCGCTCAGCCCTTCCCGGTCCTTAATCGTGATAAACCCTCTCGTACGCTGAAGCAGCCCTTCGCTGCAAAACTTTTGGATCACCCTGTTCAGATGCCTGTAGCTGGTTCCGATCAAATTAGCCGCATCCATAAGATGCGTCGTACTCAGCTGCCCCCGGACCAGATTATCCGATTCATCGCAAAAAACCGACAGCAAGTAGCTGGCGAGCCGAACTTCTACCGGATACATCAAATTAAAACTGGAGAAATTCGAGTCGATGTAAAACTTCTGCGTAATGATCTCCAGCAAAAACCTCAGCAGCGGAGCGTGGTCGTTCCCGTATTTTTTGAGCCAGCGGTGGTGAAATCCGATCATGTGAACCGGCGATACGGCTTCAACCGTGTTCACGATATCGCTTCCCCGTATATATTCAATATCCCCGATTACTTCAATCGGCGTCTTGAAACAAAGAATGAGCGTTTTGCCTTCCGCGGAGGACGTGTAAATTTTGATTTTCCCTTTAACCAGCACATACAAATAGCTGGCCGGCTCGCCCCTGGAACAGATCATCTCTCCCTGCTCGAAGCTGAACAGAGACAAATGAGGGTTCAAGGCTTCGTTAAAAACCGTCTCCAGCCGATGTTCCCGCAAATAACGGGACAACAGCTCCCGGTCCTGAATTTCTTTCACTCCGGGTTCACCTCCAGCCTTTTCCTTATCCTATCCCCGAAATCATATCCTATCACAGTTTCAGGATCACGACACCCGCGATCATTAACCCGATGCCGATAAACTGCGGCAGCTTCATTTTCTGTTTGGCGACGCCGAACCATCCGTTGATATCCACGAGAAAAGTAAGGCTGAGCTGAGCGATCAACAGGGCAGCAATCGTAAACGTAACCCCGATTTTCTGAATGGCCGAGACCTCACTGAAAATGATGACCGCCCCCAGTGCGCCTCCGATCAGATAAAGCGGCTTAATCCCTTTGAAGCTTCGCAGGCTGCCGTCCCGCACAAAAAGCAGGATAACCAGCGCAATCAGAAAACCCGTCAGTTGGGTGATCGTAGCGGCCTGCCACGTGCCGATATCATGGCTGATGCGCGCGTTGGCGACGCCCTGCAGCGTAATGCACGCCCCGCCTAAAAATGCAAATAAAATCCCTTTCATTGCGGCCGTCTCCTTCGCTTAGAACTTCTTTCTTATTAAATCCCAGCTCCAGGCGTGCAGAAAAGGACATATGTCCTGAAGGTGTAAAAAATGCTTCCATCCAATGCTTCCAAGTTCACCGGAATCCCGAAAAAAATAACCGGCCTCTCGGGAGGCCGGTTATTCGGGTGCTGCTTTAAAGCAGCAGTGTGCAGAGATCTGCTTATTGGACCGTCTGCTTGATTGACCGCAACGGACTTGGTCATTCCTACGCAAGTTCCGGAGAAAGCAAGCGATCGGAGAGGATGATTAATCTTCCAGTGTGGACAGGTCGCCGGTAGGCAGCCCCAGTTCCCACGCCTTCAGAACGCGGCGCATAATTTTGCCGGAGCGCGTCTTCGGAAGCTTGTCGCGGAACTCGATTTCGCGTGGAGCCGAGTGGGCCGCAAGGCCTTTTTTGACAAACTGCTGAATTTCTTTGATCAATTCCTCGGAAGGCTCGTAGCCATCCCGCAGCGCGATAAACGCTTTAATAATTTCGCCGCGCACCGGGTCCGGCTTGCCGATTACACCCGCTTCCGCAACGGCCGGATGTTCCACCAGCTTGCTCTCGACTTCGAAAGGCCCGACACGTTCGCCGGACGTGTTGATCACATCGTCGACGCGGCCCTGGAACCAGAAGTATCCTTCCTCGTCCTTGTAAGCGGAGTCGCCGGAAATATACCACGGCTTCAGCCGGTAGTACTCGTCGTATTTCGCGGGATTGTTCCAGATGAGGCGCATCATGGAAGGCCACGGAGCGCGTACCGCAAGGTTGCCCATCCGGTTCGGCGGCAGCTCGTTGCCCTGATCGTCGACGATGGCCGCGTAAACGCCCGGAATCGGCTTGCCCATAGAGCCCGGCTTAATCGGCATCGCCGGATAGTTGCAGATGACCTGCGCGCCGGTTTCCGTCATCCACCACGTATCGTGAATGCGTTTGCCGAATACTTTCATTCCCCAGCGTACCACCTCGGGATTAAGAGGCTCGCCCACGGACAGGATGTGGCGCACAGAGGACAGATCGAACTGCTTGAGGAGATCGTCGCCCGCCGCCATCAGCAGCCGGAAAGCGGTCGGAGCCCAGTACCACACCGTGACTTTGTAGGTTTCGAGCGTCTGGTAGCTGTCATTCGCCGAGAAGCGGCCGCCGCGTACGAGCGAAGTCGTCCCGTTCAGCCAAGGCGCCCACATTCCGTATACGGTTCCCGTTACCCAGCCGGGATCGGCGCAGCACCAGTAAATATCGTCCGGCTGGAGATCCAGGACCGTTTTGGCGGTATGAAGATGCTGGATCATCGCGTTATGGACGTGCAGAACCCCTTTCGGTTTGCCGGTGGAGCCCGATGTGTAGTGCAGCTGCATGCCGTCGTCCAGTCCGACCCATTCGATTTCCAGCTGATCGGACGCTTTTGCCATCAGATCCTCGTAAGAAATCTCCCTGTCGCCGGGCTCGCTGTTCTCACCGACCACGATGACATGCTTGAGCGCGGGCAGCTCGGAAACGGGAATGCGATCTTTAAGCGCTGGGGTTGTGACAATGGCCACGGCTTCGGAATCCAGAAGCCGGTCCTTCACGGCCGCTTCCATAAAAGCTTCGAACAGCGGGCCGACGATCGCCCCGATTTTTACAGCCCCGATATAAGCCGTATACAGCTCCGGAGAACGCGGCATAAACACGAAAATACGATCTCCTTTGCCGATGCCGAGAGACCGCAGAGCATGTCCGAATTTGTCGGAAAGGGTTTTCATTTGTGCAAACGTATACGATTCATTCCGTGCCGCGTCCGTGTAAATAAGCGCCGTTTTGTCCCCACGGCCTTCCTCCACATGGCGGTCGAGCGCCTCGTAAGCGATATTTACTTTTCCCGTGCGGGACCACGTAAATTCCTTCTCCACATCCGCCCAGTCGAAATTGGCGTACGCCTCTTCATAATCGGTCAGATTATTACCCGTTGTAAGAACCGGTATGATTTCCTGCTCTTCCGTTTGCATCGTCATCCTTGCACTCATCCTCCCATTCTCTTTTCCGATTTCATTTTGTAATTTATCCTAATAAATTCCATCGGAATTGATTATATCTTACATTCACGGACACGACAATAAAAAACGGATGAAGAAACGGCTTTTTGCCCGGAGAAATTCAGCCGCTTTTGTATCCTGTCGAAGCACGCCTTTCTCCTTTTTTATTTGACAATGATAATCATTATCAATATAATATTGTTTGGAAAAGCTATCCTTATAACCTACGTCTATGGAGGAATTTGACCGTGTTTAATCTCAAAAAGTCGGGCGTGCCCGCTATCTTTATCCTGCTTCTATTTGCTTTGACCGTAGGCTGCGGCAATAAAGAGAGCGCTCAGCCCCGGCAGCAAACCGTCACGGACGGGATGGGTCATCAAGTGAACCTGCCTGTCGAGCCCCAAAAAATTATTGCCTCCTACCTGGAGGACCCTCTGCTCGCCCTCGGCATTAAACCCGTCGCCCAATGGTCCGTAAAAGGCGGAAACGTACAGGAATATTTGCGCTCACAGTTGGAGGGAATCCCCCCTATTCCTTCGAATCTGCCGCCGGAGACCGTTCTCAGCTTCAGCCCCGACCTGATCATCCTCCGCCCGGAAGCCGCCGCTCAAGAGAGTCAATACGAGCAGTATGCGAAAATAGCGCCGACCTTTGTCCTCTCTAAAGAGGACGCCGACGATTATAAAAAAACAATTACGAAAATGGCCGAATTGTTAAATAAAAAGGAGGAAGCGAAAAAAGCGCTGGAAGCCTACGACCGGAAGGCAAAAGAGTCGAAAGACAGCTTGCGGAAAGCGCTCGGAGACAAAAAAGTCGCGGTTCTGTGGCTCACCAAGAAAACCTTCTACGTCGTAAACGGAAATGTTTCAAGCGGAGCGGTTTTGTACGGGGATTTGGGTTTGAACAAACCGAACCTGCTGAATTCTTTGACGGAGTCCAAGGCCAATTGGGTTCCCGTTTCGCTGGAGAAACTGGCCGAGCTGGACGCAGATTATCTTTTTCTCGTCAATTACGATAAAGGCCAGGCCGGAAACCTGGAAGAAGACCTCTGGAAAAACATCCCGGCCGTTAAAACCGGTCACGTCTATGAGATTCCTTCAACAAGCAGTTGGTTGTATAACGGCGTCATCGCCGCCGAGAAAATCGTCGACGACGTCATGAACGCGCTGCGTCCTTAACGATCGAAATTTTCATTCACGCGTATACCGCCTGCTGACGTTCGTTCCGCCTTCGCCGCCCGCTACGGCTCCGGTTCGGTTCCTGACTGGGGCCTTACTGTTACCGGATGGAGGGAAACGTCCTGCAAGGTGCGTCCCCTTCCTAGGCGACCTATACGTGCTGCGTCCTCCGTTTCCCGTGCCTTACATTATCAAGCGTCTCCAAGAAAAAAGGACAGCAGGGCAGCCGCCCTGTTGTCCTTTTTACATGACGATTATTTCACGGTGACGCGGTAATAATCGTTTACGTTTCGCTCGACGAAGCCCACCGATTTGTACAAGCCCAAGGCGTGGTCATTGTCCGCCGCTACCTCCAGAGCCAGCTTGCCCTGAAGCTGCTTCGACTCCGCAATGGAAATCGCTTTGCCCAGGATCACTCTGCCGTGACCTTGTCCGCGGTATTCCGGGAGCACGCAAAATCCGGAAATAAACCCGCCGTCGTACAGTTGAATGTTGATTTTCCCAATGGGAGTCCCTTCAAGCTCGGCAATCCAGAAGCTCTCTCCGGCCGCGGCCAATTTCCGTTCGTTGAATCCCCTGGCATCCGATTCCGTGACGCCGAACCCGGCAACGTCCAGCCGGATCGCTACTTCCATATCCGCTTGCACCGCAGGACGCAGCTCGATTTGACCGGCGGAAATGACGGAACTCAGCACGTCCCGGTCATAATCGGAGGGCAGCTCCATCCAATACTCGGAAAATTCATAAGCGCCTCCGGCATATCCGGCGAAAGAGCGTCCCGACTCCGACCCCCGCTGCACAATAAACAGCTGCTCGGGTATTCCGCGTTTTCGGCATTCCTCGTCGGCCGCTTCGAGCAGCTTCCGAAAAATTCCCCGGCGGCGGTACTCCGGGTCGACCATGCCGCTGATTTCCGCTTCGCTGCTTTTAAAAGCAAACAGCGCCAGAAAACCGACTGCTTTTCCGTTCTCGACATAAAGCCAGTCGCTGCATTCTTCCGCTTTGCGGTTTTCGAGCATATCCCAGTTCAGTTTTAATGTAATAGAATCGTATTCGTTACAGCGCTTTTCCAGTTGTTTCACTTGTGCCAATTGATCGCGGGTTAAACGATTTACAGGCAAAACCATTCCGGTATCCGGCATTCAGATTCCCCTTATTCATGTAGTAAGAGCCGTGAAGGCTCATAGTCCTATTCATTATAACGGAAAAATAGACCGGTGGTTAAGGCGGATTTGATTATAGTCGTTTTTTCGGCCCGGGCCGCTAGTTGTACCTTAGAGGCTCATCGCGCGTGATTCAAGCGGGCAGACACGGTGCGTGGTTTCCCCCCGCAGTGAGGAGCCGCATGATGACAAGGACCTGCCGGCGGCCAGCCTCTCAACTTGGCTCCTGCAAGGTATGCAAAGTTCCGGGATGGGAAAAGCCGGCCCCTGGCAGGACCGGGATTCCGGCCGCGATCAGGGGCTTCTTTTAATAGGCCGCGGCCAGCGCTTTTTTCAAGAAACGTCCGGTATGAGAAGCTGCGGCAGCCGCAACCGTCTCCGGTGTGCCCGCGGCCACAACTTCCCCCCCTTTGTCTCCCGCTTCGGGCCCGATATCGACGACCCAGTCGCACTCGCGGATCATGTCGAGATTATGCTCCACGACGATGACCGTGTTTCCCGCGTCGACCAGTTTGTTCAGCAGGACGAGAAGCTGCCGGGTATCCCGCGGATGCAGACCCGTCGACGGCTCATCCAGCAGGTACAGCGTATGCCGCTTCGTTTTGCCGCCCAGCTCTTTGGCAAGCCGGATCCGCTGCCCTTCTCCTCCCGACAGGGTCCGGACCGACTGCCCCCAGTGCAGGTAACCTAATCCCACTTCGGTCAAAAGAGCGATCTGCCCGTCCATCTTGATTCTGCCCTGCAGCAGAGGCAGGCTTTCCTGGACCGTCATGTTCAGCAAATCCGAAATGGAGTACCCGTTGCAGGTGACCCGCAGCACTTCTTCCTTGAACCGCTTCCCCCGACAGACCGGACAGCGGACTTCAAGACCGGGCAGGAAGAACATGTCCATCGGCACAACACCGAGCCCTTGGCAGTGCTCGCAGCGGCCGCCCGGCGTATTGAACGAGAAATGCTTGGCGGTAAGCCCCGCCCGCTTCGCTTCGGGCAAGCCGGCATACAGACTGCGCATCGCCGTGAATACGTCGGTGTAGGTCGCGACGTTGGACCGGCTCATCCGGCCGATCGGCGACTGGTCGACCGTCACGATCCCGCCGATGCCGCCGAAACCGGTGATGCTCCGGCAGCCGCGGCGCTGCTGCTCGTCGCGTCCGCCCGCGGCCACCAGATCGAAAAGCAGGGTCGACTTTCCTGAACCCGAGACGCCGGTGACGGCGGTCAGGCAGCCAAGCGGAAAGGAGACGTCGATATGCTTCAGATTCCGTTCATAGGCATCGTGTACGTTCAGAAACCGGCCGTTTCCTGGTCTTCTCTGCCGGGACAGGTCCGCGGTCATGCCCGAAGACTCCCGCAAGAACGCTCCCGTGACAGAGCCCCGGGTGTCCATTAGCTCCGCGAGCGTCCCTTCTCCGACGACCCGGCCGCCGAAACTTCCCGCACCGGGACCCATGTCGATCACATGGTCCGCGGCCTGCATCATTTCGACGTCGTGCTCGATGACGAGTACCGTGTTGCCGAGGTCCCTCAGCTGCTTCAACACGCCGATCAGCCCTGCGGTATCCCGCGGATGCAATCCGGCCGTCGGCTCGTCGAGGATATACAGCACGCCGGTCAGTCCCGAGCCAAGGATGGAGGCGAGCCGGAGACGCTGCGCCTCTCCGCCGGAGAGCGATACCGTCTGACGGCTGAGGGACAGATAGCCCAGACCGACGGCCACGATCCGCTCCGTCCGGACGGTCAGATCGTGCAGAAGCGAGCCGACCATCTCCCTGGCCTCGGGCTGCAGCTCTTCCATCAGCTCCTGCAGCCAGCCGAGCGCATCCTGGAGCGCCCAACCGGAAATATCGGAGATGGAAGCGCCGCCGACCGTCACCTGCGGACGCTCTCCTTCAATCGGGCGCCGTGACAGGCAGGGCACGTCTCTTCAAGGAACAGCGCCGATTCGCCCGATTCGCCGCCTTTCTCCTTGTAGCGCCTCCAGATGCCGGTCACAACGCCTTCGAACTTACCGCCGCCGACCGATTTAGGCGGCTTTACGTCCGGAAAATGCGCGGAGAACGCCTCGCTGTCGACCCCGTAGTAAAGCAGGTCGCGCTGGACGGCCCCGTATTCTTTAAGGGGCAGATCGGCATCGAAGGGGAAGCCGTAATGCTCTCCCGCCGCTTTGAGGATCGACAGGTTGTGTTTCGCGATCACGTCGTACCAGATCGTTACACAGCCGCTCCGCAAGCTTTTCTCCTCATCGAAAACGGCCTCCATGTTCAGGGTAACCGTATGACCGAGCCCTCCGCATTCCTCACAGGCGCCTTCCGGTGTATTGTAGGAGAAATATCGGCGTGTCAGGCGCTCCATACCCGCGCCGCAATGCGGACACTTGACGGCCGGCTGCACGTCCTCTCCGTCATCTCCTTCTCCCGGTCCGGCCGCTTCCCCGTCAGGCCACGGGACGAAGCGCTTTCCGCAGTTCGGACAGGGCCGCTCGCCCAGCTTCTCGTAAATGACCCGCAGATACGTGTGAATATCCGTAATCGTACCGACCGTCGATCTCGGATTTCGGTTCGTGACATGCTGCCCGACGCTGATGGACGGGGACAACCCGACAATCGCGTCTACCTTCGGCTTGGCAATAGCGTCCGAGGTCATGCCCATCGACTCCATATACTGCCTCTGGCACTCGCGCTGGAGCGTATCCATGGCCAGCGTCGATTTACCGGAGCCGGAAGGTCCCGTCAGCACAACCAGTTTGTATTTCGGAATGCGAAGCGTCACGTTCCTCAGATTGTTTTCCCGGGCTCTCCGGATTACGATCTCGCTGCTCACAAGTAAATCCTCCGTTCGTTTTTGATTTTCCTTCCTTATTAACGCATTCTTTCCTGGTCCCAGCCGCACAACCTTATTCTATAACATTCATGCAAATGAGAAGGTTGAAGTCTTTTTTGCTTGATTTATCAGGCATTTGTTTGCAAAATGTATAGCCAAGCACTTCAAGGTTCTAAACGAATTGGGACGATACCCGCCCGGCAAAAAAGTCCCCGTTCCACAGAACAGACGCTTTCTCCATAAGAAAACGGCGTGCCTGGTGCCGAAGACTTTTTTTCTTAGATGAATATTGGACGGAAAATAAAAAGACACCGCACATAAAGTGTCGTGTCTTTGAAGCGCAAAGGATCTCGGATCGCGTGCGGCTGTACTTTTTCTTTTCTTTTATTCGGGCGGGCGTGAAATTTTTCACTCCGCACTCGCACACATTCGGGTACCTAGTAACCCGCAGAAGTCCCCCGGTTTTACACCGTGATTTCTAGGATGTTTCCTTCCGGGTCCAAAACAACACTTTCAAAATAGCCGTCGCCGGTTACCCGCGGCTCGCTTTCGACGGTATATCCGTCACGCCTTAACCGTTCCGTCAGCTCCACTACGTTGTCTTCGCTTCCGGTCGAGAAGGCGATATGGGCATAGCCGAGGTAAATCCGCCCTTCTTCTCTTCCGGCGCAAGCCGGTTTGGTCATCAGCTCCAGTCTTGCACCGCTTTCGAACTGCAAAAAGTACGAGTGAAACTGCTTCTTGGCGTTCGTGTACTTATCGCCCGCCGCTGCGCCGAAATAAGTTTCATAAAAAGATTTCATCTGCTTCAGATCAGCCGTCCATAGGGCCATATGCTCGATTTTCATACAAATCTCCTTCCCTTCCTTAAAATAGCCGGTGATCGTCCGGCGGCTTACATGACGGCGAATTCAGGCTGCGCTTCGACGCCGTAAATCCCCGCCCAAACGTCTTTTGCGTAGCGTCCTTCCGTCTGCAAGCCGTACAGCCACTTCCGGGCTTCGACCGGACTTACCTGACGGATATTCGCGTAAGCCTGCCGGATTTCCTCTTCCACGCCCGGCGCCACCCGGCTTCCGTCTCCCCATACATACAGCCGCCCGCCTTGTTCGGGCAGGGCGATCAGCTCCGCCGCGTTCTTTTTTCATCATGTGCTGCACATGCGTCTTCGGCGTTCCGCTCTACGGAAGCGATCCCGAATTTATCAAGAAAGGAGAATCGTCCCATGCTTGTCGAAATAGTTTTCGGGGATATAACAGCTTATAAAAGGAGGTTGACTATGAAGGTTAAACGAATTATCGCAAACCTGGACACGCCGGAACTTACGGCGGCCAAACGCTTTTATCAGGAGGCGCTCGGTCTCGATTTGCTGATGGATCACGGGTGGATCGCAACGTACGGGAACCGCGAGACGATGAACGTCCAGATCAGCATTGCTTCAGAGGGAGGCTCCGGCACCCCTACACCGGCTTTATCCATCGAAGTGGACGATCTGGAAGAAGCGCTTGCACGCATGGAGGAGGCCGGTTTTCCTGCGGAATACGGACCCGTTGACGAGCCATGGGGGGTCCGGCGTTTTTTTGTACGCGATCCGCTGGGCAAGCTCGTCAACATCCTGAGCCATGGGCAAGAAGACTAAGCCCTTGTGAGTCCCGCTTGCGAAATATTGTTTTACGATCCGGGCTTAGAACGCCAAAAGCCGCATCCGGCCGTTATCGCAACGGTTCGAATGCGGCTTCCGCTTGCTGCGGCATGCTTATCCTTTCAATCGGAGGGCTTGTATGAACATCGCCAGAGCCGCCAGGCACGCAGCCGTACGCACATGATTCCAAGCGGTCCATTTGACGACATAACTCGACCACACGTCAGCCCCTGCGGCGCTTCCCGGGTTCACGGCTTCGAGCGCGTTATTCAGCGGAACGTTGAACACCATCGTTACCGCAAAGCCGGCGGCATAAAGCAGGCTGCCTGCCAATAACCAGCCGCTGCCCGGCTCTCCCCAGTTGAGCAACGAGACGACTGCCAGCACGCCGCTTAACAAAGCCGTTCCCATAAACACGATGCCGAACAAGGGATTCAGAATGGTCGCGTTGATCGACTGCATCGCCGCAATGCCCTGCTCCGCCGGTATCCGGGCGAGGGCGGTCATAACGAACGCAGAGAATGCGAAAAACAAGCCCGCGTTCAATCCCGAACCGAGTGCGGAACAAAACGTTAAAACCGTAAGCAAACTGCCGCTCATTACGAAGCTGCCCCTTCCGCTAAAGCCGACATCCGGCTGTTTTCTTTCTCCATTTTATAGCGGAAATGTCACTCTTGGAAAGCCGCAATTCGTTATAAACGATTTGTACCGGGAATCATCCCGTTGGCAGGCTTCCCGCCTTTTCTTGCCGCTCCTTTATTTTTTGCCAGTCGGAATGGGCCGCCTCGACTCTTTTCCACAAACCCTCCCGCTCCGGTTTGTTGTAGTTGACAAGCTGTTCATCGAACACATCGGCCAGAACCTCGAACCATTGCGATTTCGTGCGAAGCTCGGTTATTTCCAGCCCGCTTACATTCCGTTTCCTCCAGATACAGCCTCTGAGTTCATTGCCCTCGGCCTCATTCCGTTGCCTGATCAGAAACTTGTTATACCAGGGAGAATCCTCCGAACGGATATAAAATTCATGGTTCGGCTTGAACTCTTCAAGATCAGTCAACACGTCAGGCGCATAATCGACACCCGGAAAAGAAGCGAGATGATCATGCTCCAGCCGCCAGCCGTCAGCCGCAACCCCCGACTCCGTCACCTTGTACGTGTAAGGCGCCTGAATGTAAGTGCCGTGTCTGAGAGGCAGCGGCTCGAAAGGCATATCCCCCAGCCCTACTTCGGCGATCCAGGTCCCGTTCCCCGTTTCTTCATCGGAAAAATCAACGGTCAATCCAAGATGAAAAGAATTGATCCGCGGCTCGGCACCCATCGGCTGAACGCCTGCACGATGCAAATTCACCCGGTAGCCGAGAGAATGCAGGAGAACGCCGAACGCGCCGTTCAAGTGGAAGCAGTAGCCGCTTCGCTGGTTCAGAATGAGCGCCACCGATTCTTTAAACCCGATAGGGGCAGGTTTTCCGCCGAAAATGTCCAGCGTCTGCCAGGAAAGATGTTTAACATGAGCTTTATGCAGCTCAGCCAAATAAAGAAGCGTGGGGGCCCCGATTTCCGGAATCCCGATTCTTTTTAAATAAGCGCGTACTTCTTCTCTCGTCAATGTATACATAAAGAGTCACCTCGGGTACCCGTATTACGCTTGCCCGGAAATGGATTTCCTGCTGCGTAATTCCATTTTAGAAGGGAGCGGAGGCGCCTACAACGCCAAAAAGAAGCATCTGTACCGGTACAGATGCTCCTTGGAGCGCGCATCAGCCCTACATGCAGTGCTCCACCTGGGGGTTAAAGGTCTCGGAGGCTCTACGGGTCGGTACTGACCGGCCCCTCCGGGGACACCTTCTGGATAGTATTCATGTCTCCCGAGACCGGCCCCGCTGTAGCTCACATTCCAATACCCTTGCTTTGTTTGGTATGATTGAAGTGTACCTTACGGACTTCTCCATCGGGATGCCGTGACTTAACATGAGCTATCTTTTTTAAGGTCCGCAATTCCTAAGAAAAAACATCATCGGCCCCGTGGTATAGTAAGCATAGCTTCTACCGCACCCGTGTTAAGACATCCACTATTTACGGAGAGGAGATACTTTCATGTCCACTAACCTTCCTGATCAGTCGAATAAAAAAGCGGCGGCGTCCGGACCGGAATCCGATTTTCCCGCAGGCTTGTCCAAGCCCGCTCTCCGCGCGCTTGCCGGAGCCGGCTTTCTGCGGCTTGAGCAGCTTGCCCGGGTCACCGAGAAAGAGCTTCTGCAGCTCCACGGTATGGGCCCCAAAGGGATCAAAACGCTGCGCCCCGCTCTGGAGGCCAAGGGTCTGTCTTTCGCCTCAGAGTCCGGAGCATCCGGAAAATCATCCTAAACGTCGTCCTAAACAAGCATTGCAACCGCCGCTTTCCGCGCGGAGAAAGGCCCGAGACATGGAGTACTACAAGCCCATCGACATTGCCCGAAAATTGCACATCAGCACGAGCGCCTTGCGGCATTACGAATCGTGGGGCGTCGTTCCGGCGCCGGACCGGGCCGCGAACGGGTACCGCCTGTATACGAGGATGCATCTGGCGTATTTCCGCTGTCTGCGCGCCATGTTCCCCGCCTTCGGCGTCGGACTTAGCTGCGATGTGCTTCGCCATATCCAGCGCGGCGATATGGACGGCGCGTTCTGGCTCGTCAGCCATGAGCAGTCCGTCCTCCAGCATGAAAAAGCGGTGGCCGACAAGACACTCGCTCTCCTCCAAGACCCCGAGCTGCCGATCCTGGCCAACAAAAAGCTGAAAAGCGCGATGACCATCGGCGAAGCCGCCTCTCTCACAGGTGTCCAGGATTCTGCCATCCGCCATTGGGAAAAGGAAGGGCTGCTCAAGCCCGGTAGAGATCCGGACAACGGATACCGGATTTTTACGCCTATGCACATCCGGCAGATTCTGCTGATCCGCACGCTGCGCAGAACGGTTTATTTTCTGGACAGAATGAAGGATATCGTACAAGCCGTGGAACACCAGAGCATCGGGAAGGCGAAAAAAGTGACGGAGCAAGCGCTTCATAGCATTCATGAAAGGAACCGGCAGCAGTTCCGGGCTGTCTCTGAGCTCGTCGAGCTTTGCAAAGAAGTCGGGTTAATGGAGCGTGATTGACTGACCGGCTCCCTTTCAATTTTCATACAAAAAAACCGCCCGCTTTCCATGAAGGAAGCGGGCGGTTCGCGGCTACTTCAAGATTTTACTCGCCACGGCAGAGAGATCCTGATTGTTGATTTTACCGTCCTTATTGATGTCCAGGTGCTTGATCTGCTCCCAGTCCGGACTTTGTTTCGTTTTGCCGTACGGAGCCGCCACCATGGCCAGGTCACCGACGCTCACTTTGCCGTCACCGTTATAATCGCCCGGAACCGATCCCGGGGTTTGTACCGTCAAAGACGAAGGCGCGGCCTCCGCTTCTTTTCCTTCGCGGTCACCCATCACCGCGCTCGTGACGGAGACGACTCCTTTGATCGTCTGATTGTCCTTTTTGCTGCGGAAGGTCAATTCGAGCAGCTTGGCGGGGCCCGTCACGGCGTGACTGTCACCTTGACTGGCCATCAGCAGCCGGAGCTGTCCCGGCGTTTTTTTGTCGGTTTCAAGCAGGGAGATTCCGTCCAGGACGGGCTTCGCGGACACAAAATCCATAAAGGCGGCGTCATATTCGACTTTAAGATCCTGTGCGTATACCGCCTGCGTTCCTCCGGTCAAGCCGTAGGTGACGGAGAACTTCTCCCCCGCCGGAACCGTTCCGCCGCCTGTCAATACGGTCTGCCAGCCCGTCTGGCCCGCCGCAATCGTCACCGTTACCGTGGCAACGTTGGAATCCGTCTTGCCGTCGCTGGCTTTGAACGTGAACGTATCGGTCCCCGTCTGGCCCTTGCCCGGCGTATACGTGAACGTTCCCTTGGACGCGTCCGTCACTGCGGCATTTCCCTTTGCGCCGTTGCGCACAATGCTGTAAGTCAGCGCATCGCCGTCGTCATCCGTCGCCTGAAGTGTCCCCGAGACGGGCGTATCCGGCGCTGTGCTGAGCGCGCTGTCCGAAGCGACCGGAGCTCCGCCGGCTGCCGGGCCGTTTTTAGTGAACTCGTAAAGCTTGTCGTACAGGCCGCGAATCTCGGGATCGGAGCTTGCCGCCGCTTGGGCCATGACCGGCCCGCTGCCTTTATAATAAGCCTTGAAGGAGTTCCCCTTAAAACCGAACTGCTCGCCCGCATCCAGGTATTCCAAGAATCTCTTGCGGAATACGGCATCGGTCAGCATCCGGTCGTCGAATTCAAGCTCGACGCCCATTCCGAACCGTTTGGCCGTTTCGGCCGCATCCTGCAGGCGGTCTATGTTCAGAGGCTCGAAATAATAGTTCGGCTGGAAAGTGACCGCGTCAAACCCGACATCCTTCCACATGTAGCTTTTGTACGCGAGGAAATGGGGGATCCAGAACGACTTTAGCCCTTTCTCGTGAACGAGACCGTTCGTAAAGCGCAGAAGATCCGGACCCGTGCTGCTCGTTCCCACTTGCTCCTGCAGCCAATAGTAACCGGAAAGCTCCAGATTGGAATAGTGCTTTTCCTCAAACTTGCGGCTGACTTCGTCGATCCACCAGCGGATCACCTTCTGCCGGTTGGCGATGGCTTTATCCTTGCCGACCGCGCTCTCGTTGAAATTCTCGGTGACGCCGTCTCCGTCGATATCGCCGAAATCGGTTGTATATTCGCCCGGATTAGGGATCATCATGACCGTTTTCGTTTTGTGGCCGGGCTGTCCCAGCTTCTGGCCGACTTCCTTCGTCGCTTCGTTGAGCTGATCCAGGTCTCCCTGAGCCGCGAATGTTTTGTCCAGGTACCATTTCCAGTCCGTCAGCAGCGCCCCCCCTTCTCCGAAATCACGTCCTTGTGGAGACTGCAAGCCGAGGACAAGGGCTCCGTCAAAAAACCAGTCGACGGGCTTTCCTTCCTTGTTCACATACCCGATCTCGGGAACCAGTTTTTCCTTTGTCATTTTGACGCCGTCCGAGTAGTACCCGTTGTACAGAAGCGACAGGTTGCGGATTCCGGCCGTGTTTTCACCGGGCTGCATATAGTCGAAAGCTTCCGCAGGCACCTGCTTCGCCCCTTCGATTTTGCCGTCGGCACCCCAAATTTCGATCTCGTCGATAAACTCCCACGCCTTCGGATGCATGGAGAACGCCACTTTAACATAACGGGCGTAGGCCATCTTCGCATCGGAGCCCGCATTCGGAATGCCGTCCTTGCTTCCGTCCCACGTATAGAACTGATCGACCGGCGGGCCGTCCGACCACAAATGCTCCGTCGCTTTATGGGCTACCGTTCCCCAATTCTGCTTATCGTCGGACACATACATGGAAACCGTCAGAGGGAAAAGAACCGCCGATCCCGGCCAATCCTGCAGAAAATGCGCCCGGATCTTGGAAATCGACTTGGCCTCGCCCAGATCGAAGACGATTTCACGGGTCTGCTTATTTAAGCTTCCGACCCAGGACGGGTCCGTCACATTGGCGCTGCCGATCACTCCGTCGGTAAGCTTACCGGAAGGATCCGGATAGTTTGAATGAGGAGCCTCGGACCATTCGTACTTCAAGCCTTTGGCAAGATTGCGCACTTCCGGCTGAGCCTCGGCGCCGTATGCCTGGGGAAGCATCGTAGCCATCATGGCCGCTCCCAGTGCCAGCGATAACCATTTCTTCTTCGAACTCATAATTTCCCTCCTAAAATTGGGTGATATGAAAGCGCCTACAATGTAACCTTAAGAGACACGCCTCTTGAATAAAAGAGATAACTTCCGACTTTTATATACACTTCTTTACTTCGCACTTTCAATTCGTGTATGCTCTGGGTTTTGCACGAAAGGGCTCATGTGACTTTCCGAGCTCTTCCCTTCAGCAGAAATTCAAACGCGGAAACGGCAAAAAAACCGCTTACCGCAGCCTGTCGCAGCCGACTATCCGGCTTGGCCGTTTGAATCGGTCGCTGCTCTCCTCTTGCTTTTTCTTTCCGTGACGGTCTGGTTTTCTCCACTTTGTTAGCCATTGAAATGCAGTCAAGCCATGGGCAAAAAACACGTTAAATTAAACCTCACATGGGCAGGCGCATAAGCAACTGTCTCGATTTTGAATAAAGTGTCGTAGTTCCCAATAGAAAGGCAGGACTGCGATCCATGTCGAAAGCAACCCTTATCCAAAGAAAAACACCACCGAAAGTCATTGCTACGATTCCTTTAAATTCTCCCCTCCATGTCGCCATCAATCCCAACACGAACCGGGTGTTCGTCACCCGGAGCTTGGATGCACTGGCGGTAATCAACGGACTTACCAATCGTGTCATTAAAACCATACCTATCGAAAACGCACCGAATCGCCTGGTGGTCAATGCCCGAAAAAACCGTGTTCACACGTTAAACACGGGGGTAACAGCGAATCCCACGGGAATTACCGCAAGCGTGAGTCTCGTGAACGGCGCGACGAACCGGCTGGTATCGACCGTTGACGTCGGCAAGGATGGAGCTGCTATCGCCTTGAACGCCGTAACCGGCCGGGTATATGCCGTCAACGCGGGCAGCAACTCCGTCACCGTGATCAACGGGCGCACCAACCGGGTCGTCACAACCGTTAAAGTAGGCGACACGCCGTTCAATGCGGCTGTCAATCCGTTCACCAACCGGATCTTTGTGTCCAACAACAGCGCCGGCACGGTTTCCGTCATCAACGGAGCCACCAATAAAGTAATCGCTACCGTTAAAGTGGGCACAGGACCGGATACCATCGCGATTAATCCCCTGACCAACCGGATCTTTGTCGCGAATACGAACAGCAGCACCGTTTCGGTCATTAACGGAAAAACAAATAAAGTCATTAAAACAATCCGTGTGGGCGCATTTCCTGCCGACATCAAAGTCAACGTAAGAACCGGCCGGATCTTCACCGCAAATTCGTCCGGCAATACGGTTTCCGTCATCAGCGAAAGAAAACTGGCGGTTATCGACACGATCAAGGTCGGAAGCCAGCCTTCCGTTATCGGTATCGATACAAAGAAGAACCGCATTTTCGTCGTTAACGCTTCTCTGAAATTATCGAGAGGAACCGTTTCGGTCATCAACGGTTGCAGTAACAAGGTCATTGCCACCCTTAAGGTCGGCGCCCAGCCGTCGGATCTCAGCGTCAATTCCAAAACGGGCCGGGTGTATGTAACCAACAGCGCCGGTGACAGCGTTTCAGTTATCCGGTCGTAATCCGCCCGCAAAGTTAATACCGCCGGACCCGCAGCCGGCAGGATTAAGGAAGCCCAGCCTCATTCATTCAAATGAACGGCCGGGCTTCTCTATCCTCTAACAGTGCGGGAAGAATAAAAAGATGACCCCCGAATATTCGGAGGTCATCCCGAGACTAAAGGTCAGCGGCGGCTGTTATGGAATCACTTTCCATACGCTGGAGTTGCTGCCGGGTGTTTCGCCCTGCGTCCACCATTTGGCTTCATAGTTGACGCCGTTGTACGTCACCTTGCTTCCGCCCGTATAAGCGGTGGAAGCGTTCCAAGCCGGATAAGTCGTACCGGCGATTGTCGTGAAGTTGACGGTGTTGCTGGCGGCCGATACATTGCCCGCAGCGTCAACGGCTTTGACCGTGATGGCGTAGGCCGTATTGGCCGTCAGACCCGTCAGGTTGTAGCTGAGCGCTCCGCTGGTGGTGCCGATTTGAGTGGAACCATTGAAGATCCGGTAGCCGGCGACACCGACATTGTCGGAGGATGCCGTCCAGGATACGGTTGCGCTTGTAGCGGCAACATTCGAAGCCGTCAGGCCGGCCGGCGCCGTCGGAGCTGTCGTGTCCGGAGTTCCCGGAGATCCGCCGAAGTTCACGTCGATTACGTTGTAGAAAGCGTTGGCCGTATCGGCGATTTCCCAAACGGCAAGGATGACTTGATAGCCCGTTCTGCTTGGAACGTTACACGTGTCGGAGTACGAACCGGAAGGTTGTCCCTTGTACGGTACGTTGCAAAATGGCGTCAGGTCGAAGGAAGCGCGGCTCAAAGGCGCATTGGGGTTCCAGTCCTGCTTCGTAATGTAGTATTTCCAAGCGGACGTCGCATGCGGAACTTTCAGCGTCCAGTTGAAAGTCGTCGGGCCCGGGCTGAGGTTAACTTTGGTCCAGCGGGTAGACGACTGCTCGTCCAGCGGTGCGAACAGGCCGTTCGCGCTTGCGATTTTACCGTCGGCGGGTCCTGCGGCAGGGAAGCCTTTAAGCGCTTCGAGGCTGTAAGGCTCGTAAATAATTAAGCCGCAATTTTTGTTCACTCCGCTGGCGCAAAGAGCGGCGCGGCTGGACGGGTTACTGACATACCCGTGGGCGGAAGCTTTATTTTCCATCAGAAGAAGCATCGCGATGGACAGCATGAGCATAATGGCTCCGGCCGCAAGCATCTTGATCATCCCTTGATAGGGCAAACGAATGGTCACTATAAATTCCTCCTTTTAATAGGCAATGAAAATGAAAGCGTTTTAACAACTTCCGGCGCTAAGGCCGGGTATAGCATTAGGGATAAGCGGGCAGCGGCAAAGATGATTCCTGCGGATACCCCTGCATCCTCCTCCTTTCACGGGATCGCGGCCTGGCCCCAAACTAAGCCGACGGCCTCTTTCCTCTTCGCGGCAGCGTGCGTAAGCGATTTCAAAAACCGCCGTATAGTGAGCTGCATGGCCACAGCCACCCGGATAGAATATGGAATCCGGCACACATGCCGAAAATACAACTCATATTATACCTCATATTACAAATTATACAAGAACATGATGCAAATGTTTCTTTTCTTTTTAAGGAGACATAATAGCGGTTATTTTCTCCTCATGTGAGCAGCGGTACGTCCAGCCTA
Organism: Paenibacillus sp. GbtcB18; assembly: GCF_019091125.1. Taxonomy (NCBI): domain Bacteria; kingdom Bacillati; phylum Bacillota; class Bacilli; order Caryophanales; family Paenibacillaceae; genus Paenibacillus; species Paenibacillus sp. GbtcB18. The sequence continues at coordinate 526,515 of NZ_JAGXJX010000003.1, forward strand.
GCCATCCAGAAAGCTTAAAAACCGGGAGTCTCTCTCCCCACGCCCCACGCTCTTCATGGCTGTTGTGAGCTGAGCCTCTCCTGGTTCCTCGAAAAAAGAAAGGCTGCCGGTTTGAAGTTCCCGGCAGCCTTTACCTGTGAATATCTTCGGCGATTAGTTAGGGAGTGACGCCTGATACTCGGTCCAAAGCGTATTAACGTTCGTGCCCGTAAGCTCCTGGATTTTGCCTTCTGTCCAGTCCTGTCCGTCGAACGGGGTCAGACTTGCATTCAGCTGGCGGACAAATCCGGGCTTTTTCGTGTCTTCGACCCAGCGGAAGAAATTACCCGTCGTGCCGTAACCGTCCTGCCACGTTCCGCCCTTGGTCATGTTGTAACGGTCATGATAGCCGACTGTGAAGCGGATCGTATCCGCCAGACCCTCGACCATGTAGCTGAGACCGCCGACGTTTTTGTCGGCATACCGGTTGTCGTCGAACTGGTAGCAGTGAGTCAGTTCATGGTATAGGACGCCGAGAATTTCGTCACGCACCGACTTGTTCGGCATGTCTGCGATGTCCCGCAAAAACCGGGAGCTGAAGCCGACCGTTTTCTGGATGTGGTCGCCCGACGCCCATGCCACTCCGGGAACGTCTTCGATCGTGACCTTGATTTTCTGCACACCCTGAGACTCGCTCGGATTGTTGTACAGCAGTTCATTTACTTTGCGCACGATAACCCGGATATCGTCGGTCGCGTTAGGCAGCGCCTGGTCGAACAGTTGGCCGTTGCCTGCGGCGTCAAGATTTTGGACCTCGATGACCGGGTCCACCGCATGCCACATATCATCCTTACGTGAGAATTCGACTTCACCGAGCTGTAGGATGCCCCCGCTGTGATTGGTAATATTGTTCAGCCGGTAGTATTGGTAAGCGGTGTTGTTGCCGTTCAGGACGTAATGATTCCGCTGATGCCGGAGTCTGAACGATTCATCGCTCTTGGAATCCAGGTTCGTCCATGTGGCATTATCGTTGGACCCCTGGAGCACCCAGCTTTTGGGATCGCGTTCGGAAAAGTTGTTGGCGGCCGAAAGCGCGTAGCCGTCGATTGTGACCGGTTTGCCGAAATCGAACTTCAGCCAGCCCGTGGAACTGAATGTCAGCCATTTGGTCACACTGGTTCCGTCCACCAGATTATCTTTGCCTTCGTTAGGCGTATTTTCACCGCTGGCCGTCACGGTCGGCTTAATCGTGGTCCAGGTATCGACGGAGCCGTCGAATAACTTGATTTCCGAGATCTGGAGGATTCCCCCCGAATGGTTTGTAATACTGTCGAGTTTAAAATATTTAAAAGAGGACGCGTTCGTTAACGGGTAGGATTTTGTCTGATGGCGGTATGTAAAATCTTCATTTTGCCGGGTATCGAGTACGGTCCACGTCGATCCGTCATTGGAGCCTTTGAGCACCCAGCTTTTCGGGTCTCTTTCGGGAAAATCTTCAGCGGCCGTAATCGTATAAGAGGTAACCGTCTTCGCGGTGTCAAGTTTGACTTGAATCCAGCCTGTGGAACTGAACGTAAGCCATTTTGAATAAAGAGACTGGTCGAATGCGCTTTCCTTGGTCTGGGTCGGCGCATATTCGCCGCTTGCCGTTACGGAGCCTCCCGCCGCCACATTTTTGGGGGTAGTGGTAGACGTCGTTTGAGCCGCCTCTGCCGTAGGAACGCCAAAACCGCCGATCAAACTCAGTCCCAGAAAAGCCGCTGCCGTCAGGTAAGTCAATTTTTTCATGATTTTCTCCCATCCTTCTCTCTCGTTTTGGCCCAAGCGAAATCCAAAGTTTTCCGCTTGGATTCTTCTTCATTTTAGCAGAAACATGCAATTTTTATCTATTGAGGTTTTTTATGCTTTTTCTGGATGAACCTGATTTTATGCCAATTAAAAAGCCGTTTCCCGCAATAGGAAACGGCTTGCAGGGAGGATCGCCGCCCAATCCGCCGGAAACCGGCTCACCCCCTACCCGTTCGCGCCGACCTCCGCCGCACCGCGTCTGCTGAAATGCCCGGCTTCCGCCCGTTCCAGGCCCAAGTGATCCCGCAGCGTGGTTCCGCTGTATTCCGTACGGAAAAGGCCTCTGCGCTGCAAAATCGGAACCACCTCGTCGGTAAACGTCTCAAGGTCTCCCGGCAGGACCGGCCCCATGACATTGAACCCGTCGCATGCTTTCTCCTGGAACCACTGTTCCATGAGATCCGCAAGGTGCTCCGGTGTGCCGACGAATTGCAAGTGTCCCCGGGCGCCCAAAATTCTCTGCCCCAGCTCCCGGATCGACAGCCCCTCGGACCGGGCGGTATCCATAATAAGCTGGACGCGGCTTTTCATCCCGTTGGACTTCTCCACCGGATCGGGAATATCGGGCAGCGGTCCGTCCGGCGGGTAAGCCGACAGATCGTGGCTGACCATGCCGGAAAGGGCCGTAACGGCCAGCTCGGTCGGGATAAGATCCGTCAGCTCCCGCTCTTTGCGCCGGGCTTCCTCCACCGTCGATCCTAGAATCGGCGATATCCCCGGCATAATTTTGAGGCTGCCCGGCTTTCTTCCCGCTCCGGACAGCCTGCCGTTGACGGCGGCATAGAACGCTTTGGCCGCCTCCAGCGACTGCTGCGCGGTGAATATCACCTCGCCGTAACGGGAAGCGAACTCCTGTCCCTGCGGGGACGAGCCCGCCTGGATCAGGACCGGATTCCCCTGGGGAGGGCGGGGAACGTTCAGCGGCCCTTTGCTGGAGAACCATTTTCCCCGGTAATCGACCGTCTTCACCTTGCCGGGGTCGGCATAAATACCCGCTTCCCGGTCCAGCACTAGCGCGTCATCCTCCCAGCTGTCCCACAGCCGGGTGACCGCTTCGACGAATTCCTCGGCCATCTCGTAGCGGAGCGCATGATCGGGGTGCTTCGGCAGACCGTAGTTGTGGGCTTCGATATCAAGCTGGGAGGTCACGATGTTCCAGCCCGCCCTCCCCTTGCTGATATAATCGAGCGACGCGAACTTGCGGGCCACATTATAAGGATGATTGTAGGTCGTGGATACGGTGGCGGTAAGGCCGATCCGTTTCGTCACGGCGGCCAGGGCCGACAGCAGCGTTATCGGGTCCAGCATGCCCGAGGCCGCCATATCCACATGCTGCACATACAACAAGTCCGCGAAAAAAATCATGTCGAACTTGCCGCGTTCGGCCGTTTCGGCAATGGAGCGGTACAGGTCGAAGTCGTACATCCCCTCCACCCCGGATTCCGGGTGGCGCCAGCCCGCATGATGATGGCCGGCATAATAAATGAAAGCTCCCAGATGGAGCTGGTCCGTGCGTTTAGACATCCGCATTCAACCTCCTCTAATTCAAATGTTACGCTCAACCCTTGAACGTGTCCCTCCAGCCCAGCCAGCGTTTCTCCAAAGCGCGTACCGCGAGGTCCGATAAAGAACCGACGCACGCGAACAGGATAATCCCGACGAATACGATATCCGTATTCGAATACGTCCGGGCATCCTCGATCATGTATCCGATGCCCGCGCTCGTTCCCATCAGTTCGGCAAAAACGAGTACGAGCCACGAAACGCCCATGGCCAGACGCAGACCGAGCAAAATGTGAGGCAGCGCGGACGGGATAATGAGTTTCCTCAGCTGCTGACTGCGCGAATACCGCAAAATGCGGGTCACCTCGTAAAGCTTGGAATCCACACCCCGGATTCCCGTGAACGTATTGAGGTAGACCGGGAAAAAAGCGGCCAGCGAAATCATCAGAATTTTGCTGAATTCCCCGATTCCGAACCACAGAATAAACAGCGGTATCAGCGCCAGCAGCGGAACCGTCCTCAGCATCTGAAGCGATGGGTCCAGCGTCCGTTCGATCATTTTGCCGATTCCGGTGGACAGCCCGGTCAGAAGTCCGGCAAGCGCCCCAAGCGCAAAACCGCTTGCGGCCCGGACGAAGCTGACGCCGATATGCCGCAGCAGCTCGCCGCTCAGACCCAGCTCGGCGAAGCGCCGGACAATGTCTGAAGGCGTCGGCAGCTGCTCCTTGCCGACCAGCCCGCTCATACCGGCCGCCTGCCATACCGCCAGCAGGACGAACGGGACAAGCAGGCCGTGCGTCCAGGACGGGAACACTCCGAGCCAGCCTAAGTCTTTGGCCGTCCTGCCGTAGAGGTTCGGAGCCGTTTTGCCCGAAACCGTTTGGCCGGAGCCTTTTACGGATACGGATACGGATACGGATTTCCCCATGCTTATCCTCCCTCCCCACGGAAGCTGTCTCTCCAGCGAAGCAGCCTGCGCTCGGCCAGCAGTACGAGCGAATCGGACAGCTTGCCCATCACCGCGAACACGACAATACCGACGAACATAACCGTCGTGAGCGACATGGACCGGGCATCGTTGATCATAAAACCGATGCCGGTGCTGGAGCCCATCATCTCGGCGACGACCAGCCCAAGCCATGCGACGCCGAGCGACAGCCGGGTGCCGAGCAGGATGCTGGGCAGAGATGCGGGCATAATCAGCTTGGCGATCATCTGAAAACGGCTGAACTCAAGCACCCTGGCCACGTCGAACCATTTGTTGTCCACCGAGCGTATGCCCAGGAAGGTTTGAATATACAGCGGGAAAAAAGACCCTTTCGCAATCAGAAGAAGCTTGGATTCCTCCCCGAAGCCGAACCAGAGAATGAACAGCGGCGCGATTGCCAAATGCGGCAGCGTGCGCAGCATCTGGAGCATGGGATTCAGCAGTCTTTCCGCTTTATACGAAAATCCGACCCACAACCCGGCCGTAAGTCCGAGGCTCCCTCCCAGCAAAAAGCTCGCCAGCACTCTCAAGGCCGAGACTCCGAGATTTCGGAACAGCTCCCCGCTGAGCAGCATCGCCCCGAATTCGCCGAGTATATCGGCCGGGGTCGGCAGCAGGATGGGATTCAGCCACCCGGCGGAACCGGCGATCTGCCATCCTGCAAGCAGACTGAGGGGAAGCAAAATTCCGGTAAGCCGGTTAACCGCAAGAAGAGATTTCTTTCGTGATTTTCCGGCCCCAGTCGTACTGCCGAACCGTTTGCCGTCCGTAAGTTTGTTTCGGGTACTCGCCGAAAGCATGTGCAGCGCCTCTCTTTCGGATCTTATTTGACCGCGGAGGCCGCTTTAAGAGCCTCTTCGATAAACGTGTTGTTGATGGCGTCGGCCACTTTGATCTTCTTGCGGATCGTTCCCGCCGACTCCTGAAAATCGGCTGTTTTCTGCAGCTCCGCAGCCGTTGCCTCACTGACCGGAATATTGATCGATTTCGAACGTGTCAGCATGCCCCCGACGACCGCTTCCGGTATTTTGTAATCCGCCGCATACCGTTTCAGAACTTCCGCGGAGTTCTGTTCTTCCCACAGCCTCGTCTTCTCTAGAACGGACAAATAGACGGTGGCGAGTTCCGGGTATTTATCCGCAATCTCTTTGCGCACAATGACGAAGGACGGGGCCAGAACACCCAAAGTCTCCCCTTCGGCCAGCACTTTTCCTTTTCCCGTCAACGTGTTGACGGTTATATACGGGTCCCACGTCGCCCAGGCGTCAACCTTGCCGGAGTCGAAGGCGGGCTGCGCTTCGTTCGGCTGCAGCTGGATGACCTGAACGTCCGCGGGATTAACTCCGGCATCGTGCAATCCCCGGGTCAGCAGATTGTAAGCGTTGCTGCCTTTCGTAACGGCAACCTTCTTGCCCTTCAAATCCCGGATATCCTTGAGCGAGCTGTCCGCCGGAACGATTATGGCCGTATTCCGCTTGCCGTCGAGTATCTGGGAAATGATTTCGAACTTGATCCCGGCCGATTGGGCGGCGATGACCGGCATATTGCCGAGGGAAGCGAAATCCAGTTTGTCCGAGGCCATCGCTTCCGTCATGGGCGGACCGCTTTGAAATTCCGCCCATTCGACTTTTACGCCGAGCGGTTCGTAGGCTTGCTCGAACCATTTCTCTTCCCTCGCTTTGGCGTACATGCCCCCGCTTCCCTGGACGCCCAGCTTAAGGGTAAGCCCCTTATAATCGGGCTTGCCTCCGTTCGGGGAAGGCGCCGTTTCGCCATTTTTGGCGCAGCCGGCCGCGATCAGAGCCGTTGCAAGCAGAAGCAGCGCCGTTGTCCGTATTTTCATAGTCGTATCTCTCCTCCGTATGTATTTCAAATTTAAGCCCGATAATAAACCAACTAAACAGATCACCTTAATTGATTTTAAGAAATAAAAAATGGCCGCAGGGCTAAAGCAGGTTCGTTCCCCGCTTGTTTGCCTACCGCCAATCTCCAGTCGTCTGGTCGAATGCGTTAAAAGATCTGGGTTTGAATTCGGTTTTCGTTTCACAACCTGAATTTTGATTCGGTTTGTTACCAGCATTCTATCAAGCTGAAAAGAAGATTGTCAACAACTTTTTCCTATCGGACAAATCGGAATTGCATCAAGCTTCAAAAAACCGGATCAGCGCGTCCGTCTCAATGGATACGGGAATTTCATAACCCGGCGCCCTCTGCAGGGTAAGACCTTGAATCAGGCTCACATAATAAAAAGCGAGCTGCAGCGGATCGCCGGCCCTAATATCCCCTCGGCCTTGTCCATCCTTCATAATGCGCGCGATCGGCTGAAGATTGGCCGTAAACCGGTCCGTAACGGCCTGTCTGATCTCCGCCGGGACGGTTTCGGTCGTCCGTGCGCTCTGCAGCATGATGGTGTAGGCCCAATTGATCGGATTGGCAAGCCAGCCCGCGGCGAATTCGTGCAGCTTAACCAGCGGCGGCATCGTTTGCTCGGCGGCAAGCTCCGCCGCTCTCTTACCGTAATCGAGCTGTCCGCGCTTTAACACGTCGGCGAAAATCTCGTCTTTGGAGCTGAAATAATTGTACATCGTGCCGATGCTGATGCCGGCCGCCTTTGCGATATCGCTGATGCTCGCGGCACCGAATCCTTTTGACGAAATGACTGTTATGGCGGCGTCCAGAATGAGCTGAATCCGTTCTTCTCTGACGCGTAAATCCCGTTCCGCATTTCTCGGCGACACCCGGTTCCCCCCTTACGGACTGCTTCGTGTTTATTGGCTTCCCTGCGTCTATGATAATCAACCCGACCTCAAAAGCCAAGTGCAGCGGAACGCACGGGCTCATCGGACGTTAAAAAAAGCATCCCTTCTCCCGGGTCCGGAAGAGGGGGATGCTTTGCACTTGCGCCGCTTACAGCTTGCCGCCTTCTGTAATGACGTCGTTCGGATCGGTACTTGCGCCGAGCTCCTCTTTTACGTACTTGTCGTAAAGCTTCAGAAGAAACTTCTCCTGCCCGAGCGTTTCCAGCTCCTTGTTCACCCAATCCCGGAGCTCGGTATTCCCTTTCTTGACCGCCGGAGCGATCGGCGCTTCTTTCTCCAGCTTCTCCGGGATAAGCGTGAAGCCGGGGTTCTGGCGGGACCAGGCGAACAGAACGAAATTATCCTGCGCATAGCCGTCTCCGCGCCCGTCTTTCAGCGCTTGCAGCGATTCGGTATTTCTTTCGTACTTCACCAGCTCTATGTCCGGGCGGTTTTTCGTCAAGAAAAGATCGGCGGTCGTCCCCTTCGTGACGATGATTTTTTTGCCCTTCAGATCGGCCAGCGTCTTGAGTCCGCTTTTCTCGGACACGAGTACCTGCGTCGCGACTTTCATCGTCGGATTCGTAAAATCGACCGCTTCCTTGCGCTCGTCGGTCACCGTCATATTCGCCACAATGAGATCCACCTTATCGCTTTGCAGAAACGGGATGCGGCTGGCGGGCTCGACCGTCACGAACTCGATCTTCGATTCGTCTCCAAGCAAGTCCTTCGCGAAACGTTTGGCCAGATCGCTGTCGAAGCCGATCTTATTCCCTTTGTCGTCGGTAAAGCCGAACGGGGGCTTGTCCGTGAATACGCCTACGATCAGCTTGCCCCGGTCTTTGATTTTCTGGATGCTTCCTCCGCCGCTCTCTCCGGCCGATGCGGGTTTGGCTCCGCTTCCCGCGGCGTCTTTCGGATCTTTGACGGCTCCGCAAGCGGCCAATACGCCCGCAAGCAGAAGAACCGCCGCCCATATGGCGATCGTTTTTCTCATGTTTCTTCTCTCCCTTTTCCCGTCTCCATTTCGAAAAACTGATTCAAAAATTGTTTCGCGCGGCCGCTTTGGGGGCTGGCGAAAAACGTATCCGGCGATGCGATTTCGCAAATTTCGCCCCCGTCCATAAAAACGATCCGGTCGGCAACCGCCCGGGCGAATCTCATCTCGTGGGTCACGATCAGCATGGTCATGCCCTCCCGGGCCAAGTCCAGCATCACCTCCAGCACTTCTTTCACCATCTCGGGATCGAGCGCCGCCGTGACTTCGTCGAACAACATCACCTCGGGCCGCATGCAAAGCGCCCGGACGATGGCGATCCGCTGCTGCTGGCCGCCCGATAGCTGTCGGGGATAAGCGTTCTTTTTATCCAGCAGGCCAACGCGCGACAGCAGCTTCTCCGCATCCGCGACCGCTTCGCGCCGGCTCCGTTTTTGTACTTTTAGCGGTCCCAGCAAAATGTTATCGAGCACCGTCATATGCGGGAACAGATGATAGCTCTGAAAAACCATGCCGATTTTCTGCCGGGTTACCCGCCAAGGCACTTTCCCGGCGTTCAGGTCTTCCCCTTTGAACAAAAGGGTGCCTCCCTCTATCGGTTCGAGCCCGTTCAAACACCGGAGCAGCGTGCTTTTGCCGCATCCGCTGGGGCCCAGAATGACGACAACCTCTCCGGGTGCCACGTCCAGATCAATCCGCTTGAGCACACGGTGCCCGTCGAACGATTTCTCCACTTGTCTAAGCTGCAGAAGCGCTTCCCCCATAAGAACCTCCTTTCCGGCCGTACAGCAGGCTAGTCGGCCCATCTTTTTTCCAGTCTTCGCGAGAACACGGACAGCGGGTAGCATAAGGCAAAATACATTAGTGCCATCAAGCCGTAAATAACGACGGAGGCGTAAGAAAGCGTGTAATGGCGTTCAATGATCTGCTGGCCCGATTTGATCAGTTCCGGTACACCCACCAGCACCGTCAGAGAACTTGTCATGACAATCCGCGTAAAAATGTTGATCGCCGGCGGCACCATACGCCTGACCGCCTGGGGGACAAGCACGTAAACCAGCAGCTGCCGCCCGCTCAGTCCCAATGATTTTGCGGCCTCCGTCTGCCCTTTGGGGAGAGATTGCAGGGCTCCCCGGACGATTTCCCCGATTTCGGTCATCCCCCACAGCGACAGGACAAGCAGAGCCGAAGCGAATGCGGGAAGATGGATGTCGAACAGAATCGGCAGCCCGAAGAAAAAGAAAAACAGCCAGACCAGGATCGGAACGCTGCGGAACAGCTCCAAAACCGCTCTGGACAGCAGACGCGGGAGAAACAGGCGCGAAGTTCTCAGCAGCCCGAAACCGATTCCTCCGGCCACGCTGAACACAATGGTCAGAAACGAAATCCGCAGCGTCGCCCACAGCCCTTCGCCAAGCTGAGGCAGGCTCCTGACGAGAAGCTCATAAGCCGAAAGCGCCATGCCGGTACCTCCTTTCCAGGTAACCGAGCACAAAGGACAGCGGCAAAAAAATAACGAGATAACAGAGCGTCATCATCAGAAGCATCTCGTAGGTTTTGTAATAGAGCGAAATGTAACTGGTCGTCGTATAAAGCAGCTCCGGTACCGCAATCGCCGACACGACCGTCGTTTCTTTCAGCAGGAAAATAAAGTTCGCGAATAACGACGGGATGGAAATCCGCAGCGCCTGCGGCAGGATGACATACCGGAACAGCTGCCATTTCGAAAGCCCGATGGCAAGCCCCGATTCCGACTGCGACTTCTCTACGGCCTCCATGCCCGAACGGAATACCTCCATAAAATAGCCGCCGCCCAGGAAGGTCATTGCAATAAAAACCGTCGTCATCGCGGACAGTTTAATCCCCAGCTGCGGCAAGGCGAAATACAGAAAAAACAATTGGATAAGCAGCGGGGTGTTTCTCGCTAATTCAATATGCAGCCGGACGGCCCAGGTCAAGGGACGGATGCGGAAAAACAAAATAAACGAATGAATAACAGCCACGAAAAGGGAAAAAAAGATGGCGATGCCCCCGATTCTGAGTGTCTCCCCTCCGGCTCGCACAAAATCGGGCAGATGTTTCCACATAAAGTCCGTATCGAGATGCACAATTCCCCTCCTAGCTCTAAACCTTCTATTCTTACCCGATTACAAGGTTTAAAGGCAGCCTTATACCGGATCTGAATTTATTCCCACCTCCCGTGAACAAAAAAACAGCCCGCGGCTATCACCTGATGGGTCCGCCTGAGGCTGTCTGGATAGGAAAAAGTCATGCTGTTCAACCCCGCACGGAGCAAGACGATGCCTTATTTCCATATCTTATAACATATTTTTCCAAGTTGTCAACTTGGTTTTAATGCTCTTCTCTTTAAACCAATTCGGAAATATAGAGCGGAACGGCTCCCTTCTCCGTCCGAAACCCAAGCGAACGGTAGAAGGACTCCGCTTTCGCGTAAGAAATCAGCACTTTGGTTTTGTATTCCCTATACTTGCCGAGAATCTCGGTCATCAGCTCTTTGCCGATCCCCTGATTCTGGTAATCCGGCCTCACCAGCAGGTAATGAAAATACGCCGTCATGACCCCGTCGGAAAGGGCGTTGACCAGCCCGACCAGCTTATCGCCGTGCCAGGCCGTCACGACCGAATGGGAATTCAGAATCGCCTGATGCAGCTCTTCAGGGTGTTTGCCCGATTCCCAATCTACGGACAGGAACAACTCCCGGAGCTCGTCTATATTGACTTCGTTGGAATGACTATAGCGGATGTCCAATTCGATGAATCCTCCTTGACGGTTTCAGCTCAGCACCTCGACGACAAAGCCGCCCGGGGCTTTTACATAAAATGTCCAGCCGTGCATTCTTTGAGGCGGTTCCACATCGAATCCGTCCTCTTTCAGACGCCGGTTGATCTCGTTTACCTTCTCTTCGCTTTCCTGGATAAACCCGATGTGAAACGTTTTCGGATAGTTGACTTCCGCGCCTTTCATCAGGGTCAGCACCGCTCCGTTGTCATCGGACAATACCGCGAACGCGCTTCCACGCGTACTCCGCGTTGTCAAACCGAAATACGTTTCCAGAAAAGCCTGAGTCGCCGGGACTTCCGTAACCGTCAAATTAAGATGGTTCAGCTTCATCTTCCGCACCGCCTTTGAACAGATTTGAAATGCGTGATCCGTTCTCTATAGTTTACACCCTTTTGTATTCCTCCGCATCCATTTCCTGGATACGATTCAGCACGGACTCCCACTCCCGTCTCATCAGTTCCCGCATGTACACATCGTCCAGCATTTCCTGATGAATGGAAATCGTGGTTCCTCCCGACTTTGCCGCCGTCAAAGTAATTTGAAGACGCGAGGGGTTCGGCCATTCTTTACGCTTCCAGGTCATTCGGAGCTTTCGAAACGGATCGACCACGGTAAGTTTCCCCGTAATGCCTTCGGCAGAAGCAAATTCCGCTCCTTTCTCCAAAGGAAACAAGGATACGCTTCCGATCCACAACGCCAATCCTTCTCTCGAAGTCAGATAGTTCCAGGCTTGCGGAGCGGATATCGCAACCGTTTTTCTTACCCCGATCTGAACGCCGGCGTCCTTTGTCACACCGACGGGAGTCCTGCCCAAATAGGGAGCGTACATAGCTGCCAGCCATTCTCCCCACTCGCCTGAAACGCCGTAACAGCCGCAAATGTGATCCCTGATTTCCTCGTGCGACCAAAGCTCGTTCACGGATTGCCGGAGCTTGACGACCCATTCTTCCCAGGTAGTCCCCGTTTCTATCCGAACGTTTTCTTTAAAAAGTACTCCGGGCATACCCGTTCCTCCTGACAGTTAGTTAGTTATCGGTGATCGGCAAAGAAGCCGCCGCAAGTTTACCCGGAGGATAATCCGGAAGATCCCGAAAAAGCAGGACGTCGACCTGCTGCCGCTCCATCTTCGCCGCGAACTTTTCCCGGTAGGCTTGGCGCAGCTCCCCGGCTTGCCTGAGTTCCTCCCGGGTTTTGCGCCCGCGGAAGCCTAGGTTTTCTTTTTTTCGTTAAGGTAGGGCTGGCCCGGGTTGGCCGGTTTTCCCGGTTCGCTCTGCACGGAAAACGGCGGTCCGATACGGACCGATTCCGTAATCGGCGCGAAAGCTTTGCCGACAAGAGCCGCGTTGACATTGTAAGCGTTCTGCAGCACTTCCGGCGGAGTCAGCCGCAGGATATCGGAGCCGTGGACCGTCTCGGGCTGACCGTGATTGAAGAACGCATGAAGATGCACCTTCTCGGAAACCGCCGTAATCCAGTGCCACCAGCCTGCGGGAACAAAAACGACCTGCCCTTCCTTAGCGCGGTAATTCACCAGCTGGGGGCTGTCGGGGCACATCACTGAAATTTCCGCTTCCCCCGCTACAATGACATGGAGCTCCCATGCGTTCGTATGCCAGTGGGGTTCCCGGATATGTCCCCTGCCGAGCCACAGATCCGTAAAAGCTCCACCCGTCATAGGCGGAAGCTGGGTTGAGGTGACTTCGTACGCCACGTTGTCCTCATTGCGCTTAAACAGCACGTTATCGCGTACGTTAAAGGCGAGATTGGGCATGCCGGAACTTTTGTGATAATCCGCCGGGCCGGCCCTATAACCGTATCCGCTCACTAGCCTAGCTCCTCTCCGCAATCCGCATTCATATCCTGCATTCCTTCATATATATGCCTTCAGCCGGAACATTATCCGAAAGCGGAAGAAGTACAAGCGCAAAGCAGCCAAGTGGCGTAGGACAAGGTGCCCGCTCACAACGGGCGTACATCAGAGCCGAGCGCTATTCGAGCTCCATCGTTTGTCCGGACGAAAACCGCCTCTCTATCTTTTTGCTGACGATCAGCGATACGACGACAAAAAGGAGAACGTAGAGCAGCTGGTACGGATTCTCGATATATTTGGCCACATCGTAGCCGATATACGAAACGGTGAACACCATGATCCCTTTGCCGATCAGAACGGCCATCAGAAAAGAACGAAGGCGCATGCCGGCCAGTCCCGCCGCTATATTAATGACCACGAACGGACCCACGGGAAACAGGCTCAGCAGAAAAACGTAGCTGTATGCGTTCCGCCGGATCCACTTCGTCGTTCTTGCGATTTTCGGCTTGCGGGCCAGCCTTTCGAGATAAGGATGACCGGCGATCTTACGGACGATCAGGAAGGTGACGAGACAGCCGCTCACGATTCCGATCCATGAGTAAAGAAAACCGGCCCAGAGCCCGTAAACCGCCGCGTTCACCCCAACGATGAGCAAAGTCGGCAGGGGCGGGACAAACGATTTCATAAAAGTAAGCAAAATACCCGGAAACGGACCGAGCGACCGGTATTGTTCCAGCAGATGTTTTAAATTGTCTTCATTTGTTACATAGGACACGATGTCTGAAATAGCCATGAATTCCGCTTTTTCCTTTCGGGGTCATTTGGGAGGTCATTTCCGCTAGCCTAAGCTTACCTTAAAACCCTCCTCTTTCCCACCCTTACTTGCGGGAAAACATGGCAGCTTTTGCATGCCTGTCGGCTCTTTTCCTACCTTTTTCCAAAATGAACTCTTCTCCTCTGTCATCTGCCGCTTCGGCTAGCTCCCTCTCTTAATATACTACGGATAACTTAACGGATAAGGAGGTCTCATCCAGTGGTTCATACGAAGACCAAATCCTATACCCATAAAGTGGGAAAAAACAAATTTATTGTCATCAAAATCTTCCAGACCGCAGTCGCCAAAACACGCAACGGAAATGCACTGGCAAGCAACGCGGCAAATGTGAAAGTGTTTAAGAAAGACAAAAAACGTTAACGGGGCAACCCGCTTGGAAAGGAGGTGAAAAACATGTCTAGACACTGGAAGAAACACAAACACGAGAAGAAACACGTGAAAGTGAAAGTCACGAAAGTAAAAAAATCTCGTACTACTGTCATCGTTAAGCAAGCAGCGCAAGCTCGTACGGGGCAAGGCGGCAACGCAATCGCCATCAATGCTTCGGACGTGGGAGTAGTAAGAACCAAAGTTGGACGTCGATAAGGAAAATCAGGTCAAAGAGAGGACGGCACTGCTGCGTCCTCTCTTTTGCTCATGCCTTCATGCAAAAAAACGGCAGTCAAAAAAGCCTCCGCAAGCGATTTACCCGCTTACGAAGGCTTTCTTTCTGTAATTGTTTATCTCGGGTGATCCCGTTCAATTCAGTTCCAACGATAACCGCTAAATTCCCGCCCAGACGTCTTTGGCGTAGCGCCCGTCCGTCTGCAAGCCGTCCAGCCACTTCCGGGCTTCGTCCGGGCTTACTTGACGGATATTCGCGTAAGCCTGCCGAAGCTGCTCTTCGACGTCCGGCGCCATCCGGCTTCCGTCTCCGCATACATACAGCCGCCCGCCTTGTTCAAGCAGGGCGATCAGCTCCGCCGCATTCTCTTTCATCAGGTGCTGCACGTATGTCTTCGGCGTTCCTTCCTCCCGCGAATACGCGGTGTGCAGCTTGACGATACCTTCCCGCTCATAGCCTTCCAGCTCCTCGCGGTAAATGTAGTCGCTCTCGCACCGGCAGCCGAAGTACAGGTGCGCTTCCCCCAGCTCCGTTCCTTCCCGCCGCATCGCGCTTCGCGCTTGCAGGAAACCGCGGAACGGCGCCACGCCCGTGCCCGGGCCGACCATGATGACCGACGTTTTCGGATCGTCCGGCAGCCCGAAGCCCGATTCCGGCGTCCGGACGAACATGACGATCGCATCGCCCTCCCGGCGCTCCGCCAGGTAGTTCGACGCCACGCCCCGGTACTCGCCGCGACCGCTCCACGCCGGTCCCTTCACGACTCCGACCGTGATGCTCGCCGCTTCCGGCTGCAGCTGCGGGGCGCTGGAGATCGAATAGTACCGCGGCTTCAGCGGCGGCAGCAGCTCCAGGAAGCGCTCGAACCCCAGCTCGCACGCCTCGTACTTCTCCAGCAGGTCGAGCATGGACACGCGCTTCTTCCATACCTGCTCGCGGTACGCGTCCTCCTCCAGCAAGGCTTCCAGCTCTCGCTTGTGAGGCGGACACGCCGTGCAGCCCGCCAGCTCCCGCAGCTGAGCCCGGGTCGCCGCCTCCTGCAGGTCCACGCTGTGGCCCAGCAGATCGTCCAGGCTCACCGGGCGGTCCAGCGGCAGATGGGCGGCGCTCCGTCCGCTTCCGCTCAGGATGAGGTGATCGCTGCCCTGCAGCCCGAACCGGCGAAGTACGCGCGCCACGCTTTCGCGCGAATTGCGCGGCAGGACGCCCAGGTGATCGCCGACCCGGTAAGTCACGCCTTCGGGCAGCTTCACTTCGATCCGGCGGGTGCTGCGCCCGCTTCCTTCGCGCTGAAGCTCCGTGTTCCCGGCGATGAGCGCGTGTACGGCGTCGTAGGATTCCGCCAGCGGCGTGCCGGCGAAGCCGCTCACGAACTGCAGGCTGAGCGAGCTTTTCTCCTTCTCCGAAATCTCGGCGAGCTCCAGCCCCAGCGCCTTCATGACGTCCGGCCACAGCGCTTCGCGCCAGTCTTCCAGCTGCTTCTCGAAATCGCCGCTCGCGTCGCCTTCTCCTCGTCCGGCAAGGCGCTGGCCTCCCTTGGAAGCGAGCAGCTCGTCAGCCCGGCGCGGAACGTCCTGGTACGTGCTCGCCCAGTTATGATCGCCGCATCCGAACACGGCGAACCGTACGCCGGCGATTTCGCCCGGCTCCGCGCTTTCCAGCCAATCCATGAAGTCTTTGGCGTTGCTCGGCGGCTTGCCGTTGTAGGAGGCGGACACGATGAACACGGCGCCCTCTTTCGGCAGCTTGCCCGCGTAATCGTTCATGGATGCGATCTCCGGGCGGAAGCCCTGGTATTTCGCCGCATCGGCAAGCTCGCGGGCAATTCCCTCGGCCGTGCCTAGGTTCGAGCCGTACAGCACAAGCAGCGGGGTGTTATGGGCATTGACGCTGAGCGGCGCGGCTTGTTCTTTGACCTGCTTGTCCGCCGCCGCGGGTACCGCGGCACCCGGAATGGTGACAACAGCTCCCTGATGGCGCGGTTCCACTTTCATCGTGAAGCCTTCGGGCTTCATCGTCAGCGTTTCTTTCACCTTCAAGACGTAATCCGTATGCTGCCTAATGTTAAAATGCTTCAAAACCATCCCGAGCACAAGCGTAGCCTCCTGCATGGCAAACTGCTGTCCGATGCAGGCGCGCTGGCCGTTGCCGAACGGCTTGTACGCATCGTAAGGAATTTTACCGGGATCTTCGAACCGCTCGGGAATGAACGATTCCACGTCATCCCCCCATACGGATTTGTCCCGGTGAAGCTTCGGAATGAGCACCGTCAGACTGTCCCCTTTTTGCAGCGGATATTTATCGGCCAGCAGGGTGTCTTGTTTTGCGTACAGCACAAAAGCGGGAGCCGTCGGCCACAGCCGCAGCGCTTCGTTTAGGATCATCCGGATATAGTTAAGCTCGCGGACTTGTGCGTAAGTCGGCACGGGATCGGTCAGTACGCGGTCCACTTCTTCGTACGCCTTCCGGAGCTTGTCGGGATTTTTAAGTAGAAAATATAGGGCAAACGAGAGAAGTCCGCTCGTGGTCTCATGGCCCGCGATCAGGAACGTAATGATCTGATAGCGAATATTCTCGTCGTCCAGAGACTCGCCCGTTTCCGGGTCTTTGCCGTTCAGCATGTGGGACAGCAGGTCGTCGATTCCTTCCGTGCCCCGGGCCCTGCGTTCCGCAATCAGCTTGTCCACCAAGGCGAACATGGCCTGGATGTCATGATTGAATTGTCTCTTCGTAATGACCATCAGCTTATCCTGGAGTCCGAGACGCTGGGTCTGATTCATCGCTTCGTGAAGCGCTCTTACCATGCTTGTAATAAAAGGATGCGGCTGCTCCCGGTAAAAGCTGTTAAACCGGTAGTTGAACCCGCACAATCCGATCGTATCCAGTGTCAAACGCGTCATATCCTCCGGCACATCAATGATTTCGTCCGCGTTTAGCCGGGACCACTTCTGGATGAGCTGGACCGCAATGTCCACCATCATGTCGTGGTACCCCTTCATGGCGCGCTGACTGAACGTCGGCAGCAAAATATGATGAGCCTTCTGCCAGTTCGGTTCGTCCGTATGGGCGGTAAACAGCCCGTCTCCCCCAAACGCGCGCACATTCGAAAGAGCGGCTCCGATTTTCTTATCGAAACGGGATTCGTCGCACGCGTCCGCGACCAGCTCGTGGCTGGAGATCAGCAGCTGCGTTCTGCCCGGCATCTCCAGCTTGAAGATGGGACCCAGCTCATCCGCTAGTTTCATCATGGATTGCAGCGGGCTTTCTTTATCAATTAACGGAAGATTGCCGAGCGGCCCGTATGTTTTGGGCTGCGGAATTAAAGGTTCTGATTTAGCCAAGACACTCTCGCCCTCCTTGTTCATGCCATACTGGTACTTACACATCTTCTTTACTATTTGAAAAGAAAGGAACGGCTATCCATTTTTTGCTCGCTCTCTGGCGGTTGCCAGCTAAAATTACCACTTACATGGATGCCTTATGTAATCATTTCCAGTGTAACGTGAAAAACGGCTCCCGCAAAATAGACAATTCCAGTGAATTGTCCAAAACTAAACACTTTGCCGGGATTGTCTATTTATTTGCAACCGATTTTTCCGTTAACGAACCGTACTTCACCGTTCCTCTATTTTTAAAAAGATCACAATTCCTTTATACTGGAAAGTGGAGTGTGAGAACCATATCGAGGTGACATCATGACCGATTCGCAAACGACCAAAAAAGCGCTGGCCGCATCGCTTAAAAAGCAGATGGAAACGAAACCTTTGGCGAAAATCAGTGTCCAGGATATTTCCTCCGGCAGCGGACTGAACAGACAGACCTTTTATTATCATTTTAAAGACAAATACGACCTGGTTCACTGGATTTATTATTCGGAAGCCGTGGAAAGCATCGCCGATTACCGCGATTACGGGCATTGGAGCGACATGGCCGTACAAATCCTGCACTATTTGATGAAAAATCGCTTGTTTTATGTCAACGCGCTCAAGACTCCGGGGCAAAACGCATTTGACGGCTATTTGTTCGAGGCTACCAAGGATATGATTAAACGTGTAGTGGACGATGCTTCCGGAGGCCTTGACGTATCGGATGCGGACAAAAGTTTTATCGCGGAATTTTACACCTTCGCGTTCGTAGGCATCGTCGTCAAATGGGTCAAGACGGGCATGAAGGAGCTGCCCGAAACGATGATGAAACGGATCAGCGATCTGGTAGACGGTACGCTGACCCGCGCGCTCAGCCGTCACGCCGGATTGCAGCCGCAGTCGGTTGAAGCCGCGCCTTAACGCCCCAAAAAGAACGCCACCCCTTCTCGCTGAGGGGTGGCGTTTTTTGGGATGGTTAACCGGCATCATACGACGCTGCTGCGGGAAGACCTTGAATGCCCTAAGCTAGTCGACCGTGTCCGCCGCCGCTGCGGCACCTTGACTCTCACGGGGAGACTCCGGATGCCGCAGCATCAACGGAAGCAGCAGCAGCGCGCCGAGGAAGAAGAGGATTCCGCTTCCGGCATAGACCGCTTGAAGCGAGAATGCAGCCTTCATAACCCCCGCTGCCGACATGCCGATTACCATGAAGCCCATGAACATGGGCGTAAGCACGCCTCCGACACGGCCGATAAAAGCGGCTTCCGTATTTTTCATCATCATCGTGTTGATTCCGATCATAATGCAAGGATAAAACAGTCCCGTCAGCACTTGGAAGCCGATCGTAAGCGGCACGCTCGTGGATAAGCCGATTCCTATCGTTCCGACGGTACTGGCGATAAGCCCGGCCGCAAGCAGCGATTGCGGCTGCATTTTTTTCGAAAGAGCCATAACGAAACCGCCGCCTACCAGCATAGCTATTCCGTTCGCTGCCAGAAGCCACTGCAGAAACAGTTTATCCTGCCCGAGGTTTTCAATGGCGATAAACAGCGCCAAAGGCTGGATAATCCCTACCGCCAAGCCCGAAACGGCGAATGTTCCCCCAAGCGTCTTCAGCGCGCGGCTGTTCCAGACGTAACGGAGTCCGTCCTTCAATTCCTGCGTAAAGTTGCGTTCGGCTTTGGACGGATTCTCCAGATCGGCAGGAAGCGAGGTAAGAACGGCTGCGGAAGCGATGAAACAAACCCCCATGACCGCTATCGAGATTTCCAGACCGTAATGTTGGTAAACGTATGTTCCGAGAATCGGGCCGAATACCATAAAGATGGCCATCAACGTCTGGAACATCGCCATCACACCTTGAAGCTGTTCTTCCGGCACATGCTGTTTGAACAGCTTTAACGCGGACGGCTGGGAGAATTGCGACAAGATCGCCGACACCAGCGTCGCGAAAAACAGCGCCTGCCACGAACCGTACATCACGACGAGCAGGACGGCGAATACGGACAACGCCGAGAGAAGATCGCAAACGATCATCGTCCGCTTCGGTTTCCACCGGTCCGCGAACGTTCCGCCGATAATCGCGAAAAGAAAAATCGGAGTAAATTCAGCGACTGAGATTAACGACACAAACTTGGGATTGTTGTTCGTTATATCCGTCACATACAGCAGAATGGCAAAGTTTCTTACCCAGACGCCAAGCTGCAGCAGAACGTTGGATAAAATAATCGTTCTGACAAAAGCATTTTTAAACACGACTACGTGCCCCTTCCTGTGATTTTCCACCGAGATTTTGTTCACACTCAAAGGAAATCTTTTAACAAACAATATCTCGATTTGTTTATTAATCACTCAAACATAATATAATAACGTTTGGTTATTGGCAACATTTATTTGTTTCGTCTACAAAAAATCAGATCCGTTATTCCGGGTTTCAACCCCTACCCTTCCTTTCGCTTTTCCCTGTGTTTCAGCTTTTCAGGCGTTATCCCCCTTTCTACTCCTTTCGGAGTAATCCGCTGATCGAATTGCAGGACATCGTTATGCGAAAAATAAACATAATTCACTTCCGGCTCATCCTTAAAAACAACGACTGTATAGAAGGAAGG
Organism: Paenibacillus sp. GbtcB18; assembly: GCF_019091125.1. Classification (NCBI taxonomy): domain Bacteria; kingdom Bacillati; phylum Bacillota; class Bacilli; order Caryophanales; family Paenibacillaceae; genus Paenibacillus; species Paenibacillus sp. GbtcB18. The sequence continues at coordinate 546,653 of NZ_JAGXJX010000003.1, forward strand.
AAGTTTCATCCCCCAAACCCCTTTGACCGATGCCAGTTCCTCTTCTTTATAGCTTCTTTCTTGAATCAGATAGCTTTTTACCCGTTCCGCATACACGATTTTATTTCCCTGAACATAGGCAAACGGAGCCAGTACAACGATCAGAACGACTGACAGCGCGATAATCTTACCCCGGCTTATGTTCCGCACGTTTGCGACTCACTTTCAATGTGCCGCGACAAATCCGCGTACGCTTCTTTGAGCCATGGATGAACGACTCTGAGCGTGTCTTTCCGGCTCCATAAGTAACGGATATAGGCAAGAGCCGCATGGTCTATCGAAATCGCAAGGCCTCTATTCAGTTCTTCAAGGTACGGGGGCGTGCCCGTTTGATCCCAGGCTGCTTTGTCGGCCGTAAAAAGCAGCTTATCCATCTGCGATGCCTGCTTTTTGAGGGTGGTGTGGCATTCAACCGCACTTAAGATCCCGGGGTCCGCCACTCCGAATAGATCCCGTGCCATCGCTTTCGACAACTTCTGGTGAATGATCATTGGAAAGCTTTCTTCCTCCGGAAGCACCTCGATCCCAAGCTGAACCGACACGGAAATACGCGCATCGTTGGGAAATACGGCGCTGATGTCATGTAAATAGCCCGACCGCGCCGCTGTTTCCGGGTCCGCCCCGAAGCGGACGGCCAGTTCACGGGTCTGCTCGCCCACCTTCATGCAGTGCTCCGCGGTTTTGCGGTGTCCGTTTGCGGTGAGAAAAGCATACACATCTTTTTTTAAATCGCCTGACAGTTCCGGTCGTACCAGATGTTCGTAAACGTTCATTTTCATCACTTCCCTTGTGTTTTATAAGGGCCACTCTGTAAGTATAAAAGGATATTCCAAGGAATTCCAAATAAACCTTTCCTAAAAATAAAAAAGTCCGCCGCACGCTTCCGTAAGAAACGCACAACGGGATGTATTCCGCAGCCGGAATTGGAGAGGCGGTCGCAGTTTTTTTTAGTAGAGCGCCGCATTGCGCATAAGGAAAAGAACTCGGAAGCACGCAAAGAAAAAGCCAGCCGGCAATCCCGGCTGACCTTCTGTATCCTTATCGCGCACGTTACTCTGCCTATACAGGCAGAAGATGCATCATTTTACGGGGAATTAAGCCCAATTCCCTTTGCGGAAAATCGGTTCGATCGTCCCGTCGGCCAGTTCGCCGTCAATGTCCATTTCCGCCGAGCCGATCATAAAGTCCACGTGGGTCATACTGTCGTTGAGGCCCGCTTTCGTCAGCTCCTCCACCGACATTTTCGTTCCCTCCGGGATGCTGAAGCCGAAGGCTTTCCCCAGAGCAAGGTGATTCGACGCGTTCTCATCGAACAGCGTGTTAAAGAAAATGATGTTGCTCGCGGAAATAGGCGATTCATGAGGCACAAGCGCAACTTCGCCCAGATGGCGGGCTCCTTCGTCCAGTTCGAGAAGTCCTTTTAACGCTTCATAGCCTTTCTCCGCCTGAAAGTCCACGACACGGCCGTTTTCAAACGTAAGCGTGAAATTCTCGATCAGATTCCCCTGATAGCTCAGCGGCTTCGTGCTGCGTACAACTCCGTTCGTGCCGTCTTTAAGCGGCGAAACGAACACTTCCTCCGTCGGAACGTTCGGATTGTACGCGTCCCCCTTCTCGTTCACCGTCGAGCCGCCGGACCAGATGTGCCGCTCCGGCAGCGTTACGCTCAGCTCCGTGCCCGGCGCCCGGTAGTGAAGCTTCCGGTACTGTTTGGCATTCAGCTCCTCCACTTTAGTACGGAGTGTCGCATTGTGCCGCTCCCAGACCTGAACGGGATTGTCCTGATCCACGCGGGTAGCTTTGAAAATCTCCTCCCATAAGGCGGCGACAGCTTTATCTTCCGGCAGATCCGGAAACACTTTACTGGCCCACCCTGTGGACGGAGCGGCGAGAATCGACCACGTCATCTTGTGGGAGGTCATGTATTCTCTCCATTTGGCAAGCGCTTTGCCCGCAGCCTTGGAATAAGCCGAGATACGTTCAGGCTTCACTCCTTGAAGCAGTTCCGGGTTGCCCGATTCGATGAGCAGATAGGCGCCGCCGTTTTCGGCCAGCTCTTCCACCGCCTGCGCTCTCCATGCCGGATAGGTATCGAACGAATCGTCGGGAGCAAGCGTGTATCTCAGCTTCGTAATCACATCGTCCATCCATTCGACGTGCACTGATTTCGCTCCCGCCTCGTACGCCTTTTGCGCGATAAAACGGGCCAAAGGGGCCTGCTGAATGGACGCATTCACCCATAAGGACTGACCGGGCTGTATGTTCAAACCGACTTTCACCGCTAACTCGGCGTATTTCTCCAGGTTTTTTTCGAATTGATTCGCCATATTCATTCTCCTTTGTTGGTAAATTCAATGCTCGGACTGCTCGTTATGTAGGTTCCTCTTAACTTGTTCGACTTTCGAAGCCGTATTCCTTGTGGCACGGCCGCAAAATGCCCAGGCGCAGGATCAATCGTTTTCTTTCCGGCGTTTCCGGAAGCGCCTGACTTTCATCAGGTTGCCGCACATCTTATCGTCGCACCACCGGGCCGTCCGGCTTCTGCTCTCGTCGAAGAAAATCCAGCGGCAGTCTTCGTTGGCGCAAATTTTGAGCCGCCGCACGTCTTCTTCCGCCAGCAGCCGCGCGAATGCGACGGCCACCCGGCCCATGACCGCGGCCCAGCCCCTATCGTCCGTCCTGCGCTCCAGCCGCCAGCCGCCTTCTTCCCTCACCAGAACCGGACGGGAAGGTACTTCGGCCATCGCTTCGTTCAGCCGGGCGATATCTCCATGAACAGGCTCCCTGCCGGAGATTGCGCATTCCGTGATCGCGCGCATGGCCTGCCGGAGCTCCCCGAGGGCGGCGCGTTCGCGGGGCTCTGGCGGAACCTGGGCATGCAGCTCCCACTTCTCGAGAAAAGCTTCCAGCCAGCCCGGCCGGTCCAGCCTGTCCTCGCTCCGCCCCGTTCCCCTCCAGTCGTACCACTGGCTGTTCATAAACTCTAAAGCCAAATTTTCCAAAGCAACCTCCGGATAAAGATTGAGTCTTTTTCCAATTCATGCTAAAATCCAAGTTGTAACCACCATATATGATTTAGATAGTTACAACGAATCTGTGCGAATTGTCCGCACATCGGGCAGGCTTATCGAACAACCTATCCACACATCATGACATCGTCTTTTTAATCTTACACCATTCTTAATTTAGGAGGAAATCGAATGAACGGATTGGATCTTCTTAAACGCGGCTGGGAACACGCTTACGGAACGGAAGACTGGTACGCCCCTCTGAAGGACGCCGTCAGCGGGATAAGCGCGGAGCAAGCTTCCTGGCGTCCGCCGGGTGAAGCGGGCAATACCATCTGGGAGACAGTCAACCATCTGGTCTACTACAAGCAGCGGCTGCTGGAGCATCTGCAGGGCGAAGAACCCGACAACTGGGCTCAAAACAACGACGTCACGTTCAAAACGCCCGATACGCACGGTTCCGAAGAAGCTTGGCAGCGGACGCTCGGGGAGCTCGACGCCGTTCATACCCGCATCGGAAGCCTTCTGAGCACCAAATCCGATTCGGACATGGACGCGGTATACCGCGATTCTCCGATCGGTTTCCGCATCAGCAGCATCATCCAGCACGATGCTTTTCATACCGGCGAGATCGTGCTGATCCGTAAGCTCCAAGGTTCCTGGCCGGCGACTCGCCACTACGAATAAAAGATCGGACCGTTTAACCGGCAAAAAAACCGTCTGAACCTCTTCTTTACAGAAGAAACTCAGACGGTTTTTTGTATCATGGCCGGAACAGTACATCTTGCTGTCCTTAATCGTTAAGCACTGCCGTCCCGCGAGGTTTCTCAAATCCGCTCTCTTACTTGTGCCAAAGCATCCCGCTTTATTTCTTCCGATTCTCTCAGCAGAAGCGTTCCTTTGTCCCTATACACGTTCCGGGTGTCATCGGACATGGTATTCAAGTTAATTTCCACCGTGATCCAGGCGGATTGTAGGGCGGCTTCCAGCATCAGAACGGCAATTCCCAAATCGGAGACCACATTCTTGTTGACTGCCGGGGCCAGGTCCGCCAACCGCCGCATGACCGCGAGGCACGCTTCCATCAGTTCAAGCGGCACAGCCGCCGCATAAGCGGAGGCTTCCCGGATGGCGAGACTCCGGGCTTCTTTCTCCGCGGGAGTGGAAGCCGGCAGCTTCAGCGCCTTCATGAACCCGTCGAATGAAGCCATATCTTTTTCCTGCAAGGATTCGAACTCCACGATGGCCTGCCGAAAAAGATCCTCATTCTGGAGCATCGCGGCCTCTTTATCATGGAACTTGGCCCCCGTTGTCAATCTGGCCGTCATCGAGCCCATGGATGCTCCGAGGGCTGCCGCCAGAGCCGCAATACTTCCTCCTCCGGGAACCGGCGACTCCGAAGAAGCCTCGAACAGAAATTCGCGAATGGACTGATCGTACACCCTCATTTAAGCCCTCCCTCCCCGATCTGCATTCCGACCGCTTTTAACAGATTTTCAAATAAGATCAGCGTCGTTAACGTCCCTACGCCTCCCGGCACCGGCGTCATCGCCTTTACCCGCTGCAGAGCATCCGGACTCACATCCCCCGTTATTCCCGTGTCCGTCTCGTTGATGCCCGCATCGACAATAACCAGATCCGGATGCACCATGTCCGCGGTAATCATCCCCGCCCTTCCGGCCGCTGTAATGAGGATGTCCGCGCCGGCAATATGACGCGCGAGATTCTCCGTGTGCGAATGGCATACCGTAAGGGTCGCATGCTCCCGCAGCAGCATAGGCATCAACGGCCTGCCGACGGTTTCGCCCCGTCCGACGAGCACCGCATGCCGTCCTTTCAGCTCGAATCCGAACTCCTTTAAGATGCGGATACAAGACTGGGGCGTTGCCGGGTACAGCCCTCTTGTGCCGAGGAAACAGGCAAGTTTGCTGCCGGGCGTAATCCCGTCCACATCTTTGTCGGGACGGATAAGCCCCGAAGCTTCGGACAGATCCAAATGCCTGGGCAGCGGAAGCTCCAGCATGATTCCGTGCACTCTTTTGTCTTCGTTCAGCTCCTCAAGATGTCCGAGCAATTCCGACTGCGTAATGCCCGTTTCGAATTCCGTCAGACGATATCGGATGCCAAGCTTATGAGCCGTCTTTTCCTTGGCTCTGGCGTAGTATCCGGAAGCCGGGTCCCCTTTTATGAGTACAACCGCCAGGGAAGGCTCTATCCCCCGCTTTTTCCACGCGTCCGTTTCTATTCGGATCGAGTCTCTTAACCGACCGGCAATATCTCCCGTTTTCATTATCATTCCCATGTGTTCCGCCTCCCGATTTATTGATTTCCCGCAAAAAGAAAACAAAAAAAGTATCCGCAGACCGCGGTTTCCCGTTATCTGCAAATACTTTCGCCCAGGCGTACGGCTATATTTCCCGTGTGCTCCCCCGTGGTTCCCCACGTTCCGCCAGTTACACACTCTTCCAGTGGCCTCAGTTTAGCACACCGGGCGTTCTGCGGTAAAGTGCGGGAGAAGCATTTTTTTCAAGGCCGTTTGCTGCACCGCCTCATTTACAAAGTTTGTACGTTTCCCGGCTTTCTGCTGCCGCGTTCTTTCACCATCGTTCTCGTGATAAGCAGCATGGAGACGACAATGAGCGCCGCGGGGATGTAAAAGATAGACGGCGTGATGCCATCAATAAGCAGCGGCAGGAAATAGCCGACCAGGGAAGCCATTTGGGAAATCACGACATACAGGCTGGCTCCGAACCCGGTTTTGTGCAAAAACATCCGCTGAACGTAGCCCATTGCCACCCCAAGCAGCACGGCCACGTAAAACGAATACAGCGGCTGCATAGCAAAAAAGAACGGCAAATAATCGACATTGGCGTACACCAGATAGACGATAAGGGCGAACAGGCCTGCGAATAAAATGACCGGCTTGAATCCGTATTTCAGCGCCCAATAGCCCGCCACTGTCATAAACAACAGTTCGAACACCGCCTGTGCGCTCCATATGTAAGACATCAGCTCCGGATTGCCGAACTTCTCGTTCACGACAAGGGGAAGATACAGTCCCCGGATCGCATCGGCGCACGACAGCATAAGGAGCGCGGCCAGCATAGCCAGCGAGAAGGGCTCGCCGCTCTTCTTAACGACCGCTTTGGAAGGTGCTTCCACCGTTTCCCGGTAAAACAGGAGAAGGACGAAGAGCGCCGTGTATCCCCCAAGATTGCCCCAGAGTACTCCGTAAAAGGTGAACCATAAGTAAATGTTCGCTCCCAGCAGCAATCCGGTAAAAAAACCGACGCTGAAAGACGCGCGCAGCCAGAGCTGCGAAATCTCCACGATGTCCGGCGCCAGCTTCGAGAAATGGTTCCGCGCCATGGCGAACATCTGTCCCATAATCATTCCGGACGGGGACGATGCGATTGACATGCCCACCAGCGCGGACACGTACCCGCCCGCTCTCATATAGATCAGCAGCCCGGCCGCACACACCACAGCAGCCGCCATGGGGATGATTTTCTTCCGCGGAATCTTATCGCTCAGAATGCCCACGCTGATCGTGAAAATCATATTGAGCACAAGCGAAATGGCAAAAATCGACGCGATCTCGCCTTTCCCCAGGCCGATCCCTTCTTTTAAGTAAATGGCGTTCATGGGCGCCAAAATCCCGACGCCGATTCCGTACAAAATCATCGCCAGGACCAAAACCCATGCTTTTTTGACGGAAATAAACAATTTGATGTCTGCCGCAACACTCATAACCGGCTCACTCCCTTCCTCTTCCGCATTCGTATACTTCTAATTCGTTTCTTTCGACAATTTCCCTTTTAATTCTAATTTATTTTCCAATTTATGATTTTCGCAAAAAAATATCCAAATTTCCAGGATATTATGGAGGAGATGTTTTACTATTTACACCATTTTATGTCTATAAATAGTTCTAAAGACCTACTTCCATTGCTTCTACCTTATACTATAATATGGATATGAGGAGGTGAATTGATTCATTTAGACATAAATTGACAGGAGGTAGATGCTTAAATTTTTGACAGGCAGGAATTAAAGCCATTTGCTGCTCTCGGTAGATAGCCATTCACTGCTTACGATGCCGAATCCTGACCTATCCACCAGAATCACTCTGGTTTGTGTCATTATGATTTTTTACGATTCGCAGCAGTATAGTTCTAAATTCCCTGTATTCCAAATTCAATTAAATCGGAGGTATTAAACTAATGTCCCAATCCATTTCATGGAACCGCTCTCTTTTTAAAGTTTCTCCTTTTCTCGTAGCATTTGCTGCGCTCGTAATCGGTGCCATCTGCTCGCTCGTTTTCGCTGAAAGCGCTTCCGCTCACGGTTACATCACAGGTCCGGCAAGCCGCGCAGCCCTCTGTAATCAAGGCATTAACAAAAACTGCGGAGCTATCGTGTACGAGCCGCAAAGCCTTGAAGCACCTGGCAGCTATCCTACAGGAGGCCCTGCTGACGGTCAAATCGCCGGCGCCGGCGCCGCTTTCCCTGAACTGAACGCTCAAACTGCAGACCGCTGGTCCAAAGTGAACATCAACAGCGGAAGCAACACGTTCACTTGGAAGCTGACTGCCGCTCACGCAACGAGAGAATGGAAATACTACATCACGAAAACAGGCTGGAATCCTAACGCACCTCTGAAACGTTCGGATTTCGAACTGTTCTGCTCCTTCAACGACGGCGGTAAAAAACCGGACCCTTCCACTTCCCACACTTGTAACGTTCCTGCCCGCAGCGGTTACAACGTAATCCTGGCTGTTTGGGAAATCGCCGATACGCCTAACGCTTTCTACAACGTAATCGACGTTAACGTAAACGGTGGCGGAACGGGTACACCAGACACTCAAGCTCCTACTGTTCCTGCAGGCGTGACTGCTTCCGGCGTAACAGCTAACTCCGTAACTCTGAACTGGAGCGCTTCTTCCGACAATGTCGGCGTTACGGGTTACGATGTATACCAAGGTTCCACTCTTGTAGGAACTTCCACGACAACCAGCTTCACGGTAACGGGCCTGACGGCTGACACTAGCTACACGTTCACGGTTAAAGCGAAAGACGCAGCAGGCAACACTTCCGCTGCAAGCTCCGCTGTAACGGCTAAAACAACTGCCGGCGGTGGCGGCACAACTGCACCTGCTTGGAGCGCAACCTCCGTTTACACAGCAGGCAACCGCGTTACTTACAACGGTGTCGTATACGAAGCCAAATGGTGGACTCAAGGCGAAACTCCTGGGAAAGCCGACGTTTGGAAAACCGTTTAATTCACTTAACAAGCAGGACCATCCGAAGCTCGTCTTCGGATGGTCTTTTTTATTTGGACAAGAGGAATCCGCCTGGCAGCACCACTCTCTTTTTAGTGTATTACGCGAAAACATGTTTAGCATCGGGCTGAACGGGTAATTTTCTGTAGAGCAAGCAACCTTACATTTGAGGAGGTAAACGAAAATGGGTAAAAAAATGATGTTTACTGCAATTGGTCTAGGAGCTGCTTACTTACTCCGCAATAAAGACGCCCGTCAGAAATTGAAGGATCAATTCCAGAGCTTTACGGGTTCTGCCAAAACGCAACAGACCCTGCAATAATCCATAGGAAATTAAAAACTCCTCCGAACCCTTGTAATGGGGTTGGAGGAGTTTTTTTGCTGCTTTAAATAACCAGGGAATTCATTCCTGGATTAAACAACATAAGGAGGCCCGTTTACAATCCTCAACTTCCGCCTTGATTGAGCTGTTCGGTTTGCCGGAGAGTCCGAGTTCCTGTAAAATAAATTTAAACGTAACGATTACGGTTTTATTAGCATGGCCGTTTCCTGACAAGCATATAGTGAGAACATATCTTTACTCAAGAAAGGAACTTAAACCGTGACAATACCTGTATTCGTCCTTAGCGGTTTTTTGGGCAGCGGTAAAACGACCCTTCTGCTCCGTATGCTCGAAGAATCGAAGAAGCTTGGTCTGCGCCCCGGGATACTGATGAACGAACTGGGCAAAGCGGATGTCGACGGCTTAATTTTGAAAGGGCACAGCTCCGCTTCGATTGAAAAACTGCTGGACGGCTGTGTCTGCTGCAGCAAGAAAAGCGAGCTGACCGGCAGCTTGCAGGCTCTGCTTGTCCGCAAACCGGATATTTTGTTCATTGAGCTGACCGGTGTGGCCAACCCGGAAGAAATTGCCGATGTGCTCACGGAACCCGGTCTGCTGGGCCGTGTTGCCCTTAAACAGGTCATCACCGTGCTCGATGCCGAAAACTTCATGGATTACAACAGTCTGTTTGCATCGGACAAACTGCTCGTACGGACACTTAGAAGGCAGGTGGAAGTCGCCGATCTGCTTCTGGTCAATAAAACGGATTATGTACACCGCATCCGGCTGCACCAGATCGAGAAGGCCATACGCAAGCTGAACGGGCACGCCATGCTCGTGTATACGACCCACTGCCGCGTCGAGCTTAAGCCGATCCTGGAGGGAGTCCAGCCCGTACAGAAGGGCCCCCTGACGGTCCGGCCGATCCGGATGACGAAGATCACGACTCATCCGAAGGAGCCCAGCATAAACGGTACCGGACGCGGCATGCCCCCCGCAGATTCGCCGGCACCGGCGGAAACCGCGCCTTCCCACTCCCGCGTCCGCACCGTCACTCTCCCGTGGAATCAGCTTGCCGGGCTGACCAAAGCGGATGTGGACGCCTTCCTCCAGCGGTGGAGGGACGGTCTGATCCGCGCCAAAGGTTATGTGACGTTCGCGGAATCCAGTCACATGCATTTGTTTCAGTACGCAGGAAAGCGGAGTTACTGGGAGCCTTCCTTTTACCAGGGAGAGCCGTATCTCGTGTTTATCGGAATCGACCTGGATACAGACCGGCTGAGCGAGGAATGGCAGCGTCTTCAGGATACACCGCAGCCGCAGTCCCTTGAACCGGAATCCGGCCGCCGCCGGAAGTAGCTCAGGCACGAAATGGATCGGAGAAGCCTTCCATACGGCATGATCCATACGAGTTTTTTTGCGCCCCCCTCCCCGTTCTGTTGATGGTATCTACGATTAAGGTGCCTACTACATCCGGCTCTTGCATCGCAAACAAAACCGCTTTCCGTCGGAAAGCGGTTTTGTTATGGCTACAGCCTTTATTTTCCGAGATCGGCGAAATCACCGGCATACGGATATACGTAAGGGGACGAAGGCTCTTTAATTTTCCGGATCACGGCTCCCTCCAGCTTCATCGCATCTTTACCTTCGTACACCGACTTGCGGATCGTCCCTTTCACCGTTACCCATGTATCCTTGAGATACGAATCCGCATCCGGAGCTTCAACGATAACGCCGTACGGAGACGCATCGGCAGAGCAGCACTGCATCGTCAGTCTTGCGACGACGAACTGGTTTTTGGGCATGTCGTCCTCCCGGTAAACGAAGCCGCTGATTTCCATCTGTTTCCCCGCAAAATTGCCGGCGAACAGATCCACGGCCGTCAGCCTCTCCATAAAACCTTTCTCCCCGATAAGAATGGTTTGCTTTTGGTAAAGCCGCATGGCCAGCTTCGCGTAATCTTCCGTAAACCGGCTGCCTTTGAACATCTCCTTGAGCCTGGCTTCCTGCGTATCTTCCTTGCCCCGGCTCGCTTTCTCTGAAGATTGCTGCTTCTCAGGCGAATCGTCCCGGGTATCTGCATTCCTCTGCGTCTGGAGGTTGGAGGTATTCAGTTGAATCCCTTTCACTTGAACGATATCGCTCCCCGTTACCCGGTCGGGCAGCAGAAAGCCCAGCAGCAGCGGTAAAAGGAACAAGGAATAAGCCGCACCGTGCGAAAGCTTAGATTTCCTGACACCGGGCTCGCATCCGCAGTCGGATTCATTGCCTGAAGCGGGCTGCAGGGCCAGATAAATCTGGATCACGGCCAGCACGAACAGGGCGATCGCCGAAGCTTTGACGTACGGTACCAGGCGGGGCGCCAAGTAATGCGTCATGCCGCCCGTTTTGACCAGATAGACGATATAGAGCGAAAACCCGCATAGAATCGCCGCCCTCATAAAAGAATGGAAGGCGTAAGCGCGCCTGTCTTCCACCCGATTCACCTCCCCGAATTCAAAGCGTTAGTTGAAAAACAGGTGTTCGACAATGACGGAACCTGCAAACACGGTCATCGTGATAAGAACGGCCAGCAGCAGGACAAACTTCGTTTTGAAGACGGACAAGAGCATGAGCGTACTTTTAAAATCGAGCATGGGCCCGAAAACGAGGAAGGTGAGTAGGGAACCTTTGGAAAATGTCTGGAGAAAGGAAGAAGCGACAAACGCGTCCGAGGTGGAACAGAGCGACAATATGTAGGCAAATCCCATCATAAACAGATGCGGAAGCACTTCCCCCTCCCCCAGCGCCGACAAATCCCCTCTAGGCACAAAAGCCTGAATAACGGCCGTAACGAGAGAGCCGAAAATGAGATATTTCCCCATATCGAAAAATTCCCCGCCCGCGTGGCCCATCATCGTAACGAATTTGCCGCCGCCCTGCACGTGCGCACAGTCTTGTCCGTTCTCGGCATACAGCGAGTCCAGTCTGTGTTTCAACGGATTTTGGTTAATGAACGCGTATACGAATAAGCCGATAAACGCGCTGACTCCAAGGGCCAGTCCCATCCGGGCATACACCATTTCGGGATTCATCCGGAACGCCGTGTATGTGGCCGCATAGACGACCGGGTTCACGATAGGACCCGCCAGAATGACGATTACGCCTATGTACAGCGGCATTCCTTTGTTGATCAGCCGCCGGACGACCGGGATCATGCCGCATTCGCAAATCGGAAACAGGATGCCCAGCAGGCAGGCATAAACGAATCCGAGCAAAGGATTCCGGGGGATCGCTTTGCGGATCCAGGTTTCCGGGATGTAAACCTGCATGAACGAGGAAAGCAGCACACCTAGCATAATAAAAGGAACCGCTTCGAGCACGATGCCGATAAACATCGTCTTGAACAGGCGGAGAACCGAAGGGTCCGGCAGCCCCGCATTCCCTGTCCGCACGGCTTGCCAGGCCAGTATAGCCAGGAAACTTCCCGCTGCAATATAAATCAGGTGTCTTTTTCTCATCCCTCTGCTTGCGCCGCTGAAATGCACGTTCTCCCCTCCTGTGTACGACAATATCCTTATTTTAATCGTAATTATTACGTTTTTCAATAAAAAAGACTTCTCCCTTAAACCCTTTCCACTTTTTCATCCCTATGCGAGTTTGCCTGAATTTATGACAAGCTCCTTCCCTTGTCCGATTCGTGAAGCCATAAAAAAATCCCGGCACGCGAAACCGCGTTACCGGGAAAACACTTCAACGGCTCTGATTTAAACTTCCACGACCCGTTTCACTTCCGTGGGCAGGTCCGCAGGTTCCAGCCGTTTTTCCGGCTTCCAGTAAAGGAGAGCCGCTTTGAAATTGTGCGGGTAAATCAGCTTTCCGCCTTCTTCTCGCACATAAGCGTACAAGAGCTCCACAGCCTTCTTGCGGTCATACTCCTTGTCCAAAACCGCGCTCAGGTTATCCTTCATCAGCTCTTCCTCCGTATCGTAGGCATACGTTTTGTGCAGATTGACAATTTTACAATTCGCGTCGATTCCGAGTTCATAAAGCAGATTCTGCAAATGGATGTAATCTCTGCGTTGAAATTTGATCCGGCAGCCGAGCTGCTCCCGGATGTCCTTGTAGTGCGGTCTTTCGGGACCGCTTACCATTCCCGCGATTCCGAGACGCTTCGCCGTGTTGTTGATATGCAGCAGCGCCCGGTCGATCTCCTGCATCCGGTAGTAACAATTGACGCCGAATACCACGTCGGCCCGCTCCACCTCGGGAAGCTCTTCCCATTTGGCATGCACGAAGTTTACATGATTCCAGCCCTTCCGCTCCGCTGCGGCTTTCAGGAAAGCAAGCACGCTTTCGGAGCTGTCGACGCAGGTGAGGGAACCCGCTTTCTCGGCCGCTTCGAACGTATAATTTCCCCAGCCGGGGCCGATTTCCAGCACATCCTCGCCGGGATCGATCAAAGTGATCAGCTCCTTGCGCAAGTTGGCAACCCAAGAATCCACCCCGGCCTGTTCTTTCTTTTTCATAAAAGCGTTCCAGAACCCTTCTTCCTTGACGTCATCGGTCATCCGCACGGGAAGATTTCCGTCCCAGTCCTTCATTCCCTCCTGCCAAAGGGTTTTGTAGTTCGTATTTAGTTTGACTCCGTAATACATCGTGTTCCTCCCATACGGTTTGAAGATACTTGTACATCATTCTTTCGATCAAAATGCGGCGGACTTCATTTTACCCGTAAAGCCGGAGGATTCAACCGATCCGAAACAAATAAAAACATCCCGCCGAAGGCAGGATGTTTGGGTTCATCGCATGAATACGCCGGGGTCAGGACCCGACGATTAGGGAGAACATTCGCATCAACGCCATCCTATATCCGCGTAGGAATGAAGTTACCGGTAAACAGGCAGGTCTCCTGACTCGGGAACCCTATGCGCGTCTTCCCGGATTCACCAGTGACGTGATGCGCTTCGGCCGGGGCTTCGCCCCTTTTCCCCTTACAGTGGCGGGACCGTATCGGAATTGCACCGAACTTCCCTTTTAATCCGTTCCCTCTCCCCAGAGAAAGAACCGGAACCCGTTCAATAAAGAATGTTTGATATTTTGTTGTCTAAAGAAAAGCATACATGTCAAACAACTTCACGATTAATAGTAGTCCAAATCCGGCGTTTTGGCAAATACCGAAGCATGCGGGCAAGCAGGCGTACCGGTAAGGCGGGCCCGGCAAACTTCGGACTATGAAGTAGAGTCGCGACGGTTATGACTCCGCTATTCCCCTTCAATAATCAGGTTGATTTGATGAATAAAATCTTTTGCCAGTTCAAGCTGTTTATAGGCAAATTCCAAATCTCCGTTACCCGAGAGTCCGAAATCCAAGTTACCTAAAGTGGACATCAGTATGCGTGCGGTAACGGCAAATCCAAAAGCTTCCTTATCGGCCTGATTATTCATCTCACTCCAGATATATTGAAAGGTTGGCTCCTGAACTCCGTTGAACAAGGCAAGATTGCCTACATAGGAAGCCAGATCCCAGTATGCGGGCATCAAAGATACATCTTCAAAGTCCGACCAGATCCAGCCTTCGGGACTCGGTAATAAGTTTCTTGAATGGGCATCTCCATGAGACGGTATGAGCAAGCTTGTTTCAAGACGCATCTGTCTATCAATTGTGAAAAACAGACTTAACAAATCTTGTATACGCGGATCCGGATGATTCATTAATCTAAAAGCCGATTGACATGTCCGCTCCCAAACACCAAGCATAGGAATCTCGCCGGTAAAATCTTTCAATGCCAGTGAAAGTGTATTGACCAATTCAACTGCTTCGCTTGGCGAAGGGCGCTCCAGGTCTGTCGGGGGAACATACTTCCAAAGCGTCATCCATGTGCCGCCAATATCATATGGTCCTGCATCCGTAAGGTCGGTTGGCAAACGGACCGGCACTCCCTTTGAATGGAGATGACGTGCGGCTCTTAATTCACGAACCAGTACCTTGTAAGCGTAATCTCCATTATTTTTTGAAATCGCAGCGGCTATTCGGGCCACAATCGGAAACGGGGCCAAATGAACGATCAGGTTCCCGCCATTACCAAGCTCGATAGGAGTAATGTCTTTTAATCCGGCTTTTTCTGCCATTAAAACCGCTTTTGAAATAAGGCTGCTATTATTCGGCACTCCGCGGGCTCCTTAGTTAAGGTTAAAAATATATTAGCATCGTTGTCGTGTCCCCCATAGGTATTAAATAGTTAACAATCAACTATTCCCCATTCACACTTTCGTTAACGCGAACTTCCGTTTGGAGGTACTGACAACTTACTAATCTCCGCCCCTTCACATAGGCTGTTATAAACCCCACGAACGGAGTCTGAGAAGATGAGCCTGCCGAAAGTCCCCCAGCATCTCGCCTGGCACGAAACTTTGGAGCTTCACGAGCTTGTGAGCCTTCAGACCGGACAACTGATCGCTTGTAAACAAAAATTACCGACGCTTGCGGACGAAGGGCTTCAAACGCTTTTCAGAGCGGCGATACAAACCTTGGAGCAGAATCTGAACGAGCTGCTGGCGTATTATCCCGAAGCGCCTGCCGCCTCCAGGAATAAACCTGCGGAGCTCCCCGTCCTGGAAGCGGGACAGCTTCTCGCTTTTGCCAAAACCGCCGTACGCGGCTACGCCTGCGCCCTCACGGAAACCGCGACTCCCCGTCTACGGGCAACCTTTGTGAAACATCTGTTGAGAGCGGTCGAATTTCACGCCAAAGTGTTCAACCGGCTGTATGCGGACGGTGCGTACCCCGCTTATGACCTGAAGGAACTGCTGGAAAACGACGCGGCCAACGCCCGAGCCGCCCTCTCCCTCGAATAACGGCAAACCGCCAAGGAACGGCACGACTGCCTGCCCCTTGGCGGTTTATCGGCATGCGGGAACGGCTTCCGCCCCGCTCACTCTTTTATTGAAACCGGTATGTCCACAACCGCTCGTAGCCGAAGCGTTCCTGCACCTCTTTGTCGTTCGCGGATTTGCCGCCGAGCTGTCCGTTGAGCTGGAACTGGGAGCTGTGTGCAAGGATCGAGCCCAGCTTCTGCTCCAGATACGGCCTGACATCGTTCACGACATCCGCTTTGCCGAGCACATCCTCGCATCCTTTGGAAAAAGCGATGCAGTGAACGACCGGTCTCTCTTCCAAGGGGATTCGCTGGACCGTATCAATCACGGCCGCGCCCGTTGCGTCATGATCCGGATGCACGCTGTAGCCCGGGTAGAACGTAATGACAAGCGAAGGATTCAGCTCGTCGATGAGCCCGCGGATTTTGCCGACGAGCAGTTCGCGGTCTTCGAATTCAATCGTTTTATCGTGAAAGCCCAGCATCCGCAAATCCTGAATTCCGATCGACCGGCACGATTCCTCAAGCTCGGCTTTGCGGATTCCGGGCAGTGTCACGCGGTTGGCGACAAGGGGATTGCCCATGTTGCGTCCCATCTCTCCCAGTGTCAAGCATGCGTAAGTCACCGGGGTTCCCTGGCGTATATGGCCGGCAAGCGTACCGGATATGCCGAACGCTTCGTCATCGGGATGCGGCAGGACGACCAGTATGTGTCGTTCCATCTCCATCTACCTTCTCTCTTTGTAAGTTAAAAAGGGTCTCGGCTCAGCTGCAGCGAAACGACGAGCTTGCCGTCCTTATCATGTCCCGACAAAATCAGTCTCTGCGTCTCCGTTTCATCCCAATGGGTAAGTCCCTCGGAATAAACCCAGCCTTCTTCCATTTTGAGCCCTACCCGGTAGGGGCCGTTTCCGGCAATAGAACCCTGCAGATAGCGGATCTTCGAATTGCGGATAAACGTCGAGGCCGTATGTTTGGACTGGTCAAGGTGGGAAGCGTAAGCCCCGTTCGTCATTTCCAGATGAATATACAGGTCATGGCCCTTTAGCAGATCAAGAACTTGCTGGACGGCCGCCTGATTAATAAACTGCATGAAAATTCCTCCAGTAATATACTGACGTATTCACCTAAACTATTGTATGCGGCTAATCTATTGTAGGTTTAAATGTAGCTTATTATAAAACATTCCGATCGACTTCACAAATCGCATCGGGTGCGGATAGGCCCCGTATTCGGGCCTGTACAAACAAAAAACCCGCTCCGCGGCGGGTTTTCACGGCTTCTATCGTTCTTTTATCCGGGCAGTCCACTTGGCCATCAGACGTTTGAGCTCACCGGCAAGGACCGGCTTGCTGATATAATCGTTCATCCCGGACGCCAGGCACTGTTCCTTGTCTTCTTCTCTGGCAAAAGCGGTTACGGCAATAATGACGGGAGGCATTGGCTTCTTCCCGTATTTTTCACGGATTAGACGGGTCGCCTCGAACCCGTCCATGACCGGCATCTGCACGTCCATGAAAATCAAATCATACGTCTGCTCCCCCGCAGCCTGCACGGCTTCCGCTCCGCTGTTTACGACATCCGCCGAATAACCCAGCTTGCCGGTTAACGTATGAAGCAGTTTACGGTTCATGGGATGGTCGTCCGCAATGAGCACCCGCAGCGGCGCAGGCTTCGCCTCCGGAAGGGAAGGAACGGGCGGGGTTTCCGCCGGTGAGATCACGGGAGCCGTATCCAGCACTTCTGAGTCGCCTAAACCGGCGTGCAGGGTAAAGAAGAAGGCGGAGCCGGCGTTCTCTTCGCTTTCGACACCGATCTCGCCTCCCATCAGCTCGACCAGTTTCTTGCTGATCGACAAGCCGAGCCCCGTACCGCCGTATTTGCGGTTAATGGCGGGATGCAGTTGAGAGAACGATTGAAACAGCCGGTGGATTTGTCCGGCGGGAATACCTATCCCCGTGTCCCGAATTGTAAATTCCAGCATGACCGATTGGGGCTCGGAAGAAGGCGTAATTTCCACCGCTACCGAGACGCTTCCCCGCTCGGTGAATTTGATCGCGTTGCTGATCAGATTGATCAGCACTTGTCTCACCCGCGTCTCGTCTCCCAGCACGTACCGGGGCAGCCCGGCCGGAATATCGCACGAGAGCTTCAGGTTCTTTTCCTCCGCTTTTACCCGGAAAAGCTCCAGAACGCGCGCCAGCGTTTCCCTTACATCGATCGCGTCCAGATTTAATTCCATTTTGCCCGCTTCGATCCGGGAGAAATCCAGAATTTCATTCAAAATATGCAGCAGGGCGTCGCTGCTTTCCCGGATAATATCCGCATAACTGCGCTGCTCTTCATCCAGCATCGTTTCCTGGAGCAGCCCGATCATTCCGATAATCCCGTTCATCGGCGTGCGAAGTTCGTGGGACATAATGGCCAGAAACTCCGATTTGGCCCGGTCGGCCTGTTCGGCAAATTCCTTGGCCCGGATAATTTCTTTCTCGTTCGTCACATCCCGGAAAACGACCACGACGCCTTTTCTCTCCCCCTTATCGAACAAGGGCGTAACTTGATAGGACGCCAGAAAGCTCGTTCCGTCCTTCCGCCAGAAAATCCCTTCGCTCGGCGATACGGAAACGCCGTCTCTTACCGCCCGTTCGACCGGCGAGTCGCCGGGAAGGTACTGATTGCCGTCCGGACAGGCCTGCTCGACGGTTAGAAGGTGCCGGTTCCCGATCAGTTCTTTCGGGTTGAACCCTAGCATGGATGCGCCGGCGGGATTGATAAACATCCCCTGCCCCTGCAAATCCAGCCCGAAAATTCCTTCGGAAACGGAATTGAGAATCAGCGCGTGCTCATAGCTCAGCTTCTCGATCTCTTCCGTATACTTTTTGCGGTCCGTGATGTCGCTTGTCAGGACATACACCCCGACGATGTGCCCGCTTAGCACGATCGGGACATTTATGACGCTCGCTTCGATGCGGTGTCCGTCTTTATGAATGAGCCCCGTCTCGTAAGTCTCCGGTTCGCCCTGGGCCGCCAGTTCGAAATGCCGCAAGGTCTTGTCGTAATCGGCCGGATGAACCAGTGATGCGAAATGCCGGTCGGTCAGCTCTTTATCGGAATAACCCGTCAGAACCTGCTGCCCCCGGTTAGCCGTCAGCACCTTTCCGTAAAGATCGAGCGAAGCTACGCCGACCGGGTTGTAGTCAAACAGCGACTTGTACTCCTGAAGCCGGAGTTCCGTGTTTCTGCGTTCCGTAATATCGCGTGAAATGGCGACGATTTCCCGCTCCCTGCCCTGATCGTCCAGCGTGTAACGGCTGGTCGTTTCGAACCAGACGTACGTGCCGTCTTTGCGGAAGAACCGGAACGTAACCTTCTCCGATCCTTCCCCGTGAAGATTTTCCTGCAGGTACTTTTTGACAAAGCCGACATCATCGGGGTGAATGTAGCCGAGTCCCGCCGTACCCACCATTTCTTCAGGCTCGTAACCGAGCATCGTGCGGCAGATCGGGGACACGAACAGAAACGTTGCCTGCCCGTCCACGGCATGTCTGGATATAAAATCAAGCGAATATTCCGAAATAAGCCGGTAATTCTGCTCGCTTTCCAGAATCCGCTCTTCCATCCGCCGCCGTTCGGTTATATCCTGCACCATCCCGATAATCTGGATAGGTTTATTGAATTCGTCGGCCACGATTTCCCATTGAGCCGCAATAGTCCGGATCGACTGGTCCGGCAGACAAATTTTGTAGATCATTTCACCGGATTCCCCGTTTTCGAGCGCCTTCTCGATGCTTTCGCGGACACGCGGGAGATCTTCGGGGTAAATGCAGCTCAGAAACAACTCCGCATCGGAATCCACGGAATGGATCGCATAACCGAAAATGCGGCGCATTTCGTCCGAGAAAGAAACCCGCGAGTTAAGCAGATCCCACTCCCAGGAACCGATATGCGCAACCCGCTGAGCCTCGGCCAGCGTTTCTTCGTACTTTTTACGTTCCGTCACGTTGCGGCCGATCGCTAAAATTTTGATAACGCGGCCTTCGCCGCTGCGCACGAGCTGAAAGGCGGTTTCAAGCCAAATATAATGTCCCTGCTTGTGCCGGACCCGTCTTACGAAAACTTCCTTCTCCGAGTAAAGCTTATCCCGGTTCCTCATTTGCAAAGCATCGTCGGGATGATAGAAATCGACGCGTTTGCGGCCGATCATTTCTTCCGGTTTATAGCCCAGCAGCCCTTCGACAGAGGGTGAAATATATAGAATGGTCCCGCTCGGCGAGCTGAACGAAATGACATCCTGAATGTTTTTGGAAAAAAGCAGGGCGAGGTCGCGGTTGTCCTCAAGCTCTTTTGCGGCTGCTTTTTTATCCGTCACATCCGTAAATTCATGAATAAGATACAGCGGCTGTCCGGCCTCCGGATCGCGTGCCAATGTCGTGCGGACGTTCAGCGAAATGACGCGCCCGTCTCTATGAAAATACCGTTTCTCCCTTTCGAAAACCTCGCCGGGAAAAGCGGCAAGCTTCTTCATCACGCGTTTGTGTTCACGGATGAAACTTTCGTCGTCCGGATGCAGTAGTAATTTTTCGGTTCTCTCAAGCAGTTCCGCTTCCGAGTAACCGAGGATCTTGCATAAAGCCGGATTCATGCCGAGCCACTCCCCGTTTTCAGGAGATGCGAATACCAGGCCGTTCGCCGTCTGACTGTACAAATGGGTAAAAAGCGTTTCTTTAGCCTGCGAAGGGATGTTCACGGGAAGCCTCCTTGATTCCGCCCCCGAATCAGGGGCTCTGTTCCACTATAACCGGCGATTCGCCCGGGAAACAGATAGGGTCGATGTAGTTATTATAACAACAACGAACCATTTAGAAACGCTGAAATCGGCTTCCGTTCTCTAAAACTTTCAATCTCTCTTCAAGCCGCTGAAAAAAGCCGGATTTCCTTGTCTGCAAGGAAACCCGGCCGGGAGCGGAAACCCGTGCGGCAGTAAGCTGCGCAGCTTTGCCGGAGCGGGAGGGCGTTAAAGCTTCGAGGCCTCTGGCGGGACTCTCCAGGTTACGGTTACCGACTTCCGGAGGGCCGTGCCCAGAGCAAGCAGCCAAAGAAGCAGCCCGGCTGCCGCCGTGAGCGTCCATGGCGACACCTCGGTGACAGACATGCCCGAAGCCGTCTGGAAGCCGATACCCACAATCGCCAGCATCCAACCGATTGAGCCCGCGTGGACGAGCCTGACTTTGCGGGACTGCGCGTCATCCGATTTTTCCAGCAGCCAGCCAAGCAGCGGAAGCGTCTGAACCGCATGAAAACCCAGCCCATGCAGGACGATCAGATTGCCTGAAGCGCCGGTGTAGCGGCTCTGAAGCGCGATCATGCCGATTCCCGCAACAATGGCCGCCATGGTGGAGAGAAACCCGTAACGGATGCCGAGAACAACAAGCGGCCGCTCCGCCAGGACCGATTTTCTGTAAAAAGCCGCGGCAAGCCAGATGATCAGAACAATCAACAGCATGGAGTCCAGACCAAAAACGATTCCCCCGATGCGGTCGATATCTGTGCCCGCCTGTGTAAACCGGGGATTGATTCCCCGCAGATGCTGGACGGACTCCAGCAGATAAGCGGCCCCTCCCGTAAACGCGAGCATCCAGCGGTATACTTTGCGCGATCGGCTGCCCATTCCGGCCAATGGGAGAATGGCAGCTAGCGACAAGATGAACATACCTATCGCCGCGTTAAAGGAAAAGGCGCTTTCCACATTGCCCTCAGGGAGGACCCGGCTTCCGTACAATGCCATATAAACCGCCATAAAAGCCGCAAATACAAAGCCAGCCAAACCTGTCCAGATTAGTACGCGTTCGCCTGAAAACAGGGAATTAGAGCCGTCGTGTCCGTTATAAAGTGCCCGTTTCATTTTACGCACATCCTTTTCTCGGAAATTTATTTATTAGTCAATAAATACTTCTGCAAAAAAATAGGCAGCCTTAACGTGCCGCCTTGCCAGGTTTCCTAGCAGTTCAAATCTTTGAAAGGGAGCAGCTCGGGAAGCTGCAGCACATCCGAAGTTACGATCAGAAGTCCGATTGCTATGAAATTGCCGGCTGCCGTCTCGACATCGTCCATTCCGGATTCTTCGAATTTTCGCACGATTGTCGTGTGTATCAACGCAAACTTCTCGCTCATATGCCTGCGGATTTCGGGTTCTGATATGGCAGGCGCCTGCAGCACCATCAGCATTTCCGCCCGGTTAGCCCGCATGAGATCTTTGAACGCCTGGCCCATTGATTCCATAATGAGATCCCCTGTTGCTTCCACCTGCATGAAGGCATCATAGAGCCGCTGTACGGCCCGGTCAACTACCGCCTTGAACAGCTCTTCCTTGCTTTTGAAAAAATGAAACACGTACGGCTGCGTCACGCCGGCCGCTTTAGCCACCATGGCTGTCGTTGTTTTATAATAGCCAAGTTCCGCGAATATTCCCACGGCTGCGTTAATAATCTGTTCTTTGCGATCTTCGCGGACAACCAACTCCGCACCTCCTTTTATTTATTGATAAATAAATAATAAAAGCCGAATGACCGTTTCGTCAAGAGGCCCCGCAAAAAAAGGTTAAAAAGCCGCCTGGCTTGGATGCCCGGCGGCCGTTATTTTTAAAATTTTATTTGCTTAAAATGTCTGTCAGAACGGGAACGATCTGCGATTTGCGGGAAACGACGCCTTTCAGCACCGCTTTGTTGTCGGCAAGCGTTACGTTGTACGCTTCTTCTACCGCTTTGGCGGAGGAGCCGAGCGCCAGGCCGATAGAATCGTTGTTAAGAATATCCGTAACGACAAACAGGAACAGATCCAGCCCTTTTTTCTCGATAATCGCGTTCAGAGCCGCTTCCAGCTCGTCCTGGCGGGCAAGAACATCATTCGTGTCCACCGCGTTTACCTGTGCGATTTCCACCTTGTGGGAGCCCATCTGGAACTCTTTCGCGTCCAGCGAAATGAGCTGTTCGATCGTTTTGTCGCTAAGGTCCGCGCCCGCTTTGAGCATGTCCAGTCCGTAGCTTTCGAGGTTAACGCCGGCGATTTCCGCCAGTTCGCGTGCGGCCGCCACGTCCTGCTCCGTGCAGGTCGGCGATTTCAGCAGCAGCGTGTCCGAAATGATGGCGGATACCATCAGTCCGGCAATGTTCCCGGGAACGGACTTGCCGTTTTCTTTGTAAAGCTTGTTCAAAATCGTCGCCGTGCAGCCGACAGGTTCGGCGCGGTAGTAAAGCGGGCCGCTCGTCTCGAAATTCGCGATGCGGTGGTGGTCGATGACTTCGGTCACGCGCACTTGATCGATGTCGCTTACGCTCTGCTGACGTTCGTTATGATCGACGAGAATAACGGTCTTGACTTCGCCGGCAACCGTCTCGACAAGACGGGGAGCTTCTGCCTTAAAAGTATCCAGCGCGAATTGGGTTTCGCCGCTTACGGCTCCCAGGCGGACCGCTTCTACGTTTTCGCCAAGCTGGGTTTTCAGGTCTGCATATGCGAGTGCGGAACAAATGGTGTCGGTGTCCGGGTTTTTGTGTCCGAAAATCAATGTTTTTTCCATCAATAAAGGCTCCTTACTTCGTTTGAATTTGAAATGGATCGCAAAAAGTGCTAAAATCCTAACTCGATTATAGCGTTAAAATCAGCTTATTCCAATCCCTATACAGAGAATAATCGGACGGCTGCTTTAAAGTCTCCTGCCCACGTACAAAAGGTGCGAGGAAGAGCCGAGATTGTACGGATCTTCGGCCGCTTGCATGATCAGATCCAGCACTCTCCGGGACACTTCCTCCCCTTGCGAGCGCCAGTAATCCCACTGCTCCCCCGTCATTCCGGCGGCGATACTTCCGGAACCGATCAGCTTGACGGTCCCGAAGCCGTTTGTCTCCATGAACGGGACGATATCGCCCACCGGAAAATAGTACGCGCCGGTAAAACGCCCGGCATCGCTGTGATCGAAGCGGCCCGTTTCGGCGAAAGCCTCGAGCCCGCGGACCGTATCGTTAGGCTTCCAATTCAGCGGATCGCGCAAGGAATTGGCGAGGTGCCGGATCCGCGGCATAAAAGCGACAAAGACCCAGCCGTCCTTGGCGGTTACCCGGTGAAGCTCGCGCACCGCCTTCTCCCGGTCTTCGGCACCTTGCAGGTGGTAGAGAGGCCCCAGCATTAAGGAGGCGTCGAACTGCCCGTCTCCGAACAGGCTGAGGTCTCTCGCGTCGGCTGCATGGAACCCGCGGAAGCGGTCCAGCAGCCCCAGCTCGGCGGCTTTGCTTCGCGCCGTTTCCACGAGCTTCGGCGTCAAATCGGCAAGGGTCACGTCGTGACCCTCACGAGCCAGCTCCATGGCGTATTTGCCCGGGCCCGCTCCGTTATCCAGAACAGCGGAACCGGCGGGCAGATACTTTTTAATAAAAGCCAAGTTTATGGTGTACTCCCACGGTTCCCGGTCCAGCCTCCCCCACTCGTCAAATTGGCTGTAATAGTTTACGATAGGTTCCATTTTTTCGCCTCCCGATTGCTGTTTCCCAAAACAATTCGAGCCGAAAGCCGTTTTTCCTTTTCATGAAACAGGAATTGGGAGACGGATGTTTAATAGGAGTAAAGGTGTGGAGTAGTTAGAAGACAGAAACCGTATAAAAGGAGAAAAAAACGATGAACATTACGGAATTGCGACATGGCGAACCTTATCCGATGGACCTGCTCCTGCTTGCCGATCCTTCGGAAGAACTGGTTCGGGAATACATAGGGCGAGGACGCTGCTTTACCGGAGCGGCTGCGGACGGCGCCGTGATAGGCGTCTATGTGCTGCTGCCGACCCGCCCGGGGACGGTCGAACTCGTCAACGTGGCGGTACGCGAAGATTGTCACGGCAGAGGCTACGGCAAGGAGCTGGTTCTTCATGCAATCGGACAGGCCCGGGAATTCGGCTTCAAAACGATCGAAATCGGAACAGGCAGCACCGGGGTCGCCCAGCTTGCGCTTTATCAAAAGTGCGGATTCCGGATTACGGGAATCGACAAGGATTTTTTTGTTCGTCACTATGCCGAAGAAATCTACGAGAACGGAATGCAGGTTATCGATATGGTACGGATGTCCCAAGATTTATAAAATTTTAATAAGCCCGCCCCCAACCTCCGACATTTTCTTCACGTTCCGTTTGGTATGCTCAAGATACGCTTAGAGAACTAAGTGTTACAAATGGAGGGATAAACAATGGCAGAGTCCGAAAATGAAATTCAATTGTCCGAAGAAGAAGTCGCTGCCGGCGAGGTAGAAGCTGTCGAGGAAGTCCAAGCGGATGCGGAAAGCGCCGCCGATGCTGCGGAAGCCGAAACGGCGGAAGAGGCCGACGAAGAAGTCACGGAAGCCGTTGAAAGCGACGAGACGGATGAAGCCGTCGAAGATACGGCGTCTGAAGACGTTACGGATTAACCCCTGCACTCCATTCGCACTTCTTACTTAAATCTGCCGAGCCTGTTCCTGTAGGAACAGGCTTTTTATGCGGCGGCATCCCCCGTTCAGGTTCCACCAGCTCTTTATCCGTTCGACGGCAGACTCTTATGCAGCAAAAAGTACGCAAAAAAAGGCTCTCCGCGACCATCAGAAGACGGACCAGGGAGCCTTTTCCAGTATGACGGATTGGTTAGGGCAATTTGCCGCCCCTTCATCCTCGCATGTTATTCGTCCTGCGGAAGATGATCCTTGCAGAACGTATCGACGACCGCAAGCTCTTCGTCCTCAAGATCGAACTCGAGGTATGTATCCGTCGAATTTTCATGGATATCGTACTTGATTATCCGGCTCTGGTCTTCGTCCACGCCGTATATGACCCGCAGATAGATTCCGTTAGCCGTGTACAGCTCGTCGTCTTCCGGAACGTCTACCTCCAGATTAAATTCGTAACGCTTCCCCGGAATAATCCCGAACGGGTCTTTTACAAGTTCTGCACTATAAGCTGTGATCGTTAGCATGTCAGCATTCCTTTCTCATCAAAACCTTCGAAGCCTATTATACACCGAATCGAAGAATTTCCCATCCCCTCTCTTCCCGGTGATTCTTTAGGAGATCAATCCGAGCGTTTTTGCCTGCTCTTCAGACAAGACAAATTCTTCGCTCGACCACACGTCGTCCTCTTGGTTCAAGCCGAACATTTTCATCACTTCGGGCCAGATTCCCTTTTCCAGCGCCTCGCTTTGCGTAATCATAATTTTCATCTTTTCTTCCCCCTTTGAATGGTTGCAGATGTGTCCGGCTTCTCTTCATTCATTACCCAGAAATGCAAGTTCTATGACAGCCAAAGCTTCCTGAATGGTTAATAAACGGCCCGCGGGATCCGGTACGCCGGAAGTGCGCCGAATTTCTGGAAAAAGAGTTGACTGCAGGACATTCGTGACATTTCCGCAGCAGGGCTATGTTCTGATCGATATAATTTACCCCCTTAATCATTGGCATCCCTAATAAGATGTCATGCTTGAAACACATATTGCCTTTACCTTCCCATAATAAAAAAAGTCTGCCGAGCTTGTGGCCCGGCAGGCTTTTCCTAACAACTTTCTAATGTGCAGTGCCGTTCGGTTAAACCGCTCTGATGGAGCGATTAACCTTCAAGCAGCAGGGATTCCGGATCTTCGAGCAGTTCTTTTACGGTGACGAGGAAGCGAACCGCCTCGCTGCCGTCTACGATACGGTGGTCGTAGGAAAGCGCGATGTACATCATCGGACGGTTTTCCATTCTTTCCGCATCGATCGCAACCGGACGGATCTGGATTTTGTGCATGCCCAGAATGCCCACTTGCGGAGCGTTAAGAATCGGCGTGGACAGCAGGGAGCCGAATACGCCGCCGTTCGTGATCGTGAACGTACCGCCTTGAAGGTCGGACAGTGCCAGTGTGTTGGCGCGCGCTTTGCCGGCCAGGTCTCCGATCTGCTTCTCGATATCCGCAAAGCTCAGACGATCCGCTTCGCGAACGACCGGAACGACCAGACCTTCCTTCGCGGATACGGCGATACCGATGTCGTAGAACTGCTTCACGACGATATCGTCTCCGTCGATCTCGGCATTCAGATGAGGGAATTTCTTCAACGCGCCAACGACCGCTTTCGTGAAGAAGGACATAAAGCCCAGACCCACATCGTGCTTGTCCAGGAACGCCTGCTTGCGGCGTTTGCGCACGTCGAGAATCGCCGTCATGTCAACTTCGTTGAACGTGGTCAGCATAGCAGCCGTGTGCTGAGCTTCCACCAGGCGGTTCGCGATAGTCTGACGGCGGCGGGACATGCGCTTGCGCTCAACCGGTTTGCCCGGTACCGCTTGCTGTGCGGCTTGACCGGCGCCAGCGGACTTCGCTGCAGCCGGCGCGCTTGCCGGTTGTGCCGCTTGCGTGCCGTGGGACTTCACGTCGTCCTGGTACACGCGGCCGATCGGATCCTGCGATTTGACCTGGCTCAGGTCGATACCGCGCTCTCTGGCAAGCTTTCTCGCTGCCGGGGAAGCAGCCAGCGACGCGCTGTCGCTCGCCGCTACGGAAGCCGCAGGAGCCTTGGCAGGCGTTCCTGCCGCCGGGGAAGCTGCAGGAGCTTC
The DNA here is from genome assembly GCF_019091125.1 of Paenibacillus sp. GbtcB18. NCBI lineage: Bacteria > Bacillati > Bacillota > Bacilli > Caryophanales > Paenibacillaceae > Paenibacillus > Paenibacillus sp. GbtcB18. Next base: position 573,757 of record NZ_JAGXJX010000003.1, read on the forward strand.
CGCCGCTTTCGGAGCCTCAGGAGCCGCTGCAGGAGCTGCAGAGGCCGGTGCACCGGAAGAAGCGCCGATCACGCCGACGATTTCGCCGACCGATACGTTGTCGCCTTCCTGCTTGCGGATTTCAGACAGGACGCCGTCTTGTTCCGCGCTGATTTCCAGGTTTACTTTGTCCGTTTCAAGTTCAAGAAGCAAGTCGCCTTGACTTACCGTACTTCCTTCAGTCACAAGCCATTTAGAGATAGTTGCCTCAGTAATAGATTCGCCTAATTCAGGCACTTTAATATCAGCCACGATGGTGACCTCCTATGCATGTTTATTATTCCGGTTGTTTAAGAGCGAGCGAGATAATCTGGTTATGTTCGAACGTATGGATCTCCTGGAAACCGCTGGCCGGGCTGGAGCGGTCAGGCAGACCTACGTAACGCACGTTGACTTTATCCGGCGCAAGGGAACGGATTCTGGATTCCATGAAGTTCCAGGAGCCCATGTTCCGGGGTTCTTCCTGTACCCAAACGATTTCTTTCAGTCCAGGGAACTTCGCGATGATTTCCGCGATATCCTGTTCCGGCAGCGGGTAAAGCTGCTCTACGCGGGCAATATGAAGCCACGAGAAATCGCGGTCTTCGGAAGTTTCAAACGCTTCTTCCAGATCGATCGCCATTTTACCGGTGGTCAGCACAAGACGTTTCACTTTCTTCGGCTGATCGCCAAGGCCTTTCTGTTCCATGACCGGCAGGAAGGAGCCTTCGCTGAATTCCTTGCCGTCGGATGAGACGCGCGCGTTGCGGATCAGGCTTTTCGGAGCCATAATCACGAGCGGACGAGCCTCTTCGCGTTCCGTAATCGCAGCCTGGCGGCGGAGAATATGGAAATATTGCGCCGCGCTGCTCAAGTTCGCGACCGTCCAGTTGTTCTCTGCGGAAAGCTGCAGGAAACGTTCCAGACGGGCACTGGAATGCTCCGGTCCTTGACCTTCGTAGCCGTGTGGCAGAAGCATCACGAGACTGGATTTCTGCTCCCATTTGGAGCGGCCCGCGGAAATGAACTGGTCGATGATCACCTGCGCCGCATTGGCGAAATCGCCGTACTGGGCTTCCCAGATCACGAGTGTTTCCGGCGAATACACATTGTAGCCGTATTCGAAAGCAAGGACGGAGCCTTCGGACAGCGGACTGTTGTAGATCGCGAACGATGCGCGCGCCTGAGGCAGCTTGTGCAGCGGCGAGTAGGTCGAGCCGTTCTTCACATCGTGAAGCACGAGGTGGCGATGCGCGAACGTTCCGCGCCCTACGTCTTGTCCGCTGATCCGGATCGGCTTGCCGTCGGCCAGGATCGAAGCGAATGCCAGCGTCTCCGCGAGCGCCCAGTCTACCTTGCCGCCTTCGTTAAGCGCGTCTCCGCGGCGTTCCAGGATACGCTGCAATTTCGGGTAGACGTTGAAATCTTCCGGCCATGTAATCAGCTCGCGGTTGATTTCCTGCAGTTCCTGAAGCGGAACGGCCGTCTTGATTTTCTTGAGATCGTCGAAAATAGCCGGCTCGGCGACACGCTTTCCCTTGCCTTGGTGATTTTTGACGAGTTCGTACGCTTCCTGAAGCGTGTTCTGAATGTTCTGGATCATCTGCTGGTAGCCGTTGTCGTCTACGAGCCCTTCCTGCTTCAGCTTTTCCGCATAGAGGACGGAGATCGTCGAATGGTTCTTCACTTTGCCGTACATCAGCGGCTGAGTCGTTTCCGGATCGTCGTTCTCGTTGTGTCCGTAACGACGGTAGCCGATCAGGTCGATCAGGAAGTCTTTCTTGAACCGGTTGCGATATTCGCAAGCTAGACGCGCCGCCGCAAGGCATGCTTCCGGGTCGTCCGCGTTAACGTGAACGATCGGAATCTCGTACCCTTTGGCCAGGTCGCTCGCATAGTGAGTGGAGCGGGAATCCGTGCTGTCGGTCGTGAAACCTACCCGGTTGTTGACGATGATATGGATCGTTCCGCCGTTCTCGTAACCGGTCAGCTTCGTAAAGTTGAGTGTCTCGGCAACGATACCTTCACCCGGGAACGCGGCGTCGCCGTGCATGACAATACAAGCCGCCTTGTTCAGATCCTGTTCTGGATAGCCGGGATTTTCACGATTATCTTGTGCCGCACGCGCAAAGCCCTCAACGACTGCGCCTACAAACTCCAAGTGACTCGGGTTGTTCGCGAGTGTCAGCTTGGCTTCTCTAGTTTCGCCTTCCTTGATTGAGCGTCGTGCACCCAGGTGGTACTTTACGTCCCCTGTCCAGCCGTAGTTGATTCCCGTGGAACCTTCGGACGGAATGATGTCTTTGTTCGGCGCATGATGGAATTCCGCAAAAATTTTCTTGTACGGCTTACCCAGAATGTGAGCGAGCACGTTTAGGCGTCCGCGGTGAGCCATCCCCATCAGAATGTGTTCCGCTCCGTCGTGAACGACTTCATGAACGATTTCGTCTAAAAGTGGAATAAGTACGTCCGTACCCTGCAGAGAGAAACGCTTCTGACCGACAAACGTGCGGTGCAAGAAGCTTTCGAACTGCTCTGTCTGTACCAAGCGGTCCAGAAGCTTGGTCCGCTCTTCTTTGGTCAGCGGCTCGATAGATGCGCCCGATTCCGCTTGACGGTTCAGCCAATTACGCTCGTCTTCCTCATGAACATGGCTGAACTCAAAACCGATCGATTGGGAATATCTTTGACGCAGGCGCTGGATCGCTTCCCAGCCGTTCGCCACGTCGGACGGTGCCTCTTCCCAAACGATTGAAGCCGGCATTGCCACCAGATCTTCTTTGGTCAGACCGTACGTGCCCGGCTCAAGCAGTCTTGTATCCGGGGTGGTGCTCAGACCCAGCGGGTCCAGGTTGGCAGCTAAGTGCCCGTATGTGCGAATATTCCACACCAGTTTACCGACGGCGACGACTTTCTTCAGCACGTTCGGGTCGCTAGTGGTAGTGGTTCCTGCGTTTGCCTGACCTTCGGATTGGACGGTTTGTACCGATGCCGGAGGCGCTCCAAAACGCGCAAACAGGTCCCGATAAGCTGCTTCCAGAGAATCGGGATCGTTCAGATACTGCTCATACTTCTCTTGAATGTAACCTAGGTTCGGCCCGTAATAAGATTCCCAGGGCCATCGACTGCCTTCCACTTCATTCCTCATAGCTGTAATTTTCCGCCTCACTTTTAAGATATTAGTTCTGCTCGTATAGAACATCCTAGCATAACAATAACGATAGCCCTCCTCGTCGAGAATTTCTCCTCAATTTCAGGTATCGTCATCAAATGTGGAAATTACAATACTTATTATAATGCAGTCTATAGAAAAGTCCAAAAAAATTGCGCATTTTGTCACAAGAGTTCACAATTTAACCGGCAATTATGGCTTTTTTGGTAAAAACCTCATAGATTGCCGGTTTTTTCGACAAATTATCAGACAATTCACCTTAAAAAAAGAGGAATTTCAACCGTTATTTCTTCTCCGGCATCGCCCGTTCTTCGAAATGTTCAGAAAGTGTTCGCAATCCTTCCGCCAATTCTTGTCCGGAAACCGGTCTTCCATGTCCGGTGACGGCCAGAGACGGCTGCAGTCCTTCCAGAAACCGGACGGAGATTTTGGCCGCTTCCCAGTCGGTCGTAAAATATTTCGGCGGGCCGTTTACCTCCGGCGTTTGCATAATTACTTTATAAAGCGACTCCTGCTTGACGTTCACGAAAGCGTCACCCGCAATCAATGCTTTGTCCTCGTCCCGGAAAAGGGAAACATGCCCGGGGGTGTGTCCCGGCGTATGAATCCATCGCCAGTTCTGCATTTCGGGTATGGATCCGTCGGGCGGAAGTTTGCGCAAATAGCTGCCCAGATCAATCCCCTCGTTCGGGAAAACGGGCGACATTTTGGCGACGAGTCCGGTATCCGCGTCCGGGTCGGCCGGCGGATAGTCCTGCATGCCGTTCAGATAAGGAATTTCGAGCTCGTGCGCGTATACAGGCACGTTCCAGTGCTTCAGCAGCGGGATGACGGCACCGACATGGTCGAAATGACCGTGGGTCAATACAATCGCGCGCGGAGGCACCGTCCCGAAACGCTTTTCCGCGGCTTGGATAATCTCGTCCGCGGATCGCGGCATTCCCGCATCTACAAGCACCCATCCCTGCGGATTGCTGACCTCCCCCACAAACACGACATTTACGATCTGCAGGGTGAGGCAGTAGATGTCCGGGGCGGCCTCGATCCCTTCCCCGCTCTTGATAGACGTAACCGGCAACCTTTTGTCTTCAAACGTATTTTCCATCCATCCGGCTCCTTTCCGTACTCCGTAGTTTTCCAGATAAGGCTGCGCATGCTTATACTTACCCCATTACCCGCAAAAAAATCGGCTCTTTCCCGGCCTTCCTGCGGTTGTCGGGATTTCTGTCGTGCGTTAAAGCGGAATATGGGACGGGAGGTATAAATCTTCCCTCTTTTCACAAAATAGGAAAAACCGCCGGAGAGGTGATCGGCTATGCGTTTCAAAAAATGGATGCGCCTGCTTTCCAGTACGAATCCCCCTTCGCCCGTCATCCGGCAAATTCATGCCGAACCTCCTGTGCTTTCCAGGATCAAGGAACAGTTTAATGACTGCAGCGATCTTACCCAGCGGGAATTCCCGGAGCTCGGGATTACGCTTTTTTATTTCGAACACTTGGTCAGCCCCAATTTGTTCGAGCGCGAACTTCTGGCCCCGCTCGAAAATATTCAGGCGGACGAAACGGACGAGCTGCTGAAAAATTCGATTTTTATCCGTGTGACTGAAGAAAGCGTCCTTGTTAAAAAAATCCTCAACGGCTGGGCCGCCTTGTTCGTCAAGGAAGCCGCCTATGCCGTCGATATTTACGGCCCCGACGGACGCGGCATCGAACAGTCGGAGACGGAAGGCGTTATCGTCGGCCCGCATGACGCTTTTACGGAATCTCCGGAGGATAACTTGTCTCTCATCCGCAGGCGGGTGAAAAGCAATCAGCTGAAAGTCCAAACGTTTACCGTAGGAGAGGTTACGAACAGCAAAATATTCGTCCTCTATATTGAGGGAATCGCCAACATGGATTACGTCAACACGATGACGCAGCGTATAGAGGCCATCGAGACGAACGCGATCTTCGATGCGACCATGCTCGTTCAGCTCATCGATGATTTCCCCAACTCGGTGTTCCCGGTTATGCTGAACACCGAACGCCCCGACGTTGCGGCCTCCAAACTTGTGGAAGGCAAAGTCGTCGCGATCGTTGAGCAGAGTCCGTCGGTCATCTGCGGACCGACTTCCTTTTTCGAATTTTTTATTTCGCCGGACGACTATTACAGCCGTTGGGCGGTCGGCACCGCGACCCGCTTACTGCGTTACGCGGCTTTTGTCATCACGATTTCGTTTACGGCTCTCTATGTATCCATTACGACTTACCACTACGAGATGATTCCCGACAATCTGATCGCGACGCTGACGGAATCACGCAGCCGCGTCCCTTTTCCGCCCGTCTTCGAGGCGCTTCTGATGGAGACGACGATTGAACTGCTCCGGGAAGCCGGGGCCCGGCTCCCGACCAAAATCGGCCAGACGATCGGTATCGTTGGCGGTATCGTCATCGGACAAGCGGCCGTCCAGGCGGGCTTTACGAGCAATATCCTGATTATTGCGGTGGCCTCTTCGGCGATAGCCTCTTACGTGATTCCGAGCTATACCATGAGCGCTTCCATCCGGCTGATCCGCTTCGGTCTGGTCATCGCCGCCGGCGTGCTGGGCAATTTCGGCCTGATGGCCGGCATCGCCCTGGTCATCATCCATTTGGCCAAACTAACGAGCCTGGGCGCTCCATATACGATGCCCGTCGCCCCCCTCAAATTAAAGGACTGGAAGGACATCTTTATCCGGGCCCCTTTCTGGAGCCTGAAAAGCCGGCCTTCCCAATCCTTGTCGATGAACAAAAAATACAACAAGCTCAAAAAGTAGGTGGTTGTTTTGTCCAGGGAAAGATTGTATACCCACCATGTCGGATTTCTCGTTTTCAATACGCAGATGGGCGTCGTGTTATTCTCTCTTCCCCGGATCGCGGCCACGTATTTCGGAACGAACGGATGGGCGGCTATACTGATCGTCAGTGTAATCGCCACCTTCAATATCTACCTGATTTCACTTGTCAACAAATTAGGCAAAGGAGAGTCTTTCTTCGATATCGTGGAAAAAACGATTCCCAAGTGGGTGCTGGCGCCGCTTTACCTGTTCATGGCGTCCGTGTTCAGTATGATCGGGTGCCTCGTAGTCAAGCAGTATGTGCTCATTTACCAGCTTCTGATTTTTCCGTCTACGCCCGATATCGTGTTGAAGCTGGTGGTCGATGTCCTTGTTCTGCTTCTTCTTCTCAAAGGAATTTACACCATTTCGAAAGCGAACATCATATTCTGTCTGCTTTTGCTGATGCTTGCCCCGATATTCGCTGCTTTTACGTCGGAGTTTGATTCGGTCCGGCTGACCACCTCTTTTTTTAAAGATGGAGAGAACAGTGTCAAGGGATTCATCACCATTTACAGCGCGTTTATGGGTTACGAGATCAGTCTCTTCTTCATGCCCTACGCAAGCAGGAGCGTCAAGTGGATGCGGGGAGTTTATATCGGAAATTTCGTGGTTACGTCCGTCTATCTTTTGGTGACCTTCATCTGTTACGGCGTTTTCAGCTATGTCCAGCTTAAAGTTCAATCTTTCCCGCTGCTGGATCTGCTTGCTTATTTGAAATTTCCGTTTATGGAACGCATTCAAAATTTCCTTTACAGTGTTTTTCTGATTTCGGTTCTCGTTACGGCCTCTATGTATTACTGGACCAGCAAAGAGACCCTTAGCAGGCTGGTTCCCAAAATAAAAGGGACCTATTTATCCCCGGCCATCATGTTTGTCACGTTGTTTATTTCCTTGATGGCCCAGACCCTGACCGTCGTGGAGAAGTGGTTCGGTTATCTCAGTATCATGCTTATCGGGCTGGGGTACTTTCTCCCGGTATTTGCTCTCGTTATCCTACTTTTCCGTAAAAGGAGTCTGCCGAATGTTTAAGATGCGGCATCTTTTTCTTCCTTTGCTGCTTTTTCTTACCGGATGCGCAAGGGACCAGAACATACTGGAAAAGATCGGCTACGTCCAATCCGCCGCTTATGACTGGGCGCCCGACAACAAAATGAAGGTCACCCTCAGTATCCCGGTTATCGAGAGGGAGTCCCGGGACGGGAACGACGAAATACTGACGATTACAGCTTCGAGCACCAAAGCGGCGAAAAACCTACTGTCCCGGAAAACGAGCCGGACGCTGGTCAGCGGACAGCTCAGAAACCTGCTTTACGGCATCGAGCTGGCCAAAACCGGGCTTCGTCGGAACATGGACTCCATCTTGCGTGATCCTTCCATCTCCAAAAGGTCCAATATTATCCTGACGGAAGGAGATGCGCACGATATCATCGACCGGAACTATCCGGGGCATCCCAAAACGGAACAATATGTAGATAAACTGCTGCAAAAAGAATTTCAGCTTCAGAATACGCCGCGCATTCTCCTCCATCAATTTGTACGGGATTATTTTGATGAAGGCATCGATCCTATCGCGACCGTCATCCGCATTTCCGGTAATGATTTGGAAGTCAGCGGGATCGGTTTATTCAAAGAAGATGTGTATATCACGAAGCTGCCTACGAAAGACATGATCTTTTTCAATCTGTTGTACCAGAATCAGAAGCAGGGTGAATTTTCATTTGCCCTGAACGACGAGGAAACCAAATCCATCATGTTCAACGCCATCTCCAGCAAGCGGAAAATCAAAATTCGCCGGGATGAGGAAGGCGTTCTTCATGCGGATATCCGAATGGTCGTCCACGGAAGCGTCCTCGAATATATCGGAAAGCTAAATTTAAGCACGGATGACAGCGCCAAGGTCGAGAAGATGATGTCGGCTTATATCTCGAAGCATTCCGAGAGGGTCCTCTCGTTTATGCAAAAACACGGCGTCGACAGTATCGGGCTTGGCCGGTATGTCCGAAACGAACTGGGGTATGCGCAGTGGAAAAAGCTGGACTGGGCAGAGGCCTATCCGGCCGTACAAGTCCATGTCAATGCCGATTTCCATATCAAAAATTTCGGGAATTTCTTTGATTGAACACAGACATATGCAGCAAAAAAGGACGCAGCAGCCCCGTTTTGACGGGTTGCGCGTCCTTTTTTATTGATTCCTGCAGCCCGATTATCCGGCAAAGCGCAACTTTTTCCTCCACGGGTTGTGCGAAATGAGCTTTCCTTGTATACTGTCTTAGCAAACATATGTTTGCATTCCTATCATCGTCAGTCAACGGAGGCATTATGAAAGGTTCAACTCATCTCGCAATCGGCACTGCCATCGGACTTGCCGCGTCCGTTTTCCATCCTTTTACCCCAACGAATTTTGCGGTGTACATATCGGTGGCCGCTTTCTCCGCATTAAGCGCGGATCTGGACGGTCCCAGCATGCTGAGCAGCAAGCTCGGCAAAATTTCCAAATGGCTGCGCGAAGTGTTTCTATGGGGAGGCGCTTTGCTTGTCGCGGCCGTGGCCTATCTCTTTGTTACGGAGCATCAGTTTTACCCGGAACGGATGACGATCGCGGTGATGATTTTTCTGATCGGCTTCGTGACCAAGGAAGGGATCATACGCAACGCGCTGGTCAGTCTGGTCGGAGCCGGCCTCATTTACTGGGGCTGGCATACTCAAATGAGATGGCTGATCGGACTCGGCGCTTTTGTCGTCTGGGCTCCCTGGTTGAAGCACCGCGGGATGACGCACACGGTATGGGCGCTTGCGGCTTGGGGTGCTATCGGCATGGAGCTGGAGAAACAGCTTCAGTTGGAAGGCATTATGATGGTCGCCGTCGCGGGCTACTTCTCCCATCTGTTCGCCGATACCTTGACGCCAAGCGGCGTGAAATGGCTGTATCCGCTGTACAAAAAGTCTTTCAAAATCCCGTTTCTGTAGGTTTTGAAGGGAACCATCCACCACCGTCGTCTTATTAGTCAGATCACATAAGGACGGTGGAAGACATTGAATAAATCACCAAATTTGACAGCGTCGTTTTTTTATTTGCTTGCTCTGCTTCCCATGGGACTGTTCGGCTTTGTGTATGCAGTCGTAGGAATAGCCTTGTCAATCGGGCTTATGCCTATTTTTATCGGATTCCCGCTTCTTCTGTTTGTATTGCGGACGAATCGAAACTTGACCGATCTGGACGCCCGGCTCGCCTCCCGGCTGCTTGGCCTGGAGCCGCAGACCGAAGCGGCAGCGGCCGGCGGCACTCTTCGCGGAGAACGGAAGTCCTTCTGGGCTCTGCTCGGCGCGGAGCTGGTCGACGCAAGATCGTTCAGCGCGCTGCTTTGGCAGTTCATCCGCCTGCCGCTTGGCATTCTGGCATTTGCGTTCACGGTCTCGATTGCTTCTGTCATCCTGGCTTTGCTGGTTTCTCCCGTTGTGTACTGGATTCTTCTTCAGACCCTCCACATCGATATTTTTTATGATCAGCTGAACTTCTTCCTGATGAACGAACGGATCGATTCCATGCAGCTTTCCCTGATCTATACGGGACTCGGCATCCTGGCCGCACCTGTCGGCATGATCGCTATCCGCAAACTGGCCCAGTTTATGGGCGCTATCGCCATAGAGATGACCCGCATCGGGGCGCCGGCGTATCAGCCCGCTCCCCAGTACCGATAGGTTAAAGAGCTGTCTCCCTTAGGGGAAGACAGCTCTTTGTTTAGTACATCTTTTTGCGCTCCGGCTCCTTCGGGATTCTATCCCAAACGACAATGAGCAGAGTAGCCAGCGGCCCGATCAGCAGCGAAATGAAAAACCAGTTTAATCCGCTCCTGTTTTTCCCTTGGGCCAGACCCGCATTGATGAGCGCCAGTGTCAGCCAACCGATCCCGCTTTCCCCGTTTACCTCCAAAGTCGCGTCCCTCCCTTCTCCGCACGCTTGGCCCTCAGGAAATAATCGGAGAAATAAGCGTTTCATTTCCCGGGCAACCGCATAAAACGCTAAGATAAGCGTTCAGATGACATCCTTCACCGCCACCTGTTTCTGCCGCAAAGAAATAATCGCTTAATTGTCCGCCTCTTTCCCCTGTACCGCGTAATTCAGCAGGAGCCGCCCTTCGAAGATGCTAGCTACCAGATTCAATGCCGAAATGCGGACAAACGCCAGTCCTCCGTATTCAAACAACCCGGCCCCTTTGTATAACGAAAGCGTACGATGAAGGCTGACGGGCTCCCGTCCCGGAAGGCGGAACGTATACTCGTTCTCTACCTGGGTTATTACGTTTTTAAAAACCTGTACGGACAAATATAATTCGCCCTCCAGATGAATGAGCGCATATTCCTTATGACTTTCCGGATAAACGTTAAAATCCGCAGACTCTATCGCATATTCCGGCGAATATTTCATCATCAGGTGGAGCTGGTCGCCCGTTACCGGCACTCCAAGCGCTTTCAGATACGCCCCCTGTTGAAGATCCACAAGCTTAGACAAGGACATAAGGATAAAACCGCCTACAAGACTTATAAATGCTGCCGGCAGATTGCCTGCCGAAAAAGAGATAAACGTTCCGAACACGATCAGAAACAAGCCCACAATGCTTTGAATGGTCGTCACGGCGACTTCCTTTCTAGAATCGGATTTGTTTGAGTTGGGTCAGCAGGCGGTGGGCCTTCTTGCGAATTGTGCTCCTGTTGTCGGGGAGAAGCTGAATGCCGGCAATGGCGGCGATCTCCTCGCTTACTTCACCGATGGTCAGTAAATCCGTATCCACGTGATGTTGGAAAACCTCCTGCGACAGTCCCTCCCTGCAGCGGTCAATTTGACGGGCCGCCCACGAATTCGGGCCTTCCCCTCTCGATCTTAATCGTTTGAGCAGCGTTTCCTTGGACGCGCAGAGGGCGAAATGGTGAACCGTCCTGCTATCCCGGCGCAGCCTCCCTACGATCTCGTCGAAGTAAACCGGGTTGACGATCGTCATCGGAACGAGGATAACGCCGTCAAATTTGCCGCTTATGTAGTTCAGCATGCCGTAATTGCTTTCCCGCCACATCGGATAATCCTGAAAATCATCCAGAGCCGTGGATGGGGGCACATTTTTGCGTATAAAATATCCCGCGTTTTCGGGATCGTATAAAAACGAGCCGGGTATCCTCCGGTGCAGCTCGTGCGTTGTTTGGGACTTGCCGGAGCCAAAGGCGCCGTTCACCCATATAATCACGGAAATCACCCGCTTTCCTATAATGTGCGGTGGCCGCTCTAGCTCTCCAGCGTTAACACGGCCACCGAGTATTTATGCGGAATAATCATAACCGCGTCAAAGTCGGACAGATTCCGCAGCAGTTCGCCGCTCACCTTCATGCGGAGTTCCTTGGATTCGTTTGCCAGCCAGGAAACCGACCTGATTTTGCCGCACCAGTCTTCGCGGGTATAGGCAAGCGTATAAGCCTGTTCCCACTCGTGCCTGAGACGGAATCCATGCCGCTCCCACTCCTCAAACCAATTTACGGGAAAGCCGTTTCTTCTTTCCCTGACTTCCGCGTTCGAGCCTGCCGGCTTCAAGACGATTCCGTTTTCTTTCAGAATACGGAGCGTGAGCTGAACAGCCGCCGATGTGGTTTCAAATACGGAATTGATCACGATGAGGCTGCCTCCGGGCATCAGATGCCGCCGGATATTTTCCAGCGTCCGATCGCGATCGAACCAGTGCCAGGCCCGGACGGCCGTAACGAACGAGTACGTCCCGGGAAGCCGGAATTCCTCGGCGGCGGCCTGTACGTTCGAAATTCGTTCCAGCCCGGCCTGACGGCTTTGCGCGACAGCCGCTTCGATCAGCTCGGCCGAAGGCTCGATCCCCGTAACTTCAGCCCCGCGCTCCGCTAGAGCTCGGCTGAAAATGCCGGTGCCGGCGCCGAGATCCAGTCCCTTCCTGCCCTCAAAATCGGTCCCGCGCGCTTTCAACTGACGAAACAGCAGATCGGGAAGGGCGTCCCTGTATTTCGCGTAGTCGCCGGATACTTTTCCGAAATCAGTTGTCATGATCTTTCACCTCTGCTATCTACCTTACAGGCAACAGCACACGCTGTAAAAATCATCCTTTTAATCAGAGGGATAAGAAAAAGTTTTCTCCCCGCTCGTACTCGGCCATTCCTGCGAATACAAGACGGTTCGCTCGGGCGCTGCGCTAGTCCCCCGGTTCTTTAAGGAGCAGCCGAAACGGTAAAGAAGCATACGCAAATTATGCGGACAGTCTCAATACATCCTCTTCTCATAGCTTTCCTTCAACCCTTTGGAAACCACATCCGCCGTAATATCCGGACGGCCCGCGTGGGCGGCGATCATTTCCGGCACGGAGGGCAGCGCCCCGGGCCATGTCTTCGGATCCCACAAGTCGGACCGTTTAAACGCTTTCGCACAGTGGAGAAAAACTTCTTCCACCTCGACTCCGATCGCCAGCTTCGGAATCTTGCCGTGCGCCTCAAGCGGAGCGAGCAGTCCGGGATTTTTCGTCAGGCAGGCTTTTCCGTTGATCCGTAAGGTTTCTTCTAAGCCCGGAATAATGAAAATAAGTCCGATGTGCGGATTCTCCAGAATATTCCGGTATGTATTCATGCGCCGGTTGCCTGGCCTTTCGGGGATAATCAGATGTTGATCGTCCAGCACCTTCACGAAACCGGGCGCGTCGCCTCTCGGCGAAACGTCGCAATTTCCCTGGAGATCGGCCGTTGACGCAAACAGGATAGGCGACAGACCGATAAATTCCCGGCAGTGCCGCTCCATATACGAGATTTTCATCGCTTCCACGATTTTGTTGGGGTACCCCAGCATCTCCCGCAGCTCCGCTTCGGCTTCGATCCGGTCCTCAAAATAGTCCACAAGCTCACCCCTTACTGGAACATTTTTACTATGTTTATTATTATAGCGGAATTTCTCGGCAGCTTGCATCTTTTCGGATTAACGAAAAAAAGCCGGTAATCCGCCTAAGCAGATTCCGGCCGTGCATTTTGAAAGGGCAGCGCTACTGCGAACCCGGTTTACCGCGCATGTAAGACGGCGCATGGACCGTATCAATAAGCAGCAAACCGTCAAACTGATCGCGTGGAATGAAGCTTTCCTGCATCAATCCCCAATCGAGTGAAAGACGGGGTTCGAACATCCAGGAAGTTCCGGGTTTGTCTTTGCGGTATTTGATATCTACAAACGTATAAGGGTGTCCGTGCTGCTTCAAAATGTCTTCGAGAGAGCCCCGTTCCGGCTTAACGATAGGATAGCTCTGCCCCATATTGTTGGCGGCTTCGCCTTGATACGTATACAGGCCGATCACGTAGCTCTGTTTCTTTAGACGGGCCGGCATGCTCTCGCCCATAAGGCTCAGACCCGAGTAGGCCGAATTTAAAACCGCCGAGTTTTTCTTCCGGATATGTACGTTGTGTCCCCAGACAATGATTTTCTTGTCCGGATAAACTTGTTCGGCAAGCCAGGTAAGATTGTTCGCCATCATCTCGTCACGCATCCTGACGGTTTCCTGGAAGGGGACGATATCGTTCTTCTTGAGCGCAAGGTTGCTGCGGATATTCGCTTCGGTATACGTACGAATGACCTCGATGCGGTCATCCAGAACGCGCTGCGTCATCTCGATCAAGTGCGGGTTGCGGGGATAGTCCGCTTTCAGCTTGTCGGCGTTCTCTTTCACAAACGTTTTCATGCTCTCATACGTTTCCAGCAGGCGCGGTTTCGCCTTGGCGTATCCCGCTTCATCTTCACTGAAGCTCCAATCGCCCAGCTCCTGCTCCGCATCCGCGAACGTTCCGGCCAGTTTGGCGTCTCTGGACCCGATCCAGTCACGGACGAACTCCGAATACGGAGACTGAATCTGCATATCGAATCCGCTCAGGATCAAGGGCTTATCCGTTGCGAGAGTCTGCTTGATGTAGTCGAATAGAGGCAGCGTCTCCTTGGACCACCACACTCCGAAAATGGCTTCTTTCATCATTTGTTCCGGGGTCGAATCGGCGCTTTTGGCAAGGGCGGCCGACGCATTTCCTAGTCCCGATTCGAAAGCGATGACATCGTAACCGAGCTCCTGGTGCAGATATTGAATGAGACGGACTTTCGAAGAACTGTATTCCGCCGCCCCATGCGTGTTTTCACCGAGGTAGACCAATTTTTTGTCGATCAGCAGCGGTTTCAGAAATTCCAGATCTTTAAACCAGTCTTTCTCTATGACGCCTTTCTCGCTTGTTTCAGGCTGTATGCGGTCCAGAGCGTAAGCATGGCTTTGAATCCAATTCGCCCAGCTGCGGCCGTTTTGCTCCGTTGTGCTGATTGCAGGCGGCTTGCTGTCCGCAGCGGTATCGGCGGCTGCCATACCCGCAGCGGGAAAAGCGCAGACGGCGGCGATCGTTAAGGCGATGGTCGTTTTGATGGTTTTTAGCTTGAGATGATGTGAATACAAAAGAAATTCCTCCTAGTAAGCCGGTAAGTAAAAGCGTCATCACGAGGATGACCACCTTTATGCTAAACCTTGCCAGTTAAAAGGAGGAATGATTTTGTTTAAATTTGGTTTAAATTTCGGAAAGGATCAGACGGATTTTTCTCGCGGGGCGCTGCCGCCTACGAGCGCTTCTTCCCTGCCGCGCTTTACCGCAGCGAATACGACGATACACTCAGCCAGCGTGCCGACTGACTGGGCGAACGCGCCGATAACCCCGTTCCAGCCCGGCGATATCACGATCAGCAGAACAAGCGAAACGAGCATCACGGTAACGTTGGCCGATTGCGAATAGACCATCGTCCTTGTTTCCCGGCGCAGCATAAGAATTCCGTTGCCGTAATCGAGCCAGGGAAACACAAGTGTGAGAATCATAAACACGCGCAGCGTTCGGATCACTTCCTCCATCAGCCGGTCGCCGACACCGATGACTTCGTTCAGAAACCAGGGTCCGGCATCCGTATAAGCGAGCAATCCGATCAGAACGGACGGAATAAAACTGATGACCAGCACGAAACGCTTGACGCGTCCCGGATGAATCCGGTAAAAATTCAGGACAATCTGATGAATATACGAAAAAAAGCTTTGAACGAGCTGCGTCAAATTGGAAGCGACAGCAAACGCCGCGATAGCGATAACCGCATCCCCCGCCTTGCCGAGTAAAGCGTTTAGCGAAGGACCGATCACGACCGCAATAAACGACGAGAAGAGGAGCGGCTTGTAAAAGCGGAAAACATCGCCCGTTTTTTCAACGGTATGCTCCGGATTTTTTTCCGGTATTTTATGCTTAAGCAGCGCACTGCCCTCCCACACCGCAACGGCGCTCTCGATCACCATGCCGACGAGAAAAATGATCGCGCCCACGCTGCTTCCGGTAACTCCGTGCACCCGTATGTAATACTGCGCGACAAGATACATGCCGACAAGACGGACGACCATCCCGATCGTAAGCCAGAACGTTCTTTTATTATAAATAATCAAGCCGTGATACAGGCATCTCAGACCGGAAAACAGGCTGACGAACATGAGAATCCGGTATACGTTCAGAACATTCTCGAGCTGTGCGCCCCCAATTCCGAAAACGGCGCCCAGCAGCCATTTTCCGGGCGGCAAATAAGACAAGATCAGTCCGGCCGCCATAATGGACGCGAATACGTAAAACGCGACCCGCCGCATGGCGCGAAACGAGACCCGGTCGCGGACAAGCGCGGAACACGTCTGCCTGAGCAGCACGGCCGGTTTCTCCGTTATCCCCAGAAGACTCATCGCAATGGCATATCCCGCGATAACATGTTCGGGGTCGGGCGCCCGTGCAAGCGTACTGTTAATGATCGAATGGGACATCGTGACCAGACTGGCCGCTATGCCGAGGGGTACGAAGAAGACAAGCAGCTTCCAGAAGGTAACCGCTTCAGCCCGAGGCGCTTGCTCCTCTCCAGGGTCTGAGCCGGCGGAAATTCCGTCCGGTTCGGCCTTCTTAAGACTTCCGGTTTCCTGTAAATCATCGGGTTCATCATCTGACATAGCGTTGCTCCTCACTCACGAAGTTTGGACTAGAGATCAAGCGTAAGGCACAAAGTTATTTCGATTGTAGCACAAATATACGCCCATCCCTCCGATATCGTTATAACTTCGTAAAAAGCGACAAGTAATTCTTATTGAAAAACAACCTCAATCCCTTATAAACACACAAAAAAACCGCAATAGCTGCGGTTTCCGTAATTGTTAGTTGTAGGGCGACCACCAGTTCCATCGGCCCAGAAGTTTCATCAAGGCAGGCACCAGAATCATGCGGATCAGGGTCGCATCCAGAAAAATGGCCGCCGCAATACCGGTTCCCAGCTGCTTGACCCCCGCTACGTCCGCTCCCGCAAACGGAAGCGTGACGGCGATCATAATAGCCCCCGCCGACGTAATGATCCGGCCCGTGGAGGCCAGTCCGGCCGCAACCGCGTAATCGTTGTCCTGCGTCTGCCGGTAAACCTCGGCAATTCGGGCGACCAGGAACACCCCGTAGTCCATGCTGATGCCGAAAACAAGACCGAAGATGAATACCGGAATCATGATCGCGATAGAGCCGCCGTCGGCCGCCCCCTCCTGAAAAATCCAGGTCAATAAACCGAATGAAGCGGTAATGCTGAGAACGTTCATCACCAGCGTTTTAAGAGGAATAAATACCGATCCGAACGCCTTGTACAGCAGGAAAAAATTCGTAACGAGGACAAACAGCAGCACCTTATACAGGTTCGTAAAAATGGCGTCGTACACTTCCTGACGATACTTGCTCTCCCCGCCCAGCCGAAAAGGAATCCGCTCTTGATTCCCCGCCGCCTCCCATTCGCGCAGCCACTGTCTCGTTTCTTGCGAATCGGGATCGGTGCGAAGGTAAATGTCCATGACCAGTTGATTTTGATGAAAATAAAATGGTGCCGCGCCGGAGTTAGTCCCGGTATCCGGCTTTTCATAAAGAAGACGGAGCTGCTCGCCATTCATGCCCAGTCTGGAGAAAATCGAATCCACCCGGACCACTTGCGGGTCCCGTTGAAGCTGCTGAAACAGCCGGTAAGCATGCGGCCAGTCAAAACGTTGTCCGCTGTGCGGACCCGCATCTTTCGCACCCAGAAGAAGGGTGACTTCCGGTGAAGGAAAACGGGCGGCCAGCCGTTCGGCAGCCTCACGCGATTCCGTGCCTGCGGGTAGCGAAGCCGCATCCGGAACCGCAATCTTCATCCTGCCGACCGGCAGGACGAAGATGAAAACGATCAATATGGCAAGCAGTGCCAGCCGCAATGGTCTTTTCATAACGGCCGCAGACAAGCGATACCAGAACCGTCCGCCGTTTCCGTGAAACCGGGCAGCATTCTCCGCTTCGATCCTCCTCCGCAGCAAAGACAACACCGCAGGCAGCAGCGTAAATGACAGGAAAACCGAGACAATCAGAACGGTAAAGGCAGCCCAGGCGACCGAGGCGAACATCGGAAGAGGGATAAACAGGATGCCGAGCAGGCCAAACGCTACACAACCGGCCGAATACAAGACCGCTCTTCCCGAAGTCCGCATAGTCAACCGAAGCGCCGGTTCGGCCCTGCCGCGGTTCAATTCTTCCCGGAACCGGCTCACGAGCATCAGGGAAAAATCGATGCTCAGCGCCAGCCCCACCATCGGAATGACGTTGAGAACGAAATTGGATAAATCCGTCACCATCCCGATCCAGTAAACGGTCCCCATCGAGACGACGGCGGAAACCAATCCGAGTATGACAGGGATCAACGCGGTCGCGACTCCGCCGAATGCTATCCACAGGATCAGAAACGCAGCCGGAAGTCCGATCAGCTCCGCTTTTCTCATATCTTTTTCGCTCGCCGTATTCACATCCGCCTGAACGACCGGCTTCCCGGTGAGCTTCCACGCGAAGCCGGGGTGAACGGGCAGGCGTCCGCGCAGCTCACTCAGCACCGCCTGTTCGTCCCGTCCGGTAAAGCGGATATCCAGCAGCGCATAGGCTGTGCCGGAGCGCAGCATTTCCCCCTGATCCAGGGGTGAAACGATCCTCTCCAGTCCGGGCAAGCCCTCTGCACTGCGCAGGACGGAGCGAATGTAAGCTTTAAACTCCTCCTTCGAACCGGGTGCGTTCTGTTCAAACCAAAGAACGACCGGCTCGGTAGGCCGGCTAAAACCTGCGTCCAGCCGCTGTCGGACCGTGCCGAACGAGCCTTCGGTGTCGAGGCCGTGCCCCTGGAGCATGGAAGAAAGACTGTGGGCATAGCCACCGAAGAAAACGAGGCAGGCCGCCCAACAGACGAGAATGATTTTCGGATAGCGGAAAGAGAGGACAGCCAGTCTGTGCAAGCCCATGCCCTCCTCTCTTTCCGAATAGGTACCGAAGATTAGGATTCTCCTTCGGGCTTCAGCCGGGTGGCCTCCAATAATCCGGAGGCCATGCCAGGTGAAAACTGCGCAAGACGCAGCAGCAAGCGCACTGCGGCCGGACTACCCAGGGAGGACTGCAGCAATCGTCCCCATCTCAGCGGCCTCCCGAACGTCCGCTTAACGGCGCGGACGTACTGCTCTTCCCACCCGGCAAGGCTGAGCTTCCCCCGCAGATAATCGTCTGCCAGGGGTGCGCACAGCCGCGCCGAGCGGAGGGCCATGGACATGCCGTCTCCGCACAGCGGGGGAATCATCGCCGATGAATCCCCCAGACGCGGCAGTATGTCCCAGGGGTTTAAGCGCCGGTCCAGCTTCACCGGCGCGACCGCTGCCTGTGCACCGGGCACAGGCAGCCCCCGCTTCATTCGAAGCTGAAGCGGGGGGCACCGCTGCGCGGCGGCTTCGAGCAGCGCAAGCACGCTCTTGCCCGCCCCGCGGAACGCATCCCGCAACAGCAGCGCGGAGACGTTGACGAGGCCGTCTTCTATGGGGCACAGCCCCAGGTAGCCGCCGGGAAAGAGATACAACTCGACGAACGGCTCCATTTCGATTCCCGTGTAATGAGATTTGACGCCCATATAATCGGGGGCGCTGCGTTTCCACGGGTTTAGGGTCCGGCGGGTCCGCCCCGCTTTGGCAGTGCGGGCCTGTTTTCCCATCGGACTTTCCGGGATTGTTGGTATTTTTCTAAAAGAATCTTGCTGCCTCTCCGTTTCCGCGCTTGTCAGGATCGACGCGCCTAGCGGCCCTTGGAGATTTCCCGCCCCTCCGGGAAATCTCCCTCCGCCGTAGTCCCCCGGGTAACAAGCATCGGTTACGAGAGCCTGCCCGTTCGCTCCCCAGGCGGCAATAACCGTACGGGCCCGGATGAGTTCCATACCGGTCTCACTCTTCACTCTTACCTCACAGCTCTCATCGGCGAGCCTCGTAACCGAAAGAACCGCCGCCGAGGTCACGACCCGGGCTCCCGCCGCTGCGGCCGCTTCATGCAGGGCTTCGTCGAGCCGGAAGCGGCTCAGTCCCATTGCGGTTCCCGGCAGCGGGATGTCGACATAGCCGCCGTCCGCGGAAATGAGCCGCGCCCGCTCCACCCGGGCGGGGCGAAGGGCCGTCACGCGGTCCAGAAGACCGGCGGCATCCAGCGTCTGCCGGACCTCCGGGGACAGAAACTCCCCGCACACCTTATGGCGGGGAAAGCGGTGCCTATCCACCAGCAGCGTCCGCCATCCTTTCTCCGCCAAGCTTTTGGCCATGAGGGCGCCGGCTAAGCCCGCCCCCAGAACGGCGACGTCCGTCTCGATTACGTACATGGTTTACGCTCCGATCCATCAGCCGGCTGCGGCTCCCGTGGAATCACGACCGCATAGCGGAACAGCGGTCTCCACGAGACGTGGTACCCGGGCATCTCCAGTGCTTTCCCGAGAACGGACCAATCCTTCGGCGAAAAGCCTTTGGCGACGGATAACGGTCCGTCATGGCGGATGTAGCGGTTTCCCGACAAGACGCGGGAAGCCAGCCAGACGGCGGACCAGGCCAGCCAGTGACGGTGAATATCGTTAACGGCGATGCCGAGGCGGGATGCCCGGAGCATCGTGCGAACGACACCGGGGAGTTCGTCCGAGGAGAAGTGATGGAGAAACTGGGTGCCGGTCACAATATCGGCGCAGCCATCGGTAAGTTCGAACAAACCGGTCCGCCGGACCTTCACTCTCGGTTCGTCATGGAACAAACGCCGTGCCTCTTCGCAGGCTTCCTCCGTAATATCGCATAAGGTGACGGTCATGCGTATCTTGCGGTCGTCCGCCCACCGGAGCACGTGACGGTTCACGTCGCCGGAGCCGGAACCGACATCAAGCACGGTCAGTTCTGCGGGCTTTCCGGCTGCCGTCCACAATTTTTCGATCCCGTACAAGATCGGACCGGACGCCGCAAACAGGCGGTTGAGCCTGCGGAGATGCCGTAAAGCCTCCGTGAGCTCGGCTCCTCCGCAGGTGAGATCATCCATATACTCCGATTCCGGCGAACGGCTTCTCAAGCGGTCAAACGGCGGCATCCGCTGTTTTCTCCTGTGCAGCGCCCACCGGTATGTAGGTGAACCGGATAAGCTCCGCCGTAAGTCCGGGACCAAAGGCTAGAGCGATCCCGTCGGCGGCGTCCGCTCCCGCCGTTCGGAGCTGCGTCCGCATCTGCTGCAGGACGAAAAGAATCGTGGCGGAAGAGAGGTTCCCGAAGTCCCGCAGTACTTGTCTGCTGGGTGCAGTCTGCTCTTCCGTCAGGCCGTATACCTGCTCGACCGCATCCACGATCCCTTTGCCCCCGGGATGAATCGCCCACAACCCGGGAAGGCGTTCCCCGTCCAGCAGTTTACCGATCTCCTGCGGAATCCGGTTCGTAATAAGCTTAGGGATAGCCGGAGACAAATATAAATCGAAACCGAAATTGCCGACCTCCCAGGTCATCTCTTCCGCCGCTTCCGGAATGAGAACGGACCGGTGATTCCCCAGCCCGAATATTCCCTGCCGCGATTTTCCCGTGCGCCCGATTACGCAGGCGGACGCACCGTCCCCGAAAAATGACGCTCCGAAAAGAGCTTCTTTATCGCCGGACGGCTGTATATGCAGCGTACACAATTCGACGCTTACGATCAGCACGTTCGCCTGCGGCGCGGAATCCGCTATTTCACGGGCCAGGCATACAGCACGCAGTCCCGCCGCGCATCCGATAAATTGAAGCGGAATCCGGGAGATTTCCCTGGACAAGCCCAGTTCTTTTACAAGCGAGGCGTCCAGTCCCGGCAGGAACTGCCCCGTGCAGCTGACGGTGATCAGGTGGGTGATGTCCGAGACGGAAAGACCGCTGTCCGCCAGTGCCTGTCCGGCCGCTTGACGCGCCAGCGGCACCGATTCTTTTTTATAAAGCGCCATCCGTTCGGCAGTCGTCGGGATAAGGCCCGGCTCCGTATCGGGCAGATAGCGGCATGAAGAGACCGGTCCCAAAAGACCGGGTTCGCAGGTGTACCGGGTTTCAACGCCGCACTGTTTGAACAGCCGTTTGGCCCAGCGTGCGGAATCGGGATAACGTTCCAAAGCTTGTGTCAACCGGAGGACTACTTCCGATTGTTTCAGCGGGTAAGCGGGAACTGCCGTGCCTATGCCCAGAATTGCGGTTGCAGGAGTCGTCTGGTCCATATACCGGTTCATCTCCTCGTCTATAAATAGGCCGGATCGGCCTCAAACAGCGAAAACGGCAGGCCGGTTCTCATGTTCAATCCGCCCTTCTACTCATCTGTATTCATAGCGGGCAAAACTTAGTACAGGCTCTCCATTTCGCGCGGAATTAGTGCCGTGCCGCTCCATAGGCGATTAACATGCGGTTGCCCGCCTTCATGTGCGCGAGCATCGAGCACCGGGTGCCTTGCGCTGCGCAAATCCAGATTCTTTTCAGCACAGCAGCGTATTCTGGAAGGACATATATCCGGGACACCCGGCACCTGCCGTTTCCGCCAAATAAAAAAAGCCGCAAAAAGCGCGGCTTGCGAACTGCGGCTTGCGAACTTATGAATTTTTGCCGAAAAAATAGCCGGTTAACTTCAAATATTCCGTAAAAGTAACCATCAGGCTTTTATTGTTGCCCCACCATTTCCGGGGAGTAAAGTTTTTGTCGGGAGCGGCCACGTAATGGAGCTGAATGCCGGAATCTTTGAACGCCCGGTCGAAAAGAAGCTTAACCCTTCTCATATGATAATCCGAAGAAACGACGGTCACGGATTTGAACGCGTGCTTTTCGATGATTGTTTTGGAAAACACGGCATTTTCATAGGTGCTGTCCGCCCGATCCTCCAGGACGATAGCTTGCTCGGGAACGCCAAGCTCCATGGCGTGTTCTTTCATGAGATCGGCCATTCTGTTATTCCGGTACACTTCTCCCCCCGAAAACATGAGAGTAGGGGCAACTCCGTTTTTGTACAGCTCGGCTCCTTTCTCCGTCCTTTCCCCCCTGTCTCCCGAGAGAACGAGGATCACATCGGATTTAAACGGTTCTTCCGTATAGACGAGGAAAGAGCCCGCGTTTTTCACCGCGATCATCAGGACAATAAACAGGCCGAAGGCAAGTATGAGTTTGATTTGTTTTTTCGTCAAAAAGCCTCACTCCATTTACCGGGTTCATTCCCCTATCTTACCATAGACGAACGCCGTGTTTCTTTCGGATCCCGTAAACGCGTAAAGCGTCAAATCCTCATTCGGCTCCGCGTTCTTCTCCGACGAACCGGTTGGCGGCAGCCCCTTGGCCGACTATGAAGAGCAGGACGGCAATTACGGCGAGCAGGAGCAGCGGAGTCGTCCACCCGCCAGTCGTGTCATGCAGGAACCCGAACAGGATCGGGCCTGCGGCTGCCAGCAGATAACCGAACGACTGTGCCATGCCGGACAGTTCGGCGGACTGCTGGGCGCTTCGCGTACGCAGGCTGAAGAACATCATCGCCAGACTGAATGCGCAGCCCCCGCCTATGCCGGCCAGGATGATCCACAGCGGCACGAGAGCGGTGCTTCCCAGCAGCAGTCCGAGAATCCCCGCAAGGAACAGCACGCACGTGAGCGTAACGAGGAAGCGCTGATTGGCCATTCTGGCCGCCAGAATGGGAACGACGAACGTGATGGGCAGAAGCGCAAGCTGCATCAGGGAAAGCATCCATCCGGCGTATTCCGCGGAAAGTCCTCTGGTGTTCAGGATAGCCGGCAGCCAGGCGACAAACGCATAGAAGAACGTCGACTGTAGTCCCATGAACAGGGTGACTTTCCAAGCCAGCGGTGATTTCCAGACAGAAACAATTTTTTCGCCGGAGATATTCGCCGAAACGGCGGATACCCGTGCCCGTTGGCGGGCTTTACGGCTGCCGGTAACGAGCGGCAGCCAGAAGAGCAGGGCGAAAAGGCTCAGCGCGGCCCAAGCCCCCAGAGCGCCTTTCCAGCCGAGGCCCAAGCCGCTTGCCGCCGGTACGCTGATGCCGGATGCCGCCGCGCCGCTCAAGTTCATCGACACGGAGTACACGCCGGTCATCAGGCCGATCCGGGCGGGAAAATCCCGCTTGATCAGACTGGGAAGCAGCACGTTGCACAGGGCGATGGCGACTCCCAGCAGGGCCGTTCCCAGAAAGAGCGTACCTGCTCCCGACGCCGAACGGAGTAAGATTCCGACCGTCAGGATTGCAGCCGCGGCGAGCAGGACCGCCTCGATCCCATACTTGCGCGCCCATTTGGGCGCAAACGGGGAAATAACGGCAAACATCAGCAGAGGCAGCGTCGTCAAAGTGCCTGCCAGCGTATTGGAGATGCCGAGGTCACCCTTAATGGTGCCGATCAAAGGACCGACGGATGTGAGCGGAGCTCTCAGTACGGCTCCGATAAATAGAATGCCGACGATCAGCAGCCAGCCGGCGGTACGCGCCGTATCTTGATCCTGCCGAGCCAGCGGCAGTTCTTCGGGTGGTGTCATTTCTCTGGTGTTCATGATTGTTCCTCCAAGCGTTTCAGATCGTTTCTCGAGTACGAGATATATTCGTGGACCGCCTCTGCGGCTTCTTCCACATCCTGACGGATGATGGCGTCGATCATTTTGGCGTGACTGCGGCGATAAAGTCCGATTTCCGGGATAAGCCCCGACAGACTCCGCACGGAATGATCCAGCGCTTCGGTCATATGCGCGTAAAGCTCGCTGAACAGCTCGTTGTGCGCGGCTGTGACGACTGCCTGGTGAAGAAGGATATCCGCGCCCGAGTAGGCCTCCATGTCCCCGGATTCCTCCGCCGCCGCGCACGCATCCAGATGAAGCCTTAAGGAGTCGATGTCTTCATCCGTTCTGCGCTTCGCCGCAAGTCTTGCCGCTTCGCGTTCCAGCGCCTGCCGCACTTCCAGCGTCTCTGCCAGGGTGGATTGCCTGACCCGCTTCTGCAGAACGACGCCAAGGACACTGGACGAGCACACATACGTGCCGTCCCCCTGCTTCGTCTGGAGAAGCCCCGCATGAACCATGGCCCGTACGGCTTCGCGGATCGTATTGCGGCTGACGCCGAGCGTCTCCGACAGTTCGGGTTCCGGAGGAATACGCGTTCCGACGGGCCACTGGCCGGATTCGATTAAAGTTTGGAGCTGATCCGCAACCTGCTCGACCAGCGTTAATTTTTTCGGTTTTTCCAGCATATTTTGTAAACCTCCAAACATAGGATGATTGGTCTTTAACTAAAATAGCACAACGAGAACGAACTGTAAACCGTCTCCCTTCTAAAGTTTCCGATGCGTGTTGCATTATTCCTTCACGGTACTCGCCCCGTTGCCTTTCTTCGGGACGCTCTTGGTCTAAGACAAGGCAGCCTCATCTGCTGCCCCGGAACATCTTCCGCCAATAAAAAAAAGATTGTCCCTGATGAGACAATCTTTTGATTAATTCCCGCCCCGGCGCAAATGCCCGGTATCTTCCGGCCGTTCGGCGAGATACGCATTTTTTTACATCCGCCGCACGTTTCGGTATTGGATGCCACAAATCCGTGTCCGCCTCCGGTCAGGAAGAAAGCTCCCTGCCCTTGGTCTCGTCTCCCCAGAACAGCACGGCCAGTGCCCCGATAAGAATCATGACGAAAAAGAGGATGAAAATCGCCTGAATGCCGACTCCCCAGCCGACGAGTACACCGACCAGCAGCGGGGCGACGATGCCTCCGATCCGACCGAACGAAGCGGCAAGTCCCGCACCCGTCGAGCGGATCGCCGTCGGATACAGCTCCGGCGTATAGGCATACAGTCCGCCCCAGGCTCCGAGGTTGAAGAAAGACAAGCACATGCCCGCGGCAATCAGCATGCCTTCGGTGGATGCACCGCCAAACCAAACGGCGCTGAAAGCGGTCAGCACAAGATAAGTGACCAAAACGAACTTCCGGCCGAATTTCTCGATGAAATAAGCGGCCGTAAAGTAACCTGGAAGCTGCGCGAGAGTCATGATAAGCACGTATTGAAAGCTTTTGACCAGCGTAAAGCCTTTGAGCACCATTACCGTCGGAAGCCACAGGAACATCCCGTAATACGAAAACACAACCGTAAACCACAACACCCACAGCATCACGGTCGACCGGCGGTAATCGCGGGACCAGACGGATTTCACTTTCGCCGCAAACGAAGATTCGCCCGACCGTTCTATCCGGAACCGCGGAGGATCTTCAATCGCCCGCCTCAAATACAGCGCGTAGAGCGCAGGCACGGCTCCGATGACGAAGGCGGACTGCCAGCCGTACTTCGGGATGACGAAGTACGCGATGAGCGCCGCCAGAATCCAGCCTCCCGCCCAGAAGCTTTCGAGCAGCACGACGGCTCTTCCCCTGTCCTGCACGGGCATGCTCTCCGATACAAGCGTGGATGCGACGGGAAGTTCTCCGCCCAGTCCGACACCCGCGATAAACCGCAGGATGCAGAGGACGGTAAAACTCGCGGCCAGAGCGGACAAGCCGCTGGCGGCCGAAAAAATAAGCAGCGTCCAGACCAGGACGGACTTGCGCCCGTAACGGTCGGCCAAATAGCCGGCGATCGCCGCCCCGAAGGCCATCCCGACCGAATTAAGGCTGGTCAATACGCCGACCTGCCCCGCACTGAGCTTCCAGTGGACCGTCAGAGCGGCCACGATAAATGAAATAATGCCTACGTCCATGGCATCGAACAGCCAGCTTAAACCGGCGCTGAACAGCAGTTTTCTCTGTTTAGGATTTTGAAGCATCGCGATAGCGCGCATTGGGCTTCTCCCTTGTCGTGTAGTGGATATGGTCCGCTTATTCTGCCCTGTCCAAGGGTGAACATTCCGAGATTCCCCATTCTTTTCCAGTTAAAAGGATAAGCGGACCGGGTAATTCACTATTTTACCCCCATTCAGTTCAATTGGCTAACTTTTCCGAAAAAAATTAAGGGAAGTTAATAAACCTGGAGGAAACAGACACCATGAGTTCTAAAAGCGAAACGGAGAGAACTTCCGAAGAACGTCTTTTGAAGGAGCTGGAGAAATACCCGAGACAGAAACTGCACAAAGAGGATGTCGAGCGCGTCACCGAAATGGTCCGGGATTATCAGGGGAAGATCAAGGCGCATCTGCACGAGCAGCAGGAGAAAAAGACGAGCCGCTGGGACCGGATGGCCGATCATGTTGCCGTTCTGGCGGGAAGCTGGTGGTTTGTTACGTCCTCCGCCGTCATTATCACGGTATGGATGCTCGTCAACAGCGAAAGAAACTCGTTGTTTATTCTCAGCTTCTCCCTGTCCGTCCTTTCCCTGTTTCAATCGACCCTGATTCAGAAAAGCCAGAACCGCCAGGCCGCCAAAGACAAACAAGAGCAGATGCTCGACATCGCCATCAATTATAAAGCCGAGCAGGAGAACTTGGAAATTCAGCAAAATTTAAAGGAGCTCGAAGTAAAGCTCCAATGGATCGAGCTCCGGCTGTCCGCACGTTCACGCGCCAAAAGCCGCCCCGGACGGACTAAAACCCCGCGCGCAAGGCGGAAATAAGCCGGTTTAAAACAGGCTCCAGTCAAAGCGCCCCGACAACTTCTCAAGCAGATCGACGCCCGCGACGCTATTGCCTTTGCGGTTAAGCGCCGGCCCGATAACACCGATTCCGTACCGGCCGGGCACGAGAGTCAGAATACCGCCGGAAACGCCGCTTTTGGCCGGCAGTCCGACGCTGATGGCGAACTCCCCGGAGGCGTTATACATTCCGCAAGTGGTCATGAACGTTTTGGCGATCTGTACGAAGCGCCGCGGAATGAGCGTTTTCCCCGTGAGCGGATCTTGTCCGTCAAAAGCGAGAACCAAGGCCATCCGCGAAAGGTCGCCGCACGTGACCCGGATCGAGCAGTGGCGAAAATACACCTGGAGTACTTCTTCGACACTGCCGTCCAGAACCTCGTTCTCCTTCAGAAAATACGCCAGCGAACGGTTCATATGCCCGGTTTCATTTTCCGACCGGTATACCGCTTCGTCATAATCCAACTTGTCGTTTGCGGCGAGCTCCCGGAAAAACGACAGCACTCTCGCCGACTTCTCCTCGGGTCCGTCGCCTTTGATTAAGGAAGACACGGCGATCGCTCCCGCATTGATCAAGGGATTAAACGGGATGCCCGGTTCGACCAGCTCCAGCTTCAGCATGGAGTTGAAATCGTCGCCGGTCGGCTCTTTGCCGACCTTGGAGAAGACAGCTTCTTCGCCGTGATCCATTAGCGCCAGTATCAGCGTAAACACTTTGGAAATACTCTGCATCGTAAAAGGCAGTCCGCACTCTCCCGCGGTCAAATGCTCCCCCTGCCCGTTCAGCAGGTGAATGCCCAGTGCGGACGCCGGTGATTTGGCAAGCTCCGGAATGTACGACGCCACGTTTCCCCGGGAAGTCAGCTTGCGGCTTTCTTCGACCCACTGTGGAAGTGCCGCCCCGACGGCACTGAATTCATGATCGGCATTCATGGACTTCCCTCCACTATCTTCATGTTGTTTAGTATTTGTCGTGTTCTTTCCGAATTCCTTCCCGATAAAACAAGTATGACCGCCAAATGAAAAAAAGATGACAGAGACGCGGAGCGCTTCTGTCATCTTTTATTTAAAATCATTCCATTCCGCGGCTTCGGCCGTTTCGGCATACTTGTTCAGCATAAGAGTAAAGATCAAATCCGTTTCTTTCTGCCTGTCGCTCTCCGTCCAGATCCGGCCTTCCATGAGTTCTACCAGCTTTTTGCTGATCGCCAGATCCAGGCTCGTTTCGTAGACGTGAACCGACGATCCGCCCTCTTTGCCGTCACCCGTTTCCAGCAGGAACTCCAGCTTATCGGGTGTAATGAGCGGCGCTTTGACGGCAAAACGAATAGGATGAGCATCGGGATGGTCCGCATCCGGCAGATTGACCGCCGTGAGGGTAAGTTCGCCGGATCGGGCGTTTTTGGAGACGTGATCAAGTAATTTGACCAGCGCATCCCGGATCTTCACCGGATCGCCGACTACGACGGAAGGAAGCCCGGGTTCCGCGTCGAGCCGGACTTTCCGTGCCCCCGTATTTCGATTTTCATACAGATTCACGACTTCTTCCAGAGCGGGAAGCAGTTCGAAAGGCTCCGCCTCCACCGTCACTCCGCCGGATTCCATTTTGCTGTAGTCAAGAATGTCCGTAACCAGGTTAAGCAGCGAGGCGTTGCTCGTTTCAATGATGTTCATGTAGCTCTTCTGCTCTTCGCTCAGCTCCGTATCCTGCATCAGATCCGTCATTCCCATAATGCCCGTCATCGGAGTCTTGATCTCCTGCCCGATCATGGCAAGAAGCCGGCTCTTGATCTTGGACGACTGCTCGGACGTGGCATGGGATTCCCGCAGAATATGCTGGGCCTCCTTAAGCTCCGCAAGCGCGTGTTCAAGCTCCACCACGTGGGCAAGAAAAACGGCCATCGCGCTCAGCGTTTTGAGATCGGTCTCCGAAACGGGATAAGACGGATGATCGAGAATACAGATCGTGCCGTAAAAATGGCCGTTCTTCAAAATAATCGGCAGTCCGATAAAAGAGCGGCTTCCGAGTGCCCGCGTTACTCCCATATCCGCTGTAAGCGGACTGGAGGCCGTGTCGGAAATAACGAGAGGCTCGCCCGCGCGGCGTCCCACGAGACTGCAGTAGCTGATGTCGAAAGGTAGCTCATCCCCTTCCTTCACGAGCTGTTCCCGCCTGTTGAACGCCTTAAGAATCGTATTGGTCCGTCCGTCGTTCGTCGCGACAAAAATCGTATTCACTTGAAGCAGCCCGCTGACGACTTCAATGATATGAGCGGCGGCTTCTTCTATATTGTTATAAAAACCGGATGGGTCCTGGTGCCTGTTTGTCATAGCTATCACACAGCTTTCTGTACTTTCAGATAACGAACTTTCTAAGTGTACTATATTTCCGGCTCTTTCACGCCATAAAGGGTTCGAAAAAACAAAATACCATTAGAATTCCTATCTAAATTCACGGAAATAACAACATCTACCGGAAAATCGTAAGATTTTGAAAGAAATCATTGGATAAATAGCCTTATACAAACAACTGGACCTTCTTTTCATAAGGGGTATCGTATACCTTTCCCTTCATAAGCTGTTCCAGATACGGGCGGATCAGGTCCGCCTGCGTGGAATGAAAGCTTTCGCCGCCCCACCTCTCGATGGTTCGCTGCTGGGTTTCTACGATAGCGATGTCCTGGTTCAAAGCTTTTTTCAGAAAAGGGGTCAGCACCCGCTTCTTCAGCCCGTTCGTGAACCGGCCGCGCTTCATCGTAATAACCGCATAAATGTCCTGGTAAGCGAACGAAGTCGGTCTCATCACGGCTGTAATAAGCAGCGTCAAGCCTTTGGCGGAAGAGTATTCGATCTGGGCGATGCCGGGCATGTAAAACCGGCCGAAGCTCCGCTGCCTGTCCCGCTCGAATAAACGCGAGATCAGACCGGCCTGCCCGGATTCGCCGGTATATTCGATTTCGACGGCGGCGCCCTCCGCCCGGATGCGGGCGTTCACCGTCTGGCGGCCGCTGTCCGTACGGATGAGGCCCGCGTGGACATAGTGCGTGTGCGTGGCGTCCAGCAAATTTTCCGCCGCGTTAAGCAGCGAACCCCGGACGGCCGTTTTCCAGACGAAGGAGTAATACTCCGGGTTGTTCATAAACGGCAGGGCCAGAGGCTCCGGAACGGATGCTTCCTGCGCTTCCGCTGACCGCGCCTCTCCGCCGAGCCGAACCCACAGAAAGCCGTCCCGCTCCCGCAAGGCCACCGGCGACGCGTCGTGGTGGGGACCCGGCTTGAACGCGCACAGCCCCGGCACCCGGGTGCAGGCTCCTGACCCGTCGAACTCCCAGCCGTGGTAAGGGCAGACCAGCTTCCCCGCTGTCAGCCTGCCTCCCGAAAGCGGCACGTTCCGGTGCGGACAGCGGTCCAGCAGCGCGTGCGCGCCCTCTTCCGTCCGGAACAGGACGAGCGGCACGTCAAGCACCGTGAGCCCGATCGGCTTCCGCTTAAGCTCCCGCGACGGACAGAGCGGGAGCCAGTGCTTTTCCAGCTCGGCATAAAGAATTTCCTTCCCGTCGCCCGCTTGGCAAACATCGTTCTTCGTCAGATTCATAACCGGTACTTCCTCATCACGGGTACCCCAACTCCATTCAAAAGATGACTCAATCCGAGCCATACGGCCCGCCGCCTCAGAGGCAGATGACGGATGTAGACGGCGCTGTATTCGATAGCCGGACGGCCTCCCCGGATCCGTTTGAAGTGCGCGGCGCCGGAGCTTAGATGCAGGAGCTTCCCTTCATCCGCAGCCCGGGTCAGCACCAGGCTCATCAGCATCCGGTACAGCCCTTCCTTTTGCGGAAGAGCGGTGTTGTAACCGACCAGCGGCGCCGTAATGACACCCGCTTTATCGAAACAGCCGATGACGCCCTGCAGCACCCCCGAGCTGTCCCTCAAACCGCGGATCCGCAGCAGTCCGTGCAGATGGCAGTTGGCGATGTAAGCCTCCGTGAACCGCGGATTCAGCCGGGAATATTTACGGATGTACAAATCCTCGTAAAGCTCCACGATGCGCGGATAATCGGACGGCTCAATCTCTTCGTGCTCCACAATGCGAAGCGGCGAGCGCCGGAGCAGCTTTTGGTCCCATACATTGTTCGGTTTATACATGTAGTCCGGCTCGCGCCCATCGAAAAAATACACCTGCCGGCTCGGAACAAGAATCCACCCTAGCCCTGTCAGGTCTTTTATCAACTGGGGATTCGTCACCTCATTCAACGACCTGAATATGACCGCGTGCGACGGAAAACGTTCCAGCAGACCGGCGGTCAGCACACGGACATCCTCTTTCGGCAGCTCTTCATACAAATTCGTCGAGAGCAGCCAGTTATTGACGTGTACGTTCCGGTTGATCCGGGCGCTTTTCAGCAGCGGCGAAAGAATGCCGATCACTCCCCTTAGCGCACCTTTCAGCAGCTCGCTTTTGAAGAGAACCAGCTCTTCCAGCGCATAGGACACATAGGTCGAGTAAGGCGAACAAACATAGGAGTTCTCATACTCCGTGTCGTTCACCGTCACGGGAAGCAGCTGCTCCCCGGCCCGGACCAGCTCCACCTTTGTCCGGACATTCCGGATATACGCACCGGCGCCTTTGCCGATCAGCGGCTCGGTGTAGGCCGCCGTCATTTTGTTAGCCGGATGATTTTTACCCGGGCCGGTTTCATTCGAGGGGGAATCCCCCGCTCCAGCTCCGCTTCCCGGCGTTGGTCCTGCCTGCCGTTCTATAGATTCAGCCGGCTGTGTCATTCGCTACCTCCCCGGCCGTTTACGTGTAACGGCTGTCTAATTCTTCGTCCAGCGAGCTTCTTCCCCGGCAAAGCTCCTCGAAGGAATCGGCCACCCGGACGCATTCGTCGTACCCGAGATTTCCCGAATGAGCGGCAAGGATAGGATATTCGCCTTCCACCGGCTCTTTTCTCATATCGAAAAGATAATGATTGCCGCAGCCGTCCATCGCAAAAGAAACGGATAACGGCATGTATTCGGGCAGCTCGTACGCCAGGTTCATCTCACGGAAATCGGAAGTGGAGAAAAACTGGAAATATCGTTCCCCCGTCCGAAATTCCCCTCCGTTCGAGTAACGCAGAAATTCCGCATACGCGCCCGGCAGTTCCTCCCGCGGCATACGCCATCTTGTCGGATCGATCGGGACATATTGATTGTAATAGGGCGAGTTTTTCGGAAAAGGATTTTTCTGTCTCGCGGTAATTTCCTGAAGCTCTTCTTCCGTCAAAGGCTGCTTCCATGTTTGAAGGAAGCTCTCCAGAATTCCCTCCGCCACCCCAGCGTCTTTAACGAACACTTCGTCGAAAAAATAGTCCTGCAACGGCAGGCACCTCCTGTTCTGTCTTTGGTCTTAGCCTGAAAGAAAGGCCGCCGCAGCGCGGCACGCCCTCAGTTCAAAGCTTCTCCGTCCCATTCGATGTCGGCGGTAGCCGCATCTTTAAACGGGATCCGCCTGCTCAGCGAGTCGAAAGCCGTTTCGGCCAGACTGCTCGTATGCAGCAGAGGCACCCACGGGTCTTGCCTGCTGAAAAGCACATCGCGCCCGTGCCGGAAATCGTTGAACCACCGCCTCATTCCCGAGGGATTGAAGCCGTGGTAAAAAGGATTCGCCAGCATCGCGTACCCGATCATCGGGGGAGTTTCCGCAGGCACGGGGGTTCCGGGGCTTCCGGGGGTTCCGGACCCAATCCGGATTCCCGCCGGATTTTTCGAGGGGGTACGGCCGCCGGCATAATGCTTTCCCCCGGTCACTTCGGGAAGCGGTTCTCCACCAGGCCCAAACGGCTTCATCAGCCCGGCTGTGCCTGCGAGATGCAGCCCGCTCGTCGCCCTCGGGTTGCATTCCAGCACATGCAGGGTGCCGTCCTTTTCTTCTATGTAATCGAAGGCCACATGCCCTGTAAAATCGAGCTTACGGACCAGTTCGGCCGCAAAGCGGTCGATGTTCTCGCGATGCACCGGCTTGAAGTAATAGCCGGAAGCCTGGCCGAGCCGATAAGAGGGCTCGTAGGAACCGTACGCCGCGATTTCACCGTCCACGGCTAAATGATAGCTGCACAGCTCCAGGCCGCGGATGTACCGCTGCGCGATCCAGGGCCGGTCCGCGGACGGCGCAAAGCCCTTCGGCAGCCGGGAGGGAGCCAGCAGCGCCTCCGACGCGAAGCGGCTGTACACCGGTTTGAACGCGAAGGCGGACGGATCGCCGAGTTCTTTCAATTGAGCGGCGGATGTGAGCAGCTTCGTCTCCGGAGTCCGGGCGGACATTCCTTCCGTCAGTCCGGAGAATGTCCATTTGTTGTGCAGCGATTTCAGGACTTCGAAATCGTCGCAGAACACGCGGCAGTATCGGGACAGCTCTTCCCGCCCATGCGCGATATAAAAGATTTCCTCGCTCGTCGGCAGGAGCAGATCGATTCGGGTAGACCGGATAATGGCCGCCAACGCGGCAATGAATTCCCGGTACCCTTCTCTCGGAGAAGGAATATGGAAGAATTCTGTTACCGCCCGTGAACCGCGGCACACCGGAAATTTGACACTGTCCGCGGCAAATACGTTCCATCCGGAATCCCGGAACCGCCTCGCCAGATCCAGCGCCGTGTAAGAGCGGCAGCCTGTGAGGAGCACATTCATAAGCGGCCGGTCCACCCGTCTCTTGCCGCCATGTCCGGCTCTACGGTATAGGCGCGCTCAATTCTGCGCAATTTCGTCAAGCCCGGCCGGAACGAGTATGGCGTAAACGTGATTTCCGGAGGCCGGCAGCCATGCTGCGCGAAAATCCCGGCCAGCTCCCGCCGGAGCGGTCCGGTGACGTCCGGCACTCCTTCTTTCGTGCGGACCGATACTTCCAGACGTTCCCGGTCACGCTGGATGACTTTGTATTCGGCGATTCCGTCCGAAGCCATCATCACCGCCCGCCGGATAAAATCCGGAAAGACCGGAACGTCCCGTCCTCCGTCCATACTCCGGCCGAAGAACAAATCGTCCGTGCGTCCGCTGACGGATTCGACCGCCGTGAACACCGAACCGCAGGGACAAGGTTCTTCCCGGAGCGTGAGCAGGTCGTTCAACCGGTAGCGGATAATGGGCTGGGATGTACGGGAAAAATCCGTAATCACCGGCATAAACGTCCGCCGCTCCGCATCAACGTACTCCCGCTGGATCACGGCGATATCCTCATTGAGATGCAGCGTTCCATGTTCGCAGGTTGCGCCAAGAAACCCTTCGGTGCATTGATAAATCTGGTGCACCCGGGTCCCGAAAGCAAGCTCGATCACCTGCCGGTCGACCGGTTCCAGCACTTCCGCGACGGAAATGATTTTGTCCGGCGCAATCGCCAGTTCTCCCCTCTGCTTCGCTTCCGCCAGCAGCCGGAGCATGGACGGCGGGGCGATCAGGAGGGTCGGCTGCAGCCGGCCTAGCTGTTCGACATGCTCGGGGACCGGGCGGATCATATCGAAGAAACTGAACCGGATTCTCCGGGACCGCACCGTCTGGTACAGGTTGCTGTCCGCCCGGAGAAAGAAGGCGATCCGGTGCTTCCGCAGCAGGGAACCCGGCAGAGCTTTCGCCAGGGCGGCGCCCGCCCACGCCGCTCTTTCCTCGGGGCTGACGATGAACAGCCCGCGGTTGCCCGACGTACCGGAGGAAAGCCCGACGGTAACCCCGTTCAGCTCGGGGGTGAAGTCGCGCTCCCACTCGGCTTGAAGGGCCGCTTGGAGCGCTTCGTCCTTCGTGATGCCCGCGGTGTTCAGCTCGTCGAAGGCGTCCATCATCGCCGTCTTGTCTATGGTCGGCCATTCGCGCCAGCTATCCAGCGGGAGGTCCTCAAACAGGCGGGCGTAGAAAGGCGACCTGCGCCGGGTTTCTTCCAGAAAAGCCCGGACCCGCGCGTCTTGCCAAGCCTCAAGGTCTTCCCGGCTTTTCCATCTTTGCCCGTTCCATTTGGTCAGGGCGTATTGTTTGAGCAGTAGGATGAGTTTCACAGGAGTTCAATGCCCTCCTTTCCGCAAAGTTCCCAAGCTTCCGCACAGTGTGTAAAAAGAAGGCGCATCTCCGGCTGCCTTCGGTGCAGCTCCACGAGATTGCCGAAAGTCCGTTTGTAGTCCTGCCTGCCGTCGAACAAAATAAATGCGAGCGGACTGGGCAGCCGGTTTTCCCGCACGGCCTGCGCCGACCAGCTTGCGTCCGCGCCGAGCAGCACGGGATTTCCGTCCGCTCCCCTCAGGAAGACGCCGATCTGGTGCGCCGCATGGCCGGAAAGATCCACGGCGGTCACACTCCCGTCGCCAAAGAGGTCCCAGCCCCGCTCGAACGGGCGGCACACGGCGGGCAGCGCCGTTTCCGGGCACTGCTCCACCCAGACTGCCCGGTCCTTGAAATCCGGAGGTATCAAGTCCGGGAGCACCGCTCTTTTTACCGCGGCCAGTCCTTTTAAAGAAGCGACCGAATCATAGCCCGCTTTCGAGCAGATGAACTTCGCATTCGGAAAGTCCGCCAGCCCGCAGATGTGATCCGCATGAAAATGCGAAATCACGACCGTAGTCACGTCCTCCGGAGCGTATCCGGCCGCCCTTGCATGCTCCGCCGCGGTTAAATGCACCCCCGTCTCCACCGGAGTCGTCCAGCGGTACAAGGCATAGGGCAGCCGGCGCGTCGCCTCCGCAAAACGCGGAGAATATCCCGTATCAAACAAAATTAACCCTTTGGACGGATGTTCAAGCATGGCAAAAAGACCCGGAAACGCGATGGACCGCCATTTCCCCCCGCGGAGCGACAAGATCTCCAGCTGCTTGCAGGTACCCGTGCAATGCATCGTCAGCTTCATGCGCGTCCCTCCTGTTCCCGCCACCATAGGCTGAACCGCCGGATGCCCTCCGCGACGGAAATCCGGGGCGTATAGCCGAGCTCCCGCTCCGCTTTGGAAATATCCAGCGTTTGGCTGAAAGCCAGCAGCGCCACCGTGTATCTCGTGAGCATCGGTTCTTTGCGCGCAAAAGGAAGTGCGGCGAACGCTTCCATCGCCGCTGCAGCGCCGTAGGCGGCCGGATACGGAACTTTCCGGGCGCGGAAGGGCAGCTCCAGCAGCCGGAATAGCTCCGCCAGCAGCTCATAAACGTAAACGGGCTCGCCGTTGGTGATGTTATACTTCTGCCCCTCACAGGCCTTATCGGCATGGGCGCAGCACAGAAGCGCTTCCGTCACGTTGTCCACGTAGGTGACATCCATGAACGCGCGTCCTCCGCCGAAAACGGGCACGAACTTCTCCTCGTTGGCCCGCAGCAGACGCGGGAAAATCGCCGTGTCTCCGGGTCCGAATAGCCCTCTCGGCCGGATCGTGATCACCGGAAGACCGGCCTTGCTCGCGGCGTCCAGTTCGCTTTCGGCCTGGCGTTTCGTCTGCGCATAGGCATTGACGCCTCTTCCCGGCAGCGGTTCTTCTTCGGAAATCCCGAGGCGGTCCCGGTAGTCGAAATAGATCGACGGCGTGGACACATTTACGAGCCGCCGTACGCCGTGCTTCATGCAGCCCCTGATGATCTGCCGCGTGCCGACCACATTGGACGTGTAGAAATCCCGGTAAGCCCCCCACGGAGAGGACATCGCACCGCAGTGAAAAACAAGTTCGTGGCCGCGGACAACCTCCGGCATATCATCCGACGACAGGTCCACCCGCACAAAACCGGCCCCTTCTTGCGTCAGCCTTTTCCCGGCTTCCGGGTTGCGGCCGACCGCCGTCACCTCATAACCTTCCTCCAGCAGGCGGCGGATCAGATTTCCTCCGAGAAAACCCGTCGCCCCCGTCACTAACGCTTTCATAGTAACCATTCCATTCGATGTCGTAAGTGGTAATCTCTTTAAGCGGCACGCGTTTTGCCCGCGCTTCTCTCCATAAGTCCAGCAAAATCTTGCCTTGGGCCAGTGCAGGTCCCCAGTCCTTCCGGCTGAAAATCACATCCCTGCCCCGCGCAAGGCCGGCGATCCAGCGGCGCAGCCCGGCAGACGTTCCGCACGCGGCCGCCCCGTACATCAGCATCGCGGCGGTAATCATCGCGGGACGGCCGCCGGGCGCCGGGATTATCACCGTGTCCGTGCAGTCCAGCAGGGCCCGGTCTATTCCCTCTTCGGGCGTAAACAGATGAAGCCCGCTCGTTGCCCGCGGATTGCATTCCAGCGGATAAATAACGCCCGATTCATGGACGATAAAGTCAAACGCAATCTGTCCCGTAAACCGGATTTCGCGGACAAAATGCTCCACCCATCCGAAGAGATCCCGCCGTCCGCAAGATTTGAAGTAAATCGTGGCGCCCCGTCCCGCCGTAAAATCCGCAGCGTAATCCGCATACGCGGTCAGCCGACCCTCGTGGGCAACGGCATAGACGCAGTATTCCTGCCCTTCGACAAAATGCTGGACAACCCACGGATTGTCCGGCGAAACGTTGATCCGGGGCAGTACCTCACCCGGACCGTACAGGCGCGTATGGTTCGCGAATCTGGAGAAAACCGGCTTCAGCACCCATTTTCGTGTGCCTTCCCGTTCCAAAAACGCGTGCATGTCCCCCTCCGTTTCCAGAAGGACCGTATGGGGTGCAGGCAGTGCCGCCTCCTCTACCAGCCGGATAAAGGAGGCTTTATCATGAAGGGCGATCAGCTTGCCGAAATCATCGGTCAGCACCGTGCAGCCCTGAAGCTTGCTCTTTATTTGAGCGACATAAAAAGTCTCTTCGCACGTCGGGATCAGCAGGTCGATACTCTGCTCCCGGACGATTGCCTGCAGCGCTTCCGCAAAAGCAGACGGATTATCCCGCGGTCCCGGGATGCGGGTAAACTTCTCTATGCAGCGCGAGAAGCGCAGCAGAGGGCTCGCCAGACTGTCGGCCGCATAAATCGTATGGCCGAGGGCCGATAACTGGCGGGCCAAATCCAGTGCCGCGGGCGCCCGGCCGCCTGTAATAAGAATGCGGCGGCTGCCGGGCTTCTTCCTAGTACTCAAGAAGAAGACCGCCCAGGGACAGCCCGGCCGAGATGCCGATAACGGCCGTCAAGTCTCCGCGTTTCAGCCGGCCCAGCCGGATCGCTTCGTGCAGCCCCATCGGCAGCGAGGCGGCAATCATATTGCCGTGATGTTCGATGATATTCATCAATTTGTCGTCCGGGATCCGCAGCTTCCGCTGAAGCAGCCTCATTGCCATGGCGCTTCCTTGATGGGGAATGACGAGGGCGACGTCTTCCAGCGTGACACCGCCTTCTCCGAACAGTTTTTTCAGAAAATCCGGCAGCAGCTTGGACGTTTTCTTAAACAGGGCTTCCCCCTGCATATCGAACAGGAAA
Source organism: Paenibacillus sp. GbtcB18 (assembly GCF_019091125.1). Lineage (NCBI taxonomy): Bacteria > Bacillati > Bacillota > Bacilli > Caryophanales > Paenibacillaceae > Paenibacillus > Paenibacillus sp. GbtcB18. Next base: position 612,169 of record NZ_JAGXJX010000003.1, read on the forward strand.
TCCGCTTTACGCTCCGGTTCGTAAGCGATCGAGGGCAGCTTAGAGCCGCCCCCTCTCACCTCGGATAGCTCCGCGCCGGAGCCGTAGGTTTCTATACGGGAAGCCACGATCCCCGAGCTTTCGCCCGCAGGGGTTCTCCCGACTACTACGGCGGCCGCTCCGTCCCCGAACAGAATCGCGCTTTCCGACTGGCTGTAATTCAGGCCGACCGAGGCGATTTCCGGAGCCACCAGCAGGACACGATCATACCGGCCCGCGTCGATCAGATAGGAAATAAGATCCAGTCCCGCAAGAAACGACAGGCAGGTGGAGTTGACGTCCAGACACGGAATGCCCGAGTCGCCTAGCCTCATTTCACATTGGATCAGCGCCGCCGTACACGGAATGGGCTGCTCCGGTACCGCATTCGTACAAATGATGCAGTCGAGCTGCTCCGCTTCCAGACCGGCGTCCGCCAGTGCCGCGAAGGCGGCCTTCGCCCCCATCTGCGAAACACTTTCGTTTTCCGCGTAATGCCTGACCTTCACCCCCGACTTTTTGTACACCCAGCCCTCGGGTTTGCCGAGCCTTCTATCCATATCTTCCGCGGTTACCCGCTTTTCCGGCAGATAGGCCCCAGTTCCCAAGACCTTCACTTGTCTAGTTTTCATGCTGTTTCCGTCGCTTTCCGTTTATTTTACAAGCTTCCCGCAGCCTCCGGCAGCTCCGCCTTCGGCGGAAACATGAAAAGGACCCGGTGCAGGCAGCGAGTCGAATTGACCTAGGTCTTAAGAATCCCATTCGACATTTCGCCCTGGTTTTCCTGCTTTGGTTAAGGCCGTTAAGGATTCTCTTATCTGGCCTCCGCCCTCTTTTTTCTATGAGAGAAGGAAGTAGACAGGGACACAAACGGGTTGGACCGCCTTCGCATATCATACTGCATGACTTTCGATAGATTTTGATAAATGGAGATGAAGCGAGAATGAGCGAAGCTTCCGGAAGCGGCAGAACCCCCATTGATGTGCTGATCCCGGCTATCGACAAAGATTTGGAAACTCTTCCTTTCGTCATTGACGGCATTCGCCGGCACGTCAAACATCCGATCGGCAGCATTTATATCGTTTCGCCCGACAGTCCCCGGATCAAGAAACTTTGTAAGGATAAAAAATGCAAGTTTGTGCATGAAAATTCCGTTCTTCCGCTGACGAAAAAAGATATCCGTTACCGTTCCAAACGGTGGGACCGCTCGGGCTGGCTGTACCAGCAGCTTCTCAAGCTGAACGGCGATAAAATTTGCGGCAACCGCTACTTTCTCGTCACCGACGCGGATACCGTGCTTATACGCCCTCACCGGTTTTTGGAAAACGGCAAGCAGGTATTTTTTACGAGAAACTGGAGCCATCAGGAATATTTCCGCATTCATGCCAAGCTTCTGGGACAGAAAGCCGTTTCCCGCCCTTCCTATGTCAACCACTATATGCTCTACGACAAAGTCAAGCTGTCCAGCCTGAAAAAAGCGATCACGGCCCGTCACAAAATGCCGTGGTACAGAGCCATTCTCAAAAACCTGGACACGACCAAACAGTTCGGATTTTCCGAGTTCGAAACGTACGGCAACTTCGTTCGTGCCCAGTATCCCGGCACTTCCCTGTTAAAACCTTCCCTCAACAAGGAATTCAAAAAAAGCATCAGGTTCGTCCCTCACAGCGAAAGAGAGAAATGGGCCGGTAAATACCGGTCGCTGTCGTTCCACAAACGAGGAGGCTACTATTTCAAAGCCAAAAAAGCCAAATAGCAGCTAGTCGCCCGGAGAATTTTTCTGACCGGCACTTTTCAGACAAGGAGGAAGGGTCGTGAAAATCATTTTGCTGTCGGGGGGATCCGGCAAGAGGCTTTGGCCGTTGTCCAACGAAATCCGCTCCAAAACGTTTCTGAAGCTGTTACCGGCGCCAGACGGCGGCAGAGAATCCATGCTTCAGCGCGTGTGCAGACAGCTCGATGCCGCCGGGCTGCTCAGCTCGACATCTATCGTTACCCACTTCAGCCAGTTTGAAATCGTCCGAAGCCAGGTCGGCGAAAAAATTCCGGTTTTGGCGGAGCCGCACAAAAGAGGGACGTTCACGGCGATCGGTCTAGCCAGCCGGTACCTGCACACTCAAAGCGTAAGCCCGGACGAGATCGTCTGCTTTATGCCTGCCGATCCGTTCGTTGACGCCGCCTTCTTCGAGAAAGTCGCCTCCCTCCCCTCAGTCCTCGCACAGTCCGGCGCCCGCATGGCTCTGATCGGCACGAAGCCGTCCTTCCCGTCCACCCAGTACGGCTATATCGTACCTGCGCCTGGGCAGGACCGGGAGGCAGCGCCGTATCTTTCCGTTGCGGAATTCGCGGAGAAACCGGACGAACAGGGCGCTTCGGCGCTCTTGTCTCGGGGTGCTCTCTGGAACAGCGGCGTGTTTGCTTTTGCGAATTCATTCATGCTGGAGGTTCTGACATCGCGCGGTTTGCCGGACGATTACGGGCAGCTGCTCGGCTTGTACGACACCTTGCCGGAACTGAGTTTTGACGAGGAAGTTGTCGAGAAGACGAAGCCGATCGTCGTCCTCCCGTACGATGGCAGATGGGACGACTTAGGGAACTGGCAGGCGCTGGCTCCGCATTTGGAAAGCCGGGCCGTCGGTCCCGGAGACGTATCCGACGATTCGGCGGATACGCATATCGTCAACGAGCTTTCCTCCCCCGTCCATGTCATCGGCGTGTCCGGGATTATCGTGGCGGCAAGTCCCGACGGAATTCTCGTAGCCGACAAGGCAGGCAGCAGCCGGATCAAGCAGATCAATCCGGGTAAAAGCAGAGCTCCCATGTACGAGGAGTACAGGTGGGGCACCGTCACCGTAATTGACCGTGGCCCGTCCACTGGAGACACGAATACGGAAACGGAGGTCGTCATCCGCCGGCTTACCCTCCTGCCCGGCAAAGCTTTTCCTTACCGGGCCCACGGCAGCGCGAAAAAAAGCTGGACACTGCTGTCCGGTTCCGGCCAAATGATTCTGGACAGGCGAGTAACCCGCGTGAAAACCGGTGACGTCCTCCATCTGGAGCCGGCCGCAGGGTATGCACTTCTCGCGGATGCGTCGGGGCCGGTCGAGCTGATCGAGATCGAGTTTGGTCCTGAAGGCGAAAAGCCCGTGCCCGCAGCGCCTTCTCTATCGTGGGAAGAAGCGGTACTGCTGTGCAGGAACGACCGGGAACCCGATCCCGGGAAGGGATGAGGCCATCTTAGGATGGCCTTTGTTTAGCGGCGGGTCGGAATACTGGCTTTGGCCGGCCTTTAACTGGAAAAAAAGGAAGAAAGGCATGCGTTCGCCCTTCTTCCTTTTCACCCTTTTAGTCATTCCCTCTCACATTCTCGTTCTTACTTTCACCCAGTCCGTCGAGAAATTTTTTTACAACGGCATAAAACCCGTCGGGATCGTCGGAATGAACTCCGTGGCCGCAATCCTCAAAAATTTCGAGGGAAGTATTCGGCCGCCGGGACTGCATCAATCTCGCTTGTTCGGCGTTCATGACAAAGCTTTTTTTGCCGTGGATCAGCAGAATAGGACATGTCGACGACAGCCAGTCATCCCACCACTTCCCGTTAGCGTTTTCCTGGGAAGACCTCATCCCCTTTAAATCGGTCCGGAATCCCCAGCCTTTCTTATCCTCAAACACGCTTTCGGAGAAATAATCGATCGCTTTTAGCCCCAGTCGTGCCAGCGAATCTCTCAAATCCTGCAAGGTCGGGGAACGCTCGGGAAGCTTCTCGGCAAACGAAAGGTCTCCGTGAATTTCCGCCCCGATGTCTTCTACGATCACGGCCCGGACATATTCGGGATGACGCGCCGCGAACTGGTAGGCATTAATGCCGCCGAGCGAATGGCCCAGGATGACAACGGGCTGACCGCCCAGCTCCTGACGGACCAGATTCAGAATATCGGTGACGTAACTCTCTCTGGAATAATCCCCGTCGGCCGGATGCCCGCTCCAGCCGTGTCCACGCTGGTCGAGCCCGATGACCCTCCAGTCTTTCCTCAACCGTGAAGCCAGAAAAGTAAACGTGCCCGCATCGTTCATATGTCCGTGCAGCAGCAGAAGTAGCGGTTTATCGTCACCGCCGTAATCCACGTAAGAAAGTTCGTTGGCTCCCGATCTGAAAAAGCTGCGTTTTGCGGATGGATGTTCCTTGTCATGTTCCATCATCTCGTCTCCTCTTCCTCGTCAAATTTTCTTTCTGGACTCCGTTCTCGGGAATCACTCCTGGACTTTGCATTCAGTATAACGCATAATAGTGACAACTAATGTCATAATTAAAAAGTGGAGTTTATTCGATGTCCAAATCAAAACGCCTGATGGAACTGATGCTGACGGTAAACCGGAAGCGCAAGTTTACGGTGGGAGAGCTCGCACGTGAATTCGGCGTTTCGCAGAGAACGATTTTGAGGGATTTGCAAGAGCTGGGCGAATTAGGGGTTCCGCTTTATTCGGAAGTCGGTCCGCACGGCGGGTATCAAGTGTTGAGGGAACGACTGCTGCCTCCTATCGCTTTTACCGAAGAAGAAGCCGTGTCTATCTTTTTCGCCGTTCACGCCCTCCGGCATTATTCTTCCCTCCCGTTTGAAACGGAGTCTTCTTCCGCCTTGAAAAAATTTTACGCATACATGCCCGAGGATGTCCGGGAACGGATCGATCAGATGAAGAACCGGGTGGATTTTATCACACCGGCGCGCAAAGCTGTCTCTCCTTATTTATCCCTTCTGCTCGATGCGGCCGTTCAGCAGAAGGTGCTGCTCATCCGGTATCAATCCCGGGAAAAAAGTTCCGACCGCGAAATCCAGCCCATCGGCATTTTCACGGGTAACGGCCTCTGGTATTGCTCCGCCTACTGTTACCGGTCGGAAGGGATGCGTGTGTTCCGCTGTGACCGCATTCATTCGGCTGTCCCTTCGGCAGTGGAACCGCTGGATCTCCGCCATATTCATCTTGAAAACAAGTCTTCTGCGGGACGCAAGGAGCTGGGCGAGATAGGTGTATTTGCGGAATTGACCCTCGAAGGGGTTGAGGCGTGCGAGGCGGAGCCTTGGTCGGAATCCATGCTTACCCTGCGTGAAGATGGCACCGGCTGGCTTCAAGGAACCATTTCTAGAAAAGACCTTCCCTATTTCGCGAAGTTTTTTATCGGCTTGGGCCGTGAAGTAACCGTGAAAGATTCGCCTGAGCTTCTGGCGGAAATGAAAGCCATGCTTGCCGAGCTGCTCGGCAAATACAGCTGAGCAGCGGACGCGGACGCACGGCTCGCGGACGCACGGCTCGCGCACGCACGGCTCGCGCACGCACGGCTCGCGCACGCACGGCTCGCGCACGCACGGCTCGCGCACGCACGGCTCGCGCAC
>NZ_JAGXJX010000003.1:617676-758147 GCF_019091125.1 Paenibacillus sp. GbtcB18
GCAAATAAACCGGATCGTAAACTTCACGATCCGGTTTATTTGGCGTTTGCCGCTGGGCTAAAACGGCTATCCCTTCAAGCCCGGGAAACGCTTTTCCGCCGCAGCGACAATGTCCGCATACACGTCCCTAAGCTCGCGTATCGTCAGCAGCTCGGGAGCGGCTGCGATTTCTTCCGCGGTATGGTTGGCCAGCACGCTGTTCAACCCGTCCAGATTAAATTTCAGTTCTTGATGAGACTGGCTCAACTTCTCCAGAACCACTCCGATTAGCGTCTGATAGTGCTCCATGTCAATCTCCCATCTCGTTAAGCTTCCGTCGCCGCCTGCCGGAAAACCGGAGCAAGCGCAGGATACAATTCCAAATAGCGTGCATATTTGGATTCGTAATGTGCTCTTTTCTCCGCATCCGGATTAAACGTTTCGCATTTTCGTCTTATTTTAAAAAGCTCACATAACCGGTCATAGCTACTTGCCCAGCCCAAGCCGGGAAATCCGAGCGCCGCTGCACCCAGGCACGGCAGAAACTGCGATTCAGAGGGCACGGATACTTCCGTCCCGAACACATCGGCCAGGATCCGGCACCACTGGCGGCTTCTCGCCCCTCCTCCGATTAAGGTCAGAGAAGCTGCCCCTTCGGGCGCCCCGCGCAGCTCCATGACCTGCTTCATCGCGAAAGCGACGCCTTCCAGCACGGCGGCCGCCATATCGGCTTTCGTCGTGGAAGGACGCAGGCCGATGAAGCAGCCCGACGCCTCCTCATCCTGAACGGGACATCTTTCCCCGTTCAGGTAGGGCAGGAATAGGATCTTGTTCCTGCCACGGTCGGACGCTTCCACGAGGCGTTCAGCCGCCTCGTACATCCCGCGGCCGTCCGTTCCGGCCGCTTCCGGCGCGAACACTTCGGCGGCCCAACGATGGGCGTTGCCGGCGTTCGTCAGCGGAGCGACATGGATGTAGCGGCCGAGCTCCCCGTAAGCGAGGTTGAACAGGCCCGACGCCGGGTTCGCCACCTCGCCGGATACGCCCGCTATCCATCCGGTCGTTCCGATATAGGCGTACACTTCGCCGGGCTCGTAAACACCGGCTCCAAGCGTAGCGGCTCCCGCGTCCCCGATGCCGCACAGAACGGGCGTTCCCTCGTCCAGACCCGTAAGCCGGCTGCCTTCCGCGTGCACCCGTCCGGCCGTCTCCCCGGAAGTGAGAATGTCCGGCAGCTTACCTGCGGGCAGTCCCATCCGTACGAGCCAGTCCTCTCTCCACTCCCGCCGCCTGATATCCATGCATCCTGCGGTCGCCGCGGAGGTCGGATCCGTAACGAAAGCCCCGGTCAGGCGCGCAATAACGTAATCCTTCGAAGAAATAAGATAGCGGCTTGTACGCGCGCAGTTGTCCGCTTCATGCGTTTTCAGCCAAAGCAGCTTAGGGAACGTCAACGTTCCGTCCATCCGATTGCCCGCGCTGCGGAAAATTTCTTCTTCCCCGATTTCATCGCGGATCATCCGGGCTTCTGCTCCCGCGCGGCTGTCCGAGTACAGGATGGCCGGACGGACAGCGCGCCCCTGCTCATCTACCGGGATACAGTCCTGCATTTGCCCGCTGAACGAGACGAGACTGATTTGCCCGGCACCGATTCCGACCCGGAACCACTCGCTTACAATCGTGCCTACCGCTTTAAACCATTGCTCGGGCTCCTGCTCGATAAAGGGCGGCTCCTGACGGCAGGTCAGGGAAACGTTCTGTTCGTGAAACAATTCTCCGTCCCTGTTGACGAGAATTCCTTTTACGTGGGTCGTGCCGATATCAAAGGAGGCTATGTATGTCATGATTCTGGTTCCCCCGGCTCCTGAAATCTTTTCACCCATTATACCAACATCGGGACTCCGCCTACAAAGAAAAAAGAGACGTGCCGCCCCGTCCGGACGGCATCGCCTCTTAACTTCGGCTTTCGGGCCGCTTGTTTACGCTCTAGGCGGCTTGTTGTACCCTTTGTCGCCGTACGGCTGAAGACGGTCCAGCCACTTCCGCTCCATCTTTTTCAACGTGTCCTTCAGGTCGAAGTAGCCGGTTTTTTTCTTCTCGACGATTTCCAGGATTTCAAAGACAAACTTCTCTTCACCCAGCTCCGTCCAATCTTTCTGAAGCTCCTTGTTCAGATGGGAGCCTATGTTGAGTTCAAAAGTCCGCCCGTTTATATTTTTGAAATTAGGGGAACTTTCCACAAAAATCTTGTCGTTCGTCGTATTGCGGATTTGATAGACCCCTGCTTCCGTCTCCATCTCTTTAAACTGCCGAACCAGCTCTGCCCTTCTGTCCATCGCTCTCTCCTCTTTCATAAACTAAACAATATAAAGTTTCGTTTGTGTTATATTAGATATTGTAAATCAATGTTTGATGTCAAGTCAATGAGCATTTCTTCTGCTTATGTCCATCCCCTTATCCCTGTCCGCCCCCTCTAAACAAGCTGTCCGAAGTTGTCGATATAAATAAGGTTGTTCCCGATTGCATTTTTTGGGTCTGGGAACCGGATTTGCATGAACAAGGAGAACGCTTGAATGTCGCTCAGTTTACGTACTACGTTTGCCCTCGTATCCGCCTTGGTTATCTGCCTTCTGACAGGGGTGCTGAGTACGGTGATCGGCAACAAAACGACCCGTCAAGTCGAAGAATCCATCGGCATCTCGCTCTCTCAGGTCGCTTATCAAATGGCGGATAAACTGGACCATTTTATGTGGTCGCGCGCCGGTGAAATCGACGTCCTGAGCGAACTGATTTCTAACCGGGAAGCCCCTGGTCCTGGCGACGCCAATGAGCTTCGCAGTTTGCTCGAACAATTGAAAAAAAGCTTTCCCTCCTACACCTGGGTCGCTTTTATCGATCCCGAAGGAAAAGTGACCGCTTCGACGGACGGCATTTTGACGGGAACCAACATCGCCTCCCGACCCGTTTTCACCGAAGGGAGGAAAGGGCGGTTTATCGGGGACGTCCACGAAGCTGTCCTGCTTGCCAAGCTTCTGCCCAATCCTTCGGGCGAGCCGCTTCAGTTCGTCGACATCAGCACGCCGGTCTACAACAAGCAGGGTCAGCTTACCGGCGTACTCGCCGCCCATCTCAGCTGGGAGTGGTCCCGGGAAGTCGAAGCCACGCTTTTGCAGCCGCTTAAAGACAAAATGAAACAACTCGAAGTGCTCATTGTGAGTAAAAAAGAAAATACGGTCCTCCTCGGACCGAAAGAATTGCTGTATCGTCCGCTGGACACGGCCGGCATCCGCAAAGCTCAGGCAGGAGGCAACGGCTGGCTGACGGAAACGTATCCGGACAGGCATACCTATTTGAGCGGCTACGCGTACGGGAAAGGCTATCTGGATTACCCCGGGCTGGGCTGGTCCGTTCTCGTAAGGGAACCCGCCGACGTCGCGTTTACGTCCGTTCGCGAACTGAAAACGTACATAACCGCAGCCGGTATTATCCTGTCCCTCGTATTTGCGGTGCTTGCCGCATTTCTCGCAGGCTGGATCGTCAGTCCCTTGCAAAAAATTACCCGCTCCGCGGACCGGCTCCGGAAAGGCGAGTCTGCCTCATTTCCCGCTTTCACGTTTATTCGGGAGATCCGCATCTTATCGGATTCGCTGCGCAATCTCGTCGACAACTTGACGAAAACCGAGCATGCTCTGGACCAGATGTCCGATCTCGCTCTTCACGACAAGCTGACGGGACTGCCGAACCGGATCGCCTTGGACGCTTATCTGGAGCAGGCGATGTGGCAGGCGAAAGAGAACGGGACGACACTGACGTTTCTTTATCTGGATCTCGACGGGTTCAAAAAAGTAAACGATTCGCTGGGACATCTATTCGGAGACAAGCTTCTCCAACAGACCGCCCTCAGGCTCACACAAGGAATGAGTACGGACAGCATCATTACACGGGTGGGCGGAGACGAGTTTGTCATCGTCCTTCCGACGGGCGCTTCCGCTCCCGATCCCGCCGCCATTCGTCTGGCAGGGAGCATTTTGGAGAGAATGAACGAGCCGTTTCTCGTGGACCAACAAGCGTTAAGAATCGGCTGCAGTATAGGCGCTGCGGTATGGCCGCTTCATCATGAAGACCCGATCGAAACGATGCGCCTTGCCGACCAGGCTCTGTATATGTCCAAGCGCAGCGGGAAAAACCGCATGACGTTCAGCCCCGATTCCCGGGAGAACGCGTAACTGCATACCAAAAGGCGGTTTTCCGGGGTACCGTCCCGTAAAACCGCCTTTTTCCCCGTTAAGAGCCCGAACGGGCCGTCTTCGTGCCGCGCTGAAGCTCGGCGATGCTTAAACCGTAGCTGAGCTGGAGATGGGGATAGTCGGGGAAATTAGTCCAATCCCCGCCCCATTCGAAACCGAGCTCCTTGGCAATCGCGACGACCTGCATCCAGTCTTTGCGGCCGTCGCCGTTCAAGTCGGCATTCATATCCCAAATGATTTTGCCGGATTTCGTTTTCAGGGCAAAGTCGATCGCCAGGCCGTAGTTGTGATAAGACTCGCCCGCCTTGGCATGCGTCACGATTTTTCCTTCGCTTGTACGCCCCTGACTGTACAGCTTGTCCTGTTCCTCCATGCTGCGGAAATCGTCCGTAATGACGACCTTAATGCCGATAGCCGCCGTTTTGGCCAGCAGCTCGTCCATTTTCCGGGCGACTCCCGGGTCCAGCCCGCTCAACAACCGGGCGCTGTCCAATCCGAGCTTCTCGAGATTTTTCTCGTCCGATTTGGTCATCACGAGCTGAATCAGCATGATCGCGGACAATACGGCGGCCATAACGGCGAATGCGGCCCTGAACAACCGCTTTTTCGCGGACATTCCCGGCTTTTGTCTATATTTCAAAGCTCCGTCATTTCTCACTTCACTGCGTCGATCCGCTGCCAATCGCTATTCGTGAACTGGCCCATATACCATAGGGAAACCCCTTTTAAGCCGTAATAGCGCGCCAGCCAGATTTTGCGGTCCACACTGTCGGAATCCTCGTAAAACAATTCATGCGCGCCTCCATCCGTGTACCGGATATGCCCGAGCAGATAAGGAACGGATAAGGTCGATTTGACTCCGGGTTTCTTCAGACGCTCTTCCACGGCCGAACTCGCCGGCGAGGCGTAGGTAGTCGTTCCGCCCTGATCGATAAACTGGTCCGTTTTCTTGCTGATGCCCAGAACCAGCTTCTCCGCCGGAACGCCTGCTTTAATCGTATCCCTCACGGCTTCGGCCACCAGCGGAAGCGGTGCGGACGGGAGCCGGTCCGGCTTGTACAGAAAATCGTACGCCATGAGAATGACCGTATCCGCCGTCTTACCTATGGACGGAAGATCGTAGCCTTCGAAATAATAGGTTGGAGGCACCGTTACGGTGAGTGTTTTGCCTTTCGCCGCTTCCTTAACTTCGCTCAGGAATGCAGCAAACTCCGCTTTCTTGCCCGCTCCGTACAAATCTTCAAAGTCGATGCAAACCCCGGTGAAGCCGTACTTCGGATCTGAAAGAGTTTCCGTCAGCGCTGCCGTAAACGCCTTGCGCGCTGCGACATCCCCCAGAAACTCTTCCACGCGGTGCGATTTGTTGGCAAATACCATCAAATCCTTGGAAACGTGGCTGGAACTTGCGGCAGCCGTCACTTCTTCCCAGCCGTCCGGCCGGTTGAACTTGAACGGGTCGTCTGCCGAACCGAGCTTCGCGGAGCCGGCGCCTTCGTAATTCAGGTGCCACCAGCCAAGGGCAACGCGGTCCAGAAGAGGCATTTTGCCGAGGCTGTTGTACGACTGCACGGCATAAAACCCCGTCACCTCCAGCTGCTTGTTCCCGGCTTCCTTATGCAGCAGCCGGTTGATGACCGCAGCCGCTTCCTGGCGGCTGAGCTGCTTGTCCGGCTCAAGGCCGTTCTCGCTGCCTTCCAGCATTCCGCGGTTCACCGCGTAATAGACGTAAGGCTTCAGCGCCTCGTCGACTCCCGCCGCGTCCGCGAAAGCCCGGCTGCTCTGCTCCTGTTTCCAGCCGCTCCCCAGCCAGCTTGCGCGTTCCGCTTCGCTCAGCTTGTCCAGGAGCAGGCTTCCCATCGCGTAAGCTACCTCTTCCCTGCGGATCGGTGCTGCCGGATGGAAAGCTCCTCCGCTGTCCACCATCGCTTTGATCCAGCCGCGCTGAAGAGCGGCGCCGATCATCGGATAGGACCAGCGGTCCCGGCCGACGTCCGTAAGGGCGACGGGATGACCCGCATCATATCCGGTTTTCGCCGCCGTGACGAGCAGCTTGATAAATTCCTCGCGAGACATGGCCGCAAGCGGATGAAACCCGCCGTCCTGATAGCCGTCCAGCGCCTGTACGGCCGCAAGCGTATAAATATGTTCGGCGGACCAGACGCTCTCCGGCACGTCTCCGAACGGTTTCAATCTCGATTCATAGGCATTCGCCGTGGCTGAACCTGTAAGCATACAGCCTAAAACGACTGCCGCCATCCATTTTTTATTGTTCATTATGTGCCCTCCCCATGTTTACGTTGTATTGGACGCAGAAAATGACGAAAAGTTACGGTCTCCGTTCCCGGACGGCACATGAAAAAAGCCATCCTCCCGGATGGCCGTCCCTTAAACCTTTCCTTAAAACACTTCGCTCGTAAGCCGCTGCCTCAAAATAGACGCGAGTTCCTCCGCCGTCTCCCAGACGAAAGGCCGGATTTTCTCGGAAGGAGATGCGGTCGTCTCATCCCCGGCCCGTCTGGACGTCCAGATGACCGGGATATTGCGCCCGAGCGCATATCCGCCCGCCAGAAACACTTCCGGCCCTTGGGCGCCCAAGTCCGCAATGAGAAGCTTGCTGTCCGCGATCATCCGAAGGTTGTAGTCCGCTTCCTTTTCCCTCGGGGTTTTCTCCGACGTACGCGGGTCGTAGCCGCACTGCTCAATGACCGGCAACACTTTCTCCGTCCACTGGTGCCGGGTCTCCACGTCTTCTGGAAGCAGGACGAAGCAGGGCTTAAGGCGTTTGCCGCCCAGACTTTCTTCGGCCGTTTTCCAGCCCTGCGCCGTCAGCTTGAAGCTAGAGCCCATGCGTTCGAGAAGCCGCTCTTCCTTCAACTTCTCGATGATATAGATCAGCTCCTGCAGGTTAGGCGAATACGTTAAGTTGTAGCTCTTCGGAAGCTGCTGCAGCACGACCGCTTCGTCCGGGCCTCCGCTGTGCCGGTAAAAAAATTGCAGAAGCCGTATGCCTTTGTCTTCTATCGTAACCGGGACGCGTGGCGAGTTCCGGATTGCTTCCAGATCGTCAATGGTAAGGCGAACCGTCTCTCCGCAGTCCGTAAGCTCCCGGATGTAGGCGGATATGACGGGAAACATGAGATGTTTGGTCTGATAAGACAAAACACTGTAAGGGTCATAGCTGTCCCGGTGAAGTCCGTAGGAGCCATCGGGCGAGCAATAGCATCCTGTATATAAATCGTACCCGTCCTCACGGCCGATCGGCACGATTTGATCGCAGAATAAACACCGTTTTTTTTCCATCCTTCCAATCCCCCTTCTCCTTTACCTTTCGTAGCGCGTTGAAGATATGGGGGTGGCGAGAGGCAACTTCCAGTAATCTACCAGCATCCGGCGATACCCTTTTAACGGTAAAGACCTGACTCCTCCCGGCATGTATGGTAACATAGATCGGGTAAAGACCTATACCAAGAACGCGCTTAAAGATCAAGGAGAGCTGCCCATGGCCCAGAACCGCCGTTTAACGACCGACCAGGATTTTAAAGAAGCAATGGACCGTCAATCGCCGGTCCGCGTGTTCAAGAACGATCATATTATAGACACCGGAGCCGTCATTACCCGTTTCGACGATTCCATGGTGGTGGTGCAGACCCGGGTCAGCGAGCTGACTTATCACGACCGTCTCGGCTGCGAGTTTTTCGAAATGAGAAAAAGATAAAGACATAAAACAAGACTGTCTCCCGGGAGACAGTCTTTATCTTTAACCGACCGCAACCAGCATGGCGGGTTCTTGGACGGCCGGTTTCCAGGACGTTTTCTCATCCAGCACACAGGCGAACGCCGGACCGCAGTTTGTTGGGATGACCCATACCGTGTGATCGTGGATGACCGAGCGCGGAAGATGATAACCGGACAAGCCTGCTTGAATCACGGACGCGTAATTTTCCGGGCTGCCTGTTCTCAGCTTCAGCCTAATCGTGCCGTACACTTTGAAACGGCCTCCTTCGCGGATATCCTCGACTCGCGTCCACTCGACCGCTTCTACGGATTCCATCGGGAATTCGGCTTTCTCCCCCTGCTCGTTGACCATCTGAACGGGGCTAAGATCAATGCTTTCCCTGTTTAACAGGAAAGCGGCCGTTTCGGCAGCCTGCGTTTTATTGGCTGCGGACACGACTAAAGACAGTGAAGCCTGGAACAAAATCACGGGTTCTTCTCTTCTCTCCATAAACACTTAATCTTCTCCTTCTGTGCATGTCAATTAGCGTTTGCCTGTCATAGAGGATCTACTCTTTGAAAACACTCTACAAGATACCTATGACGGAACCCGCTTGGATATGTGCGATTACGCGCATGAATGTGATTATAGATCTTGTGGGCCGAGATGTTTGTCAAACCCTCGGCGATTATTTTCCAATTTTTTGTTGGAAAATGGCAAAGACAAGCCGGGAATTTTCCGTATCCGGAGCTCCCCGCCCCGTCCCTCTCAATCTATCGGCTCGGATCCGGAAACTCCGGATTTCTCTGCGGGCTGATCTCGGGAGGAACCGTCGGCTTGATTTCCGGCGGAACTGCCGGCGGTGTTTCGGGTACCTTACGCGGAGCCACTTCCGGCACGTCGTTCGGTTTGATTTCCGGCGGTGTCTTAGGTGTTATCTCAGGAGTCTCATTGGAAAAGTCGGCCTTGCGGGCTTCTTCATTCTTACTCATCATCTAATGAACACCTCCTCTCTTCTTACTTAACCAATCCGGGATAGTTTGAAAGAGAGATTGCGCAAAAAAACCTTTGATACACAGGCAAATATGTTAATATAATGAAAAAATGAGTTTTTTTAAAGGAGGGGTCTCAAGAAATGGAGCGCTTTTTCGGCGCAAACGAAGCGGAGGGGTTTACCGCTTATTCGGGAGCGCACTGGGCGGCTTTAACGATCTTTGCGGCCCTGATTCTTGCGCTCTACGGTTCAAGGAACTGGTTCACTCGGGGGAATCGGGCTCTCTGGGGACGAATCGCCATCGCCCTTATTCTGGTGTTGTGCGAAACAAGCCTGAACGTGTGGTACGCGGTGGAGGGAATCTACGACGTCCGGTACACCCTTCCGCTTGAACTTTGCAGCATTTCCCTTTATCTCAGTGTGTTTATGCTGCTTTTCAAAAGCAGGCTCCTGTTTCAGGTGGTTTATTTCACCGGAATCGGCGGGGCGCTTATGGCGCTTGCGACGCCGGTACTCTGGTACGCGTTCCCGCATTTTCGGTTTTTTGAATTTTTTGCCGCTCATATCGCCATTATTCTCGGGGTTCTTTATCTGATCTGGGTAGAAGGCTTCCGCCCCACCTTCAAATCCGTGTTCCTGGCCATGGGTTACCTTAATGTGCTGCTGGTCGCAGTCGGGACCGTTAACCTCCTGACCGGGGGCAACTACATGTTCCTGGCGCGCAAGCCCGAAACGTCTTCCCTGCTCGACTATCTCGGTCCGTATCCGTGGTACCTTCTGTCACTGGAAGCCGCGGCTCTCGTCATTTTCCTGCTCATGTATCTTCCGTTCGCTCCCCGCTCCGCCCGGCCAAAAAATCCCCGGCTGCCGCATGTCCGGTAGTTTACCTGCCGTCGTCTACCCACGGCGCTTCCGTATCCGCACAACAAAAAACCCGCAGATTCAGTTCCGGATGGAACGGGTCTGCGGGTCCGATAAACCGGAATCTCCGGTTTTATATTTGTAGGAATCCCAATCATGCTTAGCGTGCCTCCACGCTTCTTCATATGCGCACCGGTTGGCTTTCATTAAGCTCCGATCGGCTGGAGTTCAAGCTCCAGCTCGTCAATCGCTTCGTGATAAGCCTGCAGCGACTCCCGGACGATCTCGTCAAGCATGGGACTGCTCGTTTCCGGCAGCAGCGCGCGGGCGTAAGCCCAAGCGTTTTCTTCGATGCGAAGCGCGATCCGTCTGCGCTCCAGCTCGCTGTCCGACGTATCCATCAGGGACGCCAGGCGGTCCAGATCCCCGTCCTCGGCATGACCGATTTCGTGGGCGAGGACGATGTCGACGTACGCCTCCAGCAGGTCGTGCGATCCGTAAAGCTGCATACACTGCGCTTTGATTTCTTCTATATATAAGGTGATGAGATGACGGCCCATATTGTACTTTCCGCCGGCCATCCGTCCCCCGGGAAAATGCGACTCCAGCGTGACTTGAACCTGACTGTTCGATTCGTGCAAAAGCCGAGCGACACGATCTTCAATCAACCGATTTTTCAATCGATCCTTCAATCCCTTCCTCGATAATCTTCGTTAGTCCTACCAGCTATTATATCGAATCCCGGAAAGGAAATAAACCCTTTATTTACCCGCTGTCAGTCCGATTGAATCAAAAAAAACTCCGGTTCATTGCGACCGAAGTTTTTTTGCCGGAGCTTCCGGCCTGCCTTGCGTTTATTCCCAAGGATATTTGGTCAAGAGGTAGTCTGCAAACGTTTTGCTGGCTTCTCTTCTTACCTTGCGGATTTCCGCCCGGTGTTCGGCGGTTTCGTAAAGCTTGTTCTCTTCTTCCGTTTCGGGGATGACTCTCGGAACCGGAACCGCCTTGTTGTTCTCGTCCAAGCCCACAAAGGTCAGAAAAGAGGTCGCCGCGATTTTTCTTTCGCCGGTCACCAGGTCTTCCGTGATGACTTTGACGAACACCTCCATGGACGTTCTGCCTGTCCAGGTGACGAAGGACTCGAGGGAAACCGAATCGGAAGGACGGATCGGATATAGAAAATCGACAGAGTCCGTGGATGCCGTAACAGCCGTTACCCGGCAGAGCTTGGAAGCCGAGATCGAGGCAATATCGTCGATATAAGACATCAGCTTACCGCCGAACATCGTATTGTGGTTGTTAACATCGGGAGGGAATACCCGGGCTACTTTCATACATCTTGTTTCTTTGACAAATTTACTTTCCATTATGCAGACGCTTCTTTCGTAGTTAGAATTTGGTAAAGGGTTCTATTCCGCGGGGATAACCCTGAATTTTGACGGACTCCCAGTGTAACAATTTCTTTAACGGTTTGTCAAAGCACCTTTTAAGTTTTTCCACTAATCTCCCGTTTCATCCTGCAATCTCCTGTAAAATAGCCGGTCCCGGCAGCCGGCAGGGTCATACAAACAAAAAAGCTGATTTTCGCCAACCGAAAACCAGCTTCTTCTTTTAATTTCTGTACTCTTTGATATAACCGATCCATTTCAACAGCACGTCCTCGATTTCCGCGATCCGAAACGGCTTGCTGACATAATCCTGCATCCCGCTCGCCAGGCACTTCACCCGGTCTTCTTTGCGGGCATAAGCCGTCACGGCCACGATTACGGGACTGTTGTCACCGGGGGCCGCCTCACGGATTCGTCTTGCCGCCTCAAGGCCGTCCATGTTGGGCATCGCGATATCCATAAAGATAAGATCGTATGCTTTATGCGCAAAAGCTTCCACCGCCTCGGCCCCGTCCTCCGCGATGTCGGGTTCGAACCCCCGCTTTCTCAGAATCGTCTGTAGGAGCTTCCGGTTCATCGGATTGTCTTCCACAATCAGAATGGATAAGTCCTCGCCATTCCGGGAATCGCTTCGCGAAGGAGCCGAAGGCAGCAGAGACAGAGACGGATAAGCGGGCCCCGCTGAATCCGAGAAGCGAAACAACAGATAGGCGCCGGTCAGATCCAGTTCCTTCGAAACCGCTATTTTCTCCGGAAGCCTGATTTTTCGTTCCGACGTGTACGTATATCCACGTGGTTTAGGCTTTGCGGCCCTCGGTCCAGCGGAACTTCCCTCTCCGCCGGACGACCTGCCGCCCTCTGCCAGATTATACGGTATTTGCTTACTCATTCCATGTAAGTGTATCAAGAGTTCCGGACTCCTCCTTTGGCGATTGGATTCAATAAAAAGCAAGAGCCAAGAAACGCGCTTCCGCGAGATCTTGGCTCATGACCAGCGTATGTAAGATATCTGGGCATTCAGTCCGTATGATTTTATTTAAATGTATAGACCAGAACGCTTCTGTCTCTCTCGAAATCCCAGTCCAGATACAAACCCGTCACCGTTCTTCCAATCGCTTGTTCCATATCCACATCATGCAGTAAAAGCTTCTTTTCAAGGGATATTTTGGCGACCCTCAGGGCGTTCTCGTACCCCGTATTAATCAGCTCTTTTTCCAGCATGATAAGCAAGCCTTCCCTGACGATAATAAGTGTTCTCGGATTCGTCCAGAACGAATAAATATGGTCGGGAATTTTTTGTACGTGTGCCGTTACTTCGCTCACCTGTTGATGAACCTTCTCGTATCCGGCGTATTTCTCCTGTATATCCGCATCGAGGGATTTATTCGTCAGGCCGATCATGATGCCCGAGTGGTCTTCCAAATCCCAGTCATAATAGATTTCCTCGATCGCAATACCCACGGTCTGAGTAATGAATTCCTTCAAGTCCGGCAGCAGCACATCCATGACCATTTGGCGGGTTTCGCGGACGGCTTCGCCTTTCTGCTTATCCAGCAGAATCATTTCAACTGCACTTACGAAATTCCGGAAATGTAGAGTAATGCCGTATTCATTATACGAGATAAAAATGGACTCAGGTCCTTTGCCAAAACGTTCCCTGAGCATCTTTCCCGTCTGGCTTGATAATTGGCTCAGTGCAGTCTTCTTCTCCAAAAGTAACCTTCCTTTAAACCGTTGGCGTCTACGTCCAAGGATCCTAAATTTGTCTGCCCAAAAATCAATGGCGTTCATGTCCAGTGATCCATTAGAAATTATAATACAATTTGCGTGTTTTATAAAGGAATTCTTATCCTGCCCGGTTCCGGACTTTTTATGAAAAAAAGAAAAAACCCCGGTCTGCACGGCGGCTCCACTTTCCGTCCTTTAAGGCACTTTCCCTTTTACCGAGCCCATTGGACGCCTTTTAATAGACGCGGCTCAGCGGCCATTTATTCATCTTTATAGGCCCGAACAAGCCACGGGCAAAAAAAATAGCCCCCGACCGGGGGCTGACGATCGTACGCATGCGGTTGGCATGCGGCTGTTTACTGGAGCGTCAGCGAATAGACGGCGCGTTCCGTTTTCAGCACGACGCTGTCTTCGCTTAAATCCGCCACGGAGAGGCCTTCGAGCGGGATAACAAACGTTCCTTGGGGAAGAGCTTCTTCGCTGCCATTGTTAAGGACCGTTCCTTCCCCGTAAAGAAGCAAAGCGCTGCCGTTCGTATAGTCGTCCGGAGCATCGGGCTGATACTCGCGGTATTCGACCCGGCTCAATTGAAGGTCGACCCGGTCGATATCTTCCTGTTCTTCTTTGGCGATCCGGATTGCCTTGTTCGCGTTGGAATTTAGCCAGTCCGTGACGGGCTGGATCTCGTTAGCCATGGGTAACCCTCCTTCTCGTAATGAGGCTCTCTCTTCTTTTACCCCGGTTCTGTATAAGTTGAACGAAATCTTTCATTTTCATTCTCCGGATCGCCGAAGCGGGGAACCGTCAGCCGATATAGCGGGATAAAACCGATTGGTAGACGGATTTGGGCCTCAAGCCGACAAGCTTCTCCACCGGCTCGCCCCTGTGCAGGACAAGCACGGTAGGCATCGACATGACACCGAAAGCCGAAGCCGCTTCCGGCGAGTCGTCGCAATCGACTTTCAGAAAGTTCACTTTGCCGGTATATTCATTGCTGAGTTCTTCCAGAATAGGAAGAAGCGTTTTGCATGGCGGGCACCACACGGCGGTAAAATCGATAACGGTCACGCCTCCATCGGATATATGGTCCAGATACGTTGCATCGTTGACGGTTTTCAGGCTCATTGTAATTTCTCCTCCTTGGTTCCGTTGTTTAAAATATAATGGATTCTTTCTTCCAGATTCGATTTGATGCTCTGCAGCACCCCGATCTGCTCTTCGATTTCCGAAAGCTTTTGCTTGTAAACCGGAAGCACTTCGGAACAGAAGGCTTCATTGTTCATCAGTACACAGTGAAGAAATCCGGAAATTTGCTCGGTATTGAGGCCGAGCCCGAGGTACAGCTGGATAGTCCGCACCTGCTCTACGGCGAAGGAAGTATATTCCCGGTACCCGTTGTCCCCGCGGACCGGCGAAAGCAGCCCTTGTTCCTCATAGTAGCGGAGGGAACGGATACTGACTCCGGTGCGGGCGGAAAGTTCTCCGATTTTCATTTTCCGGCAAACTCCTTTCTGCCTTTATTTGTTCCTGAGGCTATTATAAACCCTCACATGAATGTCAGTGTCAACAGCAAAAAAAGCCCGGATTCTATTCCGGGCCGCTTTATAATAAGACGAAGCGTGACGGATCGCTGCCTCCACTGCCGCTTGCGAAGGCAAGACTTTTGCAGGCTCAGCCGCAGCGTCCACTTCCGTCCGTTTTCTCTTCCATTTCTGCGATTTTGTGTCTCATCGAAGGGACTTGGCGGAGCAGCTCCAGAGTCAGGTCCTTGCTGTCGGCCGCCAGTGAATAGTAGATCCACTGTCCCTTTCTCGTCTCGCTCACCAGTCCCGCATCCTTCATCTTCCGCAGATGCTGCGAGACGCTCGGCTGGGACATTCCCGTCACGTCCACCAGGTCGCAGACGCAGAGCTCCCCTTCCCGCAGAAGGGCAAGAATCGTCAGCCGGGTTTTGTCCCCCATGAGCTTAAACGTATCGGCCAAGCTTTGCAGTCGTTCCACCTTTTAAGCTCCTTCCGTATTTGCATATGCTTACATAATAATATAATGGAACCCGCTTGAGGAGCAACTGAGCCTCTTCCCGAATGAAGCGGGAGCGATAAGCCGGTAAAAACCAAAACAGCCTGCCGGGGCAGACTGCTTGGGGTTGCTTGCTTATTTGTATTTGCGCCAATCCATCTCGCTGTTGGCCAGCAAATGTTCGAAATTGTTGTCGAGCCTCTTCTGCTCGGCCTTGCGGGCCTCCGCCGCCTTCCGCTGCTCTTCCTCGCGGCGCTTCGCTTCGTCCGCCTTCATCTGATCGGATTGGGCCTTCAACTTCTCGATAACCTGCGGGTTAAGCAGGTCCTTAAGCGTTGCGGGCTTATCCGTATCGGCGGCACGCGGCGCAGGGGCGGGTCTGTTCTTTTTCCCCATCACTCATCACCTCGGTTCCCACATTATAGCAGGTTCGCAGTCTGGATTCCAGCCTTTCCGGGTCTGCTTGCGGGCCCGACAAGGCCCGGCGTCATGCATCGGCCGCACACCGGAACCCGGTATTTCCGGCGGGGCTGCCCGGCGTGTTTTATACTCCTTGCGGTTGCCCGGTGCCGGTTGCAGCAGGACTTGTGGCAGCCCTCCGTGCATAACGCGGCTATCCCCGTAAGCCGGCCCTTGCGGGATATCAGAGGGACCCGATGAGAGCTTATCTTCCCGCAAAACGATCTCCGAATGCCTATTTTCCTTTCTTCCCGCTATATGTAAGTAAAGAGAGCCGCTTCCGGTCATACTAAGGGGACCAAGCCCTCGAGGGAGGACGTGTCGGCCTAATGACTGATTTTACCATCCGCAGCTTTAATGATTTCAAAACCTATTGTTCACAAGGGACTAATCAGATCCAAAGCAAAGTCATCGGGATACCCGGGGAGTCTTACGAGTTGTTTTATCTTCACCAGATGACTAACAAAGATATTCTGCACCGCGACATTCTCCATCCGCTGCTGGAGCTCGGCGGAGGTTTAGGTCCGGATGAGCTTCTGGCATACCTGCCCGTGGGCGCGGGCAAAAAAATCTGCGAATGGGGGGAACTCCCCTCCCTGCTTCTCGCGGGCTGGGTTTACGTTCATCCGGCGGGTTACGAAAGAGGCGTGATCCTCCAGGCCGACCAGATTCCCGGGCGGAGCCTGACATCTGCCGAGAATGAGAGCCAGATTTTCGGACCCCAGGTCAGTTTCGCGGAATCGATCGATCAGAACATGGCTTTGATCCGCAGCATCATAAACGATCCGCTGCTCAAAACCGAACTGTTCACGATCGGTAATCAGACCAAAACCCGGACGATCATGTGCTATATGGAGGGACTCAACAATAACGCCTATGCCGAAATGGTCCGCAAACGCCTGTCCAATCTCAAGACGGACGGCATTCTGGACAGCGGCATGCTCGCCAAAATGCTCGAAGACAATCCCGACAGCATTTTTCCTATGTATTTCCTGACGGAAAGGCCTGACCGGACCGTCGGCTCGCTGCTCGAAGGCAAAGTGATCGTGCTCGTCGGAGGCAGCCCCCGTGCCTTGATCGGTCCTTCCACCTTCATCGACTTTTTCAAAGCCGAAGAAGACCGTTACGTACACTGGCAGATGTCCGCTTTCGTGTTCATCTTGAG
Organism: Paenibacillus sp. GbtcB18; assembly: GCF_019091125.1. NCBI lineage: Bacteria > Bacillati > Bacillota > Bacilli > Caryophanales > Paenibacillaceae > Paenibacillus > Paenibacillus sp. GbtcB18. The sequence goes on from NZ_JAGXJX010000003.1 coordinate 634,232, forward strand.
GATGCTGGCCGTTTTCTTCTCGATGCTGCTGACTCCCCTTTATGTGGCCGCGCTCACCTTTCATTACGAAATGATCCCTTCGGCCCTGCTCGATCCTCTTTCAAGCTCCAGGTCGAAGGTTCCATTCCCGCCTTTATTCGAAGCCCTGCTGCTTGAGTTCATCATCGAGCTTCTGCGGGAAGCGGGCGCGAGACTGCCGACCAAAGTCGGACAGACGATGGGCATCGTGGGCGGTATCGTCATCGGGCAAGCCGCCGTTCAGGCGGGATTCACGAGCAATCTGCTCATCATGATTGTCGCGCTCGGCGCGCTTGCCTCCTTCACTTCACCGGGATTTATGATGGGTACGGCTATCCGGATTCTCCGTTTCCCGATGATCTTGATCGCCGGATTCTGGGGCGGGGTCGGCATCGTCATCGGCATAGCTTTTCTGATCATTCATCTCGTGAGGCTCACGTCGCTCGGTACGCCGTACCTGAAGCCGTTTTATCCGTTTGACAACTCCGAATTTACCGAATTGTTTATCCGACGGCCTTACGGCAAATTCATGGACAACCTTATCAGAATCCTCTCTTTCCAGGGTTGGAAAAAGAAAGGGGACACCGCCGAAACCCCGGATAACCGGCAAAATATAGATTTGTTCGAACAATTCCAAGAAGAAAACTAGGTGACTGACATGAACAGCTATCCGGAATCTCCCCACATTTCACTGCGCGCCTATCTGCTTTTCTTTGTCATTACAACGGCGCAGATAGGTGTGGGAGGGGCCAGCTTTCAACGAAAAATTTACAAAATAGTCGGCCAGGATTCATGGATTACCGTCCTGATCGCCGGGCTGTTCTGCCATCTTGTCGTTTTCGCCATGTTCACCTTTCTCAAAAAATACCCCGGCAAGGATCTCTTTGACATTCAGAAGGAAGCTTTCGGAAAATGGCTGGGCGGTGTCTTGTCCTTCCTCTATGTGGCTTACCTGTTCCTCATCGCTTTGACGATTCTCCGGAATTATACGGAAATTGTGCAGACGTGGATTTTTCCGGACATGTCTCCCGGATTCCTGGCCTTTATGGTTCTTGCCCTCACGTTGTACGGTGTGCTTGGAGGCATCAGAGTGATTGTCGGAATCGGATTTATAAGTATTCTGATCATAACCTTGGAGATGCTGCTGTACTACTATCCCCTAAAATATGCGGATTGGGGATATCTGCTCCCCGTCATGAATCATACTCCGTGGGAATTTCTGAAGGGAACGCAAGAAATCTCCTTCTCGGTAATCGGTTTTGAAATGCTGATGTTTGTTTTTCCTTTTATACGCGATACACAAAAAGCGCCGAGATACGCCCATCTCGCCATTACGTTTACTATAGTTACTTATTTCATTTACATGTGTACGGCGCTTGTCTATTTCAGCGGGGGACAGCTTATCCACACCATTTGGCCGACTTTGACGTTGCTCAAAATCGTGGAATTCCCCTTTATCGAGCGCGTCGAATATATTACGGTTTCGCTCTATCTCATCGGAATTTTGCCGAACTTGATGCTGTATGTGTGGTCCGCCTCCCGCGGTATTCCGAAAGTGAGCAAGCTGAAGGAAAAACCTTCCCTTTACCTTGTCATCATCGTTTTGTTTGCGATTTGCATCTTTTTTAGCAGCAGACTTGAAATTAAGCAGCTGAACGATATATCCGGTCTAATAAGCATCTACATGGCTTTTGTGTATCCGCTCCTGCTGAGTATGATCTTGCTTTTCAAAAGACGGGTCTCACAGCCCCAAAACGGAGGTGATTCCCGGTGAAAATTCGCCGGCTTTGCCTGCTTGCCCTTGTGACGGTTCTTACCGCGACGGGATGTGTCGAACAGCGGATCTTCGAAAGAATCGGTCTCGTGGTGGCCGTTGGTTACGACAAAGGCCGCGACGGCATTCTCAGCGGCACATCCGTCATGTATGCCCTGGATAAAGAATCCGGTCACCGGGTTACGATTCTGGCCAACCAGGCTTATACGACCAAAAAGCTGCGGGAGGACCAGAACCGCAAATCATCCAAAAAGCTGATGCTGGGCCAGCTGCGCGTCGTCTTGTACGAGGAAGCGATCGCCCGCGACGGTCTGATCGATCTCATCGATTCCCTGATCCGCGATCCTTCCATCGGCACAAAAATATATTTGGGCATCAGTACCGAGAAAAGCGCCGATATTCTCCAGTATCCGTACCGGAACATCCGTAATATCGGAACCTATCTGTATGATACGATCAAGCAGAATGTGCTGGAAGGGCAAATTATTTCACCCACGCTTCATGAATTTCTGCGAGATTATTATTCCGCCGGCAAAGATCCCATTCTTCCCGTTTTTGTCCGCAAGGGGGAAACGATCTCGACCGAAAAGGTGGCCCTGTTCAAATTCGACAAAATGGTCGGCACGCTGTCCAGCAGCGACGCCGCTTACCTGAAGCTGATCCGCAACCGGTTCAAGACCGGCACCTTCGAACTTAAGCTCCACAAGAAGGAGCTGGAGCCTTATTTGAGTAAAAATAACGCGGACCGGCGGGAGCACATTCATACGGTAGTCCGGATCGTCGATACTAACCAGAAAATCCGCCTGACGGACCCGGAAAAACCCGCTTATGATCTGAACATGGACCTGAAGTTTGTTCTGGAGGAAATATCCGCCGGAATCAATTTAACCGAGCCCGAGGTGACGCGCACGATAGAGAAGCTCGTAACCGACGAATTCACAAAGAAAATGGAAAGTGTGCTTTCTGAAATTACGGAGCTAAAAACAGATCCCGTCGGCTTCGGAGAGATTTATCGCCAATCGCGTCGCGGAAGCAGTTTGACGAAAAGCGATTGGTACGACAAAATGTCTTCCATGTCCGTCGATGTCCATTTAAACATGGAACTGCTCCGCACGGGGGTTGTGGAATAGTACAGCCGCCGGATACGCCTTGTAATTTCGCTGCCATAACAAAGAGAACGCCGGCCGGCGTTCTCTTTGTCGTTTGATGCGGACGGACGACTTCCGTTAATGGCCTGCATGAGACATGCCTGACATGTCGGTCTTCCCGGAAGCGGAACCGGAGCCCGTTCCGGCTGTGCCGCCGGTGCCGGTATTTTTAGCCGCATCGCCGCCGGTTGTCCCTGACCGGTCACCGGCGGCCGGCATACCGGACATGCCGCCGTGGCCACCGTGTCCCCCGCCTGTCTTGGAGACGATTTCGAGCATAGAGTCGATCTCGCCCTGGCCCGAAGCCGAAATCGAACGCTCGTCTCCCGTAAGCCACGCATGGTTGAATGGGCCCTCCACGGGAGACTTGTCGTACTTCGGCTGCACGGCCATCAGGTACGCCATGACGGAATCCGGCAGCTTGTCCTTCTCCGTCCAGATGAGGGGGGCGTGCTTGCCGAGATGCGAGAACGGGGCGGAAGCCAGGGCCAGATCCGGATTCTTTCTGCTGATCAGCGAGAAGTTGTGGCCCGGCGTCGTGATTCCCCAGCCGAATCCCGTTGCCGGATCCTTGTACTTGGCGAACGCGATGCTGTTCTCGACGGGGTCTTTACCCGCTATCCGCACGACTTTGCCGTATTCGCCGAGCTGTTTCTCGACGGCTGAGGAAATGACGGAGTCAGGGCCGAGCAGGTAGATGTTCGCCTTGCCGTCCCTCGTTTTTAAAGCGTCAATCGTCTCTTGGGGAACCTTATCCTTGCTCACGTAGAGCAGAGGCTCGGGCATATGGGAGATCCAGTTGACGGCAGGCATCGTGTATTCCTTGTTCTCGCTGGAACCTACGATAACGGAAGGCGGATTCTCCTTCGCTACCTTCGCGTAATAGGCGTCTATCGCTTTTGCCGCCGCGGCAGGATTGTCCGCCGAGATCTTGTCCGTTTTCAGGCCCAGTTCCTTGGCCTGTTTTTCCACTGCAGGGTCCAGATTCCCGACGAGAATGGCCTGCACGCCCTGGTTGGATTCGACTCCGGCCGGCTGCAGACGTTTCAGTTCCCGCACGGTTACATCCGGAATACCGTCCTTATTAACGAAAAGAACCGGTCCGTTATTCGGATGATGAATCAAATCGGCACTCGCGAGGGCGGTCTGCCATTCCTCGGGATTGACGAGCACGACGCCTCCCGGGCGGTTGTCGTCGTTTGTGGCCATCCACAGCGTACGCGAGGTAAGTACCGCCGCCTCGTAAGGATCGCTCGAATTGATGCGCGTCGTGTTCTTGGACGCGATCCAGGGTGCCTTCGAATCGGCTCCCCCGCTCCCCGCCGCCGTTGCAGGCTGAGTCGCCGCCGGTCCACCGGCTGTATTTTTGGACGATTCGTTCAAGCAGCCCGTAAGAGCCAGCGATGCGGCCAAGGTGATCAACCCGACTCCTATCCATTTTTTCATTTGACGGATGCCTCCTTCACAAAAGTTCTCAATTGGTTACTATGAATCAGTGTACCCATCTATTATGTAGAACCTGTGTAGGTAAAGCTCCGTCAAACGTTTATTTTTTAAACCGTTACTCGTCTCCGGAGTCCGTCTCCCGCAAAATCTGCGTCTTTGTTGCCGCGGGCGGCGGCTGCGCTGCGGAAAGGGTGATCAGGAAAACCGCTCCCCCTTCATTGGCCGCCGAAATCCCGCCTCCGTGCGCCTGCACCAGCTTGCTGACGATGGCAAGCCCGAGCCCGCTGCCCCCGGACCTGCGGTTGCGCGACTTGTCGCCCCGGTAAAAGCGCTCGAAAATATACGGCAGATCGTTTTCCCTTATACCCGGGCCGGTATCTTTGACGGTTATGAGCACCTTGTCTCCCGCACGCCTGCCTTTGAGCGACACTTCTCCGTCAGGAGGCGTGTAGGTCAAGGCATTGCCGAGCAAATTGACGAGAATTTGCGTGAGACGGTCGGGATCGGCATCGAGGTACACGTTCCGGGAAGCGTCGACGGTGAAGCGGACCCGTTTTTCCAGGAAGGCGGCGGACATGAATGCCTTGACCTTCTCCATCACGATGTCCAGCGGCACCTTCGTCCGGGTGAGCCGGAATACCGGCGAGTCCAGCTCATTGAGCTCTTCCAGTTCGTTAATGAGATCGGCCAGACGGACGATCTCTTCGTAACACGAATGGATGCGCTCCGGTGTCGGCTCCCAGATGCCGTCCTCCAGCGCCCTCATGTGACTTTTCAAAGTCGCCAGAGGCGTGCGGAGCTCATGGGCGATATCCTCGGTCATCGTCACGCGAATCTTCTCCAGCCTTTGCAATTGGTCCGCCAGCTCGTTTATGGACCGCCCGAGCTCCGCCAGCTCGTCGTCTCCGCCCACGGCGGTGCGGCTGTCCAGCTGGCCTCCGGTCATTTTCTCGGCCACGGCCTTCATTTCCACCAGGGGAGCCGATACCCGCTTCGCTACGAAATAACCCATGCAGGCGGCAAGCACGATCGAACCGAGGAACGTCCAGAGCACCGACTGCATGATGGCCTGTTCCAGATGCGTATTAAGCCGGGGCATATCGTGCATCGCACCATCGGCCTGGTTCATGTACATCGTGATATGATAATGCGTGCTGATGAGGATGGTCGCCGTCGAGATGATCAGAATTCCCGTAGCCATCGCGACGATCATCACAGCAAGCCGGACATGCAGCTTTTTCTTCATATAAGCTCACCGGAGAAACGGTATCCCGATCCGTAAACCGTCTGGATATAGACGGGATTTTTCGGATCCTTTTCGATTTTCTGACGAATGTTCTTCACATGCTGATCAATAGTCCGGACGTCCCCGTCATAGGCGAAACCCATAATTTTATCGACAAGCTCGTCCCGTGTAAAGCTTCTTTTGGGATAACGCGCAAGCGCTACCAAAAGTTTGTACTCGATAGGCGTCAGACTGACCCGTTCCCCTTGGCAAAAAACAACCTGCCTCAATGAGTCGATCTCCAGATGCCCGTTCCGAAAAGAAACGCGGTCCGCCAGCAGCTGGCTGTCGTCCGAACGCCGCAGAACGGCTCTCACACGTGCCACAAGCTCCCTCGGATCGAACGGTTTCGTCAAGTAATCGTCGGCTCCGAGCGACAGACCGTGGATCTGATTCGTCTTGGAAGCTTTGGCCGTGAGCATGAGAACGGGTATCGCATCGGACCGCCGGATTTCCCTGCATACCTGTTCCCCGTCCATATCCGGCAGCATCAGATCCAGAACGAGCAGGTCGACGCCTCCCTGCCGGACCGTTCGCAGCGCTTCTTGGCCGCTGCCCGCTTCGGCGGTACGAAAGCCTTCTTTTTGCAAATAAGACACGATAACTTCCCTGATTTTATCTTCGTCATCCACGACCAGAATCGTTTTCAGGCAGATTCCCCCTTTACTTGGCATTGCCGGATTAGGCCCGGTCGGGCCCTATTTTACTTTACCGGCACAATATGTAGAAACGATGTAGATGGTCCGTGAAAAATAGCGGAAAGGCCTGCATCAAGCAGCCCCCTTACGATTATAAACCCGTGTTTAAGGAGTAGAATTGTATAGTCCATACCGTTCCTCCGATTTCGCTCCGAACTTTTCTCTATTATACACGAGCAAACTGACCCGGCACGTCAAGAAGATGTAACCTTGTGAGGCCGCCCTTGAAATCGGTGTGAAGGAGAAAACCAGAGGCCCGCGCCGGATCAGATGCCGTCCGTTGCCGGAAACGTCTTATGGCTATAGATAGAGGCTTACCCTGGCATGAAAAAAAGAAAACCATGACCGCAGGCGGCCAAGGTTCTCAGTGTTCAAACTGCTTGGACAGGAACGGAGGCGGATTATTCCTCTTGTCCTTCAGACGGATTTATAATTCCGCAGGACCCGGGGTATCCGTCGTTTTCTCTCCATTCGTCCAGATGTTCGCGCATTTCGGGATCGCCGGGAAGATCGGCCGTCAATTTAACCGGCGGCTGCCTGAATTCCACGCGCCCTTTAGGATGCTTGTCACTCATTTTTTATTCTCCCTTCGCGTATAAAAGCTTTCTTTATAGTTTTCCTGGCCCCGAAAAAACTATGCGGGAAAAGAGTCCACGCGTGGAGTCTTCTCGGCACACCGTGTGACGTTTCCGGCTAGCGAAACCATGACGTTGGCCTACGGGAGGGGACTGCCCGGCTCCCAGCGGCGTCCGGCATCACGGTTACGTTCCCGGACACATCGGCCGACTGGATGGGAGGTCAATTATAACCCCCGGTTGACATCTTCGTCGTCCCCGCCTTATGCTTGAAGCATTGAGAATATTTATCAATGGAAAAGGAAGGTGGCAGCCATGCCTACGGATATGAACCTGACTGAAGCTATCAGCGGCCGGAGATCCATCGGAAGAGTGAAAGACGAGCCGGTTCCGCGCGAAATCATCGAGGAGCTGCTGGAAGCGGCCAACTGGGCGCCGAGCCACCGCTGTACGGAGCCGTGGCGCTTCTTCGTCATGACGGGAGCCGGACGCGGCGTCCTGGCCGAAGCCTACGCCGATGTCGCGGCCGAAGGCTCCGGCGCTTCCGGCGAAGCGCTGGAGGAGCTGCGGGCGAAGCAGGGCAGCAAGGCGTACCGCGCTCCGGTCATTATCGGCGTAGCCGTCTCCCCCTCCGAGGACCCGGCCGTGAACCGGATGGAAGAGTTCGCCGCCGCTCATTCCGCGGTGCAGAACATGCTGCTGGCGGCGCACGGGCTTGGGCTCGCCGCCATCTGGCGGTCCGGGGATCCCATGTACCATCCCCGGATGAAAGCGGCTTTCGGCTTGCGGGAGAATGACGAGATGGTCGCCCTCGTGTACGTAGGGTACCCACAGATTGCGCCGCAAGCCGGCAAAAGAACCCCCGTGCAGGAGAAAACCGTCTGGATCACGGAAGGTTCCGGGCCCTCGGCCGAGTAACGGCCGTCCCCCTTTCGAGCGGGAAGCTCCGCACCTGTTAACACCGCCCTAACGGCGGGGTTCACGAGTCGATGCATCGGGCTTGGCCCAGCTAGCAGGGCCATGCGATTTTGTCCGGCATCGCGCTTCACCGAAACATCCGATTACGCCGGTTTTGTCGCCTGTCGGCAGACGAACGAACTCCCGCATCAAAAAATAGCCTCCGTCTCCCCTTTCGGGGCAGACAGAGGCTATTTGGCCTTAGCGGGGCGCCCGGATATCGAGCAGCATTTTGCTTGTGCTCTAACTGTTTCGGGTCCGCGCGTGAGCGGCTGCCGCTTTCCTCAAGCGGGAATCTGCCGCTGACCACGATGTTCAGCTTGCCATCGGTCCCAGACGCCAAAATAAATAAGAGAAGTCAGCCGAGATACGGCCTTACATCTTATTGTACAGGATGCCCCGGGACGCTCCCATATTTTCCAAGCCTCCTAGAGGGAAGCCCGGTAAAAAAAAGAGACCCGGAACCCCATCGGGACCGGATCTCTTTTTTTACCGGTTGGCGGTGTCTTCCCCCGCCCCCTCCAGCCGGTCGCAATAAATATGCATCGCTTCTTTCAGGAAAGCGGCGAGCCCGGCCCCGTGCCGGTCAATATTGGCCGTAAAGCGTTCATCGGTGACATACAAGTCGCCGAGTCCCCGGAAAATTTCCGGCGTACAGTCGTAAAAATGACCCGTAATCCACTGCCGGAGTTCGGCTGCCGCTTCCTGGGCCTTCCGGCTCGACGGGCCTGTCTCCATTGCGGCGGCCGCTTTGGCATAAATCCGCTCGGACTGCCCCATAATATCCGCCCACTGTTCTTTCGTATAAGAACCTGAGCGTTTCTCCACGGCGTCCATCGTTTCGCTTCCGTACTTTTCACGCGCTTCGGCGGCATACTTTTTCTTATGCTCTTCCAGCGGGGTGCGGTCGAAGCTTTCGAATAATTGTTCTTTTCTCATCGGAATACCTCCCTCAACAGAAGCAATCGTTCTGTCCACGGTTTCGATGATGTCTTCCAGCCGCTTCTTCTTGCGGAGAAGCAGCTCCTTGTGTCCGATTAACGCACGTTTACGGTCAAAATCGGGACTCTCCAGCATTGCCTTGATCTCCTGCAGGGCAAAACCGATTTCTTTAAAAAACAAAATCTGCTGAAGTCGTTCCAGATTCCGGTCCGTATACAGCCGGTAGCCGGCAGCGTTGACCGAGTCGGGTACAAGCAGGCCGATTTCGTCGTAATGATGAAGCGTGCGTACGCTCACGCCCACCAGATCCGCCACTTCCTTCACCTTATATGCCACAACATCACCTCGTTATGAACTTTACAGGATCACGTTACGTGAGGGTCAATCCCCGATTTCGCCTATTTCCATCTTTTCGTCCAGCATCAAAATGTCGCGAATCTCCTGTTCCGTCATCGTGGACACCGATTCTTCCCCGGGACGGATCACATCTTCGATCAGCGTGCGCTTTTTCTGCTGAAGCTGGAACATTTTCTCCTCGACCGTACCCTGGCTGACCAGGCGGATCACCTGCACGACTTTCTTCTGGCCCATCCGGTAAGCCCGGTCCGCAGCCTGCTGCTCGACAGCCGGATTCCACCACAAATCGTACAGGATGACCGTGTCCGCCCCCGTCAGATTAAGTCCGGTTCCCCCCGCTTTCAGCGATATAAGGAAGACTTCCTTCTCCCCTTCGTTAAAACGGGTGCAAAGCTCTACCCGCTCGCTTCCTTTCGTTTTGCCGTCCAGGTAAAAATGCGGCACCCCTTCGTAGCCGAGTTCCCTGGAAATAAGGCCGAGCATTTCGGTGAACTGCGAGAAAATCAGCATCCGCTTGCCCGCGCTGCGGCATTCCTCTACGATCTCCAGCAGCTGTTCGAACTTAGCCGAACTTCCTTCGTAACCATCGACGAACAAAGCGGGATGGCAGCATATCTGACGGAGCCGGGTCAAGCCGGCGAGGATACGGATGCGGTTCTGCTGGAAGCTTTCTTCGTGGAGATGCTTGAGCGTCTCATGCCGGAGCTTCGCCAGAAAAGCGGTATACAGCTTCTTCTGCTCCGGCAGAAGCTCCGACGCCTGCACGGTTTCGATTTTATCCGGCAGCTCCTTGAGCACATCGGTTTTAAGCCTGCGCAGCAGAAACGGTCTGGCTCTCCGGGCCACCGCCTCCCTAGATAGTTCGTTAAATGCCTGCCGGGCGGGAAACAGCCCGGGAAACACCGCGTCGAAGATCGACCACAGTTCTTCGAGCTTGTTTTCTACCGGCGTGCCGGTCAGGGCGAAGCGGTAGGCCGCCTTTATTTGTTTGACGGACTGAGCGGTCTGGGTCGTATAGTTTTTGAACATCTGCGCCTCGTCGAGAATCAGCGTATGAAACGATTCTTTCGCGTAAAGATCCGTGTCCCGCCTCAACAGCGGGTACGAAGTCAGCACGACATCCGCCTTCGATCCTTTGCGCAGGACGCGGCTGCGCTGCGTTTTCGTCCCGTCGGCGATGACCACGCGGATTTCCGGCGCGAACTTTTTCAGCTCATGAAGCCAGTTGTATACGAGGGAAGCCGGTGAAACGATCAGCGCGGGCAGCTTCTTTTTCCGGATATCCGGCAGAACGGACACGAGAAAGGCGATGCTCTGAATCGTTTTGCCCAGCCCCATATCGTCCGCCAGAATTCCGCCGAAATGGTAATGAGCCAGCGTTTTCATCCATTGGTAACCGAATTTTTGGTAATCCCTCAGAATGGGCGAGAGCCGCTCTGGCACGGGGAAATCCAGGTTGTCCGGATTCCGCATATTTTCAAGCAGGCGGCGGAACGACTTGCCGAGTTTAACGGAGCTGCCTCTTTCCCGCGCGTCCGTCAAATGCAAGCCGCGGTTAACCGGCAGGCGGAATCCCCCATCCGTCATGTCGCCTTTTCCCGCTCCGGCTTCGTTCATCAGTGCGATGATCTCCTGGAACTCGGCGCTTTCCAGAGGTACAAGGGAGCCGTTCGGCAGCCGGTGATACTTTCTTTTGATCTGCATGGACCGGATCAGATTCCGGATTTCCGCTTCCGGCAGACCGAGCAGCTCGAATTTGAATTCGAGCCAGTCGGTGCGCTCGTCCACTTCTACCGTAATCTGGGGAGGAAAACCGGTATACAGCCTCTCTTTTACGGCGGACGTCGCATAAATATCCAGCATCCGCTCGAGCAGGGGAACCGTATGATACAGGAAATCATACTCCGCTTCCTCGTCGTCCCAGAAGTAGCCGCCTTCCGTCTTGGCAAACGAGTTCTGCTCCATAAGGCGGATGATGGCTTCCTCTTTCTCGGTGTCCCGCATCACAATATGATCGGTCCCTCGCTGGCGGCCGCCTTTCTCCAGAGGATTCAGGACGACGCTGCCGTAATGGAACTCCAGCCCGGCCAGCAGGCGGTCCCTGACCCGGTCCAGGTACAGCTTCGCCTTAAGCGGTGTCTGGTAAATCCGGTCCGACACGGAGGGAGCGATCCGGACTTTTCCGAGCTTCATCAATCCGGGGACCACTTTCTCCATGAATGGCTCCATCTGGCCGGGCGTAATGATCAGCCGGTTCCGGTGCGCCGTCTCCATCAGCCGCTTCAGCTCCGCCAGCCGCTTGCAGTGGTGAGCCGGAAGCTCCAGCAGTTCGCCTTTGTGCAGGACGATTCCGTACGTTTCCATCACCGTAATGCGGTCCAGGCCCTGCACGTCCATCCGGTAGCCGTCCGTTTCCGACCGGTCAAAATCGAACCGGAGCGGCAGCGGGTCGCTCGATATCCGTATGCCGTCGTAGACTCCATCCGCCAGCTCCAGCTTAACGCCCGGGGCATGAGCGAGCAGCGGCTGCAGCGTCGTCCACGAAAACGGCGGAATCGGCAGCATCCGCTCCCCTCCCGGAAATGCCTTCGCGGAGAATGCGGACGAATAACCGGTTTCCCTGTACAAGTTCTCGTTCTGGTAAATCTTGATAAACTGGCGCAGCACTTCATCGTGTTCCCGGCGAAAACCGTGAACATTCGGCTCGTACGTGAACACCCTGGAAAATTCATACGCTTCCCCGCGGTCGAGCCGTTCCAGAAAGTCTCTTATTTTTTGAACGATGTAGAGTCTTTTCGGCCCTATTTTCAGTTCGGCGGCGAACATAACTTTTCGAAACCCGTAGGCGAAAGGCCGGATCAAGATTTCCAGATCCAACGTCTCCCTCTCATCCCGCGTAAAACGGGTGCTCCCGGGCCGCCTGCTTCCTCCGAAAAGCCCCAGCATGCTGCTGGTCAATTCGGTGTCGTAAGTGGAAGCTTCCTCCGCTTGGCCGGATTCCGGTAATCCGGAAGATACGGCCGCGCTTACGCTCCGGGCTTCGGACGATCGTTCAAACAGAGCCGCGCCCGGAAAATCCTTGTCGATCCGGCTAGAATCCAGCAGCTTGAGCAGCACGGCCGCCGTATGCTTGCACGATTGTCTGAAAGAAGGAAGCGACGGGCAGGTGCATTCCGCGTTGATCCCCCCTCCGGACAGCACGCTCACTTTTACGAGGTAACTCTCGCGGTCGTCCACGGTCGCCTCCACACTCTGCAGGACGGGATCATGGTAGGTAAAAACAACTTTCCCGGAGCGGTTCAGCGCCTCTCCTTTATCGTAAGCGGTCCGGCCGCATAACAGTTGGATCGCTTTGCGTGTCAATGCAGAACTCATCCGGTACTCCTTTCCGGCAAAAAAATTTTCTTTTTTGTCCGTCCTGGTTCGGACGTCGCGTCCTCTTATGATACCAGAATGGTCGGGAAAGAAAAGAAAGAGCCTTCCCGAAGCTGCGTAAGCTTCAGGAAAGCTCTTTCCACGTACTGTGTTCCGGCTCCCGCATGAGCGCGGATTCGACCCGCCGCCGCGCAGGGCCACAGCGAGCGTCTGGAATTCCTGCGCGCCGGAAAGGCCCGTACCGGCCCGCGGATGAGCGATCAATGCTCTCACACGTGCCGGATCGTCTTGACCGGGGGCCGCGAGAATTACAGCTTAACCCGCTGCAGCCTCAGCGCATTCAGCACGACGGATACCGAGCTGAGCGCCATGGCGGCTCCGGCGATCCACGGGGCGAGCAGGCCGAGTGCCGCGACCGGAATGCCGAGCGTGTTGTAGCCGAGCGCCCAGAAGAGGTTCTGACGGATGTTGCTCATCGTTCTGCGGCTCATATAGATCGCGTCCGGGATCGAATTGAGATCGCCGCGCATCAGAGTGACATCCGCCGCCTCCATGGCGACATCCGTGCCGGTGCCGATCGCCATTCCGATATCGGCCTGCGCCAGCGCCGGAGCGTCGTTGATGCCGTCGCCGACCATCGCCACTTTCTTGCCTTGGGCTTGAAGCTTCTTCACTTCCTCGGCTTTGCCTTCGGGAAGCACCTCCGCCCTTACCTGGTCGATTCCGACCTGACGGGCGATCGCCTGAGCGGTGCGCTCGTTGTCCCCGGTAATCATGATGACTTCGATGCCCATTCCCTTCAGACGGGCAACGGCCTCTTTCGACGTTTCCTTGACGGTATCGGCAACCGCAACGAGCCCGGCATAGCTGCGGTTGACCGCCACGAGCATGGCCGTTTTGCCTTCCTGCTCCAGCCGTGCCATCGTATCGCCAGCATGACCCGCATCCACCTCGTAGCGGCTCATCAGCTTGCGCGTTCCCGCCAGAACTTCCTGTCCGTCCACAACCGCACGGATTCCGAAGCCGGGAATGGCTTCAAATTCGGACGAAGCCGGAACAGAGACGCCTCTTGCCGCTATCCCGCTGACGATCGCTTCCGCCAGGGGATGCTCCGAATTTTTTTCCGCGGCCCCCAAAAGCTCCAGGAACCGTTTCTCGTCCATCGAAGCGGTCAACACATCCGTAAGCTCGGGTTTGCCTTTCGTGACGGTTCCCGTTTTGTCCAGAATAATCGCGTCGATTCCGTGCGTGGATTCCAGATGCTCTCCGCCTTTGAACAGTATCCCCAGCTCCGCCGCCCGTCCGGAACCCGCCATAATCGACGTCGGCGTCGCCAATCCGAGCGCGCAAGGGCAGGCAATCACGAGGATGGCGATCGCTTTTTCCAGCGCTCCCGCAAAATCCCCCGGCGTTACCCAGAAATACCAGATCACAAACGCCGCAAGCGCAATACCGACGACAATCGGTACGAAAATGCCGGATATGACGTCCGCCACGCGCTGGATCGGCGCTTTGGAGCCCTGGGCTTCCTCGACCACTTTAATAATTTGGGCCAATGCGGTATCCTTGCCGACTTTGGTCGCCCGGATTCTCAGAGAGCCGTTTTTGTTGAGCGTCGCCCCGATGACCGGATCTCCGGCTTTTTTGCCGACGGGCAGGCTTTCCCCCGTAAGCATCGACTCATCCACCGAAGAGCTGCCTTCCAGCACTTCTCCGTCTACCGGAATTTTCTCGCCGGGTTTGACCAGGACGATATCGCCCGCGATCACTTCTTCGACCGGTACCGCGGTTTCTTTCCCGTCTCTAATGACAAGCGCGGTTTTCGCCTGCAGGCCCATCAGCGATTTGATCGCTTCCGAGGTGCGGCCTTTGGCAAGCGACTCGAATAATTTGCCGAGCAGAACGAGCGTGATCAGGACCGCACTCGTTTCGTAATACATCTCAGGCCCGTGGTGTACGCTGCCGCCGTGACGCGCCCACTCCACGGTCAGATAGAGGCTGTAGAAATAAGCCGCGGAAGTTCCGAGCGACACAAGCACGTCCATGTTGGCGCTTTTGTTGCGCAGAGCCTTGTAAGCGCCCGTATAGAACTGGCGTCCGATATAAAACTGCACCGGGGTGGCCAGCGCAAGCTGGAACCACGGGTTCATAAACAAGTCGGGCAGCCAGACCCATGTAGACATGAAGGAGAAGTGGCCGACCATCGACCAGAGCAGCGGCAGGGACAGAATCGCCGAGAGAATCAGCTTGCGCTTGTGCCGCTTAAGCTCCTCCTGCCTGTGTACCGCGGGGTCTCCCTGCTCCTGCTTGAGAAGAGCCTTGTAGCCCAGCTTCTCCACTTTGCCCTGCATATCGGCAGGCGTAACCTCGCCCGGCTGGTACTCGACATGCGCGGTTTCCAGCGCGAAGTTGACGGTTGCGGACGTGACGCCCGGCATTTTGGCAAGCCCTTTCTCAATCCGGTTGGCGCACGCTGCGCACGTCATTCCCTCCAGTTGAAAATCCACGAAGTCCTTCACGGTGCTGTAGCCCAGCTTGCCGATTTTCTCTTCCAATTGAGCCGTGTTCACCCGGGAAGGATCGTAGGTGACGGTCGCCCGTTCCAGAGCGAAGTTAACATTAGCTGTCTGCACGCCCTCGACTTTGTTCAGCCCCTTCTCGATCCGGTTGGCGCACGCCGCGCACGTCATTCCCGCTATTTGCAAGTTTGCCTGCTTCGTCGCCTCTTCTCCGGCTGCCTTCACGTTTGCTGCCATTCGAAACACCTCTTTCCGCCTCTGAAAATCTTCGTTTTTATAAGATGAGAAAAGTTCCTCTTCTTCATTCGGTTAATTATAGTATACCCCCCTACCCTATATTTAGCAAGAGGCCTTTTCAATTTATTTCAAAAAAGTAACAATCCTTCGAAATGTGCTCCTTAAGCCGCGGGAAAGGGTAATAATGAAGAGAAGGCGAAAGACGAACCAGACTACGGCATGTTGGAAAAGCATGTATCGAAACGGAGTGATCGCTATGAACACGACGAACTTTTCCGTCAAAAAAACCGCCCTCCTTGCGGTTCTCACGGCGGTATCCCTTACCGCCTGCAGCTCTATCGGTCCTGCGGCGACTGGGGACGCAGCCGGCAGTGCAGCGGCATCGGCCGCCGCAAGTCCGGGACCCGCTTCCGGAACGGCTGCCCCGGCGAGCACGGCACCCGTACCTTCGGTTAAGCCGGATCAGATCCAGACCCGGTTGACCGATTTTCAGCTCATCTCGGATGCGGCGGGTTTCGCCTGGGGAGAGACGAACGGCTCCCTGCGCTTATACCGCACCGATGACGGCGGGCGGAACTGGACCCTCCTGAGTCCCTGGAACGACACGTTCAAAAGCGGAGCTCCTACCGCGGGCGGCTCCCTGTACTTCCTCGACGCGCAGCACGGATGGACGGCCGCGGCGGATAACGGACGAAAGACCGTGACCGCTTTTACGACGGACGGCGGGCAGAGCTGGACCCGAGGTACGCTGGATAAAGCGACTTACGCCGCCGGCCTCTCCTTTGCCGATCCCCTGCACGGCTGGATGCTGACTTCATCCGATGCGGCGATGGGCAAATCGGAAAAAACGCTGTACGCCACGGACAACGGAGGCAAAGACTGGAAACCGCTGACGAGCGTTTCCTTGGATAAACCCGTGCCGGGAGAGCTCCCCCTGTCGGGACATGCGTCCGGCATGACCTTTACGGACACCCGAAACGGCTGGATCGCCCTCGCGGGCCATGAAGAAAAGCCGGTCTTGTACCGCACGCGGGACGGCGGCAAAACGTGGAACAACGTTCCGATGAAGATCCCGCAGGAGTTGAAAGATTCTTCCGTCACACTGAACGGGGCGCCCGTATTTTTCACAGATGAGCCGGGCAAAGGCTGGATTCCCGTACAGACGGTAAGCGCCAATACGGACAGCCGCGACGCTTACGTGACGGAGGACGGGGGGCAGACGTGGTCCTTTAAGCGAACCGGCATGCAAGACGCGCTTACTTTCGCGGACAGCCTGCACGGCTGGGGATTCAAGGATAAGGTTCTCCATGCGACCTCGGATGGAGGCGCAACTTGGAACCCGGTTCCATCCGATCCCGTTTTGACGGATACGCTCAAAAATAATCCGAACGTCATCCGGCTCGGATTCGCCGGCCCGCAGACGGGCTGGCTGCTGCTCGGCTCGGAGGACGGCAAGAAGTCGAAGCTGCTTAAAACGACCGATGCAGGCAAGCATTGGATGTTGTTGTAGCAATTCCCCATGGCCTGCAGCCAAATCGCATAAGCCCAAAAAAGCAATCCTTCCTTTCGGACGGGATTGCTTTTTTGGGGTTGAACTCGCCCATGAATCCAGCTCGTACAGATTGTTCCGGCTGCCACTCGCCGTATTGAACCCGCATGGATAAGCGATCCGCTTCCAGCAGGGTCGATTTGCCGGAGCCGTTCTCGCCGACTTCCCCTTCCGGCACGCAATCCCCTGCATCCCGCCCGTCAAGAAGAGCCGTGATTCCGCCAAGACCCACAGCTCCTTTTCATGCTTTTACACCGAATCCGTTCAAGACCGGCTACGGTTTCAGGACGACTTTAATGCAGTCTTCCAGCTTGTTCATAAAGACTTCGTAACCGTGTTCCGCATCCGTTTAACGGCAGCAGGTGAGTGATAATATCCGTCGTGTCGAGCTCACCTGTCTTGATTTGGCGATAAAGCTCGGGCATATAATGAATGACGGGAGCCTGTCCCATCTTGAGTGTGATATTCCGGGAAAACAAATCGCCCAGCGGGAACATGTTGTATGTCAGCCCGTAGACGCCGATCAGTTGGATCGTGCCGTTTTTGCGGTCGACTTTCGTTGCGGTCTGGACCGGTCCCAGCGTTCCTCCTTGAAGCTTAAGCGCCGTCTCTACCTTCTCCACGACTGATTTCTCTCCGTCCATCCCCACACAGTCAATGACCACGTCGGCGCCGCCGCTCGTCAAATCGAACAGATAGTTTTCGATGTCGTCTTTTTTCTTGAAGTTATACGCCTCGACTTTGTTGATCTGTTTGGCGTGCCGGAGCCGGTAGTCGACGTGGTCAACGGCAATGACGCGTTTGGCACCCTTCTGCCAGGCGATTTTCTGGGCCAGCAGACCGACGGGGCCGCTTCCGAGAATAATGACGGTGTCGCCTTTTTTGACGCCCGAGTTTTCTATCGCCCAGTAGGCGGTCGGCAGGATGTCCGAGAGGAACAAGATCTGCTCGTCCTCCATCTCCGCATCTTCGGGTACGACGAACGGCATGAAATTGCCGTAAGGGACGCACAGCAGCTCCGCCTGCCCTCCGGGATACCCCCCCCCCCCGTAGGTTTCCGAATAGCCCAGATAAGCGCCCGTTTCCTTCCGCTACTTCGTCTGCGCTTACTTCGTCTGCGCTTCTTTCCGCTTCGTCTTGCTCTGGCCTTCTTTCGTATCCGGCCTGGCCGCGAGTTCGTCTTCGTAGGTATAGCTGACGTGTTCTTCGACCGGGCTTCCGCCGATCAGATGCTCACGGACAATGCGCCTCCCGATTTCAGGGGTCACCTCTTTGTACCATACCCCCTCCGGGTACACGGTAATGACACAGGCATCCTCGCATCTGCCCTGACAGCGCGTCCGGGTCGTATGAATGCGAACATCCGCTTCCTGCAGCTTGATCTCATCGCGCATCGCCTCGACGACTTCTTCCGCTCCTTTTTTGGTACAACTGCCCCCGTTGCAAAAGAAAAGATGATGTTTCATGCCGTTCAGATTCCAAGTTGTCATCATGGTCTCCTTTTATAAAATAGGAATTGGAAAATAATTAATTATTCGTAACTTTTACGATAAAACGTATCGTACACAGATTTCCTCGATCTGTCAACGCACTCATCAAAAAAAACCGCCTTCCCCCAAGGAGAAGACGGTCGAATGATTCGATATCCGATTCAGTAACGCCGCTCATCTTCAGGCTCATTACCTATACGATCCCGATTCATTTTCGCGTTCTGCGGCTGCATGTCCAGCAAACGATCCAGTTTCTCTTCGATTCTTTGCAGCTTGGTCAGCATAAACAGTCTGCGGTTGACTCTGGTCCGGATAAACATCGATAAGCTGGTAACAAAAATAACGACAAATCCGACGATAACAAGCAAGTAAACAATACTGGCCCAGGAAATGAACCCGATCGTGTCCATTTTGTTCAACCTCGTTTCATTTATTCGGTCTTGCGTCTTCCGGCCTTGAGGTCGGGCATCGTTCAGCCGATTTCTCTCGATAGCACTTCAATCTCGTGTTTGTTGCGCTCCCCGTGTCCGATACGGAGCCGATGCCCGTCCAAATCGCGGATCACGAACTCTCTCATTCCCCAAGACTTGGACTGGATATCTTCTATGAAATCCACCTGCTGCGTTTTCAAAAATTGATAGACTTGATCCGCGTTTCGGACAAAAAAATAAAGCGTCTGGACTTCGACCTTGTCCGATTTCGTGAAATGAACTTCGATATTCCCATTGTAGACCGATCCGTATGTATCCTCCAGAACCCAAGCCAGGTCAAACTTTAGCACATCGCGGTAGAATTCAAGCGCCTTGAATACATTTTTAACGGGCAGTACCGGTGCTTGATGCTGAATATATTTCTTCATGTTCTTCTCCTTATTATTGTGAGCGCAGATACCTGTCTGTGCGTCTTTCCCGGATGATTCCCACGATCCACACCAATAAATTCAATCCAACGAGATTTGAAACCAGATACATCCACCAGGTGTACAAGCCGAAACCTTCGGGATGCGGTAAAAAACGAAGTACTCCAATTTTTTATATTCCGTGAAGCAGGAAAGCAGCGATAACAAACAACCGAACACAAAATAAGTACCTTTCTTCATAAGACGCGCTCCCGATGAAAAAACAACCTCTTCCAGTATATGGTTTATCCTCGGCTGTTACAACTATTTAACCCGCCGCCCTTTTACGGGACGTTCCGCCGCGAAGCCGCCAGACCATCCAGGCGCTTGCCGCATACAAGAGCGCGCTCAAATAAAACAACACGTCGATCGTAAGCCAATCGATGAGATACCCCCCGGCCAGAACCGCGAATCCGGAAGAGACCGACGTCCAGAAATGATAGGTCCCCAGAACCGGCCCCCTTGCTCCGCGATCCGTATAATCGGCCAGCAGCAGCCTCTCGCTCATTCTCTGCATGGCGCTGCATAGGCCCATTCCCGTTTGAAGCACGAGCACCCACACGTAAGAGCCGACCCAAGGAAAAGCCAGCATCGACGCCATCATCCCGAGCGAGCTGAGAGCCAGAATCTCTCTGCCGAAGCGGTCCAGCCGCGGCCCCAAATAGCGGGACACCGCCGCGGAGCTGACGGTAAAAACCGCGAATGCCAGCCCGTACTTGGAATAGCTGTTGCCCAAATTTTTCAGGAAAAGCAGGTAATACGGATAAATCATGCCGGATGCCAGCGTGATAACGCTTTGGAAGCGGATAAGCCACCGGATATTCATCTATTTATCCCCTTTATATGTCTCATAAAATTCGTTCATAAACAGATGATCGGGGTCCGCCTCGTCTTTTTTACGGAAAAATTGCTCGTACCGCGGATAAACCGTGCGGAACTGTTCAACACTCGGATAAGCGGCGTAGGGCAAGTAATAGGTCCCTCCGCTCCGGATCACCTCGTCGATAATCCGCCGGATACCCGCTTTTAAACGCGTCTGCGCTTCTTCCGAAAGCGAAGTGTTAAACAGGCACACCAGAGCCAGCATATCGTCCTGCGCGTAGGACAGCACGGCTTCCTCGTCGCGGTTCACATACCGGACCGTAATGTTCAGCAGATTGAGGTCTTCTTCGAGCAGCACGCTGCGCAGGCGGTCCACAAAATCGGCAAATTCGTCCACCGGGATAAAATATTCCTGAAGCAGGTCGTTCTTCCCCGACTCCCGGTATTCCATGAAAGCGGACTCCGAACGCATCGCGTTGTTTCTGGAGACGATCTCGTCCTGCCGGTTGGAAAAATAGTTCTTTTGCAGTGCCCAGAACAAATTTTTGCCCCAATCCGAGCTGCGGTTCAAGTGAAACAGCACCTTGCTCGGCAAAACCCCGTACTCCCGCGTATGAAGCCGATTGTATTCGGATAGCTTCAGCGACGGATCGGCCGTGTACAAGGTCGCATACATCTCCGTCAGGAAATGATCCGGAGCTACCGAAATCCGCGCGATGCTCATGCGGACGTCCGGGCTGCCTTTTACCCTTTCTTTGAAAAAGGTGCTGAACGCCTCCACCCGGGTCGCTTCCGTGGTCATCCGGTAAATTTCATCTTCCGCGAGAGTCAGCGTAACATCCAGGATCACGCCGAACAAGCCGTATCCGCCGAGCACGTAAGGAAACAAATCCGCGTTTTCCGTCCGGCTGACTTGTTTGATGATGCCGTCCGCGGTCAGGAGCCGGAATGACTCGACGCTGCTGATCATAGAGCCGTTGCGGATATCCCGGCCGTGGGCGTTAATGGAAACGGAACCGCCGACGGTAAAAATATTTTGGGACTGCATCGTTTTGACGGCCAGTCCGTAAGGATGGACGAAATCCTGTACGTCTTTCCAGGTCGCCCCCGCTTGGACGCGGATAGTGCGGGCCCCCGGATCGAAGGAAAGGACACGGTTAAACGTTGTCATGTCCAAAACGATCCCGTCCTTGTAGAAGGTATGGCCGCCCTGGCTGTGACGCTGCCCCGCTATGCTTACGCTCAGCTTCTTCGCTCTGGCTTCCTCCAGCAGCTTGACGAGCTGTTCCTCCTCGCGGCCCTCCACGACCCGCTCCACTTTAACCGGATGTAGACGGCAGTAGTCCGTAATGAGGAATGGATCTTGGTCCGGCGTCCCGGTCCTGATATACGCCAGTATGCAGAGGACAGCCAGCAGGACAAAAGCCGCCGCTCTAACCGCAGAGCCGCTGGCAGCGCCTTTGCCCGGGGAAGCCGGATCGTTTGTCGGAGCCCGCGCATCCGGATCCGGTAAGCCGCTTTTAACATTTTCGTTTCGGGTCTTCTTCTCCTCCGGCATTATCCCCTCCAGCCTTCACGTCTGTTGTTCCTTAGCCATGTATTCGACAGACTTCCATCTTATTCCTTTTCCTTAAATGTAAGACTATGTAAGATTTTATCTTTTATTATGTTAAAAAAGACAGCTCATGCGAGCTGTCTCTAAATGCCGGATCTCTCTGCGTTCCCCTTGACCCTTACGTTACGTGATCATCTAAACTGGCGGCAGGAGATGGCCGATCTGATATGAAACTTGCCATAGAACCGACTTTAACTCAATATGCCGCACTCTATGACCTGCCTGAGCGCAAGCGGAAAGATTATTTCCATTATACGACGATGAACCATTTCGAGTCGATGTGGACCCTCATCGGGGTTCCGCTAAAGCAGGGCAGCCCGGCGGCCATGACGTTCTGGCCGCTTCGGGGATGTTCGGCTATCTCTCTGTCCGTGAGACGAAGAAGGGCCTGGAGGCGCTGGAGAAGCTCCGGCAGGCCGCATAAGACCATGACCGTGGTCCGGCTACTCCCTGTATTTGCGCAGCACGATAACCGCATTATGCCCGCCGAATCCGAACGAGTTCGAGAGACCGATTTCAAGTTCGGCTTTTCTTGCCGTACCGGGGACATAATCGAGATCACAGTCGGGGTCCCTTTGCTCCAAATTAATCGTCGGAGGAATGATGCCTTCCTGCAAAGTTTTGACGAGCGCGATCGCTTCCGCCCCGCCGGCGGCTCCGAACATATGCCCTGTCATCGACTTGTTGGCTGTCACGGGTATGCGGTAGGCGTCTTCTCCGAAAAGATTTTTGATCGCGATCGTCTCGGACTTGTCCCCTACCCCCGTACTCGTCGCGTGCGCGCTGATGACATCCACCTCGCCCGGAGCAATTCCCGCGCTCGCGAGGGCCGATTTCATGGCCTGCTGCGCCCCTCTCCCCTCGGGATGAGTCGCCACCATGTGGTAGGCGTCCGAGCTCGCGCCGTATCCGGTCACTTCGGCGTAGATGCGGGCATTCCGGCGACGCGCATGGCTCAGCGACTCCAGAATCAGGATGCCGGCCCCTTCGGCCATCACGAAGCCGTCTCTTCCCGCATCGAACGGGCGGCTCGCTTTCGCGGGCTCCTCGTTACGCGTGGAGAGCGCCGTGGCGTTGCCGAAGCTCGCCAGCGAAATTTCGCCGGCGGCCGCTTCCGAGCCCCCGGCGATAATGACATCCGCATCGCCTGTGCGGATCGTGCGGAACGCTTCGCCGATGGCGGTGTTGCCGATGGAGCAGGCCGTAACCGGCGACATCGTCGGCCCGAGCGTCTGATGCCGGATCGAGATCATGGCCGCCGCCATATTCGAGATCATCATCGGCACAAGCGTGGGGCTGACCCGCTCCGGCCCGCGCTCCAGCAGCACGCGGTTCTGCTCCAGCAGGGTGCCGATTCCGCCGATGCCGGAGCCCACGTACACTCCGACGCGTTCGCGGTCCGTCATGTCCAGATTCAACTCCGCATCCATCAGGGCTTGGTCGGCGGCGGCCAGAGCGAATTGGCAGAAGCGGTCCATTTTTCTCGCTTCCTTGCGTCCGAATAACGCTTCTCCGTCAAAATCGCGCACAAGTCCGGCTATTTTCGCTTTGTATCGGGTCGTATCGAAGGTGTCGATCCGGGAGATCCCCGACTGCCCCTGCACCAGACGTTCCCAAAACGGGGCCACCCCGTTGCCGAGCGACGAAATAATACCCATTCCTGTAATAACGACTCTTTCCATCCTACATCCTCCTCTATAAAAGCTGGTCCATATCCTCATCTTGTCACTCGATGTATCCTATTACAAGTTGTAGTTTATTCTAGTATAATTACTACTACGATAAGGATTCGAGGAGATGAGCGGATGAACAAGGACGAAAGACTGGAAGCTCTGTCGGCTTTTCTAAAAAGTCAGCGGGCCAAGCTGCTCCCGCAAAACATGGGGCTCCCCGCCGGAACCAGGCGAAGAACCCCCGGGCTTCGCAGAGAGGAAGTCGCTCAGCTCGCGGGGGTCAGCACGACCTGGTATACGTGGCTGGAGCAAGGACGGGATATTAAAGTGTCGGCCTCGGTGCTGGATAATATCGCTTCCGCGCTGCAGCTGACGGTAGACGAGCGGAGGTACCTCACTTCCCTGGCGCTGGAAGCCAGCTCGGGCATTCACTTGCTCCAGGACGAGCTGCCGCAAATCTCACCCTCCCTGCAGAAAATTTTGCAGGAGCTGAAAAACTGCCCGACCATCATCTCCGACCGCAGGTGTACGATTGTCGGCTGGAACGAGGCGGCCACGCGCGTTTTCCTCGATTTCGAGAAGATTTCGCCCGAACAGCGCAACATGATCTCCCTGCTGTTTGCACGTAAGGAATTCCGCCGGCTTGCGGTAAACTGGGAAGATTTCGTCAGCGGCTTTCTCGCTATTTTCCGCGCGTATTACGGCCAGTATTTTGAAGACGAGTGGTACAACGGTTTCCTGGCCGAAATGAAGCTCACCTACCCCGAATTCAACCGGCTGTGGGAACAAAGCAAGGTGAGCTCCGCACCGGAAGTTCTGATCGAGTTCCGGCATGCCAAAGCGGGAAAAATGCTGTTTGACCTGACGTCCCTGCAGGTGCGCGGCGGCACGGATTTGCGCTGCAGCATCTATACTCCCGCGCCGGAATCGTCGACGGAAATGAAGCTGATGCAGCTCATGGACCGGAGCTGACAGCCCCGCTGCGCCGGGCGTCCGCGCGCGGCAGAGCCGGATGGCGCAGCGTCCCCTTGATTTGCGGGACAACGATACCACAGCCGATGCGGCGGACCCTCTTCATACTTGCGCCTGTCCACATCGCCCGGGGCACACAGATCGCTCCCCCGCGCTTGTTTCTCTATAAGAAAACCACAGCCTGCGCGGGCTGTGGTTTCTTGTCTGCGCTGAGCGAAGCGGATCGATAAGGGCAGGGGACTCGGGCAGAATCCGTGATGAGATGTTTCATCGGATTCTCTGCACGTTTCGCACGTTTCCGCAGGTTCCCGCCACAACCGGTCTCAGGCGCCGAAAAAAGCCGGCGTCCGCTTCATTAAGCGGACACCGGCTTTCTTGCGAGGTCGGGATTACCGGAATCATCCGGAATCCGACTTTAGAAGCCCGAATGATACTTGTCCGGGCTGGAAGAATCGGACTTCGTGGCGGTCTTGTCCTTTTCTTCCTTCTGCTCCATATTTAAATCTTCCAACGGAATCGGATCGACGTTTTTTTCGCTTTCGTGAAGATCAAACAAACTTTCATTTTCGGTCGGAAACTGCTCCGGATGGTCGCGCTTGCCTTTTTGCTGCGTCTGGCGTTCCAATTCATGGCTCGTTTTTTTCGGTTCCGTCATGAGACTCACCTTCCTTCGGTAGATATACCATAAGTACCTCAAACCGAAAATTCTCAAACAAAATCCGCACGATAACGGCCGTAGAGCGTCGAAACTCCCAGTGAAAAATAAAGGAAGTCAGACGAAAGATCGAAGGGAAAGCAGCTCTTCCAGAATGTTTTGCTTGTCCTTCCCGTTCTTTACGATGAAGACACGGACATTGTCTCGGCAGTTCTCCAGCTGTTCCAGGAGCTGCGGTCTTTTGTGCTTCCGGAAGTTCCACACCCATTTGACGAAATCCCAATCGAGCTGTTCCGGACAGCCTTCGTTAAGATCCGGCCGCGTCCGGTTGTGATAAATGATCCGGCGTTTAATGACCCGGTAGACGACCAGCCAGGAAGGCAGATCGAAAAAAATAACGACATCCGCAGCCTTCAGACGCATTTCCAGCGTCCTTCCGTAATTTCCGTCCATAATCCAAGCGGGCTCCCGGATCAGCTCCCCGATAAATTCGTCCCATTCTTCATTCGGAGTCGGCACCCATCCCGGTTTCCAATAGTACGCGTCCAGATGATAAAGAGGCAGCTCCAGCCTCTCGCCGAGTTCCCGGGCAAAGGTGGATTTTCCCGAGCCGCCGGGTCCGATCAGTAATAATTTCATTCCGTTCTCCTGTTCTCCCCCTGCAGGAGGATATTTCCGTTTTTTTAAGACAGCCGGAAAATTTTATCAGGTTCGATCATAGCGTGCAATAAAAAGTTGGAATCCCGACGAAATAAACTCTTTTTCATTTACAAAACTAATCATCTTAGTATATCATAAAACTAATGCTATTAGTTTTTTTGAAGGAGTGTTTGTATGGGTGTCGTTTTGGCTGGTAACCTGGGAATTCGTTTTATTTTGGAATGTTGTCTTCTCGTCGCGGTCGGCTATTGGGGAATGACGAAAGGAGACGGCTGGATGATGAAGACGCTGCTGGGTGCCGGGGCGCCGCTATTGACCGCTGTCGTGTGGGCGCTGTTCATGTCTCCTAAAGCAAGTTATCCCCTTCCTCAGCCGTGGCACTTGCTTATGGAAGCCGCTATCTTCGGTATGGGAGCGGCCTCTTTGTTTGCGGCGGGTTATACGCGCCTTGGTTTCCTCTTCTTGTCCTCAGCGGTTGTAAACCGCCTTCTGATGGCTGTCTGGTCGCAGTAATCGGCGGACTTCCCCTTTATGCGATTCCTCCTCTCTGCCTGCTCCCTGTTCCTTCTCATTCCTTCGCATCCAGAATAAAGAAAACGCTTGTAGACAAACTAAGAAGACTACACGAGTAAAGGCAGAGGATACGCCATGGCATTCTTTCTTCGTGGTTTTACCAAAATAGCAAACCGTCCGCCGAAACGGCCGCGGCAGCAGCCGGCGCCGGGTACTTCGAACGCCGGTTCCCCGGAAGCGGCCGGCGCCGCGGAAGAACCGGGCGGCGCTTCGCTGGCGGAAAGGAAGGGATGGCTGAAATCGCAGCTCGCCCATTGTTCCGATGTCGTTTATCACACCTTTACGGCGGGGACAAATACGCCCTGCCTCCTTGTCTACATCGAAGGGGCCGTGGACAGAAACGATTTGCAGCAGAGCGTGCTGAAAGTGATTCTAGGCAATTCGTTCGTTCAAGGAGCAGAACATCTCGCCGGGAATCTCTTCGACCGCAGAATGATTCCCGCCAACCGGCAGAAATCGCTCCTGACGATGACGGATGCGCTTCAGGATATTTTGGAAGGCAGCGCCGTGCTTCTGCTTGATCAGGAGCCCCGCATGATGTCGTTCGGGCTGAGCTCCTACGTCAAAAGGCAAATCGACGAGCCGAACAGCGAAACCGTTATCCGCGGACCTCGGGAGGCGTTTGTCGAGAGCATTCAGGACAACTTGTCCTTGCTCCGGAAACGGCTCCGAACGCACAATTTCAAAAGCGTGGAACAAATCATCGGCACGAAGACCCGCACCCGGGTCATTACGGTCTACATGGAAGACGTCTGCAGTCCGGCGCTGGTCGAAGAAGTTGCCAGGCGGCTGGCCGATATCGAGATCGATTCGGTTATGGGCTCCAGCTATCTGGAGGAATTTATCGAAGACAATCCGTACTCTCCCTTTCCCCAGCTGCAATATACGGAACGCCCCGATGTCGCCGCCGCCGCCCTTCTCGAAGGTAGAATCACCATTATTGTGGAAGGTACGCCCATTGCCATTATAGCGCCCACAACTTTGTTCATGATGATGCAGTCCGCCGAAGATTATTACCAGCGGTTCTGGGCGGGATCGTGGATCCGCTGGATCCGGTACGTGTTCCTGTTCGTTTCTTTGCTGCTGCCGTCCTTTTATATCGCCATTACAACCTTTCATCCGGAAACGATTCCGGAAAGAATGCTGATTACGATCGCTTCATCCAGAGAGGTCGTCCCTTTCTCGGCGTTTGTCGAGGCGCTGATCATGGAAGTTTTCTTCGAAGCTCTGAGGGAAGCGGCCACGCGTATCCCGAAATCGGTCGGGCAGGCCGTCTCCATCATCGGCGCGCTCATTATCGGGACGGCAGCCGTGCAGGCGGGCATCGCCTCGGCGGCGATGGTCATTATCGTCTCGCTGACGGGCATCGCCTCTTTTATTATCCCGCACTACGATCTCGGGCTCTCGTTCCGGCTGCTGCGTTTTCCCATCATGATCCTGGCGGGCGGATTCGGGCTGGTGGGCATTGCCTGCGCCATGATCCTGATCTACATCCATCTCACGGAGCTGAAGTCGTTCGGCATCCCTTACCTGTCCCCGGTCGTGCCGATGGTTCCCAAGGATATGAAAGACATTTTCGTGAGGGCTCCGTGGTGGACCATGATCACGCGGCCCAAGTTTACTTCATCCCGCAATCTTCACAGGCAGAAGCCGAACGGCCGCAAGTGGGAAAATCCCGCCGAGGAAGGAGATTGAACGAGCATGCGAATGACGGCAAGATTAGCGGGGATTCTTCTCTCCCTCTTTCTGCTGGCAGGGTGCTGGTCCTCGGTCGAGCTGAATGACCGTGCTTTCGTGCGAATCGTGATGGTAGACAAAACCGATGACGGATACGAGCTCGTGCTGGGCATGCCGCTCGCGAACCGGTTGATTCCCGGCGAAGTGGGCGGAGGCTCCCAATCAGGGCGTGAGCCGTTTACGTACTTTTCCAAAATCGAAACGAACCTGAGCGACGCCTTCCGTAAAATCCAGAACGATCTCTCGCGGAAAATCACATTCGGACAAACTCACGTCGTCATTATCGGAAATCGGTACGCCGAGGAAGGGATCGGATCGCTGCTGGATCTGATAGCCCGTGAACCGAGAGTACACATTAATGCAAACTTGTTCGTGACGCACGGCAGCGTCGATCAGATTATCGACCTCCCTCTGACCATGGAACGTTTCCCGTCCGACATTTTCTACGCCTACGGCAAACGCAAAATAGCGACGGCCATCAATTTCAAAGATATCTTGAAAGCCCATTACATGGGTGGAGATTTTCTGGTTACCCGTCTCGTTTTCGGTAAAGCGGGCATTATGAACGAATCCAAAGAGGAGAATTGGATGGGACCCGACGGGGCGGCTGTATTCAAAGCAGACAAGATGGTCGGCTCACTGCCGGGCAAAAAAGCCGCAGGGGCTTTGTGGATACAAGGTCAGCCCGAAACACGGGAGATTACGGTGCCTTCCCCGACGGACGGCAAAGCCGTCAGCCTGCTCGTCGAACGGAATTCGACCCGGATCCGGCCCGAGCTGACGGGAGATATCGTTACGTATAGCATTCATGTCAAAACAGATCTGGATATCGTCGCTTCTTACTCCAACATTAATTTAAAAGATCACAAGCAGCTTAAAGAAATGGAGAAAAGTGTGGAAAACAAAATCAAGGAGGATGTCGAGCACTCGATTCATCTGACTCAGCAAATGGGAACCGACGCGTTTCAGTTGAACCGCTATCTGGAATGGAAATACCCGAAGGAATGGAACCGCATCCGTAAAGAATGGGATGAAATATTCAGCAAAAAAGTCAACATCCAGTGTACGTCCGACGCCACCATCCGTAGAATCGGAGTGGTCAAGAAAACGTTCACCCTAGATCCGCAAAAGGACAAGGAGGTTTCAAAATGATTACGGTCCTGCTGACGTACGCGATTGTCATGATCATTCAATGGAGATACTTGGTGCGCTGCGGAAAAAAGAAACGGACCTTCTCCGTTTCTTTAAGCGTAACCGGCGTCCTTTGCGCCTGCGTGCTGTTTCTCCGTCATTCGAATAACGGTGAATCCTTGATTGAATGGCTCGAAATCGTATTCGGTTCCTGGCATGTGACGTCTTAAACCGCTGAAGGAGGCTATCATGGACAAAATAACGCCATTGCAGACTTATATGCTGTTCACCCAGTACCTTCTGTCTACGCTGGTCAGCTTTCTTGCGGCGCCTCTTATTCAAAATGCGGGATATTCGGTCTGGATTCCCGTTATGGCCGGCTGCCTTCTGGGAGGAACGCTCACCTACCTGGCCTACAAATTAAGCTGCCGCAGACCCGGGGGCTATATGGCGGAGTACGGCGGTGAGATTGTCGGACGGCCTCTTCATTATGTGTTCATCCTGTTAATGGCGTTTGTTTATTTGTTGTTGGCGGCGCTTGTGCTTAGGCAACTGACCGATTTTATCGTCGAAATTTACCTCCCGGGCACTCCCCTCTGGGCCGTGGCCGGCCTGCTCGGCCTATGCACGACGAGGCTTGTCCACTCGGGTATAACGAACATATTCCGTTCAACCCAAGGTGTTTTTTTCGTGACACTGGCTCTGATTGTACTTATCGCCGTTGCTTCCTGCCAGGATATCGTCCCCTATTCGGTCATTTCCCTGTTCACCAACTTTGACGGACGCGGCATTCTTAGCGCAACGGCTATGATTACGGGACTTTTCGGAGAAATGACGTTTATCGTGCTGTTTTTCCCCAAGTTCAAAGAAACGGGCCGGACGATGAAGGCGCTGGCATGGGCTATCGTCACTGCCGGAATTTTGACGCTGGGGATTATGATTCCGATGGTGCTGCTTTTCGGGCCTTCCCTGGCAGCCAATCTGACCTACGCCAATCTGGAAATGACGCGGTACATTCAGCTCGGGAATTTTATCCAGAACATGGACCCGATCCTCATTCTCATGTGGTTGTTTACGCTGCTCGTCAAAATCAGCCTCTTCCTGTATATCTCGGTGATCACCGTCACCCAGACCCTGAAAATGAAAGATACCCGGCTGCTCACCCTGCCATTCGGCGTTACGGTCATTTTCCTCTGCCTCTGGATGGTGAATTCCTCCGAAACCCTGGACCGGTTCGCCGGCACGACCGCGGTGCCCATGACGCTGGTGGCGGAGCTGATTCCCGTCGTGTATCTGCTGATCGACACGCTACGTTCCCGCTTCAAAAAGCGGCAATCCGTCCGGGAACCTTCCACTTAATCGCCCTCAGACGGCGCTGGCCGGGAAAGTCTCTTTACCGCTCCCACACAATAAAAAAAGCCGCGCCCGTTTACCGGACCGGCCTGTTCGCCGCCTCTATTCACACGGACATGGTGTTAATCCGTCCCGTCTCCGCTGAGAAGATCATACAAACGTTTCAGAATAACGGCCTCCGCCCACAAAGGAAGCGGCTCGTCAAGGTTGTCTTTCCACGCCGGATCGGTCAGAAGTCCTTTCTCGTAAAGCCAATCCACGCCTTCCGTTTTCCAAGCCGGTATTACCGGCTGAATTTCCGGATTCAGTCCCATCGCTTTGGCCACCCCGTCTCCTATGGCGTTCGCCAGATTTGTAAGCACGCCTGAATCGCCGAGCAGACTGACGTCGGCAGCGTTATCAATAAACAGATTTTCAAGCAGCACCGCGGACATGCCGGTTTCCCGCAATACCGCAAAATCCGCTTCCTTCTTGCCCCGGTCCGCGACTTTCAGGGTGCTCAGATACTTCGCAATCGTATCGTGAACGATCGTGCGCTTCTGTCCCGTCACTCCGCCGGAAGTGCCCGGATAAACATACGATTCGAATCCTTCTCCGCCGCCGGCATTGATATGAATGGAGACGAAATAAGCCGCTCCCCAGCCGTTTGCCAGGCTTGCGCGATCGGACAGGGCGACGAAGACGTCAGTGCTCCGTGTCAGTTTGACATTGGCCGCATACGCGTTTACGAGCCGGTCCCGGACCTGGAGCGCCAGCGTAAGCGTCAAGTTCTTCTCCAGCAGGCCGCTGCCCGTAGCGCCGGAATCCGTGCCGCCGTGACCGGCGTCGATCACGATAAGCGGTTTAACGGTCGGCACTTGAGCCGCGGCTGTCATGCCGTCGTACAGCTTCAAGATGGAGTGCCCGTAGGTTTCCCCCGCTTCCAGGGCGGCCTGCAGGCTGGCGTATTTGCTGCGGTCATAGCCGGGAACGGCCCAGCGGCCCGCAAGATCCTCCCAGTTCGGCGCGATGCCGCGCGTAACGAGAGCAAACCGGGGATCAACGAGAGCTTCTCCGGCCGGAAGAGGATTTTGGGTCGCATAGGCGAAAAGATGCTGAATCTGCGCCGTTACGCCGTCCTTGATCGTCGGAAAGCTGTTGCCGGGAACTCCCCCGGTCGCTCCGATACCGGCAAAGTTGTTCTGCTCGGGTTTGACGTCTCCCCCAAACCTGAACCAGTTCGTTTCATGAATGGACTGGGCGACGGCGACATCGCCGCGGACGCCGTATTTGGCTCCCACGGTAAGAAATTGTCTGGCTATTTCCGGGTTGAAGGACGGATTAACCTTGCGAATGAATGCGGTGATACCATCAAGCGAAGCTAGTGAAGCGCCTATGATCGGATGCTGGGATACAGCCATTGTCCTCACCTCTTCAACGTCATGTAGGATAGGACAGGATATGCCGGTTTCGCCATTGCGGTAAGTGTGGATGTCCCATCTGGCTCCAATATAGCTCATATGCCCTTGTACACGCGAGATAAATCCGCGAAGAAGTCAATATAACCCGGCAGGCAGACAAAAAAGACCTTCTCCCGGAAGAGAAGGTCTTTTTGACGAAGCCGAAAGGTTTATTTAAACACTTTCACGCGGTCTTCAAGCGGCTGGAACTGTTTCTCGCCGGCTTCTGCGGCAGGTTTGCCGAAAGGCATTTGAGCCACGAGTTTCCAGGTTGCAGGCACGTTCCATTCGGTGCGCACCGCTTCGTCGACGAGCGGGTTGTAGTGCTGCAGGGTAGCTCCGAAACCTTCGGCTTCCAGACTCGTCCATACGACGAATTGAAGCATGCCGGAAGAATGGTGGGACCAGATTGGGAAGTTGTCGGCATAGGCCGCGAATTGCTGCTGCAGACCTTCCACGACAGCCTGGTCTTCGAAGAACAGCACCGTTCCGTAGCCGTTTTTGAAGAGGCCCATTTTCTGGGCGGTTGCTTCGAACTTCTCGCCGTCACCAACGATGCCGCGCAGAATCTCCGTTGTAAGATCCCAGAACTTGTCATGCTGTTCGTTCAGCAGAACGACCACTCTCGCGCTTTGAGAGTTAAAAGAAGAAGGCGTATGTTTAACAGCTTCGTTTACCAGTTCCACAATTTTCTCGTCCGATACGACGGCTTCTTTGCTGATCGCATAGATCGAACGTCTGTTTTTTACAGCAGTATTAAAATCCATGATTTCTTAGCCACCTCTTTTTTGTAAGTTACCTACTTTTATAGTGTAACCTATTTCGAATAAAAAAGCATCTTTTTTTTAGCGAGTGGAAATAAGGGTTGATTTGGGCACAAAAAAAGCTGAATCCTCCCGCTTCAACTGCTTGAAGCAAAAGGATTCAACCGTTTGCGAATCGTCAGCGCGTGCCCGCCGCCGATTCGGCCGACTGTCCGGCGCGTGGTATGTGACGCTTGACCATGAAATAATAACAAAGGATGGCGCCAACGTCCGCCGCCGCGATAACGATCCCCATCGGAACGGCCGTGCCGCTCCCCGCGATCCCCACCAGCGGGGCGACAAGCCCGCCGAAAATAAACGACAGCAGGCCGAGCAAAGCCGAAGCGCTGCCTGCGGAATGCCCGTAGTTTTGCATCGCCAGAGAAAATCCCGCCGTGTTCACGATCCCGACGCTCGACACCACAAAGAACAACGGAATCAGGATGGCCGTTAGTCCGGCTCCGGCAAGAATCATCGCAAGAAGCGTGATGCCCCCGAGACCGGCAATGATCAGGCCGCTGATCAGCAGCTTCGTCTCGCTCACCCTTCCGGCCAGGCGCCCGGCAATCTGACCCGCCAGAATAATGCCCAAGCCGTTGATGGCAAAGAACAGGCTGAACATCTGGGGCGAGGCGCCGAATATATTCTGGATCACGAACGGCGATCCCGAAATATAAGCGAACATAGCCGCGGCCACCAGACCCTGCGACAGCGCGTAACCCATAAAAATCCGGTCGCGCAGCAGCGTTTTGAACGTGGCGACCGTCTGCTTGACGCCGCCTTTCGTCCGCCTGTCCGGGGGCAGCGTTTCGGGAAGCCCCTTCCAGGATGCGAGCAGCATGATCACGCCGATCAGAGCCAGCACGATAAACACGCCCTGCCAGGAGGTGAACTGAAGCAGCTGCCCGCCCGCAATGGGCGCAAGGATCGGCGCCACTCCGTTAATGAGCATCAGGAGCGAGAAGAACCGCGTCAATTCGGATCCGCTGTACATATCCCGCACAACCGCCCGCGACAGCACGATGCCCGCAGACCCGGCCATTCCTTGTATGAAGCGGAGCACGATAAGCCCCCAGACGGAAGGCACGATCGCGCACAGAAGAGATGCGGCCGTATAAACGGCGAGGCCGATCATAAGCGGCCCCCGGCGGCCTTTGATATCGCTGATGGAGCCTGCAAACACCTGCCCGATGGCAAGGCCGAGCAAACAGGAGGTCAGGCTCAATTGTGCCAGCGAAGCCGTCGTATGCAGATCGTCCGCCAGTTTGGGAAGCGCCGGCAGGTACATATCCAGCGACAGCGGTCCGAAAGCCGACAGAGAACCGAGAATGACGGCAAGCGTAAATTTCCGCGAACGGCCGGCTCCTTCCGCTGCGGCGAGACTGTTGTTACTCATCCGATTCAACCCTATCTTGTGAATTTTGATTGCTTTGTCCGATTCCTACTATAATCGAAAGCTCCCGTAAAAAGAACAACGTTTACTGTAACTTATAAAGTTACAAGCTGTCAACACCCTTCCGGGAATCCCGCAAAAAAAGCGGAACGTCCGCATGCAGACGTTCCGCTTTTCCTTTTTGCCGTTACCGGTAACGGCGCCACTTACAAATAAGCCGGCCGCACGCAGACCGGCTTCGATACCGCGGCCGACTGCCCGGTATACTGGATTCTGCCGCTGGAGCGGTCCACACGGAACGTGGCGATGTTGTCCGTGTCTCGGTTTGCCGCGATCAGGAACTTGCCGCCCGGCGTCAAGGCGAAGTTGCGCGGATGCTTGCCTTCCACGGACACATGTTCCACAACCGTGAGCTTCCCGCTTGCCTCGTCCACCGAATAGACGACGATGCTTTCGTGACCCCGGTTGGAGCCGTACACGTATGCGCCGTCTTCCGACACCAGAATCTCGGCGCAATAGCTCTCGCCCGTGAACCCTTCGGGCAGCGTCGTCACCGTTTCGATCGGCTCCAGAACGCCTGACTCTTCGTCATAGTGAAAAGACGTCACCGTGGAGCTCAGCTCGTTGATGACAAACGCCAGCTTGCCACCGGGATGGAACGCCATATGACGCGGACCCGCTCCCGGAGGCACGGCGGCTTCGCCATGCGGCTTCAGCACGTTGTTCTCCGTATCCAGGGCGTAGGATACGATGCGGTCCAGGCCCAGGTCCGGTACGAACACGAACCGGTTGTCCCGGCTGAAGAACGCCGAGTGCGGATGAGGCTGCTCCTGACGCTCGGGGTCCGCCCCGTGACCTTCGTGCTTCTTCACGTCGAGCAGTCTGCCGACTGTGCCGTCCGCTCGCACCTCGACGAGACCGACGAGGCCGCTGTGATAGCTCGCCACGACGAGGTAGCGTCCGCTCGCATCCCTCTGGATATGGCAGGTCGGCGCTTCTACGGTGACCGCATGGTTCATTTCGGTCAAGCTCCCCTGCGCGGGATCAATGGTATACGCGTAAGCGGACCCGGTCCGGGCGCCCTCGCTCGTCGTTTCCTCGGAAATGGCGTATAGCTTGCGTCCCTGAACATCCAGGTTCAGAAACGTGGGATTTTTGAGGCCGGATACCTCATCCAGCTTCCTAAGCGCTCCCGTTTCTTCATTTAATTCCATCACATACACACCCGGGCCTTCCGATTCCGCATAAGAACCGACAAAGACCAGCAAACGTTCTCCTTGACCGGACATTACTCATTCCTCCTCATTATAAATGCGTGAAACAACTTTTATGTATGTACTGCGGTATGCTTCTCTAAATGTACACGCTTCCTGCCATAAAAATCAAACTAATTCCCTAAAATAAAAAACACCCGTACAGGGAAACTGAACCCCCGCGGGTGCCCGGATACTTTCCGCCTGCGTTCCCTTGCTAGCGGGACAAAAGCGGCTTGATTTCGGAAATCATCTCCTCCATGGACCTGGAGCACTCTTCAAACATCCGTTTGGCTTCCGGATCGTTCGTGGAAAGGCCGAACATCTCGATGTCCGCCTCGCATTTCTTGATCTGGGCGAGCAGGACCGCTTTTTTCTGAGGCTGGGGAACCTGCAGCTTGTCGTCGAACAAATCGACGTAAAGCTCTCCGTAAGAGTCCACCTGACCCAGAAAAACGTTGTCGATGGTCGCGTCCATCGTTTCCAGCTCCGTCTGGAGCCAGCCCCGGTTGAGACCGATGGCGGCCAAAGGCTCGTCGAGCGCCTTGCCGTCCATGATCACAGCCTGCGGCTCTTCCGCCGGGCCCACTTTAATGCCGAGGTGCTTCGGGGTCAGAGGCTGGTTTTCCTTTTTCAGAAGTACGTTGATTTCCCCGCTCGCTTCCATCACCGCAAACTCGACGTCGGCCGCCTGGAACACGTTTTTCCTGCGCAGGCTTTGCAGCAGATCGTCCGTAGTCAGCCGTTCCTTCTTCAGGTTTTCTTCCATAATCTTTCCTTTTTTAATGAGAATCGTTTCCCGGTTATCAATGAAATCCCGGGCCGCTTTGCTTTTCACCTGGAGAAATCCGATTCCGACGGCAGCCAAAACCCACACGAACAGAGCTATAATTCCCAAATACCAATCGGCGGTGCGGCTCAGCGTTATATAGACGGCCAGGACGGCTGCGGCGACCCCCGTTGTCACTTCAAAAAACGTCAACCGGCTGTTCTGCCTCTTCCCGAGCAGCTTGGCTGCGGCCAGGACGATCACGATGACCATCAGGGTCCGTAAAACAACCACGATCCAATCCGGCATAATCCGGTCCCTCCTTCTGTCGGTTCTCCTTAAATTTATCTTTCCGGTTCCTAAAAAAGTTGTCCTTTTCCGGGTCGTTTTATTCTTCCCCGGGGCCATTTAGAGCCGGTCGCTTTTTAAACCCGCGCATGAATGAAACCGGGGGTGTCCGGTTAGATTACTTTTTGTCCAATCAAAGGATTTCACGGAAAAGGAGGTGTATACGTTGACAGTCGGCTCCCAAGTAAAAACTTGCCTGGCTTCCCTGAAAAGCGCCCAAGCGAGCCTGGAAGCTTTCGCCCTGAGCACACAAAACCAGGACGCGAAATCTCTCTTCGAAAATGCCGCCAAAACCACCCAGGAAGTCGTCACCCAGGTACAAGGCCGCGTTGAGCAGTTGGAAAACGAAGAACCGCAATACCAAGGCTTCTGACCATGATCGTAAAAGCTTTGCCGGCTCGGGCCGGCAGAGCTTTTTTTGCGTCCTTCCCGTTTACGGCAACGTAAGGCGGGTGGCAGGACTTAGCTCTGGGTCTGCCGTGTATTATTGCGGAAGTCTGCAAACAATGAAACCAACTATCATTGTGCGAAAAGGATGTGTTCCCATTGGCGATCCCTTATGCCGATTGCGATTTTTCACCGATGAAACAGAATTTGAAAGACGACCTGGAGAAGCTGGTTCTCCGTCTTCAGCGCAGCATTCAAACGTTGGACGAAGAAAATCACTGTATGCTGGGCGAAATTGAAGGCATTAAAGAAAATTTCCTGAATATCGAGTCCAAGGCGTCCACCTTTTACTTGAACTGCTACCTCTCCCCGTTCACCGATAAATATACGGAACTGTCCGTCAGTGCACAAAATTTGTCCAAGCGGCGTCACGGCGCCTTGATCGTCGTTCAGCGCAACGACTCGCTCGACGGGCTTATCCAGCCGGGAGTCGCCATCGGGGCGTCGGTCACGCAGTCCCTGCTGGAATCGCTGTTTTATCCCGGAACGCCGCTTCACGACGGGGCCGTCCTGATCAAGTTCAACCAGATCGTCTCCGCCAAAAACATTCTTCCCCTCTCCCATATCGTCCAGGCGGAGCCTAAGCTCGGCACGCGGCACCGGGCGGCCATCGGGCTCACGGAGCTGAGCGACGCCATCGTCCTCGTCGTGTCGGAGGAAACGGGTCGCGTCTCTTTCGCTTCCAAGGGATACTTGTACCCGATCGTTCCCCGGTAAGGGCCGCTTTCGCACATCTCAGCGCAGCAAAAAAACTCAGCATCGCATGGATGCTGAGTGACGGGTCCGGGCGCGGAAAACCCGAAAAACCGGAAAGCCCGCTTTAGCCAGGACCCGCTTTATTGGCCGGGACACGGCTCTTTTAGCCTGGGCCGGCCCGGTTCAAGCTGCGCTCAGGGCCGGCTCCGCGGCGGGAACGTTCGCCGCCGCTTCGCATCAGCTTTCCGTCTGCCGGGAGCGCCCGAACAGACTGTCTACCGCCAAATAGCGGCTGCCGGTCAATACGAGCAGTAAGGAGAGAGCGAAAAGCGCCAGATCCAGCTCGAAACCCGCGGATTGTCCGTTGCCGGTAAACCCGGCGGAGAACTTGACGCTGAACATCGCTCCGATCATCAGCACGCCGAACAAGGCGGCAGCGATCCGGGTTCCGAGGCCGAGAATGATTGCGGCACCCCCTACGGTTTCGATAACAGCCGTTACATACGCCAGAAAGCCGGGAAGGCCGATGCTCTCAAACCAGCCGGCGATATTCCCCAGCCCGCTTTGAAATTTGTCCAGCCCGTGGACCAGAAACGTTACCCCTAATACCAGCCTGACGATCAGCAGACCGATTTCTGTTTTCCCGTTCATCATCAACATCCTCCCATTAATGGTTGTAATTGGTTTCCGGTTTATTCATATGGACTCCGTCCGGAAATCAGAATCAAAATTGCAAACACAAGTAACTCAATGTTCCGAATTCGTAACCGCGGTAAATGACCCGTGGTGTCCGTTCTTCGCTTCCGCTTCCGAGCGCAAGGAAAAACGGGACGAAATGCTCCGCTCTAGGCACGGCCATACGGCTGTGGGGGGCGAGCGCTTCATAGCGGTACAAGGTGTTCTTATCCCGCTCCAGCGTGTGCCGGATAAGCCAGTCGTCGAATTCGACGGCCCACGGTTCCGGTTCCTCCTGTCCCCAGTTGACCATCCGGAGATTGTGAACCGTTACTCCGCTGCCGATAACCAGGATATCCTCTTCCCCCAGCCCGCGCAGAGCTTCACCGATAGCGGTCTGTTTATCCGGCGGAAGATAGGGATTGACGGAAAGCTGGATCACGGGGATGTCCGCTTCGGGAAACATTTTGTAAAGCAGCGTCCACGAACCATGGTCGAGTCCCCTTGCGGAGTCGGTATCGACTTCGATCCCCTTTTCCCGGAAAAGCCCTTCCAACCGCGAAGCGAGCTTGACGGACCCTTTGGCCGGATAGGCAACCTTGTAGAGTTCGTCCGGAAACCCGTAAAAATCGTAAATCGTCTCGTACGTCTCGTCGGTCGAAGTCAAGGTCAGAACCTCGCTCTCCCAGTGAGCCGTAAAAATAACGATCGCTTTCGGTTTCCACTGCTGTCCCAATTCCCGTAAAAAGCTCGTATACTCCGTATCTTGAATAGCCAGCGCAGGTGAACCGTGGGCTAAAAACAACGAAGGAATCATGGAGCCAGCCTCCTTTAAAGTTTATTAAGTTACTTTTCGTAACCTAGTGTATGATTGTAACTTTATAATGTCAAGCAATTTATTTATTTGCTGTTACTATATTTTTATTAGCAAAATGAGCGTATACTGGAGGGAGGAGGGATGCCTGATGAAAGAATCTAACTTATGTCCCCGCTTTGAAAAAGGAATGCAGCTCATCAGCAAACGCTGGGCCGGCCTCATCGTCTATCAGCTTTTATCGGGACCGCAGCGTTTTTGTACGATAGAATCGAATCTGCCTTTAAGCGGGAAAATCTTGTCCGAAAGATTGAAAGAGCTTGAGCAGGAAGGCATTATCCGGCGGAATGTGTATCCCGAAACGCCGGTAAGAATCGAGTACTCGCTCACGGAGAAAGGACTTGCCCTGGAGCCGGTCATCCGCGGAGTGGAGCAATGGTCTTCCGCCTGGCTTCAGCCCGAATGACACGCGAGGATTGACAGTGGGAATGCGCGTACCTATACTATTTAGAAGTTCGCATATGCGCGTAAATGATTATCGTCCGCATCTGTTTGACGGAGGTGAGACTCATGACCATCAGCAGCCGCTTTGCCGTAGCCGTTCACATTTTATCGCTGCTGGAGCTGAATAAAGAAGGCCGCAACACGTCCGAATATATAGCCGGAAGCGTCCGTACGAATCCGGTCGTCATCCGCCGGATTACCGGCATGCTGAATAAAGCGGGCTTGACCCGGACGAGCCCCGGAGTCGCCGGAGCCGCTCTGGGCCGGGCTCCTGCCGAAATCACTCTGCTCGATATTTACCGGGCGGTTCAGGCGGACATGCAGGACGAGCTGTTCGCGATGCACGAGAATCCGAATCCGGACTGCCCGGTCGGCAAGAACATCCAAAGCACGCTCGAAACTC
Organism: Paenibacillus sp. GbtcB18; assembly: GCF_019091125.1. Taxonomy (NCBI): domain Bacteria; kingdom Bacillati; phylum Bacillota; class Bacilli; order Caryophanales; family Paenibacillaceae; genus Paenibacillus; species Paenibacillus sp. GbtcB18. The sequence goes on from NZ_JAGXJX010000003.1 coordinate 674,235, forward strand.
AGTTCAACCGGGCTCAGCTTGCTATGGAGCGGGAGCTTGACGGCGTTACCCTGGCCGATATCGTAGCGGATCTTGCCCGCTGCGAATAGTCTGCCCGCGGATCGTTCGTGCAGGCGGGCGAATACCCCTATGAAATCGCGAAAGCGGATTCAGCCAACAAAAAAAGACATCCGGACCGGCCGATCAGGCGGGACTTGATGTCTTTTTTAGTGCGTCTTAGAAGAATAATCGGAGTGCGGCCAGGGACAGCACCCCCGCGATCACGGTTCCGAACAGGCTGCGCGTATAAACCGCAACGGCCAGAGCGGGCAGGGCGGCCAGCAGCTTGTACGCATTATCCGCCACGGACAACCGGCCGTCTGTCAAGAGCAGCTCCTGGGCCAGCAGCGCAGCCATAACCGCGACCGGCACGTGCTGCAGCCAGCGGATTCCCCATTCCGGGAGCTTCATGCGGCTGAGTACGAGCAGCGGCAGCACGCGGGGAATCCAGGTGACGGCGGCGCTGCCGACGATGATCCACAGGACGAGTTCGCTCACTTCCATTTCTCGATCACCATCCCTGCCGTCGCCGCGACCAGTATGGCGGCGATAACCGTGAGTCCGCTGTCCAGGAAGCGGCTTCCTCCAACTACCACGGCAGTCGCCGTGACCGCCACCGCTAAGTCGGTGCGGATTTTACGCCGTGCGGCCATTTGAAGGATAAGCAGGCCGATGAACATCCCCGGAAGGGCGAACTCCAGTCCTAGCTTTTCCGGATGAGCGATCCGCTCCCCCATCAGGCCGCCGGCCATATTCGCCGCGAACCAGTTCAGGTAAGCGGTCACATTCAAACCCAGCATCCATTTGTAGGGAATTTCCCCGTTTTGAGCCGCCCGGCTTGAGGCAACACCGAACGTTTCGTCCGTCAGCAGAGTGCCGGTCGCGATATTTTTCCACCACGTATACTTGGAGAAATAAGGGGCCAGAGCCGCACTGAGCAAGAGATGGCGCAGGTTGACGAAGAACAGGGTCACGATAACGGAAACGGCCGGGGTCCCCGCGGCAATCATACCGGCGGCAATAAATTGGGCGGACCCCGCATAGAGAAGCAAAGAAATCAACCCGATCTCGGCGACACTCATCCCCGCGGTTTTCTCCACGACGCCCGCCGCAAATCCGATGCTCAAATAACCCAGAAGCGTAGGCACGCAGTCTTTGACCCCTTGGAGAAAGCTGTCCCCGTCTGAGCGCTTCTCCGTTTCCGGTACCGGCCTATTCGTGTTCATGTCTCTCGGACCGGCCGTTCTTGCAGCACCGGTCATCCGGTTTCGGCCCGCTCACGGCATTATTCGCCTGTTCGAATACGCCGACCATTCGCGAGAGGAACGTATTGATGAGATCCAGCTGCTCCGGCGTATATGCCTCGCAAACTTCCCGGGTCATCGTTCCCAGCGGCTTATAAAGCGCCTTGATCGTCTTTTGCTTCTCTTTAACCGGAACGATGATGACACGGCGGCCGTCGTGTGGGTCCTTCTCTCTGCGCACGAATCCCGCCTGCTCCAACCGGTCGATCAGAGCCGTGACGGTTCCCGTAGTCAACCCGGTCAGCTTGGCAAGTTCTCCTGCCGTGATCGGTCCTTTTTCGTTCAAGATGTCCGCCGTTTTCAAATCGGTATGTATGACCCCTAGGGAATGTGCCGCATTTTGCTGAAAAAGTACGATTCGCGTAGACATTTTACGCATATGACCGATCAGTTCCAGCGCTTTCTCTTCAGATTCGGGCAAAACGCTTGACAAGTAAAATTCCTCCTCATAAACTAGAAATTATCTCGATAATCAAGATAATGGGGTTGACGAGATTGTTTATTCATTTTAACGAATAAACTTTTTTTTGCAAAGGAGATGTCTTCCAGACGCCGGAAAAAGGACCGTTAAACTTGGAACCGCAACTTATTCAGAGGAGGATTTCCCCTTGATTCAGAAAGACAACAATCTTAACCGGGTCGTTGCCGGGCTGCTGCTGGCTATCCTGATGTCCGCCATGGACAACACGATTGTCGCCACAGCCATGGGCACCATCGTCTCGGATCTGGGCGGCTTCGACAAGTTCGTCTGGGTCACGTCCGCCTACATGGTGACGACGATGGCCGGAATGCCGATCTTCGGCAAGCTGTCCGATATGTACGGGCGCAAACGTTTTTTTATCTTCGGTTTAATCGTGTTCCTGCTGGGCTCCGCCCTATGCGGAATTGCCCAGAGCATCGTCCAGCTCAGTATTTATCGGGCGATCCAGGGAATCGGAGGCGGCGCGCTGCTGCCGATCGCGTTCACGATCGTCTTCGATATTTTCCCGCCTGAGAAGCGGGGCAAAATGACCGGTCTGCTGGGCGCGGTGTTCGGCTCGGCGAGTGTGCTCGGTCCCCTTCTCGGAGCTTATATCACGGAATACATAAGCTGGCACTGGGTGTTTTACGTCAACCTGCCGATCGGTCTGGTATCGCTGCTGCTTATTATGCGCGCCTACAAGGAATCTCCCGGGCATGTCGAACAGCGCATCGACTGGTGGGGAGCGATTACGCTTGTCGTCGCGGTCGTGAGTCTCATGTTCGCCCTGGAACTCGGGGGCAAGGAATACGCTTGGGACTCCGTTCCGATCGTAAGCCTGTTTGCAAGCTTTGCCGTGTTCTTCATTCTGTTCTTCATCGTCGAACGGAAAGCGAAGGACCCGATCATCTCGTTCTGGCTGTTCAAACGACGTCTGTTCGCAACTTCCCAGCTTCTTGCGCTGCTTTACGGAGCGACATTCATCATTCTGACGGTATATATCCCCATTTATGTGCAGGCCGTCTTCGGCGGTTCCGCAACGAACGCGGGCCTTATCCTGACACCGATGATGCTGGGCAGCGTGGCGGGCAGCGCGATCGGAGGAATTTTCCAGACGAAAACGAGCTTCCGGAATCTGATGATTATTTCCGTCTTCTCGTTCCTCGCCGGCATGTACCTGCTCGGCGGCTTGACGCCAGAGACGAACAGGGCTCTCCTGACCGTATTTATGATCATAGCCGGGTTCGGTGTCGGCTTCTCGTTCTCCCTTCTGCCTACCGCTTCCACCTACGACCTGGAACCCCGGTACCGCGGCACGGCGACCTCCACGAACTCGTTTCTGAGATCGTTCGGGATGACCATCGGCATTACGATTTTCGGCAGCATTCAAGCGAACGTCTTCACCGACAAAATCAAAACCGCCTTCCAGGGAATGAACGGCGGCGGGATGGCCGGAATCGATATGAGCAACCCGCAGCAGATTTTCCAAGCGGACAAACGCGCCTTGATTCCGCCGGATATTTTAAACAAAATTATTCACGCCCTGTCCGAATCGATCGCCTTTACGTTCATGGCCGCCCTCATTCCGATCGTTCTGGCTGCGATCATTGTGTTCCTCATGGGGAACGCCCGGGTCGTACCCGCCAAACAAAAGACCGGCCAGCCTTCCTGACCGGATAAGAAGAACGGAGATGAACAGCCGGAAATGCTGTTCATCTTTTTTTGTTGAAGTTTGGCTGTTTCATTCGTTAAAATTCGGGTATATAACCCAATAGATGAATTTTGAATCTTTATTATTCGGTCTCAAGGAGATGGTAACTTACATGACCCGCCTGCAAATGAATCCTCAGTCCCTGGCTGACCACTTATTTTCCAATACGGCAGACGGCCTTGCCTTGTATTCCCGGAACGGCGTTTGGATGCAGGTAAACGAAGCTTGGTACCGCCTGTGCGGCTATTCTCCGGAGGAACTCGCCCGCATGACTTTAAAAGACCTTGTGCACCCGGACGATTGGAAGGATGAACGGCCGGAAGCATCCTCACCGGACAGTTACGTACAAAAAGTTCGCTTCATTCATAAATCCGGGCGCGAAATCCCCGTTCTGCTTACAAGAAGTCATCTGAACGGGAATCCGCCCGCGGCACCCGAGTGTTTCGTCCTGCGTGCGTCCGAGCTCTCACCCGTCCAAGAAGACGTGCAGACCTGGAACCGAATCAAACAGCAGTACCGGCTGATGTCGGAATATTCCCGGGATCTCCTCTACCATACGGCTCCCGACGGGACGATTCTGGACTGCGCGCCTACTATCCGGCGGATACTGGGATATTCTCCGGACGAGCTCATCGGGGTCTCCGAGGATGTGCTTTACTGCTTCCCTCCCGGTTTACAAACCGAGCAGTCCGTTTCCGCCGAAAATGAAGAATGTGCGCGGCAAGTCAAATTGCTTCATAAGGACGGCCGCCACATCTGGTTCGACTTAACCGTGAAGACAATAATCGGCGACAACGGCGAGGAACTTTCTCTGAAAATCGGCCAAGAAATTTCGGACCGCAAAAAGAATGAACAATTCATAGCGGAAGCCCAACGCATCGCTCTGATGGGAAGCTGGGAATGGGACATTTCAAGCAATGAGATTCTTTTCTCGGACCAGCTGTTCCAGGTGTCGGGAATTGATCCCGAAAGCGCCGCTGTCCACGGTATCCTGAGCCTGGTCAGCGAAGATTTACATCCTGCTTTTAAAGAAGAGCTGGATAAAGCCTTAGCGAACAAGGAACTCAGTTTCGAGTACCGGAGACAGAGGAAAACCGGCGAAGAAATCTACCTGCATATCCGCGGCCTTGTCACGTATTCGGACCAGGGAATTCCCCTTAAAATCAACGGCACGATTCAAGATATTACGGACCGAAAGCTGGTTGAACGCAAGCTTCAGGAAACGGTCGAACGCTATACATCGCTGAAAAAATATAACCACGATGCCGTTTTTTCGATGGACCTGGAAGGAAAAATTTTGAACACCAATTTGATGGCCCAGGAAATGACGGGTTATGCGGTTCACGAAATGATCGGCGTCTGCTTCACGGAGCTGTTCGGCACGGAGGATATTACGGATATCCTCGAGGCTTCCCTGAAAGACACCTCCGCCGATAAACACATCGACAAAATTACGGACAAGTACGGCAACACCGTGGAAGTACTGACCACGATCGCCCCCATCATCATCAGTGAAGTGAACGTCGGGTATTACATTATCGCCAAAGATATCCGGGAACAGAAAAAGCTGATGATCGAGAAAGAAAGCGCGGAAGCCACGAACAAAGCCAAGGGCGAGTTTCTGGCCATGATGAGTCACGAAATCCGCACTCCCATGAACGCGGTGATCGGCATGACGGATCTGCTGCTTGAAACGACCTCCTTCAGCTCGGAGCAAAGAGAATACTTGAATATCATCCGCAAAAGCGGCGATACGCTGCTCGGCATCATCAACGATATTCTGGACTTCTCCAAAATCGAATCGGGCGTAACCGAGCTGATCGAGGAACCGTTCGATCTCCGCAGCTGTATTCTGGAGTCCGTCGATCTTCTGACGCCCAAAGCGATAGAAAAAAATCTCGAGATGATCTGCGCCATGAGCCAGAATATGCCGTCTACCCTTCTGGGCGACGCCAAACGGTTAAAACAGGTGCTCATTAACCTGATCGGGAACGCCGTGAAATTCACGAGTACGGGAAACATTACGGTTTCCGTCAAAAAGCAGGCCCAGTCGCAGGGAACCGTAGAGCTGTTGTTCCAGATTAAAGATACGGGAATCGGAATTCCGAAAGAAAAAGCCGACAAGCTGTTCCAGCCTTTCTATCAGCTCGATAATTCCATGACGCGTGAAACGGAGGGAACCGGGCTCGGGCTCGCCATCTGCAAGAAGCTGGTCCAGCTAATGGGAGGCGATATCTGGATAGAGCAGCCGGATGAACCCGGCGCTCATTTCCTCTTCAACGTCGTTCTGAAAGAAGCGGCGCAGGAGGCTGTTTTGCTTTCTAAAGACAAGACGGTGGCGGAGAAAGCTTCCGGCAACTCCCTCAAAATCCTCGTTGCGGAAGACAACCGGATCAATCAGCTCGTGCTCGTCAAAATGCTCACCAACCAGGGCCATACCGTTCGCGTGGTGGACAACGGCAGCGAGGTCGTCGAAGCGGCACTGACCGAACGGTACGATATCGTGTTTATGGATGTGCACATGCCGGAAATAAACGGCCTTGATGCGGCGCGGATGATTAAGGAAGCGCTTAGGCCCGAAGAATATCCGATCATCGTGGCCGTTACGGCAAACGCGCTCAAAGGCGACCGGGAAAAATGCCTTGCGGCCGGCATGGACGACTATATCAGCAAGCCGATCTTCAGCCGGACCGTCAACGAAACGATCCAGAAATTTTTCTCTTTCCAGCAGGCGTAACACCGCCATGCGTCGATTTACACACAAAAGCTCCGTACAGGCTGCTCGCAGCAGCTTGTACGGAGCTTTTTGGCGTGTTTTTTCGCTAAATCAAAGTTTTTAACTCAAAGCCGTTTTCACTGCCGCTTTAGCACGATTTCTTCGGCGATGCCGTCTACGCGGAGATCTTTGCCGTCCAGATACCAGACGTCTTTCTCTTCCATAAAAAAGGTGATGCCGCCGGCTTCTGCCGTCACGGCCGGATAATGCGGAGTATCTTTAATGATCCCGAATGAAAAGGCATCCTCGCCCCCGCCGCTGTAACGCACAAAAATGCGCACATGATCTCCGTCGCCAAACCCCCAGTCTTTCCTGAAAAGATCCGACGCGGCTTCCGTGATCTTGATTTGCATACTCAAGCCCCTCCTTCTGATGACTATCTGAATCCCGTGTTCACGATGAGTCCGGCTATGTACATGTTTCCGTTTCGGACCCGGTTACGGCCCGCCTTCCTCCTTATTATAAACCGTACAAGACCGTGTGGCGCAAGTGCCGCTTGTTTTCCCCGGCTATAGGACGGGTATGTATAGGTAACCCACACGTTTAGGAGGGAATAAACATGGAACAGCCCAAAGGACAAGAAGTGCGCAACGAAAAAAATCCCGATCACAATTCTCCCGAGCAGGAGCGTAAGGTGGACCGCAAGCAGGACATCGAGCCTCAGGCGGAGGAATGGAATACACGCAACAAGATCAGCGGCACTCATCAGGACGAGAACAGCCGCAATTTGTAAGTACGCGAACCCTGTACGGCAGGAAAAGCAAAAAACGCCGGGGATTTTTGAATCCCGGCGCTTTTTGCTTGGAATAACTCCTTAGACCCAGTTGCCTTTGCGGAAGATCGGCTCGATAGTCCCGTCCGCGAGTTCACCGTCGATGTCGAGATCGGCGGAGCCGACCATAAAGTCGACGTGCGTCAGGCTCACGTTGGCTCCTCTCGCCAGAAGTTCCTCCTGGCTCATCTTGGTCCCGTTCTCCAGGGTGAACGGGTAGGCGCTTCCGACCGCAAAGTGGCAGGACGCATTCTCGTCGATACCGGTATTGTAGAAAATCCGGTTGAGATTCGAAATCGGCGAATCGTGCGGCACCAGCGCTACTTCCCCGAGACGTTTCGCCCCCTCGTCGGTATCGAACAGGGATTTGAGATGCTCCTGTCCGACTTCGGCGGAGTAATCCACTACGATTCCATCCTTGAACGTGAGCTTGAACTTATCGACCAGACGGCCGCCTAGATTCAGCGGCATCGTGCTCGATACGGTACCGTTGACTCCGTCGCGCTTGGGCATGGTGAACACTTCTTCGGTCGGCATGTTGGCGACGAAATAATCGCCCTGCTCGTTTTCTCCCCCGCCGCCGAGCCATAAGTGGCCTTCGGGCAGCTCCACCGATAGGTCCGTTCCCGGCGCTTTATAGTGCAGACGGCGGTACTTCTTGCCGGTCAGCCGCTCATGCGTCTCGGACAACTGCGCAATGTGCTCTTTCCAGGCGGCGACCGGATCGTCTTTATCGACACGGTTCATTTTAAAAATCGTTTCCCACATGACGGAAACGCGTTCGTCCTCGGGCAGGTCGGCGAAAACTTTATCCGCCCACGCTTTAGTCGGCGCTTTGACGAGACACCAGCTAAACTTATGGTTGCGGACATAACCCTGGAAGCGTTGTCTTGCGATCGAGGCCGCTTTGCCTGCACGCGAAATCTTGCCCGTATCAATGCCTTTGAACAGCTCCGGATCGGGTACCTTGATGTTCAGCAGGGCTCCGTTGCCTTCGGCAAGCTGTTCCATCATTCTCGCCGTCCACTCCGGATAGAAATCAAACGACTCGTCTGGCGCGGATTCGTACCGGATGCGTGTCGTCTGCTCGTCGCTCCAGTTCACCTCGACGAATTTGGCTCCCGCTTCGTAAGCTTTTCTTACGACATGACGCGTAAACTCCACACTTTCGATCGGCGATTCAATGTACAGAATCTGTCCCGGTTGAATGTTAACGCCAACTTTTACGACCAGTTCGGCATACTTCTCCAGCTGTTTCTGGAATGATGTCATGAATGACAACCCCCTATGTAAAAGATTACTGATGCACCCTTTTACTCTACTCCTCTGCCTTCAAAAAAGAAAGTCCGCTCCATTTGAGTAAAGTCTTTTTGAATTTCTCCACTTTCCGCTGCCCGCATATAAGTCTCTTATAAGTAGTCCTTATTTTTAAGGAAAAGAGAGAAAACAGTAGAAAATGAGTCATTAAATTGCTATTATCGGCTTCTAATGAAATGAAACGCTCCTCTCTCTTCGTTATAATGTCTTTTAGTGATCATCGGCCCCGACTTTCCTGAGAGTGGAACGTCACCTTATTAACCAACTGACCCCATTATAAGAGGAGGATTTTCAACTTGCTTAGACAACTGAATAGAACGTGGTTTTCCAATCCGCGCAGCGATATATTATCCGGGATTACGGTAGCGCTGGCGCTTATTCCGGAAGCGATCGCATTCTCGATTATCGCCGGAGTCGATCCCATGGTCGGGCTTTACGCCTCGTTCACGATGGCGTTCGTCATTTCAATCTTCGGCGGCAGACCCGGCATGATTTCGGCGGCTACGGGTGCAATGGCGCTGGTCATGGCTCCACTTGTCAAACAATACGGTCTGGAGTATTTGTTCGCCGCGACGGTTCTGACCGGAATCCTGCAATATATTCTCGGCCTGCTTAAGCTCGGCAAACTTGTCCGCTTTGTGCCCCAGCCGGTTATGACCGGTTTCGTGAACGCTTTGGCGATCCTTATTTTCACGGCACAGCTCACTCATTTTGTCGGTCAAGGCTGGGTCATGTATGCCCTCGTCGGCCTAACCCTTGCCATAATTTATATCCTGCCGAGATTTACGAAGGTGATGCCGTCCGCACTTGCGGCTATTATTCTTGTTTCGATTGTCACCATTTCTTTCGGCATTGGGGTCAATACGGTCGGCGACATGGGCCGGATCACAAGCTCGCTACCTTTGTTCCATGTGTCGCAAGTCCTGTTTACATGGGATACCTTGAACATTATTTTCCCGTATTCCCTGTCTCTCGCTTTCGTAGGGATTCTCGAATCGCTGCTCACGGCTACGATCTTAGATGAAATGACCGACACGCCAAGTGATAAAAACCGGGAAATCCGCGGTCAAGGCGCAGCCAATATCGTGACGGGCTTCTTCGGCGGGATGGCGGGCTGCGCCATGATCGGCCAATCCGTCATCAATATCAAATCCGGCGGGCGGACCCGGTTGTCCACGCTGGTTGCGGGTCTGTTCCTGCTGTTCCTGATCCTGGTGCTCGGTCCCGTCGTCGAAAAAATTCCGATGGCGGCTCTCGTCGGTGTGATGATTATGGTCTCCATCGGAACGTTCGACTGGAAGTCCATCCCCCGCTTGACGAAAATTCCGCTGTCCGACGCGTTTGTTATGATCGTTACGGTCGCCATCGTTGTAGCGACTCACGACCTGTCCAAGGGAGTGTTCGCGGGCGTTCTGATCAGCGCCGTCGTTTTCGCCTGGAAAATGGCTAAGATCCGCGCGACGGCCAAGGTAAGTTCGGACGGAACCAAGACGTACACGGTATCCGGCCAAATGTTTTTCGGTACGATGACGCATTTCATCGAGCAGTTCGACTACTTGAACGATCCCGAGCGGATCACGATCGACTTCTCCCATTCCCACATTTGGGATCATTCGGCCGTCACGGCTATTTCCAAAGTGATGCTGAAATACGATCTTCTTCATAAAAAGGTGTCTATCACGGGTCTCAACGAAGAGAGCCGACGGCTTGTAGATCGGGTCGGTCTTGCAACCCCGGGCGGACACGGTTAAAGAAGCGCATTCCGGTTTTAACCGGGATGCGCTTTTTGTTGTATGCACGAGAGGCATAACCTCCGGTTGCTGGCATCTACCGGTTCTCACTTACATACGGAAGAGGAATCCGGGATTAATTGCGCCAACCCGGCAGGTTGTTTTTTTATCTCCGATTGCGTTACTATGGAATAAAAACCGTCGCTGCTTACTGTCAGACGCAAGTAGGAATATTTACGCCTGTCTTCATCCGTGACGGAAGGAGGCCACCATCTTATGGAAGAAGTCATCATTGTCGGAGCCGGCCCTTGCGGAATCTCGGCTGCCGTCGAATTGAAGAAAGCGGGCATCCCCGCGCTCGTGATCGAGAAGCACTGCATTGTAAATTCCATTTATTTGTACCCGACCCATCTCCAGTTTTTCAGCACGCCGGACCTGCTGGAAATCGGCGATATCCCGTTTACGACGCCGAGCGACAAGCCCAGTCGCCAGGAAGCTCTTTTTTATTACCGGAACGTTGCCCGACATTTCGATTTGAACATCCGGAGCTACGAAGAAGTCACTTCCATCCGTAAGAAGGACGGCCATTTTGTCGTCACGTCCGTGAACCGCGGCGGTCGGCAAATCGAAACCGAGGCGAAGCATGTGGTGATTTCTACCGGCTATTTCGATACGCCGAACCTGCTTGGAATCCCCGGCGAGGAGCTGCCCAAAGTAACCCATTATTACCGGGAGGCCCACCCTTATACGAATATGAAGGTCGCCATTATCGGCGGCAACAACTCGGCTATCGACGCGGCCCTTGATCTGATGCGCGTCGGCGCAGAAGTTACGGTCGTGTACCGGCAGGAGCAGATGTCCCCGTCCATCAAGCCTTGGGTGAGACCGATTTTCGAGAGTATGGTTGCCAAAGGCCATATCCGCATGCTGTACGCTTCCCGTGTCGTCCGAATCGACGATCTGACGGTAACCGTCGACACGAACGGGTCGCAAGCCGTGCTCGATAACGATTTCGTCCTGGCGCTCACCGGCTTCCGGCCCGACCGGACCTTGATGATCGAATCGGGCGTGGAGCTTCAGGGCGAGCATCTGAAGCCGCTCTATGATCCCGAGACGATGGAATCTAACGTGCCGGGTCTGTATGTCGCCGGCGTTATCGCCTCGGGCCACAACGCCAACGAGATTTTCATCGAGACGGGCCGCAAACATGGCGTGGCGATCGCGCGGCATATCGCCTCGAAGGGGCACACCGATTTATCCAGCTAAATTCTGCCCGGCTGCCGCTGCCGCTGCCCGGTGGCACGCGCCGCCGCGATAAGGAGGAATCCGCTTGTTCGAACGGAAGGATTACTTATTGACGATGATCACGCAAATGGCCGAAGCGATTGCAACCCGCATCTCCAAGCTTCGCAAAGAGAAGAAGCATGCGGAAGCTCTGGCCGAGCTCGGCGAGCTGTACGGCCGGATGCAGCTTCCGCCGTCCAAGCTGCTCGGCTCCGTCCCGGAGGAGGACGCCCTCCGCATGATGATGACGGGAGCCTCGCTGAGCGGCGAGAAGCTTCTGGCGGCCGGCAAGCTGCTCCGCGAGGAAGCGGACATTTACGAAGAAATGTCCGGGGAGCGCGAGGCGTACCAGCGCAGGGTCAATGCGCTGTATTTTTATTTGACGGCGGCAGAGCTGGGCGCGAAATCGGACGACGTGTCCCTTCACGCGGAGATCGCCTACTTGAACCACCGGCTGAAAGCGTACCGCCAACCCGCCGCTGTCCTGTACAAGCTCATGGAGTACTGCTGCGCTGCGGGAAGCTATGACGAAGCGGAAAACCTCCTCTATGAGCTGAAAGGCAGAGATTCTTCGGAAGACGAAGAGCTTCCCGAGCGGGGCCTTGCCTTCTACAGGCGGCTGCTCGCTTGCAGCGACGAGAAGCTGCAGGCGGGCAAGCTTCCCCGCGACGAAGTCGAAGCGGGCCTCCGCGAGTGGCAGGCCGCCTGGCCCCGGCTGTCGGCTGGAGGGACAGGCACCGCCCCTTCGGGGGCGGAGAGCGCGGGCTGACCGGCTACCTTTTTCGTTCGCTCTGCTCTCCCTCGGCGGCAGCATGGTTGGAGAACCTGATCGCCAAAATTCCAACAATGCTCCGCGATATTGAGCAAAGCCGAAAAGATACCTTGAAGCAGCACTGAAAGAGATCGGCAAACCGTTTGAAGAGGAGCAGAAACTGCAACAGTTTGTAGCACGACAGTCCGAAATCAATTCGGTACTAGAGTTTAAAGAGTTGCAAGACCAAGAACAAAGACCAAGAACAGTTTAGTGGGGAAATCACAGAAGAAAATCTTTCTCATGACATGGGGATTGACAGAGAATACGGAGATAGTTTTCTAGTTATTTCCCCATTCCCCAGTAATGGAAGTGAAATTAATCCACTGAGACGACCCATTCAATTGGTCGAATTGAATCCAAATAAAGCTCTAGAGAAAGACAGCGAGCTCCCCCGCCGGCCCAATTCCTGCGAGGGAGCTCACTCTCTTTTTCTGATCAGCACGCAAAAAATTAAGGGTATTCAGATTGTATGGTGGAGACAAAATCAAAACATTTCACTTAAAAATCGGAGAATATGGTGGTATTTTTCTAAAGACTTGATTTGTAGCGATATCTTAGTACAATGGTTTTATGACTACTCAAAAAATAATAAATGACGAGCTCAGAGTCAAAATATTTAAGGCGTTAGCTGATGAAACAAGATTGGACATCATACGAGCTCTATACGCCAGCAAGAAGGAGATGAATTGTGGAGAAGTAGGACACATTCGCGATACAACGAAATCGAATACTTCGTATCACTTGCGTACTTTAAAGGAGGCGAAATTGATCAAGGTACGAAAAGAAGCTCAAGCGAAGTATATGAGCATCGATTTGGAGACATTTCAAACTTACTTACCCGGATTTCTGGATACGTTGTAGAAAGAAATTCTTTTTTTCTTCATTAGTTCAATAATATTTGAACTATAGAACTAACTACAAAGGGTGAATAGAATGATCAAATTAACTGCTTTATTTTTCCTCATCATGTTTGTTATTGGTACGGATACGTTTTTGATTTCTCCGCTCATCCCCACTCTTCAGGACTTGTTTCATATCCCGACCGAATATTCTGGTTGGATGGTGGGGTCTTATGCTTTAGGTTATGCCATTTTTGCACTGATTGCTGGACCGCTTTCCGATGGATGGGATCGCAAAAAAGTAATGCTTTCCGGCATGATCTGCTTCTCGGTTTCAACCATGTTATGCGGCTTTGCCACAGGTTTTTGGTCGATGTTCTTCTTCCGTTTTTTAGCCGGAGTCAGCGCAGCATTTACGGCGCCTCAAGTCTGGGCCTCGATCCCTACTCTGTTTCCAACGTCAAAAATCGTCAAAGTATCAGGAATCGTCATGGCAGGCTTGGCTGCTTCCCAAGCGTTCGGCATCCCTATTGGAAGTCTGCTTGCCTCAACCCATTGGTATTATCCTTTTTTTACAATCGGTGCATGTGCATTACTGGTAGCCGTATTCATCTTCTATGCTTTGCCCGAAATGAAACCGAATCAAGGCCAAAAAACCAAGACTCCGATTTTCAGTAGATACATCCCACTATTGAATAGCCGAATGGCGAGAAAGGCTTTCCTCGCTCATTTCTTATTTCAATGTGGATTCTTTGCTGCCTTTTCTTTCATTGGAAAATGGGTGACGGATCGCTTTTACCTTTCAATTGATCAAGCGGGGTACGTGATGTTTTTTCTTGGTCTCGGGAATATAGTCGGGAGCTTCGGCGGTGCCTATGTGATCAAAACGTTAAACCGTTTCAATACGCTGGTTGTGGGCTTTCTTGTCTCTATCGCATGTTTTATTGTTTTGCCTCACTTGCCATCAGTTGCGGCTTTCGAAAGTGTTTACTTTTTCATATTCGTTAATATGGGGATCGCTTTTCCCCTAATATTGGGAATGCTGAATTCATTAAATCCAACCATCCGCGGCACGATCTCCAGCTTGGCCAATTCAATCATGTACGCTGCGACAACGCTCGGTTCTTGGGTCGCAGGCCTGATTTACGCGACTTTTAACGGTTTTTCCGCCGTAGGCATGTTTGCGGCTATATGCTTTGCCGGTTCGTTGTTATCTTTCATATTCAGCGGTATTTTGACCAGTCACGCGAAAACAAAGAAGGAGTTTGCATCATAAATGCATAGAAGAAATTCATATGGATATTCTAAATCTTTCAAAATTCAACATCCTAAGTATTAGTGAGAATGAATTTGATTTTCTAATACAAGTGGTGACGAACTCTCCACCTTTGGCTTGCCCTCATTGTGGATGTATAGCCAACCTCTACAAACACGATATCAGGGAACAGATCTGTATGGACTTGCCTATTCACGGCAAGCGTGTAGGCCTTCTTATAAAGCGTCAGAGGTATCGCTGTAGAGACTGCAATCGAACCTTTTGGGAACACTTAGACCACACCATAGACGAAAAGCGAAACTGTACCAAACGATTATTGTCTTATATAGAGAAGCAAAGCCTTAAACGCACGTTTGTCAGCATATCCGAGGATGTTGGATTGCATGAAAAAACGATACGTAACATCTTTCGTGATTACATCAATCGTCTTAAAGAAACGCATCGATTTGAAACTCCTAATTGGCTTGGGATTGACGAAATACACATTATTAAGCCAAGATGCGTTTTAACCAACATTGAGGAACGTACTTTGTTAGATGTTTTGCCCAATCGTAACAAGGAAACCGTTGTAGGCTACCTCTCACGCCTTCCAAATAGAGGACAAATACGCTATGTCACAATGGATATGTGGCAACCGTATAAGGACGCCGTGAGGGCTATATTGCCAAAAGCTCTTATCATCGTCGATAAGTTTCACGTTGTCCGTATGGCAAACCAAGCGCTAGAAACCATTCGTAAGCAGCTCCGAGAAGGATTATCGCCAAAAGAACGCCGCGGGCTGATGCACGACCGTCTTATCCTCCTAAAACGCCATATAGCGCTTACAGAGATGGATAAAATTACGCTTGACCATTGGACAAAGAATCATCCTTCTCTCGGCACTGCTTATGACTTAAAGGAATCATATTTCGATATTTGGGAATGTGATAGCAGACAGACGGCATTCCTTAAATACAACGAATGGAAAGCTAAAATACCAACTGAACTGCAATCCGCTTTTGAACCACTTACAAAGGCTATGAAGAACTGGGAAGAGGAAATATTCGCCTACTTCGACCATCGCATTACAAACGCTTATACGGAGTCTCTAAACACCCTTATTCGAGTCATTAATCGTTTAGGCAGGGGATACTCTTTTGAAGCCCTACGAGCCAAAATACTCTTTACAGAGGGACTTAAAAAGCAGCGTAAGCCTAAGTACCAGAGGCGGTTTGATAGCTACGATCTACGGGGGGAAAACTTCCCGATGTTTAATAGGCCACCTATTGGAGTTGTTCGTGAGCCAGAAGAAATAATCTTGCTGGGAATCGATTTTTCCACCTTGATCGAGAAATTGGAGAAGGGCCAGCTATAAGCCCTTCTCCACAATAAAATCCGAATACTCCCAATATTAAAAGATAGTCGGTACCATTCCCCCATCTATTCGGATCGGGGATCCTTTGAAGGCGGAGGCCATCGGGCTGCAAATGAAAGCAGTCAATCGGCCAATCTCCACTGGTCTGATAAACCGTTGGATTTCGGATTGAGGCAGGTTTTTCGTCATAAAGTCTTTCTCTTTAGCCTCGTAGGTCATCTCTTCGTTCGAATAAATGCTCTCGATGATCTCCAGCACGTTCTCGGAGAGGGTCGGTCCCGGCAGGATCGTGTTCACTGTAACTTCGGCGCCGCGGGTCAGCTTGGACAAGCTCTTGGACAATGACAACAGCATGGATTTGGTCACACCGTATTGAGGCATCTGTCCGGAAGGCATGAGGGCCTCCTCACTCGCGATGAAGATAATACGGCCGTATTCGCGTCTCAGCATGGAAGGCAAATAAAACTTGCTTAAGGCGTTGGCGGCGAGAAAGTTCGTGCGGAAGTACTTCTCCCATACAGCATCGTCTACGTTGTCATAGGACATTATCTCATAGATGCCCATGCTGTTGACGAGGATATCGACGTGGGGGAAACTCGAGAATAAAGCTTCTCTTTGCCGCGAATCGACGAGATCGGCGGTTGCATTTCGAGGTTCCGTTTCCGGGAATGCCGCTTGGATCTCAGCTACCGTACGCTCTACGTCATCGTTGTTACGACCATTTATGAGAACATGAACGCCTTCCCTGGCAAGTTCAAAGGCAATCGCTTTTCCTATGCCTCTAGTTGATCCCGTTACTAAAGCTGTCTTATTCTTTAATCCCATATCCATCTGCCTGCACTCCTTGTGTCTAGGATAGGGATCATGATACATCGTTTCGTCTATTCGGTAACTAGCACGGAACGCCAATTCTCTTGCGTGACACGCCAATTGGCAGGAGTCTCCCCTGTCCATAGGCGAAACGCGCGATAAAACGAATTTTGGTCCTCGTAGCCAACGAGAAAAGCGACCTCTTTGATCTCCAGCGCAGGGTTTGCCAAGTAAGCAACGGCCATCTCCCGCCTCGTTTTCGCCAGCAACTGTTTAAAGCTTCCGCCTTCTTCCGTCAGCCTTCGCTGCAAGGTGCGCTCGCTCATCCCAAACTCGGAGGCTACGGTTTGGATGTCGATTCTCCCTCGAGTTAGACACCGAGACAGGAGCCACTGCACCTTAGCGCTCATAGTGAGCTGGCTCTGTCGTTCTTCCAGCGTACGATCCAAGGAGGGAGTCAGAATCTCGAGAAGTTCTTCGTTGTACGACGTGAAGGGGCGGTCCAGATCTTCGCGATTCAGTATGAGCCGATTGCGTCCCGTCCCCGTCCGAACGCGACAACCGAAATAACTTTCAAGAGCTTCAACGTCGCCCATGGGGTTTATGAATTCGACGGAATATGCCTTCAGATGATGACCGGTTCCCCGACGCCCGAGCTCAAGCAGATAGGCGAGCGTAATGCCGACAAGTACCGGCGGTCCGGGTAGTTCGGCATGCTGCCATTCCAATTCAATCGAGTATTGCTCGTCTTCTTCCTGAATCTTCAAGTTTTCCGGAGGACACATTTGCTTATAGCGCGCCATTCGGTTCAGCGCGTCCCGGTAGTCGCAAGCGTGAAAGGTCGCCAAAGCCTCCGGCGGATACTGTGCTGTCTCGTACGCGGTCGCAAGCTTGACGATTCCTGTAGCGATGTCCCCGACTAGTTCGGAATAAGCTTGCCAGATCGAATAATATTGTGCGGTCGTGACTACCGGTTCGGTGATGACGGTTAGCGGTAGACGTGCTTGGCGCGCTACATCAATGGGTTCTATCCCTATCCCCCTCAAGCTAGTCCAGAAACCTCGCGCGATCTTGATGCGGTCTGCGGAAGGAGCGTTCATGGCTGTCGACCTCCAAGGACAAAGTCAAATTGCAATCATCCACGAACCGTGGACCATTGATTCTTCTGATTATAGCCTATCCAGGAGGGGGCAGACCACCCGGTTAATTCATTTGCGGTGGCCTCATGATATATTTTTCTGCGTTATCGTTGAACACTCCCGCCAAGAAATTCATGGCTATATATATCGGAGACTTTTTCCAGCACACGCTGCGCATGTTCTGTAAATTTCAAGTCCGCAATCCGATCTTTGAACAGAAAAACGCCGGTCTCATTGCTGTTTTTGCCCAGAGCTCCCTCATATAATAGGTTGGCTCCATGAGTAGGCGGAGAGGAAAAAAACTTCATAAACAGTTCAAACCCTGCGGTCAGTCCGGAATCTTTTCCTTTTCTTAGCGTGTTGTTTATGCCCGGGTCAACGCTGCGGATCTTGATGCCTTCCTTGGCAAGCTGCGGTGCGACGGCTTGGGTCCACAACGAAAGAGCCAGCTTTGATGTCGCATAGGGTCCATACATTTTGCGGAAAGTTTTGGGACGCTCCAAATTTTCGATCGAAAACTCCTTCGTAAATCTAAACACCTGCGACGAAGTGTTAATCACCGTTTGTAAGCGGCCGTTATTGAGCAACTCCTTCAATTCCATCAGAATAATAAAAGGAACGACCGTCAACAATTCATAATGCAATTCGCGGCCTTGTTTCGAATAACGCAGCTCACTTAAGCCTCCTCCGGCATTGTTAAACAAAATATCGATCTGCTGTTCCTTGCTTTTTATTTCTTCCAAAGCATGTCTCAAGCTGCCATAATCGGTGAGATCCTTCACTTTATAAGCTCGGAGGCGTCCGTCCTTGAGATGATTTTGGAGGAATCTATCCTCCGCCGGAAAACCCGACCGGTTCAAAGTAACCACCTGCCAGTTCTCCGACAGCATTTTCCGGGTCAATGCCAACCCGATCCCGTTACTTGCGCCTGTAATCAGTGCAATATGTTCTCGTTGGTTCTTACTCAATGCATGTCCTCCTTCATTCAGAATTTCATCGGTTATATGTGCTCATCAGTCGGAGTGGGCAGGAGGATCAGTTTGCCATGGGCACCTCCGCTCTGGCTGATTTCGACAGCTGAACGCCATTCGTCGAGTTCGAAAGTCTTCGCGACCGGAATCGTGAACTTGCCGTCCGCTGCGTACCCGGCAAAGTCGCCGACAATGTCATAACGTGCGGTATGTAGTTCTCCATAGCTGGTGCGAACGCCAAGTTCAGCGGCTGCGGCGAAATCGCTGACGGTTAGGACATGCTGGGGATGCCCGTTGACGATTTGGACCAGATCTTTCAATGAACCGCTGATTGGCGCCGTATCCAGGGCAAGATCAACCGGTTGCTTTGCCAGTTCGGTCACTCGTTCGACCATTCCATCACCGTACGAGGTCACCAACGCCCCCATTGAGCGGAGCTTGTCGGCGTAGGTGGGACCAGCGGTTGCGATCACGCGGGCACCGCGCATGAGAGCTATTTGAACGGCGGCGAACCCTACCGTGGTGCCGGCTCCGTGCACGAGCACGGTCTGACCCGATTTCACCCCAAGAGTATCAATGCCTCGGTAGGCGGTTTCGACCGCCATTGGCAGTGCTGCAGCGTGTACAAAGTCGAGTCCGGCCGGGATGCGGAACCAGTAGTACATGATCGCTTGGTCGGACGCACCGGCGCTCGAACCATCCATGAAATCGGCTGCACCCAGAACAGCATCGCCGATGGCGACATCGGTTACGCCCTCTCCGATCGCGTCTACAATCCCTGACACGTCCAGTCCAATCCCGCGAGGCAAGGGCAGTTGACCGGCAAAGTGTCCTCGGCACATCCCCCAGTCAACCGGATTTAAGCCGCAAGCGCGTACACTTACGCGAATGCGTCCCGGAGCTGGTTCTGGGATCGCCACCTCCTCCAAGCGCAAGACGTCGGTTGGTTCGCCATAGACGTGAAACCGGATTGTCCGCATGGTATTCTCCATTTCGATGTTCCCTCCATTTTGCTCTGATAGAATCATGTTCTCCGTGAAATCAAACGGTCTTTAAAGAAAAAGCAGCGAAATCCTAAACTATAAGGTTCACTAGAGGGCAGGGGATCACGATATCACAAGGGGAAAGCTCCATGAAAATTCATAACCCTCCTGCCCGCGCTTTAAAAGTCATGAGAAGAAGTACTGAGCCAGTTGCGAACGGAGAGTGCTCAAATCTGGGAGCCGCCTCCGTCAACTGGGAACTCAGCCCCGGTGGTATAGGTGGCCTCAAATGCTAGGAATGCAACAGCCTTGGCGACCTCGACTGGATCGCCGAGACGCAGCATTGGGATCTGCTGTCTCATCTGTTCCTTTGTCTGCTTGGCAGCTTCTTGCGGCATTGACTTTTCCATGATACCTGTGTCAATGACGCCGGGACTGACTGCGTTGACGCGAATATTTCGAGGTAATAACTCGCGTGCCAAACCTCGAGTCATGGAGCGCAGCGCCGCCTTACTAGCTGCGTAAGCACTGAGCATTGGGAGCCCCACTACGTTCACAATTGAGGTGGTAAGAACTACCCCGCTACCTGTGCCTAGCAACGGGGCGAGTTTCTGCACGGTGAAATACGGTCCTTTGGCGTTGATTGTAAGTAACTCATCGTACTGTTCTTCGGTCATTGTCTCGAAAGGGACAAACCCTGTGACACCAGCGTTAACGAACAGGGCATCTATTGTTCCAAATTCAGCCTTCACTCGATCCGCTAACGCGGCGATATCCTTCAATGAGGCGGCATCGCTTAAGACCGCGATTGCCTTGCTGCCGAGTTGTTCACGAGCCGCATCCAGCGTCGTCTGAGTACGTCCGGTAATCAGAACATGTGCCCCTTCATCCACCAGCAACCTCGCAGTTGCAAAGCCGATTCCGCTGCTGCCTCCCGTGATTACGACCTTTTTGCCAGAGAATTTGCCCTTACTGAATGGTTCCATTTGAATCGTCCTCCCTTTGTATAATCCGTCATCGGATGATTAGGTACAGGACCAATTATATAGCGTTAAATTTAATAAGTAAACTAATTTTATAAAATTAGTTCATTTAATAAACTTCATACATAAAAGGAAGCAAATTTGTTATAATGAATTTTATAGGCATCAAAGGGAGGTACTTATCCATGAGAAAAGCTGTAAGTGCAGATACATACGTGGAAAAAATAAAAGCCATCATAAGAAAAACAAAATTCAGCCAACTGAAAGTCGACGATCTCGCAAAATTTATGGATATCAGCAAAGTGACACTCTATAAGCATTTTTCCTCCAAAGACGACATCATCGAACAAGTCGTGGATTATTACATTGATTATTCGAAGAAGGCTGATACCGCCGTCAAAGATGATTCCGTCTCTTTTTTAGACCGTTTTCAATTAACATTTTTACAATCGTTGATGTGTGCCACGTATATCTCTGACTTGTTCTTGCAGGATCTGAAGGAATATTATCCGCACCATTATGAGAACCTGTCCCTTGCCCTTCAAAATCGGAATAAAAGCTTACAAGCTTTTTTTGAATCCGGAATGGAGCAACAGATTTTCAACAGATTAAATGCCGTGTTGTTTATGGTTCAAGATGATGCTGTGCTGCGACGCTTTATCGAGCCGTCATTTTCGATTCAGTATGATATCACCTTGAAACAAGCGATTATGGATTTCTACAACATGAAGCAGTATCAATTGCTAAAACCTGAATATCTGAAGATCATAGACAATTCCAATATTGAAAGGAAGATCGTTCATATTTTACACGCCATTTCATAAGTGAAGCGTCCGTATCCGATTCCGTTGTGGACTAGTGAATTTCCATATCGCAGCACTAATAAAAAAAGTATTAGCTGACCCTTGAAATTGAAAAAGCGACAGCCATGGACGAGAAATAAAGTCCTAGACTTTCGCTTTTTCATTGAACGTTAATGTTACCCGTTAAATTAAACTACAACTTGTTGACCAATTAGTTTTTCTGGTTCCTATACTAAACTCTTGAAGAAGATTCGAGCTGCTCTGAATGCTGGCTCTGATAATCGATTAGCAGCTGCTGCATCTTATCCACCGTGCCATCTGGATGAGGAACATGAATGGAAACGGTCAAATTAGAATCGTTCAAGTAATGAAACGTAACAAGATCAAAATTCAAGATCCCCAGATTCGGACAATGCAGCGTCTTAGGAGCATCAATAGCATCGAGAACCTCGTGGGAATCCCAAAATTCTCGAAACTCCCTGCTAGCCTGTGAAAGCGCCTCGAACTGCTCGGACCACCAAGGATCGTCGACGTGACGAGCATACCCGGCATGAAAATTAGCAACGATTCGCCTGGCATGCAGTTCCCATTGGTCTCCCTTTACATAGCGGAAACGGGGAGAAGTAAACGTCATCCAGACCAAATTCCTCTCCCTTTCCGACATAGCCGCGAGATTCCCATTTATTGCGCAGTAGGCATCATTCCAGGCCATGATGTTCATGCGCGCATCCATGACATTCGTAGGGGAAAGGTTCTGGCTATCCAAAAAACGTTGAAGCTCCGGCGTTACCTTAGAGGGCTGCTTCGTACCTGTCAAGGGAAATTGTTTACGGGCAAGATGGTACAGATGCCTGCGTTCCGACTCATCTAACCGAAGCACCTTCGCTATTCGATCAAGGACCTCAGCGGATACGTTGATATGACGCCCTTGTTCCAAATAGGTATACCAATCCAATCCCACGTCTGCCAGCAGAGCTACCTCGCTGCGGCGAAGTCCGGGTGTTCGTCTGCGTCCGGAATCCGGCACCCCTGCTTGCTCTGGGGTTATTCGTTCACGGCGTGAACGCAAAAAACGGGACAATTCCTCATAACGGTCCAATCTGTTTGCCATGTTCTCCATACCTCCTACCCATTCATGAACGTAGGATTCCCAATCCTACGATAACCAGATCTCTTCCTAGCCTCTTCGGTTCCATTTAGACTAGTTTATGTCCTCCTTAGGAGGAATAGCAAGAATGGATAGACAGTGATGATCGGCCCCACCTGCTCAACTCCATTCAGACCCTACATTGAGGTGATGAAAATGAAAGTAGCCGCCATTTCGGAAGCATTCGCAAAGATTCATACAACCAGAAGCTAGCCCGTTATATTCAAAACCGTTATCAGCATCTTTTTCAGTTGGATGTGATGAGCATTCGGGATCTCCCCTTTTACGATCAGGATATCGAGTCTGTTCCGCCCCAGCCGGTTATCGATTTTAAGGCGAAAGTCGCTGCTGCCGACGCGGTGTTATGGATCACTCCGGAATATAATTCGACTATTCCCGGCGTCATGGCGAACGCGATTGACTGGTTACCCCGCGTGGATCGAGTCATGATCGGGAAGCCCTCATGGATAGTCGGATCTTCCATGGGATTGTAACCGATAATTTCGTGAAATGGATGAAGGAGCTCACCCAATTGAAGCAGCTCCAAAGTCAGGAATAAACAGAAAGCTTGGAGGGAGTAAGATGTTTGAACATATCGTGCTATTGAAATTCAAGCCCGATGTTTCTATTGAAGTAAAAGAAAGTGCAATAAAGCGCGCACATGACTTTAAAGGGAACATCCCGGGGATCGTGGAACTTAGCGCAGGGATTAACGTTACGGAGGAAATAGAGCATACGCAGGGGTTTACGCTGGGAATCAGAGTCACTTTCGAAAATCAACAGGCTTGCCGGGAGTATATTCAGCACCCCCTGCATCAAGGATTATTGCAATCCATTGGCCCGTTTGTTGAAGGAATCGTCGTTATGGATTACCCGTTTGCTTAATGTTCCCCTTTAAAACACATTAGAAAGGAGAGATTGCTGAAATGGATAAGAAGCTTGCCGGCAAAGTTGCCTTGGTCACTGGAGCATCCAGAGGAATCGGCAGAACAATTGCCGAGTATTTAGCGAATCATGGCGCCAAGGTGGTTATCAATTTTGCGAATCGTGCAGATCAGGCGGCAGACGTTGTACAGAATATTCAAAGGGATGGCGGAGAAGCGGCAGCAATTCAGGCCGATATCAGCCGATTGAGCGAGTTGAAGAGACTCTATCAAGAAACAATCAGAACGTTCGGAAAGCTTGATATTGTGGTGAATAACGCGGGGATCATCATTACAAAACCTGTTGGCGATGTTACCGAAGCGGATTACGACCAGCTATTTGCGATTAATGTCAAAGGGACCTATTTTTCGTGCCAGCTTGCCGCTAAGCATTTAAACGCGAATGGCCGCATTATCAACCTTTCCACTTCAGTGGCGGGTCAGATGTTCCCTGCATACAGTCTTTATGCGGGCTCTAAAGGAGCCGTCGAACAATTCACGCGGCAATTGGCCAAGGAGCTTGGAAATAGAAACATAACGATTAATGCTGTAGCACCTGGCCCTACAAATACCGAGCTTTTCACGGTTGGCAAAACACCCGAACAAATCCAGGGACTAGCCAACATGAACGCCTTTGGACGTCTCGGAGAGACCGAGGATATTGCAGGTGTGATCCTCTTTCTTGCTAGCGAAGAATCGCAGTGGGTTACGGGACAAACCATCCGTGTTAATGGTGGATTCATTTAATCAATCAAATCTAAATACACTGTCTAGCAGATAATAAGAAAAGTACCACGGATCGCAGTTGTTCCCTGATCCTACATTATGTTGCCGCTCAGTTCCTCTGTCGGGAAACGAGCGGCTTTCTCTTGACTTTGAAAGTACTTTGGCCGGATTGCTTCTTGCATTAAAAACGCGGCGTATTTTTTTCCAAAATCGACGATCCTTGGTCCAAACCCTGTGTGTAACTGCCTTCCCATTGGGTGAACTTATATTTGGGCGTCTGAATACACTAAAATCACGGTACGCTGCACTCAAAAAAACGCAATGTTCTCCATGAATATGAAAATACCGCTCAAGCGTTATTCAACAACGCTTAGGCGGTATTTTCATTTCTGAGAAAGAAGGTACTTTACGCTCTGTTTCGTTCCGCAGCTGCAGATCGGCGACGAATGGATAAAGAAATAATAGCCGGGATGAGTGCCATTGCGACGCCAACTCCGCCAAACCAACCAACTGCTGCAAGAGAGATGCTTTCTACAACGATACCCCCAATTACAGCCCCTACGGCCATTCCCAACTGCACGATAGAATTGTTCAAACTCAGGACGATCCCCGAAGCCTGAGGAGCCATGCCGATTAAATAAACCTGTTGAACCGGCCCCATCGACCAAGCAAAAAAGGACCATAACATAAGCAAAGGCAACACGAACATGGACGAGTGGGAGAACGCAGTCAGTAACAATAATATTCCGGAGTGAAAGAGCAGGCCCCCAATCATCGTACGGGGGATACCCCATTTATCTGCACCGTAGCCTCCAACTTGGGAGCCTATGAGACTGGCCAGCCCAAACGCAAACAACCCGACGTTTATCATCCCTTCGCTCATCCCCGTAATGTCCAGAAGAAACGGCGTTATATAGGTGTACAGCATCGTATAGCCCAATATCCAGAAAAAACTGATGGAAAGCGCGACAGCGATTCGGGGGCTTTTTAATAAGGCGAGCTGTTCCCGAATAGGAATGGGAGCCTCTCCTTCCGATTTCGGAATCGTAAGCAAAAGGACCACCATCGCGACCAAGCTTAGGGCCCCGACTCCCGTAAAGATGATTTTCCAATCATGTGAGCCCGCAATGATCCTCCCAAGTGGGACCCCTAGAATAAGTGCGAGGTTAAAGCCCACTAAAACCGTGGCGATAGCGCTGCCCTGTTTTCCAGGATGAGACATTTTGGCGGCAACCGTCATGGCGACGACCATAAATACCCCCGTGCTGATCGCCAAAATAATTCTTGCTCCGAGCAGCATGCCGTAGCCTGTAGTTGTGACAGTGATCAAATTCCCAACGAAAAATAATCCCAAAGCCGATAGCATAAGCTTTCTTCGATCCATTTTTGCTGTGAGTGCAATAAGAATCGGGGTACCAATGGCATAAGCAAGCGAGTAGACCGTAATCAACTGCCCGGCCGCTACTACCGACACTCCAATATCGCTTGCAAGCATATCCAAAATGCCAGTAATCACAAACTCCGAAGTTCCGACTAAAAAGCTGACAATAGCCAGAATATAAATTTTCCACGAATTCCCCATCTATTTCTCCTCTTTTTATTTCAACAGATCTAAATCTATAGAAATTATATTTAAAAAAAATGCTCAATTCGCCGACTTCACTTCTCGGCTCAATCAAGCCTCTTCGTTCCAAGCGTTCGTACTCTGTTTTAAGCGTTTTGGTCAGACGTCTGACGGGCTAGCTCCTTACGGACCATCGGCGCTACTTTGGTGCCGAGAAGCTCAATCGTTCGCAGCAAGTCGCGATGCGGCAACGAACTGAAATCGTTGTACATCATGAAGCGAGTCAAGCCAAGGTTCTTATGCAGCAGCACGATTTTTTCTGCGACGTATTCGGGATCTCCGACGTAAAGAGCGCCGTGAAGGCTGCGGGCTGAATCGTACGAGTCACGTGTATAGGTAGACCAGCCTCGTTCCCGTCCAATGTGGTTCATTTGGCCGGCCATGACAGGGTAATACCGCTTAGCTGCCTCTTGTGCCGTATTCGAAATAAAGCCATGCGAATGTGTAGCAATTTGCAGCTTATTCGGATCGTGACCTGCTTTCACGGCGGCTTCTTTATAAAGCTCGACTAAGGGTGCGAATCTCTGCGGCGCTCCACCCAGGATAGAGAAGGCAATCGGAAGTCCCAGCAAGCCAGCCCGAACAGCCGATTCCGGGCTGCCCCCTGTCCCGATCCAGACAGGCAAAGGCTCCTGTTGTGCACGAGGATAGACGCCCATGTTGTCAATCGCCGGGCGATGACCGCCACGCCAGGTCACCTTTTCGGAAGCGCGAATCTTCAATAGCAGTTCCAGTTTCTCTTCATACAATTCCTCGTAATCTTTCAGGTCATAGCCGAATAGCGGGAACGATTCGATGAACGAACCCCGTCCGGCCATGATCTCCGCTCGCCCGTTCGACAGACCGTCCAACGTTGCAAAGTCCTGATATACCCGCACCGGATCGACCGAAGATAGCACCGTCACTGCGCTCGAGAGCCGGATCCGCTTCGTTGTAGCTGCAGCTGCTGCCAGAATGACAGCTGGCGATGAGCTTGCGTATTCGATACGATGATGCTCGCCGATGGCATAGACGTCAAGGCCGACCTGATCTGCCAATTGGATTTCTTCGATCGCTTGGCGCAGCCTCTCGGCATGCGAGACACCGCCATTTCCAGGATTTGCATGGAGGAAGGTGCTCATTCCAATCTCCATCGTATTCGTTTGACCGCTCATAGTTATTCTCTCCTTCTTAATATTGGATTAGGGATGTTCAGCAAAAATCATTGCCAAATCGACTCGCAAGCTAAAACTTCATTACAAATATGAGCTCCATCATTTCTGCCGTTCTAAAGATATAGAAATGATTTTCAAAAAAATTACGCCAACAAAAAGGGCGCAAATTTTTCCGCTACTTCTCGATTGACATTGTAGTGAATAAACGATCCATTCTTGCGAGAATCAATCAAGCCAGAGTCCGTCAATTGCTTTAAATGATGCGATAGCGTCGAGCCTGCAACCGATTCAAGCCTTTCACCGACGGCGGTGAAGCATAAATTGCTCTCTTTCGCGAGCAGTAAAGCAATTTTCAGCCGGGTTGGTTCCCCCAAAGCTTTATACACCTTAACCGCTTGCCCAATATCTTCTTGATTTTCTCTCACTTTATCCACCTCCCCGCACTTATTCTACAGTTCCGTAACTATCGAAATCAATATTAGCACCATGTCTTTCAAATGTAAAGGGCATATTGGTTTTATACCTATAAATCGGCGTTGCAATGGCCTTCTCAGCAGGATCATAAACCTCGAACTTAGACAGTTACTATTGTTTCAATCCCCCAGTCTCCGGTTCCCCCAATATTCTCTTCTTCACACTTTTGACTGGATGAATTCCTGCGAATTCATGAGTCTGAGTGAGGAAACTGAATCATATTGAGGAGCTTAACAACCTGACCTTGGTCTATGATTCGGGTCCCCTCGTGTCGTTTAGTTGTCATGCATCATCTTCCGAAAACCAGAGGATGATGCATTTTAGTCGTTTGCAAACAGGTGCAATTTCAATTCATTTAATGGAGACCTTTTTAGACTTCATCTCAGGGTATTTCCGACGACAAGCAGAACTGTGGCACTCAACGTTTTAAGCCTGTTTTAAAACTACATTCAATGAAACGCCGCGGTGATAAAATCCATAATCCGGGTTCGAAGCTTGTCGCCGTCCTCCCCTCTTCTATACGTATCCGTTCCGTGAAAGCCGCTTTCGTCAATAATTAGTTCCTTCTGATCCGCTCCGGATGCTTCGTACAACTGGCGAACCTGCTCTTCAACCGCCCCCAGCATGTTTCCCGGAGACACAACAAACAG
The DNA here is from genome assembly GCF_019091125.1 of Paenibacillus sp. GbtcB18. Classification (NCBI taxonomy): domain Bacteria; kingdom Bacillati; phylum Bacillota; class Bacilli; order Caryophanales; family Paenibacillaceae; genus Paenibacillus; species Paenibacillus sp. GbtcB18. The sequence continues at coordinate 702,298 of NZ_JAGXJX010000003.1, forward strand.
GGACGGCGCTTTTATTTCCTTTACGCTGGAGATGGCATCCAGTTGGGGTCCGCACTGCGCAGGCGAAGACATAATCAGCAACCCCTGAATGGGCAACGGTTGACGGACGCCCGAGATGATGGCGGTCGTCCCTCCACAAGAAGCGCCAGCTAGGAACACACGCTCCGCGCCCTGGCGCTCAAGTTCCTTGAGCGCAGCCTCGGCGTCAAGCTCAATGGATTCCGTATTATCGGACTGCTGCGAGGCTCCATGCGCACGATATTCAGGAAGCACAACCAGATAACCTTGCTCAGCCAATTCCTTACCGATATCGAGGAAGGAACATATTCGGTTTTCTTGTTCATTATTTTCTGTTCCCTTCAATTTATTTAGAGCAGTTAAGCGACAAAGGTTGTTGAGATGTCTGTTATCCTTCAAAACTAAAAATATTGAATATTGAGCGTGATATTACCCTCCATTATAATGAGCGATAGATAAATAAACAACACAACGTTCATTATTTATCTAGATGACTAAATAACTCTAAGGAGGATTTACCAATGACATTCAACCATCAGAATGAGCTTGTTCGTAAGGCAGTCGCCGTTCTGGAAAGTTTTGAGAGTAGCAATCCCGAAGCGATTACGGCTTACGTTCATCCAGATCAATATATTCAGCACAACCAGGCTTTACTCGATGGTCGTGAAACCATGCTTGATGCTCTTGACCATTTGAAGGAAATTGGTACAAAGGTAAGCATTAAGCGGGCTTTAGTTGACGGAAATTATGTGGCTCTTCATTCTGTATATCATTTTCACGGCCCTAAAATCGTATTTGATATCTTCCGTTTTGAGAATGGACTAATCGTTGAACATTGGGACAATTTGCAAGAGATGGTGGAAAAAACACCAAGCAATCATACGATGATTGACGGACCGGTTACGATTAAGGATATCGACAGGACGGAGGCCAACAAAGCATTTGTCAAAAGCTATGTTGAGAACATCTTGCTCGGGAAGAACCCTGGCTTGCTTGCCACTTACTTTGATGGAGATACCTACATTCAGCATAGTCCTCATATTGCAGACGGCCTTTCTGGTCTTCACGCTGCTTTACAGGCTCTGAAGGAGAAAAAAGTTGAGTTTCAATATACTCATGTCCATCAAGTCATCGGGCAAGGCGATTTTGTTCTTACCTTGAGTGAAGGTCAATTTGATGGTCAACATACTGCTTTTTACGATTTGTTCCGCGTACAGGATGGAAAGATCGCTGAGCATTGGGACGTAATCGAGGCCATTCTGCCGGAAGAAAAACGAAAAAATACGAACAGTAGATTTTGAAGTTTGTGTAGCTGAATCGCAAGAAAGACATCGCCGAATTTAATTTCGGTGATGTCTTTCGTTTCACGAATGTACTTGAATGGAAAATTTTATAGTCCAATGGATACAGGAGCGTTGCTTCAGCAACGCTATTTTTGTTCATTGCAATGAAGTGACCGTATAACGAGGGGAAGAGAATCATGAAGATATTGACACAAAAAATGATGTGGCTTGGATTAGTGCTCGTCCTGATCGTGTTGACCGTATTCGGGGTAGCGATGATGGGATCAGTGCTTGGATCGAAGCCAAAGGAGCTCCCGGTGGCCCTAGTTATTCTTGACCGGCCGGCGGAGCTGTCGACTGGAGGAACGTTTGCGGTAGGGGAAATGATCCGGGAAAAGTTGGTGTCAGACCCGGCAATGCCGTTCGTCTGGCATGTCGTGGATTCCGAGGAAAAGGCTCGGGAAGGATTGGATAAACGCGAATATTACGGAGCGATGGTGATTCCGGCGGATCTGAGCAGCGGTTTACTCTCATTAGCAACTCACTCGCCGATTCACCCTAATGTGAGGATCATCTCCAACGAGGGTATGAACACCCAAGCCTCGATGGTCATAAGACAAGCCATGGGGCAAGCGATGAAAATGATCAGCGGGGACCTGTTGCAGCAGCTGCTTGGGCAGATCGGACAGCAAACGGAGCAAATTCCGGTTGAAACGGCTACAGCTTTAATGACATCGGTTACCGTTCAAGAGGAAGTCGTGCATCCACCGGGAGTGAATAATGCGTCGGGGAATGCGCCGGGTTTGTTGATCCAGATCATGTGGATCGGCAGTCTTGTGACCGGGATAGTTTTGTTCCTAGCTAGCCAGAAGGCGGTCGCCGCGGGTTCAAGGAGATGGACAGTAAGCGCGCTGCAAGCTATCGGGGGACTTGCGACCGTTGGCATAGCGTCGGGCTTCACCGTATGGATGGCTTCTTCGTGGTACGGCATGGAACTGGCAAACGCGAGGGAGACTTGGTTGTTCTTATGGTTGGCTGGATCGGCGTTCTTCTTGTTGCAGTCTTCCTTGCTGAATTGGATCGGATTCCGGGGAATACCGCTGCTTGTACTGCTGATGTTCTTCTCCATGCCGCTGCTGAACATGGCTCCGGAGTTCTTGTCGCAGACGACGCGAGATTGGATCTATTCGTGGACGCCACTGCGGTTCGCGGCAGGAGGGCTGCGGGAAGTGATGTACTTCGGAGGACTGGACGCGGTCGGCTCGAACGCCTTCGTTTTGTGGAGCATCGCCGTGGGATTCTTGGTCCTGCTGCTCGCTTCCGGATTTAAGGCCGGTCGTGGGACAGACGCGCCCCCTACTTCTGTTACAAGCGATTAAAATAAAGTAAGAACAATCAACGTTGCGTTGTCGGTATTTGGTTTAGTTCGTGTGGTTCGATAGGTTTGTTGGACGAAATCATGCGCACGATATCCCGATCAGCGAATGTTCTGGTTAAGTGCACTTTCATCAAACACCAGCTTTCCATCCGGCTTATCTATATGTGGTTCCCTATATCGGTACTCGATTGCACCTTGCTCATGCCGTCTAAATGATACTGCATACCAATACGCTGTACGGTGGCTTCGTACTTTTTCAGCGGAGCAACTGCGATTGGCTTTCCGACGAGCGGGGCCTTGCCTTCTACAGGCGGCTGCTCGCTTGCAGCGACGAGAAGCTGCAGGCGGGCAAGCTTCCCCGCGACGAAGTCGAAGCGGGCCTCCGCGAGTGGCAGGCCGCCTGGCCCCGGCTGTCGGCTGGAGGGACAGGCACCGCCCCTTCGGGGGCGGAGAGCGCGGGCTGACCGGCTGCCTTCTTCGTTCGCTCTGCTCTCCCTCGGCGGCGGCAGAGCGCTTCACCAACAAAAAAGAACCGTTCCGCACAGCCTCTGCAGGCTGACGGAACGGTCTTTTTTTGTTGCCGCAGTTTCTTCCGGGTACTTTGCAAATCCGTCAAATCCGTTAAACCCGTTAAACCCCGCCTTACTGGAGCCCGCGCACCTCAAATTCGTAAATCCGGGCCGCCGTATCCCCGCCTTGGCTCGCTTTAACGATGTTCAGCTTCACATAGCGAGCCTTTACCAGCGCAACTGCGTCGTTCGTCTCGCCCGCCCGGTTTCCTTTTACCTCCAGAACATCCGTCCACGTAACGCCGTCCGCACTCACCTGCACGGTATAGTCGCTCGTGTTGAAGCCTGCCCATTCGCCGCCGGCTTCGGCATGCTTAAGCACGAATCCGCTGATTGTCTTCTCCGCTCCCAGATCCACGGTGAGCCAGTGAGGCAGATTGCCCAGCGCGCACCATTTACTGTTGCCGGTGACTTTGCCGTCTACCGCGTTAGCCGCTCCTTCGGCAGGACCGCAGGCGTTGTCCGCTTTAGCGGCTTTGCCCAGCGCCAGGTTTACGGCCGCACCCGCGTCCTTGCGGACGGTAATAAGCGCTTGCTTGGTCACGGAATCTTGACCGGCGCTGTTTTTGGCCGTGAGTGTCACGCTGTAAACGCCCTCTTCGGCAAATGTGACAACCGGCTGTTTGTCCGTACTTGTGGAAGGGCTCGCGCCATCTATCGTCCACAGCCATTCCTCGGTGACTTCCGTCGACTGGTCGATCAGCTTCACCTGCTCGCCCGGAGCGACAAGCGTTTTGTCCGTTTTAAAACGGGCCGCCGGTTTCGGATAAGCCGGCCACTTGATCGCCGCCGCTGCCGCCTGCCCTGCCCGGTATTGTCCGTTGACCGCAACCACCTTAAGCACGGTCATGTCCTCTTTATTGCTTCTTTTCATTTCAGGGACATAGTAAACGTTGTTGGGAGTAGCTCCCAGGAACTCCTCTTTACCGTCCGGAAGCACGCGATAAATTTCGTACTGCTTCACGTCTTGCTCCAGGGCCGTCCACTCCAGGCGGGCATCTCCGTAGATGCCGTCGCGGAAGTCGGAACCGGTGATCTTGAGGTCCTTAACGGCCGGCAGAGACGACGATTGTTCTTGCTTCACGCTGCTGATCGAAAGCTTGCCGATGTTGATCGCGTAGGCCGGGATCGTTTCTTTCGAATCGAACACGAGCGAAATCGACGAAATGCGTTTTCCTTTATATGGCGTCAAATTAAACGTTTCGGTCGTCCAGCCCGGCTGAACTTTATCCTTCACGTCCAGATAAACGGTCTCTTCCTTCGGACCCGCAAAAGTCAGGGCCACTTTCATGCCCGGCTTCTGCGAAGTTTTATACGTCACCGACAGTTTAGTGGCCGGTTCGATAGCCAGGTCCGTCCGGTACAGCTTAAGCGTCGTGGCATTGGCCGGACTCAGCGTCCCTTCCACCTTAAGAGAGCTGCCGCCGTAATAGGCGTCCGACCAGTCGAGGCTCGGCTTAAGCGCGGTTCCTTTACTCTCCGCCATCCAGCGCCAGGTCGGCAAAATATCCTGCAGGCTGCGGTTGTTCCAGCCTTTATCGCGCACAAGTTTGCCGTCTACGAAGTACTGCTGCCCGCTTCCCGTGTTGAAATGCGTCACGAACTGCAGCCGATTGACCGGGGATTGTTCGGCCACATAATGAGCCATGCCTTTCCAGGCTTGATTCGTATCCGTGCGGGAAGGATCGCCGTTCTGGCCGACCCAGAATTTATTCTCCCTGGCGAAAAAATCCTTCATATTCTCGGCGCTGTTAAACGCCCAGTCGGGCCGGTAAATGCCCAGCGAAGTCGCCGCCGGCTTGCCTTGCGGGAACAGCATATCCCACTGGATGCCGGTGTCGTAGCCTTTGGCCTCGACGTCGATGCCCGCGTACAGCTCGTACGGGCTCCGGCCCAAGCTTTTCGCTTTGGCGGCCGAACCCGCGAGGTCTCTCCACCAGAAGTTAAGGAACATGCTGTCCGAGACTTTCTGCTGTTTGTCCTGCAGGAACATCTCGTTCTTGTCGTTCAGCGCGTTCTGCCAGCTGATCGCACCGTCTTTGGTCATGGAATCGTACCACATGATCTGCATGGAAGGGGATTTGCGGGCCTCCAGATATTTCAGGAATTCCTTCATTTTCTGGGCATCCGCCGGGGTGCCGCCCTCGGTTTCCTGGTTGATGAACCAGCCGTCGAAGCCGTATGTTTTCGCCACCTCGATCAGCTTGTCGGCTACCGGGAACGAGCCGTCCGGTTTCTGCTGAAGCGTCTGCTTCACCCAGTCGTATTTGCCCCCGTACACGCTCGGCGGGAAAAAGACGGTGCCCATGATCGGCACGCCATTCTTATGGGCGGCGTCTATCGCGTCGGCGCTTGGAGGCACGATGATGCCTTCGCCGGCCGAGCCTCCCCAATAAACCAGCTTGTCGACATACTGCCAATAACCGAACGTGTTGGCGGCGAATTTGTCCGAGCCCTGCGAAGGAACGCCGCTCGTTCCCGCGTTGAGGGCGGAAAGCGCCACGATTTTAGGGTCCTTGGATGCGTTCGCATTCACCTTGTCGCCCGTAAAACGTTCCTGCAGCGGAATCGAGCCGCGGTTGAATTTCGCGTCGGGATCGGCCCCGGGGCTCCATTTCAGCAGCTGCTCCGGATACCAGTACGAGGAGTGGGGCTGCGCTGCGGACGCGGATAAACCCAATGCCGCACACGCGGCGAAGGATACTGCCAGACTAACGCCAATCTTTTTCATGGATGACCTCCTATGTAAGTTAAGACTTTCACGTGCAGCGGGGCGGCAATCGCGCCTAGAGCATGAGGCGCCGGACCGGCTCCCCCTGACGGATAAGAATTCCGAATAATTTCCCTCCTGTTTGTCGTCTGCTGGGTAATGATTACGCTTTCATTATAACAACGGGGTTAATTCCGTTCCTAGTGGACGAATTAAAGGTTGCATGTACATATTAAATACCTTTGGCGGAAATTTCCTTCAAGTCCACGCCGTATCCCGGAATCCCACGCAAAGAAGCGGCCGCACGTCTGATATTATCCCCCCAAGCAACCCATAGTGCGCTTTTCACACACGATCTGCTTAAAGGGGGTAATATCACGACCACGATCGCTTCTTTATAGATAAGGTGAACGTGCCTTTACTTCTTCTCCGCTTTCCATTTGTCGAACTGCTTTTGAGCTTCGGCTATGACTTTATCGAGGCCCGCGGTTTTCATTTTCTCCATCGCTTTAGGCAAGTACTCGTTCGGATCTACCGATCCTGTCATAATGGCCGGGTAAAACTCGCGGGCGATGGCGGAAATGGACGCCACTTCGGTTTTGACCGGATCGACATCGAAGTTGAACCCGAACGTCGGCGAGACTTTTGCCGAATCGTTAAACTTCTTGAACGCCTCCCACTTGTCGGCCGGTTCTTCTTTGTGCAGGTACGTCAGATACATGTTTCCGAGCGCAAAGCCCGGCATCTGGTAGCCGTCCTTCAGAGCCGGCAGGTCTTCAATGACATTTTCGGACACTTTCTTGTAGTGCGTGCCTTCGATTCCGAAGCTGAACAGATTGCGCAGATACTTATCCGTGTTGAGCAGGTTCAGGAACATCATGGCCCGCTCCGGATTTTTGGAGTTCGCCGAAATCGCGTGCATCGAGCCGGAAGCCGAGCCGGTGAACACGACCGGATCCTGCATCGGAGTCGATACGATGTCGTAGCCTGCGCTCCGGGACCATCCCAGATCCGCGTACGGCTGAGTGATTTCGCGGTCCACGAACCATTTGCCCGTCTTGATATTGTCGATGCCGTCAAGCGTGGCGACATCTTTGCGCAGGTATCCCGCCTGGTAGTATTTGCGGATCGTTTCCAGAGAAGCTTTCAGCTCGGGGGTCTCCAAAATATTGACGAATTTGAAGTCCGAGGCGTTGTCCTGGATTTTCATTGCCACCGGGAATTCGTCCCCGAGAATAAAGTCGTACGGAATATACGGCTTGAATCCTTTCGGTACGGCAAGCGGCGTAATGTCTTCCGGCTCGCCTTCTTTAATCTGCTTCAGGTACGGCTCCAAGTCTTGAAGAGTCCGTACTTTGGTGATATCGATCTTATATTTGTCCACGTATTTCTTGTTAAAACGCCATACCCACTGCTCGCCAAGCTCCTTGTTGACCGGAACGGCGTAGTTTTTCCCGTCGATTTTGGTTCCTTCGAGAAAACGGGGGTCCAGCTCTTCTTTGATCCCCTTGCCGTATTTATCGAGCAGATCGTTCAGCGGCATGAACGCGCCTTTAGCCGCATTCGTGCGGTATTCGAACGCCCACGAAGACGTGAAGGCGATGTCGAAGTTTTCTCCGGAAGCGGAAAGCACCTGCATCCGTTTGGAATAATCGCCCCAGTCGATCATGGTGATATCGAGCGTCGCGTTGATTTTTTCCTTCACATATTTATTGATCTCTTCCTGGACTTTAGGCAAATCCCGCTGCGGACCGCCGATCAGGTACACTTTCAATTTAACTTCCTTCTCGGTCGAATCGCCAGCCCCCTGCTTGCTGTCCCCGCCTCCGCTTTTGCTTCCGCAGCCCGCAAGCAAGGAACTCAATGCCAGCATCAGTACGAGCATGAACACAAGCGCTTTTTTTCCCGCCATACTTAATTCCCCCTGACAATATTATAATGATAACGCTTTCTTTATTGGAATAACCTCTCCTTCAGCCCTTCGAAAGAAACGGCCGTAACCCCTATTCTTTTACCGAGCCGATCGTCAGCCCCTGAATAAAATATTTCTGGAAAAACGGATAAGCGAGCGCAATCGGCAGTGTAGCTAATACAACCATCGCCATCCGCACCGTTTCCGTGGGAAGCGAGGCCGCAATATCGTACGACACGACCTTGGAACTGTTCTGAACGACAAAGTCCATGTTGTTCTGAATGCGCATCAGCATCGTTTGAAGTGGAATCAGTGCAGGCTTGTCGATATAAAGCAGCGCATTGAACCAGTCGTTCCAGAACGCGAGCGTACTGAACAAGCCGATCGTCGCAATGCCCGGCAGTGAAATCGGCAGCACGATTCGCGTGAATACGCCGAATTCGGTCGCACCGTCGATTTTGGCCGATTCTACAATGGCGTCCGGAACCGTCGTGGAGAAGAACGTCCGCATCACCAGGATGTAGAAAGCGTTCAGCACGGACGGCAGAATGAGCGCCCAAATCGAATCGCGCAGATGGAGAAACTGGGTAACCACGATATACGAAGGCACCAGGCCTCCGGAGAACAGCATTGTGAAGAAGGCGAGAAAGCTGAAAAATCTCCGCTGCTCGAAGCTTTTCCGGGACAATGCGTACGCATACGTGGCAACGAGATAGAGCGTAAGCAACGTGCCCAGCACGGTCACCAGAAGCGTGACTCCGAACGACTGGAGCAGCTGCTGCCCCGAGTTCATGAGAAACCGGTACGAAGCTGTGCTTAACTGGCTCGGCACAAGGCTGAATCCCTCGATAGCGAGCGTCTTCTCGTCGGTAAACGAAATGATAATAATAAACAGAAACGGAAACACGCAGGACAAAGCGAACAAACCCACTCCGGTCGAGAATACGAAATTCCAGAACGGTGAAATCGCATTCAAATCTTTCGGCTGCTTGCCTTTCCGGGCTTGCGCCGCTCCCGCCTTAACCGTCCCGCTCAAGTCTGACATTGCTGGCACCCCCTAGCCGGAACCTTGCTGCTTTTACGTTTAAAAAACGGCATATTCTTTTTCAATCTTCCGCACCGCATAATTGGCCGTCAGGACCAGAATCAGGCCTACAACCGACTGGTAAAGTCCGGTAGCCGTACTCATTCCCGTATCGCCCATAACCGTCAGTCCGCGGTAAACGAACGTGTCGATCACGTCTGTAACCGGATACAAAGCACCCGAGTTTTTCGTCACCTGGAAGAATAAGCCGAAGTCCGAGCGGAAAATGCCGCCAAGCGCCAGCACGGTTAAAATAATCATCAGCGGTTTAAGCTGCGGAAGCGTTATGTACTTGATTTGCTGCCATTTGCTGGCTCCGTCAATCATGGCGGCTTCGTAGTACGAACGGTCGATTCCCGCAATGGCGGCGAGATAGACGACGCTGCCGTAGCCGATATTTTTCCAGATGCCCATAAAGATCAGGATGTACGGCCAATATTTCGGCTCGCTGTACCAGTTGACCGGATCGGCTCCGAAATAGACGAGAAGCTGGTTGAACACGCCCTTCTCCATATTGAGAAAAATCAGCACGAAGTAACTGATAATAACCCAAGACAGGAAATAAGGCATAAACATGGCCGTCTGATACACTTTGGTCAGCCGTTTGTTCAGCAGCTCGTTCATGACGATCGCGAATCCGACCGCACAAACCAGCCCCAGAAAAATCAAAGCCAGATTGTACAAAATCGTATTGCGCGTGATGATAAACGCGTCATTGGTGGAGAACAGAAACTCGAAGTTTTTCAGACCTACCCATTCGCTGTTAAAAACGCTTGCAAAAAAGCCGTCCGGATGAATACGAAAGTCTTTAAACGCCACGATCGTACCAAACATGGGCAGGTAGGCAAAAATGATAAACCAGATCGCTCCCGGCAGCACCAACAAGAGAAACGCCCGGTTTCTCACTAAACTTTTCACGATGCCAGGCACGGCGTTTTTCCCTCCTTTGCCTTTTCTTAGGTTGTCTTCTGCGGTTGTTAATCCCCTATAATCAACAACGGCAACTCGCGCGGGACTTTCCGTCTCGCTCCCGTTTTCATTATCCCCGCTGACCGCCTCCCCCGTATAGTTGAAAAATCTAATCCAAGATGGAGAAATTAAAGAAATGTTTGGCGCTATCCTAAAAAAAGCACGACGGTGCAGATGCACGCGCCATGCTTTTTCTTTTTTTCACCTTTTGGTATACATGGAACGGAGTTCCGTCGGCGATACGCCGGCGTATTTCTTAAAGGTCCTGTAAAAGTACGATGAATCCCAATAGCCGACCTCCTGGGCGATTTCGGCCGTTTTCCGGTCGGTATGGAGAAGAAGGTGCGTAGCCCGCTCCACCCGGTACTGGTTCACATAATCCGAAAAGCTGGTCCCCATCTCCTGCTGGAACAACTGCCCGAGATAATTCGGGTGCATATGCAGCTTTTGGCTGAGTGTTTTAAGCGACAGCTCCCGGGAGTAGTGCTCTTTCACCTGCTCTAGCATCGCCGCCACATGCGTGCTGTATTCGCGGACCGCATCGGACTGGCTGTCCAGCATCCCGCGTGCGACCTGTTTGACCTGCGAGGCAAGCCCGCTCCGCGTCTGAATCCGGAAAAGCGCCGCGAAAATTTCGCTGTAATCCGGCTGCTTCTCCATCTCCTTGACCGCCAGCATAAGCTGGATAGCCGCATTGAAATAAGGCTGCCTCGGTACGGGATGAGCGCTGTCTCCCCGGACAAAAAACTGGTCCGCGAACTCGTCGATCTCATCCCGTCTCCCCTCGGCCAGCAGCTTGACGAACCGGTCCATCGCGGGCTCTTGGAGAGCCGGACGCTCTTCTTCCCGGAAGGCGTAAGCCGCCAAGTCGTCGACGATCACGCCGGGCTGCTCGTTCATCAAGTGTGCCTGATACCACGCTTGAACGGCGCGGGCGCTGGCCGGATAGCCCTGATACAGCTCTTCGGGCTGACCTGCCGCGCACCAGACCCGGAACCCGGTGAAGCCGGCGATCCACTCCGACATTCTCCGCAAGGCCGGAAGCACCTTTACTTCGTTCCCGCTTAAAGCGAACAGGAGCGTGATTTCATCGCCGTCCCCCGGAAAGGCGATCACTTCGCAGTTCTCCGGCAGCTCCTCCGTGCCGATCCGTTCGCACTCCTCGGCTAGGCCGGGAAGACGGTAAAACTGGAAGGCCGGCTCGTTCTCCGTCACGATCCGCAGCGCCGCCGAGCGGTAGACCTCGTGGTCGATGGGAATGCCGAGCATTCTCGCGCGCTCCCTGAACTCCTTGTTGTCGATGTTCCCGTTCGTCCAGCGGTGCAAAATATTGTTGCGCAATATTTTCCAGTCTTCATCCAGGCGGAAGCGGCTGATTTCTTCCCGTTCCCAGTCCCGCAAAATGTGCTTGATCGTCGCTTCCAGTTCTTCGATATTGATGGGCTTAAGCAGGTAATTTTCAATCCCCAGCAAAATGCCTTCCTTGACATATTTGAATTCGTCGTAGCCGCTCAAAATAATGAACTTGGTCCGCGGATTCAGCAGTTTGACCCGGCGAACGAGCTCCAGACCGGTCATTTCCGGCATCATAATATCCGTGATGAGCAGGTCCACCGGCTCTTCCTTCAGCTTCTCCAGCGCCTCCAGTCCGTTCCGGGCGGAGCCTGCGATTTGCAAGTCGAACTGCTCCCATGGGAGCAGGTTGTACAGCCCTTGGACGATAAGCGGCTCGTCATCGGCAAAAAACAGTTTTCTCATGGCAGCATCTCCCCCTGTATGGCCGGAAGCTTCAACATCACTTCGCAGCCTTGATCCGGACCGCTGTCGATCGCGAGGCCGTACTCGCTTCCGTAGTGAGAGCGAATCCGTTCGTTCACATTGACGAGACCCAGCGAATCGCCGCCAAGCGCCCCGGAATCCGGCTTCATCGCCAGCCTCTTGCGGATTTCGGCCAGCCTCTCTGGCGGCATTCCTTTTCCGTTGTCCGCCACACGGACGACGATGTTCTCCTCTTCGCGCGTCATGCTTACCGCGATCCGGTTCGAATCCGATTCGGGCCGGAACCCGTGCACGAGGTAGTTTTCGACGACCGGCTGAATGAGCAGTTTAACCACCTGGCAGTTAGCCGCATTTTTATCCAGATACGTCTCGACCTCCAGCCTGTTCTCAAAGCGGTACTGGAAAAGCTTCAGGTACATGACGTTCATCTCCATTTCTTCCGCCAGGGTCACGTTCGTCTGCTTGCGGATCATGTCCCGGAACAGGGCGGCCAGAATATAGATCATTTGACCGACATCCCTCGCCCCCGACGTAATAGCTTTCATGCGGATGCTTTCCAGCGTGTTGTACAAAAAATGAGGATTAATCTGCGCCTGCATCGCCACGAGCTCGGCATTCTTCTGCTTAATTTCCGAGCGGTACACCTGGTCGATGTACGTTTCGAGCCGGTCGCACATGTAATTGAAATTTTGCGAAATATCCTGCAGCTCATCCTCGCCGGTCAGCACGATGCGTGCGCTCAAGTCGCCTTCCTGAAGACGCCGGATGTGCGTCACAATTTTGCGGATTTTTTTGGAATACTGCCGGATAATCGTAAACGTAAACATAAAACTCACCGCAATGCAAAGGGCGGTAATCCCGATCAAACTCAGCCGGATTGTGTCCATGTTCTGCTCGATCCGGGATTTCGGGATAATCCCCGCAATCGTCATTCCCGTATTCCCGATGGTCAGCACGCTCACCTTGGACGGCTCTTCGAGCTCCACCCAGTCCTGCTGCTCATGAAGCTGCTGCCAGTACGGATAAATCTGCCCCTGATAACGATTCTCGGAATCGTATATGACCTGCCCGCCTGAAGTCATGAGCAGCATTTTAGCCCCCCGGTCCTTCAGCTTGCTTTCGACCAGGCGCTTGATCTCGTCCGTATTCAGATCGAAAACAATCGCCCCGTATTTTTGAAGCGACACGGTATCTTTTAAAACATGGGTGTACGAGTAGACCGGTCCGCTGTCTTTCCGCGCCTCCCACAGGACGGATCGCTGATCTGTCAGCAACCACTGGTGATTGACAGTGGAATCGAACCAGCCGGGGCTGTCCTGCGGAATCTCCGACGGATAATAAAACCGCTGACTGCCGGGATTCATAAAATAAAAAAAACGCTCCCCTTTGCTGTACAAAAGAATATTCGCGATGGAAGGCTCGTCTTTGAGAAACGACCGGAGCTGGCTGTCGAAATTTTTGGATTCCGTTCCGCTGCTCCGGATGTACTGATTCAGCCGCCTTTTCAAATAATCCTCATACTCGTGCGACAGAAAATAAGTCAGATCCTCGTTAACCGCCGCGTCCGTGTACAGCTGCTGGATGGCCGAATACATCCGTTCGTACAGCCCATTCAAGTTAACGCTTACAATATCCAGATCTTTAAGGACGCGATCCGTCTGTTCCCGCACGCTGCGCTGCTCATAGTACTGATAAGCCAGGATGGACACGCCCAGAAACAGCAGCACCATGACAATCGAATAAAAGAGAAGAATTTTGTTAAACATCCGTTTTTTCAGGTGAATCCGGTAAAACGTTTTTAAGCTCGGCATGAGGTCGGCACCGTCACTTTCGGTCAATTCGCGTATAAGCTTATCACCGATGGGGGAAATTAGGCAATTGCATTCCCCTCTCTCCGCGGACTATAATGGAGCTACCCTATAATCACCCGCAGCTCCATACGACAGGATTTTCCTCCTTTTCTCGCTCCCTAATCAGGTTTCAACAGGGGGTTTCTTCGACATGTTCCTCACCGAACACAAATTACAATCACGTATCCGTGAACTATCCGAGCTTCGCTACCGGGATAAACATCCCATTCCGTCTTTTCTTTCTCTGGAAGACCAGCGCAAAGAAATCAATCCGAGCCTTCCCGCTCCCGCCGAGGACTGGAAGACGATGAACGTCGGAAATTCGTGGAAAGGCCGCGACCTTTATTTGTGGCTATCCGCTGAAATACATATTCCTGAATCCTGGTCGGGAAAACGCATTCTCGGCCGCTTCGATTTCGGCGATACGGGCGGCGGCAACAACTCGGGGTTCGAGTCCTTGTTTTACTGGAACGGCAAGCCGTATCAGGGCGTCGATTCCAATCACAAGGAAGTCTTCCTCCCGGGCGATGCGGCGGGTACCTCCCGGCAGCTCCTGTTCCGGCTGTGGTCGGGACTCGAAGGAGGCGGGCAGCCCCAGGATCAGACGCATGCCATCCGGCAGGCCGAATTTTGCTGGCTGGACGAAGCCGCGGACGACCTGTACTTCACCGCGCAGGCGGCACTCGATACCGTCCGCATTCTGGATGCCAACGCTCCCGAGAGGACGGCGCTGCTTCATGCTCTGAATCAGTCCTTCAAGCTCATTGACTGGACCGAGCCCGGTTCCGAAGATTTTTACGTGTCCGTAAATGCCGCAAGAACCGATCTGAATACACGGATCGAGGGGATGGACAAAAGGTCCGATGTGACCGTAACCTGTGTCGGCCATACGCACATCGACGTGGCCTGGCTCTGGAGGCTTAAGCATACCCGGGAGAAATGCGCCCGTTCTTTCTCCACCGTGATGCGTCTCATGGAGATGTTCCCGGACTATACCTTCCTGCAGACGCAGCCACAGTTGTACGAGTACGTCAAGGAGGACTACCCCGAGCTGTATGAAGCGATCAAGAAGCGGGCGGCGGAAGGCCGCTGGGAAGCGGGCGGAGGCATGTGGCTGGAAGCCGACTGCAACCTCACTTCCGGCGAATCGCTGGTCCGGCAGCTTTTGATCGGCACCCGCTTCCTAGCGGACGAGTTCGGTACGGAATGCAAATACTTGTGGCTTCCGGACGTTTTCGGCTACAGCTGGTCCCTGCCGCAGATTTTGAAGAAATCCGGCATTCATACGTTTATGACGACGAAAATAAGCTGGAACCAGTACAACCGGATGCCGTTCGACACGTTCCATTGGCGCGGGATCGACGGTTCCGAGGTGCTCACTCACTTCATTACGACGCCGGAGCCGTGGTCCGGGCCCGACTCCTGGTTCTACACGTACAACGGTCAGATTATCCCGAAAACCGTGAAAGGCATTTGGGACGGCTACCGCGATAAGGAAATGAATCAGGAACTTCTGCTCTCATACGGTTACGGGGACGGAGGCGGCGGTGTCAACCGCGACATGCTGGAGATGCGCCGGAGACTTAACAGCCTGCCGGGTCTGCCTAACGTGGAAACGGGGCGCGCAGATGCTTACTTTGAACGGCTTCAGGAAACGGCGGCGAACACCGATGCTTACGTGCACACGTGGGATGGGGAACTGTACCTGGAGTATCACCGGGGCACGTACACAAGCCAAGCTTACAACAAACGGATGAACCGCAAACTGGAACTCGCCTACCGCGAAGCGGAATGGCTGAATGCCATGCAGAGCGTTCTGCATAACGATTGGAGCCTGTATAAAGGCAAGGAACTGACCGAAGGCTGGAAAATCATTCTCCGCAACCAGTTCCACGACATCATTCCCGGTTCTTCCATCCGTGAAGTGTACGAGGACAGCGTTATCGAGTACGAGGAAGCGGAAGCGATCGGCCGCGTTGTCGACACGCAGGCGGTTGCAGCGATTGCCGCAGGCAAGGACTCTTCCGGCGCTTCTGCCTATACCGTCTGGAATTCGTCTCCGTGGACGGTGACGGAGCTCGTGACGATTGCGGCCACGCAGAACGGGGAATCCGGGCAATGGCTCGACCTGCAGGGCAGCGTGCTTCAAGCGCAGCTTCACGATGAGGTGTGGATCGTAGAAGTTAAAAACATTCCGCCGATGGGCTACACAACGGTCAAGTTCGCGGCGGATTCCGGGCAAGGGGCATCAACGAGTCCTTTCGCGTGGAATCACAGCGGGATTGAGACGCCGTTCTATGTGCTGGAATGGAACGCCCAGGGTCAATTGACCCGCATCTGCGATAAAGAGCAGCGGCGTGAAGTATTGGCGCCGGGCGCAAGGGGCAACGTGCTACAGCTTTTCGAGGATAAACCGCTTGCTCACGAGGCGTGGGATATCGATCTTTTTTATCAGGAAAACATGCAGGAAATCCGGGATTTCAAGGGCGCCGAACTAGTCGAGGAAGGACCGCTTCGCGCCGTAATCCGCTTCAACTGGGTATACCGGAATTCGTCGATCAGCCAAGATCTGGTCGTGTATGGCGGCCATCCGCGCATTGATTTCGTGACGGAAGCCGACTGGCATGAACAGAAGCAGCTGCTGAAAGCGGCCTTCCCCGTCGATATCCGCACAACGGAAGCGACCTTCGACATCCAGTTCGGCAACGTGAAGCGGCCGAATCACTGGAACACGAGCTGGGATTGGGCGCGGTTCGAGACCGTCGGACATCAGTGGGCCGATCTTTCGGACCGGGGCTACGGCGTCAGCCTGCTCAACGACTGCAAGTACGGATACGACATCAAGGGGAACGTGATGCGCCTCACCTTGATCAAATGCGCGACCCATCCGGACACCCACGCGGATCAGGGGCATCATGCCTTCACCTATTCCCTGCTGCCCCACCGTGGAGACTGGCTGCAGGGCCAGACCGTGAAGCAGGCCTGGATGCTGAACAGCCCGCTTCGGGCCTCGGAGGGAACCGCAGAGGTTCCGTGCCGTTCGATGTTCACCTTGTCGGGAGACACCGCCATGATCTCGGCCGTCAAAAAAGCCGAAGATTCCGACAAAGTCATCGTGCGTGTTCACGATTACTCCGGAAGCCGCAACGCGCTGGAGCTGACAAGCGATTTCCGCATCGCTTCCTGGCGGGAAACGAACCTGATGGAGAAGCCCGAAGGGCCGGTCGTCCATGACGGAACGATTTCTTTTGTTCTTCAGCCTTATGAAATCAAAACGTTCGAGATCGATCTCGAGGCATAAACGTCCGGCGCGAAACCCGGCGTACAGCAAAAAGCTTCCCAGCCATGCGGCGGGGAAGCTTTTTGCTCGATTGCGGCTTGCGGCCCGTGTGACGGCAATGCGTTCTACTCGGTCTGACGCTTGAGCGGAAGCCATTCCAGAACCCGGCCGATCTGCTGATCCCAATAGCTCCAGTCGTGGATTCGCCCCTCTTCCTCTTCATAAAGGAGGGGAATATTCAAACTTTGCACATAATCCCGGAAGGCGATGTTTTCCTCGTACAGAAAATCATCCGTCCCGCAGCACTGGTAAAGAGCCGGCAGCTCCGTCTTCTTCTCCGCCGCATAACGGGCCAGCGCGAACAGATCGCTTGCTCTCAGCAGCTCCTTGTTTTTTCCGAACACGAGCCGGAAATCTTTGGGGAACCGCTTTTCAATCTCTTTCACCTGCGTGACGCCCGACAAACTGGCGGCTGCCGCGAACTGATCCGGCTTTTTCAGCGCCCATTTGAAAGCCCCGTAGCCTCCCATCGACAGACCGGCCACGAAATTGTCCTCCCGGCGGTCCGACAGCGGAAAGAACGAGCGGCATACCTGCGGAAGCTCTTCGGACAGAAACGTCCAGTAATCGTAGCCGTTCTCCATGTCCGTATAAAAGCTGCGCGCCGCATTCGGCATCACGACGGCCAGCCCGAGAGGAGCCGCATAACGCTCGATAGCCGTTCTCCGCATCCAGATCGTATCGTCGTCCGACAAGCCGTGCAGCAGATACAAGGTCGGGTGCCTGTGGCCCGCCGCGCTTCCTTCCAGCCCGATTTGGCCGGTCGTCCGTTGAGGCAAAATTACCTGGATTGAAGTTGACATACCGAGTACTTCGGAATAAAAATCACATTGGATGAAAGCCATGCCGCACATCTCCTACTTGTTTATATTTACCTGCGGTAAAATAACCGTTGACTTCAAAAAAACCTTAGGTTATACTCGGAATTGTCGTTTTACCGTCTAATTTAGGACAACCTCATACTATACCGATTCTTATCAAGAGTGGCGGAGGGACAAGGCCCTGCGAAGCCCGGCAACCGATCGCAGCAATATGCGCGATGACAATGGTGCCAATTCCTTCAGGATCCAGGCGGATTCTGGCAGATGAGAAGGTCGTTTTCGATACCGGAAAAGCCCTTTTTGTCTTTACAAAACGGGCTTTTTCTTATTTTCAAGCAAAAGAAGGTGAAGCAATTGATCGAAATCAGGAAGCTGCGCAAGCAATACGGCAGCGGATCCCGCATAACACACGCCCTGCAAGAAATTAATCTCACGATTGATAAAGGTGAAATTTACGGCATTATCGGCCATTCGGGCGCCGGCAAAAGCACTCTGCTCCGGACGATTAACCTCCTGGAGCGCCCGACCGAGGGCAGCGTCATCGTGGACGGCGTTGACCTGACGGCCCTCAGCACCAAGAAGCTTCAAGATCAGCGCCGCCGGATCGGCATGATCTTTCAGCATTTCAATCTCCTCTCCTCCGCCACGGTGGAAGAGAACATCGCGTTCCCGCTTCGCCTGGCCGGTACGGCCAAGTCGGAAGCCCGGCGCCGCGTCGGCGAGCTGCTTGCCCTGGTCGGGCTGACCGAGCACGGCAAGAAGTACCCGGCCCAGCTGTCCGGGGGCCAGAAGCAGCGTGTCGGCATCGCACGGGCGCTTGCGACGAACCCGCACGTCCTGCTGTGCGACGAAGCGACTTCCGCACTCGACCCGCAGACGACGAATTCCATTCTCAATCTGCTGCTGGACATCAACCGCAAGCTGAAAATCACCATCGTGCTCATTACGCACGAAATGCAGGTCATCCGCTCCATCTGCGACCGTGTCGCCGTCATTCATGAAGGCCAGATCGTGGAGCAGGGGCCGGTGGCGGAAGTGTTCCTGAAGCCGCGGCACGACGTAACCCGGCAGTTCATCGAACAGGTTGCGGATTCGGTCGAAATCGACAAGCCCGACGCGGCGGGAGTTCCTGCCCAAAACGGCACCGTGCTGAAAATCACCTTTCTCGGTGAAACTACGTACGAGCCGATTTTATCCAGAACGGTCCAGCAGACTGGCGTGACGTTCTCCATCCTGCAGGGAACCATCTCCCGGATGAAAAACACGCCTTACGGCCAGCTCGTCGTTCGTCTGCAGGGTCCGCGGGATGCGGCGGAGAATACGATCCGCCTTCTGCGCGAGCACGGCCTGGATGTGGAGGTGTATTCGAATGGATTGGTCTAAAATCGATTGGAGCGAAATCGGAATCGCCACGAACGACACAATGATGATGCTCGGCCTTTCAGCCCTGTTCACGTTCGTGATCGGGCTGCCGATCGGCGTGCTGCTCTACCTGACTTCGAAAGGAAGTCTGCTGGAAAACCGCACGTTCAACATCGTCATCTCGTTTGTCGTCAACGTGCTGCGTTCTTTCCCTTTCATCATTCTGATGATCGCCGCGATCCCGCTGACGAAGCTTCTCGTCGGCACTTCCATCGGCGTCAAGGGAACGATTCCGCCGCTTGTCATCGCGGCCGCACCTTTCTTCGCGCGTCTCGTCGAGACGGCTTTGCGCGAGGTGGACCGCGGCATTATCGAAGCCGCCCAGTCCATGGGCGCGGGCCGGTTCCAGATCGTCCGCCGCGTCCTGCTGCCGGAAGCTCTTCCCGGCCTCATCGCCGGCATTACGATCACCACCGTTACGCTCGTATCCTACACGGCCATGTCAGGTATGGTCGGCGGCGGCGGCCTCGGTGACCTGGCTATCCGCTACGGGTACCAGCGGTTCCAGACGGAAGTCATGATCGCGACCGTCATTATTTTGCTTATTCTCGTGCAAATTTTGCAGATGATCGGAGACCGTCTCGTTCTCTATTTCACGCGCAAATGATGCGATAGATAACCCAATCCAAGGAGGAAACCCTGATGAAAAAACGTTCACTGATCGTCTTGTTTCTAATCGTCGCACTGACGGCTCTTGCAGCCTGCGGCAAACAAAAGGCAGAGCCTTCCGCTACGGCTACACCGGCTTCGGGCGCAGGCACCGGCGAAAAAGCTGCCGTTACATTGAAAGTCGGCGCGACTGCCGTACCGCATGCCGAGATTCTGGAGTCCGTTAAAGACAAACTGAAAGCGGAAGGCGTGAACCTGGAAATCAAGGTGTTCACGGACTACGTTCTGCCGAACACGCAGCTTAACGAAAAACAACTGGATGCCAACTTCTTCCAACACGTTCCTTACTTGGAGGAGTTCAACAAAAGCAAAGGCACTAAACTTGTCAGCGTAGGTACCGTTCATATCGAACCGTTCGGCGGCTATTCCCGTAAAGTAAAAGCGATCGGCGAACTGAAAGACGGCGCAACGATCGCCATCCCGAACGATCCTTCCAACGGCGGACGCGCTCTCGCTCTTCTGGAGAAGAACGGCCTGATCAAGCTGAAAGAAGGCGTCGGCATTGCCGGAACCGCGAAAGATATCGTAGAAAACAAAAAGAACTTCAAAATCAAAGAACTCGAAGCGGCTATGCTGCCGCGTGTTCTGGACGAAGTCGATCTTGCCCTGATCAATACGAACTACGCGCTTGAAGCGAAACTGGTGCCTGCCAAGGACGCTCTTTTCGTAGAAGACAAAGATTCCCCTTACGCCAACATTATCGCGGCTCGCGAAGACAATGCCAAATCCGATGCGGTTCAGAAGCTGATCAAAGCTCTGCAAACGCCTGAAGTGAAGAAGTTCATCGAAGATAAGTACCAAGGCTCCATCCTGCCGGCGTTCTAAGAACGACGAACAGGAACGAAAAACCTTTCCGCCGGATAACCGGCCGGAAAGGTTTTTTTATTGGCATCTTGCCGGTTTAGCGATAAGCCTTGATAAATTCGACGGCTTTGCGGATATCTTCCGCAGGATCGTCGCCCACTTCGCGCTCAATCGTCAGGTAGCCCTCATAACCGATTTCTTGAAGCGCCTGGAAGTAGCGGTCGAAGTCGACCTTGCCTTCACCAAGCGGCAGCTCTTCGAACAGTTCGCCCTCGCGGAGCATTTCGGCAATTCGCTCGTGCGCCATCGGCTCGAAACCGACCGCGCCGTACAGAATGCGGGGATCGAATTCTTTGTGCCGCAGGCCGTCTTTTACGTGCGTATGAACGATATAGTCTTTCAGCGTATAGACGCCCTGGACCGGATCGTCGCCCGTCACCATAATCATGTTGGCCGGATCGAAGTTGACGGATACTCCGTTCGTGCTGAGAGTGTCCAGGAAGCTCTTGAGGTGAGCCGCAGGCTCCGGACCGGTTTCGATCGCGAAGTAAGCGTTCACGCTTTTGGCGTATTGACCCAGCTCTTCGCACGCTTCCTGCATCGCTTCGTAAACGTCGTCCTTCTCGGACGGAACGATCCCGATATGGGTCGTCACGATGTTGGTGCCGAGCTCCAGAGCCAGGTCCAGAACGCGCTTCGATTTCTCGATTTTTTCTTTGTTCTCGGCGCGGACTTGGAAGCCGTGACCCCCGAAGTCGCCTACGAGCGCCGAAACCTGCAGCCCGAGCGAATCGATATAAGCTTTAAGCTCCTTGCGCTGCGAGGCAGTCAGGTTGTCCGGATACATCTCGCCCTTAACGGCATAAATCTGCACGCCGTCGGCGCCGACATCCTTCGCTTTCTGGAGACCTTCGCGGACGGGAAGCCCGAAACTGTCTACGATAACCCCGATCGGGTTCGGAACGCGGATACTCATGATATTGGAGTTCTCCCCTCTACTATAATTAGTTCACTTGAATTTCTTTGCCGGCTGCGCTGGATTCATAGATTCCGCAAAGAATTTTCATCAGTTCCAGACCGTCTTCCACAGGCGAAATCGTTTCATGCTTGCCCAGGCAGCAGTCTACAAAATGTTCGATTTCACGACGGAATCCCGCTTCGAAGTCAAACGTCAGATGATCGATCTGAGGCGTCGCATTCAAAATGGTATTGTGCTTCTCGGTTACGAGCATCAGTTCCGGCTCGATTTCAGCCCCGCCCTTGTCTCCGAACAGCTTGACGGAAATCTCGTCTTTCTTCGCATGCAGTGTGAAGCTCGCTTCAACGGACAGCGCCGCGCCGTTTTCAAAACGGATCAGGGCGGATGCCATGTCTTCGACCGTATTTTTTGCCGCATCGTAATCCGCTGCTTTATAGAAACTCAAATTCTCGATATGTGAACGGTTACCTAATTTGTCATATGTAACGGCGGATACGGATTTTACCTTCGGTTTGCCCATCAGGTACCAGCACAGGTCGATCACATGAACGCCGATGTCGATAACCGGGCCGCCGCCGGAACGCTCCACATCCGAAAACCATCCGCCGGGATTGCCCAGGCGTCTCAGTACGGTAGCTTTGGCATAGTAAACGGAACCGAGCTCGCCGGCATCGATAAAGCGTTTCGCAACATTCGTATTCGTGCCGAAACGGCGTACGAAACCGACCTGCAGCACTTTGCCGGACTTGCGGACGGCTTCCTGCACGGCATGCGCTTCTTCCACGGTTTTGCACAGCGGTTTCTCGACGAGCACGTGCTTGCCCGCTTCAACGGCCGCTTTGCTGATTTCCGCGTGCGTATTGTTCCAGGTGCAGATGCTGACGGCATCGATTTCAGGATCGGCCAGAAGTTGTTTGTAATCGGTAAACGTTTTCACAGCACCGTATTGTTTAGCTTTCTCTTTGGCCCGCTCTTCGTTCAAATCGCAAACGGCATGAATTTCAACTTGCGCATTTTTGGCGTACGCGCCGAAATGCAGTTCGGAAATCGAGCCGGCACCAATAACGCCGATTTTAAGTTTTGACATGCTTCTCCTTCTCCTCCACATCTATAAGGTTGAATCTATTCCATTCTTACATGAAAAGGAAGCGTCTTCAAGCTTATTTCAAGAAGAGGTGAACACTTTTTTAATTCTATTGATTAATTATATTTATCGGATATCAAAATAACATTTATTTAAACCAAAAAAGCATAACGGAATTTTCCGTCATGCTTTAATTTTATAGAGATTTTTACCATATTTATTGCAAGGTCAGTTCCGGTCCTTAAAAACTTCCTGCTGGAAAGCGGCGATCGCCGAATATTCCTCTTCCAGCTTGCGTGACAGGCCGATGAAAATCGGGAGCAGCTTGTGGTAAATGCGGGCATTGTCCTTGTCCGGTTCATGCTTATGCGTGGCTCCGATCATTCCGGAAACGACGCCGAGCGAATCTACGCGACCTGTCGCATACAAGCCCAGCACGGCCGCTCCCAGGCAGGAGCTCTCGATGCTTTCGGGAATGACGACCTCCTGGTCGAAAATGTCGGCCATCATCTGCCTCCAGAGAGCCGAACGCGCAAAGCCGCCTGTGGCGTGTATTCTCGCCGGGCGTCCGATTTTCTCCTCCATGGCCAGCAGCACCGTGTACAGGTTGAAAATAACCCCTTCCAGTACCGCACGGATCATATGCTCCTTCTTGTGATGCAGGGTCAGGCCGAAGAAAGAGCCGCGCGCATCCGGATTCCACAGGGGAGCCCTCTCCCCGCTTAAGTAGGGATGGAAAAGAAGCCCGTCGGACCCGGGACGAACCTGCCCGGCGATCTGCGTCAACAGATCGTAGGAGTCGATGCCGAGCCGTTTGGCGGCCTCCACTTCCGAGGCGGCAAGCTCGTCGCGCACCCAGCGGAAAAGCATTCCTCCGTTGTTGACCGGCCCCCCGATCACCCAGTACGACTCCGTCAGCGCATAGCAGAATATGCGCCCTTTCGGATCGGTTACGGGCCGGTCCACAACCGTGCGGATGGCTCCGCTGGTTCCGATCGTCGCGGCGACGACCCCGGGCTCAATCGCGTTCACGCCGAGGTTGGACAAGACGCCGTCGCTCGCTCCGACGACAAACGGCGTAGACGGCGCTAGTCCCATCTCGGCCGCGTAAGACGCGCTCAAACCTTCGACGACGTGAGTTGTCGGTACGGGCCTGGACAGCTTGTCGGGGGTAATCCCGGCAAGCTCAAGCGCCTGTGAGTCCCAGTCCAGCGCCTGCAGGTTAAAAAGCCCCGTGGACGAAGCAACCGAGTGATCGACGAGATACGTCCCGAACAGCTTGGCAAATACATATTCTTTGATCGAAATGAATTTGGCCGTTTTGCCGAAAATCTCGGGATGGTCGTGTCGGAGCCACATCAGCTTGGTCAGCGGAGACATCGGATGGACCGGCGTGCCCGTACGCAGGTAAAGCTCGTGGCCGCCCAGGTCTTTTTTGAGCCGCCCCGACCACTCCGCGCTCCGGTTATCCGCCCATGTCATACAGCGCATGAGAGGTTTACCTTCCGAGTCTACCGGAAGCACACTGTGCATGGCGGAGCTGAACGAAACGAAAAGAACCTCGCCAGGCAGTACACGGGCTTGGTCCATTACGCCTCTCACCGATTTCAGGACAGCCTGGAAAATCTCATCCGGGTCCTGCTCGGCTGTTGACGAGGTCGGGGTATATAAAGGATAGCCGCCGCCCGCTTTGGCGACGACCTTTCCGTTTTCTTGGAAAAGCACCGCTTTAGTGCTCGTTGTTCCGATATCGACTCCGATCATATAGCGGGTCATGCTGTTCATTTCCTACTCCTTCTTTCTCTGTTAAGACTGACGGCCCGGACGTGTGTCCGGGCTGTCTGTGGAACGTTTCTTAGATAATCACGCTGAGGATCATAATAAAAGCGAGCCCGATAACGGACAGCAGGGTTTCCATAACCGTCCATGATTTCAGGGTCTGCGGTACGGACAGGTTGAAAAATTCTTTCACCATCCAGAATCCGGCGTCGTTGACGTGGGACAGCACGATGGAGCCGGCGCCGGTCGCAAGCACAACAAGCTCCAGATTAGCGCCCGGCGTTTGCGCGAGCACCGGCGCTACAATGCCGGCCGCGGTCGTCATCGCTACCGTCGCGGAGCCGGTGGCAACCCGGATCAGCGCCGCTACGAGCCACGCGAACAGGATTACGTTCACGTTCGCCTGCGTGGCGAATTCGGCGATTGCGGCCCCCACGCCGCTGCTGATCAGAACCTGCTTGAACGCGCCGCCCCCGCCGATAATGAGGATAATCGTCGCCGTAGGCGCTAGGCATTCGCTCGTGAAGCGTGAAATGTCTTCTTTTTTGAAGCCGCGGGCAAAGCCGAGCGAGAAGAAAGAGAACACGACGGCGATCAGCAGTGCGATAATTTCATGCCCGATGAATTCGCAGAAAACAGTCAGGCTGCTCGTGCCTTTCGGATCGACAATGTTGGCAACGGAGCCGATCAGCATGAGAATAACCGGCAGGAGAATCGTAAATAGCGTGATCCCGAAGCCCGGCAAATTCCGGTTTTCGCTTACGGCAAACTGCTCGGCCAATTTGGCCGGCGGTTCGGCCTGAATCCGCTTTCCGATAAATTTACCGAACAGCGGTCCGGCAATAATCGCCGTCGGCAGTCCGATCAGCAGCGAGTACAGAATCGTTTTGCCCAAATCCGCCTTGTACGCATCGATGGCGATCATCGGCGCGGGATGGGGCGGAACCAGGCCGTGCACCGTCGAAAGACCGGCCAGAATCGGAATCCCGATCTGCAGCAGCGGCATTTTCGTTTTGCGCGCCACGGTAAAGACGATCGGAATGAGCAGAATCAGTCCGACTTCGAAAAACACGGGAATCCCGACGATAAAACCGACCACCATCATGGCCCAGTGGACGCGTTTTTCACCGAACCGGTCGACTAGGGTCGTCGCGATTTTTTCGGCGCCGCCGGATTCCGCCATCATTTTGCCGAGCATGGTGCCCAGCGCGATGACGATCGCAATCGTGCCCAAGGTGCCGCCTAACCCGCCGGTGACCGCCTTAATGACATCCTGGGCTTTCATCCCGGACAAGAGGCCGAGCATGAGAGCCGAAATAATGAGAGTAACAAACGGATTCCATTTGAATTTAGCGATAAACACCACTAAAAATACAATCGAAATCAGAGTCCAGACTAATAAAGTGACGGAATGACTAAGTCCGAAAATGCTGTTCATGACTGACCTCCAGATGTGTGATTCAAAAGTTTTATCGTCTAATAGCGCTTTCAATCGCTTACTGCCTTGAATAATTATGTTGTATACATGTCGACAAGTTTATTCGTACGCAAGCGCCATTTTACCGGTCGCTTACATGTTCCCCGTTTTGTTAAGAGGGTAAACTGGTTTCAAGAGTTTGCCGTGAATCGGCGAAATAATTGCGGACCACTTGCCCGATGACAGCGGGATCATGAGTTTCAAGACCTCTCACGATGGCCCGGTGCTTCTCGATTACGTCCAGGAGCTTCTCTTCTCCCTGAGAAAAAATTTCATCCGTTGTAATGAGCAGAACCGTGATAACGATTTGCCGGATGCTGGTCCACAAATGCAGCACCCTTTTATGACGGGCCGCTTCGATAATCGTTTCGTGAAACGTGATGTCCTGAAAGGCGAAATCCTCGGGGTCGCCGTGCTTGACCGCCAGCTCCATCCTGTCAATAATCTGGTTCAGTTTACCGATCAGAGATGCCTGATTGGCCTGTGCGAGCCTGTCCTGTACGAAGCTCTCGATAATAAAACGGACATCGTATAATTCCTGCACATCTGTCTGGCTCAGCCCCAGTACGACGGCTCCCATTCGTTCCAGACGGATCAGTCCTTCGATGGACAACGCTTTCAGGGCCTCCCGGACAGGCGAACGGCTTGTGCCGAAGTCGGATGCGATGCGGTTTTCGGAAATCACTTCACCGGGCTTGATGCTCCCGTTAATAATTTGCAGCCTTAATTCGCTGGCGATGGACTCTCCCAGAGAAACGCCTCTGAGCCACGCAGACGGATAACGCATGATGCACAACTCTCCTTACCAATAGGCTAAAGGTACGCTGACCTTGTCCGGCGGTTGAAAAGCCGGCCAATAGGCCTTCTTTTCCCGCCTTCCGAAGTCACGTCAATTGTAGCATATCTTCAGCCGGAGCATCCATGCCGGGCAGGCTTTAGATCAGCTGCCCGCGGGCGCATGCATTCGTATCAATCAATCGCCGCTGCGTACGACGGCATGTCCGCCGAATTCGTTGCGCAGCGCGGCCACAACCTTGCCGTGGAACGTGTCCGTTTCGAGCGAACGGTAGCGCATGAACAGGGACATCGCGATCACCGGCGCATTCGCTCCGAGATCCAGCGCGGTCTCCACGGTCCACTTGCCCTCGCCAGAACTCTGCATAACGCCGCGAATTCCTTCCAGCTTGGGATCTTTGGAGAAAGCCTGTCCGGCCAGCTCCATCAGCCAGCCCCGGATAACCGAACCGTTCGACCAAACTTGGGCTACTTTCTCGTAATCGAAGTCGAAGCCGCTTTTATCCAGCACTTCGAAGCCTTCCGCGATCGCCTGCATCATCCCGTATTCGATTCCGTTGTGAACCATTTTGAGAAAATGGCCCGAGCCGCTTTTGCCTCCGTAGAAATACCCTTTATCGACGGCCATGTCACGGAAAATGGGTTCGATTTTCTCGAATGCATCCTTGTTTCCCCCGATCATGAAACAGCCGCCGTGCTCGGCTCCTTCCGTTCCTCCGGAAGTTCCGACGTCCATGTAATGAATCCCGTGTACGGCGAGTTTTTCGGAACGCGCCACCGATTCTTTATAGTGAGAGTTACCGCCGTCGATCAGCACGTCGCCCGCTTCAAGAAGCGGAAGAAGCGAATCAATGACGCTGTCGACGATTTTCCCTGCGGGTACCATCATCCACACCGTTCTGGGAGCGGGAAGGTTCGCTACCAGTTCCTCTAAATTTTCCGCCGGAACGGCGCCTAGCCCGGCGAGCCGCTTCCCCGGAGCGGGATCTTTATCGAATACAACCGCCTCATGTCCATGACGGAGCAAATTTTGAACGAGATTGTAACCCATCTTACCCAAACCGACCATGCCAATTCTCATGATGTCTGATTTCCCTTCTGGTATACTTGTATACAAGATATGTTTTTATCATAACTCCGTTCGCGGATTCTGTAAATACTCTTTTTGAAAGCGCTCTATTAAACGGAAAATTGTTCTTTTTTCAGAACATATTATATTGAAAATAATTCCTTATTGTTTCTTATTCCGCTTTGCGGAACACCTTGTTTGCTTCCGAATACAGCGGTTTTCTCCTTTTTAAGCGTCTTTTACGAGGCTGTTTGAGCATTTTCCAATTGTCTTCTATGGTCGTTTGCCCTATTATTCCCGCTTTCGGATAGATAATGACGGATTTTTCATAAAAATGATTGCCATTTTCAGAAAAAATATGGCAAAACTACTTCACACGGGAACAAACGTTTGATATACTAAAAACAAACATTCGTTCGCATGCTGATCGTATGCGTCCCAAGGAGGGTTTTGCTATGAGTCTGTGGAAAAATGTTCGCTTCATCGAACGCGATTTTTGGTTTCAGAAAATGTTGAATGATACGGAAGCTCTGCATTCATGGCAGATCGACGACCTGCTGGGCGAAACGAATGCCCAGTGGGATGACTTGACTTTTAAATTTTTTGATGACGGCTCCGTCACCATTATTGATAACGATACAGACACCCGTGTTTCTCCCCAAGAGCTTACAGGCGCGGCACTCGATTTTTATATCCGCAAGCGCATTGAATTCATCCGTGTGAGCCTGCAGGAGAAGATCCTGATGTACGCCTGAACCGCCCGGTTCACCTCCCTCTACAGATCAAAAGGGAACCCCGGCCGCAGAGGTTCCCTTTTTTCTTCTCGTATTCTAATCCTATTCCACTTGAACGATTATGAATGATTCCTCTTTTAACAGGATCTTTCCGGCATTCATTCTACCCGCTTAAGAACGGCTTTTTATTTTTGATTGGACGGATGACATATACAGGTCGTCAAATGATCGTTGACAAGTCCAGATGCCTGCATATACGCATAGCAGATCGTCGAGCCCACGAAAGTGAACCCGTCTTTTTTTAACGCTTTGCTCATCGCATCCGATTGAGGTGTGCTTGCAGGTACTTCTTGCAGCGAACTCCAATGATTCTGTACGGGCTGTCCATCCACAAAACTCCAGATATAGTCTGCAAAGCTGCCGGTTTTCTCCCTGATCTTCAGAAACGCCTGCGCATTGCGGACAAACGCATTGACTTTCAGCCGGTTGCGGATGATTCCCGGGTCCTGAAGCAGCTCAGCTAGCTTGTCCTCGCCGTAGCCCGCAATTTTCTCCGCGTCAAATCCGTCGTAAACGTTCCGGTAATGCTCCCTCTTCTTAAGCACCGTGTACCAGCTTAAACCCGCCTGTGCGCCTTCGAGACACAGCATTTCAAACAACTTGCGGTCGTCCCTCTCCGGAACTCCCCATTCGTGATCGTGATAATTCACGTAGAGCGGATCCTGATTGACCCAGCCGCAACGTATAAGCTCCATTTGTATGTACCTCCGTTTTCTGCATGATCTGTCATCCGAAAGCCTGCGGCTGCAGCCTATAGAAGGCGCACGTGTTGCCGTACACTTGCGCAGCCGCTTCTTCTACCGAGACCGACTTAATCCCGGCAATATGTCGTACAACGTCAGCCACCATCAGCGGATGTGTCATTCTGCCGTCGTACGCACCTTCGAACGGCCATGGACCGTCCGTTTCGGCCATCATCAGCCCCAGCGGATATCGGGCCGCCAACCGCCTGATTTCCTCTTCGTAGGAGATATCCGGGGTTATAGATATATAATACCCCAAACCGATCATACGTTCGACTGTTTTTTCAGAACCTTTAAACCAGTGAAAATGAGCGTGTTCTATTTTGTACCGTTCCAGCAGGTCAAGCACGAGGTCCGCGTCTTCATAAACGGCGTGCAGAACGACAGGCTTGTTGTGTTTAGCGGCAAAAGCAATAAAGCGCTCCAGCAAATCAATGTAAGGTTGTAAATAAAAGGCTTGCCCGGCCTGCTCAACTTCCGTGCGATTGTAATAAGGCAGACCGACTTCCCCTACAGCCGCGGCTTCGTGAACGTTATGCTCCATCCAGGCCAGCAGTTCCGCAAGCTCATCCTCCGACGGTAGCGGCTGCTCGGGATGAAATCCGTAAGCGGGCCGGACTATGTGGGGATACCGGCGGTAAAGCTCCCGGGTTCTGCGGCATGAAGAGAGGTTCATGGACACGGCTAGCAGCATAGAGACGGGAATACCGTCCGCAATATCCTGGAAAATCAAGGATCGTTCCTGCTCTCCATACTGTTCCAGATGGATGTGAGCATCGATATAGCGAAGTTTTTCCGGGTCGTGCGACTTACGGTCACCGGCGGCTCCAGGCTCGTCCCCCTTCTTATCACTCATCGGTTCTTTCAGCGATTCACTCATCGTTTCCTTCATTTCTCTCAGCCTCCGTTTCCGATTACCCTGTGATTTGCGTACGGATATACAAGACAGCCCGCAGGCAGAGGAGCTGAATGTTTCAGCTCCCGCTTCCTACGGACTTCATCAGATTGATCAGTTCTCTTTTCATCGAGATAAACGCCGGATCTTCCGTAATCGTCAGCGCACGCGGACGCTCGAAAGGAACGATGACCTCTCTCTCGATCCTGCTCGGCTTATCCGATAGCAGATAGATGCGGTCCGAAAGCAGCAGGGCCTCTTCCAGACTATGCGTAATGAAGAGTACGGAGCGCTTATTCTGTTCCCATATTTTAAGCAGCCAGTGCTGCATTTCTTCACGCGTCAAGGCGTCCAACGCACCGAACGGCTCGTCCAGGCACATCAGCTCCTGAGGACTGAGCAGAGCCCGCAGAAACGAGACGCGCTGCTGCATTCCCCCGGACAAGACGTGCGGATGCTCCTTCTCATAGCCTTGCAGACCCACTTTAGCCAGCCATTCCCTGGCCAGCTCCAGCGATTCCGCTTTCGGCAGGCCTGCCGTTTCCCTAGCCAGGATCACGTTCTCTTCCACAGTCCTCCAAGGAAACAAAGACGCCTGCTGGGGCATATAGCTGACGAGCCCCTTCCTGCCGGTCACGTCGCTGCCCTCCATAACAATCTGTCCTGACGAAGGACGGATCAATCCGCCTATAAGATGAAACAGCGTCGTTTTCCCGCTGCCAGAAGGACCGATCAGGGAGACGAACTCCCCTTCGTTTACATGAAGGTTAATCCCGTTAAGAATTTTCGTATCGCTTCCCCCTGTGGAGAACGACTTGGAAATCTCTATTAATTCCAGCTTTTTCATCGCTTCACTCCTCCTAATGTTTATCGGGTTTCCAGCGTACGGTCCATTTTTCCAGCAGCAAGATGGCTCCGAACAGCAGAAGACTCAGAACGACAATAAGGAAGATGGCTACGAACACGCGGTCCGTACGGAAGGAAGATTTGGCAAGCAGCATAAAAACGCCGATTCCTTTGTCGGAACCGAGCCACTCGGCGATAACCCCGCCCATAACGCTGTAGGTGGCGGAAATTTTCAGCCCCGAAAAGACGGACGGCAGCGCGTAGGGAAGCTCCAGCTTCCAGAACAGTTGGCTGCGCCGTGCTCCGATCATTTCCAGATAGCGGTGCATGCCCGGATCAGGGTTTGACAGCCCCCCGAGTGCCGCTACCGTTACCGGGAAGAAACACACAAGCGTAATGACAATAAGCTTCGGCAGCAGCCCGAAGCCGAACCAGATCATCAAGAGCGGCGCCAGCGCGATCGTCGGAACGTTCTGGGACAGAACTAGCAGCGGATAGAAGGCCGCTTTCATTCCGGGAATCACATGAAGCAAGCAGGCGATGAGCAGCCCGAGCGCCGAGCCGATGGCAAAGCCAAGCAGCGTAATGGAGACCGTAAAGCTTATGTGCTTGCCCAGCAGGGGCGCCTGCCGGATGCCTTCCTCCACGATCTGCAGGGGCGCCGGAAGCCTCCAGGCCGGCGTGCCAGCCCAAGTGACGCCAAGCTGCCATAAAAGCAGCAGAAAGATGGCCGTCAGTAAAGGCGGCCATCCTTTCTTCCATAAGGAACGGATCATGAACGGTATTTCTCCGTCAGCTTGTCCATCGATGCGCCCTCGGGATTGAAATAGATCTTCACTTGCGAGATCACATTCGGGCTGCCGAACTCGATCATCGCTTCGTTCATTTTACGGATCACGTCCAGCAGTTCGTTCAAATCGCCTTCCATCGTCGTTTCCAACGGATGAACTTCATGCTTGACGCCGGATTGCTGAATCACTTCGATTGCGCGGTCCACATAAGGGATCACGTCTTCCCCGTTTTTCGTTTTCGGGATAATCTGAATACTGACGAGTGCATTAGCCATAAGAAAATCCTCCTTGCCGTACTTGGCAGAACGGCATCATGTATGAACGTATGGGGCAAACCGGATGAACATTTTCTCCGTTTCGGGCATCACTTGCCGGCAGGAGGCAGAAACTCGTTCGTAAATGCCTTATCGGCTTCCAGGCTTTTCTCCAGAAGCTTGTGATCAAGCATCCATTTCGCGTAGTTTTCCCACACTTCTTTTTTCTGTTCGCCCCAACGCGGAGCGTCGTCCTTGTATTTCGGGCTCAGCCATTTCTGGCTGGCCAGCACGAGGTTTTTGTCCAGCTCCGGTACCGCTTCGGACAGTACGCCGGCCGCCTCTTCGGGTTTGTCGATCGCGAACTGATACCCTTGCGAAGCCGCCTCCAGGAACGATTTGACGAGTTCAGGCTTTTCTTTGATCACTTTCTCGCTGGTGGCGAGGACCGGTGTATAGTAATCGAGCTGTTTCGAATAGTCGGTAAGATAAACCATATTCAACGGTTCTTTGCGAAGCTCGGATTCAATGCCTGTCCAGCCGTAATAAATCCAGGCGAAATCAATATCGCGCTTCACGGCCGTAAAGAAATCCGCGTCGCCCATGTTGACGATTTTCACCTTCGAAGGATCGGCCTTATCGGTCTGCATCAGCGAGTCGATCATCGCATTCTCGGCCGGAGAACCCCACCCGCCGTATGTTTTGCCTTCGAAATCTTTAGGCTTCTTGATATTTTTAGCGGCCGGAGAGGCGAATCCCGACGTATTGTGCTGAATAATCGCCGCAATGGAAACGATCGGCACGCTTTGCGTACGGGCCTGCGTAATTCCTTCCTGGTAGCTTACGCCGAAGTCTGCGGCACCCGAAGCGACCATGGCGTCCGCGCCTCCCGCTCCCGGCTGGATGATGTCTACATTTAACCCTTTTTCCGCAAAATAGCCTTTGGCTTTGGCGACGTAGAGGCCGGTATGGTTCGTGTTGGGCGACCAGTCCAGAACGACTTTGATATCCGTTTTCTGAACTGCAGCAGGTGTCTGCGCCGCTTCCGGCGACGATTGCGCCCCTTCATTTCCCCCTGATTTGCCGCATCCGGCAAGCGCAACGGCAAAAGCCGCGGCAAGCGCTGTTGTACGTATGACCCGTTTCATCGTCTTCTCTCCTTCTTTATCCGCAGACAAGCCAAAAAGCGCCCCCTGATCGGGAGCGCACATAAAGTCGATAGTATCCGTACGGTTTCCTACGCTGGCATTATCCAGATCAGGTGTAAGGGTCAGTATCTTTATGGGATACAATCTCAGCCGGCCGATTCCAGCACCCCTGCGTCTTATTCGGTTGTCGTGCATTTCTGGGTCTATTATAGCATACGGTCCCGGTTTGTCCAGGTAAATGGCAGGGCTCGTCCGCTAAGACAGCCACTCCCGCAATTTTTCTTTCGCTTCCGAGGCATCTTTGTAGCCCAGATCGTGCAGCGCTTCGAGTCTGGACTTATCCTTCTCCATCCGCCCTACCTTGAACGGGGTCGACGGACGGATCACGATGACTTTGCCCTCTCCTTCCAGCCGCTCGATTTCATCCAGCGTCCGGTTGTAAACCAGGCTGCGCTCCACCATTGCGCGGACAAGCCCCGGATAGGACGGATAAAACCGCCGAGCCAGCCACTGCTGCTTGAACGGTTTCTTCCGGTAACCCTTCGGGCGGGTGAGTACCACGATATTGCGTTCGTTCCCGTCTTTCATTGACTGATGAATCGGAATGGGCGCCGTGATGCCGCCGTCAAACAGCGTTCTCTCCTGATACTGCACGGGCTGGGAGACGAACGGCAGCGAACTCGAAGCCCGGATAAGCGAAAGCGACATTTCGGGCGCTTCGTTTTTCCGGAAAAAGACCGCTTCTCCGCTCAGGGCATCCGTCGTTCCGATTACCAGTTCATGACTTGCTCCGTAAAAGGTTTGAAAATCGAAAGGAACCAAGTTATTCGGGATCTCGTCGAAGATAAAATCCATCCCGAAGATGCTCTTTTCCCGGATCAGATTGCGGTAACTGATATATCTGCGGTCGGTAACGAACCCGATCGTGACTTTCTTATTGCGCCCCGGCTGCCGGGAAAGATAAGATGCCGCATTACATGCGCCGGCAGAAACGCCGATTACGTAAGGAACGTACCAGTCCTTCTCCATTAAATACTCGAGGACCCCCGCGGTATAAACACCACGCATTCCTCCACCCTCAAGCACCAAACCAAGTGAAGCCATTTCCGCCCCTCCCTTTATATCTCTCGTTCCAATATGATTAGCATACTACAATTTTACCGCTAAACAAAACAGCGCGCATCGTGATTTTACCGGGATTTTCTTGCTTTTGGAGGTTGTCCCGTGCTTTCCCTATCGAATCCGCTTCTGAACGCAAAATAAAAACCCGCTTTCATACGGGCTTTCGGTTATTAAAGCTAAAAAAAGAAACGCTGCCCTTATCGGAAACAGCGCCGGAACAAGACAGGATTGTTTAACAAACGGACGAACCCTCTTCAGGTTTTACGATTCGTTTTTATTGATTTCGTTTAAGTTCGGCGGATACTGCGATGCTTTGCGTGAATTTAAGGTCACTGCTTCCGATTTCAACCGGCTTTTGTTTTGCTTGTCGTCTATTTTGGTCGATTTGTTGAACGGCATTCTCTCATTCACCTCCGCTGTCGTTATCTTCCGTAGGGTGCCCAAATCTCGCCACTCCATAACGGATTGTTCCGCGATTCCGGATTACCTTTTGAATTGTCAGAATATTATGTCGAATTTTCGGAACGTTTATCGAGTTTTGCGCTTACCCAGGAAATATAGTTCCGCTCGGGGAAATAACCGAATGAATCAATCTGCCCGCAAATGTACATCGTATAGAAAAAGGAGGTTGTTACGCATGGTAGAAAGTCAACAGCACCAGCAGTTTATCCGGCATGCCGTCGAGGCGGCGGACGCGGCCATTTTGGCGGCGCAGGAAGCGGAACACGAACTTCAGGGGGCCATTACACAGGCCGATCCGAATGCGATCCAGCGGGCACAGGCCAAATTAGGCTCGGCCAAACGTCAGGTAGCCGAAGCGGCCGCCCAAATCCGTTCGTTCGACGGGGACCGGTACGGTCAGCAGCTCCAACAGACGATCGAACAGCTGCAGCAAGCCAAGCAGGATTTGGATGTAAGCGAAGATCATTACCATACGCCGAAGCAGGTCCGGTGAATTACGCTCCGAAAGGAGCTTTTTCTTTTTGAAAAAATTCTACATTATGATAAACTATTCAGGGTATATAAAGCGCCGGCCTTATCTTAAAGGGCGCTGAACAGGGAGGGCCTTCATAATTTATGTTAGTCATTGGGATAGCCGGGGGAACCGGTTCGGGGAAATCAACGGTCGCCCGTTCGATCATAGACGAGCTCGGAACGAAAAACGTTACACTCATTTGCCAGGATAATTACTACGCGGACCGCAGCGAGCTGTCCATGGATGAACGCGCCAAAATCAATTACGATCATCCGAACGCGTTTGAAAATGAACTTCTGCTGAAGCATCTCGGCGAGCTTCGGAAAGGCCGTGAGATTCAGGTCCCGATATATGATTTTACACAGCATGCCCGTTCCTCGGAAACACTGCACATTCAAGGCACACCGATCATTGTGATCGAAGGCATCCACGTCCTGACGGACGAGCATCTGCGCAAAGCGCTCGACATCAAAGTGTTTGTCGACACGGACCCGGACGTCCGAATTCTGCGCCGCATCATGCGGGATACGAACGAACGTGGCCGCTCTCTGGAATCGGTTGTCGATCAATACATCACGACGGTAAAACCGATGCATGATGCCTTTATCGAGCCATCCAAAAAGTATGCGGACATCATCATTCCCGAAGGCGGAGAAAACGAGATCGGCATACGCCTGCTCACCACCTTAACGGAAAGCTATATGGATACCCTGCTGACGGATCTTAACTAACGCCAAAAGCAGCGGCTTCAACCGCGAAAACGCAAAAAAGACCTGGATACAGCTACGGCCGCATTCAGGTCTTTGTCTTTTTAAGTTGGAAAAGGATCTCAGCCTCGTAAGCCGGCGTCTGCTGTAACCAGGCTTATCCGGCCGGCAGGCTGCAAGTCGGGCGGACAGCCGCGCGGATAGATAAACACCGCGAGCCGTCGCCGCAAACCGGCCGGTCATCACCGGGAAAGTTTTACGCTTGCCCTGCTCCGGCGCCGGTCCCTCCTCTTTTGCGGTTCCGAACCGCAAGCCCGGTAAGAACGAACAAGACATACACCGAGCCAAGCAGGAAGAATAGACTGCTGAGGGAGATATACTGGATGCCCAGTCCCCCCAGATTAGGCCCGACAACGCTGCCGATGCTGAACAGAATCGAGCCGATCACGTTGGCTGACGGGAGAAGCTCCCGCGGGAGCAGGTCGGCCGCGTACGCGAGTCCCAGCGAGAAGAAGGACCCGATCATGCCTCCCGCCGTCAGCAGGAGAATGCCGATTCCCCACACGGAGCTTCCGGCGAACGGCACGGCCAGGAAAGCGGCTGCTCCCATTGCGGCAGCCGCCAGAAGCACGGGCTTGCGGCCGATTTTGTCGCTCAGCATGCCAAGCGGCAGCTGCAGAATCAGTCCGCCGAAACCGACCAGCGGAAGCAGCATAGATACCGACGTATCGGTGAGACCGAGCCGGAGGCCGTACAGCGGGAAGCTGCTGTTCAGCACCGCTTCGGTGTAGCCGTACAGGAAGGTCGGAATAAGCGCGAACCAGGCGATTTGGGCCGCTGTGCCGTACCGCTTCTGGGCGGGCGACTCCTTCCCATCCGACTGGACCTTCTGATCGGGAAGCCTTTGCAGCAGCAAAATAACGACCGTGTAAAACAAGGCCACCGTCAAAAACGGCGCGTAGGAACCGAGCGCGAGCAGATTGATACCCGCCGGGCCGATACTGAAACCGACTCCGTAGGCCATGCCGTAATAGGAAATATAGCGGCCCCGTCGTTCCGGGGGAGCCGAGGTCAGAATCCAAAGCTGCGTCGTGTAATGCAGGATGGAATTTCCGAATCCGATAATGAACCGCAAAATAAACCAGAACGTAAGATTCCCCCATACGGGAATCAGCAAAATAGCCACCGTCTCCATGGCAATTCCGAGAATTAAAATTTTCTTGTAACCGAGCGCGAGCAGAATCCGTTCGACTACGAACATGGACGCGAAGCTGCCGATATACATGGCGGCGGCATTAAACCCGTTAACCCCCGACGACACGCCTGTTTGCTCCAGCAGGATAGTCAGCAGCGGAAGCAGAAGTCCTTGACTTAAACCGGAAATGATGACAACCAGCAGCAGAAGTACCAGGCGGCGTGTCGGACTCATCGTCTTTATCGACGATACGTTCATGATGATAAACCTCCCAGCCTATTGAAAAACACCTCGACTATTGTACCACCGGCTGGAACGCTTGTGAATTGACCTCCGGTTAATTTTTTTTAGACTTCAACGCTTTCTCCCTTTTCCCCGATAAAGTCCAGACGCTCCCCGTAAGCCAGCAGTTTGCCCGGCAGCGGCACGCCGAACCGTTTCCAGACGAGAAGACGGACCTTGCGGATCCATTCGTCGAAGCCTTTGTAACCCGCAAACTCCGCTGCATAACGATCGTTCATCATGACAAAATAAGGACTGGCGAATTTCTCGGTCAGAAACCGGAGCGACGTGTCGACGGGCGTATATTTCTTACGCTTGCCCTCCCACGTGTCCACCGTGTATCTCTCGGCCGGCATGTCCCGGAGCAGCTCTTCCAGCAGCTTCACTCTTTTGTGATAAGGCGAGGCGCTGGGGATTCCCAATCTTTTCAAACTCTCTTCATGCTGGGGATAAAAGACGACCTTCCTGAACTTGCGCTGATCCGCAATCGCTTTGATCAGACTTATTTCGTCCTCCGACCAGTCTTCAAACGTTTCAAAAATGAGCAGCGTTCCGCGCTGAGCGGGCGGCTCTTCTTCGTATCCAAAAGGCACCATCGTATTGCCTCTCGCCATTTGCGAACGCCTCCTTGTGGCCGTTTTCTTTAGCCTTGCATGGTTGCTTTCATTTTACCCGAAACGATCCCGATGAACACCCTGTAATCTCAGGCGCACGGCAGATTTCGCGAAATAATTGACCACTAGAAGAATGTATGTTCCATATTTAACACTATTTTTGGAGCCGTCTTCTACACATCCCCGAAATGTACTATAATGGGAAGAAGCATGTCCTCAGTACCCCGTACTGACATTTTTTACATAGAAGGAGTTCCTGCCCATGAGAGATCCAAGAATGGTTACGTTTGCACGAAACATTATCCGCTATTCGGTTGAACTTCAGCCGGGCGAAAATATTTTAATCGAACTGATCGGCGTTAAAGATCCGGAGCTCGCGAAGTGCTTTATCGAAGAAGTGTACGCGGTCGGCGGCAATCCGATCGTCGAACTCCGCGATCCCGCGATCAACCGCAGTATGATGCTCGGCGCTACGCGCGAAACGCTGGAGAAAAAAGCCGAAATCGAATTGAGCCGCATGAAAGAAATGCAGGCTTACGTGGCCGTGCGCGCCGGCGACAACGTGACGGAAACCGCCGACGTTCCGGAAGACCGCCTGAAGCTGTACATGAGCGTGTACTCCAGACCGGTGACCAACCAGCGTGTCAACCATACGAAATGGTGCGTCATGCGCTACCCGAACGGCTCCATGGCCCAACTGGCCAACACGAGCACCGAAGCGTTCGAAGACTTCTACTTCCAGGTGTGCAACCTCGATTACAGCAAAATGGAAACGGCGATGGAGCCTCTCGTCCAGCTCATGAACCGTACCGACAAGGTGCGCCTCGTTTCTCCGGGTACCGATCTTTCGTTCTCCATCAAAGACATTCCGGCGATCAAATGCTGCGGCAAACGCAACATTCCAGACGGCGAAGTGTACACCGCTCCTGTGCTCAACACCGTAAACGGTATCATTTCGTACAACACGCCGACTGTTTACTCCGGAACTTCTTTCGAGAATGTCGTCCTGAAATTCGAAAACGGAAAAATCGTTGAAGCGACGAGCAACAACTCCGCCCGCATGAACGAAATTCTGGATACGGATGAAGGCGCACGTTATATCGGTGAATTTGCGATCGGCGTCAACCCGTACATTCTGCACCCGATGAAAGATACCCTGTTCGATGAAAAAATCGACGGTTCCATTCATTTCACGCCGGGACAAGCTTACGAAATCGCCGACAACGGCAACCGCTCTTCCGTTCACTGGGATATCGTACTTATCCAGCGTCCCGAATACGGCGGCGGCGAGATCTGGTTCGACGACGTGCTTATCCGCAAAGACGGACGTTTCGTTATTCCCGAGCTGGAGTGCCTGAACCCCGAAAACCTGAAATAAGCAGCGCCTATATCGCAGCGGCGAAACGCATCCTTACAGCGATTGCGCCGCATTACGAAACAGCTTCACCCGTCAGGGTTGAAGCTGTTTTTTTTGACCCGTACGTACGAAAGAATGGATGGAGCAGCCTCCCGGCTAATCGCAAAAGCGCTGCGCTCCACCAGGTCGGTTCTCGGCGTCTCGACGGCCGTCGTAGGCACGAGCAAGCCGGACCGTCAGTTGGGTGCAGAACGCCCGGCTGGCCGGGCAGGGCCGGCTTCCGCGGAGAGGAACCGGAAGCGATCCGTGCTCACTGGAAGGAAGTTCCCCCCTTCCCGACTGGATCGAACAGATGCGAACAGAAAAAGAGCAGTCTCCCTGATTCCTAGGGGAGACTGCTCTTTTGCAATTTTTTATGACGGATTGACGCGTACCGCCGCCTGCTTGCCGCTGACCTGGATGTTCGTCTCTTTCGTTCCCGTGGCGGACAGATCCTTAACCAGCCGTTCCAGAAGCTCCTTCGCTTTCGGTCCTTCTTTGCCCTGAATGCGGACGACGAGCTGTACGGCGTTCCCGGAAGCCAGAAGCTTCTCGGCCTGCCTCTGTTTCGTTTCGTAGTCGTGGTCTTCGATGTGAACGGTGAGCCTTAGCTCTTTCACTTTCAGAGGCTTGTCCTGACGGCGGGCCGCCTGCTTCGCCGTGCCGCGGGCGGCAAGCTTGCACGGTGGCGGGCTGCTCATCAAAGACGTGCAGACCAGATCGGCGTCCGCTGCCTTCGCCAGCTTAAGCGCTTCTTCCCGTGGCATTACACCGAGCTTTTCCCCGTTCAAGCCCGTAAGCTCCACCTCGGCCGCTTTTATTTTCTCGTTCATGATAAGCATCTTAAGTTCCTCCCGGATGTCGTGTCTCCGGAAACTTCTGCCGTTATATCGCTGCGCTCTAGAACCGGTTCGTTTCCGTACTCTCCTTCTTTCTATTGTAGGGGATACGGGAAGGAAATACAAAGCGCCCGGCAGGAAAACACCCCTATTTCGGACGCTTGTAATCGCATGACAGGTGCAGTCAGCCCAGCCAGTGGAACACGGTCCCCGCCGGGGCTCGCTCCCGCACGGCAGGCGCTCCGGGAGGACGCAGCGCCGCGGCCGCGGCGGCGAGGTCGAGCCCGCCGCTTTCCGGCGAAGCTCCGGCGGCGGACGCTGCCCCCGCGGTGCCCTTTGCACGCCCCTCTTCTGAGGCTGACGCAGCATTAACGGCGGGAGATCCGGCTTCTCCCGCGGCAGTCCCAGCCTCGGACGCGGACAGCCCGCCTGCGACAGGCGCAGTCTCAGCGATGCGGACCGCGGCACCCCTCGGCACGAGCGCGAACAGCGCCTGCATGTCGGCATCGCCGACCCGGATGCAGCCGAGCGAGCGCCCGTCGCCGATAGAGGCGGCATCCGCCGTGCCGTGCACCGCGATGGCGCCCAGCCCCAGCGCCGCGGCGCCGTACACGCCCGGCGTCCTGCCCGCGGGAGCGATCACACGCTCCCGCACGGCGAACGTGCCGTCCGGCGTCGGCGACTCCGGACGGCCGATTCCGGCGCGGGCCTCCAGCACCGCGCCTCCGGCAGTTAAGAGCAAGCGGTGATCCCGCTTGCTCACGGTCACCCGCACAGGCTCGAACGGAACGTTCGACTGTGCGGCAGCGCTTGCGGGAACGATGATACCCGCAAGCGAAGCGCCCGGCAGGTTCGGCGTCAGGGCCGAACCTGCATCTGCGGCGGCGGGCCGGTAGACCCACCCGCCCCCGCCGTCATAAGACGGGCTCACCCGGGTAGAGCCCGTCACGGTTTCCCGCGGCACGAAGCTGAGGTAATTTCCGGGATAATCGCGGACCAGCTCGTCCAGGCTTGCCGGAAATTTACCTCCGTGGTCCGCCGCGTAGGCCCCGAGCGCCGTGCGGATGAGCTGGGTGCCGATCCGGGTCAGCACCTGAGCGTGCGGCGCGCCTTCATCCAGATAAGTGATCTCCGCGGTTTTGCGGAGCGTCGGCGCATATTGTGCCGCCGCGAAAGCGCCCTTCACTTCGACGGGATCTTTGACCGGAACCGCTTGTCCGCCCATACCCGGGAGCGCGTCTTGTCCGGTCAGCCGGACTGCGTAAATGACCCGGGTTTTTTGCGGGTTCCGCCCGATTAAAAGCTCCATCTCCTCCCGGAGGATCGTCTCCGCCCTGGCGCTGCCCGTACCTGGGGACAGCCGCAGCAGGTAAGGACGGTCATCCGGTTCCACGCCTGAAAATTCCTCCGGGCGTAAAGAAGCAGCTTCCGGCGAGAAGCTGCTTCCTTCTTGAGGCTGAGATACATGCGATTCGTAGCCTGAGGGCTTTCCTTTTTCCGCGGCGGAAGCGGTCTGTTTATGACCTGCTCCCGAGAGAAGAATGACAAGCAGAACCAAGTTGATGACGATGAGCGCATAGAGGAAAGTCCGCAAAAATTTGTTGAATTTGCTTCCCGTCGCCGCCTCCAGCTCTTTGCGGACTCCCGCCAGATCGCTTTCTTCCCGCTTCGCCAGTTCGTGTACGGCCCGGTTGGCGTCGGAGTAAAACGGGGAGGGGTACGTTTTCATCACCTCTTGATAGTGAAAAAGCGCCTTCGGCAGGTTCCCCTGCTCCCTTGCCCGCTCTCCCATGCGAAAATGGGCTTCGGGAGACGTTTTATCGGCATAGCGGATGACTTTATCGAAATACTGCGGGTCTCCCCGGCTGATGTATAAATTTTTGTTGACTCGCACCAACTGCGGTTCCAAAGGATGCGAAAACCGGTTCGTCGCTCCTCCCATTCCCTACCTCCTGTTTGCTGTGATGAGAGATTAATAGGCTGTTCGATACATATTGTATCAGTATAAATACAATTTGTATAGTTAGAATCGTACGCCAATTTTTGCGTGCGGCTCTTCGCTATTTTTCTCACTATTCTGCCTTCGTTCGGTGTATGAATTGTTCACCGTGCAAGCAAACTAACAGTCGGAGGTGGATTCCATGGCAGGAAGAAACAGCAAGCCCAAAAATCGCGGCCCGGCCAGTCAACCGGGCAGACTCGACCAGTTCGGCGACAAGCTGGCCGACGGCAAAGGTCCAGTACCGAAGCCCGAAAACGCTTTAGGGGAGTAACTTCTTTTCTCCGCAGGATTCCGTCTTCACATGAAAAAAGCCTTCCGGCCCTTTCGGTCCGGAGGCTTTCTTTGTTTATTCGTTTTACCCCAATACATACCGGCTCAGCATCGCGTACACGTCGTTAATGTTGGCGCTTTTGTTAAATTTCTTAACGATAGGCTCGTGGGTGCTCGACAGCCAAATTTTAAGCTCGGCATCCAGATCGAACGTCCCCGCACTCTCTTTCGCGAACCGGATAATACTTTTGTAAGGAACGGACATGTATTCCACTTTGGAGCCCGTTACCCCTTGCTTATCGATCAGAATGAGGCGCTTGTTCGTAAAAACGAACCCGTCCCGGATAATTTTGTACGCGATCTGCACCTGCTCGCCCGGAATAAGAAAAGGCTCCAGTTCCTTCTGAAGCTTCTCCGGAGATAATTCCGAAGCATTTCCCAACAAACCGTCCAAGATCCCCACAGCTCATCAGCTCCCTTGCCCATAATCCTTATTTTAACACACCCCCGACCGGGGCGAATCCGTCTTTTTAAAAATCTTCGCCGCCGTTGTCCTGCGCGGCTTCGCGTTCCAGCCGTGCCAGAACGGACTGGATATCTTCGGGCTGAAGCAGCTCCACGGGTGAAACTCCCTTCTCGAAATGAAGGGAGCTTCCGCTCAGCAGAACGACATACTGATCGCCGAACTTGGCAAAATGTACTTTTCTCCCGTAATCCGCGAGCTTCCCTTTTACGGTCAAATGATCTAGCTTAAACGTCATGCCCAGATCCGGCTGCTGCTCCACCAAAAAGTTCGCGGCCTCCATGACAAGCTCCGGCGCCCATTTCTCCTGCAGCTCGCGCTTCTCGCTTGCCGCCCAGAGTTCAAGGTCCCTCTCCTCCGCTTCTTTCTGCTCGGGATGGGCTTCCAGCGTCTGCTCGATATGCTGCTGAACCAGATTGACAACCTGATGATTCAGCAGCTCCGGCATGGACTTTTCATACTCCACGAATTTAAGCAGATCCTCGAAATATTTGGCGTGCGACGGCTGATGGATTTTCAGCTCCCAGTCCTCAAGCATGCCGACCTCCGGCATATACGGATACTGGATCGCTTTCATATTTTTCGCGTTGATGGCCATTTCCACTTCATGCAGCAGACTGGATTCATCCGTAATGCGGGCTATTTTGGGCTCGAAATCGCACTTCATCACGAATACGAACGGCTCGTCGAAATACTGCGGCAGCTTGGCGCTGGCCGTAATGAGCGCTCCGCTGCGCACCGAGCTCGTCTGGATGTAAGCTCTTGCCAACTCATCGCTTTCTTTCAGGAAATCGTCCCGTGACGAGGCGCTGCGAAGTCTAGCGAACATATTGTAGTTGGGATTCGTTTCGAGGCCGCACCCCGGTTCTGTTATAAACCGTCCGATTTTGGTCGGAACCTGCTCCGACTGCGGGTTACGCTCCACTTTGCGTTTGGCCAGCCGGGCAAACTCGCCGCCAAGAAACTGTTCGAGCGCACTGCCTTCGTAGGCGTCCCCGTCCAGAGTCTGAAAATGACGGTAGGCCTTACCCGTCCCTTCTTCGCGTATGACAAAAAATGAGATAAATTTCACTTCGAATTTCATGCTTTTTTTCCCCTTTATCCGTTAACCTGCTGTCTAACCTTCTCTGATTGTAGCGAATCCCGCGATTTTTGACAAAAGAAACTGACGCCGGACAAAAAAAACTGCCAGACCGTGTGATTGTTGGAAGCCTCGACCTGTCTATATTAGTAGGAACGATAGAAATACGATTTACTATGGAGTTGGGGTGTACGATGAGATGATTTATGGAACGATGTTGTTGGAAACGGATATCGAATTGTTCGCCGCAGCA
This sequence comes from Paenibacillus sp. GbtcB18, assembly GCF_019091125.1. NCBI lineage: Bacteria > Bacillati > Bacillota > Bacilli > Caryophanales > Paenibacillaceae > Paenibacillus > Paenibacillus sp. GbtcB18. Next base: position 746,820 of record NZ_JAGXJX010000003.1, read on the forward strand.
CTTTCGCAGACCGAAGTCTACATCTGGGGAATGGATCACAACGATGTGTATGTCCAAATCGGACGAGGTTTTATCGAGAAATACAACCAGGACCAAGTGAAAATCCGTTCGAGCCTCAATAGCTGTACAATGATTTACTCCAGAGAAAAATGCGAATTCAGCGCCAAAACAGAAAGCGCGGAAGAGCAGCCTAAGTAAGCAAGCCAGCAAACCCGTATAAATAGAGATGAAATGAAGCCGACCCTACATACCTTACAAATGTGCCCCTATTTAAATAGCAGGAACAACCTTTAGATGATAAATAACTATTCTTATTAACTGCTAAAAACCCCCTCCGGCGAGGGGGTTTCTTTTTGCTGCATGGACGGGCCCGGATCGGCCCGGAACCTTCGTACGGGACCTGCATAAGCTGTAGCAGTACAGGATGTAAGCCCAAGACGGAGGGATTCCCGTGAATGTGGAACTGATGGGACTGCATGTCGTTTATGTATGTTTTATTGCCCTTATTATCGGGTTTATGCTGCTTCGTAAAGATACGACGCCGGTTTGCCTGATCGGCATTTTCTTGCTGGGCCTCGCCGCTACCGGCTCTCTTCCCCAATCGGTCGGAGGCATTTTCACAAGCCTCATCTATGCCATGAAAGAGCTTCTGCCGACCATACTCGTCATTTCGGTCATCGTCGGCATGAGCCGGGTTCTCTCGTTGTCCGGCGTCAGCGACACGATGATTTCCCCGGCGGCGAAGCTTATCCGCAGCCCCGGAGCGGCCTTCTGGATCATCGGTATCGTCATGATGACCGTTTCCTGGTTTTTCTGGCCGTCGCCGGCCGTCGCGCTGATCGGTGCTGTGCTGCTCCCGGCGGCGGTCCGGGCCGGTCTGCCGGCCATGGGGGCGGCCGTGGCCATGAACTTGTTCGGCCACGGCATCGCGCTTTCGGGCGACTATGTCATCCAGGCCGCCCCGAAGCTGACCGCCGACGCCGCCGGATTACCTGTCGGCAGCGTCATGGAAGCTTCCATCCCGCTCGTCGCCGTGATGGGAGCGGTCACGACCGCGGCCGCTTTCTGGTTCCTGAGGCGCGATTTGAGAAGCGGCGCATTGAAACCGGAAAGCGCTATCAAGCCGCCCGCGCCCGGCATCCCGAGCGCGTCTTCCGGCGGGAAGCTGCTGTCCGGCAGGCGGCGCCTGGTTCTCGCGGTCGCGATTCCCCTGCTGTTCGCGGCCGACATTGCGGCCATGTTCAAGCTGAACCTGCAGGGAGGGGAAGCGACCGCTCTGATCGGCGGGACGGCCGCCCTGATCCTGCTGCTCGTCTCGCTCATGGCGCACCGCGGGGGCGGGTTCGGTAAAACGACCGCTTACCTGGTGGACGGGTTTCATTTCGGCTTTAAGGTGTTCGGTCCCGTCATTCCGATCGCTGCTTTCTTTTACCTCGGGGACTCGGCTCTGACTGAGCTGTACGGGCATGTCCTCCCGGCCTCCTCGCACGGGATCGTGAACGATCTCGGGCTGGCGCTGGCCCAGACCGTGCCCGTCCATCCGGCCGCGAGCGCCGTCACGCTGACAGCCGTGGGGGCCATCACCGGGCTGGACGGGTCTGGCTTCTCCGGCATCTCGCTGGCCGGCTCGGTCGCCATCCTGTTCTCCTCCGCCCTCGGCGCGGGAGCCGCCACCTTGACGGCTCTCGGCCAGGTGGCCGCCATCTGGGTCGGCGGCGGCACGCTCATCCCGTGGGCGCTTATTCCCGCCGCCGCCATCTGCGGTGTCGATCCTTTCGAGCTGGCCCGCCGGAACCTGAAGCCGGTGATGATCGGCCTGGCCGTCACAACCGTCTTCGCGATGTTGCTGATCTGATCCGGCGGAGGACATGCGGTACTTAGGATGCGCGTCGGCCCCTGCCGTGTTCTATACAGACCCTTTCCATCGTCTTTTTTTGCTTAGTTCTAGCTTAGTTCTGGCTTGGTTCTTACTAGGCATTTTTTTCTTATTAGGATTTATCAACCTTTTTGCCGCACTCCAAGATGCCCCTGCATCCTTGTGCGCAGCATGTACGGTATCTAACGTCCGGGAGCGGCGCCGCCTTCGCAAGGCAGCCCTTCGCCTTCTTTCCCCCCCGCCGCTTCCGGCGGGCATTCTTTTTCGAATGCCGCGATAAGATCTTTCATGAGCTTCATGGCCGATCCCGCATCCAGCGCATAATATTTTTCCGTGCCCTGCTGACGGATCGTTACGATCTCCGCCTGCTTGAGCAGTTTGAGGTGGTGGGAAATGGCCGGTCTCGAGAGGTGCGAATGCTCCGTGATGCTTTTGACGTTCATGGGCCCGTGCTTGCCGAGCAGCAGAATAATCTGCTGTCTAGCTGGATCTCCCAAAGTCCGGAACAAATTCGTGCACTGCTCGAAATACTCCATCGTAGTCATTTCTGTTGTTCCGCTCATACGATCACATCTTTCTTCATCGATGCGGCCGGAAGGGATGCGGGAGAGGACGCCTAGATCAGCTTGCGGCCGAGGCTCTCGGTTTTGTCCAGCCACGATTTCCGTTTGCCCGCCGTGGATAATTTAACAGATCCGAGCGTTGTCACGCGTACCGGCTTAAATCCGCTGAATTCGAGGGTCCCCTTCTTCATCGCCTTGTGGCCGGGACTTCCGCTTATAGTCTGATAATACCATACCGGTGTGTCCATCGTCACAATGAGGCGAGCGCTCTTCCCTTTAAGCAGTTTTTCCCAGGTGAGTGAGTCCTTGTTCTTGTACTTAAAAGCGAAGCCCGGCAGAAATACCCGGTCGATCATCCCTTTGAGAAGGGCGGGCATGGTCCACCACCAGGTCGGATACACGAACACGACGTGGTCGGCCCAGCGGATCGACTCCTGGATTCCAAGCAGGTCGGGCTCCAGCTCCGTCCGTTTTCTGTATCCGTAAGCCAAATTCGGATTGAAATCGAGATCGCTTATTTGCACGAAACGGATCTCCGCTCCGGCTGCTGCCGCCCCCTTGCGGTACGATTCCGCCAAAGCGGTGCAGTAGCTCTCCCTGTCGGGATGTCCTTGAATAATTAAGACGCGTGTCGTTGCCTGTGTTGTCATAAAAAGAAACCTCCATCTAACCCTCATTTAAGTTCGTATGTTTAAGTATTTAAACCTTTAAACCAAAGATAAGCCCCCTTTCATTTTTTGTCAATCAAAAATCACGGCCGATGAATCCGCAACAAAAAAAGCCTTCCTGCAAAGGCTTAAGAATTCCCGTATATCTTCCGGTATTTTTCATTGAAAGCGTCGATCCAATCCCCATTAATCGGCCCGTTTTTAATTTCGTACAAGCGGTCCGTCAAAACATAAACGGTATTGTTATTTGCGTAAATCAAAACCCTCTCGGCTTTATTGCTTGCGAGTTCAAATTCGAAAGCGGACTTAGAGTTCCTCAAGGCAGTTAACTCTTGACTCATCGCTTCATACCCGAGATGCTTTCTTTTCACTCTATATTGCCTTAAAAATGCGAGCAGTTCCTCCATCGGCTCCTTCTCTTTCGTTCCCCATTCATACAGTTTATCATCTTGCGTAGGCCGGTTTTTACTAAAACCCATCCAAGTCAATTCACCGGCATGAAACGGTAGTACATCCGCCAACCTTTTTTCCCTGTACTCGTTCCAGTTGTAAAAGATGACACCGGCGACAATCGCAAGCAGCAGCACAAGCCCGATTTTTTTAATCCTACTCCACTCCTTTAGGGGTGACGACGTTTTCTCATTTCTTTTTAGTTAACCACATATTTACATATACGCTAATTTGAAGGATTAGTCTCACTGTGTTTAACCCTATTTGGGAAAAAAAGATGTTTAATCAACGGTTAAATGACTGCGGTTCGTGCGTTAACACTCAAACGGTTCAAAAAACACGGCATGGACGGATAAAACCCTTTGAAACAAGCAAAAAAAAAACCGCGCATACGCGCGGCTTTCGAATGACGAATTCGTCGGATAAACTTGCCCTGTATGAACCTACATTTAAAAGTGCGCGTTTCATGCAGCTCCCGTTTATTCCGGAAGACACCAGTCAATCGGCTCGATTCCCTGCTCCAGAAGCCATGCATTGGCTTTCGAATACGGCTTGCTGCCGAAAAATCCCCGGTGGGCGGAAAGCGGACTCGGATGAGGAGCTTTGATGACGCCGTGCCGGTTCAAGTCGATCAGCTGCGTTTTGGACTGCGCGTGGCTTCCCCACAAAATAAAAAGAACGGGGGTCTCTTTGCGGTTCAGCGTCTCGATGACTTTATCCGTAAAAAGCTCCCAGCCTTTTCCCTTGTGGGAATTCGCTTCACCGGCCCTCACGGTCAGCACCGTGTTCAGAAGGAGCACCCCCTGGTCGGCCCAATGCTTTAAATACCCCGTGCCCGGGAGAGGACAGCCGATATCGTCCTTCATTTCCTTGAACATGTTTTTGAGCGACGGAGGCGCGGGTACGCCCGGTTTAACAGAAAAGCTCAAGCCGTGAGCCTGACCCGGTCCGTGATAAGGGTCCTGCCCCAGAATAACCGCCTTCACATCCTTGAACGCCGTATAATGCAGAGCATTGAAAATATCGTGCATCTCCGGATAGATCGTCCGCTCCGCGTATTCCTGCTTCAAAAACTCCCTGAGTTTCAGATAGTATGGTTTCTCGAATTCCTCTGAAAGCAGCTCTGCCCAGTCATTTTTCAAGATCGTCATCGCTTATGTCTCCTTCCTATTCCTCCGTTTCCAGTCTTCCGGTAGACGGATCTGCAAGAACCAGCCGGGCCGAAACTTCCTCTCCGCCCTGCCGTTCCAGTTTGAGCTTGGCGGTTTTGCCTTTTTCCAGCAGCGCTTTCACCTGGGCATCCGTCAGGCTCCGTCCGAAGCTTTCCTTCCAGATGACGAAGGTGCAGCCGGTCTTGTAATGCGAACAGCCATACCCTTTCTTACCCATAAAAATGGTTCCGCCGCAGCCCGGCCGAGGACAAGTACCCACCACGCGCGGCCCGTCCGCCGGTTTAGCCGCAGCCGGGGCACCCGAGCCTGCCGCTTGTCCCGCGGAGGCTCCGCCGGAGCGCTGGCCGGCAGCCGGACCCGCTGCGGTCCGGCTGCCGCGCGCGGATGCCTGCCCCGCGGCCCCCGCAGTCTCCCGCACGGGCGACTGTCCCGTGCGGGAGACTGCCGCCCCGCTCCGGCCCGAAGCTGCCCGGGACGCGCCGCTCCCGCGGGCTGCGTGCGCGCCGGGCGCCGTTCCCGCCGCCGCGCCGTCCGTGCCGGAGGCTTTGGCGCTCCGGCGCGTCTTGCCGGCCGCGGCCCGTCCGCCCGCCTTCCCGGCGGGCTCGTCGCCCTCGAAGGCGGTTCTCGCCGCGCGGTTCTGTACGCGGACCTTGTCAACGATGAGCGCGGCGAACTTTTTGACATTTCGCATAAACGTCTCATCGGACGCTTGTCCGCGTGAAATTTCATTGAGCCGGCGTTCCCACTGCCCCGTCATCTCCGGCGAAGTGAGCAGTTCCACGCCCGCCGCGCGGATCAGCTCTACGGCCGTCCGGCCTTTGGGCGTCAGCGTGATGCGCTTGCCCTGCATCGTGACGTAGCCGACATGCTTCAAGCGCTCGATTGTCGCCGCTCGGGTAGCCGGAGTTCCGAGACCGGAGTCTTTCATCGCGTCGCGCAGCTCTTCATCCTCGATCTGCTTGCCGGCGCTTTCCATCGCTTTAAGCAGCGTGCCTTCCGTAAAAGCTTTAGGCGGCTGGGTCTCCTTCTCTTTGGCCGCCGCATCCCTGCAGTGGGCGCCGAGAGAAGCGTTCAAAGAAAACGGCTCGGACGTTTCTTCTTCCTCGACTTCGTCCTCTTCTTTTCCCTTGTCGTCCTTCGCTTTCGCGCGTTTACCGTCTTTCTTGGATTCCGGGTACAGCACCTTCCAACCGAGCTGCAGCAGCTCCTTGACGGTCGTCTTGAACGTTTCTTTCTCCACTTCCGTCAGGACGGTGTGCACCTTATACTCCGCGGCCGGATAAAACTGCGACAAAAACCGGCGCACAATCAGATCGTACACCTTCTGCTCATCGGCGGACAATCCGTTTGCCCGTTTGCCGGTCGGGAGGATCGCGTGATGATCTTCCACTTTGGCCGGGTTGCAAATCGCTTTATTGTTTTTGTGAACCAGATTACGGTTGGCCTGGCGGACCCACTCGTCGTAGGCCGTTCCCTGTAGGGCCGAGAGCGTTTTGTGCATTTCGGGGATGTTCTGCTCCGTCACATAGTTCGAGTTCGTTCTCGGATACGAAATGACTTTGTGCTTCTCGTAGAGCGCCTGGGCCACATCCAGCGTTTTTTTCGCCGAAAAACCGAGCTTGGCATTGGATTCCCGTTGAAGGAGCGTCAAATCATACAGCTTGAACGGATATTCCTTCGTATCTTTGACTTCGTAAGACGCGATGCGGGCCGGTTTTCCTTTGACTTTGGCTGCGATGCCCTCGGCCTTGGCCGGGTCCGTAATTCGTTCTCCCTGCCACAACCCGCGGTATTCCGTCTGCTCCTGAGTGAAAAACGCCTCCACCTCGTAAAACTTCAAAGAGGAGAAATCCTCGATAAGCTTCTGACGGTCGTAAATGAGCGCCAGCACGGGAGTCTGAACCCGCCCGACGGATAAAAGCACGTTATGCTTGGTCGTAAAAGCCCGGGAGCCGTTCATGCCGATGATCCAGTCCGCTTCGCTCCGTGCCCTCGCGGCTCTGGTCAGATTATCGAAATCGGAGCCGTCCTTCAACTGCTGAAAGCCGCTCCGGATCGTTTCCGCAGTCAAATCGGAGATCCACAAGCGCTTGACGGGCTGCTTTAATTTCAAGTGACGCTGAATGAGCGAGAAAATATGCTGGCCCTCGCGCCCCGCGTCGCATGCGTTAACGATTTTGTCGCACTGTTTGGCGACTTCCTTGATCACTTTGAGCTGATCTTTCGTCCGGGGATTCGGCAGCAGCTTGAATTCGTCGGGAATGATCGGCAGATGCTCGAAGCGCCATTTCTTGTATTTTTCATCGTATTTATCGGGTTCTGCCAGCTCTATAAGGTGTCCAATGGCCCAGGTGATGATATAATCCGATCCCTCGATATACGTGCGTTTGTTCGCCGCTTTCGGTTCGATGACAGCGGCAATCGTCCGGCCCATATCCGGTTTTTCGGCAATCACAAGTGTTTTCAAAGGCTATCTTCCTATCTATGTATCTCGCTGCGTTCTCCGCAGAGCAAGACATCCATCTTTTTGTCGTTCCGGCGCCAGGTTCTTGTTTCTCGTACACTTCAGTATATCGGCCCGGGAGTATCCCTGCAAGGGACGGAAGACGGGATAGAAAGATGTTCGGCAGGAAAATTTCTCCGAAATCACGGTGTGTGGCAGGTCCTGTCCGTCTCGAAAAAAAATTTTAGGAGCCGCATATTTTCAGGGCCGGAAATCCGGGTTATGATCCTTCTGAAAAATTATCGTCAGGGGGGTAACATGACCGGATTAACGGCGAAAACGTTTCTTCTCGGAATGGACGGCAGCGGCAAGCATACCCGGGTTCTTACGGCAGATCTGGCCGGTAACGTGCCGGCCTATGCGGAAAAAGGCGCCTCGTCCATCCACAAAGACGACCGGGCACGGGAAAATGTCCAAGCCGCTATTTTGGAAACGGTTGCCCGAGCCCGCAGGACATTGAGACAAGCGGCATCGTTGACTGCCGAAATGGCCGGGTACGACTCTGTTTCCATTCCCTGGGTTCGTCCGATGGGAATTTGATTTGCGACTTGCTGGATCACTGGGCCCTGGAAACGCTTGAAAGCTATTGAGATCTCGCGTGCAGCGGCCTTATGTCTGAAACCAAAGCAAATAACAAAAATCCGTGTAACGAGTCCACTAAACACGAGGGAAAGGTAAATCGTTTGATAGCGTTAGTATTCCGTTAGAGCTTACAAAGTTTTACTCCCTTGTTGTGCTGGAATCAGCATGTATATCTATAGCGCCCTTGGTATAAAAGCATATTCTACCTTTTAGAAAAATTCATAATCAATCATATATTTTCCTGCATTTTTCTATAATTACGTCAATGGACCTCGTTTCGGATAACATCATCATATGATTTGAGGCTTCCAGTTCAATCACTCGCAAGTTAGGAATAATATTTTCCCATTGATTCAAGGCATTCATTTGATCCTCGTATGTATGAACTTGTTCTGCCATAAAATATGGTTCCATTTCTCCCAGGAATACATTATTTATATTATTAAAATAATAACATTTTGTACTATTTGTAAGCGGTTGAACATAATATTCTTCTCTTCTGTATGTTGGCCGAAGCTTCATGTTCGATCTGATTAAAGCGTTTACAAAAGTGTCAGGTTTATTTAGCCCCCGGAATTTAGCAAAGTGAATAACTTTTTCAATATATTCATCCTCCGTTAACCGTAAATCAATCTGGTTCCGATGTATAAGATACTGGAATACATTCAATTGATCCCGTTTCAAACTAGCTAATATCGCAAGATTGATCGCTTGCAAAATATAGGTTTTGGGGTTAGCCTTTTTTCTCTGAAGCCCGTCACCTTGGTTGGTGTTGCCGAAAGGCGAATCCAACATAACAATGGTGTTGACTTCTTCCCCTAACTTTTGAATTTGTCGTGCGACTTCATACGCTAAAACCCCGCCTAACGAAAATCCGCCAAGATCGTAAGGACCTTCCGGCTGTACTGCCTTAATAATTTGAACGTAGTAAGCCGACATATTCTGAATCCCAATCAAAGGAGAATCGTTTGTCATAAACCCGCGTGCCTGTATTCCAAAAAAAGGGCGTTTCATTTGCGTGGCGATCCCACTATAAGCACCTACACCGCCAAGTCCTCCATGTATCCAAAAAATTGGACGTCCCTCTTCAACCTCATTTAATTTTCTGATTTCCGGAAAAACACTCTTCAACTCCATGTATTTCCTGTTTGTATATAAGTTCGTGTGCTCGTGGATATGCTTGTGAGTAAGCATTTGAGTTCGAGGATTTAGAAGGTTCTTAAGTTTTTCTACATTTTCCATATCCTTGTGAAAAGGGCTCATGATAGTCATAACTTGTTCAGCATAATCCCTTTCCATGTTTCTCTTTGCAAAATTAGCCAGCGTTCCTGAGGGACTTAGGTCAATGTACAAGAAATCCTTGGCAGGGCCTATTGATTTTAATGCTTCTCTAAAATTGATGGGGTTTCTAACAATATCCCAAAAATAAGTCTTGTTCAGGGCTGTAATTGCCGTCCCGGTTAAACTTGATATCAATTTCATTGCCGGTTTTTTATAAAAAATGTTATCCAATGAACTTATATAACTTTCTGAAGCTAAATCGATGAAAGAAGAATGAAAAGCATACTTGACTGGTAATCTTACAAATGTGATGCCTTTCTTTTTTAGAAAAGCTTCAATTAGCTCCAAGTTATGAATTAAGCCTGAAATAACAAAGTTAGATTGATAATTAACACATGCAAGTTCCGAGTTTTCAAACAATAGGGGTTCATTGAAAAATAAATTATAGTCATGAATGATCGATATCATACCGCCATGTTGACAGTATTTTTCCAAGATGTCCACCTGATTCATGATACAATGTAACGCCTCTTCGTAATTTATTACATTGGCGATAGCACAACTCACGAATTCTCCAAGACTGCTGCCGACAACATAATCGGGATAGATTCCATTCTGTATCAATAACTGTGCCAAAGAATATTCAACCATAAAAATACCGGGATGGGTATATTTTAATGTATCAAAGTTGTTATTCTTTCGAATCTCTTTCCTATATAGAACTTCTATCATTGACTCTTTAGTAAGTTGAAAGAAGACTTTATCCAACTTTATCATGGTATCTTGAAATTCTGTGCTTGATCTAAAAAGTTCTCTTCCCATTTCATAATATTGAGAACCTTGGCCAGCACACATAAAAACTATTTTTTGATTATTCATTGTCGCCCTCTCACTCTTATCGGTATTCTTGAAAATATATCCGGAGTTTAACCATGATGAAAGTTCCAAATCATATCTTATCATCGGGCAGACTAATCAGATTTGAAAAGTTCTGCCCGATGATAGATTTTCCTTGCCGTAACGATAATAATCAGTTTAGCCGTAACAAAGGCTATTCTATTGCAATAATACTTTTGGGGTTGGGTCTCATTCTTAGATCTATAAATTGTTGTAAGTTAGTTAACTGAAAATATAGGTTATCTTTCATAAGAGAGTCGATATTCGCTCCCGGTTCTTTACCATATGAATGACCTGGATATACTTTGACATGATGTGGAATGCATTGTTTTATTTTTTGAATGCTGGCATACATCTGTTCAGGAGATCCTCCCTTTAAATGACAAACCCCGCATCCCTCAACAAATATTGTATCCCCGGTAAGAATGCTATCTTGCAAAAGAAAACACATCCCTCCAGCTGTATGACCAGGAGTCAATAAACAAGTAATTCTTGTATCGCCAAAAATGATTTCATCCATGTCATTCAATGTTGAAAGATTACTACATTCAAAATTATAATAGTCAACTTCCAGCCGGGACATATACACATTGAGATTGTAATTGTAATACCGCATCAGTTTTTCTGTTAGGTTAACGTGATCATTATGTGAGTGGGTTAGTAGAATAGCTACTGGTTTTGAATTAAGCTCATTAATTTTATTTATTATTTTTTCAATCTCCCAGGCAGGATCTACTATAATCGATAATTTAGTTCTTTTGTCTAGGATAATATAACTGTTATTCTTGAGCCGTTCGCCATTACTGAGTTTATCACCTATTGTTTTAATAGGATAAATCTCATATCCCTCTCCCATATCCTTTTTCCCCTCTGCCATAAGTTGATTGGGCCATCCAATTGAAGTGGCTCCTCTATCAAACCTTACTACTTGAAGCAATTCTGAGTTTGATTTCTTAAGTGTATTGAAGTTTGTATCCGGACCGTCTTGAGACTCGAAAATATCCGCTTGTTGTAGGCCTGCCCGCGGCATATTCAACTCTTGTTCCAAATACTCAGCAAACTTTCGAATCGTTGGATATTCGTAAACTTTAGCCGCCGCTATGGATGTCTTGTACGTGGTGTTTAACGTACGCATCCACTCGACGCCAACGATTGAATCAAGCCCCAAATCTATGAAGGTCGCATCAGTATCTATATCTTCAACATCCATATACAAAGCGTCCGCCAAGCTTGCCGCCAATCCTTCGATCAGCTGCTCTAACTTGTATTCGCGCTGCACCGGTTTTATTGAATTAGCTTCCTTTGCGGGCTCCTGCTCTGCAGCCCATTTATTTCC
>NZ_JAGXJX010000003.1:758247-765257 GCF_019091125.1 Paenibacillus sp. GbtcB18
TATCTATATCTTCAACATCCATATACAAAGCATCCGCCAAGCTTGCCGCCAATCCTTCGATCAGCTGCTCCAACTTGAATTCGTGCTGCATCGGTTTTATTGAATTAGCTTCCTTTGCGGGTTCCTGCTCTGCTTGAACAGTGTACAGAAGTTCAGAACTTGTGGGGATCTTCAATTTACTATTTTGTTCATTCATAGAGCAATTCTCTCCAAAATCTTTTCGGGACACTGTATTGTTTTGAGACAGTGTTATTTTAGATGTTGTATCTTTCAGAATTAATTTACTTGGCACAGATTCATTGATTAATGCTTGCAAATGTATTTTCTCTAATTTTATATTTGTATTCCCTAATTGCAGGATGTCGGGTCCTTTCCCTGGCTTATCTGTATCTCTAGGATTATAGGAATCGATATTTACATTTGAATAATGATTGACCATCTTTCCATAAATGGAGTAACTATCCTTTTTAAACGGGTATGTTGGCAGGCTCAGTCGCATTGGTGTTTTTCCACGATAAATTTGTTTCCAGTCTATTTCTACACCTTTCGTCCACAGTTCGGCTAATTTATTATAATCACTATATTCAATACTGCTAATTAAGCGAGATTCGAAATTTGAAGCATTACTTTTCTGATTTTGTTTTTTTACATTTCCGCGATAATGAGAATTCACTTCCAGATCATTGACGACCATTTTTTCCAATTCGTTTATGAATTCTGACATCTCTTTTACTACTAATGCAACACGTTCTTCCATCGCTTCTCTGCCAACTTGCATGGTATAAGCAAGGCTATACAAAATATCAGTATGCTCTGGATATTGTAATCGGCCGTTCAACCATTTCGTACAATGATTGAGTATTTTCGAACAATACTCCTTCAATTCTTTATTGTTTCTGGCAGAAATCGGAATGACCACATAGTTACCCTCAGTGCGATGATAAATAGCAGATTCCTTGACGCTATATTCTTCTAGAATAATATGAGCATTAGAACCTGAGGCCGCGAATGCACTAACTCCAGCTCTGCGAGGGTAATATTCCGTTCGGAAACCATCTTGAACTAAGGGTTGCTTCCATTCCTCCACCGTTTTCTGCATATAAAATGGGGTTTGTTCGAAATCAATATAGGGATTTAATTGATCTGAATGAAGGGATGGGACTAGTTTTTTGTAATATAATTGTAAAATCACTTTACTAAGACCACATATTCCCGCAGCACCTTCTGTGTGACCTACATTACTTTTGACGGATCCAATCGAGCAAAATTGTTTGTCATCTGTGTAGAAACCAAATGCTTTCATTAAACCTTCTATCTCTACCGGATCCCCTAGCGAAGTCCCTGTGCCATGAGCCTCAACATAACTTACGGTACGCGGATGGACACCCGCTTTATCCAGACACATCATAATGACATCAGATTGTCCTACTGGGCTTGGAACCGTCATACCATTTGTCGTTCCACCATGGTTAATGGCACTCCCTTTTATAACAGCATAGATATTGTCCCCATCTTTAACTGCCTTATGAAGAGGCTTTAAGACAATAGCACCCACTCCTTCCGAAGATACATATCCGTCTCCACCTTCTCCAAAGGAACGACAATGTCCATCGCTAGAATGCATACCTATCAATCCATATGATATGTATTTGTCGGGGTGTAAGGATACATTCACTCCGCCGGCAAGAGCCACTTCACACTCCCCATTTTTTAAACTCTCCACAGCTAAATGAACGGAAGTGAGGGAGGATGAGCACACAGTATCTATAGCCATGCTCGGACCATGAAAATTACAAAAATAAGAAACACGATTTGGAATCGACGCATTGTTTAGAGAAAACGGAAACGCCTTTCCTTTAGCTATTTCGTCAGCACATAGGAGGGTGTAATCTTTATGCATAACTCCTGCATATACCCCGACCCTTCTTAGATTATGGGGCCCTTGCGGATTTACTAAATTTTTCGGTGTATAACCCGAGTCCTCAATTGCTTCCCAACAAGTCTGAAGAAACAATCTTTCCTGCGGATCCATAATTTGTGCTTCTCTAGGTGAGATTTTAAAAAACTGAGGGTCAAAATAATTGGGGTCTTCTAGAAAACCTCCCCATTTTGAGATCGTTTTACCAGAGGCTGATTTTATATTGTCGTATTTCTTCCAATCCCATCTATTTACTGGAATCTCACTGATACAGTTCTTTCCGGACAACAAGTTTTCCCAAAATTCATTTAAATTGGATGCATTAGGGTATTGACCAGCTATTCCAATAATGGCAATATCCTTAAAGTTATCTTCCGTTTTTTCTGAAGGTGCAGATTGAATGCACTTTTCTCTCCTCTCATCGGACGGATCATTTTTTATCCTATCAATCTGTTTTCCGTATGAGGTATGAATACCAAAATCCTTCACTTCTTGATGAATGAGCTCACGTGCTTTTAGAAATGCTTCTCCATGCTTCTCTACCAGAAAGTTTGTCAATTCTCTCGGTGTAGTATATTCAAATAACAAGGTGGGTGACAAAGAAGTCTTTAGGACGGTAGCAATATCTTTTACAATGGATAATAATCCTGCAGAATCCAAGCCTAATTCAAAAAAAACCGAGTCGCTGCTAATTTCATGCATGGATAGATCAAGTTGTTGAGCAATTATTCTCCGCAAGAAATTTTCCACAAGATCGCTTAAATCATCCTCGTTTTGACCGGCATGTGGACTACTATTATCAGTTTGGATGGCTTTAAAACTCTCGTTATTCAAGGCAGGCGATTGTTGAAAAATAGAGAAATTTGCTTGGGCATCTCTTACAACTTTGCAGGCTAACCCACTTAGTTCGCCAATTTTTTCACCTGTAATGTCAAAAAACTCTAATGTTGCTGTGCTAAGTTCGCTTCCAAATTTCAACAAATCTTTCTTGATTCTAACTATACACGTATCTTCAATTAAAGCAGCAGCACGAAATGATTCATAACAAATCGGTAAAAATAATTGATCTTCCCGTGGCATATCATGATATGAAAAAGCAATGACTCCTAAACCACTTGCATCGATTAAAGCAGGATGAAACATGAATCCCTCTATTTTTTCACTATCTCCTACAGAAAGTTTAAGAAGCAATTCATTATCCTTTACGAAAATCTTTCCTGTCGCTTGCATGATACCGGTATGGACAAGCCCTTTACTACTACAGTGCTTATACAAATCATGAACATCGATCGTATTATTGGCGGTATCTTGGATCAAATGAAGATCAAGACGCTCGGTAAATTCGTGAATGGGTACTTGATGCATTTCCGCGGTGGCATAAAGAACCTTCTCCGAAGAAGTCGATCTCTCCACCGTTACTTGCCAGACACCATTGCCGACAGAATGACAATGAAGTAAGATTGTTTCTTGATTTTCGTTTCCAATGAGTAAGGGCTTATAAATCGTGAGATTACGAACTTCCAACTCTCTATAGTTGTAGCCGTTAGCCCTGAACATTTGATAGATCATGTCTATATAAGATAAACCGGGAAGCACTTCAACATTAAAAACTTTATGATTTTTCATAAGCGGATGATTTCTTGTCAACCTGATTTTTGTATTCATTATGATTTCCTCCATTTCAAAACATATCCCATATATTTGTGTTTTTAAGCTTAGTGTCATGCATTCCAGCATTGAAAATGCCAGATTCTTTTGTCCTACTATAATCCTTCTCTTCTAACACCGGTGGATTTATGGAGCTTCTAACCATTCTTTCGGAATCTAAGGCGTCATCCCAGTTTTCCATGATGACGTGAACATTTGTCCCTCCATCAGCAAAACAATTTATGGCAGCTATTTTTTTGTTGTTTTCCCAATCCATCAATTTACGATTAAAAAGTAATGGCGAATGATTCATATCAAAATGATCCATCTTCTCATAGCCCGATATAAATGGAACCAATTGTTTGTGGTGAATCATCATTGCGACTTTTATAAAGCTTGCGATTCCTTCCGCACATAAAGGATGTCCTATATTCGGTTTGATTGACCCTATATACAGAGGGTTTGTCACGGATTCGCGGTATACGGATTGAATGGCTTTAAGCTCCAACAAATCAGTGAGCTGTGTTCCTGATCCATTTGCCTCTAAATAACTTATTTCCTCCACCTCTATGCCGCTTTTATCTATTCCCGCAACCATGACTTCTTTTTGAGCTTGAAAATTAGGAGCTATCGAGGTTACGGTTCGACCGTCATTGTTTACAGCTATTGACTTAATAACTGCATAGATTTTATCTCCATCTTTTAGGGCTTGTTCCACAGTCTTTAGTAATACGAAACCAACTCCTTCACCTAGTACCACACCCTGAGCCCGTTTATCAAAAACATGATATTCAGGAGTTTCACTTAATATTTTTCTGCTTTCGAAAATTTTATGAGGGGCGTCTGTTGTTAACAGACTCACTCCTCCAACAATTGCGGAGGATATCTCTTTATGAACCAGAGCCTGTGACGCAATTTGCATGGCAACCAACGATGAGGAACAAGCTGTATCTACCACAAGACTAGGCCCTTTCAAGTCGAAACATTTAGAAATATTGGTTGCCATAAAATTTTGGGCCACTGCTAAAATTGGATTTTGAGCATGCACTAAATGATGTTCATCGATTTGATGAGCGCTTCTCCCCCCGATATAAACTCCTGTATTCGTGCCTCCAAATTCTTTTTCCGTGTATCCGGCATGGTAAATTAGCTTAAGGCACTCTTTCAATAACAATAATGCTTGGGGATCCATCAGCCTTACATCTTCTTCAGATATTTTAAAGAATTTAGCATCGAAATTAGATATATGGTTTAGCAAACCGGCGTGAAAATTACTTTCATATCCCCAGCGCTGAAAAGGAACCGGACCAAGTGCGGATTTCCCCGATTTCAAAAGCTCCCAATATTCCTCAAGCGTATTGGCTCCAGGAAACTGACACGAAGCGCCGATGACCGCTATATTTTGAAGTGTCGAGTCTTTTGGGGAGCCGCTTAAAGACCTGCTGGCATTAACGCTTTCTTCAATATGATAGATGGAGACAGAGCTTGTCTGATTTGTTAAAGAAAAGGTTGAATCAGTAAAAGTTTTCCCAGTAAAATTAAAACGTTTAGCCAAAGTGTTGTTATATTTTTGATAAAGATATTTTGCAAGCGAATCAATGGTCTGGTATTCGAATAATAATGAAGGGTCTACATTTTCATCCAAAGTATGATTGATTTGTTGGAGGATTTGAGCCATCAGCACGGAATCCACACCGTATTCCTCAAACGAAATTTGCGATTGGATTTTATTCTCCCCGATCTTTAATTCGTTTGAAAATAATCTTAATAACCAATTTTTCGTTTGCGTTAATAATTCATTGCTTTCTTCACCCACACTTGTTACTGCCTTTTTTGTTGCGTTGTTATCTATGAATGATTTTTTCATTACCATCTGCGGATCCCAAAGATCAGGGTTAACAACTGCTGGTAAAATAACCGGGCCATACTGACCAACAAGTATTTGATCTAACAGTAATAATCCCTCATTATCCGTCAAACTAAGTATTCCTGTGTTTCGGTATGTAGTTCCTTTAATTTCACCCATACCGGATTCCTTCCAGTTCGGCCATTGGATACTTATAATAGGGCTCTCTGAATGATGAAGATGGGCAAAATAGTCCATGAAGGCGTTTGCCATTGCATAATCACTTTGTCCGCTTCCGAGTGACGGAATTGCTGCGGCAACGGACGATAATAATACAAAAAATTTCAAAGGCTCATCCGATAAACAGCTATAAAGTACTTCAAGTCCGTTTACTTTCGGTTCCAGAACTTGGTTTATGCTTTTAAGCGATTTTCGAATAAATGCAGGATTTTGCATGTCAACCATACCCGCACTGTGTATTACCCCCCCAATGGGCCCCATTTCGGTTTTAACTTTTTCAATCGCTTCTTTAAGAGCTTGTTCGTCAAACAAAGGAACCGTGAGAACCCTAACTGTCGCCCCCATATTTTCCAGGTTGCGAATATTCTTAATTTTATGTGCGAGAGTTGAGTCTTCTTCACAGCTTCCCCACTCTTCTTTTGGAGGCAATGCTTCCCTTCCCATAAGAACAAGATGTTTTACTCCGTATTTAGCCACAAAGTGTCGGGCTAACAACATCCCGATCCCTTTTGTTCCGCCTGTGATCCACAAGACGTGCTCTTGCGGGAATTGAAATGTTTGTTCAATGGGTTTATTTTCTTTCACCTCTTTCATAATAGCGGCATAGCGTATGTGATCACGGTAACAGATCTCGACCTCTTTCGATTCTGACAAAAACTCATTTGTAATGAATACAGCCAGTTGTTTGTCGCTCATAGCGCTATCTAAATCTACATGGCGTGAAGTGACATGCGAATATTCACTTTGTAAAACACGATATAACGCAACTCTTGATGCGCCAGATAGATTTATCGAGTTATTGTTTCCAAAAGGCTCTAATCCTTTTGTAACTCCAAGTAGAATTAGCTCATTTCTCTTTCCATTTTCAATCATCTTTTGCAGGAAGGTTATATCCTGATCAAGGGCTATCCGTTCGGATCCGCAACCTAATAAATCGATGCAACCGCCATAGCCATTAATATCCGCTTCATTAGCAGGAAAATTATTTATTACTTCTTCTAACGTTACAATCCTAGTGGATTGCAATTGTTGTGAAACCTCTTCGGCAAGCTTCATGGTCTCTTGATTAGCTAATATCATAATTTTTCCATTAACATTTGCTTTTAAATTAGTTATATTGGACTTTTCCCACCCTTTCTCAACAAAGCAAATTTTTTTGTTTATTTGTTCTCGTTCATCTTCATCTGGATTTTTGGCGAAGGGAAGGGACCCTCTCCCTACAATATTTGTTATCCAATAACGTTCTCTTGCAAAAGGATAGGGGGGAAGACTGATCCGCCTCGGTTTTTGACCCTCGTAAAGTTTGCCCCACTCTACCTGTCCTCCCTTTACCCACACCCCTAAAATCCGGCTGTATTT
>NZ_JAGXJX010000030.1:0-5538 GCF_019091125.1 Paenibacillus sp. GbtcB18
ACCCCGCTGTACATCGAACCTGCATAATAGTTCCACTTACAGTTATATCGTTCTTGAAATATCGGATTTCCTAGTTGGTTAGGCAAAAATGAAAGTTGCAGCTTCGTTAATTGTTGTGGCTCTTGAGGTGATTCGTTTGGTTTACCTGTATTTCTTTCTCCCCATTCAAGCAAACTAATGTCTCTTTCCTGCAACAACAAGCGTTCACTCTTCTTTACCTCTTCTTGAAGGATTGTTTTTTCTAGCAAAATCCCTTCTTGTTCAAACACTAAAACCAGCTCTTTTTTTATCCTTGAAACTAAGTGTTCTTTTAATGTGACTAGGGAGGCCCTTGGCATTTCGGAAATTTGTCGTGCCAATTTATAGGCATAATTCATGACCTCATGTCTCGGTAAAACCGGAAAGGGAATTCTCCTCCTTTCTAGATCCGCCCCCCGATAAACTCTCCCTCCGATCAATAGTTCCTGGGATAAACTAATGCCCAATTTCCCGCGTAATAGAAAACTTGCGTCCCACCCCGGAGTGAAGCCCTCTTTCATGCTGCTCGTAGTATAAGTACTTTCGCGACTTAGGATTACAAAGTCAGCAAGCAGGCCCATGGTGAAACCGTCACCACTGCCATGACCCTGCATCGCCGCAATAACTGGAATATCGCACTCCAATGCAAGGCATTTAAACCATGCTGAAATGATATTATTTTTGTCATTACAACCAGAAGTTAAGGAACTCTCCACGGTGGTTGCGGACGCAAAGCAATCTTCATAACCAGTTAAAATAACTACTTTGTATTTCGTATTTTCTTTTATTGTTTCAAATGATTGGAACAAATCTTTAATTAATTCTGTAGACAATGTATTTTTGTGCAATATGTCTTGCATTCTTATCTGAACGATTCCTTGTTCTATCTCACACAAATCTACCACAGACATCAAACAAACACCTCACGCTCTAAGCTTTTGGGTGACCGGTAATCGTAACTAAATTTCATTGGTAATGACTTAAAATGTTATTCTACCTCCCACGGAAAAAGGCCCTTTTCAATAAAACGATTAAGAAGCTCAAGATTACCCGAATCTGAAAACACTTCTTGGTTAGCTTTGATAGCTAATGGTTTGCACGTATGTAATGCATCATATAATTCAGTTGAGTACCTTTTATATCTTTGAACTCCGGTTTTGGAAAGATGTTTTAAACGAAGTAAATGTTTCCTTAATAAAACAGCGCTTTGGCTCTCATATGCATCCACTAAATTCCACGTATGGGCTTGTTGGACTGTGATTGGGTGTGTCATTAAAGTCATGTAATTAGCTTTTTGAAATCCTACTCTTCTAATCAAAAAAGGCAGTACACAGGCGGGCAGTAGGCCGAATATGAGTTCAGATAAACTGAATAGAGCCGTTTCATTTGCAATTACAATATCGCAAGCGGCGACAAAACCAACACCACCTGCATTAACTCTTCCTTGGACATGAGCAATCGCAATGTAGGGTCCTGAAGCTATTCTGAGCCACAATTCATATAAGGGCTCAGGGTTTTTAATACTGGACTCGACTCCTTTGAAATCTGCGCCAAAACAAAAATATTCCGATGATCCTTCAATCACTACGACCGTCACATCTTTTTCGCACATCTGCAAGACATGGGAAAATTCCTCAATCAATTGATCTGTTATCGTATTTTTATCTTGATTTCGATTAAACTTTATGAAACAAATTGGATCTTGGAAACGAACTTCTATGGTCTGGAACTCCATTATAACCACCTGTATTCGCGATGAAATTCATGAATTCTATCCAAAATTAAGTGTTGTTTTCCCTCAATCGAGCGAATTACATCTGAGAACATATCCGAATCTATAACCACATTCCTAGTACCAAATTTCACGAAAATATTATCACGAAGCAAGGTATCATACTGGTGCATGGTTAATTTAAAACGTTCGTTCAGCCTATTAGTTATTCTAAATTTCCGCTGATATTCTTGCCCTTGAATCGTTGCGACGCCACTATAAAATTCCGAGCAACAGCCTGAACCATAGGAATAACACCCTATTCTCTTGGGAGTTTTGAAATCACCGTTATCGATTGTACTCGCTAATGAAACCAAAGAAGTTGCTCCCATCACATTCCCGACACGTTGGCAATAGGTTAAACCAGGCACGACACGTGCTTTGAAGTCTTCCTCAATTTCTTGAGGCTTTGCTCTATACAATTTTCTCATCATACTACGATGGGCTCCTTTAATCATGCCTCCAAAAGGAGTGTGAAAGGCTAAGTATTGAAATGTGTCTTTATAATCTACATCGGCTACCCTATTTTGATACTCATAGAACGACTGTTCATAACAATCCAGATACGATGATAAAGATAAGTCAGAATCTCCGGCTTCAATATCAGGAGCAGGCCGACAGGTATCCATTACCTCATATCCATAATACCCATTTGCCCCCACATCAATTTGAAATACATACGGTGTTTCACTCACTAAAACCGCCACAGCTCCAGCACCCGCGGTAGGTTCTGCAAACGACCAATCAGCACTCAACACTTCTCCCGCTTCTGCAGCAATAAATCTTGTAATGTCGGTTGCTATTACTAACGCCTTTGCCCCTGGTGATGATTGAGAAAGAATGAAATTGATAGCTGTTTGCAATCCCGCTGTCCCTGAGTAACAGGCTTGCTTAATCTCAAACAGTCTACAATTCCTATTTAACCCTAAATAATGATGAATATAAGTGCTTATCGACTTTCCAAAATCTATGCCTGATTCGGTACAGGTGATCAACATTTCTATTCGATCTTTTTCAGCTTGAGAGAGTGCATCTACAATAGGTTTAGCAGCATTAACCCCATAAGTAATTGGGTCCTCGAACGGAAGAGCCACTGCCTTTTCTGTCACTAACAAATTTTCAAATCTGGCCGTATCCAAATTACGGTGCTTTGCTAATTCCAGTACATCCAGATAAGCTGTACCGCCAAAAACGTTCATTGCTTCAATTCCAACTTGAACCATGTTTATCCCTCCGATATACTAATGAAGATTTTCTAGACACAATGCTGTATTCACACCACCAAAACCCATGCTTAAACAAATAGCAGTTTGAATATTCGTAGAGATTGATTTGTCCCTAATCCAATTTAAGCTAGTATCTATTGGGTTTATTAAATTTCTTGAAGGATGGAGTGTTGATTTTTCCATTTGTAAAACAGTTGCAATTATTTCTACAGCACCTGCCGCACTTAATCCATGTCCAATAATTGATTTTGTTGTATTGATATAAGCATTTGAAAACTCAAAATCTTTAATTGCTTTTAATTCAATTTCGTCCCCTATTAGAGATCCGGTCCCGTGAGGCTTAATATAATCTATCTGATCTGGAGAAAGCCGGCCTATTTCCAATGCTTGTTTTATCACTCTTTTCTCTCCTTCATAAGAAGGATTAGGATTTCGGTTACCATCCCCTCCCACAGCCCATCCCCTGATTTTTGCATATGGGGTAACACAGCGCTTTTGGGCGCTAACAGCCTTTTCGATTATGATTACACCGCAAGATTCGCCAAAAATAAATCCGTCTCTATCCAAATCAAATGGACGGCATGCCTTATCTGGATCTCTGTTATATTTATCTGATCCCATTGCTCCTAGTGATCTCAATGCCTGACATTCCAAGTAAGAGAGATCCATCAGGGCACCCATGACAATACAAGTGTCCACTTGTCCTGAATTAATCGCTTGAATGGCTTGTATTACTGCCAATTGACCACTTGCAGAAGCACCTCCTATAGTAAATGCCATCCCTCGTATTCCAAACTCTTCCGTACAAAGCCCGCATAAATCACTATCCATAAAAGAAAATCCGTATGTTGGTGTGATGTAATCTGGTTGTTGACCATATTTATCATAAAGATTTAGCATTTCCCGTTGCTGAAAGTTGGAGCCCCCGACGATGAAACCGATACGATCTGGCTCCACTTCATATAATCTTGCTTCGGACCATGCTTCATGCAATGTAACCAAACCAACTTGACTTGAAAATGACGCCGTTCGATAAGCCCGTTTTGATGAGAGACTATCCACGGAACGTAAATTATTAATTTCTGCTCCAATAAATGAAGTACCATTCTGCCGACCGGGGCGCTTCATAATGCCAAAAGATGTTTGCCCTTTTACTAGGGCAGAGAAAAAATCATTTTTTCCCTGCCCGATCGCAGAAGTAATACCAAGACCCGTTATGACAACATCAGATTCAGCATAATTTGCCATAGATCACCTCGGCTAGTTCCCCGATATTTTTAGCTGCTGCCAATTCTATCCGCGGAATTTTAAACGATAAGGTCTCTAGTGTCAGGGTAATAATCTCTGAACGATCTATTGAGTTTGCTCCTAGGTCACTCAATTTATCACTTGGTGCAAATTCATGACCCTCTAATTCTGGAATCACCTCGATCGTGTGTTTTACAATTAAATCAAAAATATCCTTTTTCAACATTTTTTACTCCTCCTTTAATTCTCTAAAAATGATTTGATTTGCTTCTTCAATACTCATTTTTTTATGCAGTACTTGCTCCAGTGTTTCTCGAATTGATAATGACGAGTTATCCACACACTCTTTCTCATTACTATTACTCAATTCTTTTTCTAAAAACATGCTAAACTCTCGAATCGTAGGATAGTCATATACCTTAGTCACAGGAATGGATACTCCATACTTTTTGTTCATAGTTCTCACCCATTCGACACCGATAATAGAGTCCAATCCCATATCAATAAACCTTTTATCCGGATCAATTTCTTGTTGCGATAGGTATAAAGATTCAGCAAGGCTTTGTAACAGATCCTCCTGCAATTCAGATAATGAAGCGCTGGTTTTTTTTGATTTTACATCATTCAAAACTATGGATGATGAAGTTAACTCGGTATCATCAATGAACGGACTTGAACTATTATCTTTTTTAGATTTCAGCACCTCCCTCATTAAGTATCCGGAAAATTCAGTAATGGTTGGATAATCGTAAACTTTGGTTACTGGAATTGAAATTCCATACTTTTTGTTGATTGATCTCACCCATTCAACACCTAAGATAGAGTCAAGCCCCATCTCGATAAATTTCTTGTTTCTATCCATATCGCTTAAATTCAGTTGTAATACTTCTGCCAAAGTTGCAATTACTTCCTCAGTCATTATTTTCTCGGCAATCAAGTCCGTCGCATCATCTTTTTGATCCAAAGGTGTTGGAATTAAAGTGTCATTATTTACAAGTGTGCATGACTCGACAGGAGAACTATTAGATACTGCTGATTTAGAAGTAACCGCTTGAGCATCCGTGCTTACTAATTGATTCAATTTAATGCCACTTGGTTTATTGATTTTGTTGCTGTAAACGAATTCAACTTCCGAATTTGGCTGAAGCAACGGATGGATAACCGTACTCTGACCTTGGTATACAGGAGTATCCTTCCCGCCTTTTTCCTTTCTCTCCACCCAATACTTTTCTTTCGAGAACGGATACGTCGGCAAGTTGATTCCATTGATCCTCG
>NZ_JAGXJX010000299.1:0-276 GCF_019091125.1 Paenibacillus sp. GbtcB18
CACCGCATCATATATCGTACCGTCTGCTTGTACAGCTACCTTTGCTCCTTCTGGAATACGAATACGTTCATTATTCTCACCCATTACGAAAGCACCTGAAGTTGTTTGCAGATAACGATCACTATTTAATGTAAAACTACCGTCTCTCGTTAAAAACGTTTCATTATTTTTAGATGTAACGAAAAACGAAGCTGCGCCAGACGTACCGTCATCTAAAAAGAAATCTGTAGCACTATTTGTCATTTGTATATTTCCTTGTACTAAGTTCACATGCGT
>NZ_JAGXJX010000300.1:0-276 GCF_019091125.1 Paenibacillus sp. GbtcB18
TAAGTCGGGATGCTGACGTCGTTTAAGGGGAGGTGTCACTCGGTCGGGGAATGCTGGTGCCGTCTTCGAGGAGGGCATCTCGGACGAGGTGGTCACCTTTTCGTGGATAGTCGCGCTCCTGCACACAAGGCTCCCGTCAGGTGGTTCCTGACTTTGGCCTCTCGACGATTAAGTCAGTGGTCGATTTCTTTCTTTTCTTTTTCTCCCCTTGGCCAGATGCTGGTCAGAGGTTTTTATACTACCGTGCAGGGGTCGGTCGTACGCGGGTTTGACGCG
>NZ_JAGXJX010000301.1:0-276 GCF_019091125.1 Paenibacillus sp. GbtcB18
TTCAAAAAGTTATTCAGGAAGAGTGTGCTTGAGATTCATATTTCAGGACTCATCCCATTAGTTTTTCACCTCTGATGTCTCTTCGTCATGCCAAAAAGATTTATAGAAGGATGCTTTTGGTTAAAAACTCATTTTCACCTACGGTACTGTGAAACCAAGAGAGAGACTGGAGAGGAAATGTTATGAGCCAAGTTGGACAAAATCTGAGATTTGAGTTATTGGATCATGTTAGTTTTGTTGCTTAGGTGGTAGTTCTTGTCTGTTATGAAAACAATG
>NZ_JAGXJX010000302.1:0-276 GCF_019091125.1 Paenibacillus sp. GbtcB18
CAGATATATATGCTTGTCAGCTCCTCTGTTTCTTTGAGACAAGCATTGCTATCCATAGGAAAGCTTGTTATTTCCCTTTTAATTCATAATATTCTTAGATCTAGGTAGCATCAAAAGAGTTCCTCCTTGGTTGGATCCATTTAAATCAGTTATCATGTGGATATCCTTCAAAACCTAACACTTGATCTTTTTAGCAAATCTTTATTATGAATTTCTTTTGCCATGAATTCATCATCCATATCAAGAGTAAGATTACAGACAATTGACTGTATTATT
>NZ_JAGXJX010000303.1:0-276 GCF_019091125.1 Paenibacillus sp. GbtcB18
GATATAGTTATTGAGTGACTCTTTTATTACTCTACATCTGCGTGCGTTGATATCAATATAGTTATCAAGCAGTAAAAGGATCGCTCGATATCTACATCGGTGGTCCTTTCGTCACTCAATAATTATGTTAGCATCGATGCGGATATACATAATCCTTCTTCACCTCTCACTACTACTCTTCTCATCCACAATAGTCACTTATGACCCTCAACAACATCGTTATCGGTCACCACTAATTGAAATATTAAAATTATATTTTTATCTTTTATTTTCATT
>NZ_JAGXJX010000304.1:0-276 GCF_019091125.1 Paenibacillus sp. GbtcB18
TTGCTTGTAAAAATGTAAGCTCAAATAGTTTGCAATGCTGCAGTGCGATTGCTCGCCGCCCCGGGCAAAACTGCCCCAAAATTTCTCCGTTTTCGCGTGCCACACCCTGTTTTCTGCAGATCGCAGCTGCATGCGAAACGTCAGTCATCTCAGTACCCTGGAACCCCTCGGGTGGCACCAAGGGGGTGGGGCTTCGAGATAGTATTAGGTGTTGAACAATTTTCACAATTTCGCACATTAACTTGACGAAAATTTGCCTTCGTGCCCGACACCCGA
>NZ_JAGXJX010000305.1:0-276 GCF_019091125.1 Paenibacillus sp. GbtcB18
GTTTACGAGTTCGCGTAACCGGTAGGGGCATGCATCGTAATATCAACTGGTTGCTGTTCTTCATCCATGACCTCTTTCTCATGCTCCTAGACCTCCTCCTCCATGTATTCAATTGGTTCAATCAGTAGGAGACAGCCCCTTTTGTAGCGATGATCGTGGTTCCATGGCTCGTCACAATGCCAATAAAGACCCTTTGTTGATCGGTCACGTAGTTCTTCTCTTATCAATTTTTTTAGCAACGAAGGATGACTAAGAGTAGAAGGAGCTTTATATGCC
>NZ_JAGXJX010000306.1:0-276 GCF_019091125.1 Paenibacillus sp. GbtcB18
ATTAGGTATAACACTTAGAATGAAACCCCTAAGTAAAAGACAGAAATACAGAAATAAAGTGCTCTTTCTCGAAATACAGAAATGCAGGATGGAAGTCTTGATAATAAGAATGACACTCTCCAGTAAGAATGAAAGTTTGTTTGCCAGAGTTAGATTCGATGAGAGCTAGATCCCCCCAGTAGATGTGGATTCCAAGGTTGGACCAGTATCATCAACAAGAGGGCGAGCGAGTGTTGTTGCCAGTGTTGGTGCTCCAGCTTTTGAAGTCATTGATTG
>NZ_JAGXJX010000307.1:0-275 GCF_019091125.1 Paenibacillus sp. GbtcB18
GACACCTATATATGCCTATTAGGAGACCCCGTACGCCGCATACCAGGAAGACTATGTTTGTAATAGATCTGAGTATCATAGCCCATTGTCCAAGAATTCGATAAAGGAAGGGTTACGTTAGTAGTAAGCTCGAGCCTTGTTGTTGCTAGCCCAATTCAGATTTGTATTGGTGTGTAAATTCCTCTTTTGCAGTTAAGGTATTGGTAGCGCACAACAGCACTATTCTCAGATACGGTAAAGCAAGCCTAATCAGATACTTGTTCATTCTCCAAAAT
>NZ_JAGXJX010000308.1:0-275 GCF_019091125.1 Paenibacillus sp. GbtcB18
TCTTATCTTATAAGGGAAGATGGTGTTTGGAGTCTTATCTCATAAGGGAAGGTTTATGGGATGTGGTTGATGGTAATGCAACAACAACATTAGATATGGAGATGCCACGAAGAGATGAAAGATTTTAAATGTAAAAACTGAATTTTTTTTAAAGAAATATATTTCTCATCATCTCTTTGAAAATATTATTCATTGTAAATTAGCTTTAAAGATTTGGATCATGCTTGATGCATTGCCTGATAAAAAGAATGACTTGACTTCAATATTTGGAGAAT
>NZ_JAGXJX010000031.1:0-985 GCF_019091125.1 Paenibacillus sp. GbtcB18
TCTACCACTTTATTTAATATTTATTCTCAATTGAGATGATGAAGCAGTTTGGCAATGATAGAGTAGAAAATTTAGTTGTAAATGAGTCAGTATAGTCATAGGTGGAAGGTTGTTTACATTTAAGCTTGAAACATGTAGATGATAATTAAATGTTTTGAGGAAAGATGTTTTTAGTAGGTTATGTGGTTGAAAAGTAACTTCTTACTTTATTGTACAAAGAATGATGAGATAAATAAAACAAAATGAATCGGAATCTTTTTGAAAAATTCTTCTTATTTTAATTGTTCATTTATTGGACATATATTGAAGCGTAAACTGTTTCGCGAGGAGTTAGGGAAAAAGAAATAACTCAGCTTCTTTCGTAAAATTAAAGTATTAAAAAATCCCCTATCCAGCGTAAGATTACTTGATAGGGGATTTTTTTAATGGGTGTAGGGCGTTATGTATATTGCTGTTCAGTGTTTCGAAAAATGTACGTAATTTAGAACTTAAATGATTGTTTTGATGGATAAATAGTTTTTCAGCAACGAGTAGTTCACCATGTATACCAAAACATTGCATGTGTACGGAAATTTCTTCGTTATTTTCATGAATGGTTGGGAAAACGTAATGGAATGCTGAGCTTGGAATCATGTACTCTTTGATCGTATAAGTGTCAGAATCGCAATTTGGCGTATGCTTTATGTAAATCTTTACACTGTCTTTTGTGACGATAAATTCTAACATGGTGCATTTTATAAGGTTAGGATTGAAAGCATTGGATTCTTGTAAATATAAATTAAAATTGGTTCTGTCGGAAATGGATTCAATGTTTGTAAGCGTAATGTCTTGATTAGTGTGAGTGCTCATTTTGTTCTCCTTAATATAGATAGTAAGAAAATAGTTTTGTGAAATGGGATAATACTTTAAATAGGATTTATTTCTATTCATTAATGTATCAAACGTTTCTCTCAAAAATCTCTCAAGGTATTTTTTATAAAATAAG
>NZ_JAGXJX010000031.1:995-5022 GCF_019091125.1 Paenibacillus sp. GbtcB18
GAAACCTGTTTCAGCTTAGAAATAGGTTTCTTAAAGTTGTATATTTTGAAGTTTGTAAGCCCATAAATATCCTTTGGACTCTAATAATAGGTCGTCGGTATTGTGTGTTTCGATAAATTGAACTGTTTGGTTAATCTGCATTTCATAACCATCAGTTGTACGCTCGATTTTGAGAGGGACATTTAGCTCACTAAATAGTTGGCGTATTCGGTAAATAGTATTATACAAATTTGCTAATGCACGTTTTTCATCTGTGTTAGGCCAAATATCATCAAGAATTTTCCACTTTGAAACAGCTTTTTCTTTATGGAGAAGGAAGTAATAAAAAAGCTCTTCGGTAACACGGGTAGGCCACTTTAGTGATTGATGGTCTTTTTTTATAAATGTATTACCGTACAGTTGTACTTGAAGAGTATTTGAACTTCTTTGTTGATTCGTAACACCGTAATATTTTTTTAGGCGGTAATCTACATCCTGTACAGCGCTAGGTGTTAATGGTTTTAATATATAATCGAGAGCTTGTACCCGAAACGCTTCTAAAGCATAAGTGGGGTAGGCAGTAGAAAAGATAATCGGAACATCGATACCGTCATCTACTAATTTCTTAGCGAGTTCAATTCCTGTCATTTTAGGCATTTCAATATCTAGTAAAATAGCGTCTAATGTGTAATGAGGAAGCATGTTAATTGCCTCTAATGGTGACTGGAAAGTATCAACAATTTGAAATCCGCCATGTTTTGTTAATAAATGATTATGTAAATCTAAAATAGGCTTTTCATCTTCTATTATTACTATTCGCCACACTACATTCTCTCCTTTAATGGAATCGTTACATTAATAGTTGTTCCTTTACTTTCAATAGAATAAATTTCTACAGTTCCATTAGAAAACTTTCGAACACGACGTAAAACATTAGAAAATCCAATTCCTTGGTTCTGAAGAGTTCCGTTTAACAAATTGTGTATGGTTGTTTCTGACATCCCAATACCGTTATCTATTACTTGTATAAATAAAATCTCTTTTATTTGTTTTATATTAATTTGTACATGACCGTTTTCTTCTTTCTCAAATAGACCGTGGCGTATTGCATTTTCCACAAGTGGTTGTACGAGTAAATTAGGTATATATATTTCATCTAAAGATTCAATAGTGTCAACTTCATATGAAAAAGAAAGACGTTCGCCAAATCGTGCCTTTTCTATTTCTACATATGCTCGAATGATGGAAATTTCTTTTTGTAATGTAGAGTAATTTGTTTCGTTTCCGGATTCAAATATATAGCGTAAGTAGGAGCTTAGCATCGTTAGGAGATGTGCAGCATGTTCGCTATCTGTATAACAAAATGAAATAATATTACTCATTGCATTATATAAGAAGTGCGGTTTAATTTGTGCCTGTAGAAAGGCCATTTCATTTTCAAATGCTTGCAGTATCGCTTCTTTTGTTTGGAAAATAGTATGTAATCTAGCTAATAGTACTTGCTTTGTATAAGGTTTGACTAAGTAATCATTTATTCCACTTGCAAATAAATGATCTACATGCGTTGGATAATCTTTTGAACTTAACATTAGAATAGGTAATTCTAGTACTGATGTTTTTTTGCGTATATGTTTAGCAAGTTCGACTCCTCCAATCTCAGGAAGAGTTTCATCTATGATAAGAAGCGCGAAATCTTTCATGCTCTCTAATAAGAAAATAGCATCTTGAGCCGAATGCACAATGGTAATATTGTATGTTTCTGCTAGTAAAGATTTTAGCACCTCTGTATGTATGACATCATCATCTACAATTAAAATTGTTGGCTGCTGACTAGTGTTTGCTTGGGAAACTTCTTTAAAATTATGTTGTTCCTGTAAAATAGTATGTATTTCTTTATATTCATAAAAAGGAACTTGGATTTTAAATAAGATAGAAGCTTTATAGTAATCTACCTGCAAATGTCCATCCATACGTTCTAGCAGTTCTTTACTTATTAATAAACCGATTTCAGTGCGAGTATCTTCATAAGTAACAGTAGAGTTGCTAGTCGCTTTAAAGGTTAAATGAATATTTTCTCCTATATGCTGAGCATCAATAACAATTTTCCCATCTACTGCATAGTAACAACATTCTTCTAAAATACGGTAAAGAACTTGTGTTAACCGGTCTTCATCTACTAGTCCGTGTAAATTATTTGGTACATACTCTTGATATGTAATATGTTTTCTTGAGAGAGGTAGTTCCATTAATTTATAAACATGATTCACAACCATTTTTATATTTGTTGATCTTGCTGTAAAAGAATAATCATGAAATTTAATTCTTGTGAAATCTTGTAGATCATTAGTAAGGTATAGTAAACGTTCTGTAAGTTGTTCTAATAAGTGTAGCTCATTTGAATGCTTCTCTTTTTTATCATTAGCTTTTACGGATTTAATTAAATTAATTGCATGGTATAACGGATCTTTTAATTCTTGTGTTGTTACTTTTAGAAAAGAATCTTTCGTTAAATGAATAGCTTCTAATTTTTTTGATAAGTGCTCGGCCTCTTCGGTACGATTAATAAAACGTGTGCCTAAAAAGACATTCATCATAATAATGAACCCTAGTAGCCCAAAGCGGTTAAATATATTACGACCTGATGCAAAAAGTTGTTCGAGTGTACCGCTAAAGAGAAACATAAATAGAGTAAGTAACATAAGGGTGAAAATTAAAATTTCGTTTTTACTAATAATCCACTTTTTTTGTATGATGAGCTGAGTCATTCTCAGGATAATCCACAACAACATGATATTCATATAAAAAAAGTATGGTGTTTGTAGATTTGATAGCGACCGAGCTGGAAATAAGATTATTCCTACGCTATAAATAAAGAAAGGTGAAAATAATAAAAACAGTTGTTTTTTATTTATAATAGTCGGCATAGTTTTTGAAATAAATAGTGGTAATAAAATAGCACTAAAAAATGTAATAGAGTCCTGTAAGCGAAAATAAAATTCAAAAGGGATATTAGGAACGGCACGAAGTAATATACGTTCTCCTCGTGTCATAACAATTAGTGCTAGGCTTAGGAAATAACAACCGCTATAAAAAAAGCCATCATCTTTTTTACGTAACAAAAAGATAGTGAGATGAAAAATACTAAAAACTAATAAGATGGAAACGGCTGTCCATTCGATATTTGTATCTTCAGCTACGTCTTCTTGCATTGCTTTAGCATCACCGAAATCGATTGGAAAAATAATACCTCCGCGTACATTGTAGAAATTTGAAACGTGAATTGTTAGGAGCAATTCTTTTGCTTTTGGCTTTAAATAAATTTCATATGATGGATTTTCAGGTTTTGTAGCTTCTTTTGATTTTCCAATTTGACCTATTGCAGAAACTTTTTCGCCGTTTACATAAATGGTATGGGCGGACCAAATGTTTCGAATGCGAAAGCCAACTTCAGAAAAATGCTTAGGTAGCTCGATTTTTAATTGATAAGAACCATATTGTGTTTTGGATTCCCACTGTCCTGGCACAATTTGATTTAGAGCTTTTTCTTGAAATTGGTTCACATCTACAAATTCATTTGGGGTGAATTTCCATTCGCCTGCTAAAGATAATATTTTCGCATTTGAAGGAAGATCACCTAAGTTAATTGTCCCATTTTGTGCACGTGTTTGAATGAGATTTGTATCACTATCTCGAAAGTTAATATGTATCATTAAAAATATCATCATAGTGATGAGAAACCAACCAATGGCTTGTTTCCACATGGAGTAATCACCTCTTCTTCAATAATATATAATAAAATTTCTAATAATTAAATTGTATATATCAAATATAAGGATTTAATGTATTGGCATGTTATGAAATCCATAGTTTTTTAACCAATTCGCCTGTAATGTATAGGGGAAAATGTTCCGGATGAAGGTTCAAAAGTAAAGAAAGGCGTTAGCTGAATACAGCCATTGTAAATATTGAAGTGATGTAAATGAATTATCAGTAGGACTGAAATTTTCCTTTATTTAGAGAGGATAAACTAAGAAAATAGAAGCATTGA
>NZ_JAGXJX010000309.1:0-275 GCF_019091125.1 Paenibacillus sp. GbtcB18
GGCTTTTATATGCAAACTAAGCATGAAAAATTATATTCACCTAAAAAGAAAAATGCATAGCTATAACAAACAAAATGAACTTGATTGAAAATGCTTTATGTTTGATGGAATTATTTTCGATGATACATAATGATGTAATTTTTGGTACCATGCTTGATGTTTTTATACTATGCATGAGATTTAAAGTTATATATGATGATTTTTGTGATTTATTGATCTTAATGGTTTTTATGATAAAATTCATTTTTCGATCCTAAACGTTGATGCATGTTTTT
>NZ_JAGXJX010000310.1:0-275 GCF_019091125.1 Paenibacillus sp. GbtcB18
ATCAATCCTGGCACTGGGACTGAACTTGGCTTTCACAACTGAACTTTTTGTGATCATGTACGCACGCCATGTGACTCTCATGGTATGACAAAGCACTCACCATGCAAACCAGAGGTTACACCACAGGATGCAACTCTAGCTTACAACCATGGCACTATGGTATCATCATTTAGATGCAAAAAGCATAAAATTGATAAATGTGGCTATAAGGACAGTATGAAGTGGAAACTCAATTCAAACTCTATTTGCTACGCTGCAACACGAGACAGCATATT
>NZ_JAGXJX010000311.1:0-275 GCF_019091125.1 Paenibacillus sp. GbtcB18
CAAGGCCAGGGAGCCGTATTAGTTCCTTTGACGCAAGCTTCCAAGGTTAAGGGAGTAAGAAGATCTAAAACTATGCACTTTTAGCTTATGTCTAAACTTTGGGAAGAAGCTATTCAAAAGTGGTATACAGATTCTCATACCTCTCATCTTGACTATTTGAATCTAGTCGAAACCACAAAACCCACTAGGAAAGAACTAGCCCACAATATCTCTGTCATTTATGATAGAACTTGTTTGTCAAGCCGAGTAAATATGAGAAATTTTAAACTCCTGCT
>NZ_JAGXJX010000312.1:0-275 GCF_019091125.1 Paenibacillus sp. GbtcB18
GTCGACCCTTGCGGGTAAGCTGCGCATAGGCGCTGTCAGCCCTTGCAGGTAAGCTACGCACAAGCATCATCGACCCTTGCGGCCAAGTCTCTTGTACGTGCCGCCTACCCTTGTGGGCATTGTGGCTGTAGGCAACAAGCTGCCAACCCTACCGGTCGCAAGCCTACTGCATTCATGCCGCTAGCCAACTGCCACAAGCACAGTGCCTGTGCATCCGCCGGTGCTATGCTGCCTACCTACGGTTGCCACTATAGGCAGCTATAGGCACGTAGGTC
>NZ_JAGXJX010000313.1:0-275 GCF_019091125.1 Paenibacillus sp. GbtcB18
TGTAAAATAAAAAAATATTTTCTTTCGTGATGTATTGAATTAAATTATCAAAGAGATAGGGTGGTGACAATTGATTATTTTTATTTATCCAATCTCCTCTTCAACAACTATCCTATTTAAAAAAAATATTTTTGTAACGATTATATTCTTGATTATTACCTACCTATGTATTAGATCAAAATAATAAAGATTAACAAAGTATATAAATAAATACTAATGATAAATATCATTAATAAAGATATTATTCTTTGGTAACTTATCAAGTGTATCTAACC
>NZ_JAGXJX010000314.1:0-275 GCF_019091125.1 Paenibacillus sp. GbtcB18
GGAAAAGAAAAAGAAACGAAAGTTGCTTGGAGACTCAAAATCATACCTTCACAAGTTTTTTCGTCGGAACGAGAACTCCTCAGGTAATAATCCACATGCAAAAAACCAACATAATGTAAGATTATGTGACTGCTATACTTAATGTTCACAACAAAGAAAAGCCAGAGCTACATTTTGCAAGATTGAAACTATTCTGCTGAGACTCATATACAAAGCAACTCAGTTACAAGCTTATGTAACAAAATGAAACAAAGCTAATGCATTACTAACATACT
>NZ_JAGXJX010000315.1:0-275 GCF_019091125.1 Paenibacillus sp. GbtcB18
GGACAACTTCTACCTGACAACAATAAAAAGCATATTGGCATCAAACTGGAAAGTGAGTGCTTCAAGGTTCATGATTGGCTCAGATTTCAAACTGAGTTGATATAATAGTAAGTATTAAGAAAGATGTGTGTATAAGTTTGTGCTAAGGAAGTACTAGCTTAAACAATTTATTTGAGTATGGACCAAACTGCTGATAGTAGCGTTTAATGACTGGTTTGTCTGATCTGGCTTTTTAACATGTATTTAAGCTGCAAACTAGCCTTTTGTTAAGTCGT
>NZ_JAGXJX010000316.1:0-275 GCF_019091125.1 Paenibacillus sp. GbtcB18
ATGGTTGGTATTATTGGATTGCACGTAGTGGGGAGGAAGAAGTAAAAGCAACAGTTCGTTTAGGTGTAAAAGGGTGGACTCTGTATATAATCTTTATGTTAGTTGCTTGGATTGGTTGGGGCTATTAGCAAATCCGTTATTTAGAATCAACTAGTCCATATTTAGATGCTTTAAATGCTGTACTAGGTTTAGTAGCTCATTTTATGCTAAGTCGAAAATTTTTAGAAAACTGGTATTTATGGATTGTATATAACGTGGTTAGCATTGTGATTTAT
>NZ_JAGXJX010000317.1:0-275 GCF_019091125.1 Paenibacillus sp. GbtcB18
TAATTAGTTATCTTTAGTCTTGATTGCTACTCAGCATCTCTCGTGTTACAAACACATCTAAGTTAATTTATCCTAACGACATCAATTTTTTGATAAAAATAAAAAATAAAAAAATTATCTAGATAAGTTATATTATGATTTTTAACAAATGACTTATTCGGTTTTTACTTATAAGTATCCCTCGTTTCATCAGTTGCCCTTTGCCGGTGCTCATGATTGTCATCATCTTTTTGTCGGCACCTTCGGCTCGTAAGATTTTTTTTTTTTCTTCTCTC
>NZ_JAGXJX010000318.1:0-274 GCF_019091125.1 Paenibacillus sp. GbtcB18
GGAAGGTTTCTTTTCTGTCTTTATTCGTGTTTCATTCAGGGGCACCCATATGCTTCTTTGATTATTATTCTTATTTGGCATAAAGAAGTGCACAGATTGTTAGGTTACTTAAATATTCCTGGTGGAAGATGATTTACTGATCTTTCTTTTGTTAAAATATGATCTTTTGTTAAAATATGATTGCGTAGAGCTTGCTTTTTGTGGTTATCATATGTGATCGGTGAAATGACCTGCAATTTCTTTTCTTCACAGAAACAATGCTCTGTATATGGTG
>NZ_JAGXJX010000032.1:0-4472 GCF_019091125.1 Paenibacillus sp. GbtcB18
AAATATAAAAAATGTTGAAAAATATAAAACAATATTAACAAGCCACAGTGTCCCAATTATTTGGGGTTACCTATTGCCTTAGCACCATGCACTATAGCGATACGAGGTAAAAAGTTCCTGACAATATATAAGGCTTCATGCCTATCTTTTGCATTTATATCTACATTTAGCGTCCCTTCCACCGGTGGTAGTTCATAAGTAACAACAAACTTATACATCTTAATATCCACTCGCTTGACGTTTGAAATTTTCTTCATTCTTATCTTTGTAAGCTTGTACAATATCCTCGTATTTAAAGCCGTATAAATAGCAAATACGGAAGAACACACCAAACATCTTTCTTAATTCTGTTATTGGACAATTTCTATATAAAATCCATTGTCTTTTTGCTTTAAATACTTCCATACTCCACATTTCAAATAATCGGTTAATACTGTAAATATTTCTTTGACACATCTTCGCATAATGGAAACATCCAATAATGTTCTTCTGATCCCTAGTAGTAGCGTTTATTTCTAAAACGATTGATAAAAGAAAATGTAATCCATCTACCAACTCATCTAACAATTTATCCCTATCCGGTGTTTTAAATTTAGTGCTCCAATACTTAAATGACTTTGTTTCGTTCCAAGCTTCATTTACTTCCACCTGCAGTGCATAGAACTTTAATTCAATACGATCCTCTGCCTTATAACTAATATGCTGATCTAGCTCCTTTTGCATAGATAACAATTGTCGTAAGCTAAATTTCTTCTCTAGTTCTGCGTCTGTGATTCTGTGTAGTTCTAGCATTCTTCTGTGCCTCCAATATTTTTAGGAGTCTTTCGACAGACAACTCATACAACTGCCTGCCGTCCTCCATTTTATAAAAGTTAAAATTATGAATTAACTGACCTATAATTCTTTCTTTCCTGCCCATGAATCCCCCGAGCGCTTTTTGCAATGTATTTTTTCAAATGTCCTAAATGTACTTGCGATTATCAATAAAACGAATATTAAAAATACAAGACTCATAATTTATCCCGCTAAATCTTCTTTGAAGAATAATGGCTCTAAATCTTCTGCCATAACTTCATATGTTTGACCTGAATTAACAATCCCTACAGTTACTACGTTACCGTCCTGGTGCATTACTGTTAGTGCATATACATCATCAGATACCCAATCACCGGGAGTAAACTTCCCTGGGACTCTCCCTTTACGTCTAAATACTTCACGCCAACCCTCATCATCAATTTCTACTGCAGTAGCAAAACGGCACTTTTCAATATGATTAAATCCATAGTCACCTGCAATGGAACCTACACTTTTCCATTGACCCCATATCTCTACTTTGTCATTAATAGTATCCTTAATAACTTTTTCCACTTGTACAATTTGTAGGCCATCTTCCATTTCACATACAACCCAATGACCAGGAACCACTTTTGTTTCACCTATTTGTAAATTCATCATCATTTCCCCCTTAATCTAATGCTTCTATTTCTTTCAACGATCTATTAGAAACTTCAATACTACGAATACGAAAATCATAGTGTTTACAATAACGCTCACGGACTATACGGGCTGCGTCTTCCCTTGTTTCTGCTTCACAAAATTCCAACTTAAATCCAATGTTTGTAACAATATCCACCATATAGGTATCAATTTGCTCATATACGACAGCATCTTCTATTGTTAATTGCTCAACCATTTACAGGTACTTTTGCTAATGTAATTGTTAATTGCTTATCCAATAGTGTTCCTATTACTGCGTTCATCCAAAGATTAGGGTTAATCTTTCTCTTTAAAAACTCAATTACTGTAATTAATTCCTCTGTAGATAGCGGAACGAATTCACCTAGTTTTTCCTGGTTAAACTTACCGCCACGCTTTTCTATGTTTAAAGTAATGCTATTTTCTCTTACAAATTGTTCTGCAGTTACTAGATCAAACTGCCGCACCTTTTCTCTTCCGTATTTATCCGTTATCTCTTTTAGAGCATCTTTAATTACACCAAAGCTTACTACTTTTAATGTTTCTTCAGCTTGACCGCTGCATTGTTTACAAAGTGTCTTTTCCAATCCTTCAATATACATCGTTTTTTCATCAGAGGGCGGTATTGTATCACCGCAAATATCACAATATTCCCCTACATCAAAGATATCTACCATAATAAACATCTCCTATTTATCTATTTTTTTAAGTTCAGTTTCATAGAAACAATCCGTCTCATCTGGTTTTCCGAATTCATCAAGGTTGTCAATATTAACAACCCTGCGAATCGGATATTTACACTCATAACCTTCTTTTTCTTTTACGATTACTCGTTTTGCTAGCTCTGTTTTATCACCTGCACACATGTAATGTTTTGGCCGCCCATGTGAAGGGATTAAGAAACTAAATTTTTTCGAACGATATACTGTTTTCATAGGTTTGCTCCATATGATATAATTGCAAAAGTTAATATTTTTTAAAGGTCCCGTTGCAGCGG
This sequence comes from Paenibacillus sp. GbtcB18, assembly GCF_019091125.1. Lineage (NCBI taxonomy): Bacteria > Bacillati > Bacillota > Bacilli > Caryophanales > Paenibacillaceae > Paenibacillus > Paenibacillus sp. GbtcB18. The sequence continues at coordinate 2,474 of NZ_JAGXJX010000032.1, forward strand.
GCTTTTTTTATGCGTTTTTTCTAATGTGTTCCACAACTTCTTTACTTCCACCAACATCCTCTAAACGTTTTGCTACATCAAGAACATTTTTTCTTTCCTGCTCCCGATCATGTTTCATTTTTTTGTAATACATAGCTGATAACTCTTTTGATATTTCTAGTTCTCTCATAACTTTTTTTCTATGTAGTTCATGCAGCTCTACATATAAAGTCTTATTACACTCTTCATTTGCCCGTTCCATCTGTTTATATAAAATGTCTTGATTTTGGATGCATTCTCTAAGCTCTTTTTCTAACTTCTCTGCTGCTGCTAAATGCTCCGGAAGGACTCTGTTTTCTATTCCCAATCGTACTCACCTCTTTTTCTAGTTGTTCAGCTTCATCGAGTTTTCTCTCAATGAAGCTGCCGCCTTTGTAAAGTGCAAGTGCAAAAATTCCAATCCCTAAACCAAAGATACAAACGGCACTAGTACTTTCTACTGTTGAAATATCCATTACGCAATAATGAATACCTTTTCTGATTTAACTTCTTCCTCAAGCGCTGCTACTAAATAGGCTTTAATGTTTTTAATTGCTTGTAACTTCCAAGCCCCGCCATCCGCTTCAAATAGTCCACAAGTCGGGCCTGTCTTCATACGGAAAATAAATTCACTTTCAGGCTGCTCAACTTCAACGAACGTTCTGTAAGGCTGTAGGGCTACTGGATTAGGTACTTTTACATTTCCACGTGTCGAAACTCCTGTTTTAGCAGTAACAGCTTGTGAAACCCCATCATCGCCAATCTCTCGTACAGTTTCATCCGCAATAGTTCCAATTACTTGTAATACAATGTCACGGTCATTATTTTTAACGAATCCTGATTGCATACTAATGTTAAAGTCCTCTGTGTCATGGAATCTCCCAAAACTAAAATGTGGAATTAAAGCTTCTGCTTTCACGAATTTACTACGATTGCAATTACCGTTTAATGCAGTAAACAAACTCACTTCTGTTGGACTTTCAATGTGAATCATAATTGTTTCTGCTGTATCAAAATTAGATTTCGCATAATCTACTAAACTAGATAGGCTACGTACAGTTAAAGCACGTGGTGTCGGTTCTTCCACTACATGCAACTGCTGATTAGAATACGTTTGACCGTTGATTTCCTCTACTTCTGCATTTCCTAAACCTACTACATATTGCAAAGCTTCTTTTGTCATTGACATACTTCATTTCCCCTTTTCATTAATTTGATTTTCTTTGTAAATCTACAACAACATTTGGATCTTGATTTTCAACAACCTTTTCGCCTACATCAGTAGCGAGATCACCCTCAGTATCCATATACATCTGTCCTTTTACTCCGGATGCAAGCTCTTGGCCAATAATATTACCGCTATTATCCTGGCCTAATAGAATTTTTGATTCTACTTCTTCTGCAGGTGCTAAAGTAGATTTCGCTTGTACTTTACAGTCCCAAACGTCACGCTTTTTATCACCTACAAATGTAAGCGTTACTGTGATTTTTCTAGCTTTTTTGGGATCAGTATTTAAATCCGCCATATTTTCAGTTACTCGTTCGAATTCTCTATCAAACTGCTCCGCTAATGCTCCATCAGCGAATGAATTTAAATCAATCATGTTTTTACCTCCTACGCAGTTTTACTACCGTTAAATAATGGTCTCCAACCTTCAATGAAACTTAGTGCTTCATCGAAATCTTTTTGAAGAATATTAGGATAAGCATTCACTTGGTATGCATCTTTTAAGTTCTTCCATAAAGCGGAGTACACTTTTCTAGTTGTAATGTATAGTTCTTTATCTATCTTGTCTTCATTCCATAGCTTATGTACTCGTTTATTTACAGCGTTTCTGATTACTTGCTGCTGTCCATAATCTAGTGTGATACGTTCGTTAATATCTTTCTTTATTTGTTCCACATCTCTTTTTAAATCGACTACGTCCTCATTTAATTCGATAGTCATTTTCATTTTGGCCAGTATACTTTCTTTTGCTTT
>NZ_JAGXJX010000319.1:0-274 GCF_019091125.1 Paenibacillus sp. GbtcB18
TAACGCTTCTTGTCCACGTGATTCACCGATTTGACGAGCTTTCTTCTCATCAGCGAATGCCATGAAACGATCTCCCGCTTGTGGTACTTCGTTTAAGCCTGTAATTTCAACAGGAGTCGATGGACCAGCAACTTTTACACGACGACCAATATCACTTACCATTGCACGAACACGTCCGAATGAAGTACCAACAACGATTGGATCTCCAACTCGAAGTGTACCGTTTTGAACAAGTAATGTCGCGATAGTTCCTTTACCTTTATCAAGCTGTGCT
>NZ_JAGXJX010000320.1:0-274 GCF_019091125.1 Paenibacillus sp. GbtcB18
GATTAGGTAGATGATTCCCATCAAATTATTGCCTTATCAAGTGTTCATCGAGTAATTCCGGTCTTGTTATTTTCTACCATTCGTTTTCCCCCTTTCGTGGATCGTTTCTATTATCTGATCAGCCGTCTTTTGCTGGATGTTGGTAGGACGAGCTCGTTTCCGTGATTTGGTATTCACTTTTCCATCAAATTGACGCCTCATTAAGTGTTCTTTCTACGATTCGAACCTAATTTTGCTAGATCTGTGTGAGGTTGTCTTAATCTTTCCAGCAGAT
>NZ_JAGXJX010000321.1:0-274 GCF_019091125.1 Paenibacillus sp. GbtcB18
TAGAAAGTCTCGTTTGCCTAGATGGTATCTTGATGCTATCTTTTGACATTAGTCGGGGAATGCGAAAGGCTTCGCATCACCCTGAAGTTGACTATATTGCTTGCACGCTATAGTATATGCTTTAGAGGCTTAGCCAACTTTCTCTCCGCCTCTCGTGGCTACAAAGTCAAGGTGGCTTTGACCTCAAATAAGGGCTGTAAGAAAAGTTTTTTCTTTATTTCTTTTAAGGAGCGGGTGGTCGATCAACTTCGGTTAGTCTATTAAGAAGTATTCC
>NZ_JAGXJX010000322.1:0-274 GCF_019091125.1 Paenibacillus sp. GbtcB18
TATCTATCATTGCTTCATCATTGCACAAATATTATTGGTGTTCAGTACTGGTACTGATTCCACAAGAACATGCTTGAGAGCACTAGAAATCTCGTCTCAAGATTAATGTCCATTAGGATTCTAAATTCTTCTTGTGATGGAACAGCAGATCCCACCAAAAGTGCCAGAGTCTCTTCTGTCATCTGCCATTCAACCGTCTTTCTCATCAGATTTTTAGCTGCATGCTGCTATTGGTCAAAACCCCATCTATATCAAGTTAAAGACAGTGGTTGCT
>NZ_JAGXJX010000323.1:0-274 GCF_019091125.1 Paenibacillus sp. GbtcB18
TGATAATTGTCATAATGAAACTTGTTTTTTATTTTTAAACGATTATATATGGCTTTGGCATATAAGACTAGGGCATGACATATAAAATTTCTTTATACATGGCTTTGAAACTAAAAAAGGAATGAATTTTTATTGAAAATTCTTTATCTCTAAAGCTTATCAAATTTTCAATAATAGATTAATGAATCTATTTATCTTATTTTTATAAATCTCTTGATCTAAGAAAATGATTTTGATGATATTTTTAAATTTTATAATTTGATTTCTTCTCTCT
>NZ_JAGXJX010000324.1:0-274 GCF_019091125.1 Paenibacillus sp. GbtcB18
GTATAGGGCACTAAACTCCTAAACTCACTGTTTACATGTATAGGGTTACAAAACTCCTAAGAAGTAAAGTAGAAAGTTTCAAGATCTTATGAAGGTAAAGAAGCAGCGGTGTCAAAGTTAGTAACAAGCAGTTATGCAAGTATAGTTTTGGTCTTAAATGCAAGTTACGTTCATGTTTCATCTTTCAAAGAAGCAGTTCCAATTTCATCCTATACAGAAACAGAAGATCATCTAGCTCGAATAGAATGCCTACTCTGCGCTTTAGCAGTGCGAG
>NZ_JAGXJX010000325.1:0-274 GCF_019091125.1 Paenibacillus sp. GbtcB18
TAGAACTCTTCAGCGTCACGCATGCCAATGGGTTTTAGATGCCCAAGTTCTCAGCCGGTTCTCAAATGAAGTTATGTTTTACCAAACAAAAATAGATGGAGACACAGAAAGCTAAAAAAGTCAAGAGGAGTGTTGGAATAGGAGTTATATTTCTGTACATGACTTTGTTTTGTAGAAGAGAAGACCCCCTTATAAGAAAATGAAGATGAAGGAAATAAGGTGATTATTTTGCACCTGGTAAAAAACTGATCATTTATGGAGGGATCGATGAGAG
>NZ_JAGXJX010000326.1:0-274 GCF_019091125.1 Paenibacillus sp. GbtcB18
CATCAAGATGCGTCTCGAGCAGATCAGCGGCGTTGTCATGAATCACAAGAAAATTCGCCGCCTCATGCGCAAGACTGGCTTGGTCGCGGCAATACGTCAAGCTAATCCTTATCGCAAGATGGCTAAGGCGACTCAGGAACACCAAACCTGTCCCAACCTGCTCAAACGCCAGTTCAACCAAGGCGAGCCGGAGAAGGTGTTTCTCGCCGATATTACTTACCTGCGCTATGGAAATGGACAATGGGCGTACCTTTCTTGCGTGAAAGACGGGGCT
>NZ_JAGXJX010000327.1:0-274 GCF_019091125.1 Paenibacillus sp. GbtcB18
TTTCACCTTAAAAGTTAAAACCATATTCCACCTTTCCAATTCACACAATAATTTTGTGCATCAATCTGATATCATTTTATCCGCCAAACTAAAATCAAACATGTAACTACTTCCCAAAAAATGAAGACCCCCGGTATGTCAAGGACAATAAACTGAATGACCGGATTTACTTTAAAATGACTGCAACAGCCAATCATATGTACGATGCAGCCCATTGCAACCAACACTAGCCCAAAGAATCTGGCCTTCGTTAGGTTTTCCAACCATAACCCAT
>NZ_JAGXJX010000328.1:0-274 GCF_019091125.1 Paenibacillus sp. GbtcB18
GTCATCGTTGAGTCACTATTCGTCAATCAATAATGGCACTTGGTTAGATCTGGAGTTCTCCTTGGGTAGTCATATCTAGTAGATGGCTTTGGGCTATCTCATTTTGTCCTAACTTGAGCTTTAAACATGACACATGGAAGACTAGATGGATTTGTAAGTTAGCGGGTAAGTCCAATCTGTATGCTACTACTGCGATGCATTCCAAAATTTGGTAGGGTTCATAGAATTGAGGTAAAAGCTTCATAGATGCTCTAGTTTGGATTGATGTTTGCTT
>NZ_JAGXJX010000033.1:0-3126 GCF_019091125.1 Paenibacillus sp. GbtcB18
CTCTTCTTTCACCCTCCTATCATTTTCATACCATCCAGGTTGCTCTCCATAACAATAATTGTCCCCTCCTATCGATAAACATACGTCCACATTTTTTATATGTTTGATAATATTTTTATGAATTACACCCAATGCATAAGATTCATCATTAAAAAACTTCAATTTAAGTGCAGATAATAACCAATTATAGGAATATTTCTTTATACTAAGACTGGATCCATCATATATACCATCCAACTTACTTATTAATTGATCCGATTCTGGCCTACCCGATACTAAATAAACCTTCGTTTCATCCATTTTTTCTTTTATGATATTAGTAGATGAACGAACTATAGCTTCACATCCTCTATTAAAACTACCATCATGAGCAAACATCATAATCTTCATATTTGTGAGCTCCCCACTATTGTTTATTTTTATATCTACTATATGACGTAGCACAATATAGTCCAATAGTTGATTTTATTTTTATTAAACTTATAATAAATTTCTCATACTTTCCCAACGTATAATAAACATTACTATAATATATAGGTAATGCCTCCCTTACATATCTATCTTGTATCATATTTTTTACATATTGATACCTTTTTTTAAAATCCATATCTTTACACGGTTGAAAATAAATATGTACGTAAGACATCAAACTATTTATAAGTTTTATCGCTTGCAATTGTCTTACCTTTGTATCATCCATGTTAATGAATAATTTCGACATATCCATCTTATACACTTCCACAGCCCTCTTAAAATAATCCTTTTCTAATATATTTCTAGTCGCACTCCCTTTCACTTCTCTATAAGAATATCCCGTATAATCTATATATTTAACTTTTTTCGCATTATTAAAAAATAAAATATTAAACATCCCATCCTCACCTAATTCCACCTTTTCCGGGAATTTTATATTCTTTTCCTTTATTGTATTAGTTCTATATATTTTATTTACAGCAGTATTTAAATTATCTGTTCTGAGAAAATACGGTAATAATTCTTGTTCTATAAAATCTTTCTTTAATACAATATCTTTTGGAAACGAATATTTTGTTATTATTTTATGTCCTTCAATTTCTTCTTCAAAATTCGATATAACTGCATCACAATTATCTTTTTTTGCCGTTTTATATAAAACTTCATACATATCTTTTTCTACATAATCATCAGCATCCATAAATCCAATGTATTCTCCCCTTGCAGCAGATAAACCTATATTCCTTGCAATGCTCACACCTTGATTTGTTTGATTTATAATCCGCATCCTTTTATCCTTTTTTTCGAAATATTCGATAATTACCTGACTATTATCCTTAGATCCATCATTTACAAATATGAATTCACATTCTTGAAGTGTTTGACTTAAGAGCGACTCGATACATTGAATAATGTATTTTTCTGCATTGTAAACAGGCACTATAATGCTAATTTTCCCACACACACCTATCCCTCCCAATTAACTTTGTTAAAATTACATCGTATAACTCCTCTCAACAATATTTCGGAGGAACTTCTCTATTTTCATCTCATATAATCCCATACAATTTATTCAGCTCATAAATATTATCATGATTTTTCCGTGAGCAATTATTAGACAACTCTTTTCTTATAGCGGAATCCTCATATAACCTTTCGATTCCATCCGCTATTCCCTTAACAGATAGTTCTACAATACATCCATCAATTCCATCTCTCACCTGACTTTTGGCCGTTGTGTAATTTGTAATCATAACTGGTTTTGAAAGAATTTGTGCCTCACCTACTGTAATGGCCTTCCCTTCATATCTAGATGGTTGTACATATAAATCAGCTTCTTGTATATACGGATATGGATTTGTTTGTTTCCCTAACAATACAAAATCTTTCTCTAGTCTCAAACTTTTTATCAAATCTTTTATCTTTGCTTCATCTCCTCCATACCCAACTACATACCAAGCAATATTATCATACCCTTTATCTTTTAATATTTTTAAAGACTTGACAGCATTGTCTATTCCTTTTGCATATGATAGCCTAGCTACTGTGATAATTTTAAATCTTTTATCATGAACCATAGGGTTTTCTATATTTTCCTTTGACATTTTTTTTATGAAATTTGGTGAGGTCAAATTTTCTATTACAACAACCTTATTTTCTAATTCACCATATTTTTTTAGAAAAGAATTTCTACACTCTTCAGATACAGCCACAATGTGATCAAATTCTTTCCACATTTTTACGTCCATCTTTACATCTAACTCTAGATTAGAATAATCTGTATGAATCCACGCAATTTTCTTTCTAGCCTTAATCTTTTCAGCTATAAAATAATGTGGCCATAAATAACTAATTGCTATATCGTACTCTTTCTCCTCTTTAGGAAGAAATGGCAAAGCATACTTCCACATTAATTGCATTTGGTAATATCCAGGTTCTGTTATTTTTTTCATTCTACCTATAACATCAGCATTTACTCTTGATAAAATTCTACTTATTCCAATACGATATTGTTTTTCTTTAAAAATCCCGCTTATTGATTTTCTAAAAGTTGTATACTGTGGAATTTCCTCTAATAGATTCACTTTATTCGTAACCAAGCTCATAAAATCTCCTTTATGTCTATATAACATCAAATCCACCGCATAATTTTCATAATCAAAATTCTCTAACAGACTTATGAGACTTCTTTCTACTCCTCCAATTTCCATATCAAAAGAGGATATTAATATATTTTTCATTATCATCCTCCTAGTTTTTTGAAATTATTTTTCTGATTTTAGCTATATTTTCTCCTCCTATAATTTTAGCTGCTAGTATCTTGATGTTACCTTTCAATCTCACTTTTGGTGATAGCCAACTTTTATAAAAATAATGTATTACATATGTTTTGCCAGTTATAAATTTTCTACAGTTAATATAATCATATGGTGAAAAATATGTTTGCGGATAAAAAGCACCCTCTCCTTCAATTTCTTGATATTCGCCATTCATTATTAATCCTCTGTTTTTCAACATTTCTGTTACAATAGCTACATTCGTCAAATCATCATAGCTTCCATCTTCATTTATAAAACTTTTCTCTTTATATAAGTCTAAAAACATTTTTATAAGTTCATTTTCTTTAGCTGCCCCTATTGTACTAGTAGCTAT
>NZ_JAGXJX010000033.1:3136-3979 GCF_019091125.1 Paenibacillus sp. GbtcB18
TTCAAACCCCCAAAAAGAATCATGGTGCAATAGAGTATCGAAAGATTTGAATACTTCAACATCCGTGTCTAAGTAAATTCCACCAAAGTTATATAATGCATGCAATCGGACATAATCACTAACAAACGCAAACTTTCCTGATTTATAAGCCTCTTGCACATATGGATTATTATTTATATCAAAATTTTTTTCATCCCATTCTAATAGTTCATATTGCGATAAATTCTTTTTCCAGCTATCTATACATTTTTTGACTATGTCAGGTTTTTCTTTTCCCCCAAACCAACAGTAATGTATTATACGTGGGATTTTCATAACGTTTGTCAACATTATTCACCTTCATAAATTATTTATAGGTTAATAAAATTACTCTTATAAACAATTCCAAGAGTAATTACATGTTCATACATAAAATAAATAAAATAAAACACTAATATCAAATAATAAATAATTTTCCGATCTTTTTCAGTGAAAAGTTTTACAACCCATGAAATTAATATTAGTTGATAAAGTCCAAAATAAATGGAAAACCTTGCGAAAATCCAATTCTGCGTTGAAATGAGCATAAAAACAGAACCTAACAAGGCCATATTTACAATATAATCACTATTCGGAAAAATAATCCTTAATTTCTCTCTACCACTGTAAGCAAGTATAAGTGGGATGGAGTCCACTATAACCCTAAGTATATTAGCACCACCTTCATGAAAATCCTTATATTCACCATATTGTGTATCTTCTATAGCCGCAAAGAATAACGTTGAGAATTGATTAAATCCTATAACTATAAGCACTGCTAAAAAAAGAAGTATAAATGTTACTCCCGACCACGCTCTCCTTCTT
>NZ_JAGXJX010000329.1:0-274 GCF_019091125.1 Paenibacillus sp. GbtcB18
GGAAAACAATAAAAACTTCAGATGAGCTGTAGCACACAAAGTAGTGTTGGCTAGAATGATGTTTTCTCGCGTGGTGGGCTTATCCAATCAACTGTTCTTTCTTCTACCTTTTTCTCCTTCTATCTTTTTTTTGGTTTAAGCTTTCACTTTAAGGATCATGACATCTTGCTTGTAGCTAATTGCTGTGGACTCATTAACTATCCAAGGACAACTGTAGCAGATCTATGTAGCTCAGCATTCAAATGTGGAGTACTTGATGAGGTTTCACTGCGGT
>NZ_JAGXJX010000330.1:0-274 GCF_019091125.1 Paenibacillus sp. GbtcB18
ACTAGAGAAGCATTTGGATCATAGAGGATGGAGTCTTTGGGGTTGGGGTAGATTTCCTAACAGCAGTCTGGTGGTTATATATTAGATCCTCTTGAAACAGCATTCAAGAATCCTTTTTTACACCTAAGACATTTGTTTGATGATGTTGTTGTGTTCATTCATTCAATAAATAAATATATATATATACTAAAATATTAAAAGTGAATCTCATCCTCAGCCATTATCTTTTGGGTCGAAGAAAAAGAAGAAAAAAACAGAGCTTTCATCTTTCTTG
>NZ_JAGXJX010000331.1:0-273 GCF_019091125.1 Paenibacillus sp. GbtcB18
TTGGGGTGAAGTCGTAACAAGGTAGCCGTATCGGAAGGTGCGGCTGGATCACCTCCTTTCTATGGAGACTCGGGTCCTGAGACGGACCCAGTCAAGAAGGCATTGCCTTCAATCTTCAATCACTCGTTGTCAGTTTTGAAAGGGCAAGAACCTTTCAAGCTACAAACTTTTCTGGAGTTTGGCGACTCCGGAAACTACGCAATTCGTTTGGTGACGATGGCGGAAGGGAACCACGCGTACCCATCCCGAACACGACCGTTAAGCCTTCCAGCG
>NZ_JAGXJX010000332.1:0-273 GCF_019091125.1 Paenibacillus sp. GbtcB18
TGGCGACTTCGTAGAGTCGGCCAGGGAAGCCGCGCTCACTTTGGACGAGCACGCACTGAATCCAGGTCCTTTTCCGCTGCTAAACGAAGTTCCTGGCCGGGTCCGAGAGCACGCGAAGGCTGCATTTCGCCCTGCTGCCTGAACCGCGAATGACAAGGGTGCCTGACGGGAGTCCTCCCAGTTCAGGCACCCTTTTGTGGGCCCTTGGAAGAAGCCGAGAGTGCGTGGCGAGCACGAGACCAGGAGATTCTTCGTCTGCTGGTGGTACATCGC
>NZ_JAGXJX010000333.1:0-273 GCF_019091125.1 Paenibacillus sp. GbtcB18
TCTGCCATGGCCCGGCCGGCTGCCTTGAGCTCGTCGCCCGATTTACATCAGACCCGCTTCTCGTCCGACGACTTTTCGGGCTTCGCCCAGGCGGTCTACGAGCGGCACTCCGTGCTCGGCTGGAAAAGAAGTCACGCGACCCCGCCGCAGACTTCCGGGAGGGGGCCGCGCTCTCGGGGAATACCGGGGAGGGAATCAGTACCGCGATTCCCACCACGCCTCACGACCGGCGAGAGTCGCGGTCCGGGAAACCTGGCTAGGAGTTCAGGTCGA
>NZ_JAGXJX010000334.1:0-273 GCF_019091125.1 Paenibacillus sp. GbtcB18
CTAACTAATTGTATTTAAATTATTTAAAAATTATAATTAAATTGGAGTCTTTGATTTGCATCTGAAACTTAATAATAGTCATGAAAATGATCAGTTCAGCATCTCCAATAAGTGTTAAGCTTGGATTACTTCTTTAGGTTTTTACTCAGCTCCATAAAAAATGGTGACTGTCAAACACCCATATTTTGAATGAAAACTTGAATTGCAAGTAACGGGATGGCCATTGAGATCTTAATTTGAAGAAACTAAAGGGTTGAATTATGTTGGGAATTG
>NZ_JAGXJX010000335.1:0-273 GCF_019091125.1 Paenibacillus sp. GbtcB18
ATCCTTTTTTGTTTGCATAATGAATAAAAAGAATGAATATTCAACTCAATTCGTATAATGTAGATATGAAATTTGAATCGTTTGTTTGGCATATGGGAGGGAGACAAAGCCTTGGAGGATGTTTAATGAGGGTTAGAGAAATAAACATTGGTAAATAGAACGACAAACTGACAAATCAGATTGGGGTAAAAAGAGAGTTAGTTATAAAATATTTGTATTGAAAGGATAAATAATTATGTTTCTCATAGCTTATTTACCTATTCTTCTGTATTT
>NZ_JAGXJX010000336.1:0-273 GCF_019091125.1 Paenibacillus sp. GbtcB18
TTTCAATTGTAAGAAGTATAATTATGTTATTGTTTTATAAAAAAATTTTAATACCAAATTTTGAAATCAAATAACATAAATTAAATTTAGGATGCACACATCTCAATGTCATTCAAAATATATTTGTTCTTATTTATAAATATACCATTAGATCCAAATAAAATGATCTACAAGGAAAATCAAAGTCATCTTCTTTTTTTGTCTTATCCTTTATAAAACTATCATAAATGATAAAACTATTATAATCTCTGTATGAGAACCTATATTTATAGA
>NZ_JAGXJX010000337.1:0-273 GCF_019091125.1 Paenibacillus sp. GbtcB18
GGTAATAGGTTTTTTAGCAGCTTGTAACTAATAAAATTGAGCTTGAACTTCTTGGCAAGCTACCCAAATGAAAAGATTGATTTTGGAAGTAACTTAGAGAACCATTCTTTTATTATCCCTCTAAAAGTTATCATAAAAGGATGACACATAAGGGAGTTGCCATCCCGAACAATATTATTTGTGAAGCGAATGGAACTATATGTAATAGAAACTTCTTTCATATAATTCCAATATCAACATTCGGAGCCCCAATTGGATTGATTTCTCCATAAT
>NZ_JAGXJX010000034.1:0-3772 GCF_019091125.1 Paenibacillus sp. GbtcB18
CATCTAAATATTGTCTTACCACTTCTAATTTTTGTTCTTGTGAAAATTTAACCATAAAAAAGTACACCTCCAATTGTCTTTCGTGTCTAACAATTGGGGTGCACCTCATCTTGGGCGGCTTTTTTACATTATATATTTCTATTAAGCTAAACTGTCGAAAGCTAAATGTTCTTTACAAGATTCACACTGATACTCTTCCGGAGGATCTATGTGAGTTTCTTCACCGCATACACATTTATACACATGGACATCACAAGAACAGTACTCATAAGGGGCCAAAGTCTCCCGTTGCTCATCGGTAGCTTTAGAATAAGAGTGATCAAGTTTCATTTCGGAATAGCATTTTTCACAAGAGTATCCCACACCATTATTTTTAATCAGTTCTAACAAAGAAGAAAACTGCATATCTGCAGTAGTTTCCTCATCATTAGAAGAAATTAATATTGTTTGAGTTCCTGCTTTTTTACCTGCTTCAATATCCGTTTCCATATCACCAATCATGTAGCTATTTTTCAAGTCGATATTGTATTTTTTCGCTAAATTCGTAAGTTGCCCTGCATTTGGTTTTCTACAAATACAATTTTCAGTAGGAGCGTGTATACATGCTGAAATTTCATGTATAACAGCGTCTTTATCTTCTTGGAATAATAACGATTTTAATTTCATATGAATCATGTCTAGTTCTGATTGCGTCATATATCCAAAAGTAACGCCCGCTTGGTTTGTAACAACAAATACCTTAAAGCCCATCTTATTAAACGTACCGATTGCTTTTGCTGCACCTGGGATTAAATACAAATCACTTGTTTTATTTACAAACTTAACTCGATCAGTTAAAACTTCATTAATCACGCCGTCTCTGTCTAAGAAAATTGCACGCTGTTGTTTAGTTGAATCATGCATGTATTTCCCCTCCTATATTTCCACAATTTCAAATGTTGCATGTGAATTATATTTACGTAGTTCCAACATTACATCTTCTGCTTCATCATAAGTAGTAAACTCTAATTCTTGTCCTTCTTTGCCAGGTTCACAGCTATCTATAACAAATCCTTCTGCACGTATTACAAAAGCCATATTACAATAACCCTTTTTCCTCAAAGAATTTACGGAATATATTATTTGCTAATTGTGATTGAGCGCCTCGACCTGGTTTTTTACCTAAAAGCTTTTTAATTACTTTATTAATATCCTCGTCTAAATAAAAGCCAACTAATACCTTCTTATTAGTTTCATTCAAAAAGGCAAGAACATCGTCTTCTTCCTCTTCTTCAGGGCCTTTTTTACCTGGTTCCTCAGGAACTTCAGGAATTTCAGATACTTCAGGAACCTCGGGTTCTTCTTCATTAACATCATTATTTGGTTCTGTTAATATTTCATTATTTTCATCGTTAACGTCATTGTTTTCAGGTGTTTCTTTTTGGATTTCATTTTGTTCTTGTTTTGTTGCTGTTTCGTTAACATTAACATTAATATTAACGTTATCATTTTGTTGTTTTTTTGATTCTATTTCTTTTTCTTTATCTCTTGTCGCGCTATTTGGGAAAAGATTAGATACTTTGCGAGTCAATTTCATTCAGCTCCTTAAATAGATTTTTATAGTAAAATGCAAATTCATTATTTCTCTTTGCTAAAGTTAATGGTAATTCTTCATTAGCGATTGCGTTAGCAAACTGAATACTTTTAGGTATAAAGGCATCAAAATAATGTACATTTTCAGATGTACAAAATTCCTTCGCGTCTTGCATAACAGTCTGATGTAAAACCGTATTCTTTTGCACGAGTGTAGACGCTACACCGGTTATTTTTAGACTTGGGTTATTTTGTTCACGGAATCCATTTAAGGCATCCATTAATTTAATTAACGATCTAACATTATATTTTTCCGGTTGGAAAGGTATCATGATATTATCCGTACAACAAATGACATTACTTTGAATCAATCCGGAACTAGGCGGGCTATCAAAAAGAATAACATCATACTCTTTTTCAATAGACATTAAAGCCACCTTCAATAAAAGATATGGATTAATATACTTATCCTGGTTTGGCAGAATATCAAAATCTAATAAACCCATATCAGAATTGGAAGGTAATACATCAATATTTTCATAGACATTAATAATTGCCTCTTTTGCCGGTACATAATCCACAAGAACGTCATACAATGTTATCTTGCATTCATCCGGATTTCTACCGAATGACAGTAGAACGTCACCCTGCTGATCAGCATCAACGATTAATACTTTTTTTCCTTGTTTAGCAAATAAGCCAGCAATATTTACAGTCATAGAAGACTTCAATACACCGCCTTTATTTTGCACAAAAGCCAATTTATAAGCCATTTTCATACCTCCCGCACTCTTAATAAAACCATTTCATAAAATTATCATAACATTAATGTTAATATTAGCATTTTATTAATTTGTTTTTATCACACATAAAATATTTCGATGTTGATTCAATAATCCCTTTAATAATCTTTCAAAATATTAATATTTACAATTCATTACGGTATGTGAAATTAAAGGGAGCTATTACTCATCATTTTTTGTTCTTTTTCAACATTTCATCTAAACGTTTTTGATTTTCCTCTAAATCTTCAGGGACTTGTCCACTACTCTCAGCAGTATCTTCGTTACCAACCCATCCTGGAACCATTTCACTACGTACCGATTTATTTTTAGATTTATAGTTAGATTTTGGTTTGCTCTGTTTTTTCTTTTCGCGATGTTTCTCTTCAAACTTCTGAATATCTTCTAAAGTTTCGCAATTAGCAGCATTCCAATTTTTAATAGTTTTTTGTATGTATGCAATAGGCTTGTCCGGTTCACCATCAATAGCACGTTTAATAGCTTCAAATACTAGTAATGTATTTTGCTCTTCACACATCTTTGTTAATTCGATTTTTGCATATTTAGTTGTTTTGAAATATTGATTGTAAAAAACAATAATGAGATCAGGGATGCTGCTACCTACATACTTACTAAAGTAAGTAAAATCAGTCTGTATAACAAATACTTTTGTATACTCTAAAGATTCTTTAGTCACGTGACTAAAGTTATTTAAGTCACCAATTTTTGAAGAACCCTTATTTTCCTGGTGGCTAAAGTTATTTAAGTCACCAACTGGTACTGGAGTTTCTTCTTGTTGTTTTTCAGCTTTTTCAGCGGCTTGCTTGTCTTTTTGTTTCTTGATACGTGCTGCTTTCTTTTCTCTTTTTTGTTTTCTTAACTCTTCCAGCTCAGACATATAAGTCCAGTTATCTGTTGTAAGTTCAGGTTCTAATACGTATAAGCGGTTGGGTTCATCTTTTACAGGCTCTTCATCTAGTAATTCTGCAGCATGTAGTTCTTTTTTTGCCTTAATAGCTGTAGGTTCAGATACCGTTAATAAATAACTAATTTCAGTATTATCTAGAATGCAATAAATATTACCGTCAGTATCTGTATATGTATCAGTATGTTCAGAAGTTAATAGTGATAACTTATATCTATCTCGTAATATAGAATATAAAACACGAGCATTATTGCTTAATTTTCTATATTTTGGCTCGTAAAATAAATATTGATTTAATTGGAAATAGAGTTCTTTACTTGCTTTTTTACCATTTATACGGCGTTCTTTTTTATCTTTAGTCATAACAAAAAATCCTCCAATTTACCCCGCCCAAAAATGGGTATAGGAAAACAGAGGATTGTAGTTCACATATTTTAAAGTATATGCTATCATAAAAGAAGCAAACCAACTTTAAATATGTTAATACAAACCT
>NZ_JAGXJX010000338.1:0-273 GCF_019091125.1 Paenibacillus sp. GbtcB18
TATATTCTGAAAGGACCGGGAGCTACAACAATCGATCGGCCCAACCAACCCGTAAGACTTGTTTTGTACCTCATCAATTTGGGATAGGCTTGAATTCCTTCATCTTTCACCCCAAGCTCGTCCCTTTCGTTGCCTTGCGGTAATTATTCCTCTGTTCTGGCATTACGACCGATACAATACGACAATGATGCTTGCTGCCCATACATAGATCGAATTCCGTCGTGGATTGGATTTCACGTTACTGTGTCTACAGATACCTTGCCAGTGCTCAGG
>NZ_JAGXJX010000339.1:0-273 GCF_019091125.1 Paenibacillus sp. GbtcB18
AAAATCTTGTGAATGGTGCGAATTAATAAAACCAAGCATAAATTGGATGCCAGAAGTAATATTTGAAGTCAGGCATGTTGACTAACCATGATTTATCCTACAAAACACACCCATTAATAGCTAGTATTTTCATCATCCATTGCCTGATAGAAATATGCCTTTTACATCTTTTTATGCCTCCCAGCAACTATTTGGTTATTAGATTTAATAGTAAAAAACGAGTGAAACTGAATGGAACAGTTTTACTCGTTTTTTCTATTATAACAAACTGCA
>NZ_JAGXJX010000340.1:0-273 GCF_019091125.1 Paenibacillus sp. GbtcB18
ACATAATCTTCTTACATTTGCAAGCAAGGAGGCTCTTGCTCTTGAACCTTAACCTAGGTTGCAAGGGACTGAAACATCTAAATTGAGTGTCTTTTTATATTAGGTTGGTATACCCATTTTACTGATGAATTTGTTGCCGTTTAATCACAATTTTCATTATGGCATATTGGTTGTTACTGTTATTAACCTTCAATTTAAGTTACAGTTGTCATTGTTTAACCAGAGACAGCTTAAGTTTATATTATGTTATGTGCAGGAATTACATGATATTCC
>NZ_JAGXJX010000341.1:0-273 GCF_019091125.1 Paenibacillus sp. GbtcB18
GAAAGAACCCCAAAGCCTCTACAAGTGAACCTCATACCAGCTAACACGTGCTGCAGCGTCCCTACCATCATCTCTCTATAAGTATTTATTTTTTGTCTCCTCAGTAAACTTAGCAACGTAGGTGACAATGGTATTAATTACAACATAGTTGAAAGGAGGGTTTTGCAGGTGAGTGCCAGCTGAAATTACCCACTGAAGCCAATGGATACTTGTAAGTAATTTAAAAGTTCCTTTTTGTCTTTTTTTTTTTTTTTTCTCCCGCACCTTGGGCAC
>NZ_JAGXJX010000342.1:0-272 GCF_019091125.1 Paenibacillus sp. GbtcB18
CTACCTATCCATAAGACCGAGCGAGTTTAGTAGGTGCACCAGGGAATCACATTCGAAACTCGGAACAGGCCCCACGCCGATAGACTCAAATCCATAACCGGGAATCCATCCAACTCGAACACAAGAGTCCGAATTAGGGCATAGGAATCGGCATAAGGAACTACACAGAACTAAACCCAGCATTATATAAGAATTGAATCCCATAGGGCATAGCAGGAATTGAACTTAGTAACCAAGGTACTTACTTGCCCAAAACTAGTCCACTTCGCCAT
>NZ_JAGXJX010000343.1:0-272 GCF_019091125.1 Paenibacillus sp. GbtcB18
GATTGATTTCTTCATATCCAAGGATAGTTGGAACGTTAAGCAAGAAGAGCTCCGAGTTCGGCGATGGGCTATTTCACCGACCGTAAGTCACTTATCCTTTCTATCTGCCGAAGACGCAAGTATCCGCTTGTGTGAAGAGACAACACGCAGAGTAGGGACTCTTTGTCTATAAAGGAAGGGCAAAGTCAATAGGCCAGTCCCAGTTTCTGAATTGGAAGAAGGAAAGAGTAGGAGGTTAACCATCATAAAGGTATGGGAGTATTGGGGCATTG
>NZ_JAGXJX010000344.1:0-272 GCF_019091125.1 Paenibacillus sp. GbtcB18
GATTTATATAGTCCCATAGGTATGTTAATTATATTTAAAATGAATCATTCTTTTTCAAAAAACTCTTTTCAAAAATCAATAGTCAATTTAGTTTGTCCATTTAATTTATTTCTCCTCTTGATATAATAAACATCTCTCAAGTTTAATTCTAATATTCTCTCCCCTTAAACTTGTTCCATCTAACATATCAAATTTGAGAGGTTTTATAAGTATATCGATCACTTATCAACTTGTCTTAATATGAAGTAGCTCAATTTTTTTAGTTTTTATAT
>NZ_JAGXJX010000345.1:0-272 GCF_019091125.1 Paenibacillus sp. GbtcB18
TTAATTCTTCTCACGGTGTTAACTTTATTGATGAAAAAAATTACACATTCTATAATATAAAAAAAG
The DNA here is from genome assembly GCF_019091125.1 of Paenibacillus sp. GbtcB18. Taxonomy (NCBI): domain Bacteria; kingdom Bacillati; phylum Bacillota; class Bacilli; order Caryophanales; family Paenibacillaceae; genus Paenibacillus; species Paenibacillus sp. GbtcB18. The sequence goes on from NZ_JAGXJX010000345.1 coordinate 67, forward strand.
TACGAATGAAAGGGGTAAAAATAATAATTATACTATCTAATACATTTTAAATTATTAATTTAATATAAACTTCTTCAGCATCAATACAAAGGCTTTCATACAAACTTCTTATTTGCGATTTTTTTTCATCGATGAAGTTGATGACATGATTATAATTTGAGTTAAATATTTTATTTTTATAAGTACAGGGATCCCAATATAACTTT
>NZ_JAGXJX010000346.1:0-272 GCF_019091125.1 Paenibacillus sp. GbtcB18
GGTAGTGCTAGCGTAGAGTATTGACAGGTCAACCATGTGACTTTTGCCATAACACATGCCACATATTTCTTGAGTTGAGGAGCATAGTGGACAACTGATTGGGAAGTACGATTTAGTTGATATATGTTATCAATGTAAGAGGTGATGAAATGCTTGACTCGGGCTATCCAACTTGGTATGCCCGACTCGATTATACTATATGGGATATCAGCAGTTAGTACTCTACATATGCACAGTAGCTCAAGGGGATGATATAGTTAAGCTCAATAGTG
>NZ_JAGXJX010000347.1:0-272 GCF_019091125.1 Paenibacillus sp. GbtcB18
GGGTTGACTTTTTTTTATTGGAAGAAAATTTAAGACAGTGCTCAATCAATTATTCTACCTACTCCCTCCGTCATCTTAAAATCTTGTGAACAAAAAAGAAAAGAAAACAAGACCATGCAATCTCCCCCATTTAGCACGGCCGCTCGTTCTTCAGCATGACATGCAGCCAAAAAGAACTAGGAACCTCTACCGTCCCCTTGTCATACACGAGCAACCATCGCAAAGCACAAAGCATGGCACTTCCTCACATGATTGGAGCTCGATCGCTGGAG
>NZ_JAGXJX010000035.1:0-3029 GCF_019091125.1 Paenibacillus sp. GbtcB18
CAAATCAATCACATCTATTTATAAATGACGTTTACAAATACAGAAATGAAAATGATATTAGTTGAAGCAGCTATGGCAGGTCCATATGCATTATACGCTTGCTTTGTTGGATTATCATTTATTACTGGTTCACCTGTAGGTGGAGCTATTATGGTTGTTTTAGGTGCGCTAGGACTTCCTAAATTCGCTTCTATTTGCCAAACTATTATAAGAGCATATGCTGCTGATAAAGGTGTTAATGTTGAAATAGGATTAGATGGAGTAATTCCATATATTACTGCAAGTGTTGCAAGACACTAATATTTGAATTGGAGATGATAATACGTGGGTTTCGAGAAAAAAGTAAAAACATATTAAATGTAATAAGCAACTTAGGGATTTTTGGCTTTATGTTTTTGTTTGGCGGTATGTATACATATGTTTATTTTTATGGAACAGCCTTACTCGAAACATTTATTATGCTATTTATCGAAAATGCACTTTTAGTCATACAGTATTATTTTATGAGGAAGTTAGATTTTAAAGAGAGACTTCTTGAAATTTTAATTGTAATTGCTACCAATATCATTTCATTTTTTATTATTCAACAAAATGTAGCATTAATAGCTATTGTTATAGCTGTTGCTACTGCATCATGTATATTAATAAACCGTAAAAAAATAGAAAAACTATATACACACTAATTAATCTAATTAAAAATTAAATAGATTAACAAGCACCCTATCAGGGTGCTTGTTTGGTTCCTTCCACTTGATAGGGGAAACAAGGATAGAAAAGACACCCTAAGGTGCCTTCCTCCGACTTGAAAATTATAATTTCATATTCCAATAAAAGGATAAAATTCTGATAATTCCTAATGGTACACTTTGTGAAGTTTACATTTATTAACAGGTTAATTATACCAAAAAAAATGTATAGACAACCAGTCTTGTATTAAAATTCCATTCATTTTAATATTTGGGTGTAGGGTAAAAAAATAGAAAAAACGTTATGTCGTAGGAGGAATTTATTATGAAGAAAAAGTTTATTAAGGGTACTGCATTTGCAGTAGCAGCAACTATCTTATCAGGTACAATTGCAACTTCTGCTAGTGCTGCAGTTGAAGGAAAGAAATACGATGAATTATTACAACAGCAACAAGAAGCTGAACAAAGCGTACAACAAGCATCTATGATTCTTAACCCGTTTGAAGGATTAGGGTTAGATTTAGTTAATTTAGATGATTATGATATTCATGGTATCGATTTAAAGCAATATGATTTGCCAGATCGTTATACAGCACCATCTGACATTCAACAAATCGTTGAATATTTCGAATTAAATAAAGAAGAAACAATTCAATTATTAGAGGCTATTGAAGATCGCGAACAATTAGAGTCACCTGGATATGGTAAATTTACATGGGCTGTAGCAGCAATAAAAAAAGCTTGGCACAAACTTCCTGATAAAGTTAAAGGAGTATTAGGTGGCGCTTCAACAACTAAGTTCTTTCATACTTTAGAGCATTATACAGGAGTACTTGAAGACGGTATTTATGAAGGGTTCTTGAGAGTGACAGGAAATAAAACTTTATCAAGAATGTTAGCTAAAACCGTAATGCTATTGGTATTCTAATGAACGAAAAGTTTATTATCGTGTTAGGTATTTTTATTTGCGCAATTTTCTATTTTGGTGTGGACTATTTACTAAGTTTAAATAGTCCAGTAGCATTTAGTATTGCGGGATTAATAATTATTATTTGGTTGATTTTAATGTTTACAACACGAAAAAAATAGATTAGTAATAAAGTCAAATATTAATATTTGACTTTATTAGAATATAAGGATGTTATTTATGAAATATGTGTCTATTATTTCATAAATTGTATTTTTTATAATGATATTCATTATTGTGATTGATCACTTCGAGTTGTATAAACGGTTTATCACAACCAGTTATTAAGACAATAGGCCCGTTTGGAATAGGAATACTTATTCTTGCAGGTATTTTAGTGATTTTAGAATGGATACAAAATAGAAGATGATTGCGCTTTAAAGAGTAATAATGTACAAGGTAAAAAACCTTCCCTTTAGACATCTAAAGGGAAGATTTTTTAAAATTTATATTCTATTCATATTTATTGAATCTTCTCTTGAGCTTTTCACATTCGTAACGCAAGTCTGAGCATTTAGGTGCTAAATATTCTAGGCCCTTAATGACATATTCTAGATCGTATTTTTTACCACTTATTACGTCAGTATTAAAATCAAATATTATTTCTTTATATTTTGGTGCTATATAATTATATTCCTCATTCAATTCGGCTAATTTCTTCAGGTGTTCTGTAGGTGTTTTTAGGGACATAGGTGATTTTATTTGTTCATAAATAGAATCAATAGCATCTTTAGATAAATCAAGTGCAATCCCAACTTGTCTAAATGACATATCGTATTTTTGATTTGTCATTATGGTCGCTGCTAAATCGTTAAGCTCTTGTTGTTTAGTTTCTAATGTATCTAGTTTCTCTTGTGCGAAAGTTGCTATATTATTGGATTCATCAATTAATGAGTTCAATTGTTCTATTTTTTTATCCGATTCAGTTAAGTTAGTTTCAGTTTCTTGTCTCGCAATTTCAATTTGTGCTAACTGTTGGGTAGCTGTTTGCAATGTATTTTCGGCTTCTTCAATTTTGTCTTTGGCTTTTTCTTCTAAAGATTTTATATAAGAGTAAGCAACAGTTGCCAAAGCTATGATAATTGCGACTGCTATAGATCCCCAGGTAATTATTGTAGAAACCTCTCCTTGCAAGAAAGTTATTTGACTGTCTTTAGCAGAGATAATCTTATCTTGAACGTCTTTTACAGTTTCTAAGGAATCAACTTTCGTTTGTAACTTGCTCAATTGTTCGTTAACCTTTGTTAATTGTTCGTTAATTTTTTCGTTAGATATTGTAAACAAAGTCAGTTTCATTGTTTAATCCCCTTTGTGTATGAATTCATGACGGATTGTATGATTAAGTGCGACACTAAAAAAACAGATTTGAGCCTTGT
>NZ_JAGXJX010000348.1:0-272 GCF_019091125.1 Paenibacillus sp. GbtcB18
CTAATTCGGCTCATCTACCTCCACTCAAGCTTGCACTGATACCACACAGCCTCAGATCCAGCTCCTGTTCCTGTACTTGTCTAGTCGTGACTTGCCTCGTTGCTTGCCTCCTTGTTGAATCTGTCTTTTCTCCTTAATAAAGATGGAATTCATTTCTATAGAATTTCTATGGTCATTTTCCTATACTGTTTGTGTACTGAGTAAGTAGACAGAAAACACATCTTTTATGTCACTGGTTTTTCGGCTTTTTTCAGATTTGTTATTTTCGAATT
>NZ_JAGXJX010000349.1:0-272 GCF_019091125.1 Paenibacillus sp. GbtcB18
TTCAACAAGCGGTGAAGCGATTGCTTCTCCGATCATTCTTTGCACTTTGGAGGAGGCTGTCGAGTCTTGGGTCTGAAAGGAAGATGACACGGACAATGCTCACAAAGTCGGTGTGGTAACGGTTGTCGCTGGACAGGTTGACGCAGAGGGATCAGGTGGAGAGGCTGATAGACTTCCAAGCGGAGAGGGGGAGAGGTGAGGAAAGGAGGTGCCGTAGTAGCAACGAGGACTACAAGATTAGAGATACTTTAATTGATGAGAAAATAGCTATA
>NZ_JAGXJX010000350.1:0-272 GCF_019091125.1 Paenibacillus sp. GbtcB18
GAAAGCTACTTATCATAAATTCTTTGATGGTCCAATAATATCATTTGTGTACAATGTTGAAAATGGTTCAGTATCCAACTTGCTACCATATCTGTGAGAGATTATTTGGTTTACTTCTCCATACATATTTAAACAATCATAGATCTATAGTGGAAACAACTGTCCCAGAAAATATTTATTCCTCACAATCAAATTAGCAAATAGTTTCTTGAATGATCTGCTTCTATTTTCTTGCTTTAAGCCCTTTCACAGCATGCTTTGCAACACATTGG
>NZ_JAGXJX010000351.1:0-272 GCF_019091125.1 Paenibacillus sp. GbtcB18
TATTTTCTTAGAAAATATAGTGGATTGCATGACTTCATACCCACCTATAGTATTAAAGTCTTCATGAGCTTATCTTATTCACATCTGCTGTAAGGTTAAACGTATGTATTTGAATTATTAATAGGGTTCTGCATGCTGCTCACACTGACATCACGACTCAAGACCCTAATCCTGTGACTGTTTAATAGTCTGTTCTCTAGGTATTTGATACATTTATTAGGTGACTTGTTGCCAATAATTATTCATTTCTTCCAACATAAGTGGATTCCATC
>NZ_JAGXJX010000352.1:0-272 GCF_019091125.1 Paenibacillus sp. GbtcB18
TATTATACAATCAAAAGTTGCCTCCCCCTAACGAAATGTCAATTTTTTGTGAGATATGGGTTGCTGTGGCACCTCTAAACCATCCCTTCTTCAGTTCGTGACTTCATCAGCAACACCATGTTTTCAGACACATACAACAAGAATAATGTCTAAGAGCAGCGAATCAGGGCCAAATTTTCTCCTCCAGTCTCATGGTAGTCCACCTGACATACTCCTAGGGAAGCCATTGTTACATTTTCTTCAGAACATTTTCTCTATTCTTTGGAAAGTAT
>NZ_JAGXJX010000353.1:0-272 GCF_019091125.1 Paenibacillus sp. GbtcB18
CCTGTTGGTGCTTTGTGTTGCCTTCCAACAATTTGTCAGTAAGTTAGTTGCTCTTTTGTTTTTTGCTAGTTGATGATGATTATTGGCTTATCTATTGACTAAAGTTCACCAGCCCATTATCAATAGTGGTCCTGATCTGGTTGGTTACCAACACTAAAGATGTATAGATTGGCCCTCAGCCAATGTGGGTAATTCAATGTAGCCTAAGTTATTAACGGAAAGGTACTAAAATTCATTACACCTACTAGAATCCTCATCTCCCAGTATGGTCT
>NZ_JAGXJX010000354.1:0-272 GCF_019091125.1 Paenibacillus sp. GbtcB18
CGTACAATCCGTATTCATTAAAAAATCGGCGTCAAACAGGGAGACGGACGCTCCCTTCATCAGTTGGACGATCGTCGGCACATGAACGGGCCGAAATTGTCCGGCCGCAACGCCCTCCTCAATAATCGCCCTGACGGTTCCCCACTCTTCCTGAAGCAGCCTGTCGACTTTCAACCATTCGTCCGGAGCGAATCGCTTAAGGTCCGAAAGCAGCCGATGGTCGCCAAGCTGCAGCCCCTTGGGAAGAATCGTCAAAATTGCGCTCAGCTTCT
>NZ_JAGXJX010000355.1:0-272 GCF_019091125.1 Paenibacillus sp. GbtcB18
GAACCGTTGGGACCGTATTCCCGCCAGTGGTTTTGGGTGGTTGCCCCGTCCACGAGGCCTGCGCGGCTGGGGTGAGTCGGCTGGAGCAGGCGCCGGAACGATGACGTCGGTCACCAACATCCCCGCCGCCGTCCCTACGTACGGCCATCCTGACTCCTGATGCGCTGGCACTCTGTTCGCCTCGGCTATCTCCGGGTCCCCTCACCGGCTGGTCGTCTGAGGGCATAGGCCGCTAGACGGGCCGGATAACAGGGGCGGGTTTGATGTCCTGG
>NZ_JAGXJX010000356.1:0-272 GCF_019091125.1 Paenibacillus sp. GbtcB18
AAAGCAATGCCTTATTTGGTTATGAGAATTCTAGGACTAGAGGCTGAAAGAAGAGAATTGAGCTATCCCACTTAATACATTAAGTATAGTAAAAACACTACCTAACACTAAAGAAAGAGTGCAATCCATTGCTGTCGCATTTGAGTAAGTGCAGTTCCGTATAGGTTGGTGCTTGGCTTTCCCCCTTTATGATGTGGTCCAATCAATGCATTAAAGTAAAGTGTGAGGGTGCCGAACAAGCTACTACTAATACGAGTTCCTGATTACAGTCT
>NZ_JAGXJX010000357.1:0-272 GCF_019091125.1 Paenibacillus sp. GbtcB18
GACTACTAGACAAGTACTGGACTCGATAAGAACGTAACAAGAAATAGATTATTTGTTATTGCTGCTGGGTTTGTATACGTCACTGGGTCGGCCTTCCGCTAGGCCTGATAAGACTTTGACTCATAAGCGAGAAATCAACTAATGAGTAGGAAATAAACTAATAGGAATAAGCCCAATTAGTATAAGATCTGTAGTCGGAATAGAGCCTTCCCAACAAGACTTTCACCCCGAACTCACTCTGTCACTACTGCCCTCAATACTACAGTTCGATT
>NZ_JAGXJX010000036.1:0-3027 GCF_019091125.1 Paenibacillus sp. GbtcB18
ATCAATTGCTTTAAAAAAGCTTTTACACAATGTCGTTAAGCTACCATCATAAGGACAATCAATCTTCAACCACACAATTTGAATTCGGTTGAAAAGCTGTTCTTGATAGCTATCATGATTAATCACCTGGGGATACATTAACAAAAGTCTTTCAATAGCTGTTGTTTTACCAATACCAGAAATACCTATGATTGATAAACTATCTGCAGTTGAACGTATATGATTTAAGCGTTCATCTATATATCTATGAGCCTGTTCTTCATTTTCTCGTAATTCATGAAGTGTGCGTATTCTTTCTAAAAACGTTTTATCTAAAGGATTTCTAGCCAGATAACCTCGCCGAATTAACGTAGATAAACGTCGCTCTACTTCAAAATGAATTGGTAATGGCTGAATAAAGTTTTTTATACGCTTTAATACGTGGTATCTAATATTTGTTTCACTCTGCTTATCACGTTCCGTAATGCGCGGTGTCACCATAAATCGTTCTAATACATCATCTTCACTGAAAATAGGTGGCAATGCTTCTATATAAGGATTTTGAGCGTATTCAGAGAGCATTTGCGGCTTGTAGTCAGCGTGTTCTATATCTCCTTTTAGAACAATATTATTTATCTTTTCCAAGCTCTTCATCTCGCTTTCTTTTCAATTTTTCCATTAAACGGGATGTACCTTTTTTTACAGGCTGCTCTTCTATTTTCTTTCTTGTTGCAAAATCGATTATTTCTGCATCTTCATCTTTTACAGGTGGTGATAAATCAAATTTTTCTTCTTCACGATTTATTTGTTTTTCATTTTCTTTATTATCACGGATAGCATCTAATTTTTCTTTTTTACTCGTAGGTTTGTATAGTGTATTTTTCTTCTTCTCTTTTGCTGTTTTAATGATTTGCTCCATCATAGTATCTGTATTAATTGTTAGTTGTACTTGTTTTGAGCGTTCCTCTTCTTCAAGTTCATTTCTTAATTGTTGATGAAATACAATATCCTCTAAGAAATCCGTTTTATATTGCTCACTAGGTTCTAACAATATACATGTCTCGTAATCTAAACCATCATCGTTCGGAATATAAATCCTATCTAAATGACGTGGATCATATACAATACTGACACTTTTATTTTTCAGTTTTGTATACCACTGTTCTTCGATGGCTCGTTTTGAACCATACAATAGATTTTTAAATTTAATCCCTGCTCTTGAAACAGTTGCTTTGCCTCTAGGTAATACATTCAAACGCAAAATATTTCGATCTATCGTACGTAATCGGCCTTTTCGATTTTAGATACCCCAGTTCCATAAACTAATAGGAGTAGGCACAATTCTATCAGTAATCATTTCTTTCTCCATTGGATACTTATCAATGATTTTATGATTATGTTGGAGAATCATTGTAATGACTAACGCTGTAAATTCTTTTAAATTAAGCGTAGCATCCAATCGATAGTCTTTATCTCCACGTTCTCGGTATTCTTTTTGAATTGCACCTGGAGCCTTCTGTTTAACTTTCCCGTTGATTGTACGGAATTTACGTTCAACAATACCTTTTAAATCTCCCCGATAAGCTGTCGTATTTTCAATTTTAATATTTAAATTATTAATCAGACCCGCAACTGCGTACCCTTCAAACTCACCTCTATCGGCAATAATAATCTCTGGTAAATGATGAGTTGGCCATTGTTCTTCTGTAATATCAATATTGTACTGCTTACAAAATTCAACTTTATCAGCAACCATATTATCCAAAGCCATCATTGCACCCATCCATGATGGCCCTTCTAAACCAACATAAATCCCTGTGACGATTCGAGAATATACATCAACGACTGCATAGATTAATGGACGACCGATAATGCGGTTAGCATCGATAGCGCTAACTAAATAAATATCTGCAATCGTCGCATCAATTTGAAAGCGTGTACCAGGACCATTGGTTTCTACTTTTGAATTGCGTAAAATTGGCCGATGTTTTTATTCATATTCTTTAGTACTCTTACGGAATATAATATCCTTTTTAGGATCTTCCCACTTTTTAAACCCATAATAAAACTGGTGGTAAGAAGGAATACGATCCGGTTCCCAAATCCTATATTGGATGTCACCATTCTCTTTATAACGATCTGAATAAAAGTCTCTTAAAATAAAGTGATAAACATATTTTAATGAATACCCATTTGCCTTGCGATAATACTTGTTTATTCCATGTTCAAATTGCAATTTTATCTCTTCTGTAATATTAACACCACTTCTGTATTCACCATCTACCGTAAGCTTTCGTGGTCTCCCGATTTTATCCACATTGAGTTTCTTACTTTTCCCTCGACCACCTGAATTCGCATAATCAGGTAGCATCGAATTTTTGTTCATTCCACGCTGCCAGTATCTACTTAAAAGCTTTTTTACTTTTGTTTTACCTAACCCACTATCAGCCACAATTTGTACGATTTTAGCTTCACGTCCTTTTTTTAGTAGAAGTGAAGACATATTCGGAATAATAAACTTTTCTACAATTGCCCAATCATAATCACGTTTATCCTTTTGTACTTGTGTTAAGTCACTATCTGGCACTGCTCTAGCATAAGGGTCTCCTATAATTAACAATTCATTTTGTTCAATATCCAATTCCATATTGGCATATAACTCTCTTTTAGGCATTGCGCTTATTGTATCGATATTAACGATATATACGTAATCTTCCTCTACTTCAATCACTCGTAAACGTGTAGAATCTTTCGTAGATTGCATAACCTGATTAATATAAATCATCCGTACTTCCCCTTCTTTACCTTATCTTCATTACCTGATTGAATTTGCACGCATTGCTCAATATCTAATGGTATAGACATATCTATTTGAATAATTTTACAAGCTAACAAATGATAGAAAAGTGTAATTCCACTTCCTAGAGGCATATGTGTATCTTTATCAAAACTATTAGCTATTTCTCGAATTGATTCATCTTTCTCTAGTAGCCTTTGTAGTAATGAAAATACTAAGTCTTCAATTTGTTGAGGGTTTATATTTTGAAA
>NZ_JAGXJX010000358.1:0-272 GCF_019091125.1 Paenibacillus sp. GbtcB18
ACTGAAATCAGTGTGACAGCACTTACATAAAAAAAGAAGTGAATGGCTATAATGTGATTACGTATAGTTTATTTGTTTACATATGTAGCGATACAGTATAATGATGATCTATGGGCCTTACATCATGTAATAAAGAAAATTTTTTGATCATATTTATCTGGCTATTATAGACTGAAATCAGTGTGACAGCACTTACATAAAAAAAGAAGTGAATGGCTATAATGTAATTAAATATATGGTCCTATACATACATAGTTAGCCATATAGTATAA
>NZ_JAGXJX010000359.1:0-271 GCF_019091125.1 Paenibacillus sp. GbtcB18
GGACTATGAAGTGATGCGACATTACCAATATGCCATATACTTGGCTTTCTCATGAGAAATTTCTGGTTGGAAATAAATTAATTAGAGAAATGGTGGGATGATTTGTAGAACTTGTAGTCAGATGCTTCGACATATATGCAACAATACTTTCAGGCTAAGTTATTCCTTGCTTGTGGATATCAAATTATATCCATTCAAATCCAGTGTTTGATAAAAGATGGGCAATGTTGTCTTTGCTTTGCTTTACCACATCTTTTTTTTTTTCTGTCAT
>NZ_JAGXJX010000360.1:0-271 GCF_019091125.1 Paenibacillus sp. GbtcB18
GTAACTTTAATATTAATAAATATTTGTAAACAATATTAATCCAGATGAGATGTTTTATATTTACGGTAAGAACGAAGGTAGTTTCTTGAACTAAGATTTTGGAACAGTAGAATCGATCCACGAGGGGAAATGTGGGGTGGTTTCCTTTTGTAGCCAGTGGACGCCACTGCTGCTTCCAGTTTGACTTTGTTGCGTGGACGGTCCCCGCGTGAGACCTTCGCCATTGGCCTCCTTCCTCCTCCACCCTCCTGTGGATACTTGCACTTTCTCT
>NZ_JAGXJX010000361.1:0-271 GCF_019091125.1 Paenibacillus sp. GbtcB18
GGAGAAGCAACAGCATAGCAGCACAGCGATGCTGCCCTTTCTAACCGGCGCAGCGGCACAGTGGCGATGCCTTTTACAACCGAAGGGGAAGAACAGTGACGCAGGTGTACGTAGGCAGTGGTGCAGGTGTTCGCAGGCAGAAGGGGAAGAACAGCGACGCAGGTGTACGCAGGCACCGGCGCAGGTGTACACAGGCAGCGGCATAGGACGGGCTTCTCGAACTCGCCCTCCTCGAGTGTACTACTATTGTCAAGGTTCTCCATGAAGAAGG
>NZ_JAGXJX010000362.1:0-271 GCF_019091125.1 Paenibacillus sp. GbtcB18
GGTCGAATTCCGGTCGGACGGACGGCTGTTGGGGGTGCCTAAGCCGGAGCGGGACGGGCACACCTTCCGGCTCGGTCTGGCCGGGGCGCGGGCGGGAGCGTTGAAGGACCTGCAAGTCTGGTCCGGCGGACGCCGGTTGGACACCCGCCCGGACGCGGACGCATCCGCGCCTTCGGCGGCGGTCCGGCCCCCGGCCCCGCTACCCGCCAATCCGGTGGACCCGGGAAAGCCCGGCCCGTACCGCACGAAGACGGGCTCCTACCAGCTCAAG
>NZ_JAGXJX010000363.1:0-271 GCF_019091125.1 Paenibacillus sp. GbtcB18
TCCACCAATTCAAACCATAACCATACCCACTAAAATATTTCATAGCCTGATTAAGCAAGCCTAATTCTTGACAGAAATGTTCTAATCCATAGCTCCTTACTTTCTACAATTTGTCCATTTAGCATAACATGGTGCATGCCCGACTCTACACACTCCCTAGTTCTTAGCACCAATGCCACCATTAGCTCTAGCCCCCATCTTAATTATATATCGTGTCCTCTACGGTTGACCTATCTTAAGAAAATAATTCTCTAAATCACCCCCTCATGAT
>NZ_JAGXJX010000364.1:0-271 GCF_019091125.1 Paenibacillus sp. GbtcB18
TTTTTTAGAAGATTGAGTTTACAGCATCATGATTTTCCGTATCAATACTAACATCATAAACTTGTAAAACAAGAAGAAAACATAAGGAATAAAGAGGATTTGCCATGAAGTCCTTTCATGAAGCTAAATCAAGTGTGGACAAAAAGGCAGCGGTTTCAAAGAGATTCATGTGAAAGATTGGTGAATGCATTGCACAATTAAAGATTTATAGTTTCATGGACAATCATAGCTATTAAAAAAAGCCACTTATATATGTTACACGAAGGATATA
>NZ_JAGXJX010000365.1:0-271 GCF_019091125.1 Paenibacillus sp. GbtcB18
GTGCCAGAGCTGCTAGTGTTCTTTCTTACATATTGAAGGACAATACTAAATGCAAGGAGCGGGTATGCACCTTTATTGACTGTCTGGTTGTTTTAGTTCCTCTTGCACTCTTAGGCAATAGCCTTAATGTAGTTCCCTTGGCTCTCTTTGTTGCATATGCTTGCTTATCTGCTAATTAAACTGGAGATCTGAAGTACTTCTCAACTTCTCAGGTTTTAAGAGTTGAGCTTGAGGCACCAGTGCCGTCATTAGGTTCACCGGAGCCTCTCTT
>NZ_JAGXJX010000366.1:0-271 GCF_019091125.1 Paenibacillus sp. GbtcB18
AGTTGTCCGAAGTTCCTGTTGATGAGGAAGAAGAGGAAGTATCAAGTAAATTAGAGCAAAGCGGCAACAGTGGAACTTCCTCTAGTGCCAATAAACTATTTAAAAACAAACAAAAGCGTAAGTCTGTTCCAGATGAGACTCCCCAAGCACCTATTATAAAAAAACAATATAAATTGGCTTTTGAGCCGGTATATGAAAAACAAATAGGTATTGCTATTCCGAGAAGAACAATTGTTGTGGCCAGCATGAACAGAAGAAGTGGTGCAACTTT
>NZ_JAGXJX010000367.1:0-271 GCF_019091125.1 Paenibacillus sp. GbtcB18
CTGATGCTATGGGCCACGTCGTGACCTTGACTTCCGCCCACACCGCCATGCCTACGAGGACATGTCGATGCTTTCTATCTGTCGATGGAGGACTGCGGCACCCGAAGGAGCTCTTTTGGGAGGGACACAGTAAATGTGATCTTTGTTTGTCGACCATCTTTTTGCACAGCGCAGTAGCTTTAATGTCGACGCCGGCCCTCATGTCTCTGATGAGTATTGACTTCTTTTCATGGGCCCACCTGCATGACGCAGCTCGTGCCATTGTCGCGCT
>NZ_JAGXJX010000037.1:0-2957 GCF_019091125.1 Paenibacillus sp. GbtcB18
TTGTTCAGCAGGTGCATGAATGGGATTCGGAAGCGATGTAAAATTGTGAATTTTTATTTTTTGGCCTCATTATATATGGGGCCTTTTTAAATGAACTAATTTGAAGTGGGGCGTAGTAATACGAAAGATGAAATAATATTATGTTAAAAGTATTATAATTGAAGATTCTAGATATAAGGAAACATCACAGGGGATAACTGAGTATCACTAGCTACGTCCAGCTAGACAGAGTTTAACTTAGCTTGAAATTTTGGAATTGAAGTGCGTAAATTCAGTGAATGGGATGAAAAGTAATTATAATTCAAATGAATATTCAAGAAGAATTTAGCAATTAATACTTATAATATTTTCTAAAATTTGTTATATTTGATATGCTTTTATTAAAAAGTTAGCTGTTTTAAAGATTAAAGTATACAATTTAAAGGTTTAGAGTATATTTTTATTAAGGTGTAGTTGTTCATTAAATGAGAGGAGGGCTTCTAATGAAAATATATAAGTTATTCTATACATCCAAGAAAAGGTTTAATCCAGGGGTATTTAAGGTTGATTTTATTAAGGGTAAAACTAACAATGCATTTGGCTTGGAATTCCATCCGGATACTTATAGTGATTTTTTGGATAATATTTATCATTCCCTTCATTCTCGTAATATTGAACAACATGTTATGACTACGTATAAATTTATGGAATTTATAAAGAAAGCAGATAAATTAGATTTTAAATTGGGAAATGTCATTTTGGAGAAAGAAGAACAATTATATGGTTACGATGGATATGAATGTCTTAAAGACTCTTTAAATCGTGAGGATGTAAATGCGACTATTGAGTATCTTGATTTACTAGTACAAGAGGCAATAGAAATTAAATGTATAGAAGGATACTTTATTAAAGAAGATGGTAACTTAGAGCGTTTGAACATTTATTCAAATGGTACTATTTCAACAACTATTAGTACAGGAAAAGAAAAGAATGAATATTTATTTTTAGAATTTCTTGTCAAGGGACCAGAGGTGTTACTTTGAAAGATAGAATAATTACAATAATTATTAAGATGATAGCAGATATTGTTGCTATCGTTTTGGTTTTTTCTACAAGTAGCGAGAAAATTAAACAAATACTAGCGAATCAAGGAATAGTTGATGACAAAGCAATTTTAGCTATAATAGGGGCACTTGGTGTAGCGGCCTCTGGTGTAATTCTAATTGCATTAGAATTAATTTTATTTCATTTTCTTTTCTCGCCTGTACATATTGAGGTAGATTTCTTGAGTGTTAATAATAAAAGCATAAAAAAACACCATGTAAAGAAATTATTAGATCCAAATGATGATAATAAATCTATATATAAGATCCAGCTCAGTATTTCAAAAGGAAATAGATTAACTAATGCGTTATTTAGTCTAGTAGGGTGTGATTTAGTAGTACTATATAGGCCATCTGCATATGATACTGAAGTTTCGGATGGTTGGGGAAATAGTAGAATACGAAGTTCTAACTTGTATAAGGATAAAAAAGGAAATGCGAGATACTTATGGACAGACTCTGTAGTTGGTGCAGGGAAAATTAAAGAGGATGATGCAATAAAATTATGTCCTGAAATAATTATAGTTCCAAAAAGGTTCGAAGTTATTTCTTGCCAAGTAGATTTAAAAATCAAAGTATCTAAAAAAAAGAATGTAATTCAACAATTCTTTGCTTTTTTTATCAAGAGCTTATTGGTTAAGGTTACAAAGAAAGATTTTAAAATTATATATAAGTAAACAAAGGGGGAGCAATAATTCATGGCAAATACTACGTTGTTCAGATTATCTAATGTTCAGTCGCTGGGGGATGTAATTGAAAATATATTATCTATCAAAAGTGAAGAGAAAATTAAACATGTAACACCAGAACAATTAAAGTTGTTGTCGTCAGATGATAGGGTTTTTGTTTCAGAGTGGACTAGGTATCAAGAAATTTCTGAGGATATCCTAGAATTAAATGTTCCAGATAGAGATCCAGTAAAATACTTAGTTCGAGAAGCGTATATAGAAACATCGAAATGGCCGAAAAATATGTTCGAGAATGGACGGCTCTTACCTAAACCACAAAGAATTGTTACAGAGAATATAAAAACACTTTTCTTTGAAAAAAATGAAGAAGTATATTGCATTATTTTTACAACAAGTGCTGTTTCACTTAACAAGATAAAGCAAAAATTATTTAATGAAGAACAGCCTTTAGAGTGTGTAGGCGATAGTTATGAACTTCACAGTGATTTATTCTATTGGCTATTTGACAAATATGAAGAAGGAAATAAAATTATTGCTACTAGATTTGAAATTGAAGGAATTTCAGGCTTTTTAGGCAATATCGCTGATGAAAATCACAAAATTAAAGGTGATAGTGATATAACAACTAAGTTACTAGTAACAAAAGCATTTGTAAGTAAATTTTATCCTATAACGGCCATTGATATTATGCTTAAATATCATGATTATCGATTGGATTTCGTCTTTAATCAACAGAGTGAATGCTCACTTCGTTCTAGTTCACATATTCCGAATTTTCAGGATGAGAAAGATTTGTCTGCGGCACTAATAATTTATTCTTTTATAATTCCTTTATTAAAGGAATTATTTGAAGAAGACTCTGAATGGAGTCCGGAAAAAAAGGGGGCTTTTTCTAAAAAAATGGGTATGGAAGTTATTAGGGAAATAGCCCAGTTTAATAATATAGGTTTAGAGTTTAAGTAATCTAACCTTTAGAAAAACTATCAAAGTTTAAAATTCTAGTTTTTTGTAATTTATAAATTTTGATAAAAAATATATAATCTAATCATTTGTGAAAAATCCTAAGAATAAAAGGAAACCTTCATTTTCTATAGATGAAGGTTTTTTTAGTTTCATAAACAGATAGCTTGAATAATAGTTTGATAATGGTTATCATATAGAGAGACTTTTAAATTTTGGAAAATGG
>NZ_JAGXJX010000368.1:0-271 GCF_019091125.1 Paenibacillus sp. GbtcB18
CGGCACCGGCACGCTGGACGCCGAGAGCGGCGACGACAGCCGCCGCACCACGGGGTAGGAGGACAGCGACGATCGGCGCGGAGTCCCGGCCCACGCCGTACTGACGGAGCAGTAGGGACGCCAGGGCGGCCGAGGCAGTGTCGAGCTGACCGTAGGTGAGTATCCCACCGTCCTCCACTACGGCCGGAGCATCGGGCCGGGCCGCGGCGTGTGCGAGGAAACGGGAGACGACATCGGCGGTGGTCGGGTTGCTGCCTGAGGGCACCGCAGG
>NZ_JAGXJX010000369.1:0-271 GCF_019091125.1 Paenibacillus sp. GbtcB18
GATCGAATTAATGATGAAGATAAAGACAGTTCAGTCCCATACCACAGCCCAACAAGACTAAGTGCGCTAACGATAAGGAAGTGGCATATCTTACTAGGCGAGAAATCAAGGCATATTTCCATGAAAGAGTTGCGCCCGGGGAGTACAATACCCGTTCGTCTTCAAGGAGAGTTGGGGGCAGGGCAGAATCCGAAGAAACATCAGCATTCTAGTTCTCCGCCAGGTATGATAGAAGGAAGAGGGTCACTAACAAAGTATAAGAATGAAACGA
>NZ_JAGXJX010000370.1:0-271 GCF_019091125.1 Paenibacillus sp. GbtcB18
AAAAACGTCTTTAACAAGAAGCGAAACTTAAGGAGATACATCTTATTGACTCTCGCTCGAGCAGATGCTAATCCGCAGAGAGCAGCTATAGAGAAAGCGAAAATCGTGAAACACATAAGTGAAGCCATACCCGCCTGCACCACTATTGTTGTTGCAAAAGAGGAGCATCAAGAGAAGGGGCAACATTTCCATATTGGTATACAAATTGGGTTCGAGTGGAATCCTGGGTGAAAGCGCGCCGAGAGTCTTTAGGAGGATCTTCCCCGAGTTC
>NZ_JAGXJX010000371.1:0-270 GCF_019091125.1 Paenibacillus sp. GbtcB18
GCACTGGGGTTATTCTGTGATTGACTGGTTTCAGGCTTAGGTGAGGGAGCTCCATTCTCTAGTCCTGAGCGGCAGCCTACTACTCCTGAGCTACAGGCTAGGGGTCAGGGAGCTAAGGCTTATACCCAATAGTAGCCCGGCTTGTCTGCTTGTTGGCTGTGACTCAAGGGTTTCATTCTGTCGGCTACTGAGCTAGAGGCTGAGTTCCCTGAGCTACAATCTGAGGTGCGTATCTTAGGCTCTAGGTACCGTTTCAAGGCTCTAGCTGCT
>NZ_JAGXJX010000372.1:0-270 GCF_019091125.1 Paenibacillus sp. GbtcB18
TAGTCTTTCAATAAAAAAGGTTCACGTCAAATAAACTAATGGAATTTCATGAATGCCATTGGGCTCGATAGGTGGTGGTTCTTTGCCAATTCCCACCTTATAATTAAATCATTGTCCTTTTGCATTCAAGCTTATTGTTTAGGGTTCTTATAATGAACAATTCTAAATGTTTCCACTGGCAAGGCTTTATCTTTTAGTTCTTCAACTTGAGTGTACCATTCTCTATGGATTTCGATGTGTGATTGTTTTGCAGTCACTAACATACTGGAC
>NZ_JAGXJX010000373.1:0-270 GCF_019091125.1 Paenibacillus sp. GbtcB18
TCTAAAAAAATTATTTTCTTGTTTCTTCATAATCTAAAGTTTTCTTAATAATAAGTGGTAGGCCTCCATTCATTTAACTTTTGTTCACCAGGACGTTTTGTTTTTTTTCTTTGATACACATACATGGCTCTGAAACACTAAAGATTGTAAGGTTACATGGGTACTGTGGATAGGCATGCTAACAAATTATTAACCCTCTGTTTCTGCTGTTATTGTTGGTGTCTTGGAAGCTTGTATTTTGTATAATATTTGGAGAACTAACAGTTAAAT
>NZ_JAGXJX010000374.1:0-270 GCF_019091125.1 Paenibacillus sp. GbtcB18
GGAGACCCTATACTGCGCTACCAATACATTTGCTCTTCTCATATAGATAGGCTTGGCGCTCCACACTCAAAAGTCAGAATCCAACTAGCAATAAGTAATTTCAACCAGGAAGGTCAGAATGCAACTCTAAGTTAATAAACACAGAATAAGAGGACAGCGCTAGGTATCATAGATTCAGGTAACTGACCAACCCGCCAAGCTGGTAAGGAGCTTGTCTATAAGGGCAAAGCAACTACGAGTTTAATCCCAACAAGCCGACAAGCAACTACT
>NZ_JAGXJX010000375.1:0-270 GCF_019091125.1 Paenibacillus sp. GbtcB18
CGAAGGATTCCATTCTGGCTCTTGGCTCCCAAGATAAGGATTCTTCCGCCCCGCCTTTTATTGTTTCCTTTCTTTCTACTCAGTGGGTTATTTTGTGTCTAGTACGAGGATTTGGAGTCGCTTTCCTTGGAGTTATGTCTTCTCTTTTTGGAATCTCTTTTGGAATCTATTGTTTCAGCGAGTTTACCAGTGAGCAATCCTTAGAATTAGCCTTACTCTTTGAAGACAGTGAGAAAGCTGGGGAAAGATCCCGTTCAATCAAGTTCTTTT
>NZ_JAGXJX010000376.1:0-270 GCF_019091125.1 Paenibacillus sp. GbtcB18
GGGTGGCGCGGGCGTGGCCGTCCGCCATGCCGACCGCTGTGGCCTCCTGCAGGGCCAGGATGTACTGGATCGAGGGGAAGGAGCGCAGTTCGTCGAGGAACCCCTGCTCGTCCGTGCCGGGGTTGCCGAACATGTACCGGACGCCTTCGGCCTCCAGTTGCTCCAGGAGCGCGACGCGCGCGGGCCTGCTGTCCATGCTGGTCACCTCTCGCGGGACGGGATGTCAGGAGGTCCTGAACCCCCACTGGCGCAGGCCCTGTTCGAGGACCT
>NZ_JAGXJX010000377.1:0-270 GCF_019091125.1 Paenibacillus sp. GbtcB18
TCCTTACAGTTCGTTCAAAAGAGTAACACAAGAAATTGAGAAGGATCTTTCTGCAACCCGATCTTCAATAAGCTAGGCCAATATCAGATTCTGACTTAAAGAGCTTGGATTTCCCTCTCTCTGTAGAAAGTAAGAAGGACTGTCATGCTTTTGAATTTGGATAGCGACTACCGGAAGATGCATCTCATGCCATGGTTATTTGGTAAGAATAGGCTGCTATTTCTTAGGAATCAGGAATGAAGGAATGGATGGGTCTAAATAGCTTATAGT
>NZ_JAGXJX010000038.1:0-2828 GCF_019091125.1 Paenibacillus sp. GbtcB18
GGACACACCGATCAGGGCGTGGTATTTCCGTTGATTCCTTCGGTAATTGCCTTAAAAGAGGAATTGAGAAGTAACTATCAGTATCAAGATGAAATACTAATCGGATGTGGAGGCGGAATAGGAACGCCCGAGGCAATTGCTGCTGCGTTTATGCTGGGAGCGGATTTTGTTTTCACGGGTTCCATTAATCAATGCACGGTAGAGAGCGGAGCGCACGAAGCAGTGAAAGATATCCTAAATAAAGTATCCATTCACGATACGGCGATAACAGTTGCTGGGGATATGTTTGAAATCGGGGCAAAAGTGCAAGTCGTGAAAAAGTACACCAAATTTCATGCGAGAGCAAATAAATTATATCAACTATTTATGCAGTACAACTCGATTGAAGATATACCGCAACAAGTTAGAACTGAAATTGAATCCAAATATTTCAAGAGGTCGTTTTCTGATGTTTGGGATTTGATTTGCGAATATAAAAAAGAAAAGAATCCAATCGAACTTCAAGAAGCTGCGGAAAATCCGCGAACAAAGATGGCTCTCATTTTTAAATGGTATTTCGCCTATTGTAACCAGTTAACCTTGCGTGGTGAAATTTCGGAAATAGATAACTTCAAAATATATTGTGGTCCTGCCATGGGGGCGTTTAATTTATGGGTTAAAGGTACCCCCTATGAGCATTGGAGCAATCGGAATGTAGATAAAATTGCTGATTTGTTAATGTATAATGCGTGCGAAATGATAGAGAGAAAGAACTTTTATAACAAGGTTATGCAGCATGATACAAATGTAAATACATCGGATGGTGATTGCACTGGTATTGCCATTATAGGTATGTCAGGGAAGTTCCCCATGTCGGAAAGCTTAGCCGATTATTGGAATAATATAGCTGAAGGCAGAAATTGTGTATCTGAAATTCCTGAATCAAGATGGTCTATTGACCAATATTATGATCCAGATCCCAAAGTTCCCGGAAAAACGACTTCTAAATGGATGGGTTGCCTAGATAACATCGATAAGTTTGATGCGATGTTTTTTAACATCTCACCAGCTGAAGCAGAGTTAATGGATCCACAACAACGTTTGTTTTTAGAGAGCTGTTGGAGTTGTTTTGAAGATGCCGGGATCAATATTTCGAAATTATCCGGTACTCGATGTGGGGTTTTTGCAGGATGTTCAGCCGGTGATTATGGATCGCTAATCGGAGAAAGCGGAAATGATGCTTTTAGACTTATAGGGAATGCGCCTTCTATTCTTAGTGCACGAATATCATACTTGTTAAACCTTAAAGGTCCTTCAATGTCGATTGATACAGCTTGTTCTTCTTCCTTAGTGGCCATTGCCGAAGCTTGCAATAGTCTCGTTTTAAAGACTAGTGACATGGCACTAGCTGGAGGGGTATCCATTATGACAGGTCCAGCTATACATATAATGACAAGCAAAGCAGGTATGCTTTCCAAGGACGGACGATGTTACACCTTTGATAACCGAGCAAATGGCTTTGTGCCAGGGGAAGGTGTTGGAGTCGTCTTATTGAAACGCCTTTCGGACGCAATAAAAGATGGTGACCGCATTTATGGAGTCATCCGTGGGTGGGGGGTCAATCAAGACGGGAAGACTAACGGGATAACTGCACCAAGCGCCATCTCACAATTAAATCTTGAGAAAGAAGTTTACGAAAAATTTCAAATCAACCCGGAGTCGATTTCCATGATAGAAGCCCATGGAACGGGAACCAAATTGGGAGATCCCATTGAAGTAGAAGCATTAAAAGAATCATTCCAATTATTCACCGATAAAAAGCATTACTGCGCTTTAGGCTCTGTTAAAAGTAATATCGGACACTTACAAGCAGCGGCCGGTGTAGCTGGTGTAATTAAAGTGTTACTTGCTATGAAACATCGTAAGTTACCCCCTACAATTAATTATGAGAATCTCAATGAACATGTCATAATACATGATAGTCCATTTTATGTTAATACTGAACTAGTACCTTGGGAAAATCATGAGGGTTCTCTCCCGAGACGGGCGTGTGTAAGTTCATTTGGATTCAGTGGAACAAACTCCCATATGGTTATAGAAGAATATAACCCTAGTGCTGCTAGCGACACACCGGCTATCGTGAAAAATGAAAGGGCATTGTTTGTGTTATCTGCAAAAACTGAAGAGCGATTAAAAGAATACGCTCGGAGGCTTAAAACATATATAACAGAGCATATACAACTGGATTTGAGAGATATCGCTTATACGTTACAAATCGGCCGCGAGACGATGCAACACCGTTTTGCGTATATTTTCGATTCCAAGCATGATTTAATTCAGGCTTTAGATTTATTTTCAAATAATTTACCGGTTAACGATATGCTGACAAATGTTTGGCAACATGAAAGTAATTTGACCGACAACAAATATGACTTTGAGAACATCCCGAATTCTAATCAAATAGATTTAAAGAGCTTAGCAGAGTTGTGGGTAAAGGGAGGACAAGTAGAGTGGGGCAAACTTTACGAGGGCCAGAAACCGAGGCGGCTCAGTCTTCCCACTTATCCTTTTGCAAGAGAACGTTATTGGGTGCCGATGGGGGAAGGGGAAAGCGCCGTCATTCCGGGGACACATCATCCTGCACAGGCAGACAAGCTGCATCCGTTGCTGCATGAGAATATATCGGACCTATGGGAGCTAAAATATCGCTCGCGATTTACGGGAGAAGAATTTTACTTGTCGGATCATATGATAAACGGGCAGCGGATATTGCCGGGGGCCGCCTACCTTGAAATGGCCCGGGAGGCCGCGGTACGGGGAGCGTGTCTGCCCGGGGCGGATTCGGTCGT
>NZ_JAGXJX010000378.1:0-270 GCF_019091125.1 Paenibacillus sp. GbtcB18
ACTTGGTGCATTTTATATCTGATGCACTCTTACTTTGTGTGAACTCAATGCAAGCAACTTGAAGATTTGAACCATCCGTGTTTCAACTTTGTTTGCTTTCATTTGGTCATCTAGCAAGAATAAGTGCATTTGTATCCTGATCCAAAATGTCAGAGAATTAACTATGTCATTAGCATCTTCCTCAGGACTCTTTTTGACCCCATTAATTGCCAACAGCTCTCAATCAGAATTTCAGGGTGTTGTGTATTGCTTGTTTGTTATCCCATGTTT
>NZ_JAGXJX010000379.1:0-270 GCF_019091125.1 Paenibacillus sp. GbtcB18
TTGACTAATCAAACACATTTCCTATGCAATATCTTTTGGGACCAGCACTAATATATGGTATGATCCTTGGGTGAATGGAAAAAGTATATTCTAATTATATGGAGATAAGAGTACAAAGAGGTCTTGGGGCTCCCAAAGATTGGAAGATTTCTGAGTTCATTACTAACGGCACCTGGTGTCTTCCCATCCTAGTTCTCTTGAAATGTTATCACTTTGGCTGATTATTACAACTATTCCAATCGAGAACAACTCTTTAGATATGCTTATTTG
>NZ_JAGXJX010000380.1:0-270 GCF_019091125.1 Paenibacillus sp. GbtcB18
AAAAAATATTATTAAGATATAGTGAGTGACTCACAAACTTAATAAGCTTAATTTTTTTGAATCGACTCAAACTCAACCATATAAAAGAAAGGTCAATTGCTCCCATCCGAAACAGCTTGCCAATGTATTGTCTTGTACACTAAGTTTCTACTCCTCGGCCGTACAGTGTCGGTATTGCCGGACTGTTCACTTGGGGTATATGAACGGCAGTCCTTTTCTTCCCGCGAGAACGTCGCTGTTGATAACTAGTCGGTGAAGCTGAAAGCTGCT
>NZ_JAGXJX010000381.1:0-270 GCF_019091125.1 Paenibacillus sp. GbtcB18
TTAATGGGTGATTTGCCATAATGATGGTTTCCCCTTCGCTGACTTGAAGTTTCGGATAGTGGTAGTAGCGGCCAGTTATGTTGTCTTAGATAGAATCCGCAGTGCGGGTGTCAGCTGCTGTAGTCGAAAGGAAGTAAGCAAGATCCGGCTTTGAAGCGGGAAGGGGCTTAACAGGAAGTATTGTTTCTTTGGGTGCTTCTTCCAGTCCAGTTCCCTCTATCCATGTTAAGAATAAATGCTACTTCATTCTGGGATTTCTTTTCCTTCTCT
>NZ_JAGXJX010000382.1:0-269 GCF_019091125.1 Paenibacillus sp. GbtcB18
AAAATAAACAGGTTTATCCCCGGGCACGACGGAGCTGCCGGGTCTGGAAGTTTCGGTTCCGGGGCTCTCGGGCCCGGAAAAACCAGGGAGGTTGTCCCGGGCCCAAGAGCCATACTGCGGCCATTCCGGAGCGGACCGGGAGCCTCCCCTTAGCTCTCTTGCCGGAACCGGTGTACGAGACGCGAGATTGCGGAGGAAGGAGAGGAACAAGTCACCGATCGGTTAGTTTGGCCGGAAAGAGGCCGCCGCATGAAAGAGCAGGCCGAAAA
>NZ_JAGXJX010000383.1:0-269 GCF_019091125.1 Paenibacillus sp. GbtcB18
TGCTTCTGCTGGCTTTCTGTTTGAGGTCTGTTTGTAGTACATACAGCGATTAACAAAAGAACAATAGATAAAAATATTCTTAGTGCAAAAGGATGTACATGTGTCTATATTTTGAGTAGCAGGAAATTATGATTACATTTTTTGCCCCTAAAAGTGTATGTGTCTTTTCTATTATTCTATTTTCCGCATCATTATCGCCACATCAAGTAATGGCAGCAGGGGATCCAGTACCTCCAGTAACAATAATGAATCCAGATGAACCTCTCAAA
>NZ_JAGXJX010000384.1:0-269 GCF_019091125.1 Paenibacillus sp. GbtcB18
ATTTAGCTATCCCCGTAAATCCTCGTAATTAGGGCAAACAAACCTACCTCGCCTATCTGGCATATGAAATAAGCGAGTAACAACACAACTTATTAAAGGACAGACCCACAGCAGCTGCACTGGCGAAGTCAACCCCTAAACTTACAGCTAACAGCTTTCATTCAAGTAAACAAACTCGTGACTCGCTAACCTAAACGGATTGCTTCCAGCTTCTATATTTGGAGGTGCATATTCCATTGGTTAGTTTAGAGAACTCCGGTCTTTTTCTT
>NZ_JAGXJX010000385.1:0-269 GCF_019091125.1 Paenibacillus sp. GbtcB18
CGCGCGACCTGCTGGCCGACTCTTAGCTTGACCCTGAAGCTCCTATCGATCGTCAAGCGGCCGGAGATGTCGGGTCCGATGATCACAGGCCGTTGCTGTCGAGGGTTGGGACGGAAGCCGTCGGTAGCCGCTGCCACTCATTTTCCGTGCCTTTCCATGATCACCGCGTACAAGTGCACACCTGGTCCGAAGTCATCAACGACGCCTGGCACCGTCTTAAGTCCGTGGATCGAAGCCTCGACTACCGGGCCGATCGCGACGACGGAGTG
>NZ_JAGXJX010000386.1:0-269 GCF_019091125.1 Paenibacillus sp. GbtcB18
GTAATCATGTAATTCTATGTGAAATATATCATATGTATATCAGGCGTGATGGCCTAGCCTCCTTTTAGGTTTCTAGCCATAAAAAAAAAAATTAAAGTAAACTTTTAAGAATTATTAACGGTTCAGCACTAACATTTTCATTTTAACTTACTAAAACTCTCTATAGATCAATATTTATTTAAGGTTTTCATTTCAAATATAATACATAATATATAAAACAAACATCTCTTAAAGTTTGGTTTAAAATTTCCTTGTTTTTTTTAAATTTC
>NZ_JAGXJX010000039.1:0-2822 GCF_019091125.1 Paenibacillus sp. GbtcB18
GAAAGATGGGTATGAAAACTTATCGAAAGATATTATTAGAGAAGTTGAAGAGATTGAAGGGTTTATGAGCGTATATAATGAAAATGTAAAGGAAATCCATAGTGTTTCAAACTAACAGTGGATAAGGAAAGGCACTCAATTTTGAGTGTCTTTCTTTTTTTAAAGATCTAAAACAGTGGAGGTTTCGATTGTGATGCTCAAAAATACTATAGGTTTCACGATTATGAGAAGTTCAATATTTTATCCCGAAAAATCCTGATTGGTGAGGGTTGATTAAAGATTTACTTTATATGATTAAATACTATAGAAAAACATTAATGTAAAAAATAACTAATTTTATATAATGCAAAGGAGTTTCAAAATATATAGGAATCTCGTAGTATCATTTTATTATTATTAAATTTTATAAATACATAAGACAATTATTGAGAAAAAAGATAGATATAGAATACTCGGAAAATAAGAATTATAATAAAAAACAGGCGTAGTAAACTGAAATTTCAGAATAAAACGTCTAATAAAAATGAAGGGGGAACTATAATTATGAAAAAAGAGTGGATTGCTTTAAAAACTGAATGGATTGCACTTTAATGGATAAATCATAGGGGAGTTATTTTAACTCCCCTATGATTTATAAAAAATGAACTGAAAGGTAGGAAAAAATGATATGAATATAATGCAAAAAATTTATCCAGAACATCCTATGTTATGGAATTTTTTATACCCTTTTTTTGGGGAGGATAGTGTTGAAAATGCTCAAAGTAGAGTTGAAAATATGTTGCGGAAAACAGAGGTAAGTCAGAAAAAAGGAAAAACAGCATTATACCTTCATATACCTTTTTGTGATACTATTTGCTCATTTTGTCCATTTATTAAATCTACAAAGTATGAACCTATAATTGGAGAGTATGTAGAATGTCTTATTAAAGAGATGGAATTATTATCCTCATCTCCTGTCATTCAAGCTTTAACATTCGATGTTATTTTTGTTGGTGGAGGAACGCCCTCTGTACTTACTCCTACTTTAATAGAAAAGTTAACAACAGCAATTAATAAAAATTTCAGGTTGTCACCTGACTATGAGTGGACGTTTGAATGTGAGGCAAAAACAGCAGATGAAGAAAGAATTGCAGCAATGGCAGCTGGGGGAGCAAATCGTGGAAGTTTTGGAGTACAAACTTTGAACCCTAAATATAGAAAGTTATTTAATTTAACTTCAAGTTATGAACAGATACAACATACTGTTGAGACAATGAAGCGATATTTTAAAAGCTATAATTTAGATTTGTTATATCAGTTACCCGGACAGAGTGAAAAAGAACTTATAGATGACTTAAATGCAGTAATGGAATTGGGAACAACTAGTATAGATGCCTATCCTTTAGAATACATTGCATGTTCAAAAGGGTGGTTAAACAAAATAACAAAAGGTAGTATTCCAAGGCCTCCTACTCCTGCAGAAAAAATTAAATATAATCGTATAACATATAATCATTTTAGAAATAGTGGTTGGAATCAAAAGTATGTATATACATTTATGGCACCTGGACATGAAGAAAAGAGGTTTAAATATGGAGAGATTATTTATGGTGGATATGAGGACCAGTGTATAGGATTAGGAACTGGAGCCGTGACATATATGCAAGGTATTACATGGGCAAATGAGGGGAACACACAAAAATATATAGAACAAATCAAGGAGCAAGGATTAGCCGTTGCAAAATCACGTTTATATCATGCGTATGATAGAAGATTTATATTTTTCCCGAAAACAATGAGATTAGAGAAACATTATATAGAGGAAATGCCAGAAAAAGATAAAATAATTGCTAAATTAAATTCTCTCGTACACTTAGAGGTAGTCATTGAAGAGAAAGATTGTTATATTTTGAAAGAGGAAGCAAAACCTTGGTATCCTGCTATACTAGTAGATTTAATTCCTGCAAACGAAAAAGTATATTTTGATAAAAGTGTAAATGGACTACAGAAACAATTGAATTGGTACGAACCAGTTGGAGTGGAAGTTTAGTGAATACAAATAAAGTTGATAAATATGTATTGTGGAGGGACAAGAATTTCCTACTATTACTATTTGGACAAAATTTATCAGCCTTTGGAGACTGGTTCCGCACAGTTGCGACAATTGGTTTAATTTATAAATTAACAGGAGACGCTACACATATAAGTTTATTATTTATTTGTTCAATTCTGCCTACAATAGTTGTTTCAATGGTTTTCAGTCCGATTATTGACAGATTTTCCCGACGTTTACTTATGATTATTGCAGATATTGCTCGTTTATGTATTGGAATTGGGTTTGTAATAGTTGTTTCGACTAATGTGTCTCCATATTTTTTATATTTACTTCTTATTATTAATGGATCATTTTCAGGCTTGTACTTACCAGCACGTTCATCGTTTATTCCTGAAGTGATACCTCAACAAAGTTTAACGCGCGCAAATAGTATCCTTACTACAAGTTTTAGCGCAGTTATGCTTATTTCTACGGGAGTCGGTGGACTCGTTACAGAGATATTATCTATTAAAATGATTTATTTTATTGATGCATTTACATTTTTAATCTCTGCAGTTTGTCTTATGTTTATAAAGATTAGTGAAAAAATTGAGTCAAGTAAGGTCAAAGATTCTTACTTTAAACAAGTCTCTGAAGGACTATTAGAAATTAAAAACATGCCTGTATTAAAAAGTGCAATATGGGTACTAGTTGCAAGAGAATTTGCATTAGGGATCGTATACGTTATTTTTAGTTTATATATCTTAGAATTTTTTAATGCAGGTAATTTTGGATTAGGTCTTGGACA
>NZ_JAGXJX010000387.1:0-268 GCF_019091125.1 Paenibacillus sp. GbtcB18
TAATTGTCTTTGGATACACACAAGTTAGTCTCCCCAAAAGATTTCAACCTGTCATTTCCTGTACTTTCCTTTTGTTGATTTATGGAGAGGCCTTCTTCTCTGTGCACTATGTATTTGCCTTCTCTCCTTCCAAGGATAGCCCCATGATGAGCACCAAAACATCCACATAATACTAGCAACTGGTCACACTCACTCAACAAGATTAAGTTTCCACTATATCACATGAACTACTGATTTGACAGAGTGGCAAGACTGAGGCCATGGTTAC
>NZ_JAGXJX010000388.1:0-268 GCF_019091125.1 Paenibacillus sp. GbtcB18
GGACCTGCAGGTCGAGGGGTTTGTGCCGTCCGTCGACGTACAGATCAGGCATGTGCGGCTGGTGCCGGCCTTCAAGCTCTACGTCATCAACAGGACAGAAGTGCTGCACGGCCTCTACGAGGTGATCGGACGGCCCATCATCCTGGGCACGGGCGAGGAGATCGACGCGCTCGACGTGCTGGGTCTGGGCGCGATGCTAACCCACCACGTCGAGGACGCCGACCCGAACTCGCCGGGATCGGTCTTCGTGCTGAAGATGAAGGCCTGG
>NZ_JAGXJX010000389.1:0-268 GCF_019091125.1 Paenibacillus sp. GbtcB18
GTTAAGAGGCATAATTGGTTCAACAGCAGTTATATTGTTTCTAGTTTGCGCAAAACTTCCATTCAAGCCAAGCAAAAACTTCATAGTCTTATTGGTTTCAAGAAAGGATTGAAGAACCTTACGGCCTGCCGCTTCACAATGGCATTCTTGAGTCAAATTGCACTTACAGGTAGGGTAGACTATGAGAGCATCTCTCTCATCCCAAAGAGTTTTGAGTCTGGTGTAGTATGCATTCACGGTGGAGGATCCCTGATCCACCTTGTTCAGC
>NZ_JAGXJX010000390.1:0-268 GCF_019091125.1 Paenibacillus sp. GbtcB18
CCAAACAACACAAACACAATAAGCGTAAGCGTCCCGAACTACAATAAGCTAACAAGCAAGGGCTGCAATAGAAGTAAGCTGCCCGGCGCTGCTATAGTCATTCACTTCTTAAGTCCCGTCAATTTATCTTCGTAACTTATGGCTCTCTCCTCCGGCAACCTCCGTCTTTCATATATCGGGTAGAGGTGAGCTTGCTACTTATGATTTGGAACATAATCCGAATGAAGTGCAAAAGAAAAGAAGATAGCGGCAATTTATAGAAATGGGT
>NZ_JAGXJX010000391.1:0-268 GCF_019091125.1 Paenibacillus sp. GbtcB18
CTTGTCTCCTTTATTGTGTGGTAGTTGTCATCCATGGGTAGGAAATAGTGAAGCAAGTGTTGTGTCATTCCATTCCTTGACTGAAGCTAATTGAGCACTAAAACAAGAATTCAAATCATTCCTTGCATGCCATTGATTGTGGAGTTGTCAGCTGACTTTGATTAAAGACAATTTATTATTTTTATCTTACACTAGCAAGTTCTTACTGAGGATCTGATAACAGATGTTATCTATTCCACAGGAATTACACTCACGAATCTATTGGAGT
>NZ_JAGXJX010000392.1:0-268 GCF_019091125.1 Paenibacillus sp. GbtcB18
CCTTGTTGCAGATTAAGGGTATTTACCACAGAAATGGACACCAGAAAGCATTAGTAGAAAAGCTCGTGTCATTTGTGCTGGTCAACTCTGAGTAAGGTGATGGCTGCACCTTAAGGGCACCGCCACTCACATCAGGGCACATCCATGGCACTTTGCGTGGGCCATTGACATAGAGCTTCACATTCATGAGGCAAATTTGAGTGAAGGGAGATTTCTTGATCCCCTGTATCATTTCAGGCTGCTGGATACCCACACCTCGCACATTCTT
>NZ_JAGXJX010000393.1:0-268 GCF_019091125.1 Paenibacillus sp. GbtcB18
AGTGCTGCCTCTGTCCTGTAAAAGGTATTTGGAATACTAAACTGTTTGATAGTTTATCATATCACATATGTACTGTATCCATAATGTCTTTTGATGCTTAGAAAAAGAACTCATAAGATTCTTTTTCCAAATAAGAAATACTATATAAACATTTTAAAAGGATTGCTTTACTGCACGAGGCTTATTCTCATATCTCCTTCAAGCAATTATTATTTTTAGGAAACATAGAATTGCAACTTGGATAATTCTTTTTGGATTTTACTTTTCT
>NZ_JAGXJX010000394.1:0-268 GCF_019091125.1 Paenibacillus sp. GbtcB18
TTTCAGCCAATTTACACATTAGTTATGATGACGAGTCTTGCTATGGTGGATTTTAAGTACCATTTAGTCTTATTCATGGTTTATATCATGTACACAAAAGAACCATCAGGTCGGTATAGCTTGAATTAAGATAAAATACCATATAGTTTATGCTTGGATTTAGTTCCAATTGCATCAAAATTCGTACACTACAAGCTGTGGTGTATGGGTTGAGAATGCAGTTATTATCAATTTGGTCCTCAGGTCACCTAGGCCATTGGTCAAATGG
>NZ_JAGXJX010000395.1:0-268 GCF_019091125.1 Paenibacillus sp. GbtcB18
TTAGATGCTAATAACACTAATTTTAACAACAAAAGATATAAAAAATTCAAGGAAGCCAAACTAATAGGCAATTAACAGTGATGTAGGAAGATAATTCTAAAAGAAAAACCATGTGTGGTAATTTTTTTAGTCCAAATCCAAAAGATATGTATTGTGAGGATTATGGTACCAAAAGTATTAAGTATGGCAAGAAGCATATATGCAAACAATTAACTGTGATGGGCTTCTTCCTCATAGAATGGTACATAACAACATATCGTGTGTTGAT
>NZ_JAGXJX010000396.1:0-267 GCF_019091125.1 Paenibacillus sp. GbtcB18
TGGCCAGGGGCCCCTGGGCGGCCCGGACGACGGCAACCAGCCGCTTCCCCCCACCGATTCGGGTGGAGCGGGCGGGCCCCCCCCGTCCCGGACGACGATAACCTTCGGAGCCGGGCCGTCGTTCTTCGACGGCCGCCTCGGTCTCGCGGGCAAGAAGCCCGGGGCCCTCCAGGATCTGCCGGCGTTCGGCGGAGACGAGCTGCGGTCGGAATGGTGCGGGGGGGACCTGGGGGGGCGGGTGGGCGCCACGGAAATGCAGATCGGGTC
>NZ_JAGXJX010000004.1:0-450483 GCF_019091125.1 Paenibacillus sp. GbtcB18
ACCGTGACTGAAGGTGAATTGGTGAGTATTGTGTGGAAGCCATTTGTTTTGCCTCAATAAATAATAGGATCGCCTTTGGCTTGAATGTAAGCTGCCGTCCACGGTACGCCGGCCGCATTTTGGTAAAACAAAGCCGAATCGTGGTTGACGTAATATTCGCCCAGGCCCGCGGCTTTCAGCTGGTCGGGGGTAGCGTCTTTTGTGAGCTTATAAACCATTGTGGCAATCATCTCAAGGTGAGCGAATTCCTCGGTCCCGATGTCATTTAATACCCCGATCACTTTGTCCGGAATGGTGTACCGCTGGTTCAAGTAACGCAGCGCGGCAGCAAGTTCCCCGTCCGCACCCCCGTACTGCTCGATCAGAAGTTTGGCCATGTGCGGATCGCATTTGCTTACACGAACCGGATACTGCAATTTTTTCTCGTAAATCCACATCGGAATCCCCCGTCTCCTTAAGCACAGCTGTGCTTGTTTTTCCGTCCAGTCCGTTCATACAGTTTCCTCTACACATGTCACACCTGCCAAGGCCAAGGAGCTTCGGCCCATTCCCAAGTCTGCTGCGGCAGCGCATTTTGCCCGTATTGCAGAAGCGGTCCGTACAAACACTCGTATTCCAGCGCGATTTGCCTCCGTTTTTGGGAAAATTCGTTGAACTGCTGCAGAGCATGGACATCTTCGGGATGGGTGTCCAGATACAAGGTCAGTTCGACCAGTACGAAATCGGCCGCCTGCAGGTCGTGCAGAAGCCGGTAATAATTTTCATCCAGTTGTTTATGCATACGGTTGTCGTTCCCCTCTCTTTCGCTTACAGACCGGACTAACACTTGGGTTCGTAGCTGCTGTACAGCTCCGGCCAAAGGGTACCCAGCCTCAAAGCCTCGTAAGGGCTAAACTGCGGCAGGCACATGGGCTGGAACTTGATGAACAGGTTCGGCGGAGTTACATACGTTTTGACGAGCTTCGGCGGGCAGGGATCGAACGGTCCCACGAAAGGATGGTACATGCGAACTTCAGGATTCAATGCGCTTCCTCCTTGTAACCGGTAATGGTGTGGCTCTGCAATACCATATGGCATCCGCCCAGGAGCGGTATGGGCACCCGCCCAGATTTACAAAATAAAAGCGGAATAATCCGCAAGATTGTCATCTCTACCGTCTCTATGAATATCCTATGATAGAAAGAGAGACGATCCGGGGAAGCTTTTTCCCCTTAAAGGAGTGAGATGGCATGACACATCATCTGAAAGCTCCCCTTCTGACCCCGCCTCCGCAGGAGGTGGAATACAGCGGATACACCGTCCCTTTGCATCCAACTGCCGGGATATTGGCAGGCACGGGTACGTCCCCCGAAGCTCTGCTGGAGCTGAGGAGTCTGCTTATCGGAGCCGGCGTCAAGCGCGTCGTTCCGTGCAAGGACTGGCATTCCGCCGCCAAAATGCCTCTGGCCGTCTATATCGGCAAGCTGCCGGCCGATCCCGCCGTACAGCAGGAATTCCGGTGCCGGCGCGGCGGCGACCCCCTCGGAATTCCCGAGGAAGGCTACACCCTTGCGGCGCGGCGCAGCAAACACGGCGGCAGCATGATCGTGCTGGCGGGCGCGGATCATACCGGCACCCTCTATGCCGTCCGCACGCTCAAGCAGCTCATTCATAAAGGCCCGATGACGGCTAACGTGCCGGCAGTCACGATCCGGGACTTCCCCGCGTTCCCCGTAAGGGGCGTTGTGGAGGGGTTCTACGGCGGTCCGTGGTCTCCGGACGACCGGGTCAATCTGATCGCTTTCCTCGGCGATCATAAAATGAACACGTACCTATACGCCCCCAAAGACGATCCGTACCTGCGCGGGCGCTGGCGGGAACCTTACCCGGAGGAAGAGCTCCGCCATATCCGCAGGTATGTGGATGCGGCCGAAAAAGCCGGTGTCCGCTTCGTTTACGCGCTCTCGCCCGGGCTCGATATTTGTTTCTCGTCGAACGAGGAATTTCAAAAGCTGGCTGCCAAAGCGAGCCAGATGTGGACGCTCGGAGTCCGCCATTTCTCTCTGCTTATGGATGATATTTTCCAGAACCCGAATTGCGCGGACGATGTACAGAAGTTCGGCGGGGACGAGAGCCCTGCTGCGGCCGCGCAGGCTTATTTGCTGAACCGGTTCAACCGCGAGTTCGTGCAAGCGCATCCCGGTGCCTCCAGGCTCATTACGGCGCCGACGGAATATTACCAGGACGGCTCCAGTCCGTACCGGAAACGTTTCGCCGAATTGGTAGATCCGGGCATTCTCGTCTGCTGGACGGGGATCGGCATCGCTCCGGCGGTTATCACCTCCGGGGAAGCCGAGCGGATTCACAAGGTGTTCAATCACGATATGCTCTTGTGGGATAACTATCCGGTAACGGATTATGTGCGGGAAAAGCTGTTTCTCGGGCCTCTTGAGGGCCGCGACCCCGATCTGCACAAACACGGCCAATTCGGTTACTTGTCCAATCCGATGGAGCATTTGCAAGCTTCTTTGATCGCGTTGTTCACGGCGGCCGAGTATGCCTGGAAGCCGGAAGCTTACCGGCCTTGGGAATCGTGGGAGAGATCGCTTAAGAAATTCGGAGGCCCCTTGCATAAGGAGCTGCGGATTTTGGCGGAGAACCATTTGTCTTCCGCTGTCCATACCGGTGAATCTCCGAAACTCACAGATCTTTTTGCGGCTTTTTGGGAAGATTTCGAGAAGGGCGCACCGGAGAAAGCCGCCGCTCGTTTGACCGCTTACTTAGGCTCTATGCGCAGAGCAGCCTCACGATTGGCTCAAAAGCACAATCCCGATTTCGTGAGGGAAACGGCGGACTGGCTGAAAAAAATCGGCTTTTACGGAAAAGCCGGAGAATTCGCCGTCTCCCTGCTCCTGGCGATGATGCGGGATAGCGGTGAAGAGGCCGATGCCCGGTACTCCGCCTACGCCGCCGTTCTCACGCAGGATACCGTCGACATCGAGGTGGCGGAACCGAGAACTGGCTCGCGCCGTATCGACGGCGAAAATCGCGAGCGGGGTGAATCCGAGCTAATCCGGTATACACCGGTGTATGGGGCAAGGACCGGGACAAACGAGTGGGGCTACGAGGTGACGGTCGTGAACGGGCGCATCGTCCGGGAAGGCGGCAACAATTCGATCATTCCCGCCGACGGCTATGTACTCAGCCTTCATTCGGGCCAAGACAGAGAATGGCTGAAAAGCATGACGATAGTCGGCGCTAAAGTGGACATCCGTGACGGGCGTGTAACCATTTCAGTCGAAAAAGGAACCTACCCGGTTCCCAACAAAAAAGTTTCGGCCGACGGAGTTATGGAGCCTTTCCTGCAGCGGGTCTCGTCAGCCTACGAGATGTATGTCCGGTGGCGTGAGGACCGCGGGTTCACCGATCCGATCAGCACACTTCCGGCCTGGGAGAGCAACGTGCTTGCGAACATGACCGACGGCAGGGCGGATACGTATTTCTGGAGCGGAAGAGCTCCGCAATCCGGGGATTACGTGGGCGTAAATCTCGGGCAGACGGCACAAGTGCGCCGCATCCGCATCAGCCTGGGCCATCCCGATCCGGCAGCTCCGCAGGCAGGCGACGTTATCCGCAGCGCTTCTCTGGAAGCTTCGCTGAACGGCCTCAGTTGGACGAAGCTTACGGAATTCACGGAGCAGCGGGAGATTGATTTCACTCCCGCCGCCCCCTTCCGCGCTCACTTTGTCCGGCTGAAAAGCAACGCGGTCCAGACCGAGTGGGTCATGGTCCGTGAGTTCGACGTCACGGCGGAACGCGATCAGGCGCCGGACTGATCATAGGTGGTTTCCGTATTTCGTCAAAGCTTCGCCAGGGATGGTTCGGTTGGTTCAGATGGTTCAGATGGTTCAGATGGTTCGGGGGTTCGGATGGTTCGGATGCTTCAGACGGTACGGATACTTCAGAAGGTACGGATGCTTCAGACGCTTCGGATGGTTCGTTGATCTCTACGAACCGTCATCCCCCAAAAAAGCCTGTCGACCGGAGCGCAAGCTCGGGGCGACAGGCTTTTGTACACCAAATAGACCTTCTAATCCAGGTTAATCTTAAATTGCAGCAGTCCGACCTGCCGCATCGTTTGAAAGAGAATGACAAGCAGCGGTCCCAGGAACATGCCGGCCACGCCCATCAGCTCGAAGCCGATGTATAAGGAAACCATGGCCGCAAGCGCGCTAATCCCGACCGAGTTGCTAAGGATTTTCGGCTCGATGACACGGCGGGCCAGCGTGATGACGATAAACAGCAGCATGATCTGCATAGCCATGCCCGGATCGCCAAGCAGCAGCCTGTAAATCGCCCACGGCAGAAAGACAAGTCCCGTTCCGATTACCGGCACGAATTCCATAAACATGACAAGCAGGGCAATCGCAAGCGGATAGTCCGTCCGGATAAACAAAAGGCCAATCAAGGTAAGCACATAAGTGAGCATCGACATCATCACTTGGGCATACATAAATCCGAACAAAGCCTGACGGAGGGAAAGGATCAGTTTTTCGACTTTTTCACGGGAACGGTCATCGAACATATTCAGGAAGGATTGCTTCAATACGGGCAGCGAGTAGGAGAAGAGATAGAGGGAGAATAAGTAGACGATGAACAAAATCAGAAGATTCGGGATGGCCGCGGCCGCTCCCAGAAACGAGTCGGACAAAAGCAGGATAAAACGTTCCAGCGCTTGGGCGGCGGAAGCCAGTCCGTTCTGCAGCCAGACTTGCATTTGGGAGTTATCGCCCGGGAAAAGGGACTCGTACATAAGTCTCGCCTTTGCGGCCGCATCCTCCACATAAATGCCGGTTTCCTCCAGATAAACGGGGATTTTGCCCCAGAAATTCATAAATTCCGTTACGACTTTGACCCCGATCATGGAAAAAAGGCCCAGGGTAAGCAGCGTAAACAGGGTGCTGACAAGAGAAACGGCTGCAAACCTGCGCAGTTTAAGCAGCCGCATTCCCGTTGTCACCACGGGCTCCAGCAGCATTGCGGTCACGATCGCCAGCAGAAACGGCATTCCCACGGTGAAGAGACCGTACAGCAGCAGAAGCCCGAAAGCCAGTATAAGCAGGGTTTTCCACGACACGTGAAAGAATTCCCCCTTTATTCCTCCAGTCCGGCTGCAGGATCTTTGGGCATTTCGCTTTCGTTCTTCGTGATGTTGACACGGGTAATACGAAGCCGGTCCACCTCGGCGACTTCAAACGTGTGTCCGCCGAAGACCACTTTTTTCCCTTTAATCGGGGAGCCTTCAAGCGTCTTGAATACCCAGCCGCCGATCGTGTCGACTTCCTCATCCTCAATTTCGAGATGAAGCAGCACGTTTAAATCTTCAATCAGTGTCCGTCCTTCGACGGAAGTGATATTTCCTTTAACTTCGATGCTCGGTCTCTCATCCTCATCGAATTCGTCATGAAGCTCGCCGACGATTTCCTCCATGATGTCTTCGAGCGCCAGCATCCCCGCCGTTCCGCCGTACTCGTCCACTACGATGGCAAGCTGGGAATGCTTTTTTTGCATAAGCTTGAGCACCTGGCTGATCTCCATGGATTCCGGTACGCTGAGAATCGGCCGCACGAACTGCTGCAGCTCGACCTGAACCGTTGCGTCCGCGGTCAGCAGATCGGTAATGTGGACAAAGCCGATAATCTGGTCCTTGTCCCCCAAGGCTACCGGGTAGCGCGTGTGCTTGGTCTCGTAGATATGCTGCAAAATTTCGTCGTAAGGCTGGTCGATGAACAGGCAGTCCATGTCCGTGCGGGGCAGCATTACCTCGCGGGCGATACGATCGGAGAATTCGAAAATATTATCGAACAGAAGCATTTCGTCGCGGTCGATGTGTCCGCTTTTGGCGCTCTGATTCATCAATATGCGGATTTCTTCCTCCGTATGCGCGGCATCGTGTTCATTGGCCGGCTTGACGCCGAACATTTTAAGAAGCAGCCGTGCCGCTCCGTTGAGAACCCAGATAGCGGGAAGAAAAATTTTATAGAAATACATCAGCGGGGCCGAGGTCCACAAAGAAATCGCATCGGGTTTCTGGATCGCCAGCGATTTGGGCGCAAGTTCCCCCAGCACGATGTGAAGAAACGTCACAATAGAGAAAGATAAAACCAGCGAAATCGTCCCCGACAGGAAAGTCGAATGCCAGTTGAGAACTTGGAAAAGCGGTTCGATAATGAGTTTCGCAATCGCGCTTTCCCCGACCCAACCGAGTCCGAGGGACGCCAGCGTAATCCCGAGCTGGGTGGCGGACAAGTAAGCGTCCAGTTTCTTCGTGACGGCAAAAGCGAATTTCGCTTTCTTGTTCCCTTCATTCACGAGCTGCTGCAGTTTCGATTGACGCACTTTCACGAGCGCGAACTCGGCGGCGACGAAGAACCCGTTGAGCAGTACCAGCAATAAGACCAGTGACATATTCAGAAAAATTTTATCCCATTCAAAACTCCCCAATGGTTCTCAGTCTCCTTTGCTGCTAAATTACGTCAGAATGGCCTGACGCCGTGTGAAATCCTCACCGGAGTAATAAGAATTCGCCACCAGCAGGTTGGGACCGCAGCAGGAAACGGCGGGACAATGGCAATCGACCGTGCGGCTCAGCGGATGGTTCAGCCACCGATCAAAAACGGTCTCCAGCTTATCCTCGTGCAGATTGCCCAAAGCCGGGACGTCGGCAAAATCGGTTACGTAAACGTCGCCAGTAAACATGTTGACGTTGAGACGGTTGCGCCCGTCCGGATCGTTGCGGACCGTCAAGTTCGGTTCGCTGCGCAGCCGGCTCAGCAGCTTCCGGTCTTCCTCTGAGCTGTTGCACGCGTAGAAAGGAAGTGTTCCGAGCAGCATCCACATCTCCGGATTGCGTCCGTCGAGCAGGCGGTGAATCGTATCCCTCAGCTGATCCAAAGTAAGGATCGGCAGATTGGATGCAAAAGAACTCGGATACATGGGATGAACCTCATGCCTCTGGCATCCGATTTCTTCAATGATTTTATGTATAGGAACTATTTTCTCGCTCGTCCGGGTGTTCAGCATGGATTCCGCCGAAATAAACATCCCGCCCTTGCTGAGCGCCACGGAATTATCCAGCATGCGGTCGTACATTTTGGAAGCGGCTTGCATTCCGACAGGCCGTCCCGAACGGACAAAACCTACTTCGTGAAAATCTTCCGCGCACGTGTAATTAAAGGAAATGTGCATCACATCCAGATAAGGGGCAATCCACTCGTACCTTTCCAGCTCCATAGTAAGATTGGAGTTGATTTGCGAACGGACTCCTCTTTCGCGTGCGTACCGCAGCAGAGGGACAATATATTCCTTTACGGTTTTCTCGGAGAACATGGGCTCTCCGCCCGTAATGCTGATCGTTTCCAGGTGCTGGATTTCTTCCAGCCTGCGTAGCGCATGATCCAGGGCAAGCTTCGGCCCTTCTTTCATGACAAGCGTATCGCCCACCGCACAATGCTCGCAGCGCATGTTACACAAATTCGAGACCGTGAATTCCACGCTGGTTAACGTGTGACGGCCGTACTGCTGGAGCGAACGTATCGGATCCCACGGGTCGTAGGAGGGCGAAAGTTTCATTAAAGCCGGGACAGCTGTTCGTTCATTCATTTCTTCTTCACATCCGGTACCTAAATTGGGGTGATTTCCCGATCCCCCTGGAATATACGCCTCTTTGCGCAAACGTATGCCCTCTATTGTACCCGATGCCAATGAAAAATGAAATAA
Source organism: Paenibacillus sp. GbtcB18 (assembly GCF_019091125.1). Taxonomy (NCBI): domain Bacteria; kingdom Bacillati; phylum Bacillota; class Bacilli; order Caryophanales; family Paenibacillaceae; genus Paenibacillus; species Paenibacillus sp. GbtcB18. The sequence goes on from NZ_JAGXJX010000004.1 coordinate 7,759, forward strand.
TCTCCGTTACAGTAACGGATCGCTTCCCTCCCTCGGTCCGTGGGGACGCAGCCAGCCCGGCGCCCACCAGTTCAGCCTGCCCAGCAGCTTCATCAAAGCCGGAACGAGCAGGAGGCGGACGACAGTCGCATCAATGAGGACAGCGAGCGCAAGTCCCAGGCCGAGTGCCTTCATAATCTCGATATCGGTAAAAATAAACGTGCCGACCACGACGATAAGAATGAAAGCGGCGCTTGTGATAAGCGAGCCGGTTTTCATCATCCCTTCGGCCGTACTGCGCTCGTTGTCTCCGGTCCGGTCGTACTCTTCCGCGATCCGCGAAATGAGAAACACCTCATAGTCCATCGAAATGCCGAATACAACGCAGAAAATAACGATGGGCACAGTAGCGCTCACGTAACCGGTCGAGGTTACCCTCATCAGTTCGGCCAGGAAACCATGCTGAAAAACGAGCACCACGGCTCCGATACTTGCCCCTAGGCTTAATACGTTCATCAAGACCGCTTTAAGCGGGAGAAGCAGCGAGCGGAACGCCAGCAGGAGGACGATAAAAGTCACTCCCAAGACAAACATAATTACCACCGGCAGCTTGTCTTGAATCCGGTCCAGCATATCCAGCCGGTACGCGGGGCCGCCCGTCATATGAACGTCCAGCCCCTGCCGGTCCAGCCCGCGGAGGCTCCGCACCAGAGCGTCGGTCGCCCGGTCGTCGGGGTCGCTTTCCGGGACGACGCGGATCAGCACGCTGTCCTGAGCCTTCCCTGTCTTCCCAGCGCCCGGAGAAGACAGGGAAGGCTCGCTCAGCACCGAAGCCGCCTGCTCGTCGCTGAGGCCCGGGAAGCCGTCCAGCACGCTGCGGACGCCTTTCACTCCCCCGGTTGCCTTCACCGAGGCGATGTAGGCCCTCAGACGGCCGACGGATGCGGCGCCCCACGTGCCCTCCGGGGCCGTGGCAAGGACCTGCAGCGGGTTCAACTCCCGCTCGTCGAACGCCTCCCCGGCCAAGTCACCGGCTTGCCGCGCGCCATACTGCGGCGGCAGGACGTCTCCGCTCGGCGTGCTGAGCTGCATGCCGCGTATGGGCAGCATCATGGCCGTCAGCGCCGCCGTCAGCACGAGGGCCAGAACGACGGGATGGCGCATGACAAAGTAGGCGGTCCGCTCCCAGAAGCGCCGTGTCGTCCCTCTCTCCGACCACGCTTTCGGCAGGACCCGCAAGGAATTCACGTGTCTGCCGAGCATCCCCAGCAGCGCCGGCAGGAGAGTGTTGGCAGCCAGGACCGAGATCGTCACCACGAGAATGCCTCCCAGACAAAGGGAGCGGAAGAACGAAAGATCCACGAACAGCATGCCGCACAACCCGATGAGTACGGCTATTCCCGAGAAGAAGATGCTTCGTCCCGCCATCCTGCAGGTCACCGCAACGGCGTCCGGAATCTCCCTGCCGGCTCTCAGCTCTTCCCGGAACCGGCTGACCATAAACAAAGCGTAGTCGATTCCAACCGCGAGCCCGAGCATCGTCACCATATTCGGTAGGAAGTTGGACAGCGCGACCTGTCGCGCAATAAAGTAGGTAATCCCCAGTGTCGCAGTCAAGCTGGCCACACCGACGATAAGGGGCAGCAGAGCTGCCGTTAATGTGCCGAAAATGATCAGGAGCACGATCAGCGCAATCGGCAGGCCGATCATTTCCGCTTTGGCGATATCGTTCTTGCTCGCTTTCTGCATATCGGCCAGCAGAGCCGGCGCTCCGCCCATGTACACGTTCATCCCCGGAGGCGGAGTCAGACGAGCCTGAATCTCGCCGTATTTTTCCAGTACTTTCTCCACTTCCAGCTTGAGTGCCACGTTAACCGCCTGGATTTCGGCTGCCCGGGCCGATTCTTTTCTAGGGCTTTCGACAAACGCCCACGTATCTACATAAGGCAAGGACTTCAAAGGCTCCAGCGATTTTGCAATGGAAGCCTTGACTTTTTCCGTCGTCAAATCTTTGCCGTCCCCGTCATACACGAGCTGCAGCGAAGAAGGCGGAACGCCCAGCTTCTCCTGCAGCAAGTGAAACCCCTTATCGGATTCACTGCCTTTCGGCGTAAACCCGTCGTCTTTCAGAAGCGCCGGTACTTGACCCGCCAAAATCGCGGCCCCGGCAAATAATACGATCCAGACCGCCAGTACTCGCTTGCGGTACCGGTACATGGCGTATCCCCACTGCATGAATAGTTCCGACTTCGCACTTGGCTGCATACCGTTCATTCCGTTCATTCCGATTCCTCCCGGACCTCTTGCGGCAACCGGAATTCTTCCGTATAAGCGGAATTTCCGTAATCGCTTCTTTTAGTATGGTTCGGGGATTTCCATTTTATATCAGCCTTTGAGAAAGAAACGCAAAAAAAGCCGAACGGAACCCTCCGTCGACTTTCGGCTTACAACGGGCTATTTTAAAAACAGAACGGCACTTTGTCACGCTCTCTTGACAGCATCGCTTACAGGGGATGGACTTCCGTAATCATGATCGTCAATTTTTTGGACAAATCGATCTCATACGGGGAGGCGATCAACTCGCGCGCTTCGTTCTTGATCACACGGACAACGGGCCGCTGGGGAGCGGAAGCATTGAGGTCGACCACGACAGCGATTTCGCCGGTATTGAGCGCTACGGTGACGCCGAGCGGGTAAATGGCCACTTTATCCCGGAACAAGTTTAGCATTTCCTTATCGTACAAGGTGCCCGCTCCGCCCATAATGACTTCCAGCGCCTCGTGGGGAAGCATCGCCTTGCGGTAAACCCTCTGTGTCGTCATCGCATCGTAGGAGTCGACCATCGCGATCCATTTCGCATAGGGATGAATCTCCTCGTCTTTAATGCCTCGCGGGTACCCGCTGCCGTTGATCCGTTCATGATGCTGAAACGCGCAGTGAGCGGAAAGCAAAGGGATGTTCGGCTCATTCTTGAGCATTTGATATCCGTACACCGTATGTTTCTCCATCTCGGACCATTCCGGTTCGGACAGCTTGGAGGGCTTCGACAGAATCTCTTCCGGGATTTGCGTTTTGCCGATATCGTGAAGAAGAGCCCCGAGGCCCAGCGTCATTAATTCATCCCTTTCGTACCCATGGCTCATGCCAAGCATGGTGGTGTATAAACAGACGTTAAGCGAGTGCTGATATAAGTAGTGGTCTTTAATCTGAATATCGCCCAGCATAATCATGGCGTCTTTATGACGGGATAAATCATCGATCACGTGGTCCATCTGCTGCCTGAACGATTTGCCGAAATGTTGGTAATTCGCCAGTGTTCTCCGTCCCGGTTCGTTCATCAGCTTGCGAAAGGTGGAACGGATTTCCGTGAACAGCCTGAGCTTGGTCTCCTCCGAGACCAGATCGTCCGGAACGATATCCTCCGTCAGCGCATCCTGGATATATAAATAATCGATTCCGTATGTTTTCAACCGCTCCAGCAGCGATTGCGTTAATTCGACATTTTCCGCAAGCAATACCGCTCCCTGCTCGTTGTAAATATGTCTGCCCAGTCTCATGCCCGGCTGGCATTGGCTGATGGGTAAAAGCCGCATATTCTCCAAACCCCGCGATCTGTATATTCCTCTCTTTATACCCTTACTGTATAAGATATTTTTGGAAAGAGCAATACAAAAACCGCGTTTTTTCGACGCGGTTCCAGGAGGTTTATTTACATGTTCCATCCAATTTTGTAAAAACTATCTCTCCGGTTGTCCAAACGTATGGGCGAAAACCCGGAAAAGCCTAAGTTAGCCACAGATAAACGATGAAAATAGCGGCCAGTGCAAAGCGGTAGTAAGAGAAATAAGTCAGTTTCATGCGCTGTACGAAACGGATAAACGTCACAATGGCCAGCAGCGCGACAATAAAGGAAACGATAAAGCCCACTGCGAAAAACAGGATGTCGTCCGACGTAAAGTTTTTGTAGCTCTTGAGCAGGGAATATCCGCTGGCGGCAAACATGATCGGAACCGCCATAATGAACGTAAAATCGGCACCCGCTTTACGGGTCACACCGTGAAGCATACCGCCGGCCATCGTCGCTCCGGAGCGCGAAAATCCCGGAATCAGGACGGATAGACACTGGTAGAGGCCGATGGTAAAAGCCTGACGATACGAAATACCGTCCATGTCCTCAACGACCGGCCCTCTTGTCCGGTCCATCTTCTTCTCGGCGATGATCATCAGAATCCCGCCCAGGATCAGGGACACGACTACGGTTTTCGGAGAAAACAAATACGTCTCGATCAAATCGTCGAACAGAAACGCGATCCCCATCGCCGGGACTATTCCCAGCAGAATGTGAAGGACATTTAACCGGGAAGCTCCCGCTTTAACCGCTACCGGCTCCCGGTTGATTCCGAGAATACGCAGGATCCGCTTCCAATACACGATCACGACGGCAAGAATGGCTCCAAGCTGGATCACGATCGTGAACGTCTTCATGAGCGGTTCATCGTCGCTGATTCCAAGCAGAGATTGTGTCAAAATCATGTGTCCGGTTGAGGAAACCGGCAAAAACTCGGTTAATCCTTCCACAATCCCGATAATCGCGGCAATCCATAAACTGAACATGGTCTCTCTCCTAATAATAACAGCTGGGGACCTGTGCCGGGCACGGACAGATCCCCGCAACTATACATTTTACCCGGATGAAAGGGTCAAGACAAGTTAACCTTCGGTAACGGTCAAATGCCTTCCAACTGCCAGCGGGACTCGAAAGCCTCTTGAAAACGCTCGGGATGCTGAAGCTCCTCGCCCAGAATATCCCTCAGCAGCTCGGGAAGCAGGTACTCCACATCCGTTGCTTCGTGCAAGGATAAGTAGCCGACTCCGAACGTAAACATGTCGATCATACCGACCGTATACGACCGCTCCGGGTCCAGCGCTTCGCCGTTCACGAGCACTTCCCGGATTTTGCGCAAAGGCTTCCCTTCCGGATCGTAACGGACGGTCAAGCCGTCCAGGCACAGGATGCCCAGCACTTCTCCCCGGAAGCCGAAACCCCGGATCGGCTTGCTCTGGAATTCCGGCAGGAGGGATTCCTCCAGCGCCTGCAGCAGCCGGCCGCCGGTCAGCTTGACCCGGCACGGGTTGATCGGGCCGGGACAGACGGCCAAGAGGCGTCCGAGCGTGACGGGCCCTCTCGCAAGCCCGCGCAGCAGCTGGCCGGCGTTGACGAGCCCGATCTCCGCGTTCATCCAGCGGCGCAGACCCGACGCGAGCAGGTTGCCAAGCGGAGACTCGCCGTACCAGTCAAGCTCCAGCGGCTCCGCGAGATCCGTTACCGGGATATCGAGGGAGCGCCGGCCCAGCTCCGCATTGCGGGCGAGAATTTCCGCGATCTCCGCGTCGTCCTCGCAGCCGGATACGTCGTGAACGCGGCCCGCAAGCCGCTCGATGCGCCGCTCCCGCACATTGTAGGCGATCTCCACCTCTCCCGCATACTGGCCGTATTTGCCTGCGGCGCAGACCAGCGTGCTGCGGATGTGCAGCGGCGTTTCCAGCAGATGGTGAGTGTGGGCGCCGAGGATGACGTCAATGCCTTCGATTTCCGCCGCCATCCGTTCATCGTAACGGAGTCCGAGGTGGGACAGGACGACCACGATGTCGACCTGCGGCCGCAGCTTCTCCACCCAGTAGGCAGCAGCTTTAACCGGCTCCTGCACATCCCAGCCGAGCAGCTCGTAATAATCCGTAAAAGCCGCCGTCAGCCCGATTAAACCTACGGTGATGTCCCCTTTGCGTACGATATGGTACGGAACCATCCAAGCCGGAACCTTCCCCGTGTCCGCATCAAGAATGTTGCTTCCGATAACGGGAAATTCCGCTTTCGTTTCAAAAAGACTCCGAAGCGCATCCGGAGCGTATGTCAAGCCTTCGTTATTGCCCGGAACCATCGCCTCGTATCCCGTTGCATTCATGATTTCGATATTGGCGGCGCCGCCCGTCCCTTCGGTTTCGAGCCTCATCCGGTCCAGATGATCGCCGATATCCAGCGTCAGGATCTCATCCCCTTCATGGCGGCGCCGGAGCTCTTTGAAGCAGGTCGCAATTTTGGGCATCTGTTCGAAATGACTGTGCAAGTCATTCGTATGAAGAATCACTAACGTCTGGTGCTTCTGCTGCTTTTCGGGCATGATTTCACCTCCGCTGTAAAGCCTGTCTCTATTACGTATGCCATACTTGGCTTCATTATGTAAGAAGCCCGGTTGCCCGGACAGCCTCATTATATCATTTTCGTTTTAGGATATGATATGCTAGTTGAAAACGCAACTTTCAGGAGAGAAGTCCTCATGACGTTCCATATCCGGCTTTTTGCGGGCTTGGCCGATGAGCTCGGCCGCCCTTCCATCGATATCGCGCTGTCCCCGGACGCGTCCGGGCATTCCGCGACGGTTCAGGACCTGCTGAACGAAATTGCCGAGCGGTTCCCTGCCGCAAGGTCTCTTCTGGCCCACTGCTTTCTGGCCAAAAATCACGCGTATGCCGCGCCGCACGAACTTGTCTGCGAGACCGACGAGCTTGCGCTCATTCCTCCCGTCTCGGGCGGAAGCGGCGAAGCGCCGGATGCCGGAGACGAAGCGGCCGAACCCGTACGCTACGTGCTTACGCGGGAACCGATCGAGCCCGCCGAGGTCCTACATAAGGTTACCCATCCCGACTGCGGAGCGACACTCGCGTTTATCGGCACGACCCGCGAGCACACGCACGGAGTGCGCACCGTCCTGCTCGAATACGAAGCCTACGAGCCAATGGCCGTCTCCGTCATGGAAACCATCGGCGCAGAGCTGGAAGCACGCTGGCCCGGATGCCGCTGCGCGATGACGCATCGGCTGGGGCCCGTCGGAATCGGCGAAAGCAGTCTGGTCATCGCCGTCTCCACGCCGCACCGGGCAGACTGTTACGAGGCAAGCCGTTACGCCATCGAACGCGTGAAGCAGATCCTGCCCGTCTGGAAAAAAGAAATCGGCGAAGACGGCTCCGAGTGGAAAGGCTACGTTTCGCCGGAAGGCGCAGCCGGCTGGAATCCGCTGGCCCCGCCCCCCGGCCGGGAATAGTGCAGCGTGCGCAGCCGCGAACGCTTTCGGATCGAAGCATCGAAACGTTAGGCGATGTTAAACGTCAGGAAGAAGAAGCCAGGTACGTCGGCGAGCGTAAGAGACAGCCGCCCGATTCCGTAACCGGAATCCGCTACCGCATAAAGCACACGAGAACACCGGACCCACCGGAATTATTGTCCTAATTGTCATTCCCATTCTATCCGGAAGGAGCAACTCCTATGAGCAGCCCTCATCCTTATCCGCCGCCGGACGATCGGTCGTCCGCGGCTTTCTCCTCTTCCTCCGCAGGGGGGACCGAAGCGGCCGCCGAATCCGCGGCGCAGCCTGAGACGGTCCAAGCCGGAGCAGCGAGCGCAGCGGCGGCTCAGGCCCCGCAGGCACGGGCCGCGGACGGCGCGGCCGAAGTGCCGGCGCGCTACTCCCGGCACGTGCTTTTCAAGCCCGTCGGCGAGAACGGCCAGCGGGCGCTCGGCCACGCGCGGGTCGCCATCGTCGGCCTCGGCGCGCTCGGCACCGTCCTCGCGAACCACATGGTTCGCGCCGGCGTCGGCTTCGTGCGCCTGATCGACCGCGACTTCGTCGAAGAGAGCAATCTGCAAAGGCAGATGCTCTATGACGAAGAAGACGCCCGCCAGGCGCAGCCGAAAGCTTCAGCCGCGGCCGCGAAGCTGCGGCTGGTGAACTCTCTCGTCGGCATCGAAGCACACGTTGCCGACTTGAATCCCTTGAATGCCGAAGAGCTGCTGACCGGGGTTGATCTGATCCTCGACGGAACGGATAACTTTTCCGTCCGGTTTCTGATCAACGACGTCAGCGTTAAGCACGGCATTCCGTGGCTGTACGGCGGCGCCGTCGCTTCGCGCGGCGTTTCGCTGGCGATTCTGCCCGGCGAAACGCCGTGTCTGCGCTGCCTGTTCGGCTCCGCGCCGGCGCACGGCACCGCGGACACGTGCGACACCGCCGGCGTGATCGGCCCGATCATTCATATGGTCGCCTCGTATCAGGCCACAGAGGCGATGAAAATCCTGATCGGGGACAGGCAGCATCTCAACCGCCGCATGCAGCAGTGGGACCTGTGGTACAACCACTACACGTCGGTGGACGTCTCGGGCGCCCGCAAAGCCGACTGCCCGGCCTGCGCGCATCGCTCGTTCGAATATTTGGACGCCGAGATCGACGGGGAAACGATTCAGACGTTGTGCGGGCGGGATTCCGTTCAAATTCATCCCGTCCGTCCGGCCGACTTCTCGCTGGAACAGTGGGAACAGCGCCTTGCTCCGCTCGGCCGCGTAAGCCGCAACAAATTTCTCCTTCGTTTCCGCCCGTCGGATGACATCACACTCGCCGTGTTTCCCGACGGACGGGTGCTCGTACAGGGCGTCACCGACCCTGTCGCCGCCAAAACATTGTACAGCCGTTACATCGGCATGTAATCGGATTATTAGCAAGAGCCTTATTCCTGTAAGGCTCTTTTTGCACTTCCGCTTCGTTTGGCTTCTCGGCGGTCGAGCGATTTGTATCGGGCTTGCACCGGACTTTTTTCCGCTTTTTCCCCGTTCACATTTCTTTATCAATAATTGATCAAATCCGACAAGTATATTCCGATAGTTGGAAAATGTTACATTGCAACTCTCTTTATTCTCCTGCTAATATGAAGGTGATTGAGAAAAACTGGGAAAAGGTGAATGAATTCAGATGAGAATTCATATATCAGATTTGCAAGTGGGGGACCGTCTTACCCGCGATACGTTCAACTCCAACGGATTGAACATTTTATCGGCCGATACGAAAGTGGACGAGTTCGATATTTTAAAACTGAACAAGCACCAGATTGAATATGTGGACATCGAAGAACGACTGCGGCCCGGCCTCGAAGCCCAAACGGAAACGGCCGTTTCCGCGGAGCTTTCGAAGCAGGAGGAATCGTTTCACACCGCAATCGGCGGCATCAAGGATCTCTTCGAAAGCGCGGTCAGGACGGGCAAGCTTTCCGACTCGGTTGTCGAGCAGTATTACACTCCTCTCATTTCCAACGTGCGGGAAGAAAAAGACGTCGTGAATTTGCTGCTGTGCTTGGACAGCCGCGATGACTATACGTACCAGCACAGCGTTCAGGTCGGGCTTATCTCTTATTTTATTTCGACCTGGCTGGGCAAAAGCGAAGAAGAAGCCAAACAGATCGGCAAGGCCGGCTATCTTCACGATATCGGAAAGTGCCGAATCAGCTTCGACATCCTTCAAAAACCCGGCAAGCTTACGAACGAAGAATATGCCGAGATGCAAAAGCACACCGTCTACGGATATGAAATTATCCGGAATTCGATTGGCGACGATCTGTCCGCCTTGGTCGCCCTCCAGCACCACGAGCGGCTCAACGGGAGGGGATATCCGCTGGGCAAAACCGGCGAAGCGATTCATCCCGCGGCCAAAATCGTTGCGGTAGCCGACGTGTACAGCGCCATGATTAACAACCGTTCGTACCAGTCCAAACGGGATCTGCTCTACGTCTTGAAGGAGCTTCACAAAATGAGCTTCGGCGAGCTTGACCCTCAAGCGGTTCATGTGTTTATCGCCAACATGATTCCGAACTTTATCGGCAAAAAAGCCACCTTATCCAACGGAAAGTCCGGCACGATCGTCATGACCTTCCCGAACGATTACTTCCGGCCCCTTATCCAAGTCGATGAGGCCGAAGACACGTTTATCGATCTTACTCAGCGCACCGACCTCGAGATTCAATCCATCACCGTTTAGTAAGCGCTTTAAAAGATACTCCTACAAAAAAGCGGCAGCCGCCTTTTCCCTCCGGGAATTTAGCGGCTGTTTTGTGCTACAATAATGGTATCCAATTGAAATTAACACGGAACTTGGCCGGCAGTGCAGTGTAGCCGGCTTCATTTTTTTATGAAGGAGGCGCGTTTGCAATGGCCGACGAACGGAACAAGAGCACCCATCCAAGCAATGAACAGCCCCTCGTGACGATAAAACGCAAGTCCGATCCGGTCGAGGAGACCGCTTCATTCGGAACGGACAGAGCCGAATCCCGGCGCGGGCCCGAACCGCCCTCTCCCGATTCGGAGGGCGTGCGTTCCCTCGCCCCATCCGCTTCGGAGCTTGAGCCTGTTACATCCCGGACGGCTGAAGAATTCTCCGTGCACCGGGGACACTCGGGGCATCCGGATTCGGGTTCGGATTCGGTTCGCCGCTCCGAAAGCTTTTTCCCTCCTGATGGAATGCCCCCCACGATACGGAAGAAAAGAACCTCCGTCGTCTTGTCGATTGTCTGCGGCATTTTGGCGATCCTCTTAAATCTGCCGGTTGTGACGCTGTCCTTGGGCTTGATCCTGGGAGTTGTCGCATTTGGCGCAGGGCTTGCCGCACGGCGTGCTCACCGGCGTTCCGCGGGATTGGTCCTCTCCCTGTTCTCATTTCTTATCGCGGCCGTCTGGCTCGCCAGCGCCTTGGTGCCCCTGGCTGTCGATCCCACGATAAGAGTGGGACTGCTGCCTTAATCTTTAGGTTGCGAACGAGTGCTGTCTATATTTTTATACCCGTTGTTTTTGAACGAAAAATGCCTATGTGACTTGAACGATAAGCGTGCAAGTTTACCTAGGCATTTTTTAAAATTTAATTATTTCAGCATCAAATTTCCTCAAAGCGGTTGTAATCATGGGGTAGTTTCCGGACGTTTGCTCGATGGTAATTATACACAGGTAAATGCACACCTCAAGTTTTATCTGGCCGGCAGCTCCCGCAGCATCCGGTGATACATGGCCTCGATCAAACCGAGCACAAGGACAATGGTCAACAGCTCGCCCGTGGAAAGCGACCAGTCTGCCACATAAGCCGCCAGCCATAAGAATACGAAAGCCAATGCGGCGTCGCAAATCGTCGCAATCAAATTATTGGAAACCCTCAGGATAAGCTGGTCCCCGATTATAAAAGCCACGAGAGATAACAAAACCGCTGTCAGAAGAGCCGATGCAAAGCTCGCCTCCGTAAAAGTGATCAGCAGAGGGATGACAACAACCCCGTTTAGAATCAATTTAATGATCAGCTTGCCTGCCACTTATGTTATCCTCCTTGTGTTCGATATCCTGGAAGTCCTGAATCCAGTCGATGTAGAACTAGGTTTTGACCGAAACCCTTTTTTTATACAAAAAAACCTTCGCATATGCGAAGACTTCTTAAATATATCTGACCTGGGCAATAAGCAAAACTGGCTTGTATCCTCGAAGAATGCAAAAAACGCGTCCCAAAAGGACACGTTTGGAATCGAATGAATGACTCGCGCAAAGTCGTGTTTTCTCCTCGCCTCTCCTCCGGCCTGGGATTACCGGTTCCCGTCCACTACTTATTTCTCTTCTGCTTTTTCAAAATAAACGATTTCACATCTCATGCCGTCCATCTTCTAGAAGCTGGCGCAATCATAAAAAACGTGTCCGAGCGATTAAGACACATTAGCGTCAAAGTCACTGCAGACACGTTTTTATACATAGCTCAAAAAATTAAAGAGGAGCGTTGTCCCTCTATGAGCGATACCTTGCGGGACAAGGATTAGCCAATAGAACCTTCCATCTCGAACTTGATGAGGCGGTTCATTTCAACCGCGTACTCCATCGGAAGTTCTTTCGTGAACGGCTCGATGAAGCCCATAACGATCATTTGCGTCGCTTCGCCTTCCGACAGTCCGCGGCTCATCAGGTAGAAGAGTTGATCTTCGGATACTTTCGAAACGGTCGCTTCGTGCTCCAACGTGATGTTGTCGTTCATGATTTCGTTGTACGGAATCGTGTCGGACGTGGATTGTTTATCCATAATCAGCGTGTCGCACTTGATGTTGGATTTCGCGCCTGCGGAGTTGCGGCCGAAGGAAGCGAGTCCGCGGTACGTTACTTTACCGCCGTGCTTGGAGATCGACTTCGAAATGATCGTCGAAGTGGTGTCCGGAGCAAGGTGGATCATTTTCGCACCGGCATCCTGATGCTGGCCTTTGCCTGCAACGGCAATGGACAGAACGGAGCCTTTGGCGCCGCGGCCTTTAAGCACGACAGCCGGGTATTTCATCGTCAGCTTGGAGCCGATGTTGCCATCCACCCATTCCATGTTCGCGCCTTCTTCGGCGACGGCACGCTTGGTTACGAGGTTGTAGATGTTCGGCGCCCAGTTCTGGATCGTGGTATAACGGGCACGGGAGTTTTTGCGGCATACGATTTCAACGACCGCGCTGTGAAGCGAGTTCGTGCTGTAAACCGGAGCGGTACAACCTTCTACATAGTGAACGAAGCTGTCCTCGTCCGTGATGATCAGGGTACGCTCGAACTGACCCATATTTTCCGAGTTGATACGGAAATACGCTTGAAGCGGAACTTCGCATTTTACGCCTTTCGGAACGTAAATGAAGCTGCCGCCGGACCATACGGCGCTGTTCAGCGCGGCGAATTTGTTGTCGCTCGGAGGAATAACGGTTCCGAAATATTCACGGAACAGCTCCGGGTATTCACGCAGCGCGCTGTCGGTGTCCATGAAGATCACGCCTTGATCTTCAAGTTCTTTCTGCATGCTGTGGTAGACGACTTCGGACTCGTACTGAGCGGATACGCCGGCAAGGAACTTCTGTTCCGCTTCCGGAATACCGAGCTTGTCGAACGTTTCCTTAATCTCGGTCGGAACCTCTTCCCACGTCTTGCCCTGCTTCTCGGACGGCTTGACGTAGTACTGGATGTCGTTGAAATCGAGATCATCCAGGTTACCGCCCCAACGCGGCATCGGCATGCTGAAAAACTGTTCCAGCGATTTCAGACGGAACTCGAGCATCCACTCGGGCTCGCCTTTCATTCTGGAAATTTCAGTCACGATCTCAGCGTTCAGTCCTTTTCCCGATTGGAAAATAGACTTGTGCTCGTCCCGAAAGCCGTATTTGTACTCTTCCATATCTGGCATTTGCTTAGCCATCGTACCAACCTCCTTTAATTCTTGTTCATTACGATTGCTTCGTTTGTTCGATTCCCTTGCGCAGCGCGTTCCACGGGAGTGTAGCGCATTTGATACGGGCCGGGAACTTGTTCACGCCGGACAAAGCCTCTATATCTTCGTATTCGAATTCAACGTCTTCGCCCTTCATCAGCTTGGAGAAATTCTCTGCCATTTCGAGCGCTTCTTCGAGCGTTTTGCCTTTGACGGCATCCGTCATCATCGAAGCTGAGGACATCGAAATCGAGCATCCCTCGCCCACATACTTAGCGGCTTTGACTTTTCCGTCTTCTACCTGCATCTGCAAAGTGATTCGGTCCCCGCAAGTAGGGTTGTTCAGGTTGATTGAAACCGATTCGTTATCTTCGAACGACCCGCGGTTTCTTGGCGTTTTATAATGATCCATGATGACTCTGCGGTATAAATCATCCAATTGCATGACCGAAATACTCCTTTGTTTTTAGTAAGCCCTGGACGAGTCGGTCGATGTCATCTTCAGTATTGTATAAATAAAAGCTGGCGCGTGCCGTAGCCGATTGTTCCAGCCAGCGCATCAGCGGCTGGCAGCAGTGGTGACCGGCACGAACGGCGATACCTTCGGCATCCAGCACCGTAGCCACGTCGTGCGGATGAACGTCACCGAGGTTAAAGGTGACAAGCCCGACGCGGTTGTTCCTCGGACCGTAAACATTCAGACCTTCAATCTCAAGCATACGCTCCAGCGCATAGGCAGTCAAGCTGGCATCGTGGTCGGCGATGGCGTCAAGGCCGATCTCCTCCAGGAAGTCGATAGCCGCTCCAAGACCGACGGCACCGGCGATGATCGGCGTTCCCCCCTCGAATTTCCAGGGGAGCTCCTTCCATGTGGAATCGTAAAGATCCACATGGTCGATCATTTCGCCGCCGAATTCGATCGGCTCCATCGCTTCAAGCAGCTCCTTCTTCCCATACAATACCCCGATTCCGGTCGGTCCACACATTTTGTGGCCGGAGAAGGCGAAGAAGTCGCAATCCAGATCCTGCACATCCACCTTCAGGTGAGGAGCGCTCTGCGCGCCGTCCACCATCATCTTGGCGCCGTGACGGTGAGCGATCTCGGCGATGGCTTTCACCGGGTTCAGGACGCCCAGGACGTTGGAAAGATGAACGACCGATACGAATTTCGTGCGGTCCGTAATGGTAGTTTCCACATCTTCAAGGGCGATGGAACCGTCCGGTTGAAGCGGGATATATTTAAGCGTAGCGCCGGTCGCCTTCGCGACCTGCTGCCATGGAATGAGATTACTGTGGTGTTCCATCGGCGTGATGACGATTTCGTCGCCTTCCCCGCAGATGGAGCGGGCATACGAGCTGGCAACCAGATTGATCGCCGTCGTCGTGCCGCGCGTAAAGATGATTTCCTGCTCGGAGCGGGCGTTGATAAAACGGACGACCTTCGCGCGCGCTCCTTCGTAAGCGTCTGTGGCACGGGACCCCAGGGTGTGGACGCCTCGGTGTACGTTCGAATTGTCCCATTCGTAATACTTTTTCAGGGCCTCGATGACTTGGACCGGCTTCTGGGAAGTCGCGGAGCTGTCCAGATAAACGAGCGGATGCCCGTTCACTTCCTGATTCAAAATGGGAAACAGTTCGCGTATCTCCGAAGGTTTCATTGCCCCAGCTTCCTCTCTACCATAGTCTGCAGCTGCTCTTCCAGCTTGGCGATCGGAATCTCCGATACGACCGGAGCCAGGAAGCCGTAAATCAGGAGACGAGTGGCTTCCTCACGGGAGATCCCGCGGGACATCATGTAGTAAACCTGGTCCTGGTTTACTTGGCCCACGCTCGCCGCGTGACCGGCTTTTACGTCATCTTCGTCGATCAGAAGGATCGGATTGGCGTCGCCGCGTGCTTTCGGGCTGAGCATGAGCACACGCTCCGTCTGCTGGCCGTTGGCGCCCGTTGCGCCTTTCTCGATCTTCGTGATGCCATTGATGATGGCAGTAGCCTGGTCTCTCATAACGGCACGCGTAATCATGTCGCTGTTGGAGTTCAGACCGAAGTGAACCGCGCGTGTCGTCAGGTTCAGCTTCTGATCGTTCGTTCCCACGCAGATGACTTTCGCATCCGAGTAAGAGCCGTTACCCTTCAGGATCGAAGTCGTGTCGGACATGGAATTGCCCTGGTTCATCTCACCGACGATCCAGTTCACGCGTCCGTCGTTCTCCACAACGGCGCGGCGGTAAGTCAGATCCGTAACGCCTTCCGTAAGGTTGTGAACCGAAGCGAAATGAACGTTCGCGCCAGGTTTCACGAATACTTCGGTTACCCCGTTTTGTACGAGCGAAGCGCCGGTACCGATAGAAGTAAAGTTCTCCACGTAGGTGACGGAGCTGTTCGTGTCCGCTACGATCAGAATGTGCGGCGAGAAGCTCGCTGCCGAATCATCGGACAGGAACAAGGCTTGCAGCGGAATTTCCACGTTTACGTTCTTCGGAACGTAGAGGAATACGCCGCCGCTCCACGTTGCCGCATGCACGGCCGTCAGCAGGTTTTCGCCCGCTTCGACCGCTTTGCCGAGGTATGGACGGACCAGATCGGCGTGTTCGCGAACCGCGGTTTCAAGATCCGTAAAGATAACGCCGCGGCCGGCAAGTTCTTCGGACAGAGCCCGGTATACGGCGCCGGAGTTCCGTTGAACGATGATGTTCGTATCTCCGACGAGTGTTTTAACCTGCTCCGGCAGCTCGCTGACGGAAGCAAGGGCTTGAGGCTCGCGGTACGTACCGAAAGAGCTCAGGTCCCAACGGTCCAATCTCGTTTTTTCCAATTTAGGCAGTTCCAAAGATCCCGCCAGATTTGCCGCCTGCACGCGCAGATCGGTCAACCACTCCGGCTCCTGTCTGGCTTTCGACGCTTGGGCGACGGCTTGGGAATCAACGGGAAGAATGGTTTGTGTCGTCATATCTATTTCCTCCTAATATATAGCCCAGGCCATTAGTTATATTTCGGTGCGGTTGTGTTCATAGGAACTTGGAATTCTTGCTCGTCGTCATTGCCGACTGTTTCGTCGACGATGCCCAGTTCTTCTTTAATCCAGTCGTAGCCGTCTTTCTCCAGACGCTGTGCCAGCTCAGGGCCGCCGGATTTAACGATTCTACCCTGCATCATCACGTGTACGAAGTCAGGTGTTACATAATCCAGCAGGCGCTGGTAGTGGGTAATGATCAGGAAGCCGCGGTCTTCGCTGCGCATAGCGTTCACGCCGGTAGCGACGATGCGAAGGGCGTCGATATCTAGACCGGAGTCGATCTCGTCAAGAATGACGATACGCGGATCGAGCATCAGCATTTGCAGAATCTCGTTGCGCTTCTTCTCTCCGCCCGAGAAACCTTCGTTCAGGTAACGGTGCATGAACTCCGGATTCATTTCGAGTTCTTTCATTTTGCTTTCCATCTGGCGGATAAATTTGATCAGGGAAATTTCGCTGCCTTCTTCACGGCGCGCGTTGATCGCGCTGCGGAGGAAGTCTGCATTCGTTACGCCGGCGATTTCGCTCGGGTACTGCATGGCGAGGAACAGGCCTGCGCGCGCTCTTTCGTCGACGGCCATTTCCAGCACGTCTTCGCCGTCCAGGCTGATGGAGCCTTCGGTCACTTCATATTTAGGGTGGCCCATGATCGTGGAAGCCAGCGTACTTTTACCGGTACCGTTAGGTCCCATGATGGCGTGGATTTCTCCGCCTTTAACTTCTAGGCTTAAGCCTTTCAGGATCTCTTTGCCTTCGATTTGTGCCTTAAGACCCTCTATTGTGAATACGGGTGCGTTTGCCATAGTGAATTAACCCTCCAACTTTTCAATGAATTTCACTTTATAATCATTCTAATATGATTATCAATGATTCTCAATAGCTTCATCATAGTCTATGCCGCCTGCATAAATCAAGAAAGGGCATTTTCCCCGGTCTATCGTCTTTAAACGCCGTCATATGAGCTTTTTCATTGTGCGGCGAATAAAATTATGTAATTGTTCCCAGAACGCCCGGCTTGCCTCAAAAAGAACTCCGACTGAACAGCACCTGTTCATTCCAAGCTAAACTTATCCCGTCCTCGCCGCGGAAGCCTGTATGGGGCTGCGGCAGTCGATGGAAAGCGACACGGCCGGCTGTATCGAAACTAAGCCCCGTTGACCTGCCCACCGTCCGCCAAAGCTTTCTCCACCCTGTCCACCGCGGCCCGGAACTCTTCGTCGCTCAGCACCGGTGTTCTGCGGGCGGACTCCAGCTCCCCTTGAAGCTCGATCCAGGACTTGCAGCCTTCATAGGAAGGATCGACGTCCAGGGTAACCGGCTTGTCCAGCTTATAGACGCGGAGCAGCATGACATGAAGGGGCTGCTTGCGCTTCCATTTCAATCTTTCCTCCGCAAAGGTCTCGGTCCAGATATGAAAAGGCTGCAGCTTCTCCAGCGTCTCCCCGTCGCTTATTTCGATGTCGCGGACCAATTCGGCCCAGGAGGAAATCGTCACCTGCCTGTCGTCCGGATTCCAGCCGTCCAGCGTTTCTTGAAGCCTCGGCTGCGCGGAATCTTTGATGAGATGCGGCTTCTGATGCTCGTAGGTAGGATACAGGTAAAAAGCATCGGAAACGACGCGGAAATCCCGCGTTTCTTCGCGAATGCCTCCTTTGCGCATGATGAGAATCTGCTCGCCCTGCTCCAAGGCCTGTACGGCCGAAGCCCATTCTTTCAACGCCATGTGGGAATGTGTCACTGTTTACACCTCTCTTGCCCGTTATTCGGCTCACTCCCTCCTATTATAGTAGGCGTTTTCCCAAAAAGCCAAACCCGGCCGGCAAAAATCGCTTTAAAACGACGGTAAATTTTTCGCAAAGGCAACCGCAAAAAGCCGGCGCGCCTCGTTAGAGGCCGCCGGCCGGCTCCGTAACCGGTATTTTGCCCGGACCGCAGGGCATGTGACGCGGCTGCGGTCGGCAAGTTCACACCGCCCGCTTTCGTCAGCCGTTCAGGAAAGAACCGAGCATCCAGCGGTGCTTCTCCAGGGACTGCGTAATGCCAAGCAGCATATCGGCGGTTCCTTCGTCACCGGCTTCCTCCGCTTCTTTCATGCCCGTTTTGCATTCGTTTATGATCGTTTCAAAATCGGCCAGCAGGGCGCGCACCATCGCATCCGAATTCTCGCTGCCCGCGGCTTCCCCGATGCCGGACAATTCCAGGCACTCTTTGAGCGTGGCCACGGGCTTGCCTCCGATCGCGAGCAGACGTTCGGCCAGTTCATCGACATAGCCTGCCGCTTCGTTGTACAGCTCTTCGAACTTCACGTGCAGCGTGAAGAATTGATTTCCTTTTACATACCAATGATAATTGTGGAGCTTGACGTAAAGCACGGTCCAGTTGGCTACCTGTTTGTTCAATACTTTGTGGGCGGAACGGATCGCAATCGACATGACGTACCTCCTGATGTGGGATATCTTCCGGTAGTGTAGGCCGAACGAAGTCGTTTTATGTAAGCCGTGTCCAGGGACCGGAGTCCTAAAAATTGTGTTTCATGCAGGGGTGTTTTCCTTTATACTAGTATTTAAGTCGGAATTAACGGACAACCCGGTACAAGCCGCCACTTATTAATTCTTTCTCAGGAGGAACGCCAAATGACTACGACTTACCATGCGCTGACGGAAGCGGAAGCGATTGCATATGCCCAAGGACTGCCGAACATTTTCGCGCCGGACGCGGTGCTGACAAGCCGTGAGATCGGGGACGGCAATCTTAATCTTGTTTTTCACATCTCGGATGAAAAGTCCGGACGCAGCCTGATTCTGAAGCAGGCGCTGCCTTACGCCAAAGTCGTAGGAGAGTCGTGGCCGCTTACGCTGGACCGCGCGCGGATCGAAAGCGAAGCCCTGCAGCTCCAGGGCTCCCTGTGCCCGGACCTCGTTCCTCACGTATTCGCGTATGAGAAGGAACTTGCGCTGACGGTTATGGAAGATTTGAGCGACCACGTCATTATGCGCAAGGGCTTGATCGAGAAAAACAAATACCCGCTCTTCGCAAAACATATCGGCCGGTTTATGGCACGTACGCTGTTTTTCTCGTCGGATCTCGGTATGAACCAGCAGGAGAAAAAATTGCGGGTCGGCCAGTTCATTAATCCGGAGTTGTGCAAAATCACGGAGGATCTTATTTTCGACGATCCTTACCGCGATTCGGAAAATAACAACATCGAAGATCATTTGAAAGATGCCGTTCAGGCTATCTGGCAGGACCGCGAGCTTCATCTGGAAGTGGCCATTCTGCGCAATACGTTCCTGACGCGCGCCGATGCTCTGCTTCACGGCGATCTGCATACGGGCAGTATTTTCATCAAAGAAGATTCCACGAAAGTAATCGACCCCGAATTCGCCTACTACGGGCCGATGGGCTTTGATATCGGCGCGGTTCTGGCCAATCTGCTGCTGAATTACGCAGGCCAGGAAGGCTGGAGCGCGGGCGAGGCCGAGCGTACGTACTACCGGGAGTACCTGCTGGAAACCGCAAAAGAAGTGTGGACGGTATTCGAGCGTGAATTCCGCGCCCTGTGGGACAATGAAACCGTCGATCCGATGTCCGAAACGCCCGCCTATCAGGACTGGTACATGAACCGCGTTCTTCAGGAGACGTTCGGATTCGCCGGATGCAAAATGGTCCGCCGGATCTACGGCCTCTCGCACGTGGCGGACATTGACGGAATCGAAGACGCCGCGGCACGCGAACGGGCGCAGCGGCTTGCGCTTGCGATCGGCACGACCCTGATTAAACGGGGCCGTCAGGCAAGCTCGATCGACGAACTGATTGCGGCAGCCCGCGAGGCTTCCGTCGCTAAGGAGGGAGTACGCTAATGACTGCAAACGAAAACGGAGTACAAAGCGAAGGCCAGCGCGGCTGGGTCCAGTCCGTCCGCTGGAACGGAGAGCGGCTCGATCTTCTCGATCAGCGGCTGCTTCCCGAGGAAATCGTCTACCTGCCGCTGGAAACGCCCCACGAGGTGTGGGAGGCCATCCGCCACCTGAAAGTCCGCGGGGCGCCCGCAATCGGCATCGCGGCGGCCTACGGGGTCTTCCTCGGCATCCGCGACGCGCAGGAAGACGAGTCGATCTCGCGCGAAGCGAACCGGCGCCGCCTGGCGGGAGAAGTCGCCAAGCAGGCGGACTATCTCGCCACCTCGCGCCCGACGGCCGTCAATCTGTTCTGGGCGCTCGACCGGCTCAAGCGGCTGACGCAGAAGCTTGTCGAGATGGACATTTCGCACGGCGAAATGAAGCAGGCGGTTCTCACCGAGGCCATCTCGATCCAGGCCGAGGATGAAGAAACGAACCGCCGTATCGGCGAGTTCGCCCTGGAGCTGTTCAAGGACGGCATGGGCGTCCTCACGCACTGCAACGCCGGCGGGCTCGCGACGGCGAAGTACGGCACTGCGCTGGCGCCGTTCTACCTCGCGCAGGAGAAAGGCGTCTCGCTGAAGGTGTACGCCGACGAGACGCGTCCGGTCCTGCAAGGCGCGCGCCTGACGGCGTTCGAGCTTCAGCAGGCAGGCGTCGACGTGACGCTGATCTGCGACAATATGGCCGGCGCCGTCATGAAGAAGGACTGGGTGCAGGCCGTCATCGTCGGCACCGACCGCGTGGCCGCCAACGGCGATGTGGCCAACAAAATCGGCACGTACAGCGTGGCCGTGCTCGCCAAAGCCCACGGCATCCCGTTCTATGTGGCGTGTCCGATGTCCACGATCGACCTCAGCACGCCGACAGGGGAAGATATTCCGATCGAGGAGCGCGGCGAGGAGGAAATTACGCAGGGCTTCGGCAAGCGTACCGCCCCGCAAGGCGTCAAGGTGTACAATCCGGCGTTCGACGTGACGCCGAACGAATACGTGACGGCGATCATCACGGAAAAAGGGATCGTACGAGAGCCTTTCGCGGAAAATCTCGCCAAATTATTCGAAGAATAATCCACCGGTTGTTCCGGTGAACAAAAAGCCAGCCCGGTATAATTCCGGGCTGGCTTTTCGCGCTGCGTATTGCGTGGCAATGCTTACGGCTGAGATGATTCGGGCTGTTCAGGCCGTTTATGCCGAGCGAGATACCCTGATGTTCATGAGGTTCATGCTGTCCATGATGTCCATGGAACACGGGACGCTTCCTCCAAAGATCAGAGCATTTGCCGCGTTTGATCGCGTGTACTTCTCTTTCGGGTCGGGATTAAGACGGGGAGCTTTCCCCCCGCGATGCTTTTTCGGCTTTAAGCGCCTTCTGGATGATGACGGGCATATCCGGAAGGTCCTTCCAGATATCGAGCGAATCTTTCTCCGCTCCGAGCAGCTTTTCCAAAATTCCACCGATGGCTTGAAGCTTCGTCACCACCTCTTCCACCGTCCAGGCGAAAATACCCGGATCGTAGAGGAAGAACAAACCGACCATAAAAAACTCAACCACTTCCCGGGGATGGCTCGTATGGAAGCTCCCCTCCCCGATCCCCTGCTCGATAATGCCCGTAATGAAAGGCGTGTATGCCTTGACGGATTCCACGAGCATTTTTTGATGAAGAAGCGCGTTGTTCTCATGGTGCATGTAATCCAGATTTTCCAGATTTTCTCCCCGTTTCACGAAATCTTCTTTCATGACCTTGACGATTTTCTCCTGCCCGGACAGCTCCGGGTCTTCCGCAATGGACTCAATAAGCCCCATGTGCTCGTCCAGCATACGCCGGATCATCGCGTCCGCCAGCTCGTCCTTCGACTTAAAATAATAATAAAAGGTCCCTTGGGCGACCCCGACTTGTTTAACGATATCGCTAACCGCCGTGCGTTCGTATCCCTTCACCCGGAACAGCGACTCCGCAGCGGATAAAAGCTCCTGTTTGCGTTCCTCCGGACTTTTCGTTACACGTGCCAACTTCTCCACCGCCTTTATGCCCGCCTGCCCGATTCCGGTTGAAAAATAATCGGAGAGCGAGGCTCTTTCTTTTAAATTTAACTATTGACTGTCAGTCAGTCAATGTTATATAGTTTTTTCATCGACTGATTGACAGTCAGTCAATTATATCTACGGAGGTTTCCCATCCATGCAAAAATCACGCAAGATTCCCGCCATCCTTACTCTTCTGCTCGGTTTTTTTATGGCGATTCTCGACACTAGCATCGTCAATGTCGCGCTTCCCCGGATGAGCGAGTTTTACGGCGCCGACACCGCCGGCATTTCCTGGGTCGTGAACGGCTACAGCCTGTCGTTCGCCGTTTTTCTGCTCGCCGCTTCCCGCCTCGCCGACCAGTTCGGCCGTAAAAAAGCGTTTATGACCGGCTTATTCCTTTTTACCTTGAGTTCCCTTCTGTGCGGCCTGGCCGGCTCAATCACGTCCCTCATCCTTTTCCGTGTTCTGCAAGGGATCGGCGCGGCATTGATCACCCCTCTGGTTGCCCCCTTGCTGCTGGCCCTGTTTCCTCCCGAAAAGAAAGCCGTCATGATGGGCATTACCGGCGCTTTGGCCGGCCTTGCGGCCGCAAGCGGACCCGCCCTGGGCGGCGTGCTCTCGTATCAGCTCGACTGGCAGTGGATTTTCTACATTAATATCCCGATCGGCGCCCTGGCTCTCGTGCTGGCTGCCTCCTCCCTGGCGGAATCTTACGATCCGACGGCTACGCGAAAGCTCGACTGGGGCGGTATGCTGACGGTATCGGCCGCTTCGCTGACCTTGACGCTCGCTTTTATGCAGGCGAACGAGAAAGGCTGGGCTTCTCCTTATATTTTGTCCCTTTTCGCGGCGGCTCTGGTTTCGCTCCTCCTGTTCCTATGGATCGAGTCCCGTGTAAAAGAACCGATGCTTCCGCTGTCTCTTTTCAGGATCAAACGGTTTCCGTCCGGCAATCTCGGCCTGTTCCTGCTCGGCATCGGCATGACTGGCCCGACCTTCATCCTCGCGTTCTTCCTCACGCAGGTAATCGGCATGACGGAGCTGCGCGCGGGACTCATTATAAGCGTCCTTGCCGTCGCTTCCATGATCTGCTCCGTGCTTGCCGCCAAAGGCGCCGCCAAGCTGGGCCCGCGTATATTCTCGGTTACCGGAATGATCCTGCTTGCCCTCGGAACTTACCTGCTGGCGGGACTCACGACCGAGTCCTCGACGATGGATTACATCTGGCGCCTGGTCATAGCCGGAATGGGAACCGGCATGGCGATCGCGAATTTGACGGCAACTACCGTCCTGCTTCCTCCGCCGGAAAAAACGACCATCGCCATGGGCATCGGCACCATGGCCAGAACGATCGGGAGCGCGCTCGGCATCGCCGTTCTCGTTACTCTGCTGTCCCAATCCATGCAGACCGAGATGGCCTCCGCCAAAACAGAGCTGGCGGAACGGATCGCAAGCAGCTCTCTGTCCGGGGAGAGCAAGGCGGGACTCGCCGAAGCACTGCAGCAGCAGGCCGGAAGCCGCAGGGCCGCTTCGGGAAGCGCCTCAGGGGCGATGCAGGGTCTGCTCGACCAATTGGACCGCAAGGAGCGGGAACAGCTTCAAGCCGCGTCCCCCGATGCGGCCGGGCGGGTGAAAGAAACATTCGCCAAAGATAAAGCGGAGCTTCAAGGCCTGCTCCCTCAGCTTCAGGCGACGTTGAATACCCATACGACGGGCGCGTTCGGCCTCGTGTTTAAAATCAGCTGCCTGGCTCTGCTTCTCGGCGCCGTCTGCGCTTTCGTGAACGGACGAAGGGCGGCGGAACCCGCACAGGAAGCGGAACGTGTGGAAAATGCCCTCCGTTCCCCGCAGTAGGCGGACGGCAAAACAAAATCACCGGTTCCAGGAACCGGTGATTTTTTGTGTGTCTGTTCGTTTATGGCGTCCCGAACCGGTTACTTCCCGGCCGCTCCGCTCCCCGAGAGAACCGCCTCGATCCGCTCCAGCACGTCCGCCGCCAGCTTCACGCCTTCGGCCTTCACGTTCTGCTCCACCTGCTCCGGACGGCTCGCGCCTACGAGGGCGCTCGCTACGTTCGGCTGGCGCAGAATCCAGGCAAGGGCGAGCTGTCCCACGGTAAGATCCAGCTCCGCCGCGATGCCTTCGAGCTGATTCACCTTGGCGATGTTCTCCGCCGTAACGGCGCCGCGCATCGTTTCGACTTTGGCGGCGCGGCTGTCCGCCGGAATGTCGTCCGCCGACTTGTATTTGCCGGTCAGGAGCCCCTGCGCCAGCGGCGAGAAAACGACCTGACCGATTCCTTTTTCCTCGCCCAGGGAGATGATATCTTTCTCGATATAGCGGTTGAACATGTTGTAAACCGGCTGGTTGACGACGATTTTATCCAGCAGATATCTTTCGGCCAGACCAAGCGCATCCGCCATTTGAGCCGCCGTCCATTCGCTTACCCCTATGTAAAGCACTTTGCCCTGGGTAACGAGATCGTCGAGGGCGCGGAGCGTTTCCTCCAGCGGCGTCTCGGGATCGTACCGGTGGCAGTAATAAATGTCGACGTAATCGGTTCCCAGTCTTTTCAGGCTGGCATGCGCCTGCTCCATGATATGCTTGCGGGAAAGGCCTCTGTCGTTCGGTCCTTCACCCATCGGCCAGAAAGCTTTCGTCGCCAGCACGTAAGATTCGCGCGGATATTCCTTCAAAGTGTCGCCGACCACCTTCTCGGCTTCCCCCTGCTTGTAAACGTTTGCGGTATCAAAAAAGTTAACGCCCAAATCGTAAGCTTTACGGATCGATTGAACCGCATTGTCACGTTCGACGTAGCCTCCATAAGTAAGCCAGCTTCCGAGGCTAATCTCACTGACCTTCAAGCCCGACCGTCCGAGTCTGCGATAGTGCATGTTCCATAAACCTCCCCAATCTGTTTTCACGAAGCGGACAAGCCGCCTCCCATTGCCATCATAAAATACTTTCTATATGATGAACAGTAGTGATCTTTTTTTGATCATACCCATAAAATTGTAGCTGCTACACTTTTGTTTAGTAAGACTCAGGCCTTGCGGCGGACTTATTCTTTTAAAAGGGGGAAGCGCCTTCATGACAGCCCGATCCGGGAAAACACCGGCGGAACCGGCGGCAAGCAGCTATATTCCGAAGGAGCCCTGCGTCATTGAATGCTCCATTGAAAAAACGCTCGATGTCATCGGCGGAAAATGGGCGTTTCTGGTGATCCGGGAGCTTTTCGACGGAACGAGACGCTTCGGAGAGCTTCAGCGCAGCATTGCTTCGATCAGCCCTACCGCACTGACGAATATTCTCCGCCATCTGGAGAAACAGGGCGTGCTCGAACGGAAAGCCTTTGCGACCGTACCGGTTACGGTGGAATACACGCTGACGCCGAAAGGCCGCGATTTACACAAAATTTTAAAAGAAATGAAGCTCTGGGCCGCAAAATGGACCTGACGGACACAGGGACGAATTATTCGGTCCACGGCAGCTGAGACATAACATGCCGATACATAAGAACGGGGGAAAAGAATCATGACAGCTTTAAGACCGGAAGAAGTGGTCAAACGTTTTTTTGATGAAGTGCGGTCGGGGAAAAAACTGGCGGCCGCTCCCGAACTGATGGCCGGTAAAATATTCGCCCACCAGGTCCAATCGGAGCAAGAAGTGACGGTCGAGCGCACGCCCGAAGTTTATGCGGAGCACGTGCAGGAAATGCTCGATGCCTACGGCCCCTTCACCCTGGAAGTGCAGGAGCTGCTGGGCTCCGGCGACCGAGTGTACGTACGCTGGAAGCAGACGGGAACGCACATCGGCGAAGTCGACGGCTATCCGCCGACCGGCCTGCCCGTTATCGAGCTGGCGAGTGCGGTGTACCGGGTGGAGAACGGCAAAATCGCCGAGTACTGGATCCAGATCGACCGGGCCGGTATCGAACGTCAGCTGAAACGCAATGCGGCGGAAGCAGAGGCGGCAATAGTCACGGCTGACGGTGCGGCGAACTAGCGGGCAGACACCGGAGCTTGCGGGGTCGGGGTATGGAGCGGGGAAGCTGCGGATATCTACGCTTATTGGTTGAAGAGATACGTGATACGTGATACGTGATACGTGATACGTGATACGTGATACGTGATACGTGATACGTGATACGTGATACGTGATACGGCAAATGGTAGATGAATGTCCCGGAAAGTACAAGAAAAGAAGCCGGTTAACCGGCTTCTTTTTCTGTCTTTAAGGGGCGCGATGCCTGAAGAAAATGATCCGACAACGAGATGAATCCGGAAGCCCCGGCTGATTTCTGCCGAGGCCATGCGCAGGCGCTGTCAAAACGTCTCCGTCGGCTGCTGTGCCCCATTTCCGCAACGTACGCAGCATCCCACCGCATGTCGCAACACAAGCTGCTGTCAAGCGTATAATGTGACGTCGCAGGACGGCGGGTTCTCTTTCCTCTACAGCTTAACGGCGCAGCCGCTCGCCGCCGAGGCGTTGGACGCTTCCATCAAGCGGGTGAGGTCCGCAGCCAGAAGCAGGTTCTCCTCCGCCCGGGTGCCGGACTGGATATGCGCCACCCACTGCTCGAAAGCGGAAGGCTTCGCCTGCGGGAGTTCCGTGACCGTCTGCCACTCCTCCCCTTCCTGCACCCGCGTACGAAGCAGGAGCTTGTCGTCGTGCTGGGAGTACAGCAGCGTGCCCTGCGTGCCGTGAATCTCGATCACGAACGGGGAATGGCTGTTCACAAAGCCCGCTTCCACGATGCCCAGAGCGCCGTTCGGATAACGCAGTACGCTCACCGCGTTATCTTCTGCGGAGCGTCCCGTCACGCTGCCGTAATTCGCCGTTAGGCTTTCCGGCATCCCGAGGAACAAGCGGGTCAGGTACATCGGATGGCAGCCCAGATCAATCATGGCGCCTCCCTGCGCAGCGGATTCGTCGAAGAAACGCTCGGGAAGCCAGCCGCCCCCTTCTTCCCGGCTCAATCCGCCGTTATGGGATAGTCTTGTACGGACCAGCGTCAGTTTTCCGAGGACTCCCTGTTCGAGAATGTCCCGAATCGCCAGCGTGTACGGAGCGTTCAATCTCGGCAGCGAAACCGTCATGACCACTCCCGCTTCGCGGACCGCGCCCATAATCTCGTCGCATTCTCTCGTCGTGGCGGCGACGACTTTTTCCGTGAAGATATGCTTGCCCGCTTTAGCCGCCGCCACCATTACGTCCCGGTGAAGATGGGTCGGGGTTGTCACGATAATGCCGTCGATCTCATCGTCGGCAAGCAGTTCAGTCAGGTTTTCGTAAAATGGAATTCCGCGGTTTTCCGCTTCTTTGCGGCCTCTGGCCGGGTCTTCATCCCAGATCGCGGCAACCTGAGTGTCCGGATGCTGGTTGGCGTCTTTCTCGTAATCCAGGGCGTGGACGTGCCAGAAACTGAGCAGAGCGACTTTTAACATAAGAAAATACCTCCATTATGTCTGGTTGGTTTCGGTTAGCCGATGGAGCGAAGCCCCGGTCCGGCGCATGCCTTTTGTATGGGAAGTTGGCATTGAAGAGCAGCGGCTTCATTGTTTTGCACGAATTTGAACGCGCGTACATTAAGCAATGAACCTTCACCCGCCCCTTTTGCCTGTGACCGACAGCAACTGGTCCACTAAAAATAGCGTAAAGTGGCTCTTCAGAAAAGTCAACCGTCCCGCTAAGATGAAAAAAACAGCCGCAAGCAGGCAAATTACAGGGGTGGAGACTTTGAGAAGAAAAGAATTCGGTGTGGAAGACTGGCAGGAAATCGAGCAGTTTATGAGCGAAATGACATTCGGAATTCTGGGAACGATCGGCGAGGACGGGTACCCGAATTTAAAAGCTCTTAATTTTGTATACGCGGACGGCGCGATTTATGCCCACGGAAGCAAAGTCGGCGAAAAAATTTCGGACCTGGGCCGGAATCCTCTCGTCACTTTCTCCATAGCCAAAGAGTATGCGCTCATTCCTTCCTATTTTACGGAGCCCGTGTACGCCTGTCCGGCGACAGCCTTCTTTAAGTCCGTCGTGATAAAAGGCAAGGCTGTCCTCGTGGAAGATTTGGAGGAAAAAGCGAAGGCGTTCGGCGTCTTCATGGAAAAGCTTCAACCCGAGGGAGGCTATGAGCCTTTCTCCCTGGAGAATCCGGGCTACGTCAGCCAAATCCGCGGTGTCGCCGTGATCCGTATCGACGTGGAAGACCTGTCCGCCAAGTTCAAGTTCGGCCAGAACATGAAAGGCGCCAAGCGCGAAGCCGTTGTGAACGGACTCGAAAACCGCGGGAAAGAACTGGACGAGGAAACTGTCCGTCTGATGAAGCTGTATTGTCCGGCGCACCGGGAGGGATAACGGACGGACAAGGGCTCCCCTCCAGGTAAGGAACGCTCCCGTGTCGTCCGTTTGGACAGCGGGCTTACCTGCTGCCCCCGACAGCCACCATGCGACGCCCGCCGCAAAGGGGAGACGCAAGCGCGATGTGTAAGGTAGCAGCCTCCCCCGCTGATCGAACGGCCGTACAGGGCAGGAGGTAGACGCAAACTGCGCCCCCCTTGCCGGAAGGCAGACAAATCCGAACAACCCGGTTCCGCTCTACACGGAACCGGGTTGTTTTGGATTTGCCGACTATCGGAGAGCGCCTGCATCCGAATCGCGATCAAGGGTTTAATTTGACCCCAAAGATGGAACAACCGGGTTCTTCCGAAGTGGGAATCCCCCTTCACGGGTGACACAAGCAAGCGGCCGCTCCCGCACTAAACCTAACATCTGTTTCAATCTTCGCGTCAGCGTAAGTGTTCCGACCACTTCGCCGGCGGGATTTAAACAGATTTAGACTCGCGGAACTCCTCAAGCGCATGACGCACCGCCTGAGGCGTGTCAAGAAGCAGCACCCGCTCCGCAAGCTCGCGGCACTCTTGACGATCCAGCCCGGCCAGCACTTCTTTCAGCGGGCTGAGACGCCCCGCCTCCATGCTCCACTCGTCCAGTCCGAGACCGAGCAGAAGCGGCGCGGCCAACGGATCGCCCGCCATGCCGCCGCACATGCCGGTCCACTTGCCGGCCGAGTGCGAAGCTTCGATCACGGTGCGGATCAGCTGGAGAACGGCCGGATGGAAATAGTCGTACAAGTACGCCACGTGCTCGTTCATCCGGTCCACGGCCAGCGTATACTGGACCAGGTCGTTCGTCCCGATGCTGAAGAAGTCGACTTCCCGGGCAAACTGGCCCGCCATCACGGCCGTGGAAGGAATCTCGACCATGATGCCGACTTCCATGTTCTCGTCGAACGGCACGCCTTCCTGTCTCAGCTCCGCCTGCGCTTCCGCCAGGATTTCTTTGGCCTGCCGCCATTCCTGCAGGCCGGAGATCATCGGGAACATCACCTTCACCTTGCTGAAGGCGCTGGCCCGCAGAACCGCCCGCAGCTGCGTGAGCAGCAGCTCCTTGCGGCTGAGGCCGATCCGTATCGCCCGGTAACCGAGGAAGGGGTTCACTTCCTTCGGCAGCTGCAGATACGGAAGCTCCTTATCCCCGCCGATATCCATCGTGCGGATGATGACGGGGCGGCCCTCCATAAGCTGGGCCGCTTCCAGGTAGGCACGGTACTGTTCTTCCTCCCCCGGCATAGACGGGGAATTCATGAACAGGAACTCCGTGCGGTACAGCCCCACGCCGTCCGCTCCCTGTGCGGCGGCGGCTCCGGCTTCCGCGGCGGTTCCGATGTTCGCCGCGAGCTCCACGCGCGTACCGTCCGCGGTTACCGCGGGACGGGCCGCGTACGCCTCGAGCGACTTGCGGCGCTCGAGATCCTGCCCCATGCGGAGCCGGTACTGCCCCGCTTCGGCTTCTCCCGGCCGGGCGATGCACAGCCCGGCGGCTCCGTCGACGACGAGGGTGTCCCCGTCGTCAATGCCGTCCACGGCATCGCCTGCGCCGACGATGGCGGCGATGCCGAGCGACCGCGCCAGAATGGCGGTGTGGGAGGTCGCCCCGCCCGTGCGGGTGATAAAGCCGACAACCTTGGCCGGGTCGAGCTGCACCGTGTCGGACGGCGTAAGATCGTCGGCCACGAGGATCACCTCGCCGGTGATTCCCTCAAGACCGGCTCTCTCTTCGGGCGACAGGCAGGCCAAGAGGCGGCTTCCGATATCGCGGATATCAGCGGCGCGCTCTTTCATGTAGTCGTTGGTCATCCCTTCGAACCAGGAGGCGACCTGGCTTACGATTTCGGAGACGGCCTGCGGAGACGGCTCCAGCTTTTCCCGGACCCGGGCTTCCATCTTCGGATAGAAAGCCGGATCGTCCAGCAGCTTCCGCTGGCCCGCCAAAATACCGGCCTGCTCTTCACCGACGGTTTCCTTCGCCTTCTCCGTGAGCCGTTCCAATTCGTCCGCGCAGAGGGCTCTGGCTTCTTTAAGCTTAGCAAGCTCAGCCTCGATAACGGCCGGATCAGCCGCAATAGGCTTCCATTCGGCAGACGCTTCGCCCGCATTCCCTTGCGCTGCGCGGTAAACGAATGCCTGCGCGATGCGGATTCCTTCCGAAACGCCGATTCCCTGAATATGCAGCCCCTTCATTAGGCTTCACCGAACTTGCTTTCGACAAGCTGCGCCAGCGCTTCAACGGCTTCCTTCTCTCCGTCGCCGCTGGCTTCAATCGTCACGACAGCTCCCTTTTCAATGCCGAGCGTCATCAGCTCCAGCATGCTTTTGCAATCCGCCGTGCGTCCGTCTTCGGTCTTCAGGTGCACCTCTGCTCCAAACTGGCCGGCTGTTTCAGCAAAAAGCTGAGCCGGACGGACATGAAAACCTTGCGCGTTCTGTATGGTTACTGTTTGTGCGAACATGTCGTTCCTCCTCACCCGTTCACCGCCGGATCAAGACCGCAAATAAAAGGATAGGGATGTATGGTTTCTCCCGACAGCTATCCGCTTATGTTTTGCAAGTCGTCTTTCGGCGATTGTTCCCGGTTAACGTTTTTTGGGGTTGATTGTACAAATTCCGTTCTCTGGTCTGCTTATCTCTCTATTACTCCACACATTTACCGGATCTGAGCCGGATACAACCTTCTGTTTGATTTGCGGTTGTTTTTCTCTGTTAAGTCAGGTTACGCCAGCAGGGCGATCCGCTCTTTGTACGTTTGGATCAGCGCCTGGTTGTGCGCATCGGAACCGTCGATGTTGCCGCTCAGGAACACCGGCGGGTTAAAGCCGTTTTCGATCATGATTTCAATGGACTCGGCAAAAATGGCGTTCAGGATCGCGGCTCCGATCACGGTCGAGCTCGGTGTGAAAGGGACTTGCAAGCCCGGATGATTCAGCACGGCGTCTCCTTTGACCGAGAAGTTGTCGATCACGAGATCCACCGCTTCGGACAGATGCTTGCCGCTGGTATGCCGCGACGGCTGGCTCATGGAATATTCCAGGGAAGTAATCCCGACGGTAACGGCGCCTTTCTCCTTCGCCATCAGGGCGACATCGACCGGAACCGGATTGCGGCCCGAAGTGGACAGGACAAAGACGACTTCACCCTTGCGGATGTCCTGCTCCTTCATGAAATCGACCGCCAGATCGTTCTGTCTCTCCAGCTCCGACGAGCGTACCGCGCCTTCATGCAGCATCAGCTTTTCGACGAAGATCGGACGAATCGGGACAAGCCCGCCTGCCCGGTAGAATACTTCCTCCGTCAAAATGTGCGAATGGCCGCAGCCGAACAAATGAATAATGCCGCCGTCCTGAATGCAGGCCGCCACTTTCTCGGCCGCTTCACGAATCGGTCCGGCCTGTTCGGTCCGGACTTTGTTCAGCAGCTCGCCGATCACATCAAAATACGTATTCATCATCATAGCTCTCACCCCGTTGTCAGTCTGTTGAATCTTGGTGATCTCCGTCTTCCAAAGCCCGCTTGGCCCGCAACAGCATTTCGGCCATCACGTCCAGGCTGCGTTCGATAATCTTCTCGCCCTTCTCCCGGGTAGCCAGCGTGGCGTCGCCGAGAACGGCGGAGGACGTGATTTCCTCCCATGGCGTCGGCGTACAGTCCGCTTCCGCGTTTATGCGGGGAGCGCCGTCTATGGCTTTGCTCATGTCCACGAACTCGCCGGCCAGATAAAGCATGTAGGACGTCTCGATTTCGTCGGCATGCATATAGGTGCCGTGGGCCGCCGAAGACTCCCTGACCTGAGCGGTGATTTCTTTCGTGCCCGGATAAAAGAAATAGAACACTTTCAGCTCAGGCACCCGCTCATAGAGAACCCTAGCGGCTTCCTTAAGCGCGACCGCATTGCCCAAATGGCCGTTGACCATCGTGAAAATACGGAAGCCCTGCTGGTACAGGCTCTCGCCGATATCGGCCAGCAGCCGGATCAGCGCCTCGTTGGAGACGTTGATGCTGCCCGGAAAATTCCGCAGGCTCCACACCTGGCCGTAAGGCAGGACCGGAAGCACGAAGCTGTCCGTGCGGGCCGCCAGTTTGTCCGCCAGCCGTTCGGCAAGCAGATTGTCGGTGCCGAGCGGCAGGTGAGGACCGTGTGCTTCCACGGCTCCGATAGGCAGGATCGCCGCCCGGAATTGTCGGATTTTGTCCTGCACCTCGTACGAGTTTTCGTGCTCGAATTTCATCGTGCGCGCCTCCTTACTTTTTGAATGAGAAGCAGTTGGCCGGGTTGCTTACGAAAAATTTCTCGATCAGCTTCTGCCCGTCGAATCCGTTGCGGTTCGCTTCGTCCACAAAGCGCGGCACCCACTTCGCAATGATGTACTCCAGGCCGAGGCCGTGGTCGTAATGCTTGTAATAGGTTTTGCGGGCGGTATCCCCGCTGATCAGAATCTGATCCTCATAGCCCTTGCTCACGAGATTGAGAATCAGTGCGATCCGCGTGCTTTCGGGGGCGTACTTGATTTTGCCGATGCCGTCAAAGCTCATGTAAGCGCCGGTTGCGGCGATCTGCTCGTGATAGTAAGGGTCCGGGTTGCGGTCCATATGGCCCAGGCTGAGGTACGACAGGTTCACGCCCTCGCTTTTCAGAAGCTCGATTTGCTCCAGCGCCATGGTGCCGACTTCCGTATGGGAATGCACGGGAGCTTTCGTTTCGTGGTGGGCGCGCGCTACCGCACGGAGTGTTTTCTCTTCCAAGGGCGTAATGCGGTTATAACCCGTCCCGAATTTGACCTGGCCCGCTTTGAAAGGAGTTCCTTCAAGGCCCTCTTCCACTTCGCGGATGACGAAATCGGCCAGCTCGTTGATGCTTTTCGCTTCGATCCATTGGGTATAGGTTTCATAATCACCGGTGAGCGGCTTCAGTTCTTCTTTGATTTTGGCATCCCAGAGGAAGCTTTTGTTGAAGCCCGCCGTGCCTACGATCTTAATGCCCGTTTCCAAGGCAATTTCCTGCACCGCCTGGACGTCCCGGCCGTAATCGACCGCCGTCGCATCCACAATCGCGTGTCCGCCGTGCTTTTTAAAATCAAGAACGTCTTGCTTGGATTTCTCTTTATCGTCCAGCAGCAGATCGTCCTCTCCCCGTTCCTGCCAGAAGGCCGGACGGCATACAATATGTTCGTGGGAATACGTAAAGCCCAGATCCTCTTTGGCGATGTCTCCATGTAAGGTACGGATATAGCTCATAACGTGTCTCCTCCACTCTTTTTTTCTGAAAAGAAGACGGCGGAGCTTAGCGCTGTCACCGTCTTGTTGTCTTTGGGCTTTCGGCCCGCACTGCTTTAGTTAAAAGAACAATTTAGCCAGGAAGTTCAAAATCGGACCGATGATGAACATATCGGAATCCGCCGCCCACATGGCCGTATCCGGCACCGTGGAAGAGATAAAGAAGCGGACCATGAGGAATTGTCCCCAGGCTACGATCGTGGCCGTAATGAATCCGCCGATCACTGCCCCGCGGACGCCGCCCGTCGAGTTCCCGAACACGCCGGCCGTAGCCCCGTGGAAGAACAAGACGATCATCGTCGGAACGAAGATGTAGGAAACGGTGTTACCGAGCACGAGCAGCCAGATAATGGCGCCCGCGAAAGCTCCCAGGAAGCCGAGTACGACCGCATTCGGCGCGTACGGATACACAACCGGCGCGTCCAGTGCCGGCTTGGCTCCGGGTACGAGTTTTGTAGCGATCCCGTTGAAGGCCGGAACCAGTTCGCCGACAAACATCCGGACCCCCATCAGAACGATGGCGATACCGCCCGCGAACGTAAACGATTGGATGATCGAATAGATAATGAAGTTCTGATCGCCCGATTTCGCCATCAGTTCGGCGGCGGCAGGCGTTCCTTTCGTCGAAAGGATAATGGCCCCGATCAGGAACAGAATCCCCATGCTGAGCGCTGTAATGACGTTGGAATCACGGAGGAATTCGAAGCCTTTCGGCACTTTGATTTTCTCCGAGTCGTTGTTTTTGTTGCCGAGCAGTTTACCGAACAGGGCTGCCAGCAGGGCAACCGAGGCCGATGTGTGACCGAGGGCGATGTTATCGTTGCCCGTTACTTTGCGCAGGAACGGCTGAACGAGAGCCGGCTGGAATGTCCAGTACAGACCGAGCACGACGGCAATCATCAGCACAAGCTTCCAAATGGCGATACCGCTTGCGGCATGCACGATCACACCCGCGAAGATCGTGGAAGTCCAGAACATCATGTGACCGGTCAGATAAATGAATTTAAACCGGGTAAAACGGGCCAGCGCAACGTTGATCAGGAAGCCGACGAGCATCGCCAGCGTGACGGCGCTTCCGTATTTGCCGTTAAACGCCTCCTGCCCCATAAACGACCCGAGCGAGCCGGCCTCCAGACCGAAGACCTCTTTCCACATCGGCTCGAAGACGTTCAATGCTTTGACGATAACATCGGAACCGGCGCCGATTACAAGGAAACCGATAATAGCTTTAAAGGTACCGCTTACGAGCTGGCTCGTCGATTTCTTCTGGAGCAGAAGGCCGACCAGAACGATGAACCCGAGCAGAATGGCCGGTGTTCCGAAAATATTGGTGGCGATCCAAAAAAGTACGTCCATAAAGACCCCTCCTTAATGGGTTACAGTACTGCTTCCAGTTTTTGTTTAATTTCGTCATTGTCAAAATAGTTATTGACGATCACGATTTTGGCCGCGTGCCCTTGCAGGCTCTGTGCCAATTCATTGCTCGTAATGATGTACTCCGCCGCCGTGCCGGAGGCCGTGGATACGTCGGTATGCTCCACATCGGCGCTTACGCCCATGCCGCTCAGCACGTTCTCCACGTTCATTCTCAGAATCAGGCTGGTTCCTTGTCCAAGACCGCATACGCATAAAATTTTCATTGTTCGTTCCCCCTAATAAGTTGTTGAATAGTATCTACATCGGCTGCCTGCTTGAACGCTTCCACGTTGTCCGGGTTGCTAAGCAACATCGTCAGCTTGCGCAGCATGGCGATATGCTCGGAGCTGGTGGACCCGCCCAGTGCGAATACGAGCTGAACGGGATCGTTGGCCGCGTGGCCGAATACGACCGGTTTCTTCAGTCGAAGCAGCGAGACGGACGCTTCTTTCACTCCGTCTTCCGCACGGGCGTGCGGCAGAGCGATATGCGGCGCCAGAACGAAGTACGGGCCTTTTTCCCGGTAGGAGTCCACCATGGCTTCGGCATAGCGCGCTTCCGCGGCTCCCGCGTCGGCCAGCAGTCCTCCCGCCAGGCGGATCGCTTCTTCCGCCGTCTCGGCTTCGACATCAAGTGCAATTAACGATGGTTCTAAAAATTTCATCTCTCATCTCTCCCAAATCCGGTAGTCTAACTGCGGGGACCTTCTTTTATCTGCTGTAATATCTGTTCTTTGGTCCCGGCGTCCTTCAGCCGGGTCAGGCTGTCTTGTTCTCTGAGCAGGAGCGTCAGCTCCGACAGCGCTTTGAGATGCGATTCTCCGTCGATCGCCGCCAGTACCAGGATCACCTGTACCTGATGGCGTGCTTCTTCGGAGAAGGCTACGGGCTTCGCAAGCCGCAGCAGGCTGATTCCCAGCCGCTTCACTCCGTCCTGCGGCTTGCCGTGCGCGATGGCGATGCCCGGAGCCACGACGATGTAGGGGCCCAGCGCCTCCACCTTGGCGATCATCGCCCCGATGTAGGCCTCTTCGATGCGCCCGTCCTCGAGAAGAGGCAGGGCCGCCTCGCGGATGGCGGAGCGCCAGTCGGCGGCCTCCTTCTCCACCCGGACCATCGGTCCGGTGAGCAGGTCGGCCAGCGACGGCTTGCGTGCTTCGCTCAGCCACGTTTTCCCCACGGACATGTAGCGGTTCAGTTCCTCCGTGAGTCCAGCTTCATCCGTCACCTTCGCGTATTTGCGGACAATGTCGAGCAGAGCCTGAACCGAGCTGGCCTGGGCCCGCGATTTGCGGCCGACGACCGAGTTGATCTGGTTCAGCAGATGCTCCTTGTCCTTGTCGCTCAGGATCGGATTCACGACGAACACGGGGACGGCGCTGTCCGGAAGCGGGACCGTCGAGAAAATAAAATCGACGCTCTCCTCTTCGAAAGCTTCGTAATCCCGCAGCGAGAGAACGGCCGTAATGTCCACCGCCGAAAATAAATGCTCGAGCTGGGACTTCAGCATCCGCGAAGCGGATATGCCGTTGACGCAGACGATGGCGGCCCGGCGCCTCTCTACCGGCTCCGTGTTTTCCCTGCGCAGCCAGCCGCCGAAATGCATGGCGAGGTAACCGATCTCGTTATCGTCGAGCCTGCGTCCGACAAGCTGCTCGAACGGTGCCGCGGAGCGCCGCGTCAGCTCGAACACTTCCCCGTACTTGGAGCGGATGTTGCCGAGGAGCGGGTTATCGAGCCCCAGCCCGTACAGAATCCGGTAATACGCCGGCTTCAGATGAACGAGCAGGTTCTCTTCCATCGCTTCCCGGTTCGGCAGAAACACGCAGGCGTGACGCTGGAAGGCGTCGGTCATTCCCCTGGCCGCCTCGCGGAGCTTGTCGATCACTTCCTCGGAGCCGGTCATCTGCTCCATGCGGTTGACGCGCGCCCCGAGCAGGTGCATCGTAAAATACGCGATTTCCTCGTCCGGTATGGCGGTGTCGAACAAAGAGCCAAGACCCTCCGCTATACGGGCCGCTGCCTCGTATTCCGGCATGTGCGCGAGCACGCTCCGCTCGTCTTCGTCGATCAAGATGAGCTGCTTGTTCTGGATTCGGCGTGTATAGAGCAGGAAGCGTGTGGTCAAGTTAAACACCATCTCGTCCGTTAGTTCCACGCCGAGTGTGCGTTCACTGTCCGCGATGAGCCGGTAGACCCGCTTAAGGTGATCCGGTTTCATCGGAGGGAATAAGTTCAGCACCTGGTCAAAACTGCCGGGGTCTTCGCTCCGGCTGAGCGCCTGCTCCCAGCCCACGCTTCCGAAAATCTGCCCGAAGTAGTACGTGAGAGCCTTCCTCTTGTCGCTCTCTTCCCCCCGTACCCGGTAGCCCTGCTTGCGATCGTAAGTGAGCTTAAGCTTCAGGGCTTCCAGTTCCGGCCGGACGATGTTCAAATCCTTCAGCACGGTTCCCCGGCTGACTTGCAGGAGATCCGTCAAGTGATGGACGAAAAGCGATCCGCCCGCCGGGGATAACAGATGGACGACCAACCAGGCCAGCCGCTCCCGCGGAGACAAGTAGTACTGCTGGACCGGAAGCTGTCCGGCAAGCTCGGGAAGGCCCTTGCGGCTTTCGTCCGGCAAATAGTAGCCGGCCGCCCGGACATATTCGACCGGCGGAAGATCGATCGTTTTCAGCCAGTCGTTGATTTTTTCCATATCGTAATAAACGGTTCGTCTGGAGATGCCGAGCTTCTGCATCAGTTCTTCCAGAGATACATAATCGGCTGCCTGCTGCAGCAGCGTCAAAATCCGGGTACTGCGTTCGTCCAGAATACGGCATCAACTCCTTTGCCGTTTAGTTTGGTTCTTTGTTCGATTTGATTATACCCATGGACAATAAACGAAAGACAGTTCAATTCGTGGAGGCTCCTTTGTGCAAAAATGAATTCTAATCACGAAAGTCCATGAAGACGGTGCCCGGCTTCGGCTTTCGCCCACGCAAAAAAACGGCTCCGGAAGCATCCGCTCCTGGCCGCTTTATCAAGCCGGTTCTATCGAACAGGACCCGCCACCGCTTTACCGCCGCTAACTTGCTTTAACTTGCTTTAACTTGCTTTAACCCGTTTAATCCGATTAATCCGTTTGTGTCCGCATCACTCCGTTTCCGAAGGCTGGAGCCCCACTTCCCCCGCGCTCCAATCCCAGAACTTCGCGGCGAGCTCCTTGTCTTTAGCCCGTGCGGACACCGGCGCAATCTTCTTCCGGTAAAAATATTCGCCCGTGGCGCACGACACGTTACCGCTGACAGCCAGATAAACCGCCGTTTCCGCCCCCTGGGCGGGTGTCAGGAAGAACGGCCGCAGCATAGCGAGCACCGATTTGCCGAAGCCCGTATTCCGGTCCACGCCGATCTGGGTGCCGACGGCTCCCGGGTGCAGGGCGTTCACCGTAACGGCAGTCCCTTTCAACCGGGCGGCGAGCTCCTTGATGAACAAAATGTTCGCCAGCTTGGACTGCGCGTATCCGGTCCAGACCGTGTACCTCTTCGTCAGATGCGGGTCTTCCCAACGGATTTTGCCGATTTTGTGCGCACCGGAGGAGACGACGACGATCCGGCCCTGCTCCGCCCGCTTCAGCGGCCCCAGCAGCAGATTCGTCAGCAGAAAATGGCCCAGATGGTTGACGCCCATCATAACTTCGAATCCGTCGGAAGTAGTCTCTCTCTTGAGCGATACGACGCCGGCATTGTTGATCAGCACGTCCAGATGATCGTAGCGGCTTTTGAAATCCGCGGCAAAAGACCGGATGCTCCGAAGTGAACCGAGGTCGCACTGCATCAGCTCGATCTCTCCGGAGCCGCTGGCCGCGATCGCTTCCCGCAGAGCGCTCTGCCCCCGCTCTTCGCTGCGGCACACCATAATGACCTTCGCCCCCTGCCGGGCCAAGGCAATCGTTGTGGCGAGACCCATGCCGGAGTTGGCCCCGGTTACCATCATGATTTTATGCTCCATCTGCAGCCCGCCTTTCTTTGGTTTTTGGGGAGAATCGTGTACAGCCGGATCGCCGGCTGCTGATGTTTGAAGCGGTCAGCCCATCCCTTCGGCCACCGTTTTCAAAAAATGCTCCTTATGAGCCGGGTGGCAGGCAATGAGATAAGGCTCCGGGCTCATTCCGCTGAACGGCTTGCCTTCATAATCCATAACGAGTCCGCCCGCTTCTTGTACCATCAAAATACCCGAATACAGATCGGTCCCCTCCGAATTGTAGAGAACGATGCCGTCCAGGTCTCCCTTGGCGAGCATGCACCACTGGAGAGTCGGCGCCCACACCCTCATCATCCGCTTGAAACGGACGTCCAGATGATGGCGGAGCTTAACGGCACGCGCCTCGTTCTGGACCTTGTGCCCCTGTATCCAGCCGATCGTGCCGCGCTGAATAGACGGGCACGGTTTGGTCTGAACGCGGATATTGTTGCAGAAGGCCCCCTTGTCCGCCGCGCTGACGAACAGCCTGTCCACCATCGGTTCGTAGATTACGGCCAGCACGGGATTTCCCCGGTGCATGAGCGTGATGGACGTGGCGAAAAGCGGAAGGCCTATCGCGTAATTGTTCGTCCCGTCCAGCGGGTCCACGATCCACATCCAGTCGCTCTGCCTGCCGTTGTGCCCGATCTCCTCGCTGTCCACACAGTGATCGGGAAAGCTTTTCGCGATGTGGGTCAAAATAATTTCCTCCGCGAGGTGATCCACCTCCGTTACCACGTCGCCGAAATCGTCCTTCTCCAAAATGCTGTTGATATTCTCAAACCGGTTCTTCGCTTCTTGCCCGGCTTGCAAAGCGGCTTGGATGGCCACCTTCTTCGCTGCGCGCAGGATGTCTTCCACTGCCTTCTCCCCCTCTACTCTATCTGTCCGCCTATCTGACTAGGCTTGTATGCCGGCATCTGTAGACCGGTGTTTTTACCGGCTGCTTCCGTGCCATTCGCTCTCCAAAATACCCATTTCAATCAAATTCCAGTAGGTGTCTCCCATTCGTTTGGAGTCCCGAATGAGGCCTTCTCTCACGAAGCCTTCCTTCTCGTAGCAGCGGATTGCCGCTTCGTTGAAGTCGAAAACGCCGAGCGTCATTTTATGCAGGCGGAGTTCTTCAAATCCGATCCGGAGCGCCTCGCGGATCATCGCTTGTCCGGTTCCCCGGCCTCGCCGGGCCGTATGGCCCACAAGGACCTTGCCAATCCTTGCTGAGCGGTTATGCCGGTCGATATTTCCGATCGAAAGATGCCCTATCGTCAGGTCGGTCTCCGAATCGATAACCTTATAAACGAGCCGGCCGGATTGTTCGGGATCGTTGGCCCCTTCCAAGTAAGCCTCCAGCTGCGAAGCGGTTAGAGGGTACTTAAACTGGGGCCCCGCCCATTGAAGCAGAAAAGCCTCGTCTCCGCTCCATTCGATAAGCTGGTCGAAATCCTCTTCTCCGAAATACGCAAACCGAATCATTTCAGATCACATTCCTTCCCATCTGATGATGGCTAGATATAAACCGGCGGTCAGAAGAGCGCACGGCACGATAAACATAGGCTGTCTGTTCTCCAGACACGTCAGCAGACCGAAAACAAAGGTAAATATCGCCAGCAGCACACTAAAAGCAAACATGGCCATCATGATCAGAAAGCCCGTCAGTTCATCGCCGAACGGCAGATGCACCGAGACGAGAGCCCCGTATTCCAATCCGACCGTAAGCAGCAGAAACAGGCTGTAATAGCGCCAGGTAAGCAGCCGTCTCCCTCCGTTCACGGGTTCCGTCACCTTTTGACTTCGCATGGCAAGCTCCTCTTCCCATGATTTGTAAGTCGATCCTTCTGTTAGAGTAGCATCCCTGGTCTCATTTGAAAATGCTTTTTGCAAAAGAAAATTTTCGTTAAAAGAAGGTAAACAGAAAAAGTCGTTTGCCGATTTCAGCCGTATTTCCCGGCGAAACGAACGGTTCTTGAACCGCTCCTTAGCGGATCGATACGGCGCGGAGACGCAAAAGAACGCGTGCACGTGATGCACACGTTCTTTGTATTTTGCCCCGGGCATCTCCCGGCGTGCAATGTGGGATCGCATGCAAGGAGCAGCCCCGCGATATAAACGGACGGGCCCTTCTGGTGCCGACCCTCGTGACGACCGGAAATCGGCAGCCTGCGGCTCATGATTCCGTACGTTCTCCACTATGCGGCCAGCCTTATATCCAACCCGGCAGGATACTCGCAGCCTAGCGTGTTTCCGGCTCCTGATCGTTGGCCAGATATCCTCTCCCTTTTTGCGGTTAGCTCCGGTATAAAAAGAAAACACCAAGCGAAATTCACTTGATGTTCTCATATAGTAGCTATGTACGCCGCCTCCGGCAAAACTCTGCAGGTCCCGCTCGGGGCTTGCTCATGGCTAGTTTAGGTTCGATTATTTGCCGATCTGTTCGCGTTCTTCCTTGCTCGGGCCGTAAACGCCCGGCACAACCAAGCCGGCCTGGCGCATAAGGACCGTCATTTGGCCCCGGTGATGAGCCTGGTGCTGAATAACGAAGCGCATGATACCATGAATCGTGGTTTCCTGGCCGAACACCGTAATACTTTGCTTCAGCGACTCGTCCGTCCACTGCTCGCCCGCCGCCTGAAGCAGGTTCGAGCTTGTCTGCTCGTAAACATCGGCGATTTCTTTGGCGGACTCGGGAACTCCCGCGCCTCGCTCAGGTCCCTCGAACTTCAGGCCTGCCGCCGAAAAAAGGCCGTAAATGGCTTGAGACAGATGCCATCCAAGCTCTCCGAGGGAGAAGTGGTCCAACGCGATGCTCTGGTCGAGCGACTCGTCCGTCAACGTATTTAAAATTTTTCCCGTCAACGAAGCCTCTCGCTTCCATTCCTGTTGAAACTCGTTCAGACTTACGAACATACTTGTCAGCCTCCTTAAGGAACTAATTTCTTTACCAGTATAATACAAAAGATCCCCCTTCACCAATGACACCGCTCCGTACGCCGACGTGCTGTGCGAGGCATGAAAGGAAAAGAAAAGAAGAGAAAGGAACCTTCCGGTAAATTCCCCCGATTTTCCTTTCGGTTTTTTTGGCACTCTCCGCCGGATTCGGTATAATGAACAACGTACATACGTCTAGTCTGCCGCATAGCGCCTACAACAGGAGGAATGATGATGAACATACTACCGTTAAAAAAACGCGGCCTGAACGCGAGCCGTCTCGTACTGGGCTGCATGCCTTTCGGCGGAGGCTGGAATTCCGATCCGGTGACCAAAGAAGATGAAACGCAGGCGCAGAAAGCCGTCGAAGCCGCTCTTTCCATCGGAATCTCCATGTTCGACCATGCCGATATCTATACAAGAGGAAAAGCGGAAGAAACCTTCGGCCGCATTCTCA
The DNA here is from genome assembly GCF_019091125.1 of Paenibacillus sp. GbtcB18. Taxonomy (NCBI): domain Bacteria; kingdom Bacillati; phylum Bacillota; class Bacilli; order Caryophanales; family Paenibacillaceae; genus Paenibacillus; species Paenibacillus sp. GbtcB18. Next base: position 50,226 of record NZ_JAGXJX010000004.1, read on the forward strand.
AAAACAAGCCGGGTCTGCGCGAAGAGATGGTGATCCAGTCCAAATGCGGCATCCGCTTCGCCGAGGGGGATGTACCCGGGCGTTACGACTTCTCCAAAGCCTATATCGGCGAAGCCGTCGACGGAATTCTCCGCCGTCTGGGCACCGACTATCTCGACGTCCTCCTGCTGCACAGACCCGATCCGCTGATGGAGCCGGAAGAAGTCGCGGAAGCGTTCGGCCGTCTTAAAGCCGCCGGAAAAGTCCGCTATTTCGGGGTGTCCAACATGAGCGCCGCCCAAATCCGTTTCCTTCAGCATGCGCTGCCCGATCAGCTTGCCGTCAACCAGCTGGAGATGAGTCTGGCTCGCCACGACTGGCTCGACCAGGGAGTTCACGTGAACCAGAAGGCCGGCACTTCGGTGAACTTCTCCGAGGGGCTGCTGGAATACTGCCAGATGGAGAACATCCAGATCCAGGCATGGGGCCCGCTGGCCCAGGGAAAATTCTCCGGCAACCTCGGAGAATCGGAGCCGGAGCACATCCGCAAGACGGCGGAGCTCGTCGGCAAGCTTGCGGATGAGAAAGAGACCACGCGCGAGGCCATCGTACTCGGCTGGCTCATGCGGCATCCGGCGATGATCCAACCGGTGATCGGTACGGCCAACGCGGAGCGCATCGCCGCCTGCAAGGACGCCGAGCGCCAGGCGGAACTCATGACCCGCGAAGAGTGGTATTCGCTTTACGTCAGCGCCAGAGGCAGCTTCCTGCCTTAAGCGCTTCCGCAACCTCCGGTCTGCTTCGGCAGGTCCGGAGGTTTTTTTATGCAAAAAGAAGGGGCTCCAGTTCGGCCAAGCTGACAATACGGTGCAGGGGAGCCTCCTTTAGGCTGTCATCCCAGGGCTGGTTCCTCTGCAGCCAGATCCCCCGGATGCCCGCCCATCAGGTCACCGATGCCGGGTTTTGTCCGCCATTCCAGCTTCTCCAGCAGCTCCCCGAACAAGTCGGGCTTATGTCTGTATCCGTCTTCGTCAGCCTCGATCATCTGCCGGATATAAGCTTTCCTCTCGCTCGGATCGAGATGGCCGAAATAGCTATCCATAAGTTTTCCCGAAAAATCAGCGAAAGTCCGGGTTCGATCCAGCAGCGTATTATCCAGGTCAAACAAAATACCTTTGATCATTCTTTTTCCCCCTGAAAGCTTATTGGTTAAAACATCCCCCGTTTTTTGAGATACGTCTGGAGTCCCTGAAGGATGCCGATCGCCGCGCACACGAGCAAACACACAAGCAGTATGATCCATACAACCTGAGCAGCCTGCCAATCCGAAAGGCCCACGGACCGCACCAAATAAACGCTCATGTAGACCCTAACCAAATAGAACAAACCCGCAAGAAGGAGAAGTTCCGTCATCCGGTAAATGATTTTCCCTCTAGTCATTTTATCCGCCCCCGTCTCTCTCTTCGATAATGCGAATGATACCGGCCTTCATACCGGCACAAACTTCGCTGCTGACCGCCCCTTAATCCGGCCTTTCATGGGAATATTTTACCATCAAACAGACTTTATCGAAATTCCCCCCTGCATGATAGGTTTTTATCCTTATTCGGGACGAGTCGACATGGGATAATAAAAGTGTGATTGAAACCGCTTACACAAAGAGGAGGCCTATCCAACCGCTTACCGGCAGAACCCGCACTTATCTCAATCTAAAAGGAGCGTATCGATTGATGACTTCTTCCACAACTCCCCGAAAAAAAATGAAAATGATTCACCTTGCCCTCGCCTTCACGCTTGGCCTCGGCGTAGTGCCTGCTCTGGCTTCCAGCCAGGCTAATGCGGCCGGTACGGCTGCGGCGGCATGCCAAGACCCCGCTTGGAACTCTACAACCGCCTACACGGCCGGCAAAAGGGTCTCCTACTCCGGCAAGACCTTCGAAGCCAAATGGTGGACGCAGGGAGAACAGCCCAACACGGCGAACACCTGGGGCGCCTGGAAGTATGTGAGCGACTGCGGCTCAACCGGCGGCGGAACGACGGACACGCAGGCGCCATCCGTTCCTTCCGGGCTGAAGGCAACCGCTTCCACGAGCACAAGCGTCTCCCTGTCATGGGTAGCCTCGACGGACAACGTCGGCGTCTCCGGCTATGACGTCTACCAGGGAACGGCTCTTGCCGCCAGCGTCACGGGAACGACAGCCCTCGTCACCGGCCTTACCGCCTCGACGGCCTACAGCTTCACCGTGAAGGCCAAGGACGAGGCCGGCAACGTTTCGGCCGCAAGCGCTCCGGTTAGCGTGACGACACCGGCAGGCGGAACCACGCCTTCCCCGGACCGCAGGTACGTCGCCTACGCCAGTACCTGGAACACCAGCATCTACGATTTGAAGCTGGAGAACATCCCGAATTACATCACGGATATCAACCTGTCTTTCGCCAGACCGGATACGAAGTATGTCAAAGGTTCCTACGCCTTCGATCAGGAAGTTGCGGGCTTTGAGTTTGTCGAGGGCGCTTCTACGGGCCGCGGCCAGCTGAAGTTCACGCCGCAGCAGTCCCAGGATCTGCGCAGCAACATCGCCGCACTGAACGCGCGCGGAACGGATACGTGGCTCTCCGTGGGCGGCTGGTCTTACAGCCAAGGCAGCCAGTGGGGGAATTTCAACGCGCCGCATGTCGTCGACCTGGCGCTGGATCTCGGCGCTTCCGGCGTGGATATCGACTGGGAGTCGAGCGGCAGCAACTGCAACAAAGCCGCAGCCGAATCGTTCAGTTGTTCCAAAGACGCCGAAATCGCAAACATCATCAACAGCCTGTACAACGAAATCAAGGCTCGGGGCGCGAAGCTGAAAATCTCTATCGCCGGCTGGTCCACGGGAGCCTACTACGTGAAAGGCTCGCCGTTCGAAGAAGGCAAAGTCCAGTACGGCTCGCCGTTCGGCGGCACGATGTACCGCGTCGTGAAAGATCACGGCAGCAAAATCGACATGATCAACCTCATGTCCTACGACGGCGGCGTCTATTACGATCCTCGCGAAGGCTACGAATCGTACCGCGCCATCTACGGCGGGACCATCAACATGGGCCTGCAGATTGCGCCCGAAGGCTCCGGCGGTGCCGTGCTGAAGCTGAATGCCGCACCGGGAACCGTCTACGACGCCGAGATGCTGAACGGCCAGAACAACGTCGCCTCCGCTTACTACAATGTGGAGACGCTCGTCAAATACGTCAAAAACAAAGGCAAATCGTTCGACGGCTTCATGCTCTGGCAGTTGTGGAAGCAGCGCGTTCATCTGCCGGCCCCTTCGGACGGCGCCACCGAGAACAGCGCGGGCCAGTATGTGTGCCGCAACCTGCCTCTGGCAGGCGACTGCAGCCAGACCATTCCGACGCTGCCGAAGTTGACTCCGTAAACAAAAGCGGCCTAACGGCACCTTGCAAGAAGCGGTTACCCTTGCGTCTTTCACGCAGCGGTAACCGCTTTTTTCGGAAGACTGCGATCTAACGCAAATAAGCGCTCGAACAAGATCGAAGCGCACACAAAATCTTCTAAGTTATCCGAGCTGCTTTTGAACGGTTTTCTAACCGTTAAAGCCGTCCTCGTTCATTTTTACGATGCTCGTGTTCAGACAGTTCTTCCCGATTCGGGTCAACTTCATCACGTGTTCGCTTGCTTTTTTTACCGTCCAGATGTAACACCATAAACATGGCACTTATGAGCACCCACATCAAAAACATCACAATGAGGAGCTGATCGGAATTGAACAATTGAATGATCGAATTAGGCATAGAGGTATTCTCCTAATTTATGAATTCAGCGGATGCGGTTACGGAAGAAAGGCTTAGATGAATAATACCCGGATACCTTTGCTCCTTGAGCTTACATTTCTCCCGCTGATAGGTATTCAAAACACGGTCTAATTCTTGAGATTTAGTTAGAACCCTGGAATCGGAAAATCCATATTCTCCCGCCAGGCGCATCATTTCTCTACGGATTTCTTCAATATGCTGATGAATTTCGTCCATCCTCATACTCTCCTATAGGTCATATGTAAAACCTGTACTTTACCTCTCTTCTTGTCATATTTTACATCCTTCTGTTAAATTATAGCATTTCGTCCGAATGACATTACTCTTAGACGCCCTCTCCCCCGAATAAAAAAAGACACTCCCGGAAAAACCGGGAATGTCCTTACTGCCGCTATCCTGTTCATTCGGCGGGTTAATTGCCCCAGCCATGCCCCAATTGTACGACCTTATGTACTTGCGTCTGCGGTTGAGCTGAAAATCCCGTACTTGGCGCCAAAACAGCAATTGCCACACTCGACAGCACAAGCAAAACCGATAGTTTTCTTTTCATCCTAATCGCACCTCATTCACTAAATGTTTGAATTCATTCTTTTCTTCAACGCCCGCCAAATGCCTAAATCTTTCAAAAAGCGCCATGCATTGAATAATATTTCTCTCACTATTTATTCTAACAGAAAATTCCAATCCGTGCAGTACAAACTTTATACCTTTTCTACGATTTTGACTCAAATGATAGGCCGCCAAATCGCTCAAAAACTGGGCGTACCGTTCCTTCATAACGGGCTTGTTGTATTCGCCGAATTCAGATTGATAGGTTTGATAGGGAAGATGAGAAGAAAAGCGCTCCAGAATGTCGTCGATCTCATATCCGTACCGGTTGGCTATTTGTACGATTTTGCAGAGTGCCGTGAAAATATCGTCCTTGCGGGACGCGATGCAGTTGATATATTCGGGCAGAACCACCAGGTCTCCCGACATGATGCGGTACAAATAAGTATTCGCTACCGCCCATTCTCTAAACTGTTCGACGATACGCCTCTCTTCATCCGATTGTTCCCGTACCCAGTCCGGTTTCGCGTACAAGGAAACGTAATGCAGCGCCTGATCGAATTGGCCGCGTTCCTCACATACGACCGAACGGATCAGCAGGGCCTGGAGGATATAATAGCAAAGCGGACGTTGGGGCTGCTTGATAGTCTCCCTGCCGGGTTCCGAAGCCGGCTCCAGTCGGTACTGAATCGTCGCAATCCGGTGCAGCTCTTTGGCTAGCGTATCGACTTTCTCCCATTCGTGCAGAGTCCCGAATACATAAGCCAATTGATTAAGCGCATCCAACTGATCCGATACGTCTAACCGGGGCACATAGCTTTCGAATAAGGTCGCCGCCCGTAAATTAGCTTTTAAATCGTCTCCTATGGCAAGGGTAAACAACCGGTACTGACAAAGGGCCAGTCTTTCGGAATGCTGATATTTTTCACTCTCCGCAATGCACTCATACAAAAGCACGGCGGCCTCTTTTCTTCCTTCCGAATGAAATTGTTCGGCCGTCTCAAATAACAAAGGAAGATACGAGAGATTTTCCAGCATCAGCCGTACCACGCGCAGCAGGAGGTCCAGTTTGCCCAGCTCCGCACATCGGTGTATGAGCGGCCCCAATCTGCGCCAATCCGGGTTCGAATGAAAAAAACATTCCTCAATGTACACGTCATAGAAATGGCCTTCGTGAAGCCCCATTCCGGCGGTCATTCGATCGAGCTGCTGCATGGCGATCGGACGGTTCCCGTGCAAAATAATACTTAACGTTCCGGAGTTGATTCCGGATATTTCCGCAAATTGGTTAATCGTCATCTGCCGGCGATCTAGATAGCTCTTCAATTGTGTGCGAATCGAAGTTATTTTAGGCCCCAAACCATCACCACTTTCTGAAAACCACCGAATCCTGCAGGTTTCCCTCTCACAAAATAAATCTATTAGGACATCGGTCAATAAAAGAATTGGAGAGAACGCATTTTCCATTACATGGGAATTATACCTCAAATGATCTTTTGGGACAATTAGATGAAGAATAACGTCACGTTTTTCCGCGTAAAAAAAAGGCGGGCGTCTGCACAGCGGCAGCACCCGCATCCGAGGCTTTCCGATTTTCCTACATCATTTTACGTACGGCGTCACGGCCGGTCATGCCCGCGAAGATCCCTATCTCCTCGGCCGTATGCGTAACGGATTCCAGCGGAGCGTCGAGCAGCTCGCCGATGGTTTTCACACCGGTGGCACGGGCGGCGATAATCTGGCGGTCACTCAGCCGTTCGTTCAGCAGAGCGACGTCAAGTGCTCCGCACATGATATAGCCTTTGTCCGTCGTCACGACAAGCAGCGTCGTTTTGGGCAGCTTTACTTCTATCGCAATGGCCGTATTTCCATCCAGTTCGATGGGTTCCACTTTCATCATGATGACACATCTCCTCGCTTCAAAATCATACGCAGTATATGCCCGGTAAAGAGTTTTGGTTCGCGAAAAACAGGGTGTATCTAAAGACCCATTTCATGCTATAGTAAAAGAACCAGATTTAGCGAGACGGAGGTCTTATGACTACTAACAAGAATCAAACATCCAAACAAGGCCATTTGTTTACCGTTAAAATTTTGATGGAAGAAGAGACGAATGGCCTTGCGCTTCAAAAGCTGCTGCAGGTCTTGAATAACGCTAATTTCAAGGATTTTACGATCGAGCAGGGGATTGAGCTCGGCAAGCTGATCGCATTAAATACGCCTTCCTCCGGCACATCTCCGACCGGTCCTTCTTCACATGCTGCCGGATCGGACGGTACCCCGGCTTCATCCGGGAACCAGGCGGCTTCCGCATCCAAAACCGGCTCGTCCGCGCCTTCCGCTGCATCCGCTTCCAACCAACCCCGGCCTCAGGTCGAGGACCAGCTCCGGAAGATGATCAAGGACAACACCCTGATCCGCCTTTCCGTCGTAAAAGGGGCCGGCATCCGCCTCAATCTTCCCTGCCGGGTTCTGAATTTCGATGAAGAATCGGGCAACGTTACCGTCTATCATGTTGACGAAAAGAAAGTCTATCAATTTAAGCTCAACGAGATTGACAATATGTCCTTGCATTAAAAAAAGGCCCGGCGCATACGCGCTCGGGCCTTTCTTCAATATGGCGGCGAGGTTGACTAGCGTCCAAGCCGTATCGAGCACCTGAACCGCATCCCGGTGCCGTTTTCTCTCAATCGCGAATCTGGCGAGCACCCATCCTCTGAATCTTCCGAACTCTGCTGCTCATTTTGTCTTACGGGCGGCTAATCGCTCTTGCTTATTGTCGTATCCGGCGCACCCGGAACTTTTGTTTTTGCCTTGCCATGCTTCTAAAAACTGAGGCCAAAGCTTTTACCGCTTTAACTTTCGCGGTTTCTTCCGCATGCCTGCGGCCTTATCGACTGATCCGCACCGTCTCGGCCCGCCTAGGCTTCCTTGAGTCTCCCGGCGCTGCAGGTGATCCGGCGCAGCATGGAGCCCATCTTATCCGCCGTCAGAGGCGGGCTGAACCAGTAACCCTGAACCTCGTGGCACTGATTGCGGTGCAGGAAGGAAAGCTGCTCCTCCGTCTCCACGCCCTCGGCGATCACTTTCAAGTTCAAGTGCCGCGTCATGGAAATAATCGTGGCGACGATAGCGGCGTCGCTCGGGTCCTCCATGATGTCCCGGACAAAGGAACGGTCGATTTTCAGCCGGTCGACCGGAAACCTTTTCAAGTACGACAAGGAGCTGTATCCCGTGCCGAAATCGTCGATGCTCACCTGGACACCGAGCTGCTTCAGCTCCAGAAGCGAAGCGATGGCATGCTCCACGTCCATGGTCATGCTCTCGGTAATCTCCAGCTCCAGAAACCGGGGAGCCAGCCCCGTATGCTGCAGCACCTGATCGACTTTTGCCTTCAGATTGTGCTGGAGAAACTGCCGGGAGGACAAGTTCACCGATACCGGAACTTTCGGAAGGCCGGCATCCTGCCAGGCCTGGTTCTGCTGGCACGCCTCGTGCAGCACCCACTCCGAGATCGGCACGATCAGTCCCGATTGCTCCGCAAACGGGATGAAATCACCCGGCGGAATAAAGCCCTTCTGGGGATGGTTCCAGCGGATAAGCGCCTCCATCCCTACGATTTGACCGCTTTCGATCTCGACCTGCGGCTGATAATGCAGCACGAATTCGTTGTTTGTAATGGCCCGTCTCAGGTCGTTTTCCAATTGGAGTTTCTGAAGAGAGACGGATCTCATTTCGGAGTTGAAAATCTGGATGTCGCTTTTTCCGTTCTCCTTGGCCCGGGTGACGGCCATATTCGCATGCTTCATCAGCGTATCCGCATCCTCGCGTTCGCGCGAGAGCAGCGAAATGCCTATGCTTGCCGTAACGTGCAGCTCGTACTGCTCCAGCATGAAAGGCTCCTCGAGCACGGACAGCAGCCTGGAGGCGAGCTGCAGGGCCTGTTCCCGCCCCTGAATGCCCGTGTAGAAGAAGGCGAATTCGTCGCCTTCCGTTCTGGCGATGAAGTCGTTATCCGAGACGCAGCGGGTGAACCGTTCCGCCACCTGAAGCAGCAGCATGTCTCCGTAGTCGTAACCGAAGCAGTCGTTAAACAACTTGAACCCGTCGATGTCCACGTACATGACCGCTACCCGCTGATGGTGGCTTTCCGCCAGATGCAGCGTCTCCGTAAGCTGTTCCTTGAACAGCCGCCGGTTCGGAAGGCCCGTCATATCGTCGTAATAGGCCATATGCCGGAACTGCTCGTCGGCTCTGCGCCGTTCCGTGATATCCTGGAACATAAACAGGAACCGCCGGCTCGCCCCCTCCGTCTCAAGCGGCACGCCCGTAGCCGACAAGTCGATCCGGTATCCGCTCCGGTGGAGCACCGGGATATCGAACAACTGAGGCGTCCCCGTGCGCAGATCTCCATAGCGCTGCTTGAGCGGATCCTTGTGCTCGTCGGACACGTAGGCTCCGAAAGAATTGCCGACCAACTGCTCGTTCGTCGCTCCGAGGAGCCGTTCCATGGTCCGGCTTACCCGGGTTAATTTGCCGTGCTCATCCGTTACGCTGATCGCGTTCGGGCTGTAATCGAATAAAGTGTCCAGCAATCGGGAGGTTTCATCCGCAATTGGCGGATCCGCCGGCTTGTTGTCCAATGCCGGAAGTCCTTCTTGCCCGGAAGCAGCCTGGTTGCCTCGCTTGTTAAGGGTATACAGCGCCCCCGCCAGTACGGCCGAGGCTCCCAGGCAGATCCAGACTGCATAGGCTCTCAGCAGCACACTTCCGATCACGATAACTGCTGCATACCCGCCTAAGAGAACCGGTATCATTTCCGCTTTTCCTCCATTTCGCCGCTTTCTCTGTTTATGGGCAGCCGAACGTAAACGATCGTCCCTTCCCCCATGACGCTTTCAATCCGAAGGGTGCCTTTGTGCTCCTCCACAATTTTGCGGCTGACCATCATGCCCAGTCCGCTGCCCTGGTCTTTGGTCGTATAGAAGGGCACGCCGATCTTGTCGATCAAATCCTGCGGGATTCCGCTTCCCTGATCCGCAATGGCGAAACAAATCCGCTTGTCCGCCTGCTCCTGCAGCCGGATCGTGATAAGCCCTCCGTCCGGCATGGCCTCGATCGCATTTTTCAATAAATTCACGAACAACTGCTTGAGCTGATTCTCGGCCCCCATCATGCCGGACAGGCTGCCGTCCACATTCGTCAAGAATTGGACGTTCTTGAGAATGGCCTGCGCTTCAAGGAGCGCAAGTACATGCCGGATCACAAGCTCCGGGTTTAACCAGGCGAATTCGGACGCTTTGGGCTTGGCTAGCATAAGCAGCTCCGATAGGATGAGATCAATCCGGTTAAGCTCGGACATCATGATTTCGTAGTATTCCTGCTTCCCTTCCGCCCCGGACTGCAGAAACTGGGTAAAACCTTTCAGCGCTGTCAGCGGATTCCGGATTTCATGGGCGACACCCGCCGCAAGCTGCCCCACGGCCGACAGCTTCTCGGACGTTCTCAGCCGCTCTTCCGTTTCCCTGCGCCTCGTTACGTCTTTGGCTATCGCATAAATCCCTTCCACGCGGCTGCCTACCTGAATCGGAAGCGTGTTGACCTCCACGGTGATCCAGCTTCCGTCCTTGCGCGAGACATTGAATTCGCCGGTCCGGGCTCTGCCGCCTTTCGCAGCCTCGAAAAGTTCCGCCGCCGCCACCAGGTCTCCCGGGAAAATGAGGCTCTTGCAGGGATACCCTGCCAATTCGCCCGTCTCATACCCCGTGACCTGCCTCATCGTGGAATTAATGCTGACAATGTGCCCCTTCATATCCACTATGCAGACGATATCCGGATTATACTCAAAAAGGGGCCCAAGCTCCTGACGGCTCCGCTCCAGCTTTTCTTCCATGGCTTTCCGGCCCGTCAAGTCCTGCAGCTGCGCATAATAGACGAAGGAACCGTCCGTACCGGGGAGAAGAGACACGTCCAGCATCGCCCAGACCCAGTGTCCGTCTTTATGCCGGAACCTTTTCTCCATTCGCAGCTTTTTGGTCGCGAACAGTTCCTTCCACCGGCTCATCCAGTCCTCCGTACCGACCGCTGCGCAAACGATATCGTCCTTGTTCATCCCGAGAAGCTCCCGGCGCGTATAGCCCAGCATCCCGCAGAGCACTTCGTTCACTTCAAGAATATCACCCTGCTGATTCACGACCGCCATCCCGATCAAGGCCTCTTTGAACGCATAGGCAAACACGGGAATCATAGCGGGTGCGATAAAGCCCGATTCACTATCCTCATCTGGATTGAATGTCTTATACATCCGGTATTCCTTTCAACCAAAAGGATTTTGGGGTTGTTGGCTTTATACGAGGGGGCATCCTGCAAATCCGCCCTCAATCGACATTAACGTCTTCCGTCAAACACCTGAATCGACAGACAACCGTGCAAATGGTAACAACTTCTACGCACTAGGTAAATTTTCCTGCTATTATTTAAGTCCCTTACAAAAAAGAAAAGAGCCGGTTACATCCGGCTCTTATTTCATTGCGGCAATCGCCAGCATAACCCAGCCTGCCAGGAAGGCAACCCCGCCGAAAGGCGTAATGGCCCCTAACACTTTAATACCGGACAAGCTCAGGACATAGAGACTCCCGGAAAATAAAATAATTCCGATCACGATCGCCCAGCCCGAGGCATTGACCAGGGGTTGGTTCTGTGTCAGACGATCCGCGGCAAGGCCGATCGCGATAAGACCGACCGCATGAATCATATGATACTGCACGCCGGTCTGGTAGACGGCAAGCATATCCGCACTGATTTTCGTTTTCAGCATATGAGCCCCGAAAGCCCCCAGCGCCACCGCCAAAAACATATTGACGCTTCCCAGCATCATGAATAAACGCATCATGTCTCCATTCTCCTTTGTAAGCAAAGTCGTCTCTCCCCATGATAGCCGATTATCCGCGAAGAATCCAATCGGGATACGGTTTCAGCCGCCTTTTCAGCCCTGCCGGGAGCCTCCCGGATTACTCCGTTTCACCCACGTCGTGCTGGCCGATAATAAGCACCTGGGGCTCTAGGTAGGCACGAGTCGTAAAGGGGTGCTGGAGCATGTCCACTTCGATGTCGACCACTTTAAAACGGGCCGTTTCGATGCCCTCTCTCTTGTCGTAAACGACTTCGAATTTCTTGAGGCCGAGCGAATGTGTAACGACCGAAGCGCCCACCGTCAGTGCCGCCCCTTCGATCTCCCCGTGTACAAAGAGCTGCTCCGTCAGAGCTTCGTTGTTCATATCGACGATTTTAACCCATTGGCAAATACTGCATTTCATTGTATAAGTCCCCTCTCTCTGCAAAGCTTGCATGGTTCCAAAATTCGACAACTCCTCGACGGATTCCTTCCTGGAGCATGCTGTTCCGGAGCAAAAAAAATCGTCCGGAAGCAGCCGCGGGGGCTGCGTTCGGGACGACGTTCGCTTCACCTTATTTCGACGAAACCGTGGCGGCTTCGGCGTCTTTGTTTTCGATCACGACACTCTCGTGCTTGATCTCGACGTGAGGCTTCACTTTACGGATAAAGAAGGCCATAACGAGAGCGGCCACCGTCATCCATGTCGCCACGACGAAGGAATGGTTGATGCCGTAGATGGCCGACTGCTGGGCAATCTCCGCCATTTTGACCTTATCGGCGGGGTTGATGCCGCCCGCGGCAACGAGCTCCGCTCCATGGGACTTGGCCGCATTGGTCATAAGGGACACGAGCAGAGCGGTTCCGATGGCGCCGGCCACGTTCCGGAGCGTCTGCGACATGGCCGACCCGTGCGCGTTCAAACGCTGGGGAAGCTGATTCATCCCTGCGGTCTGGATCGGCATCATCAGCATCGACATCCCGAAGCTGCGGATCGTGTAGATCAGAATGAGTGTCGTGTACGTCGTATCCACGGTAAGCTTACTGAATTCGTAAGTCGTCACGGCCGTGATCAAGAGACCGACAACGGAAAGCCAGCGGGCTCCGACTTTATCGAAAATAATACCGGTAATCGGGGACATGATCCCCATCAGGATCGCGCCCGGCAGAAGAAGAAGTCCGGATTCGAACGGCGTAAATCCGCGGATGTTTTGCAGATAGAGCGGGAGAAGAATCATCCCGGAGAACATGGCCATCGTCACAATGACGTTAATGACGGTCGTAAGGGAATACATGTTGAATTTGAACACTCGGAATTCCAGAATCGGCTTCTCGGTCACCAGCTCGCGCCAGATGAACAGGATGAGCGAAACCGCGCCGACCGCCAGACAAGTCACGACAATCGTGCTGTCCCATCCGTCTTTACCCGCGTCACTGAAGCCGTAGAGCAGTCCCCCGAAACCGAGGGTGGAGAGAATAACGCCAAGAACGTCAAGGCGCGGCTTGGAAGTGCGCGTCACGTTTTTAAGCGATACGGCTCCGAAAATCAGGGCAAAAGCGGAAAGCGGGATAATGATGTAGAACAGGGCGCGCCAGCTGTAATGCTCCATGATCCAGCCGGACAGCGTAGGACCGATGGCAGGGGCGAAAATCATGGCGACACCCATCATGCCCATCGCTTTGCCGCGCTCTTCCACAGGGAAGATCGTCAGGAAGACGATCGACATCAGCGGCATCAGCACGCCTGCGCCTGCCGCCTGGACAAGACGGCCGGTCAGCAGCAGCTCGAACCCGGGGGCCAATCCGCTTATGATCGTGCCCAGCGTAAACAAGCCCACCGCGGCGATAAACAGCTTCCGCGTCGTAAAACGTTCGATCAGAAAGGCGCTGATCGGGACGAGAACGCCGCTGACCAGCATATAGCCGTTGGACAGCCACTGGATGGTGTTCTCGCTTACTTTGAGGTCCTTCATCATGCCCGGCAGGGCGACGTTGAGGAAGGTTTGGCTGAGCAGGGCGACGAACGCTCCGATCAGCAGGGAGGCCACAATGGGCCCCCGTTTAAATTGGGGTGCTTCTTTACTCATGGGTTTCTTCATCTCTCACTTTCTGTAAAATCTCTATGATTTGTGTATTGATACGCTCCAGCTGCCGCTGATCCTCTTCGGATACCGAAGCGAGAATATACAAGCGGTCCATGTGGTCCCGTTCGACCAGGTTCCATTGTTCCAGTCCTTGCTCCGTCAGCTTGAGCGTAACGGACCGGCGGTCTGTCTCCGAACGCTCCCGGGAAACGAGGCCCGCTTTGACCAGACGGTCCACAATCCCGCTCGTCGTGCTGGTCCCGAGCAGAATATACTCGCTTAGTTCCCCCAATCCGATAAGCGGATGTTCCTTCAGATTTTTCAGGGTAAGCAGTTGGACCGGCGTCAGGCCGTACAGTTGGGCCGCCTTCATCAAGACTTGGAAAAAAGCCTGATTGACCTCACGGTAGGATTGAAAAATCCGGTGTATGCGCTCCTGTTCCTCCAATACGGATTCCTTCCTTTCTTTACTATTCGCCTCCAAATATTTTGCATACGAAATATTATAGGACTTAAAGAGTTTCTAGTCAATCATATTCCTATAAACTTAATAAGTCTTTTATGCGTCCCTTTTTCCGCCCCTTTTCCGTCCCCATTGATTAAACTTTTTGTCCAACGCAAAAAAGCCCTTGCCGGGTTAAACGAGAAGGATGTTCTCATTGTAACCCGGAAGGGCATGGCTTTATGCAGGGGAGTTCAGCCCTGTTCCGATGAAGCGGAAAAAGCGGGGCGGGACGGATTAGCGGACCATCCAGCCCCCGTCGACGCACAGAATGTGTCCGTTCATGTAATCCGAAGCCCGGGATGCGAGCAGCACCGCCGGTCCGACCAGATCCTCGGACGTGCCCCAGCGTGCCGCCGGAATGCGCTCGAGAATCTGCTTGCTGCGGACCGGATCGTCGCGCAGCGCCTCGGTGTTGTCCGTGCTCATGTAGCCCGGCGCGATGGCGTTGACTTGAATGCCTTTGGAGGCCCATTCGTTCGCCAAAGCTTTGGTCAAGCCGGCAACGGCATGCTTGCTGGACGTGTAGCCGGGCACGTTGATGCCTCCTTGGAACGACAGCATGGAGGCCACATTGATGATCTTGCCGGAACCCTGCGCGATCATATGGCGGCCGGCAAGCTGGCAGAGCGTGAACACGGAGTTCAGGTTCACGTCCAGCACATCCTGCCAGTCCTGGTAGTCATGCTCGGCGGCCGGCGTGCGCCGGATGATGCCCGCGTTGTTGACCAGGATGTCGAGTCCGCCCAGGCCTTCGAGGGCCTGGCCGATAACGCCGGACAGCAGACTGCGGTCGGACACGTCCGCCTGGATAGTAACCGCGCGGCGGCCAAGGCTCTCGATCCGTGCCTTGACGTCGTCCGCCGGCGTCCGGTTCGTCACCAGCGCCACGTCCGCTCCCGCCTCGGCCAGACCGATCGCGATAGCGGCGCCCAGGCCGCGGCCCGCCCCGGTTACGACGGCTTTTTTGCCGGACAAATCAAATAAATTCATTCCGTACACCTTCCTTAGCCTAACGGTTATTAGAGGGGAGCCTGCAAAATGTTGACGGCTTCCCCGTATTTGCTCAGCGTCTCGGAACCGATGCCGCTGTCGGTGATCAAGTAGTCGATCTCGTCAAGCCCGGCAAACGTGATCAAGGCCCCTTTGCCGAACTTCTTGTGGTCGGCGACGCAGTAAATTGTTTTGGCGCATTCCATGTACACGCGCTTGAGCCTTGTCAGCTCCTCCGTGAAAATAGTCAGTCCGTAATCCGGATGAATGCCGGTCGCGGACAGAAACAGCTTGTGTACGTTGAGTTTCTTCACCCAATCCGGATCGGTGCCGACGAGCAGGTTATGATGCCGGTACCCGCCCGGCACGACAAGCCGGATCTGGTCCTTGGCCGTCAGCTCCCGGATTATGAGCAGATCGTTGGTCAGGACCGTGAGCGGCATGTTCTTCACCTTGCGGGCGATCTCCAGCGTCGTACTCCCGGCGTCGAGTGCAATGATATCGTGCGGTTCGATGAACGTCAACGCGTATTCGGCGATGGCGGATTTTTCGCGGACATGCTTGATATTCGGAATCTGCGGCAGCAGGCTCTCTTCGTCGGGCAAAGGGACAGCTCCCCCGTGGGTCCGCTTCAGAAGCCCCTTCTCCTCCAGCTTCTCGAGATCCTCGCGGATCGTCTTTTCCGTGACCTGAAATTTATCGCTAAGCTCGGAAACTTTGACGCTTTTCCGGCCTTCCAGTTCTTCCAGAATGGTACGATGGCGTTCAGCAGCCAGCATGAATAATTCCTCCTTGCCTGTCAAACAGGTTCATGCTTCTACTTTAACTCGTTCATAGGTACCATATCCATATCTTTAAAGGTATAATTTTCACCGGCCATAGCCCAGATGAACGAATAGTTGCTGGTTCCCGCTCCGGAATGGATGGACCAGCTCGGCGAAATGACGCCTTGTTCGTTGGAGACCACGAGGTGACGCGTTTCCGAAGGCTCGCCCATCATATGGAAGACGCGCGCGTCTTCCTTCAAATCGAAGTACAGGTAAGCTTCCATTCTGCGGTCGTGGATATGAGCCGGCATCGTATTCCATACGCTTCCCGTTTTGAGCTGGGTAACGCCCATCATGAGCTGGCAGCTCTGGATGCCGTCGGCATGAATGTACTGGTTCAGAATCCGCTCGTTGGATGTTTCCAGAGAGCCGAGGTGGTTCGGATTCGCTTCCTTGATGGAAATTTTTCTCGACGGGATTTCCTTGTGAGCGAGAGCCGAACAGAAGTAAACGCGGGCCGGATTCGAAGAATCCTTGCTTGCGATCGTCACTTTCTTAATCCCTTTGCCCACGTACAGCGCATCCAGACGGCCCAGTTCGAAGCTCTCTCCGTCCGCCGTAATGACGGCGTCTCCGCCGATGTTCAGGAAGCCAACTTCGCGGCGCTCCAGGAAGTATTCCGTTTTGAGCGTCTCGGCCGCTTCAAGTTCCAGCGTTTCCTTGACGGGAACCGCGCCTCCGATGACCATGCGGTCATAATGGGTGTAAACCATCGAAATGCGCTCTTCCTGAAACAGATTTTCGATCAAAAAGTCGTTTCTCATGCGTTCGGTTGTAAACGTTTTAAAATCAGCAGGGTTGGTCGTGTGACGGATTTCCATATGGGGTAAACCTCCTATAAGGTACGTTTATGTTCATTTAAGTTCGTTTTAAGTGTATCATAACCATTGCGAACATAAAAGTACTTTTTTCACACCGGACCGATAAACCTTTTTTTCATAGATTCGGGCGGCCGCCGCCATCTTTCTATTAATCTCGCATACGATAATCTCAGAAAGGAGGAAAGAGTCCCCAACCCGCACAACGGACCTGCCGGCCCTGCCCCTCCTCTTCCCATATAAAAAGCGGCCGCCCTCCCGAGATGAAGGCGGCCGCTTTTCCTGTGAGCGGACTGGTGAGACAGGCTCAACGTCTCCAATCCGGGGAAAGCGTTCCAAAATGTTTTCGCTCAGCAGCCTGTAAGTCTTGTCGTGTTCGGACAACGATTTCTCCACTTACATGTTGGCTAAGTTTAATAGTCTCCTTTGATTACAAAAAACGATCCCCGAATGGTTCCGGCTAGTTTGGACTTCTGCCTGGCGAACTTAAACTTCTCTTCCAACTCCTGCGGTACCTCCATTCCCTCGGAAAGCTTAAAACCAACGGCCCGCTTCTTAGGGTCATCCACCGTATACATGACATTGAGCGCAAGTCCGTCCTCATAAAAAACGTAGGTAAATTGAATATTTTCCACTTGAAAACGCGACGTTTCCAAAGGCTTGGCCGCAAACTCGATACCACGTTCTTCTTTCAAAATCCGGTTCACATAATCAAGGTTCTCCTGACTTTCGCCGGCGGGTACAACCGTAAATTCATGCTTGTATTTGTTCATAAAATAACGGGCTTCATTGGCACGCAATCCGGCAAGCGCTTCCGCTACTGGTGAGGACTCTAAACCAACCGTGGACACATTTTTAAAATCAACGATATATGACATTTAAATCTCTCCTTTTATCTTTGGGTTTTCAAAAACAAGAGGGTTCCGAATGCGGCCTCTCCAAATTAATAGTTTACTAGTAGGAATCTATGGGTTGCACGAAGGTGCAGCTGATAATTTCACCGCATTTTCCGGCTCCCCGGACGCAGCGCCCACGAAGCGATATTCAGCACGGCATAGAAAAGCGGAAGGATAAGATTAAACCCATAATCCCCATAATCGCCGGCAAACGCATGGGATAAAGCCGCTCCCGTCATTAAGAAGAAAATACCGGCGTAAGCCCATTCTTTAAGCCGGGGAAAACCCGGCATGATGATAGCGATGACTCCGAGTAATTTCCAAGTTCCGAGCATGTACGTGACGTATAAAGGGAACCCGATATTTTTCACTAAGTCCACATTCCCCCCCAATCGCATGAGCTGCCCGATCCCGCTTAACGTAATGGATATCGCGAGCACCAATGTGACGGTCCAATAAGCAATCGTTTTTCCGCGGTGCCGGGTTTCTGCATTGACGATTGTTTCCGCACCTATGATTGTACTCATTTTGTTTCCTCCTCATTGTTTTAAGTGAAACTTATGCTGGTCCAAATCTTGTTAATTGGCTGCCTCCTAATTGGACACCATTTGGTGTCACTTTGAATTATAGGACACCATTCGGTGTCGTGTCAACCCTATTTTTTAACGCCTTATGCAAACTGCCTGCCGGCTATGTGTGTCAACATTTCATGCCATCTGGATCTTTGATTGAATGCAAAAAAGCTCCGGCGCGTTAATGCCGGAGTTTTTTGATCATGAGTCCGTTTTGGCGGGCGTTTGGAGCGCACTTTGCTCATGCCTCGTAGAGACGGAGTAATGGGACGTCTTTTCCCTCCTGCCGCTTATCCCAAAATACTCTCTGTTTGCGCCAAACCTACTGCTTCTTCACGGTTGCCGACGCCGAGCTTCGAGTAGAGAATCGAGCAATAATTGCGGATCGTCCCCTCCGATAAACACATTTTGGCGGCAATCGACTTGTAGCGCAGCCCGTTCGAGAGATGCTGCAAAATCTCCATCTCGCGTTTCGTAAGCCCATACGGATAGTGCATTTGACTGGAACCGTACTTCTCCAACTGCTCACGTTGACGCTTCATTTCTTCGAATAATCGCGTGGCGATCGATTGATCGATCCATGTACCTCCATTATAGATAAGCTTCAAGGCTTCCTTCATCTCACGCGGATGAATCGACTTGAGCATATAGCCCTCTGCCCCGTGCTCCAGTGCAGTCGCTGCCGGTATGGAGTCCTCAAACGTTGTCATGAGCACAACTTTCATGGCGGGCCAGCGGTGCTTGATTTCAATTAAAGCTTCAAGCCCGTTCATGCCCTGCATCCGAATATCCATTAGCACGATATCCGGCTCGGATTGCTCGCAGCACTGTAATGCCGCATGACCGTCTCCGGCCGTGCCGACGACAAGAAAATCGGCGTGCCGGTCAAAAATTTGCTTCAAGCCGTTTGCCACGATCTCCTGGTCGTCGACAATCAGCAGGCGGATCATCCCCTGAACAGGCTCTGTCTGCAGAGGAATGTTACATATAATCACGGTTCCTTGTTCTTTTTGAGAATGAACGGTCAGTGTTCCATGAAGCAGATCAAGCCGTTCCTTGATACCGTTCAAGCCAAATCCGAAGCGGATGTCTTCCGCTCCAACACCGTTATCTTCGATCTGCAACCGGAGCTGCCGACTATCGACATGCAGTTGAACGGATATCGCGCTCGCTTTACCGTGACGAACCGCATTGGTAAGAGACTCCTGCAGACAGCGATATAAACAAAAGTTTATTTTTTACATCAGAAGAGTTTCACTGCCAATTACGCGGAAACTGACCGCCACTCCGGTTGATTTCATAAATTCATCGGATAATTGCCGGAGCGACTCACCTGACGAATGGCTCGGCGAAATAGGAGAAAGCTGGTGCAAATGCTTACGAATATCATCCAAACTGCACTGCGCGACACGGATAAGCGAGTCGATTCTCTCCACCTCCGAATCCGGTACGGACGCTCTCAACGATTCTACACCGATGATCATCGAGGTTAACGTATGGCCGATCGTGTCATGAAGCTCGTGTGACAACCGGCTGCGCTCCTCCATCAGGGTAAGCTCCTCGATCCGTGTAATATGCTGCTCCAGTAATTGTTTCTGCTCTTGAATAATTCGGGCCTGCTTGTTCGACTGAATTAAGACATTAAACGCGAAGCCGATGGCAAAACCAAAGCTGCAGCTAAAAATAAACTCAAACGGGGAGCGATCGGCTATCCAGCCGTTTATGACAGGAAAAATGATTCCAACCGGGATGCCCGCCCACACGTACGTTCTCCGGTTGCTGCCTAAGCCGATAATCATGACGAGCAGTACGAAAGTCCAGAGCAACCCCGGCGCCGCGAAGGCTAAATACAGATGGAAGCAGCCTGCCGTTATGACTTCGGCTCCAAGATACCAGCTTTCTTTTCGATATTGGATGATCAGTGGAAGAAGATAAACTAAAAAGGCAAGGATGACTACAGTCCAGAACGGCATAACGATCAATGACGGGTGGATGAATCCGGCGCTTAAGATAATGACCAGCCAGAATGTACGTATCGCAAAAATGATCCAATCGTACCAGAACCACTTTTTTATGATGGACAACACAGATTATATGCACCTGCTTTTGTTTTTTTGTGGGAAACCATTCCAAGAATAATTCAAATTTATCATGCCTTATGATTTCCCGATTCGTCAAGAAAAGGAAAGTCGGTACGATCGATGCGGCTGCACGAGCCTGTCACATCGAACATCTGACATTTTGTCACATGAAATAGGTGACACGGCTGAATACGATGTCATCAAAAATCGAGCGGTTTTGCTGCTATCCGTTTTTACAACGCTCCGGGTAAGGTGAAAACGAACCAACACACCATTCCAAATAACGGGAGCGATGCGAGATGAAATTATTCACGATTCAAAAAGTAACTTTAGCGGCGATAGTGGCGGGGGCGCTCATATACCCCAGTTATGGGAGTGTCCAAGCGGCGGGTCCAACACCGACCCAGCAAGCTATCGACAAAGCTGCCCATACGGACAATATTCCCGGCGTTATTGTTACCGTAAAAAAGGGCGATGCAAGCTGGTCGTATGCTTCCGGGGAAGCGAATGTCGCGAGAAATCATAAGGTGGATGCCGATTCCGCTTTCCGGATCGGAAGCACAACGAAGACGTTTGTCGCCACGGTTGCCTTGCAGCTTGCCGGCGAGAAGAAAATCAGCCTCGATGATACGGTGGAGAAATGGCTGCCGGGTGTCGTACAGGGCAATGGGTTTGACGGCAATAAAGTGACGATTCGCCAGTTACTGAATCACACGAGCGGAATTCCGGACTACTTGGACGAATCGCTCAAGAATAGTTTACTTGCGAATCCGAATCAAAACTTTACAGCCGAACAACTAATAGCCCGCGCTTTAGCGATGAAGCCGGTAACAGGCTTCCAGTATTCAAACACGAATACGGCCCTCATGGGGCTTATTATCCAGAAGGTCACCGGAGATACATATGCCGAGCAGATCAAGAAACGAATTATTGAGCCGCTTAAGCTTAAAGAAACATTTTTGCCCGGCAGCTCCGCAGATATTCCGAAAAAAAATGCCCGGGGCTACCTGAACACCGGAGACAAATTAGTCGATATTACTTGGCTTAATCCATCGTTCACCAATGCCGCCGGGGAAATGATCTCGACCGGAGAAGATATGACGACGTTTTTCCGTGCATTATTGAGTGGAAAGCTGTTGACGCCGGAGATGCAGAAAGAAATGATGACCACGGTCGATAGCCCGCTTGGAAATTACGGACTTGGCGTGATTGAAACAAAGCTGCCGAATGGCGTCAGCGTATGGGGACATGGCGGCGGTATTCCGGGATTCACTAATTTCGCAGGCGGAACAGCGGACGGCCAACATGTCATCTCGATCAATTTCAATGTGCTGGGCGGTGCGGAAACCTATATAAACGATATTTTGACACCTGAATTCGCGGTAGAAACCAAGCAAGACCTGACGGAGGAAGAGAAGAAAAAAAAGCATCGCGATGAAGTCAAACTTGTCATGGATCAAGTGGTGACCAACAAGAAAATTCCGAGTGTAGCGGCAGGAGGACTAAAAGATGGAGAACGCTGGTCCTACGCCAAAGGGACAGCCAGCTACGAGATCCCCCGCCCGGTTCAGCCCGGCTTTTCATTCCGCATCGGAAGTATCACGAAGACGTTCACCGCTTCGGTTGTTCTGCAGTTGGCCGAAGAGGGGCAATTGAACCTGGATGACTCGGTTGAAAAATGGCTGCCGGGTGTCGTTCAAGGTAACGGATATGACGGCAATAAAATTACGATCCGTCAGTTATTGAATCATACCAGCGGGCTTGCGAGCTACACAGACTTGGATATGCGGGACATCGTTCTGCCTCAAAATCCGTTCCGCTACTACAGCGTCGATGAACTTATAAGCAAGTCACTTGCGAAGCCGCCCGTATTTGCACCGGGAGAGGGCTGGAACTATTCCAATACAAATTCCGTGCTGGCCGGACAAATTATTTTGAAGGTAACGGGGGATACGTATGCGGAGCAGATTCGGAAACGGTTCATCGAACCGCTTGGACTGAAGGGGACATTCGTTACTGAGGCCAATCCCCATATTCCCGGTGACCATGCCAGCGGATACAACATGGACAGATCCGGTCATTTGTATGATATGACAGAAGTGAATCAATCGTGGGCAAATGCAGCCGGAGATATGGTTTCGACAATCGACGATCTGACCACCTTTTTCAGCGCCCTTCTAGGCGGAAAGCTCCTTAATCAGGAGATGATGGATCAGATGCTCACAACAGTAGACAGCCCTATCGGTAAAGTCGGACTGGGCATATATGAAGAAAAAACACCCGACGGGCAATCTTACTGGGGACATGCCGGCGGCACGTTCGGATTTGAGTCGAGAGTCGGCGGGCCTCTGGGCGGGAAGCATATTCTGGTAACGGTTATCAACGCGGTAGGTCCGGAAGTTATCACGGGCAGGGATAAAATATTCAACAAGGAATTCGGGCGTTAATTTAAAACCCGGCATCGTCCCCTTTGTTCGAGGGCGATGCCGGGGTTTTGCCGTAATTGGCCGTTGTTTCATGCAACTGTGACACACTTTCTTCCACAATCACGGCATTGCCATAATTTATGGACTCTCCCATATTTCTAAGTAAGCATAGGTTTTATATTGAATAACCCCAATTCAACTGATGTTTCAATATAACCAATTATCTGACTGAACGTAAATACATTAAGTTTTTCATCCATAATTTCCTTATCGTATTCCATATCGCTTAATACATAAGGAATGAGTTTTTCAACGTCTTTGGACGTAACTTCTTGCAAATCAAAGATGGCTGGGAGATACCTGATGTTTTTCAATTCATCCTTAAAGCCATAGTATTCTAGTAATTGTCCGTTAAGCAATCGGAAATCATTATGGTATAGGCTATGTAGTTCTACATTTGCTTCCATTCTGTTTCTCAACCAAGGAAGATAGAAACCCTTCATCCATATTTCATCCGCAATTAAATGTGTATAATATCCCAATATGTAATGACAATCCGCTTGCGAACTATATTTATGCAGAAATCCTTCATAGTCAACGCTTCTAGAATAGTCTTGATGTTTTCCTATAAAGAAATGAGATTCGTCTTTAGTTGATACGGCATCTGGAGCAATGCTTCCTAGTAAAAATAGTGTTCTATCTTCTATCGAAAGACTTTTTGCAATTTTATAGCCAATAATTAAGTGCATTATCCTTGAACCCATGGTTTCTCTCACCTACAAAAATAAAAGATTTTTGAATTTTCACCGTGTAGTAACCGTAAAGACATGCTTCCGAGTCCGCCGGCTAATCTACGGCTTGTTCCGGACTCATAATCCAACCATAGGACCAATACATTTGTGCCCACCTACCTTGTTGGTTTACCGTGCCTAGCAATGATCATGTCTGAGCTTATAGCTTATCAAACTCCACTTCATATTTATTGAAGAGGGTCTTATACTTATTTTCGAATATGGTCCACCGGTTTTCTGCTCCGTATTTTTCATGTAAAGCCTTCAAAGCTAATATAGTACCCATTAAGCCACACATCTTCAATCGACTTATCAAACAACATCTGTATATGTTCTAATTCTCCTTCTATATATAAAGGTTTTTGCAGCCAAAAACAATCTCCTTTAACATACAGACCTATATATAGGATTTTATTAAAACAATATCGAACATGATATTTCTGTGCAAGAATTGCAAGGTTCCATTTCCCATCGTCCCCTATAATCAAACTTGAAAGGAGAATCCTGAATGGATTGGCTGGACCGCATGAATAGCGCAATGGATTATATCGAAATACACTTGTCTGAAGAAATTGATTACGATCAAATAGCTAGAATCGCTTGTTGTTCTACTTACCATTTCCAGCGGATGTTTTCGTTTATAGCCAGTGTGTCGCTTTCAGAATACATCCGGCGCAGGCGGCTGACCCTTGCCGCATTTGAACTACAACAAAGCGGAGCAAAGGTGATCGACACCGCTTTGAAGTATGGTTACGAATCACCCGAGGCATTTTCCAGAGCGTTCAAAAAAATGCAGGGTGTGATGCCAACATCTGCGCGCGACAAAGGCGTTTCACTTAAGGCCTATCCTAGGTTATCCTTTCATATTTCGATTAGAGGAGATGTGGAAATGAACTACAGAATCGAGGAAAAACAGGCTTTTGAAATGTTCGGCGTTTCGACTGTAATTAATGCCTCTGGAGATCCATTTGAGCAACCGTTTGTTGAAATACCTGCTTTTTGGACCAAGTGTGTTTCCAATGGAACCGTTGATCAAATTCGTGCCGCTGCGGGATTGGGGGAAATTGGACAGGTTCATGCGGTATTGTATAACCACCAAGGCGAGAAATTTTCCTACATGATCGGTTACTTTTCACCCCAAAGTGACTTGCCAGGAGGGTTTGAAAAGCTTCAAATCCCCCCTCAGACTTACGCTATTTTCTCAACCGGTCTCTACCCTGACGGACAGAGCGGTATTCATGAATTGTGGAGACGTATATGGGGGGAATGGTTTCCAAGCTCTAATTACGAATTCGCAAACGGTCCCGAGTTTGAAATGACTTACGATCGGGGTAATGGCATGTACGAAATGGAAGTTTGGATCCCTGTCGTTCAGATGTCTGCATCTTAGAACGATGAGAGCAACATGAGTGGCTACCACTACATGTTGCTCTCTTCATGTGCATTAAAGATGAAAAAACTTGCCGTTACTTATAGTAAGGTTCAGCTTTACGAGTCTATCGGCGAAAGATCATATTTCTCAAAACGAATTCTAAGATTTTCTTCGTGCGGCAACCACTCCGAATCGCTCCATAAAGACATGCTTAAGAATTCCGACAGTTGATCTACGGCTTGTTCCGGACTCGTAATCTTTATGAATTCGTCAAAATCTTCCTTACGGATATCCAACACTTCCCGCAGGCGGTCATCATGAAGGCGCTCCTCTTGGAGCTCATAGTCCTCTCTCGTCCACGGCCCACAGAAGATTCTTTCCGCCCCGATATCCCCATTCTCGAAAATCGACAGCTCGAATATTTCATCATTTATAAACCCGATCGTCACCACCGGCTCCTCGATAAGCCGGGACAACGCTTTGCCGACCTTCTTCACCGTACCCCATACAAAATAATCGTGGAGCACACTGACCCAGTTCTCGTTGCTTTTGCTTACATAAAAGACAAATGTGTTGTCCTGAGCTTCATTCTCCGTCTTTTCAGCATCCGAGACCGCTCGGTTTTGAACGGACGATTTCTTACCCAATACTTCGGGGGAATCTTCGCTAAGCTCTCTTAATGCTTTAAGAGCCTTCTCCAGGTTATTCGTCTTGATATGCAAATTCGCTAAATTTCTTCCCACAGGTCGGCCTCCTCATATTGTATTTCCTACTACGTGTCCTATAAGGTTCGCCTCGAACAAACTCTCTCTCGGTCTCTCCCGTTATTGAACGGCACCGCTGAGATGCTCGTGCACAAGCTTCCACTCACCCGCAGCATCCTTGACGAACACATTCGTTCCGCGCCCGCTGCCCGAAACGAACTTTCCTTCGTGGTAGCCTTCCCAGCAGTACGTGTAGATGCATGCGGCCGACTGCGGCCCTTCCGCAATCCACTGCACGTCACGGACCGAATACACTTCCTCCCGGATAAGGTTCCATGTGTTCTCAAAGTACGCCCGGATCTGATCCGGCGTCGTGCAGCTCTTGTCCGTGAACCAGTAGACCGCCTGCGGGTGAAGAATTTTTCTTACTTCATTGAAGTCGTGCGTGTTCGTAGCGATTATGTAAGCTTCCAATGCGTTTTGGTATGTCATGCTGCATTTGTCCCTTCTTTTTGTTCTTAGCGTTCTATCGTAGCACGCGATTCTCTTACCAGATCCGTCAGATCCCCGGCGCTCTTTAATACACGGTCCGGCTCCGGATCAAACCGTGCAGTTTGAACGGTCTCGAACCAGTGAGCTCCAATCGTCATCAATCCGGCCGATTTTCCGGCTGTAATATCCGCGCTGCTGTCTCCGACGAAGATCGCTTCTTCCTTGGACAACCCAAGCAGCTTCAGCGCCGCAAAAATCCCCTCGGGATCCGGTTTCGGCCGTTCCACCTCATCGCCGGATACAGAGAAGCAGAAATACTTCTCAATGCCCAGTTTGTTCAAGCTTACATCGAGGGATCTTCTACTCTTGCCCGTTATGATGACCATCCGGACCCCTTGTCCGTTTAAATCCTCCAGCATATGGGCAATGTCCCGGGGCATGCTCACTCTTTCATGAAAATGATTTTCATAGAAAACATAGTAATCCACTATGGCCGCTTCCGCTTTGGACACATCGCTCACATTCCGCCGGATGATGTCATCCTCCGTGGGTCCGAATTTGGCCGTGATCTGCTCGTTGGTCAGCGTCTCATTTTCATACGTTTCAAAAACGCAGCGGAAAGCGTCGAAAGAAAGCGGCAGCGTATCCGCCAGCGTGCCGTCGAAATCGAAAAGTACCGCCTGAATCGGCATAGGTGGGTCCTCCTTTTTTATACAACAACAGAGTAGATCACGAATTCAGCATATGCCTGCTGTGCAGCATCAGGTTGGTCAAGCCTCCGAGAAGTGTGCCGAGCACAACGCTCACAAGATTGATCCCCGTCGTAATGAACCAAAGTATTCCGGCTCCCAAGTCACCTTCCGCGGTCGAAAAAAACAGTCTTCCGATGGAAAGAAACAACAAGGAGCCCAGCGGGCTGAGCACAAGAAGAAAAGCCAACGCGGTCCAATATTTCGTCCGGAACCATGCAAGAACCGGAAGCGCGTACAAAATCGTCAGGACAGCTACGGCGAGATCTGGGCTCGCCACTACCGCAGAGTACTTATAGGCACTCACAAAAAGCAGCTCTCCGCCCGCTCCGTGAAGGACACTCAAAAGCAGGGTCAACAAGAGCGTACCGAAAAACGTGCCGTTCCACTTTTTTATCATGGTCTCATCCCTCGTTTAAACGAATTCACAGCTCACAGCAGACTGACTGCACTACCGGCTATTCCGATAAGCAGAAAAATTCCTCCGCCGATCCTTGTGGAGAACAGATACAGATCCGACGGCTCCGTTCCGTCGTTCGATTTCCAGCTTTCCTTGACGGCCCAGACGGCACCCGGCGCGAGCAGCATCAAGAGACCGACCGCAATCAGCACGATATAGATGAAGATAGCGTTCTCACCCTTTCCACCTCATTTCCTTTATCTTACATCCCTTCGCCTTTTCCCGCAAAATAAAAAAACCGCCCGCTTCCCGAGAAGCGGACGGTCCGGCTGTTTACATTTGGTCCCACTGGTTCCAGTTGATTTTGAGAACGCGGTCCATGATGTACGTCGTCGTGTACCGGTATTTGTTCGCGCCGGATTCGAACAGGACGAACAGGTCGCCGCCCACCGGCACGATGCCCTCGGTCATCGGAACGGCGGTCAGCTTGCTGTTCGTAGCCTTGGCGGACTGCCCGTCGAGGAACCAGACGGGCACGCTTGTCCCGCCCACGGTTCCCGAGGCGTGGGCCGGTTCCTGCAGCGGGTTGTTGTAGCGGTACAGCGTGCTGTCATTGCCGCGTCCGTAGGACTGGCTGAGCACGACGGAATTCTGCATAAACGCGATGCCTTGGACTTTCTCCGTGATGGACAGGAGATAGTCCGGCACGGCCGGGGTGCCGGCGCTGCCGTTCCACTTGTCCGAACGGATCGTATCCGTGACCGGATCGAGCCGATATCCCGCGGTCCAGGCGTAGTGCTGCGCGCCGTCGCGGGCCACGAGTTTGTGGCTCGGGTCGGTCGGATAGCTCTTCGCTTCGTAGAACTCGCCTACCCAAAGAACGCCGTCGGCGAATGTATTGAACGCCGCATCCACCGGCACCGGCACGGAGCCGATGAAGGAGACTTCGCCGTTGTTCTGGGCGCCAGTCACATCGCTAAGCCGGAGCTGGTGCAGCGCCCCTTCGGAGGCGATCCACACATGATCCCGGCTGACCGCCACGCCGCCGGCATGCCCGGTGTACGGAGTGCCGTCGCTGTTATACAGTACGATGGATTTGACGTACTGATTCGTCGAAGCGTCCGTGACCGTGAGAGTCGCGGGGCGTCCGTCCTCCAGGTACGCCACGGTGAGCAGCCAGTTGTTGGCCCCGTAATACGCCATTCCCTGCGGAACGAGATCCTGTTTCAGTCCCGGAACGACCGGACCGTCGGAGCTGATGTTCCACAGGCTCTGGTACTTGCTGTCTTTCGGATTGACGGCTCTTTCTTCCTGCGTGATCAACTGGTGGGAAGGTGTGACGGTAACGGACGTTTTGGCCGACTCGTTCTCGGACAGATCCACGGCGCTGATCTGGAACGTATACGGCTTGTTTCCGATCAGGGAGTAAGCCGTGAACTCGCGCTGCGAAGCGGGCACCGTATAGAGCAGCGCTCCGTTCTGGTAGACGTTGTACTGGAACACGTCTGCTTCCGGGTTCGCCGACCACGCCAGCTTCGCGCTGCCGCCGCCCGCCACGGCCGTAACGCCCGCCGGCGCCTGAGGCGCCTGATTGTCCTGCTTCGGACGGGCCGGGGCTTGTCCGGCAAGGAGTCTGCCGGGCGTCGGCGCCTGCAGTCCGGCGATCTTCTGCATTGCCGTACCGCCTGCCGCCGGATAGCGGTAGGTGATCGTCTTGCCTTCGGCCACATCGTCGGCCGTGTACGAAGCCTTGACCGCTTCCGCGCCCGCCGGGTCCAGAATCGTGACGGTCTGCGTTCCGCTGTTTGTCAGACCGCCGACATTTTCAATGATGTGAAGCTTGTTGTCCGGCACGTACTTGCTTGCGTAGGAAAGGGAATAATAGCTGTTGAACGCCTCTTTGCCAAGCGGAGCGATTTCGGCTCTCCGGGTCCAGACCACGCCGGTCTCCCAAGGTCCCAGCTTGTAAGACTGGGAGATTTGAGCATTCCAGCTGCCCGCTTTGAACCGGTAGCCCTGCAGGTCGACCTGTACGGCGCTGTTGTTGTACACCTCGATGTACTCGAAAGCGTCGTAGCTCGCGAAATTGGTCGTATCCGGCACCAATTCCGTAATGAGCAGCTTCGGCACGGCCGCAGCCTGAACGGACTGAGCCGGCGAAACCGGAAGAAACGGAGCCGCCGCCAGGGCCAGAGTCAAGACACCGGCCATCTTGTTGCGTAAACTTTTGCGCATTCTTCATCCTCCTAGGCGTATCGATTATATGAAAAACGGCCGAATAAAAGCGGATCGTGTTTTCAAAGCCATCCACAAGTATTCAACCGTTATTTCCCAAAGGAGCCGCGTACGCTTACTTTCCGCAGAAACGATACAAAACCATCTATAGAAATCCCTTGAATATCCTAACGCATCCGGCGCCGCACATCTAATGAAGAAATTGTTAAGGCGGCTCTAACGGTTTTCATCCTGCCAGCGCCACAATTCCTTGCTGGACGTCGAGATGCCGATAACCCCGCTGCCGAGAGCGGCGTTAAAGTCTTCCAGATCGGTCATCAGACCCCCTGCAATGACCGGTACATCCACTTCGGCCCGGATCCGCTTCATAATCCGCGAGCAGACCATTCCCGGAAGAACCTCGATCGCGTCAGGCTGGGAGCTTTTTGTCATTTTGATGCCGTTATCCAGCGATACCGAGTCGAAAACGAACAGCCGCTGCACGGTAATCAGGCCGTATTTTTTCCCTTCGGCAATAATGTTGTTCTTCGTCGTGACGATCCCGTCGATGCCGATTTTCTCCGCCATATAGGCGACTCCCGCTTTGTCTTTGCCGATTCCTTCGATCAGGTCGAAATGGACAAAGGACAGCTTCCCGGCTTCGCGGATTTTTTCCACAATGCCTTCGATCATAAAAATATCCGATTTCAATATAAAGACGATATTGGAGGAGGTCTGCAAAATGCCCGGCAGCTCCTCCGCATTCATCAGGCTTGTAATCACGGGTTTCTTTTTCAGGCAATAAGCCACTCGCTGCGCACGTTCTGTCGTCTCTTTCATCCTTATCACCTCATCGTTGATTAAACATTCTCCAGGTCTCCGGTCCAATCAAACGTTCAGCACCTTCAGTCCCTTTAGGCAAGCGACATGCCGGTTGCTCCGGCTGCCTCTAAGCTGTATCTCATGTGATCACCGTCATGTGACTCCGAACAGCGGGCTTGGAGCTTCATGCGGTGCGGCCTCCCGGCGGCGGGTTACTGGGAAGAACAGCCCTGCTTCACAATAGCGTGAACGGAAGGCAGCACGTAAGTCGGCTTAAACTCGGCCGATGCGACATCCGCTTCGCTCGTAATGCCCGTGAGGACAAGCGCCGTGCTCATTCCCGCCTCGGCCCCCATCCGGATATCCGTCTCCAGACGGTCTCCGGTCATCAGGCAGTCCTTCGCTTCCACCTGCAAAATTTCGAGCGCGGTCAGCGCCGTCATGACGGAAGGCTTGCCCATAATTATCGTGACCTTCTTGCCGGTCGTGCCTTCGATGGCACCGATCATTCCCCCGCAGTCCGGAACGTCTCCGCCCGGCATCGGGCACGTTCTGTCGGGATGGGTCGCGATCGCCTCGGCCCCGTGCTTGATCGCCTGGTAAGCGAAATCCAGATGGTTGTAATGAAAGTCGCGGTCCCAGGATATGACGACGACACCGGTTTCCTGCGGCGTATCCGCGAAGGAGATGCCGTTTTCCAGAAACTCTTCCTTTAAAATCGGCTCTCCGATGACGTATACCTTTTGGCCCGGATAGTGATTCTGCAAATAACGGATCGTGACCAGCGCGGGATTCAGCATCTGTTCCATGCCTATTTTCACGCCGAATTTATGGAGCTTTTTAACGTAGTTTTCACGGGATTCGATCGTCTTGTTCGTCAAGAACAGAAGTTTCTTCCCTTTGGACTGCAGATGATGGATCGTTTCCACCGCTCCTTCGATCGCATGATCGCCCAAGTAAATCGTTCCGTCCAAATCAAATATATACCCTGCATAATGATCCATCTGTTCACTCCCTTTCATCCACAATAAACCCTCGTATCCTGCCGGATACGGCTGATTCCCGGGCGCATTACCCATTCGAATTTTCACCTGGCAAAAAAATTCTTTCCAGTTCCCGGCCCAAAGATATTTTGGAAGAAACCGGCTCCGACATTTCCTTCAGCAGATCCTCATAAGGCTCGTCGTCCGTTAGGTGCACGAGTATGCCCCGGCCGATTTTGCTCCAGTCGTAGTAGCCGGCAATGTCGCGCAAGGTGCTGTGCATCGCCAGACTTCTCTCCGCCGTCGTCGATTCGTGGATAAGCAGGTCGATCCGGTCCATGTCCCGTATGAGCGGGTTCGGCATCGTGTCCGTCGAATAAACGAATACCGTCCCGCCGCATTCCACCCGGATGCCGACGGCCGCAACGCCGTGCCTGCTCGGAAAAACCGACAGAGCCGTTTCGCCTTCTTTCCATAGAAGCGCAGGCTTCTCCCACTGGAACGCCCGGACCGAAATCTCGAAAGCAATGGGCCATTTCGTCAATTTCATCAGGTCCAGCCAGTTTTGCAACCATTCTTTCTCCGACTCGTCACAGTAAATTTCCAGCGGGTCTTCACGTCCGTCGATCCACATCCCCCAGAGCAGGGAGGGCAGACCGTAAATATGGTCGATATGAACATGTGTAAACATCACCCGCTTGACTTCGTGCGTCGTAAGTCCGAGTGTTTTCAGCTTCCCGAGCGGGTTGCCACCGATGTCAATAAGCGTGCTCCCGGACGCATCGCGCAAAAGCAGATACGTATTGTCTCTATCCCTGCCCGAAGAAGCACACGCCGTTCCCATTAAAATCAGTTCCATGTCTGCGCGTCCCCCTACTTGATGCCGGAGTGCATAAAGCTGTCGACGAATTGTCTCTGGAACACGAAGAACGCGATGAGCAGAGGCAGGATCACCATCAGCGTCGCCGCCGTGACCGTTCCCCATTGGGCGCCGGTTTCAAACGACTGGGCGAAAATCGCGATCCCTACGGTAAGCGGACGGGATTCGACGGAGTTCGTAACGACGAGCGGCCACATGAAATTGCTCCAATGAGTACTCACGGAAATAAGGCCGAACGCGATGTAAGTCGGTTTGGCGGCGGGCAGGTACACGTACCAGAGCGTCTGCCACCATTTGCAGCCGTCCACCCGTGCCGCTTCGTCCAGATCGAGCGGAATCTGCTTGAACGTCTGACGCAGCTGGAACACCCCGAACGAGGAAGCCCAGTACGGCAGCATGATCGCCAGCTTCGTATCGACGAGATTCAGCTCCTTCATGATCGTGTAGTTCGGATAGATCAGAATGTCCGGCGGAATCATGATCTGCGTCAGGAAGATGATGAACAGAATGCCGGAGCCGACAAAATTCAACCGCGCAAACGCATAGGCGGCCAGCGTGATCGTAACGAGCTGAACGGCCAGGATGCCCACAACGATGACGATCGTATTCCAGTAATACTGGAGGAACGGAATCGTTTTCCAAGCGTTGATGTAGTTCACGAAAGTCGGATTTTCGATCGCAAACGGATTGGCTCTTGTAATGATTTCTTCCGAAGGCGTGAAGGAAGTGAACACCGTCCATACCAGAGGGATCAGGAAGGCGATGGCAAGCAGAATAATAACCGTCCGGTTGATGACTTGATGCATAAGGTTGCCTCTCCTTTCTTCTAGTAGTGGATTTTTTTATCGAGATAAGCGTAGTTGAAAATAGATACGGCAAGCAGAATGACGAGCAGGATAACCGTCAGCACGGATGCTTTGCCCATATCCCAGAAGCTGAACGCCGTTTCGTAAATGTGATAGAGCAGCAGATTGCTCGCGTTGTCCGGACCGCCCTTGGTCATAATGTACAGGTGATCCACCAGCTTGAAGGAATTCGTGACCGCGATAATAAAAACGAACGTCGTGGTAGGCATCAGCAGCGGAAACGTGATTTTGCGAAATACTTGAAAAGGGCTCGCGCCTTCCAGCTTGGCGGCTTCATACACTTCCTTGGGCAGACTTTGCAATCCCGCCAGGTAGAAAATCATGAAATACCCGGCTTCCTTCCAGATGACCATAAACATCATGGCGTACATAACCCACTCGGGACTGCCGAGCCAGTTGGGGCTATCGATACCGAATACACCGAGGAATTTGTCCAAAAGCCCGTAATCCGGCGTATAAATGAACAGCCAGACGTTCGCGATGGCAATCATCGGGATAATCGTCGGGTAGAAAAAGGCGGCTCGGAGCAGTCCGTTGCCCTTCAGCTTGTTATTCACCCAGATGGCCATGTAGATGGCGAGAAAAATACTCGTCGGAACCGTGCCGATCGCCAGGAGAAGGTTGTTCTTGATGACTTTGCGGAACACATCATCCTGCAGGACGGATTTATACTGATCGAGCCCGACAAACGTGCTGCTTTCGAAATTGGAGCTGTAGAAGCTGAGATAGATGGACTTGAGCGTCGGGTAGAACGTGAACAAGGCCAGGAAAATTAGAGAAGGCAGAAGGAGCGCATAAGCGAACGCGTTCTCTTTCCAGTTGAATTTATTCTTGATGGTTGCGGTTCGTTGAGCCAATAAAATCACCCGTTTCTTCACATGGAGAGGTTGGTCGAAAATGACAGAAAGCCGCAGATCACATTAAGCGATCCCATAGAGAAAGAAGGATTCCTTAATGCAACTGCGGCTTCTCATCGTCTCTAGCCGAACATGTTTTAAGTTAGTTAAAGTTAGGTAAGGTTATTTAAAATTTTTCAGAATGCCGTCCGCCGCTTCCTGCGATTTCTGCAAAGCTTCTTTCGCCGTCATCTTGCCGAGCAGCGCCGCCTGAATATTGTCGTTAAACAGCTTGGTTACCTGTCCGTTCTGGTACGTCGAAAGCTCGCTGTCCGCGTATTCCAGCTGATCTCTCGCTACTTTGGCCTGCGGGAACGATTCGATGTACTTTTTCAGCTGATCGGTTTCGTAAGCGGCTTTCGTCGTGCCGACATATCCCGTGTCGATCGACCACTGGGCCACGCGCTCCGGCTTCGTCAGGAATTCGATGAATTTGACGGCCGCTTTTTTGCGCTCTTCCGGGATATTTTTGAACACATACAGGTTGCCGCCCCCGGTCGGGGAACCGAATTGTTTGTTGGCCGGCAAGAATGCGACGCCGAAGTTGAATTTCGCATCGGTTTTCACTTTCGTCAGGTTGCCGGTCGTATGGAACATCATGGCCGTTTTGCCGCTGATGAAATCGGAAGGCACCGTCGCCCATTCGATCGCCCCGTTTGGCATGACCTTATCCTTCTGTCCCAGGTCCATATAGAACTGGAGGGCTTCTTCTACGTGCGGCTTGTTGAAAAAGACCTGCTTGCCGTCGCCCGACATAATGTTGTCGCCGGATTGCAATGAGAGCGCTTGCAGCATCCAGTATTGATAGCCGGTGCTCGGGATTTCGATCCCCCACTGCGACACTTTGCCGGATGCGTCCGTTTTGGTCAGCTTGGCCGCAGCCTCCCGGAGTTCGTTCCAGTTTTTCGGCGCTTTTTCCGGGTCCAGCCCCGCTTCCTTGAACATGTCCTTGTTGTAGTAAAGCACGATCGTGCTGCGCTGGAACGGAACGCTCCAAACGGTGTCGCCGGACTTCGTGTTGCCGAGGAACGCTTCATAGAAGTTGCCGAAATAGTCCTTCGAGAACCGCGGAGTGAGATCCTCAATGGCTTTCATCGAAAGCAGCGTGTACAGATCCGTGGACAGAAGAACCGCCATATCCGGGGAGTTGTTGCCCTGAACCGCCGTAGCGACCTTCGTCATCGTATCCTGGTAACTGCCGCCGTAAACCGGTTTGATCTTAATGTTCGGGTTTTCCTTCTCAAAATCTTGGGCAAGCCCATCGATGATTTTCGTTATCGGTCCGCCTACCGCAACCGGGAAGTAAAACTGAAGCTCGACGGGTTTGCCATTGTCTCCGCCGGAACCTTTATTGTCTGTAGACGCCGTACTTCCGCCTCCTCCACAAGCTGAAAGGAGCATGGCAAGCGCGATCATAAGGACCATTAGTTTTTTCAAGAACGTTCCCCCCTGAAATTCGTTAAAGTGTGTAAGTCTGTGCTGGTTTGAGTGAACTTTCATCTCGTTTGAAAACGCATTCATTTCTTCGCGGTATCCTGACGCAATCTCTCCTTTCTATAAATAGGCATAAGAAAAAGAAGCCCCCAGCATAAAAACACCTCCGAAAAGGAGTATGCATGAAGGCTTCTCATTTTCTCTAGCCATCGTTGAATCAGGTATGATATTTGACTCCATATTACACGGAAGCGGTTTCATTGGCAAGAGGTTTTTGTCAAAAAAAATTCATAATAGGAAGGAGATTTACGCCTTTCCTCTTTTTTAACCAAACCGTTCTCACCCAAAAAAGCATATAATGGAAATGGAGGTGAACACACATGTTCAGCAGTGAAGAAAGAGAAGCGCTTTATAAGATTATGTATACCCGGCGGGACGTCCGTACTTTCCGCAGCGATCCGATCCCGGATGAAACCGTTCTCAGGCTGCTGGAAGCCGCTCATCATGCTCCTTCCGTAGGATTTATGCAGCCGTGGAATTTTATCCTGGTGGAGTCGGATGAAATCAAAGAACGACTCGCCTGGGCGGCCGACAAAGAAAGAAGGGCGCTGGCCATTCATTACGAAGGGGAGCGCCAGGATCAATTTCTGAATTTAAAAATCGAGGGCCTGAAGCAGGCGCCGCTGACCGTGTGCATCACCTGCGACCCGACGCGCGGAGGTTCTCACGTGCTGGGACGCAACTCCATCCCGGAGACGGACATGATGTCCGTCGCATGCGCGATCCAGAACCTGTGGCTCGCAGCCTGTGCGGAAGGTCTGGCAGCCGGCTGGGTCAGCTTCTACAAGAAGAACGATATCCGCGATATTTTGGCGATTCCGCCGCATATCGATCCGCTCGCTCTAATCTCCATCGGCTACACGGATCATTATCCCGTCCAGCCGATTCTCGAAACGGCAAAGTGGGAGAAGCGCCGGGCGCTGGATGGCCTGATCTACCGCGAAACGTGGGGACAGCGCGAAAACTGAACAAGGGAGTATTCCGTCCGGAATGCTCCCTTGTTTTTTTGCAGCGGCGCGGTATTCGGTTTTAAGGCACGCGGGTTCTGCAGCTGCAGCACTGGGCCGTGTGTTACCGGACCGTTTCCGCCGCTGTGCGCCCATGTTCATTCCGGCTATGCTCCAGGTAGTCCGCGGCAAAATGAAAGCCGCGCTCGAGCAGCAGAGGAATGACTTTCTCTAACGTGCGGACGGTTTCTTCCCGGTTTCCTCCGCCGTCATGAAGCAGAATCATGCTGCCGGACTCTGTCTTTTCCTCAATGAGACGGACCATGTTGTCCACCCCGGGGAAAGACCAATCATACATTTCGAGTTCCTCGGACCACATCATTATTTCATAGCCCCGAGCCCGGAGCAAATCGATAGTCCCCTGTTTCAGCAAACCGTACGGAGGGCGGAAAAGAACGGGCGCAAAACCGACGGCATCCCGTATGGCTTCATCCGTCAGAGACAGCTCCTCGTTCAACTCTTTCTCATTAAGGAGGACCATGAAAGGATGGGTGTAGGTATGATTGCCGATCGCATGCCCTTCGTCCACTATCCGCTTAACGATGTGCGGGTGCTGCCGTACCCTTTCTCCCATTAGAAAGAACGTACCGGTGACGCCGTATTTCTTTAAAAGATCCAGAATTTGCGGGGTATAAACCGGATCGGGGCCGTCGTCAAACGTTAAATAAATTTTGTTTTCTCCGTTCGGAACGCTGCGAGGGAGATCCTCATGCGGCTCTGTGTAAAGAGAAAGCATCTCTTCCGCCACTCCCTTAATAACCGCGTATCTTTTCAGATCACAGCTGTCCGAGGCATAAGTAAGGCCCGCTTTTGCGCTTACGAAGATATAATGTGCCCAGTCCACTATTTTGTTTGCTTCCAATGCTCCTCATCCTCTCATGGGTTCCGATTAGCATGTACGGGTGCACGTCTGTAATAAAGCCGCCCGTCCGCTCCCGCTTCCGCTGGTTCAATCAAATTCAGGCTCTGCAAATAATTCAGGCAAGCCAGCATTTCAAACAGCTTAAAGCGGAGCTGCTCCGCGTTTACCGGCACAAAGAACACGAGACAGCACAATTCAAAGGCGGTCATCGGCTTGTCCAGGCGGGCCAGTATGTCGTCGATGCGCTGCCGGTACTGGGCCGCAATGTCGGCCGCACGGGCGTTGTACTTGCGGAAAGGAATCATATGCCCGGGATAAGCCTTTCGGACAGGCAGTTCGGCATGCTCCTTCAGCGAGCTGAAATAGGAGCCGAGCGGATTCTCGTCAAATCCGAGCGTGAAATTAAGGTTCGGCAGCATTTTCGGAATCACATGATCCCCGCAAAAAACGAGCTGCTCTTGTTTGTCGTACAGACAGAGATGTCCTTCCGCGTGGCCGGATACCAGCTCGGCTTCGAAGATGGACTTACCGAGCGCAAGTTTATCGCCTGCCCGTATAAATTCCGCATCCGGATGAACATTCACAGACTTCACGTAATGTTTCAGTTCCGGTGCGGTCACTTCCAGCAGATGCCGTGGAGCTCCGTGCCGGGCAAAAAGCTCCAATACCTCTTCATCGTAAACGGAATCCGCCGACCAGATCCGCGAGGCCTGAAGGAAACAGGACTCCGTCATTCGGACCGAGGCTCCCGTCACTTCCTGAAGCCTCGCTGCCAGCCCGTAATGATCCACATGATGATGCGTGATAATAATGGAGGTGATATCGCGCGGAGAAATCCCCAGATGTCTCCAGGCTTGCTGCCACAAGCCGAATGTTTCTTCATCGGGCATTCCCGCATCAAGCAGCGTGTAGCCGTCTTCCCCGCGGATAAGATAAGCGTTCAGCCACTGCAGGACACTGCCGACAGGCAGCTTCACACTGACAATCTCCTCGGTTTCCCGCTTGAGCAGCTCCATTCGTCACACTCCTTTCCATATGCACCGCTTCAGGCTGTACTCAGGCTTTCACCGTCATTACCTTCTTGCGCGTATAAAATTCTAGTCCGTCTTTCCCATTCACATGCAGATCGCCGTAAAAAGAGTTTTTGTAGCCTGAGAAAGGGAAAAGCGCCGTCGGGGCAGGTACACCGATGTTCACTCCCAGCATTCCGGCGTCTATTTCCTCGCGGAACTGGCGGACAGCCGCGAGTTGTCCGGTGTAAATGCAGGCACCGTTGGCAAAAGAAGAACGGTTGGCTATCGCAATCGCCTCTTCCAGACTGTCCGCCTGCATAATGGACAACACGGGCGCGAAAATTTCATCCTGCCAGATCTTCATTGCCGGCGTAACTTCGTCAAAAACAGTCGGGCCGAGGAAATAGCCCGCTCCGGATGCGGCCCCGTCTTTTCTGCCGTCCCGCAGCAGGACGGCGCCTTCCTGTTCGCCGGAACTCAAATAATCCAGGGTCCTGTCTTTGTGGCTTTGGCGGATAAGGGGACCTAGCTCCGTTTCCTTATCTTCGCCGTTGCCGATTTGCAACCGATTCGCCGCGTCAATCAGCTTCTGCTTCAAGCCGTCGCGGTCTCCACCGACCAGTACGACAACGGAACATGCCATGCACCGTTCGCCTGCAGATCCGAAAGCCGACTCGATAATGCTTTTAACCGTGAGCTCCTCATCCGCATCCGGCATAACAATGGAATGGTTCTTGGCTCCTGCCAGCGCCTGGACCCTTTTTCCGTGCTGTGCCGCCGTTTTGTACACATATTCCGCAACCGGCTGCGAGCCGACGAAGGATACGGCTTTGATCTCGGGATGCTCCAGAATGCCGTTTACCACTTCGCGCGCCCCGTGTACGATATTGAACACGCCGTCGGGAAGCCCCGCTTCCGTGAACAGCTCGGCAAGCCGGTTAGCAAGCAGAGGCGTGCGTTCGGACGGCTTCAGAATGAACGTATTGCCGCAGGCAATCGCCATAGGAAACATCCAGCACGGGACCATCATGGGGAAGTTAAACGGTGTGATGCCCCCTACCACCCCAATCGGGTAGCGCAGCATAGTCGTCTCCACACCGGTGCCCACGTCCGGAGTAATCTGTCCCATCATAAGGGACGGAATACCCGCCGCAAATTCGACGCATTCGACACCGCGCTGGACTTCCATATACGCATCTTGCTGAGACTTTCCGTTCTCCCTCGTAATCAGAGCGGCAAGCTCGTCCCAAGCCTCGACGAGAAGCTGCTGGTATTTGAAAAGAATCCTCGCCCTTTTCTGGACCGGTGTGTTTTTCCAAGGCAGAAAGGCGGCCTTCGCCGCTTGAACCGCCTGATCCAGATCCTTGCGGGTTGACAGCGGAACCTGAGCGAGAACCCCGTCGTTCGCCGGATTGTAGACCGTTTCGGTCACGGACGAAGAAGATTCCTGCCAGCTGCCGGATATATAGTTTTTTAATAAAATGCTCACAGAAGCACGTCATCTCCTTTCGGCTTGCACACGATTTGAATAACGCGAACTTTGAAACTTCACATAGCGGATACAGTAGGAGGAGGGAAGGAGCGGCTCGTCCGGAATGCCGAGGTCCCCGCCGTCCAAGGGCGTATCCAGGGAGACACGGAAAGGCCTCTCGCCTACTTTGAACGCGACGGTTCCCGCCTTCGCTGCATGATACTCAAAAAGCTTTCCTGCCGGCGTCCCGTCTACGGAAAGGCTTAAGCGGCCGTTTTCCGGATCGATGGACAGCACGCACTCATACTCGGCGCCCTCTACGTAGGTTTGTAAGAATACGCCGCTTTCTTCTTGCAGGACCGAGATACGTCCGTCCGTACTCCAATGGAGCCCGACGGCCGTTTCGCCCCGTCCATCGGTCAGTTCGATCGTAAGCGGTACCGTTCCGACGGCAAGGGGCCGGATACCGATTGTCACATCCGTTTGATGGCCGGCCCTGAAAGCGAAAGCTTTCTCCACCTTGACGTAGTCATAGGGGTCACGGCTGCTCAAGATCAG
The DNA here is from genome assembly GCF_019091125.1 of Paenibacillus sp. GbtcB18. NCBI lineage: Bacteria > Bacillati > Bacillota > Bacilli > Caryophanales > Paenibacillaceae > Paenibacillus > Paenibacillus sp. GbtcB18. The sequence continues at coordinate 90,229 of NZ_JAGXJX010000004.1, forward strand.
GCCGGAATCTCCACTTAAGCGGATCTCCGACCATTTGGGCCGGTAGATGCTCCAGCGGTCGAAATCTTCCAGGCCGGAGCTTGAAAGAGCGGGCATTTCGCAGGGCTGCCCGGCTGCGGATACGGGACCGGATCCACCTTTGTCCGGCACGGGGGCCGCTGCTTTTGCCGTTTCAATGGGAGAACCGGACAAGCCGTACACGCTTCCCCCAAGGGTCGAGGCCCCCGTACCGGTATCGGTATCGATGTCTGCCGTAGGAGCTGCCGCATCTCCATCATCGTGGAAATCCGGCACCAAGGGCACCGGAATGCGGGCTACCCAAATATCCTCCTTGTTCATGCTGTAAGCGACCCAGATTGCGTCCTCTTCCGGTGTGCCGTTTCCGGGCGATATTCCACGGACATAATTCAATCCGTAAAATTTGTAAAAGCCTGTATAGCGGCGCGGGGGAACCTCCCCTCCAATTAACCGGAGCTTGTCGAAGTGAAGCCCGTCCTCGCTTACGGCGGCGGCCAGCGGCCACCGGTACGCGTTGTTAGGGCTGGGATTGTACAGCAGCGCATATTTGCCGTCCGGCGTTTGCTGCCCCCACAGTTTGCTGCCCGCTGTGACCAGACCGTCAATTTCCCCCGTCTCTGTCCAGCTTTCCCCATCGTCCTCGCTTAAGGCATATTTGCCGTTCTTGCCGATACCGGCTACCTTGTTTCCGGGCAGGGGATAGCAGCTCAGCGCTTTGTAACCCGTAAGCGGATAAAAACCATCCTCGCTCTGATCTTCTTCCCACCACTGAATCGTCGCCAGCCTGTCTTGCAGTAACAGCCGGCATGCCTCGACAAACCCCTCATCCGGCGATTCCGTATACATAGGATAACTCGTGTTACCGGCATTCCATCCCGCATGGGCGTTCAGCCGGATGAAATAAATGGGGCCCATGGACCCGTCCGGGTAGATCTCACGAACGACCCGGCCGATTCCGCGGCCGTCATTGGGCATTACGGAAGGAACCGGACAGATGCCGTAGAAGCCCAGCGTCAGCAGTCTTCCGTCGGCTGCCGTGTAAAATCCCATACGCTGATGCATGACGGCAAGGCTGCCTTTCGGCAGGTCGGCTCCGTCCGGACCGCTATATACCCCCTCCGGTATTTCGTAGGAAGGAAACGCAATCATCGGTTCGGTCCATTCCTTGCCGTCAGCCGAGCTTGTGATCATCGTCCGGGCGGGAGGATTATTCTCTTCCACGAGACATGTAATATACTGCAAATAAAACCGCTGCCTCCAGAAAGCCAGCATAGGTGCATTATGAAAGGTCCAGCCGGCTCCCCCTTCCAAATCAGGCTTAAGCCTGCAAGCCCGGACCGCCTGGTAATGCCGGACGCCCGGAACAGGCTGGAGCCTTCCGTGGTGCCGGGAAGCCTCTGTTTGTTCCGTACCGATATATTTCATATCTTAATGCCCTCCTTGGCTGCCTTTCTAAGATTCCTTGGAGAGTGCTGCCGCAGCATCGGTAGTTTCGAGAAGCGCCGCCCAAAAACTTCTCTCCCGTGAAAGAAGCGGTACGGCCAGGGTCAGGAGTTGATCCCGGTTAAATCTTCTTTTGAGCGAAAACTTCGCCTTGATAAATACATTTTTGGCTTTGAACCAGCCTAGTGCCAAATCCTCAAGTTCCTTGTCGAGCGTCTGAAAATCAGCTTCCCGGATACACCCTGCATCCAGTAAATAGCGCAGCATAAGCCGGTTTCCCGTCTGTCTGCTTTCGATAATATTGACGCCGACCAGTCCGTTGGTCATGCTCTCTTCAAACTTGTCCGGTTCCGGCGTTCCCTCCCACAAATGCTCCGTCTGCAGGTTGTCCAGCTCTCCGATCAGCCTTTCCGCATGACGGCTCAAATCGGAAAGCTTGAATTCGTAAGGCGGAATCTGATCCTTGAGCCGGATCAGAGAACAAGGAGGCTCCTGATAGGCCGGATTATTCTCCGTCTGCGAGCTGAGAAAAGCCTCCTGGAGACGTTCGGGCGGAACTTCAAAATCCCGGAAGCCGTTGATATCGTCATCCAGCACCCGGTATACCGAACGCTCCGCATCGTAACCGGTGATCAGGGAGTAGTGGTACCAGTGGTACTGTTTCCAGGCAAGCGAGTTCGGAATCCAGTGAAATAAATCCACGTGAACGACCGGGAGCTGGCCGCTGGCCAGCAGTTCGCCGATTTCTTCCCCGATTGCCTGCGGATTCCGGAAATAGTAAGGCTCCCACTCTCGGATAAAATCATTGAAGACTTCATTCTGATACTTGAGCGGGTGGTCCATCGTTAAATAAGTGAATGAAGGATCAGCTGCGACCTGATACGTGTAATGATTCAGATAAGCAGCCGTCCGGTAGCTGGAATCGTTTGAGACGGCAATGGAATAGACCGTGTTCGACACGCAGTTCATCCAGAAATCGTTAAACGGGCGGAGAGATTGGTTATACGTCAACGCAGCGCGCTCCCTTCTTAATCGAGATGAAATTCAGCCCGGTATCATAGCCAGTCTTTCCAGCCAAAGCTCCAGAACCTGCTTTTCTTTCAGCGCTATCGCATCGAGGCTCTGTATGATCTGTTCGATCAGACGCGCGCTTTGAGTGAGCTCGTATTTGAGCAATTTGTTTCTCAAGTTGAACAATTCCTGTTCCATTTGCCGGTATGCTTCCTGCACGATGTCCAGACCGGAATGTACGGCTATCCCATGCTCCAGCATGTATTGAAGCCGGACTCCCATGACCTTCTTGTGCTCCCAAAGGATATGGAGGTACGCGATATTCGTAACGACAGCACCTTCCCTGTCCAAAATGCACCTCAAAGACTCCGCAGCGCTTTTGTATACGTCGAGTCCGAACACCAGTTGAGAACGCTCGGGGAGTTCAAGACCGGTATGCTTATCCGCCGAGTCTACGTACTGGGTCAGAAGCGGGATCACCTTGTCCAGTTGGAATTCCGGATTGAAATCTTCTTTCGGCTTCAACAGGAAAACATCCGTAACGGGAGAGTGGACGATCCCTTTGGCAATGTCGGCAAAAGGGACGGTCGAAGAAGCGAACAGTCTGCTTTTGTTAAAACCCAGAATCTGAAAAGTTTGCGCCTCCAGATCGTATCCATAGATCAGCGCTTCTTGGATAACGTGTTTTTTACCGTGGAAAGGGTTGTCCGCCACATAATATTTATCTACATAGGCATACACGTATTGATCCCGGTCAATGGCTTCCACCGCCTGCCGGTGAATGTCCGGCTCTTTTCCCGCCGCTTCCGGCACAATCGTCAGCACTTCACTGAAACAGCCGGGCTCGTCCGCGTTATAGAAACGGATTTCCGCGACTTGCTCTTCCCGCGTCCTGGTCAGCGAATAAGCCTGCAGCTGTATAAAATTGTTGAGCATCCAGGGCATATAAGAACCGGCCGGACCGAGTATGCTCAAAGGAAACGCGTAATACATGCGTCCATGGATGGGAGGTATCTCCACAGGCAGCACTTTAGTTCCGGTTTTCACGCGCCTTCACTCCTTCTTCTAATTGAGGGCAGCCTTCTGTCCTGTCCATGCTGCCTCTGCGCCGGGATTACCAGATGTACCGGAGTCCGTGCAGCCTCGATTTCAACTCGTCGATCAATGCTCTCTCTTCCTCTTCGCCATCCGCTTCGAACGTGACGGAGAAACGCACGTAAGCGCCTGCGTCGTCCCATGGCACGGTGGAGATGAGCTTTTCGGTAATGAGATATTGGGAGAAGTCCTCCGCACTGTCAAAACGGGGGCCGTCTTCTATCCCCTTGGGAGCCTGCGCGTACAAATAGAAGGTCGCTTTGGGCTTCTGCACTTTAAAACCGACCGAGCCTAAAGCTTCAGCCAGCAGACCATGACGTCTGGAATATTTGGCGGCGGTAGCCTCCGTAATTTCCGGGTGATTCAGGCAGTAGACGCCTGCCTTTTGGATCGCGAGAAACTGCCCCGAATCGTGATTGTCTTTCGCATAAGAAAAGGCCTTAAGAACAAGCTCGTTCCCGGCTACGAAACCAAGTCTCCAGCCTGTCATGTTAAACGCCTTCGACAAGGACTGGATGGCAACGCCCACGTCTTTGGCCCCCGGGACGGACAGGAACGACAGCGGAGGTTCTCCGTCGAACGTCAAGGCGGCGTAAGCTTCATCGGAGACGACGATAATTTCGTTTTCTTTGGCGAAGCGGACGACTTCTTCATAAAACGCCCGGGTAGCCACGGCACCGGTCGGATTGTTCGGGTAATTCAAATAGAGCAGCTTCGCTCTTTTCTTCACCTCGTCGGACAAGGCATGGAGATCAGGCAGATAGCCGTTCTCCTCCAGCAGCGGCATCTTGACCACTTCACCGCCAAGCCACTGGGTGTGAGTGCCTATAACAGGATAGCCCGGCACCGTCATCAGCGTAATATCTCCCGGATTGATGAAAACGGCCGGAATCTGGGCCAGGGCAGGCTTAGAGCCGATACAGTGATTGATTTCGGTCGCCGGATCAAGCCCCTTTACACCGTAAATCCGCTCCATATAAGCGGCAGCCGCCTCCTTGAATTCGAATGACCCGTTATCCGAGTAGAACCGGTTTTCCCGTTTAGCCGCTTCCCTGGAGAGAACGTTAACGACTTCCTTGTCCGCCATCCAGTCCGGCTCCCCTAATCCCATGTCGATAATAGGAATGCCCGGTTTTTCCTTTAATGCTTGAGCCTTCGCGCGCTTAATTTTCTCGAATTTATAAACCTCGTTTCCTTTGCCGAACTTATCCCCACCGATGCGGTCCGCAAAGGACTTTTGAATGTAATCTTGTAGAACGAGCATGTTTATCCCTCATTTATGTGTTTTATGGAGCGCCGGCGGTGTGTCCCGCCGGCGTATGAGTTTGCTTTGTTTATGACAGTGAATCCGCTAATTCCTTGCGTTTGATTTTGCCGACTCCGCTGCGCGGAATGCTGTCTACCGTAACAAATTTTTGCGGAAGCTTGAACGGAGCCAGATACTGCTGGCAGTGTGCGATAAGATCGTCGATCGTCACACCCGGATCATGTACGACAAAGGCTACCGGATACTCGGTGGTCTTCCGCTCATTCATGACGCCGACAACGGCGACATCCTGAACGCCCGACAGCTTCAGCAGAACATTCTCCACTTCAAGCGGGTCCATCTTCTTGCCGGCGACGTTGATCATGTCCGAGGAACGGCCGTTAATGTGCAAGTGATTGCTTTCGATAAACCCTCTGTCCGTCGTCTGATAATAGCCGTCCGGCGATATGACGAACGGGAAGGAGGCTTTGTAGTAGCCTTTGGCCATCGAAGAGGAACGGACCTGGATAATGCCCGATTCACCGTCCGCAACGGCAAAGCCCTCTTCGTTCACGATCCGGATATCGACGCCGGGAACCGGCGTACCGAGTGAAGCTTCCTTGCTGCCGTTATTGAACGTGCAGGGCCCCGCCTCGACGATTCCGTAATAATCGCAGATTTCCATACCCGTCTTGTCCAGGAACGACTGCTTCACGGCATAGTGCAGTGGAGCGGCAGAGGACAAGCACAAGCGGAGATTGTGTCCCAGTTTGCAATATTTCGAGTTGTTAAGCAAATCATAGACGACAGGGAAGGCGACCAGAATCGAGATGTTCTCCTTCATCACTGTCTCCCAGATCGATTTCGGTGTAATCTGCTTTGCGATAAACAGGCAGGCGCCCGACACGAATACGGCAAGCAGAGAAGTATTAAAGGCGAGCCCGTTATGGAACAGCGCGGTTACCTGCACGTTATCGGCGGAAGTGATCCCCGAAGCCTTCGCCCAGTTCACTCCGGCATTGATCACCGCATCATGGGTAAACATCAGGCATTTGGGCCGGCCTGTCGTTCCCGAAGAGAAGCGGCACGTCGCCACATTCGCGAATTCGTCTTCGTCGAACGAGTCGAAGTTTTCATCCCGCAGCTGAACCTGAATCCCGCCTTCCCCGTCAAGCGTAAGAAGGGAGCCAATGTTGTAATAGGAGCAGAGATTGTCCACCTCATCCTGGGTAAAGGTATGGTCGATCAGCATCGGAATATACCCTTCCAGAAGAAGTCCGTAGTAGGCGAACAAATAGTTCGGGCAGTTCTTCATGGAAATCCCCACGGGATACTGTTTCGGAATCTGCTGCTTGATCCAGGCGCCCGTTTTCTCCACCTGGTTCCAGAACTGGTGATACGTATAGCTTTCATCCGCGTAGCGGATCGCTTCTTTCGGTCCGTATTTCTGCACCGCTTCATACAGCTTGTCGATGATGCGGCCGTTTTGAGCGGACGAATCACCCTTTACCTCTTCGCTGTCTTTCGGTTTGTTGAGATAGTAACGGTCCATTTTAACCTTGAAGGCGGAGTTAACGTCGTCTTTGCCCAGCGTGCCGGAGTATAGCAGGTCCATGTTTTCGCCGAGGTTAAACAATTCCTTCGCTTCTTCGTCGTAATAGCCGCCGATCGCCGAGTAACCCAGCTTCAATTCTCCCGATTTGAGATAAATCATTTGAGCGAGAATTCCCATGTCCACCAGTCTTTGCTGATACGTGTAAAAGTTTTTGTCGTTCACTTGAGACTTATCGATTGCAAAGAAGAACAAGACCGAAGAATCATGGACGAACTCCTGATCGAAGCAAAGCTGTGTGGAACGGGCTCTGAAATCGCCGGCTTTGATCATTTTCAGCTCGCTGCCGTTGAATTCATAGGTGCCCGGAATCATTCCCTCCACGGCATGAACAACGCAGAATATGCGGATTGGCATACCGAGGCTGTTTACAAATTCCAGCAGACGGATGAAATCGTGACGAGGAATTTCAACCGGCAGATAGGAGGAGCTGGAGCGGCGTTCGATGATCAGACGCAGCATCTCATTGTAATCGTTCCACTCCGCCGGGATATGGTGGCGTACCGTCCAGTCTTCGGACGGCTGCTGGTGCTGGAGAGACTGGCGCACCTTTTCCTGGTACAACCGGATCGGTTCCCAGTCGAATGCGGACAGACCGCTGTCGAACGTAGTGATGCAGCGGCTTTGATAGTTTCCGCGATAGGCCTGCTGCACGGCCAGAGGTTTGGTTTCGTGCTGCTTAACGGCGATAATGCCGACCGGTTCCTCGTGGCTGTCCAGATGAAGCAGCGTTTTGATATGCTGATCTTTGCAGGCGGTATACGTGGTAAAATTTACGCCGAGCGAATGGAAGATCGTCTGGAAATTTGCCAGGACATGACCCGCGTCGATGAAACTGAAACGGTAACCGCGATGGGAGTATTTCCAGCAGCTGCGCCAAGGGACGGCCGAAACCATGATGTAATAATCCGCGTCCTGGTCCTGTGGAAGAATCGCCTCATCCAGCAGGAAAAGAGAATCCGCGCAGGCGATTTTATGAAGAGAAGTATTGAGAGGCGAGTAATAATAAATGCCCGGCTCCACTCCGTCCAGCGAACGGACAATCACATACACATCGACCGGATAGCAGCCTCCGGCAGACGGGAACGACCACAGCATTTCGGACTGGTAGCCGTAAAATTTAACCGACGTGACACTGAAAGAGCTGAGCAGCACCTGCTCCAGAATGCTTAATCCCGTCTTGGGCAGCATTTCCTCGTTCGTTTTGTTAAAAACGGACGTTTTTAGGCGGGTATAAGGACCTTCGAAGTTTTTATGTCTTTCCGGACGGGGAGATTTGGAAAATTTGCTTCCCACATATTCCCGGCCTTTTAAATTGTAGAAAATGGACAGTGCATCCTCTTGAGTTAACAGTTGATTGGTCATGTTACACTCCTACCAGATGATTTTTGGAATCGGGATTAAAATGCCGGTCTGCCTTCCTGCACCAGTAGGCCCAGTATTCCCGGATCGCTGTCGCGCCGAAGATGATTTTGCTTTTCATTTTGATCTCATGACCTTCTGTCCACGTGTAGGGAACACCTGTCGATTCGGCGATCAGCTGAAGTTTGCAGGCATTCTCCAGAACGGCCGCCCAGCAGACGGTTTCCGGAATCGTTTTGCCGGCTGCGACTAGTCCGTGGTTTTTGAGCAGCAGCGTGTTGCTTTTGCCCAGGGACTCGGCTACTTGTGCCGCAATATTCGGGTTTGTTACCGTATTTGTAGTGAGCGTAAACCGCTGTGTATTCATAATCGGCGTAGCATCGTGCGTGACCGGACGAAGGTCCAAATCCGTGGCACTGAAGATCATGGAATACGGGGGATGCGAATGGATAATGCAGTTCACGTCCGCCCTTGCTTTGTAGGTTTCTGTGTGAAGCGGCCATTCCGAGGGGATATGCCCCTCTCCCTTCAAACGGTTGCCTTCGGAATCGATAAGGATAAAATCATCCGGCGTCGTTTCTTCCCAGCCCAGGAACCCTTTCCGGATCCAGATATTTCCCGATTCAGGATCACGGTAGGAAATTTGCCCGTTGTTAATGTCGTTATGTCCCTCCAGGTATAAAATTTGAGAGGCATACACCATCTCTTCAATAAACTGGCTCACTGATTTTAGTCCCCTTCCGGTTGAAGAATGATTAAAGAGCGTTATACGGAAACTTTCTGAACTTCCTCCTCAATGAATTCCGCCAGACGGGAAATGGAATTGAGCACTTCCGGACTGATTTCTTCCACTTCGGTTTCGATATCGTAAGCTTCTTCCAGCAGAACGACGATTTTGATCTTCGCCAGGGAATCCAGTCCCAACCGTCCGATGTCGTCGCCCACTCTTTCCAGATCCTCCGGCGTCACATTGCCGTCCGAAGCCTCCATAATAAATTGTTTGATTTTGTCTTGAATATTCATCATTTTCCCACCTTCTTCAGAATGATGTTCCTAGCCCCCGTCCTCCGTACCGTACCGGACTTTGGGAGGGAATACCGGTGCAGCCGCACGAGGCTTGGTTCCCATCGAGAATGAATAAATCGGCATGGCCAGGGCAGTGGTCACAAGCGCCATCAGCACGAGCATCGCGTACAGCTTGGGCGTGATGATTCCGTAAGTCATCCCTATGTTGATGACGACCAGCTCCATCAAACCTCTGGCATTCATCAAGCCGCCGACTGCGGATGCTTCCCTCCAGCTGAATCCGATCTTTCTCATATAAAGCGTGCATCCGCCATACTTGCCGACGATGGAGCAAAACAGCAGGATAAGGAACGGAACCAGCATATCGGCGCTGAAGAGATCCAGCAAATTCGTCTTCATGCCCGAATAGGCGAAATAAAGCGGGAGAAAAAAGACGACGGTAATATCCCTGATTTTGATGTTCATTTCACTGAGGAACACTTCGCTGCGCGGCATGGCCAGTCCCAAAATAAAACAGCCGAAGACGGCATAAATGCCGATGTATTCCGTGACGAAACTCGCGCCCATAGTCATTAACAGCACTAAGGCCAGCCCTCCGTGAGATAAAAAACCTGCTTTCTGAACCTTCGCGCCAAAGCGTTCCATAAGCGGTTTGACGACAAATAGCACAATCAGAACGAACAGCACGGTATACAACAGAGTCGATACTCCCGAAAACATGTTTTTCGCCTGCACCATTACGATGACGACAGCCAAGATGCACCACGAGACGACGTCGTCTATACTTCCCGCCAACAGAGTAAGCGAGGCGAAACGGGACTGAAGCAGCCCCTGCTCCTCCAGGATTCTCGCCAGCATGGGTATCGAGGTAATGGATAAGGCGACGCCCATGTACAGGAAAAATTCGAGCTGGGTAATCTGCTGCTGCGCAAGGGATGCATACAGGAAGAGGGAGATTCCCCCTCCAAGCAGGAAGGGAGGAATGATTCCCGATGAAGCGAGCATACCGGCCTGCCGGAACGATTTCCGGTCGATGCCTTTCATCTCCATCCCTACGAGCAGCATGTACAGGCACAAGCCGAAATTGCTTAAAATATAGATCACATTGCCGACATCCGCATTGAATACCGTTTTACTAATCTCGGGAAAGAAATACATGAAGCAAGTGGGTCCCAGAAGAATCCCCGCCACCATTTCCCCGATTACAGAAGGAAACCTCAGCAGAATCGCCACTCTTCCCATAATCCGCGCGGATGTAAGAATGAGGATCAGAGCGATCATTACATTGAGAAGAAGATGCATGATTTACAGCCCCCCGACAAGTTATACCGTCGCAACGGGAACCTCATTGGAAGCGGGCTCCTTCGTTCCCTTCAGGAAAGATTCGTCGATATCGAAATACAGCTTACGGATCGTTTCCGGCGCCTGCTGCGCGCCCCACATGACGACTTCATAGAGGGAAAGCATATCCATTTTGGAAATAAAGCGTCTGTCCGGGTTCAAAAACTCGTACTGGTCCGGAATGAAGCTCTGCACTTCTTCGTAAAAACCGTAAATCCGCTTGGTCGCTTCCTCCGGGGAAAGACCGTGATCACGGACCGCTTCCACCGTCGAGGCCACCTTTTCGAATAGAGGCTGGAATTCCTCAAAATCCACGCACAAGGAGCCGATGTAAGGAGCTTTCTCGATATCAAGCAAAATTTGCATGTCTCTTTCTTTGTAGAATTTGGAGAGAACTTGAGTCAGACGAAGAGAGGTAAAAGCTTGTCCGAGCGCCCATACGCGGTACCAGGCATTCCAGAGGTTAAAATCACGGAAAGCGGTGTACGAGCAGGAAACGAGGCGATCGTTCGTGTCGTAGGACTGTTGAATGACACGGGAAACCGGTTCGAAGCGCTCTTCGTTGAAGTCGTCTTCTCTTACGGCGTCGATTAACCGCTGGGCGAGCGAGTTGATCGTTTCCGTCGTGATGGCAAGTCCTCTGGAGAACAGCGGGTCGATAAACGCGGAAGCGTGTGCCAGCAGACAGAAACGCTTGCCGATAACCTTGCTTGCGGAATATTGAAGCCGGCCTCCGCTGGAAATCCACTCTCTAACCGGTTTGGCGTTTTCGAATTGTTTTTTGACATCGGGATAGGCTTCGAGGAAGTCGGCAAATTCTTCCTCCGGCTTTTTGGTCGGAACGTTGTCCGGATTGCGGTTCAGGTCGTATTGAAGACCTACGCTGCAAAGAATACTCGTCGATTTCGCGTTGTTGTCGAACGGGATAACCCACAGCCAGCCGCCGTCAAAAATATGATGCAGCGTACCGTTATGAATCCGGTTGGGGAGCTTGTGCTCATCCTTATTTGTAATTTCGTCGAACGGTTTCACACCTACCATGTGGGTGAAAATGGAACGGGATTTCGTTTTCATCCGCGACGGCTCTTCGCGCAGACCGAGACGCTTCGCCAATACGGAGTTGAAGCCGCTGGCGTCCACGATATACTTGGCGCTGAACTCTTCGTTCGCCGTCGTTTTGATGTTTACGCCGTCCTCGTGAATGTCGATATCGGAGATCATCGTCTTCTGCTTCACTTTGGCACCGTATTTAATCGCTACCGCCATCATGTAGGCATCGGTGTCCTGTCTGAACAAGTGGGCCTCGGGCCCGTAAGGGATATTAGGCACCGGCAGCTGCGTGCTTTCTTTCGGATTCTGGGCCTCTCCCTCGCGGTGATAGAAGAAGGAGAAATTGCGTTTTGTCCCCGAATTCGATGTGATATGATTTTGAACGAACGGCAGTGTGCTGCAGTGCATGATTTCGGGCACATCGTAACGCTCGGCCATGATCCGCATCATAAAAGATGTGGCGGGAATCATCGATTCCCCGATAACGAAACGCGGATGAGTGGCCGCATCGATAACGAGTACGCTGAGCTGTTGTCGAGCCAATATGGCGGACAGGATCGTTCCCGCGATTCCCGCCCCGATTACGATAACATCATAGTGTGCTGCCGTTCCTGTTGTGTTTTCCATTAAAATAATGCCCCTTCCCTGTTTAAGGTTGTCCTCTTTGTGGGTTAAGCGTTCGCCTTCTCGGCCACATTCGCGGATACGAAATCCACCATGTTCTGAATCGTTTTGATGTTGTAGAACTCCACGCTTTCTTCGTCAATTTCAAGACCGTAAAATTTAATGATCTCCAGCATCGATTTAATCAAGGTTAATGAGTTCAACCCCATTGTGGTCATATCGTCATTGCTTCCGATTTGGTCGACGGCAATGTCCGCCTGTGTGAGAATTTCTCTGATTTTGTGTTCGATTGGGTTCATAAAATTTGACTCCTCCTATATTTTTTGTGTCAGCAGCTCTTCTTTAAGAGTCTGGATCATTTTAGGCTCGATCTCGTAGAGTTTGCCGCATGCTTCCGTAATTTTGGGAACACTGATTTTCCCTAGGATTTTGTAGTTGGTAATCAGCTTGCGGATTCGATCGGTCAGTTGGATGCTTTCATTTAAAGATTCGCGGATGGAGGTTTCAACATTCATGACATCGAGGAATCGGCTGAACAGCAGCCGGGAGCTGTAAAGGAAGAAAAACGCATTCTGGTACGCCTCCAGTTCTTCTTCTACCTTGGAGATGTCATCACGGTTGGCCTCCAGAAAGTCGATAGTCTGCTGGTAAAGTTTAAAATCGTCGCGGCATTCGTGGACCCAGAGTTCGAATTTCGCTTGGATTTGATCCAGTTCAGGATTGGCCGCCCGTTCGCGGTCGATGTCGAAAATCATGATTTCTTTGACAAATTGTTCTGTGGGGTTATCGTCATAGGCTTTTTCAACCGTTTCATGGGGGTAGTAGTCGAAGAAATCCGGCTGGGAGTGATCTTGAATAAACCATTTCTTTCCGCCTTCGTGGCTGAGCTGGGAAATCATCATGCAGTGGGGTTCATGCTTTTGGAGATAAGTAAAGGTGCGGTGTTTGAAATAGTACCCGTCGATGAAGAAAAACACGATTTTCCCCTCATCCAGCGCTTCAATAATTTTCGGTTCCGCTTCTTGGAACGTTTCGATTCTCTCCTGGCGTAATGTCAGGCCGAAATGATGAATATCGTCAATAACGCGTTTTTTATCGTGGAAAAGCCAGCGGTTGTCCCTTTTTGCGATAAAATGCTCATAAACGTGACTGGTATCTTCCAAAGCGCCGTAAAACATATATTCAACCGGGATACCTTCTGCTTTCCAATAGCTGACGTAATGACTTTCCACACAGTTAAAAAAATCTTCATCATATCTTGGTATTATTTTCATATTTTAATATCAACTCCTTGGTTTTCTATTAATATCCATTTTGCGCTTAAAAAAAAGGGCTGCCTATGCCGACACCTCACTTTCTTCATCTTCTCTGTGTTGTCTCATAGACTATATATCTCCAGTGCACACCGTGAAAAACACCGACGGCACAGAAATATCGAAGCAACTCAAAAGGAAGGAAAACGTCAAGCCGGACTTAGACTGCCAGTCAAGCAGAGGCGGGAGCAGTCTCCCGCCTCTCTTGAAAGTTTCCTATCAGGCGCCGACTTCACCGGTAAGAACAGAAGCTTTCTTGGTCCCGATTCCTTTGCGGTAAAGAACAAAATATCCCGCGGAAGCGATTAAGCTGAAAACGACGTTGACCGCGATCAGGAACTGATAGTCATTCGCAAGGTCGAAATTGAGGCCGCCGGCAATGGCCGCCACAACTCCGCCGAGCTGATGAATGAGCAGGAGAATACCCGTCTGCAGGCCGATTTGTTTCTTCCCTTCATTCAGTGCTTCTCCTGCAACGAGAATACCGCCAGGCACGGCGCCTAGGTATGTCGCTCCGAAAATCAGCGAGAAGAGAATAGGGGAATAATCGAAATGGAAGAACAGGACCGCGAAACCGATGATTCGGAAGAAATATAAGTAAGCAAGTGCTTTGACACGCGGCATGTAATCCAGAAGAAAGGAGAATGTGACTCCTCCCACCAGTTCCAGAAGTCCAAGCAGACTAAGGGACGAGGACATCATCCCATCCGACACGTGGGCCAACTGGTGAATGGCCATCAGGTTCATCTCGACGGTGCCCATGCTGATTCCGCAGGTCAGGAGCGCGAACATAATGACCAGCATAACCGGGCGGGTCAGGTAAACCAGGAAAGCCTTGAAGCCTTCCGACATTTTCTTCAGAGAAAAGACAGGTTCTGCGGGAGCCGGCGGCTGTTCTTCACCGGGTTCCTTATTTGTAGGTGACGATGAGTGCTGCGCGGATGCTGCCGGCGCCTCTTCTTCGGACGCCTCTTTGTTGGAACGGACAATCAATAAAATCAAGGGAATAAACGCGAGCGAGATAATAAACAGCACGGTGTATACCGTTGTCCAGTTCAACCAGCCCTTGTTGCTGACAAGGACGGGAGTAAGCACGGCCAATCCGAGCGAACCCGCGCTGCCAATGATCATTAACGCTTTGGCGCGGTGATGTTTGAACCAGTTTGCGACCAGCACATAGCTGGCCGAAGCCCCTATGCCCGCTATGCCTGTAATTAATCCGAACCCTAGGAAGTAACCGATGGGATTCCGGAAAAGCAGGACGATAGCCAGCGAAAGAAGGTTGGCGATCGCCGAATAAATCATGACTTTCTTGTAGCCGATTTTGTCGATCAGCCAGCCGCCGAGCGGAGCGCTGATTGCGCCGATAAAAATGGCCGTTGACCAGGTGGCGCCCAGAAAGCTTCGTCCAACGCCTAGCGTTTCCGAAATGTCCTTCTGATAATAAGCCATGACGAACCTGCCCAAAGATCCGACAAAACCGAATACCCATAAGAATGCCAGCAGAAACCAGGCATATTTTTTCTCTTTGAACAGCAAACGCATCTAACTCCTTTCACCCTCGTCATGTAGTAGCGAGTAAGTTCAGTATATCGCCTAAATTATGTAGACACACCAGCCAATCCCAGTTTTTTTCCCCATCCAATCCCCTCTTGCGGTATAATAAACGAAACAAGGAGGGTTAGCCATGAATATGCGTTGGAAACCGCGGCCCTATGATCATACCCCTATATTTCGTCAAATTTGTACGTATTTCAAGGAACAGATCTTAAAAGGAGAGCTCTCGCCAGGCACCCGGCTTCCGACCGAAAGAGAGCTTGCGCTCCAATTGTCCGTCAACCGGAGCACCGTGTCGGCCGCATACGAAGAACTCCGGGCCACCGGACTTGTTTATTCGGTACAGGGCAGCGGAACCCGGGTCAGCGAAAGCCTCTGGGAAACGACCGTCCAGACCGCGCCGAATTGGGATCATTATCTGGGACGGCGCTTCTTCAATCCCAACGCGGCGATAACCGACAAGATCAGCGAAGCCGCATCGATACCCGATATCGTAAACATGATCAAAGGGGAACTGTCCCCGGATCTGATGCCGCTCGATCTGCTCGGCGAACTCGCTGCTCAAATCGACTATACGCAGGCCTACAGCTATTTTTCGGATAACCGGGGTGAACCGGCCTTGCGCGCCGCCCTGTCCGATTTTATGAAAACGCGGTCCGGCATCTCCGCTTCTCCCGAAAGCATCCTGGTCACATCAGGAGTAAAACATTCGCTCCAGCTCATTTCCAACACTCTGCTCCAGCCCGGAGACGCAGTCGCTCTAGAAGGACCTTCCTACATCTATGCGATGCAAGTATTCTCATCATCCGGTATCCGCATGTTCCCGCTTCCCGTAGACGAACACGGCCTGATCCCGGACGAACTGCCGCGTCTGGTTCACAAGCACAACATCCGCATGGTTTTTACAAACCCCACCTATCAGAACCCGACAGGAACAACGCTCAGTCCGGCCCGCCGCGCCAAACTCATCGATCTGTGCGAACAGCTCCGGCTCCCGCTCGTGGAAGACGATCCGTACGGCCAGCTTCATCTGTCCGGCTCGCCGCCCGTTCCTCCTTTAAAAGCTTCTCCCGAAGGGGATAAGATCGTCATCTACCTCGGAACGTTGTCCAAAATATCAACACCCGGCATGCGTACCGGCTGGATTGTGGCTCCCCCTCCGGTGATCGCCAAACTCGCCGAGACCAAAAACCGGATGGGTTACAGCTCCAGCCATTCGGGAGAACGGCTCGCGCAGCTCTACATGACCTCCCCATCGTCCGTTCAATCCCTGATCTCCATCCGCGAAGCTTTGACGGCAAGAAGAAACGCCATGCTAAGCGCACTGCAAAGCGAGCTTTATCCGTACGCATCCGTTTTCGGCGGAAACCATAACGCACCGGGGGGATATTACGTCTGGCTCAAGCTCAATCTGCCTTTGGAAGACAAACAATTGGTCGATTTAGCTGTAAAGGAAGGCGTCATGTTGTGGCCCGGAAGCATTTACGGCATGAAAAAAGGATTTTTCAGACTGACATACGCCTCGATCCGGGAACACGAAATCGTCGAAGGAGTCCGCAGAATAAGGCGTGCTTTCGAAAAAGCGGTTCTGTAGCCCGATTTTCCTCGCCCGGGTGTAACCGATTTGCCCGTAATTCGTATGATCAGGGAGACAACGTGCTCCGGCACAACTATCTCCGAACGGAAGTGAGACATGAACAGACGGCAATTTCTCCGCTCCCTTGCGGGGGCTATTGCGGCGGCCTCTCTAGGTGCCGCCGCTTTCTACACTTTTTTTACCCGCGGCGCTTCCAAGGAACTGGGCTCGGGGCTGAAAGCCGCTTCCCCCGGACCATCCGGGACGCCGGCTCCGGTGCCTGCCGGCCCGGGAAAGCTGCTCGCGTCCTTCTGGCTGCTGAGCGACCTGCACGTCACCCCTTACGATTCCGGGACCTCCGATAAGCTGAAGAAAGCGCTGGCCGATCTCGTAAAGCCCGAGCATCCCGGGGATGCGCTAATTTTGGGAGGAGATTTGACCGAGTACGGCTCGGATAACGATTATAAGCGGCTCAAAGACGTGCTCAGCGGCTTCAAGCTGCCTCCTTTATACGCCAACATGGGCAATCACGACTATTACGACATTTGGATCGACGGCAAAGGAAGCTTCGCCACAGAGACGCAGCCCAACGGTAAAACGGATGCGCAGTCGAGGCAGCGGTTTCAGGCTTTTATGAAAACCGAGCGCCCTTACGGCAAGTTTGAAGCCGGCAAAATTCCGGTTTTCCTGCTGTCTCAGGAAGCTTACGTGCAGGAAAAACCGGAGGTTGGCGAAGGTGCGTGGTACTCGGATACCCAACTGGACTGGTTGAAAGCCGAGCTGGCGAAACTGGAGAAACATCTCCCTGTTCTCGTCATGATTCACCAGCCTCTTCCGCAAGAAGGCTCCGACGGAGGCACCCACCGGGTGATCCGGGCCAACGAGCTGCGCGCTATTCTTGCCCCTTATCCCAACGTGTTCGTATTCTCGGGCCACACGCACCGCGATTTTACGGCCAACCATTATACCCGCCACGCCACCTTTCACTGGTTCAGCAACTCCACCGTAGGGCGCAGCCGCTCCAAAGTGTTGTCTCAGGGAATGTACATCCAGGTTTACGAGCATGAGGTTCGCGTACGCGGCCGGGAGTTCAGCAATGCAAGCTGGATCGGTGCGGCGGACTGGACCGTTCCGCTCAAAAAAGAGGCGGACTAAACCCGTTCCGCCGGACATGCCCCGCCGCAGGCGCAAACAGGCCGGAACCGTCGTAAACCCCGGTGTCCGGCTGTTGCTCGGCGTTATTGCGCTCCCCCTCGCACCTGATTCCCAGCCAAACAAAAAGCCGTCCAGGAATGACATTCCCGTTCGGCTGCCGGTGGGTCCCTCTGTGTGCACCAGGGGGATTTTTTATGCAAGGAAATTAAAATGTATTGTGCCCGTTATCGCACTCTTCTCCCGTCGCTTGTAAAAGTAGTGCTGCTTGTAACGGCCGACTAAGGGCTGATTCGGATCGGCGGACAGCCGCCCGGCGGCCAGAAAACCACAGGCTGAAACTTGGACGGCCACGAGCTTTCATCGCTGATGGGCCCAAATAAGCGAATAGAATTCGTTCGGCGGCGCTGTTTCTAACGGTGCTGCGCGTAGCGGGAAGCCTTGGAGATCCGGCGAATCTCCTCCAGTTCTTCCGCGGACAACGAGTCCGCCGTTGCCGCCTCCGCGTTGTGCGCGAGCTGCTCCAAGGAGCTGGCCCCGGGGATGACGGCGGCTACCGCCGGATGCGACAGCGCGTAGCGGATCGCCGTATGGCCGGGGTCCCTGCCCGTTCCGGCCGCCTCAAGCAGCTGTCTGCGTACCTGCGACAGCTCTTCCGGGCTGTAATCGAGATAGCCCTGAGCGGCTTTCTCTTCTCCGCTTGCGGTAAGAATGCCCCGGGCTACCGGACCGCGGGCAATCAGGCTGATGCCCTTGCCCTCCAGCAGGGGCAGCACCTCTTCTTCCGGCCGCCGGTCCAGGATGCTGTACTGGCTCATCACGCTGACGATACCGGAGCGCTTCACATATTCGCGGATAACGTTCGGCCGGATCGAAGAGATCCCGTAATGACGGATGAGCCCTTCCTCCTTGAGTTCCTCGAAAGCCTCGATCGTTTCGTCGATGGGGTCCTCCAGCGTCCCGCCGTGAAGCTGGTACAAATCGATATAATCGGTCCGGAGCCTCTTCAGGCTGTCTTTCACTGCCGATTTGATATAAGCTTTGGACGGGTCCCACGTCCATCCCTCCCGGCCCGGTACTCTGCGGTTGCCCACTTTCGTCGCCAGCACCACTTCGGATCTGCGTCCGCGGATGGCTTTGCCTACCAGCTCCTCATTGCGGCCTTCGTCGTACAGATCGGCCGTATCGAGGAACGTGACGCCCAGATCCAGGGCCCGGCGGACGAGTTCGACCGCCTTTTTCTCCTCCGTCCCGAGAGACATGCAGCCGAGCCCCACTTCACTTATAAACAGATCGGATTGTCCCAGTCGATTTTTTTTCATAAACGGATTCTTCCTTCCTCTGTTCGTATTCGGAACGCCTTCCTATCCTATAAAAGGAAGCCGGTACCCATCCGGCACACGGCTTCGTATGTACGTTTATATCTTCGGTCCGCTCCCCGATCAGATGCGGATGTCAACCACGATGCTGTTCACACGGCCGACTTCGCGGATATAAGCGGCAACCGCCTGATGCTCCGGATGGGGCCCGTAAGCTTCCAGCGCTTCCTGGTTCTCGAAACGGACGGACAGAACCAGCTGATATCCCTGGCTGTTAGGGGAGAAATTCAGCCCCGCCTGCAGGTCAATGACGCCGGACAGGTGGTTCTTCAACGCTTTAAACCGGGCGATAACGTCCTGAAGCTCCTCCTCCGTCGTGGATTCGCCGAATTTTACAAGCACGATATGATCGATCAATGGATTCCCTCTTTTCCAATCGTAATGCTTTCAGTATACCATATCAAACCAGTTTACTTAAAATTAATAATATCTAGTAAGTTTACCATATTTATCAAATATGCTATTATTCGGGTATATTGGTTTTTAATAATTTTACCCCATTTCTGGAGAGGAAATTATGCTTTTCAAGAGGGCTCTTTTACATTTCCGCAAGTCCAGACAGCATGTCAGAAAAAGCTTACTTATCTTTACCGTCTTGGCTGTCCTTATGTCTGCCGCGATCCTTATTTCGCAATTGCTCTCTCAAGAATTTGCATCTCCCGACGAATTCGATTATCTGGACAATGAAAACAAAACGGTACGATCCGCCTACAGGGAAACCGTGCTTGCTTTGGAAATGTATCAGGAAGGTGTCGCTTATTCCTCCAGGATCTTGGGAAATTCCCTGGTAACCGCGGCCCCTACCGCACAGTCTCGTCTGCTCCCTAACGCTAGTCAGATCACCAATTATGATTTAATTGACTTAAGCACCCGTTTGAACGGCATCCATGTGTCACTGATACAAAAAACCGACCGCAGGTTCGTTATCATTAAATCTTCTAATTACGATCTGATAGGAACCGCCTTCGAAGATACGGATACCGAGTACAAGGAACTCGCCTCTATTCTGGATAATAAAACGTATCTAAGCTGGGACGGAAGCCCTTCTGTAAATAACTGGACGAAGCCATTCTATATAACAGGGTCCGGAACGGGAACGAATATCTTTTTTGCAAGATGTTATTATGAAGGTAAAACCGATTACATAGTCATGACATCCGTAAGCGTTTCCTCACCAATGGAATCGAACAAAATCTACGATATCCTGCAAAAATCCCAGGCAAACCACCCTTCTCTCAGGGAAATCGCTTTAATAGACCCCAAATATCTAGAACCGGACCCTATCATAGAAAAGGGAGACAATAAAGTGATAACCCGGGGAGTTCTTTTCGGAACTTATGTAAACCGCGGTGCCCGGGATAAAGAAATGCTGGACTATGTCCGCATACACCGTAAGACAGTTGGATACAACGATCTGGTGCAGGATAAATTGGTTCGCAGAACCTTTGTGCCGATCAACATCCCCTCCGAAAAATATATTTTGGCGCTTGTAACCGATTATCATGTGGCTTTTGAATCAAAGTTCGTTCAAATACTTTTATCCGCTGCCGGTTCTGAACTTGTATGGATCGCATGGCTGTTGGTCAAGCACTTTGTTGGTAAGGCTTACAGATGGTTATCGGCTATTTGGAGGCATACCTCCCAAGATAAAGCCGATGAATTTATTACCCAGGTCCGTGCCCAGTGGCACGACTGGAATCACCATGTCCAGGCTCTCTACTCACTTCTTAAATCCGGGGGAAAAGAAGAGCAGGAAAAATATCTGGACGAATTAATCGGGGATATTTCTTCCACCGGAAACGTTCTGCAAATCAGCCATCCGGCCATTGCCGCCGTTGTCCGGGCCAAATGCGCGCTTGCGCAGCGAAAAGGAATTAACATTCACTGTGAGTTCCATTTGAGCCAGAAAGATTTTTCCGGCATCAAATCTGTCGATCTTGTCCGTATTATCGGAAATCTGCTGGACAATGCAATGGATGAAGTGGAAAACTTACCGGAGGAGGAAAAGTGGATCGAACTAAGCGGGCGCATTCTTCAAAATAGCCTCGAATTTTCCATGACCAATCCCATAAGTTCACAACCTGCTGTAAATCCACGCAAAATGTTTAAAAAGGGCTACACGACTAGAAGCATCGGCTCCGTTAACCGAGGGCTCGGTATGTACATCATTAAACGCATTGTTGAATCTTATCGCGGCACAATCGCGGTTGAAACTAAAACTTATGAAGTTTCTTTTCTTGTCTCCATTCCGTTAGTTCAATAAGGAGGTTACCCGGGGCTGTGGAAATTTTAAAGCGGGATGATTTCACTTTATCCGTAATGATAGCCGAAGACGACGAAGCCACACGCAATTTTCTTGCAGAAGCCGCAAAATCACATAATCTTGACCTCCTCGACGCTGTATCGTCCGGAAGCCGCCTTGTCCGCTCCGCTCTGGAAACTCGGCCCGATTTGATTATTATGGATATCGGCTTGGAAAGAATGGACGGCATTTCCGCTTGTACCCGACTTGTGGAAGCAGGCATTCATCCCTGCATCATATTCGTCACCGGCTCCATTCAACCGGAACATTACGGCAAAAGTTACGAGCTGGAGTCGGTAGATTATGTAACCAAACCGTTCACGAAAGCTCGTTTGGACCGTGCTCTGCAGCGGGCGAAGGATAAAGTACATCTAGAGCGCCTAAGCGCAAGAGAACCTAAAGGCGACAGCCGGCTGGTGTCAGTGCCCCACCGGAACCGCCTTGTTCATTTTGCTGCCTCGGAATTGCTGTACGCCGAGAAAGTATCCCGCCACTGCACAAGGATCGTTCTGACCTGCGGTAAAGTGATCGAATCGGATACGAATCTAAGCCGCTTGGCGGCTCAGTGCCCCGATATCTTCCTGGCACCGCACCGGAGTTATCTCCTCAACGGCTGTCATGTTAAAAAAGTGCTTCCCGATCCCCTGCTTCCCGGTAATTATCTGGTTGAAATGAAAGACTCCGCGGAACCGATTCCTTTGTCGAGAAAAAAGTATCGCGAATTTATCGCGGCTTTTCAGGCGCCTCCTTTTTATCCCGCCATTATTCGTGAGTACAGCGGCTGAAACGCGAAACTGTCTGTATGCGTCCTGAGTCATTAAAGTTTGTAAGCCCCGAAAAAGCTGATCCTGTTTAACGGATCAGCTTTTTTGGTCGTTCGCCGACGCATTTCAGGACGGAAATTCAGCCCTTCGGGCAAATCCAGACCCCTTACGATTCGCAGAGTATATGATTCAATTAACAAAACGAAAGGAGGTGCGCATGATGCCAGGTTGCACACAATGGATCAAAAACGATTGTAGATACGGAAACAATTGCAGTTCTACAAGCAAATGGACTCGTTGGATGATTTATAGATGTGATGATTTTACGGAAGAAGCCCGGAAAGAAGGGGGCTGCTGTTAAACAGCGAAAGGGTGATTCGTCACCCTTTTTTATTCATTTAAGGAGGTTGTTTGAAATGAATGGGATCGCGTGGATTCAAATGTTCCTTGCCCTCATACTTGTCACGTCCGCTTTGCCTAAACTTACCGGACTGACAGCCTTCAAAAAAACATTGAAACGCCTGGGGGTTACTGACAAACTCGTTATGCTTGCTATAGGCATCCCTTTACTTGAACTTGCCGCTGCGGTTCTGATTCTCGTTAGTCCCCTACGATTCGCCGGTGAAGTCGCTATTCTTGCTCTGCTGGGCTGCTTTCTCTGGGCTACCTATAAAGGGATGACCGGTAAAGCCCCGGTAGAATGCTCCTGCTTCGGAAGTCTGACTTCGGAAACGTTCGGGTGGACTACACTGGCACGAATTGCCGTCATGCTGGCGCTGGATCTTATCCTGGTGTTTATACCGGACGCCGCCGGATTGGCAGATGCTTCTCTAGCCGAAACTCTTCTGTACTTCACTTTATCTATAAGTGCGCTTTTGTTTTATATCCTTTATCAAACGATTCAAACCTACTTAAATCTCCTGGTGAAGAAATAGAAAGGGGGCAAACGGGATGAACGAAAGTCTGCTGCTTACAGCGTATTCAATCCTCTGGCTGTTTATTACGCTTTTTGCAATTTTGTACGTAAAGGTTGTGCGCGAGCAAACCAAAAGACTGCGGGGAACAAGACAAGGCCTGCACGGTACCGACAAAGGAATCGAGTATGGGGCTGAATTCCCTCTGGCCGATTTCGCTGCAATTAACCAACTGGAGCTGAATCTAGGAAAAGGACAAGACGGTTATATTGTACTGTTTACTGCAGCGGGCTGCGATGTATGCAAAAACATTTATCCTCATATCGGTACCTATCAGAAGGATAACCCCCAGTTGAAAGTGGTCGTCCTAAATCTTAGTGAAGACAATACCGACCGTGAAGCTTGGGACTTGATTCAGGAGTATGATCTCGAGGTTCCCGTTGCAAAAATTGTGGAAGAAGATGTCTTCCGGCTTTCCACCACTGTGTTCCCGTTCGGGTATGCTCTCGGTCCGGACAAACATGTAATCGCCAAAGGAGTGATCGCTCTCCCTGAAGATCTTGAAGCTCTCACCCTGAATTACGAGACCTACAGGAAAGCCGGCTGACGGAAAGGAGAGAATAACATGCCGAATCCGTCTGAGACGTTTCGCACTATCGGATTGACCGTTAAAACTTTCTTACGGCTGCTGCCCATGATTTGGCGCATTTCTCCGGGCAAATTTACCATGCTGCTCGTCATTCAGCTTCTCCTTGCCGGTATTCCCGTGTATCAGGTAGTGCTAACCCAGAAATTTCTCGATGCCGTCGGACAAGCCTTCCAATTGGGATGGAATCACGGGCAGGACGCCTATCTGATCCTTGCTCTGCAGCTTGGCGTTCTAATTCTAAACGGATACTTGCTCACGGCTCAAACCTACTTGGAAACAGCGATCGGCACCCTTGGAGCCGCATTCTTCCAGGAAAGGGTTGCCGAGAAGGCAATTCGTATTCCACTGATCGAGTTTGAAAATCCCGCCTATCACGACCGGATTCAACGTGCGACCAACGGGATTGAAACGAGGGCAATCCGGGTTTTATTTAATAGCATCAAAATCGCTCTTGGCTTATTTACGGTAACGGCTTACATTGCTCTGCTTTACAAGTTCCACTGGCTTCTAAGCCTCGGACTTCTTCTGTTTATCATCCCCTCTTTATATATCTATATTTGGCAGGGAAAAAGCCGGTTCAAGCAGCTTGTTCAGCAGACGGAGGAAAGCAGGAAAGCGGGTTACTGCCACCATCTTCTGGTTGGCCGGGATTCCGCCAAAGAAATACGTGTATTCGGTATGTTCGGGTCCCTTCTTCATAACTGGCGTACGCTCTACATGCGCCTTGCGAAAGACCGCCTTAAGCTCGAAGGAAAGATTTCTTTTCTCCAGGCTCAGTCCGATGCTCTGCTCTATGTACTGATAAGCGCAGTTACGGGACTGTTGATATGGATCGGCATAAACGGCAAGCTGACCCTGGGTCTTTTCGTGGCCCTCGGCCAGACGGTAACAAACTCTCAATCGAAGCTCCAGAACATTTCCATGTACATTGCTACCATGTATGAGGATGTCCTGCATGTTTTGGATCTGTTCGGCTTTCTGGATCAAGAAGAGGAGGAACAGGAAGACAAGGCACAGATCGGATTTCCTTCCGTTTTGACTCAGGGTATCACTGTGGAGAATTTAACCTTCCGGTATCCCGGGCAAAACCACGACATTCTTAATAAGATTAGCTTTCAAATAAAGGCGGGTGAAAAGATCGCCATTGTCGGAGACAACGGGGCAGGTAAGAGCACTTTGGTGAAGTGCCTGTTGGGTCTGTATAAACCTACATCAGGCGTAATCCGCTATGATGGAATTCCGATTGAGAGTTACGATTACTCCGGCTTCCGTAAACAGGTGACGGCCGTTTTCCAAGATTTCATGCATTATTATTTAAGCTTGCGCGATAATATCACTCTCGGTGATATGGAGCAGAAGCAAAACAACGCCAAAATCAGGACGGCTTTGGATAAATCCGGCTCTACGGATTGGGTGGACGAACTTCCGAGCGGCCTGGATACGGAGCTCGGTCCCGTTTTCTTGGGCGGGAGCGAACTCTCTCTGGGACAGTGGCAGAGAATTGCCGTCGCTCGGGCTTTTTTCCGGGACTTTCAAGTCGTTTTTCTCGACGAGCCTACGGCCTCCCTGGATCCGATGGCCGAAGCGGCCATATTTGACCGTTTCACGGAGCTGACGGAAGGCAAGACGGCCATTTACATTTCCCACCGGTTAGGAAGCTGCCGGAGTGCGGATCGCATTTTTGTGTTAAAAAACGGCTGTCTTATTGAAAGCGGATCTCATAAAGATCTGATCAGTCTGGGAGGCAGCTATGCCGCCATGTTCAAAACTCAGGCAAAATCATACGCCTAAAAGGAGAGGCAAACGCTTCTTCTTTTGTTTCGTTTATTCCGTAATCCAGAGCCGGCAAACACCCTCTTTTCCTCTTGGTTTAATTATTCTCCTCGCTGTGACCCCGTTTCCTCACATTTTATCTCGCTCCCGATCACATATCGTCCCTTCCCGTGAATATACTTACTTAACAACAGGCCAAACTGTGCCCCATATTCCACAAGGAAGGTGCCCATCATGACAGACTCTTCGTTTATCGTCTCCCGAGAGGACTGGTCACTTCACCGCAAAGGCTTCCAGGACCAGACGAGACACCAGGAAAAAGTCCGCGATGCGATCAAACAGAATCTGCCCGACATCGTGTCCGATGAGAGCATCATTCTGTCCAACGGCAAGCAGGTTGTCAAAGTCCCGATCCGCTCTCTCGACGAGTACCGGTTCCGATATAACTACCAGAAAAGCAAGCATGTCGGACAGGGCGACGGCGACAGTCAAGTCGGCGACGTTCTCGGCGTAGACCCCCAGCCTTCCTCCAAAGGAGGCAAGGGCGAAGGAGCCGGCGATAAGCCGGGCGAGGATTATTACGAAGCCGAGGTTTCGTTCGAGGAGCTTCAGACGCTCCTTTTCGAAGAGCTGGAACTGCCGTTCATGCAGCGCAAAGACAAGAAAAATTTCTCGGTGAAGGAAGTGCTTTTCAACGATATCCGCAAGAAAGGCATCATGTCCAACATCGACAAGAAGAAGACGATACTCGAAAATTTAAGGCGCAACGCCACGCAGGGCGATCCCGGCATCCACGGCATTTCGCCGGACGATCTGCGTTTCAAGACGTGGAACGAAGTGGAAAAACCCCATTCCAACGCCCTCATCATCGCTATGATGGATACGTCGGGGTCCATGGGATCGTTCGAAAAGTTTATCGCCCGCAGCTTTTTCTTCTGGATGACGCGTTTCTTAAGAACGAAGTATGAGCATGTCGAAATCGTGTTCATCGCCCATCATACGGAAGCGAGAGAAGTGACGGAGGAGGAGTTTTTTACAAAAGGCGAAAGCGGCGGTACGATCTGTTCTTCCGCATACCAGACCGCGCTGGACATCATCGACTCCCGGTATCCGCCGGAGCAATATAACATTTATCCGTTTCATTTCTCGGACGGCGACAATCTTACCTCGGACAACGAGCGCTGTGTGAAGCTGATCGGACAGCTTATGGAGCGTTCCAACATGTTCGGCTACGGCGAAGTCAACCAGTATAACCGCAGTTCCACGCTCATGTCCGCTTACCGCAATATTCATCATCCGAAATTCATGCATTACATCATCCGTGAAAAATCCGAAGTGTACAAGGCGCTCCGATCCTTCTTCACACCCCGCACCGAGGGAGGCGAACTTATTTGACACCGGACGAAATACGCCAGCTTGAACATGCGATTGCGGAAATTACGGAAGTGGCCGAAGGCTTCGGCCTCGACTTCTATCCGATGCGCTATGAAATATGCCCCGCCGATATCATTTATACGTTCGGGGCTTACGGAATGCCGACCCGCTTTTCGCACTGGAGCTTCGGCAAAACCTTCCACAAGATGAAGACCCAGTACGATTTCGGGCTTAGCAAAATTTACGAGCTGGTCATCAATTCCGATCCCTGCTACGCGTTCCTGCTCGACGGCAACTCGCTGATCCAGAACAAGCTGATCGTGGCGCACGTTCTCGCTCACTGCGATTTTTTCAAAAACAACGCGCGTTTCTCCCGCACCAACCGCAATATGGTGGAAAGCATGTCGGCTACCGCCGAGCGCGTGCGCCAATACGAGATCGAATACGGGGCCCGGCGGGTCGAGGAATTTCTGGACTGCGTGCTGGCCGTGCAGGAGCATGTCGATCCGAGCCTGACGACGCCGGGACGCAGAAAGCCGGAGGAACAGGACGGCAAGGACAGCGACAAGCTCGGCAGGAACGGCAGACCGAAAACCGGCTACGAGGACCTGTGGGATCTGGAGCGGCAGGACCCGGACCCTGAACCCGAGGAAGAAGAAAGCCGGACGGTCCGTTTTCCGCCCAAACCGGAGAAGGACATTCTCCTGTTCATTGAAGAAAACGCCCCCCACCTGGAGGACTGGCAGCGCGATATTATGACCATGATGCGCGACGAAATGCTCTACTTCTGGCCGCAGATGGAGACCAAAATCATGAACGAAGGCTGGGCTTCGTACTGGCATCAGCGCATTCTGCGCGAACTTGATCTGACCGAGGAGGAGACGATCGAGTACTCCAAGCTGAATTCGGGCGTAGTCCAGCCGTCCAGGCATTCGCTTAACCCCTACTACCTCGGGCTCAAAATCTTCGAGGATATCGAGAAGCGCTGGGACAATCCGAATGAGGAAGAACGGGAAAAGTACGGGCGGCGGGACGGCGGAGGCCGTAGCAAACTTTTCGAGGTCCGGGAGTTCGATTCGGACACCTCTTTTATCCGCAATTACATGACCAAAGAGCTGGTCGAAGACCTGGATCTGTATGTGTTCGAGAAAAAAGGGCCGGAATGGAAAATCACCGATAAGACCTGGAAAAACATCCGGGACCAACTGGTATATTCCCGGGTTAACGGCGGCTTTCCTTATCTGGAAGTGTACGACGGAGATTACCAGCGCAACGGAGAGCTGTATCTGCGGCACTCGTACGAAGGCGTCGAGCTCGACCTGAAATACGTGGAAAAAACATTGCCGTACTTGTACCGGCTGTGGGGCAAACCCGTCTACCTGCAAAGCGTAGTGGAAGATAAAGCGGTGCTGTTTTCGTACGACGGAAAGAAAAGTCACCGGAAGTTTATGTAAAAGAGATTGGACGGCGAGGGAACAAGTCGTTTGTCCAATCGATAAAAGCCTGTTTGACCAGCGGCATAAGAGCCTCAGTCAAGCAGGCTTTTTTAGTTTGTTGTCAGTTAATAATGCAGGATAAAGGGGGCCTTAAGGCCCTTTTAAGGGCCTATTAAAAATAGAACTACTCCCCTCCTATTACATAGGTTATCGTGGAGTTAACAATTCCTTGATTTCAAATTTTTTCATAAGGCGGTTATATTTTATGAAGAAATTCACTTCCCTTTTTTTAATTCTAGTGGGAGTTATGGTGATTTTAGCTACTAGCAAACCTTTATATTTAATGTATAAAGAGAAACAAATTCAATCCTATTTGAATACAACTTTTACGTTAAGTCAACAAGATATTAGTGAGAACGTTTTGGATATAAACAACAATACTATAGAAGTTATAAATACACCAAAGGACGACCTTATACGGCTAGAGATCATGTTAAACGGAGGAAAACTTCCTGGATCAGCAGAAGTTTCACCTGCAAAAGACGGAAATTATACCCGCGGGGTTTGGGTGAATGTATTCACTATCCACAAAAATGAGGAGTCCGGCAATAAAAATGATTTGGTTGCAATTGTGCAAACAACAAAGGATCAAGCCAGTTGGAATATATATTATATTGATAATCATAAAAAAATGACTGCAAACCATGTGACGAATGAGAATCGCTCTAACGATCCTTTAGATACTTATTTAATAAAGAATAGCGGTGCCCCTATGATAGAATATTATACTGATATCAACTATGCTTCGGGCAACCCTCTTGCCACAGTTATCCCAATAGCCGTCGCGATTACTGGCGGTATTCTATTATTAATTGGATTGCTTATCTTCACACGTAGCAAAAAAAAGATATGCTAAATATGGAAACTACCCAGCTTATGCCACATAGCCCATGGTAGACTTAAAAACTGCTGTGTTTCAAGCTGTCAATCGGCCTGGCCCCGAGCCAGCCAAACAAAAACCTGCCTGAACCGGTTTATAACCGGAACAGGCAGGTTTTTGTTTGCGGCCCCCAGGCGCGGGAAATTCCCGCCTACTTGCGGAAGCCGGTCACCGGAATGTCCGACATATGGGCGGACACCGGAATATCGAGCAGGGAGCAGATCAAAGGAGCAATCGCCAGTTGGGGCAGATAACTGTCCGTGTACACGCCCGGCGTGAACCGGTCCCCGATCGCCACCAGCCCCACATCCCGCTCCGCGTCGCCCGTCCCGCCGTGATGTCCGTCTTCATTCATGCCGTGGTCGGATGTAACGAGGATCTGGTAGCCCTGCTCCATCCAAACGGGCAGGAGAACGGCAAGCAGTCCGTCCATATGCAGAGCCTGCCCCCGGTACCTGGCGGAATCGGACGTAAATTTGTGGCCCGCATCGTCGATGTTCATCGGATGAACGTACAGAAAGTCCGGGTCGTGCGTCCTGCGCAAATACTCGGCATCCCCGATCAGATGGGAATCCGGGTAAGAGTCCTCATAGTAGAACATGCCATGCTGGATCGGCTTGCTCTCGTCGTGCTGAATGCGGTCGGCCACGAAATCGAACGGAGCCGAATTGTACAGCTCGCTCACCCAGTGATAAGCCGCCGCTGCCGTTCTCAAGCCCTGCTGCCGGGCCAGATGAAACACGCTCGGAAAACGGGACAGCCTGACGACATGGTTGGCCGTAATCCCGTTTATGTAACTGGGCGTCCCTGTCAGGAGCACCTCGTAAAGCGGCCTCGAGAGACTCGGAAGCTCCGATTTCACCTTGTACAAGGCCGCTTGCGACTTTTCGACAAGATGATTCAAATACCCCATGGATGAGAGCATGACGTCGTAGCGCAGTCCGTCCAATACAAGGACAATCGTTTTTGCCATACGTGTACCGCCTTCTTTTATGTGGCTTTATGTGAATTCATGTTGTTTTGATCTTAAAAGGTTTTTGAAGCGCTGTCAATCGGTTTATTCAAACCGCGGTACAGGCTGTCCAGCAGACGGCGGGTTTTATCGCAGCCGTACTCCCAAAACATGATGCCGGCCAAGTTTTTTTCCTCGACATACCGGCACTTATGCTCAAGGGATTCCTCGTCGTCGTAAGTAATAAACGTGCTGCCGTTGAACAGGTAAGGCGCTTTCGCTTCCGCGTCCCAATACCGGACATAGCCGTTTTTATTGATGTAGTCGTTTGCAAGCGTCGTATAATCCGGACCGTATCCGCCCGAACCTCCGGCGATCTGGTGAAGCCCGTTTGCCGCATCCGGCACCTTCTCCCATTGGCGGGAATAAAAAGCGGCGCCGACCACGATTTTATCCCGGGGCACGCCTGCAGCGAGGTACAGGTTAATGGACGTATCCGTGCTGATACGGAACAGATCCCCCGTAGAATTGTAAAGATTCGTATGGTGCCCCGTGAGAACCTGGAAGCCGCCCCGCATGTCGTATGTCATCACCTGAAGAAAATCGAGATACCGGTGCACTTGGTCCATCTCCGTACCGTCCAGATAATATTGGTCGGCCCCCACCGCTATCGTCAGCAGGTAACGGCGTCCGTCCTTGCGCCCCTGTTCGTCTATCG
Source organism: Paenibacillus sp. GbtcB18 (assembly GCF_019091125.1). NCBI lineage: Bacteria > Bacillati > Bacillota > Bacilli > Caryophanales > Paenibacillaceae > Paenibacillus > Paenibacillus sp. GbtcB18. The sequence continues at coordinate 120,856 of NZ_JAGXJX010000004.1, forward strand.
CTTCTCTGATCGTTTGCAGAAGCAGCGTGAAATTCCGTTTGTCCTCGGGGCTAGACTGGATGCCTGCAGTGGAGTAGCAGGGATATTCCCAGTCCAGATCAATCCCGTCGAACGGATGCGCCAGGAGGATATTCACGGCCGACTGCGCCATCCGTCTACGGCCTTCCTCGGTGGAGGCCGCTTCGGAGAATCCGCCCGCTCCCCATCCGCCGACAGACAGGAGCAGAACGAGATCCGGATTGACGGTTTTAAAACGTGTCAGCTCATCCAGACGGGCAAGATGATCAATCCGGATTTCATCTTCCCGGACATGGCCGAAAGCCACATTCAGATGGGTCAGCTTGCCGAGATCTTCCCCGGTTACGTCCGGGAGTCCGGCATCGGCGACATAGCCCGCTACTACATAAGGTTTGCTCATTGCGGTGTTTTCCTCCTAATCGTTCTCACACAAATTTTCGAAAATTTGCAAAGCTTCTCTGGCGGACCCCACTTTGTACCCGGACTGGGTGTAACGGATTTGTCCCTTCCGGTCTACAACGAAAACATGCGGAAAACCGGCATCGGGCAGCGGACGCTTCGCGTTAAATTCATCCAGGGAGACGTAATCTTCATCCCGGACAAAATGAGTTCCCTCAGGCAATTCGCCATAACGGGCGGGATCGAATGAAACCGTTCTCCGGTCGCCGCCTACCACCATTATAACGGCTGCTTCCGCTTTAGCATACAAATTGGAAAGCTCTGTAAGCTCACGGATCAGGTGCTTGGAAGGCTCCCGTTCCGGTTCGATCCAGGCCGCCAGCACGGCACGTCCGCCCGCCAAATCTTCAAGCACGCGGGTTTCTCCGTTGTCCTCCAGGCTGCCGAAAACGGTGCGCCCGTCTACGGCACCGAGCACGGGAACATCGGAAGGAGCCGCGCGGAAGGTTGGCGTCAGCTCCGTCTGCCGGCCGGGAAGAACGGCGAAATGGCGGAAACGGACTCGTACCGTCCCATCCTTAAGCCGCGTCCCGGTCGTCAGCCGGTAGCTGCCGGCTTCCAGTTCCAGCGGCTCCGCGTACAAGTCGCTCTTACCGTGCGGGAACACGATCGTCCGGTAAAGACCGTCCTCAAGCCGGGCCACGGTGAGGTTCTGGAAGTAGGAAGCCTCCGGTGCGGGCGCTGCGGCAGACTCTTCAGACGCCGCGGAGTCTGAATGCCCGCCGGTCGGGCGGAGCAGCAGCGTCCCTCTCTGCGCTTTGCTTTCTTCCTGCCAACCGGCATTGTTCCATTCTCCGTCCAGCCTGAACTGGGGCTTCTGATTATTCGGATGAAGCCGGGCCGGAATGCCGAGGCTGCGGCAGACGGCGACCAGCATAATATCGAGGGAAAGGCGGTCGCCTTTCTTCAGCGCGAAGCTGCCTGCGGCGGAAGCTCGGCCCGGAAGATTCGTCAAATCGTCCCGCACCTCGTATTCGGCGGCAAGGCGGCGCACAAGCCCGGACGGGTCTTTCCGGTATGCGGCAGCCTCCTCTGCCGTGAACGCTTCTTCGAACAGCCGCCGGTACGGTCCGATCATTTCGAAGTGCACCCTCGGGCAAAGAATATACGGGACGAACACGTCCTCCTCCCAGACATTCGCCCATTTCAAGGCGTGCAGGAGATGATCGTCCAAAGTCGGACGGAACGTGTCCAGCATGTCTTTGTCCCTCATGCTTTCCAACAGCCGCAGCGGCCACTCTCCGTTAGCAGGGGTCCGCTCCAGGAGAAAATCGCGGATTTCCCGGCTGTTCCCCCTAGCCTTGCGCAGCACGTTCCACACCCGCTGAGGAGGAAGACCGAGTTCTCCGGCCAGCTTTACCGCGTTCTGTTCACCGAGGAACGTATCCTCGAAGCTTTTACGGACAGCGGCCCCCTCCCGCTCACGTTCCTGATGGAGCCTCAGCATCTCCTCGGTGACCGCGGACAGGGCTTCGCCTTCCCGCTCGGGAGGCGGCACCATGTCGACGTCCAGCGTTCCCGGCGGCTCCTCGGCGTTCCGGATCGTCAGTACCAAGGTGGAGCTGCCCGCAGCCGAGAGCTTCTCTTCTGCCCATAGGCCGTCTTTGACGGCACGGACGAGGAGATCTCCCCATCCCGTCCTGAACGCGGCAAGCCCCTCCGAATCGGTCGCAATGACGGCAATCGGGTACATCTCCGCCATGTTATACAGCTGGAAATGGACCCGCGCGCCCTCAACCGGCCGGCCTTCTTCGTCCTTTACGGCAACGGTCACCGCCCGTACGGGCGCGTACGTTTCCAGCAGGTTGATTTCCGTCAGCCACTCCTTGGCCAGCGTAACGGGTTCCGGTCCCGGGTAGTTGGCGTGAACCCGCGTGTTAACCAGCATGGCCCGCCGGGCGGGGGCGCCGAACCAGCCCCGGTCCAGCACCGGTTCGGGCTCGCAGGCGCCGATATAATGCCACTGTCCGTCGGCCCACGCCTCCACCCAGGCATGATTATCGTCGCAGTGGGCCCAGCGCGGCGTGTAGCACTGTCTGGCGGGAATGCCGATGCTCCGCAGTGCGGATACCGCGAGCGTCGACTCTTCCCCGCAGCGTCCCTGCGCGCTTCGCAGCATGGTCAGCGGCGAGATCGTCCGCAGATCGCTTCCGACGTAGGTGGCTTTCTCGTGACACCAATAGTTGGTCTCCAGGATCGCCTTTTCCATCGGCAAATGCTTGGTCCGCTCCGCCAATTCCTCGTAAAGAATGCCCCGGCAGTCTTCCAGATTTTCGCTGTTCACCCGAAGAGGCAGCACGAAGTGAAGAAACAGATGATCCGGCACCCGCCGGCCCCAAGGCACTTTGGCACGGATTTCAAGTGTCGTGCGGACATGATTCAGAAACAAGGCTCCGTCGTAATCCGCCAAATCGTTTAAAGGCATATACGCGTAAAGGAATTTGAGAGCCCACGTTTCTTCCTCGGTCAGCTTCTGCCGGAACACGCCGAAAAGCTCCTCTTCTTTGGCCCGGGCAAGCTCCCGCTTGATGTCGAATTTCCTCTGCACTTCCGCCAGCGCTTCGGCATCCATAGAAAAAACAGCCAAATCCGGCTGGAGAACCCCGTTCCGGTCAACCTCGGAATCCTCGTTCAAATTCGCTTTCATAAAATCCTTTTCAAGGAGATCGACGCCCGGCTTCTCAGCCCCATTCCGGTTCTTAACCGGCTTATTGTTCCGATTCGGATTTTCATTCGTGTTCGTGTTCGCGTTCATCCGTCTTTCACTCCTTCCACAGTTTTCCGTCCTCGCGGATCACATAGACGGCTTTGCCGTCGGCGGAGGCGGCGCAAATTTGAAAGCTTCTTGCCGTCGTTTCAACCTGCGGAACGATGGTCCATGGCTCACTGCCAAGAAGTTCGCTGACATTTCTTATAAAAACACCCGACCGTTCATAATGATTGCGCTGCCGGTAATACAGCTTCCGCAGCTCCCACTTTACGCGTTCATCGTCCGGCAGCGCGAAGCTCTCCGGCCCGTCCCCGTCCGCAAACACCACATAGCCCCACAGCTCGGGATAATGCATGTTGACGATCCCCATCGGAGACCAGACCCAGTTATCCTCGGGATAAGGGTTGCCGCTTTGAGGATCGATCATTTTCCGGTAGGAGCCGTCCGCCGTCTCCGTCCGCCACTGCACGCGGGAGAAATTCACACGCCAGAATTCCCCTTGGACCGGCGGGCGGTTCTCAGGCGCGCACTCCCGCAGAGCGGACCACGGCATCGCTACCTCCAGCGTCCATTTCCGGTTGTCCGCGTCCGGATTGTTCAGCTCCCCGTCTATGTGGACGGCCGTTTTCAGCCCGCCGATATCCCAGCCGTTGACGGGCGGCCCTCCGTCCCGGTAAGGTTTGACGAGCAGCAGATCCCAGACCGTGTTCAAGGCGTTCATCTCAAATTCGTAATATTCGTGGGTATCGCCGTCGGGATCGATAAAAATCTCAAAATCGTTGTCGTAAAAAATGACGGAATCCCGCTCCGTAAGCGTCGCCCAAATCTGGTCCTCCGTCAGCTCCGCAGCAAAATAGAAATACCCGTCGTCCCAGAGCATTTTGACCCGGGTCCGTTTGGACGGCTGCGGCTTGGCGTCTCCTTCAATATCCGTAAAATCCTCCGTCCATTCGGCTGCTTCCCAGAACGGTTTGTCGATCCGTCCGTCCAGCTCCAGCGGCCCGGACGCCCGCCTGCACAAGTAATGCTTGGGCGCAAAAACAATGCGCGGTTCCGGCACTCCGCTTAACGCCATGCCGATCACCCCTTTCTCTAAATGGATAAAACTGTTCCGGATTGGACCGGGCAGGATCGCCCTACTTCCCGGACAGCCGGAACACGATGGCCTCGGGCGCTTCCTTCTCCCGGACAGACTCCGGCAGGCGGACGGTAACCCCTTTTTCGGTCAGCCGGTAATTCAGCGGCATGTCACTGCCCAGCAGCTCGACCCGGGCAAAGGAATCCCTGAGGGGGATGCACATCTCCGCTTCCATCGGCGGCTGTTCCCGCTCGACCAGACAGAAGGCGTAGACAGTCTCCCCCTTCCGCGTGAAACGCCAGCTTCCTTCGGAATAAGGCTCGCAGATGCGCGTTCCGTAAATGGCTTCGCCGTTTACCTTCAGCCACGCCCCGAGTCCTTTCATCCGCTCCACAGCCGTCTCCGGCAGCCTTCCGTCCGGCTGAGGCCCGACGTTGAGGGCGAGGTTGCCGCCCTTCGCCACGATCTCGACGAGGAGATGGACGAGCTGGCGGACGGTTTTGTACGTGTCCTCGTACCGGAACGAGAACGACGTCCCCATCGTGATGCAGCTCTCCCACGGGACGAGCAGGGGGCGCTCCGGGAGAGTTTGCTCGGGGGTGATCAGGTTTTCGTACGGTCCCCCGACGGTCCGGTCCGCACAGAGCAGCCAAGGCTGCAGCTCGCGTGCCTTTTCCACGGCTTCGCCGAGCCGGATGTCCTGGTTGTTGGCCGCGTTCACCCAGCCCGCGTCCAGCCACAGCACGTCGATGCGCCCGTAGCGGGTCATAAGCTCTTCGATCTGCTCGTGCGTGAACTTCACGAACTGCTCCCACAGCCAAGGGTGTTCCCGCGTGTCGTAGGAGGTTCCCCGAGACGTTCGGCCGCTCCGCTCCATGCCCGGAGCCCAGTAATAGGGCGAGCGCCAGTCCGCCTTCGAGAAGTAGGCGGATATCGCCAGTCCCTTCGCCCGGAAAGCGTCGAACAGCCTGCCGCAAATATCCGCATGCCGGTGGGCATGGAACGGGCAGTCGGGATGCGTCACGCGGTAATCCGTCGTGCGGGTATCCCACATGCAGAAGCCGTCATGGTGCTTCGTCGTAAAGTTCAAGTACTTGAAGCCGCTGTCTGCGGCGAGTCCGGCCCATAGCTCGGGCTGAAAGCGGAGCGGGTTAAACGTGCGGTTCAGCCCGAAGTATTCGCGTTTAAGGTCTTCCGCGCTCACGTCCCAATCGATTCCGTCCCGGGACCAGTCCGCATCCGCGTCGCTTAGCGCCCACGACTCCACGACACCAAGTTGGGAGTACGGTCCCCAGTGCATCATGAGCCCCAGCTTCTGGTCTTGAAACCACTCCAACCGCTCCAGCAGCGCGGGATCGTCCGGTTTAACCCAGTCTTCCTCCCGGCTGTAATTGTGCACGCCTTCCACGACGGCCTGAGCCGCCCCTTCTTGTGTCTCCGCGTTCATCTCACTCATCACGTAACCTCCAAGCAAGCCGATTTTTTTGTAATCCCTTTCATAAATCCTACGAACTGCCCTATGAATCCGCTGTTTTTTTGGTATGATTATGGATATTCCTTTCAAAACATCATGTAGAGGTTAGATCATTCCGAAACAGGAGGGAGCAATAAATGAAATCCGATTACTTTAAATCGAAACTTTTTATGCGATATATTTGGTCGTATTTGTTCATCCTGCTTATTCCGCTGGCGTTCGCGACGATCTTTATTTACCGCAGCGCCGTGAGCAACCTACAGTCCGAAATCGAGCAGTCTCACCTCAACCAGCTCAATCAGACGAAGACCATTATCGACGGCCGGGTCAAAGAATTGATCGAAATCGCGTCCCGGATTTCTTACGACGAACGGCTGACGCTTTACAAGGTCCACGACCCCTATTACAGCCGGGAAGCGATCAGCGCGTTGGACAACTACAAAGCGACCAGCTCCATTATCGGAGATCTGTTCCTGTACTATCACGACGACGATAAAATTTATTCATCCTTCGGCATGTCCGGACTGGATGTGTTTTCGGGCAAATACAGCTTCCACAACTGGACCCAGGACGGGCTGCAGCAGGATTTGAATACGCTTAAATTTCCAAAAATGCGCCCGGCGGACCTCGTCAGCCAGCCCACATCCCTGCAGCAGTCGATTCTCGCTTACCTGGTGCCGATTACGCCCAACAGTCCGGCCCCTCACGGGACCGTGATGTACTTTATTCCGGAGTCTGAACTCACCAGCCTGATCGACTCCATTCTAGGCAGCTACCGCGGGCTGACGTACATTTTTGACAACAACGGGCAGGTTCTGACCAACAACGGAGACGAGGAATCGCTGACGTCCGGCGACCTAGGCGCTTTGTTCAAGCTGCCTCCCGGCATTCACAATCAGACGTTAAACGGGCAGTCCCACTCCGTCGTATCCGTGAAATCCGATAAAAACGGCTGGACTTACGTCACACTGATGCCGAGCGCCCAGTTTTTCAGCAGCGTGCTGCATGTGCGCAGCTTTATTATTCTGCTGGTGTCCATCGTCGTGATCGTCGGCGCCGCCCTGGCGCTGCTGCTTGCCCGGATGCAGTACCTGCCTATCTCGAACCTGGTCCACTTCGCCAGCTCCAAATCAAGAAGCAGCCGGACTTCCGGCAATGAACTCGAGCGAATCCGGATTTCCTTGCAGGAGCACAGCACCCGTGCGGATCTTCAGGAACCTTATGCCCGCAATCACGCTCTGCTCATGCTGCTTAAATACGGGCAGACCAAGAGCCTGTCGGCCGATCTTCTCGAAGCTTTCGATCTCAAATTCGACCATGACCTTCACTTCGCGGTGGTAATCGGTTTTGACAAGCGCTCTCATCTGCACGACAGCAAGGATGACTGGCAGACGATGATTCAGCTTTTTGCCGAGGTCGATTTTCCCGGACTTGCCGCCAGAGCTTACAGCGTGGAGCTTCCCCAGCCGAATCAGCTTGCCCTTGTCGTCGGGTTCGATCCCTCCGGCCAGACGCCGCCTTTCGGTCAGATGCAGCAGATCGCGGAAGGCATCCGGACCCACCTGCTGGAGCTGTTCGACGTCTCGCCGGTCATCGGGGTCGGCACGGCTTATACGAGCCACGCGCATTTGAACCAGTCGTACATCGAAGCGTGTTCCGCGTTTGAATCGAACATTTTGACCGTTCATGGAAGCGTTACCTTTTTCGAAATGCTGTCCAATGCGCCGGAGCGCAGCACCTTCTGGATTCCCGGCAACGTGCTTCTGAAGCTGTCCCAAAGTCTGAAACAGGGCAGCTATGACGTATCGGAGCAAACCCTTCAGGAAGCGCTGAAAAACTTGCCGGCAGCCGGACTGAGCGCCCCCCATCTGCGGCTGATCCATTACGACATCCTGACGACCCTGCTGAAAACCGCGTCCGAGCTCGGTATTCATGGTTTGACGCAGGAGATGCTGTCCAAGCTCAACTTCAATTCATCCGAGGAGTTTGAAGCCATCTGCCTGAACCTAGCCGGACGGATCTGCTCGCAGGTCGAACGGGACCGGACGAAAGAAGAGCATTCCCTCATGGACGGGATCGTCGGATACATTGACAAGCATTTCATGGAGCATACGCTCAGTCTGGAAGTCGTATCCGCCGAATACGGGATCTCGCCTTCTTATCTCAGCCGGACGTTCAAGGAGAAGACCGGCATCAATTTTATCCAGTACATCTGGCAAAAAAGGATGAACGAAGTCATGCATCAGCTAAAAACGACGAACGATCCGCTCAAAGAGATCATCGTCCGCGTCGGGTATCTGGATACTCCCAACTTCATCCGCAAATTCAAAAAGGAAACGGGCTATACGCCGGGTCAGTACCGGACGCTGAACACGTCGGGCGAGCATGCTTAACCCGAACGCACGGCTGGACGGCGGCGCGGTGAACGGCGTCACATGAAGGCGTTCACCCACATGGCGGGTCCGTCGGCCAACCGCTGTACAGGGCCGGAACACGAGGCAGAAGATCCTCGAATGGGGTTCCGCTGCACGTGAGGCCGAATGTCGGGCCCGCGCTCCGGCAGGCGGTATATCCGCACCCCTTAGCCGATGTGGCAGCCTGAAGATGCCCGATGAATACGGCCTCTCCCCGCCGCCTGGCCCGCAGGCCCGCTCCCCGATTAACCGGGGGCGGGCCTGCTTATTGTGGCGCGCAAGGACAGCCGGCGTGAGGCGGCGATTGCCCGTCTGCCGAAGGAAGCGAAGCCCCGTGAAACGCCCGGTGAAGGGCTGCCGCTCCGCATGAAGCGGCTTCCGGGGGCATCAGGCAGGCCCTACTTCTTCCCGCTGCCCTCGTTCCAGCGGTCGTACGCCGCCTGATAGATGCCCGCAATCTTGTCGCTGCCCATTTTCTTCAGTTGACCCGTATAGGCATCCCAGTTCGCCAGCGGTTCCTGGCCGGTTACGAACTTCGCTTCCATCTGCTTGACGTACGTATCCAGATCGGACTTAAGCCGGGTGACTTCCGCCTGCTCTTCTTCCGTCAGGAAGACGCTCGGGAACGGGATTTTGGCGATCGGCGTCAGCTTCTCCTCGTTTTCCTTGTCGATCCATTTATCGAAATCGGTTTTCAACCCTTTGGACAGCTCGCTGCTGGCCGCTCCCGGCACGAGAATGCCGTAATTCGGCGTCAGCGTGCCCCGGTATTCTTCGCGGTCGCCGCCGCCCGGAACGGGCTTCCACTCCTTCACGTGCTTCTCCTTGTCCGTGTATTTCCAAAGCACATCCTCCGGACCTTGGGCGAACAGCGTGCCGCCTTCGTATCCGTACATATAATCGACCCAGCGCATGGCCGCTTCAGGACTCGGGTTGCTCTTCGTGATGGCGAACGTTCCGTTAGAGGAAATGCCCGGGTGTTTGCCGTAAACGGGTGAATCCGGCACTTCGCTCTTGACCGGCTTCATCATCGGGTTGCTCTCGTCCGGCTCCGTGCCCAGCGTGAAGTAAGGGTAGTAATCGCTGAACAGCGCGACGCGGTTGTTTTTGCCTTTCGCTTTCTTCTGTTCGTCGGTTTGGGAGAACGTCTCGTGATCGAGCAGGTTGTCTTTCCACAAGCGGTTCAGGAACGTCAAATACCCTTTGTAGCCTTCCTCCTGAGGGGTATAATGAACCTTGCCCGCTTTGTCGGCATAAATAACCTCGTCGTAGATGCCCCAGAATCCGAGGAAAAACATCCGCAGGTCGTCGAGTTTAACGGAAGTCAGCGGAACCTCGTCTTTCTTGCCGTTGCCGTTCGGGTCCTCGTCCTGCACGCGTTTGAGGTATGCGTAGAGCTCTTCCGTCGTCTCCGGCAGCTTCGTCATGCCCAGAGCCTTCAGGAATTTGCCGTTGTACCACATCGGACCACGGTACCAGACCGCCGATAGGTCAATCGTGCGGAGCGCGTAAATATGACCCGACGGCGTCGTCATGTTTTTGCGGATCTCCGGATGCTCGTCAAGAATTTTCTTCAAGTTCGGCGCATAGTTATCGATCAGGTTTTCCAGGGGAAGGAGCACGCCCTGGCTGCCGTACGTTACCTGCTCCGCCGGCTTGATGTCAGCCCCGAAGAACACGTCCGGCAGACTGTCGCTGGCGAACACGAGGTTTTTCTTCGATTCGAAACTGTCGATCGGCGCGTTCTGGTACTGCATCTTGATGCCGGTCAGTTTCTCCATCTCCTGCATCACCTGCATTTTGTTCCAGTCCTGCACCCCGACATCGGGAGCCATCAGCGTCATCGTCATCGGTTTATCGACAATCGGGAACCCGTCCTTTTTCACATCGGAGGCGTTTTTGCCGGTTCCCGCTTCCCCGGCTTTATCGGCGGAGCCGCAGGCGGACAGACCTGCTATCACAAGCGTAAGACCGAGCATAAGCGAGCCTGACTTCAACACTTTTTTCATAAATAAAATCCTCCCCTTGTATGGTGTATGGTGTATGGCAAGATCAGCCCTTGACGGAACCGATCATGACGCCTTGCACGAAATAGCGCTGCAGAAACGGATAGATCGCAATAATCGGCAGCGTGGACACGATGATGACGGCATATTTGACAAGCGCCGCAATCTCGGCTTTATTGTTGAGCGCGGATGCCGTCGAGGCATCCAGCGAACCGCCCGTCTGGGCCGACATCTCCTGAAGCACGAGAATCTGGCGCAAAATCAACTGAAGCGGATACTTGGATTCTTCATGCAGGTAAATAAGCGCCGAGAAGTAGCTGTTCCAGTTGCCGACTCCGTAAAATAGCGCCATGACAGCCACGATGGGCATCGAAAGCGGCAGGATGATTTTCAGAAACATCCGCATATTCGTGCAGCCGTCGATCTGGGCCGCTTCCTGCAGTTCCTTCGGAATAGAAGTTTGAAAAAACGTCCTCGATACGATGATGTTCCAGATGGACGCCGCAGAAGGCAAAATGATCGCCCACATGCTGTTCATGAGCCCGAGGCCCTTGACGAGCAGGTACGTGGGCACAAGGCCGCCACCGAAAAACATCGTCACCATAAACATGCCCATAAAAAAGTTGCGGCCCACGAAATCTTTGCGGCTGAGCGCATACGCAGCAGGAATCGTCACGAGCAAGTTAACGGCCGTCCCGATTACCGTATACAAAATCGTATTGGCGTACCCCATCCAGATTTTCGTGTTGGCAAAAACGATCTGGTACCCTTCGAACGTAAGCCCTTTCGGGAACAGCCACATCTCGCCCGAGCCGACATACTTCGGATTACTGATCGAAGCGCTCAAAATATAAATCAGGGGATAAGCCACCAGAATCAGAGCAATCGCGACATAGACATACGTGCTGATCAGGAACAGTTTATCCCGCGCCGTATCTTTAACCGTCGAGCTCATCCGGTTCCCTCCTTTCTTTTACCATAAGCTGTTCTCGCTGGTACGGCGGACAATCTGGTTCACGGTCACCAGCAGCACGGCGCTTACAACGGAGTTGAACAATCCGACCGCCGCCGAGAAGCTGTACTGGGCGTTGACCAGGCCCGAACGGTAGACGAAGGTGGAAATGACATCCGACGCCTCCATGTTAAGCGGATTTTGCAGCAGCAGGATTTTCTCGAACCCGACTCCAAAGAGGCTTCCCATATTCAGAATGAGCAAAATGGTCATCGTCGGTACGATCGTCGGGATATTAATGTGCCGGATGCGCTGAAATCTCGAAGCGCCGTCGATGATAGCCGCCTCGTGCAGCTGCGGGTCAACCCCGGACAAAGCCGCCAAGTAAATAATCGTTCCCCAGCCGGCGCTCTGCCACACCCCCGAGAACACATACATCGTTTTGAACCAGTTCGGGTCCGTCAAAACCTGCGGGGCCTCGAAGCCCAGCTTCTCGATCAAATGCACCAGAATTCCCGTGGACGGCGACAGGAACGTAATGATCATGCCGGCCATGACGACAACGGATATAAAATGAGGGGCGTACGTCACGGTCTGCACCATCCGTTTGAAAAATCCGTCCCGCACTTCATTGAAAGCGAGCGCCAGAAGAATCGGAATCGGAAACCCGACGGCAAGATCGTACAAGCTGATGCTCAGTGTGTTCCACAAGAGATCCCAGAAATAATACGACTCGAAAAAATGGACGAAATGATCGAAGCCGACCCAGGGGCTCCCCCATATTCCTTTGGTAGGAATAAAATTTTTGAAGGCGATCAGGATGCCGTACATGGGCCCGTAATGAAAAATAAGAAAGTAAAGAAACGCCGGGGCGATAAACACATACAGTTCCCAGTTTAAAACCATCCGTTTCCAGACCGGCTTCTTCTCTGTGCCCGCTACCGGGCGCCCTGTCGTGCGGATACTTGCTTTTGCCTGCATCGTATCACTCCTTTCCGCTTGATTTTGATAGCGTTTTCAAAAGTGTATCCCCACGGGCGGAAGTCCGTAAATATGTCATTTTCAATCCCTACACCATTCGTGGCGGACTGCTCCGTTAGGGAGTAAATTCGCGTTTTCCGGGATTTGGATAACAAAAAAAACATATTCTTGGCGGGATTCGTCCGCTTCGGACTCTCCTCACGCAAAGATAACCAACCCTCCCCAAACAGGCGGTTGGTTATTCTTGTTCTCCGCAAACGCACGTCAAAAACCACATCAATCCATCGCCTGCGGAATGTGAGATACTGCTTAAGAATCGTTACGTGAAAAGGAGAGGATAACAGATGGTACAGCAATGGTTCGAGGACGCGAAACTGGGAATTTTCATTCATTACGGGATTTATGCGGTTAACGGAATCGCCGAGTCATGGTCTTTCTACAACGGGCGCATTTCGTACGAGGATTATATGAAGCAGCTCGGCGGCTTTACCGCCCGGAACTTTGATGCGGACAAGTGGGCGGATCTGATCGAGAAGTCCGGCGCCAAATATGCCGTCCTCACAACGAAGCATCACGACGGCGTCGCTTTGTGGGATACGCGGGCCAGCGATCTCAACGTGGTCAAAAGCACGCCGGCCGGCAGGGACATCATCCGGGAGTACGCCGATGCGGTAACCCGAAGGGGAATCCGGCTGGGCCTGTACTTCTCCCTGATCGACTGGTCCCATCCCGATTACCCCAGCGTCTACGAGGGCGGCAAAGTTCCCGAGGAGCCCAGCCGGGCCAATCCCTTCTCAAGCCCTGCAGACGGCGTTCAGGACGAAGAGAAATGGCAGCGCTTTCTGACGTTTAACAATGAACAACTGGGGGAGCTCCTGACGAATTACGGGAAAGTGGATCTGCTCTGGTTCGACGGGGACTGGGAGCGCAGCGCCGAGCAGTGGAACCTTCCCGCTTTTAAAAACTATCTGCTCTCCTTCAATCCAGAGATCATGATCAATTCCCGTCTGCAGGGGCACGGGGACTATAAAACCCCCGAACAGGGGCTGCCGATTACGAGACCCGAGGGCCCCTGGGAGTTTTGCACGACGATCAACAGCTCCTGGGGCTACGTTCCGGACGACAATCATTACAAATCTCTGCATCAGATCATCCGGATGTTCTGCGACTGCATCTCCATGGGCGGAAATATGCTGCTCGATATCGGGCCCAAGGAAGACGGCACCGTCGATCCCCGGCAGGAACAGATCTTGCTGGGACTCGGAAGCTGGATCCGGACGCATGAAGAAGCCGTTTACGGAACGCGGGAGGGCATTCTGACCCGTTATTATCTGGGGGGCAGCACGTTGTCCAAAGATAAAAAAACGCTGTATCTGTTCGTGTACGACGATCCGAAAGAATCGGTCTGCCTCAAAGGGCTTTCCAGCAAGATCCGCAAAATTACCGTTCTGCATTCGGGCAAAGAGCTTACGTACGACATCCACGGGGGCGTGCCTTGGTTCCAGATACCCGGAACCACCTGGATTCATCTGACACAGGAAGATACCCACGACTATGTAACCGTGCTGAAAATCGAACTGGAGGACGAGCTGGACATGTACGGCGGTTCCGGGGCCGTGGTTACGCATAACTAGGCCGTCACAGCGGATTAACCCCATCGCGAACGGTAAAAGAAAACGCCCGATCTGCCAATACCGGCAGATCGGGCGTTTTTATTCGGGCGTGCGTATCGAGTTTCGCTTCAAACCCGGTCTTCATCCGCTTCCTTGCGGTCACCGTTTGCGTCGGCGCTTCCGCTGCAACGGCTTCGTGTGCCCCGGCCCCAGCCGTCTCCGCCGATGCGGCGGAAGCATCCGACCGTGCGGATATCGCCGCCTCAGCCCCGGGGCCGGGGCTTTGCCCGGATATGCTTCCCCGCTTCTCCCGGTATGCTCCGCCTTACCGCAAAACAGCCGCGAGCTGTTCCGCCGTACGGCACACATAATCGGGCCCCGCGCCGGCCAGCAGCTCTTCGGAATCGAAGCCCCAAGTGACGGCGGCCGCCTTTACCCCGGCCCTCCGGCATGCTTCGACGTCTCTCAGCTCGTCCCCCACGTAAACAATCCGGTCTGCCGGAAGCGAACGGGCACGGAGCATGCTGCGGATCGCCTTGTCCTTGCCGAACAGATTCGTTGCCGAATGAACGAAATCGAACACATCCAGCCCGTGCAGGTCAAGGAAATGCCGGATATTTTCGGCCGTATTGGAAGACAGGATGCCCATCGTCCGGCCCTCTTCTTTTAGCGCCAGAAGCAGCTCCTTCATGCCGTCTGCCGGCTGCAGGCTTACCGCCGCTTGTTTGTAGTTTCGTTTGGCTTCCAACAGAAGGACGGGCAGTTTAAAAAGCGGCACATGCAGCGCCTTCAGACGATCCGGTACGGACAGACCCGAAAGCCTGCCGATTTCGGCCTCTTCGATTCGCCTGCCCCCGAATTTGACCGCCAGCTCATTAAAAAGCTGCACCGCGACCCCTTTGGAATCCGCAATCGTTCCGTCAAAATCAAAAATGAGAATCGGTTTCACGCCTTCGCACCTGCTTTCACGATTCGGATTTGCCTAGCCGACAGCAAAAAAGCGCCACAGCCGCCGGAGCAGCTATGGCGCTTATGTTCTTTTACCAGCATACACGTCCTTCGCACCGAAACGCAATGCCAAGCGGCCGTAAAACCAGCGAGCCGCGGCTTAACCGCTCAGCCCGCCCGCATTTTGCGCGAGCGTCCGGGCGTATTCCGTCAATTCGATCGGCGCTCCGCCGTTCAGACGGGATTCTTCGGCGGCGAAAGCCATCAGATGGCTGCGGACGGAAGCGGCCGCCGAAGTGAGACTTTCCTGGCCGCTGTAACTCCGCACTTCCTGGAGGAAGCTGCGGACGATGCCGCTGTCCCCGCCTCCGTGTCCGGCCGTCTGGGCGGGAATCGTAATCTCCGTTTTCTGATGCGTCAGGAAATCGTAGACGATGATCGAGTCGCCCTCCGCCCGCAGTTCACCCCGCGTGCCCATGATCTGAATGCGGCGCTCCTGTTCGAACGTAAAGCCGCACATGCTGAACATGGCCGTGGCGCCTCCTTCGAACTCCATGTTCACCACCTGGTGATCGACGACGTTGTTGTCGCTGCGGTACACGCAGCGTCCGTAGTCCGTCTCACGCAGCCCTTTTACGATGCTCTCCTTGGACAGATCGCTCGTGAAGTGCCCGGCCCAGCCTCTGAATTCCCGGCTGAGATAGAAGCGCGTGGCGGAATAAGGACACGTCGGCTCCACCGCGCAGTCCAGGCAGCGGTCCGCGGAGCCTTCGGGCGCGTGCGCCCCGTTGAAGTGCATGAGCGAGCCGAACGAGCTTACCCGGCTGCACGGTTTATCCATCAGCCACGACAGGACGTCCATGTCGTGACAAGATTTGGCCAGGATCATCGGACTGGCTTTGTGCGAGTTGTTCCAGTTTCCCCTCACGAAGCTGTGGGCGATATGCCAGTAGCCCACGTTCTCGTTGAGCTGGATGGATACCACCTCGCCGATTCTCCCCTCCGTGATGGCCGTCTTGACCGCCGTCCAGAACGGCGTGTAGCGCAGCACGTGGCAGATCGTGAGGAGCCGGTCATTGTCCCGGGCGGCCTGCTCCATGTCCAGGCACTCGCGCGGGTCAGGGGACATCGGCTTCTCCAGCAGCACGTGATACTTGGCGGCAAGAGCCCGCATCGTCGGCTCGTAGTGCATCCGGTCTTGGGTGCAGATGACGGCAATATCCGCCATTTTGGGCAGGTTCAGCAGCTCTTCCCACGTATCGTAGCGGCGCTCTGCCGGAATGCCGTGCTTCTCCGCCATTTTCTCCCTGCGCCCGGCATCCGTCTCCGCAACGGCCACGAACTGCAGCTCATGCGGGTAATCCAGGGCATAAGGGGCGTAGCCGCCCGCTCCCCGGGCGCCCGCGCCGATTAGTATTGCGGTCAATTCGCTCATGTTCTCTCTCTCCCTTAACTGCTCTTGGAGTAGCGGTCCAGCGCAGCCTGATAAATTTGCTTGTAGCGGTCCAGTCCCATTTTGTTCAGGGTCGCCACATAGTCGTCCCACTGGGACAAAGGCGCATCTCCGACGATAAATTTGTCTCTCATTTCCGTGACATACGTTTCGATGTCATTGGCCAGCGTCGTCAATTCCTGCTGCTCTTCGGAAGTAAAGTTGAAAGCCGGCCAGATCTGATCGGGCTTCAGCACATGCGGATCGGCTTTCTTCGAATTGGCTACAGAGGTAGGAAGCCCTTCCGCTCCTTTGAAGTACGCCTGCTTGACGAATCCCGGGTAATACCCGCCCGGCCAGATCAGGTATTGGCTGACCGCCTGGTCGAGGCTGAGACCGTCCTTGTTGTTTTTGATGGCGTCCACATAATCGACCGTTCCGTCGCTCTCTTCCTTGTAGGTGTCGTCTTTCCAGCCCATGAAGAACATCTTGATGCCTTCCTCGCCGTAAAAATAGTCCATCCACCGGACCATAGCGGCCGGATTCTTCGCTTTATCGGTCAGAATAAACATCCCGATGTTGCCGAGCGGGGAGCCGATATACGTATAGAGCTGATCGCCGTGCGGTCCTTTCAGTACAGGCAGGCCGGCGTATCCTTTCTGGTTATAGATCGCCGCAGGGTCTACGTTATCCACGATGCCCAGCAGCCCGGCGGTTCCCTTCGCGTCGATTTCCTCGCTTTTCACGGAAGCGATGTCCTGCTCCAGGAGGCCGTCTTTATACAGCTTGTGGATATATTCCAGCATTTCCTTGTAACGCGGATCGGCGGGGATAAACCGGATTTTGTCCGAGCCCGGCTCCGTATCGACATACTGGTTGGCATTGCCGTGGTTGCCTAGTCCATAGGCCCCTCGCAAGTAACCGACAAGTCCCGTAGTCCCGACTCCGCCCCAGGCGATTTCGTCCGGCTTGCCGTTCCCGTTCGGATCTCCCTTCTTAAAGGCCTTCAGCATCGCCGCAAATTCGTCGAGGTTCTCCGGTTCCTTCAGACCCAGCTTAGTCAGCCATTCCGTCTTAACCCAAGGGGTATTGAAGAAAACGGACCGGAATTCCGGGTCGTACAAGGTCGGCAGGCTGTAAATTTTGCCGTCCGGCATGGTGATGCCCTTTTTAATGACCGGGTATTTCTCCATCAGAGCCTTGAGGTTCGGCGCATATTGATCGATATACTCGTTCAGGGGCAGGAAGACTCCCTGCTTGCCGTATTTAAACAAGTCGGATTTCGAGAAAGCGGAGGCGTAAAACAGATCGGGATATCCGCTGCTCGCCATGAGCAGATTTCGTTTTTCTTTCAGGGCGTCCTTCTGGACGGTTTCCCAGTTGATGTGGATGTTGGTTTTCTTCTCGTATTCCTGCCACAGCTTCAATTTGTTCCAGTCGGCATTGGCGAAAAACTTGGCGGCAAAAGCGTTGACCGTGACCGGCTCCTGGACGATCGGGAATCCCGTCGCATTCACGCCTTTCGCTTCCGCGCCTTCCCCGGCGCCCTTCCCGCCGCCGCTGCTGCAGCCGGACAGCACCGCCGTCGTCAGTGCGCAAGCCAACACGAGTTTCATCGTCGCTCTCTTTCTCTTCATCTCGTTAACCTCCCTTGTTTAATCGTAAAGATCGTGACTCGTGAATCGTGTATAGGATGAACGATCAGCCCTTGATGGCGCCGATCATAATTCCTTTGACGAAGTACCGCTGAAGGAACGGATAGAGCAGGAACATCGGGAGATTGGCCAGGACGAGAACGGCGTATTTGATGCCTTCCACCGCCCGCTGCTGCTTGATCGCCGATTCCGTCGACATTTTGACCAGGCTGTCCGTCTGCCCTTGAATCAGAATTTCGCGCAGGACGAGCTGAAGCGGAAACTTGCTTTTGTCGGACAAGTACAGCAGGGCGTTGAAGAACGAGTTCCAGTGCCCGACCGCGTAGAAGAGAATGGTGACGGCGATGATCGGCATGGACAGCGGCAGGACGATCCGCGTCAGAATCTGCATATTGGTGCAGCCGTCGATGGTCGCCGCTTCTTCAAGCTCTCCGGGAATCGTCTGCTGAAAAAAGGTCCGCATGATGATGATGTTCCAGATGGACACGGCGCCGGGCAAAATCATGACCCAGAAAGAGTTCAGCAGGCCAAGATTTTTGATGAGGATGTAGGTCGGAATGAGCCCGCCGCTGAAAAACATCGTGAACACGAACAGGCCCATGAACAGGTTGCGGCCCACGAAATCTTTGCGGGAAAGGGGATATGCCGCCAGAATCGTCATGATTACGTTGAGAAGGGTCCCGGTAGTCGTATACAGGAGCGTATTGCCGAAGCCCCTCATAATTTGGCCGTCCTCGAAAATTTTGGTGTACGAGTCCAGCGTCAGCCCCTTGGGCCAGAGCAGCACTTCCCCGTTCATAATGTATTGGGGTTCGCTGAACGAAGCGCTGAGCACGAATACCAGCGGGTACAGGACGATCAGCAGCACCAGCCCGAGAACCAGGTAAATGACGGTGTTGAACAAGCGGTCTTCACGGGTATTTTCCATCTCTTCTCCCCCTCCCTACCATAGGCTCGATCCGCTGAAGCGTTTGGATATCCAGTTCACGCTGATCAGCAGAATGAAGTTGATTACCGTACTGAATAGGCCGACGGCAGCGGAAAAACTGTAATCCGCGTCGAGAATCCCGCTGCGGTATACGTAGGTATCGATAATGTCGGAACTTTGCATGTTGAGGGTGTTCTGCATAAGGAGTACTTTTTCGAATCCGATGGACATGACGCTCCCCAGATTCAGGATAAGCAGGATGACTATCGTCGGGCGGATGCCGGGAAGGTTAATGTGCCAGATGCGCTGGAGCCGGGTCGCCCCGTCCACGCGCGCCGCCTCGTGAAGCTGATTGTCTACGCCGGCGAGAGCCGCCAAATAAATAATGGAGCTCCACCCCATCGTCTGCCACACATCGGAGAGCACATAGAGCGTTTTGAACCAGGAAGGATCGGCCAGAAAGTTGACGGGCTTGACGCCGAACATCCCGAGAAAGGTGTTGACGAGGCCGTATCTGGGATTCAGGAACATCATCATCATGCCTACAACGACGACCGTGGAAAGAAAATGGGGCGCGTAGGTGACGGTTTGAACAAATTTCTTAAACTTCTGGGATTGGACTTCGTTCATGAGGAGGGCAAGAATAATCGGGATCGGGAATCCGAGCGCCAGTGTGTAAAGACCGAGACCGATCGTATTCGTAATCAGACGCTGAAAAAAGTAACTGTTGAAAAAACGCTGGAAATGGTCAAATCCGACCCAGGCGCTGCCCCAGATTCCCTTGTTCGCCACAAAATCCTTGAAAGCGATTTGCAGGCCGTACATCGGCACATAGTGAAACACGATGTAATAAAGCACCACGGGTGAAATCAGCAGATAAAGCTGCCAATTGCGGAGAATCCGCCTGCCCAGCGTCAGTTTGCGCGGAACCGGACGAGGATGCGCCCCCGTTTCCGGGCCGCCGCGTTCGAGAATAGTTTCAGCCACGTTAATTCTCCTTCCGGGAATGAAATGCGTTCGATTCGTTTTCAGCCCCGCAAAATAACTTTAGGACTGAAAAGAGCTTATCCAA
Source organism: Paenibacillus sp. GbtcB18 (assembly GCF_019091125.1). Taxonomy (NCBI): domain Bacteria; kingdom Bacillati; phylum Bacillota; class Bacilli; order Caryophanales; family Paenibacillaceae; genus Paenibacillus; species Paenibacillus sp. GbtcB18. The sequence goes on from NZ_JAGXJX010000004.1 coordinate 140,596, forward strand.
AACTGTTATTATATTTGGATAATTTTTGGAATCATTTTCGGCGGAAATTAGGGTGATTCAACGGTTTTGTGAGACAGGCAGAACGTTATTTCGTTTAGAAAACGCTTACAAGAAACTTGTTGACCCTAATTTACCAAATCACTCTGAGGAATGCAACAACTTTTTGGCTAAAATACATCCAAACTTTTTGGATAAAAAGGCGCAGCTAAAAAAGCCTGACATCGTTCTGTCAGACTCTTGCTTGTGCGCACGCCCTCTTTGCTCCCCGTCTAAGGCCGGATATCGTGAACCGACGATTCCCGGACGATCAGGGAGCACGGCAGCAAAATCCTCGGCGGGATCCGGTAGTCCTCCTCTACGTAGTCGCAGAGGAATTTGGCGGCCAGCTTGCCGATTTCCTGACGCGGCACGTCAATCGAGGTGAGCGGCGGACTCGTATACTGCGAAAACCCGATATTGTCCATGCCGACGAAGGCGATGTCCTCGGGGATGCGGCACTGCTGTTCGAGCGCCGCCCTCATCGCCGGAATCGCCAGCATATCGCTGGCGCAGAACATGGCGGTCGGCCAGTCCGCCCGGGGCAGCTCCTGCAGCATGCCGGTCACGAGCCGGTAGCTCAGGTCCACGTCCCAGTTCGTATTGACGACCCACTCCCGGCGGATCGGCAGGTTGCCCTGGAGCATCGCGAACTGGAATCCGATGAACCGTTCGTCATTCTCCAGCTTTTTGAAAAAAGCGGGACCGCCCACATATCCGATCTTCGTATGGCCCTGATCAAGCAGATGCCCCACCGCCATCCGGGCGGCCGACACCCGGTCGCAGTCCACGATGGGCATTTTTAGGGAATCGTCGTTCAAGCTGACGCCGAGAATGGGAATGCCCTGTTTGTCCAGCAGCTCGTGAAGCTCTTTGTCGTACCAGCCCAGAGCGAGCACTCCCCGTGCCCCCGACTCCGTCAGCATAGCCTGGAAACGTTCCGCGTCGTTCACTTCCTCGAAAGTCCGGACGATGGCGGCGGGCTGCCCCATCTCGGCCATCTTCCCGTGGAACCCTTGGAGCACCTCCGAGAAATACGGATGATTGCCCAGCAGCTTGCCGGGAATGACGCAGGCGATCTGGGTCCGGCTCGCGGCCGCGGCCGGGGTATCGTCCAGCGGATAACCGAGCTTCAAGGCGGCTTCCCTTATTTTCCGTTTCGTTTCTTCGCTCACCGGCCGGCTCGTATCGTTACTGATCGCCCTGGACACGGTGGAGATGGAGACACCGATCACATCCGCAATATCTTTAAGCCTGGTCAAAGACTCTCCGCTCCTTCCTGTTCCTTCTCATCCCTCCCATCTTATCACACACAAGCCTCCGGCAGGCAACCGTTATAGGCAATTGGGCCCGGACGATCAAACTGTCCCGCACGGCGTTTTCCGAAAAGCCCGATGATGGTATGATGGAGGGAAAGCGCAGAACGTTTACTACGGAGGTACACAGATGGATAACATGGTAGAACGGGTGGCGGGCAATCTCAAAAAAATCCGCCGTTCGCGCGGGCTCAGCCTGGATAAACTCGCGGAACTGACGGGCGTCAGCAAAACGATGCTGGCCCAGATCGAACGGGCGGAATCGAATCCCACCATCACGATTTTGTGGAAAATCGCCCACGGCCTGCATATCTCGGTTTCGGCGCTCATCGAGGATGAGAAGCCGTCGGTTACGCTGGTGAAGAAATCCGAGCTGTTTCCGATGTCGTCGGAAGAGGGAAAATATACGGCTTATCCGCTCTTTCCGTACGACGGAAGCTCCCGCTTCGAGATTTATTCCGTGGAGCTGCAGCCCGGCTGCGAATACGAATCCGACCCTCATCACGAGGGAGTGGAGGAATACGTATCGGTCACCCGCGGCACCCTTGAGATGCAGATCGGCGAGCAGGTGATCATCGCGGAAAACGGCGACGCCATCCGGTTTCACGCCGACCAAAGTCATATTTACCGGAACAGCACGGACGAAGTGGTTCATATTCAGAGCGTCATTTTGTACCCGTTCTAGTCCGGTTTACGTTGTAGAGCTCGTACTAGTTCGGTTCCGTGCTAGTCCGGCTCGGTTCTAATCCGATGCTTCCGGTTTTATCCTTTCCCGTAGGAATGTTTTGGGTCCTGCGGGAATTTTTTTATTTACAGGCTAATATAGTTTGGGTTACTATAGCAGCATTCAGGTACTTCATAACGCACATAAGTACTTTATAACGATCATTTCTCAAAAGGAGAATGCTGGTCATGACCCAAACCATGGTTGGACTTGTCAAAGCGCACCGCAGAGCCGGAGCCGTTCTGATGGAGGTGCCCGTCCCCGAATGCGGGCCGGATGAAGTGCTGATCCGGGTGAAAGCGAGCTCGATCTGCGGCACGGATATGCATATTTATCAGTGGGACGACTGGGCCGAACAGCACGTCGTGACCCCCAATGTGTTCGGCCACGAATTTGCGGGTGTCGTGCATGAGGTCGGCTCGCAGGTGAGCCACGTCCGCGTCGGGGATTACGTGTCCGCCGAGGGCCATATCGTCTGCGGGATGTGCAAACAGTGCCGCTCGGGCAACGCCCACGTCTGCCCTCATACGCGGAGCTTCGGCATTACCGCGCCGGGCTGCTTTGCCGACTATGCGGTGACCAAGGCGGTCAACATCATCCCGAACGACAAGTCGCTGCCCTTCGAGCTGGCCTGCCTGCAGGACCCGCTGGGCAATGCGGTCCAATCCGTGCTGTCGGGCGACATCGTGGGCAAGTCCGTCGTCGTCATGGGAGTAGGCCCGATCGGCCTCATGGCCGTCCAGGTAGCGAAGGCCGCGGGCGCAGGCAAAATCATCGCCGTCGACCTTAACGCGTACCGGCTGGATATGGCCCGAAAGCTGGGCGCCGACGCGACGATCCAGTCGTCACCCGCGGTTTCGGCCCCGGAGATGATCCGGGAGATGACAGGCGGTGAAGGAGCCGAAGTCGGCCTCGAAATGTCCGGCAATGCCCGCGCCATCAACGACCTGCTGGAAGCGATGTCACCCGGAGGCCGCGTCTCGCTGCTGGGCATTCCGGCTCATTCCGTGCCGATCGACCTGTCCCGGCATGTGATTTTCAAGGGCCTTCAGGTCCACGGGATAACCGGACGGCGCATGTACAACACCTGGCACCAGATCAAGGGGCTATTGGACCAGAACCGCATCGATCTTCAGCCGCTCGTCCAGCATACGTTTACACTCGACCGGTACGAGGAAGCTTTTGACTTGATGGCTTCGGGCCAATGCGCCAAAGTCGTCTTTACTCATATTTAGAAAACGGAGGATGAACATATGAGCGGATTGGATTATTTGGCGGAAGAACTGGAGCAGCTCAAACGGGAAGGCCGGTACCGGCTGCCCGCCGTATGGGAAAGCGGCTCGGATGTCTGGATGGAACTGAACGGCCGGCGGGTGCTTCAGCTTTCCTCGAACAACTATCTCGGATTTGCCAATCATCCCGACCTCAAGCGGGCCGCCGCGGATGCCGTATACCGATATGGCGCGGGCAGCGGTTCCGTACGGACAATAGCCGGAACGCTGAAGATTCACGACGAGCTGGAACGGGAGCTTGCCGCTTTCAAAGGAACGGAAGCCGCACTCGTCTTTCAGTCGGGTTTTACGACGAACCTCGGCGTGTTCTCCACACTGCTGCAGGACGGCGATGTCGTGATCAGCGACGAGCTTAACCATGCGAGCATTATCGACGGAATCCGCCTGTCCAAAGCGGCGCGCAAAATCTACCGGCACAAGGACATGAACGCGCTGGAAGACGTTCTCCGCGCCAGCGGCCAGTACCGGAAGCGCTTTATCGTGACCGACGGCGTGTTCAGCATGGACGGGGACATCGCGCCCCTGCCGGCCATCGTCGAGCTGGCCGAACGCTACGACGCCATCGTCTGCGTCGACGATGCCCATGCCAGCGGCGTACTCGGCCGCAACGGCAAAGGCTCCACCGACCACTTCAACCTGCACGGACGGGTGCATATCCAGATCGGCACCCTCTCCAAAGCGATCGGCGTGGTCGGTGGTTACGCGGCCGGAAGCCAGGCGCTGAAGGAAGTGCTGATTCACAAGGCAAGGCCGTTTCTGTTCAGCACGTCCCATCCGCCTTCCGTTGCGGCAAGCTGTCTGGAGGCGATCCGCGTTCTCCGCGGCAGCTCGGAGCTGGTGGAACGGATGTGGTCTCATGCCCACGGTTTCCGCAAGGCGCTGATTCAAGCCGGCTTCGATACCGGAGCCAGCGAGACGCCCATTATCCCCATTATTATCGGGGACGCTGCGGCCACCATGCATTTCTCCAGCCGCCTGCTGGAGGAAGGCGTCTTCGCCCAGGGAATCATCTTCCCGACCGTTGCCGCCGACAAAGGCCGTATCCGGCTGATCATTACGGCCGCCCACTCGCAGGACGATTTGGACTTTGCCCTGGAAGCGCTCAAAAAAGTCGGGCGCGAAACCGGTCTTATTTCATAAGCAAAAACCTGCCCCGGCTGTTTGGCAATAGGCCGCGGGGCAGGTTTTTTATGTTAGGGCGGGAGACTCTGGACGAAAATGTCCAGGCGTTGAAGTCTAGTCCGTCCGCCTTATACCATAGCCGGCAGCCATAGCCGGCAACCGTGCGGCACCATACAAGTGCCGCTTCCTTCATTTGTATAGCTCCACCCATTGATGCAGCTGCTGCTTGAGCTTCTCCCGCACGGCCTTAGGCTCCAAAATTTCCGCCGCCGGACCGTACTGCATCACCCAATTGAGAAACTCGCGCTCATTGTTGACCGTCACCTCGAAAATGAGGCTTCCGTCCTTGCGGTCGCGCATACGGGGATGAACGAACAGTTCCTCTTCCTTAACGTACCGCGCAATTTCGGCGTTGAACTTCACCTTGAATGTCATGTTTTTGTCCCCGCGCTCGATGGACCAGGTGTTTTTAAGATACTGACGGATGTTAAAATCCCCTTTTTCAAACGTCTGTCCGGTCACCTCCACCTGCTGAAAACGGCTCATCCTGAACGTGCGGACCTCCCGCTTCAAATGACAGTAGCCGATAAGATAAAAGCGCTGCTCACGCGGAACGAGATAATACGGATCAATGTTCCTCTCCGCCGTTTTGTTGCGGGACATCGTATGATAAACGGTAGAAATGGTTTTCTGGTCCAGAACGGCCCGGATAATCGGTTCCAAAAAATTCGGATGCTCCTGCCGGTAAGCGGGCGCTCCCATCTGGATAATGTCCGTAATATTTTGCACGATGTCGCGGTGGTGGCTCTTTTCCTTCCCGTGAGTGGCCATTACTTTATGATAAGCCTGGTCAAACCCAGGCGGCAGCTCTTCCGTATTGAGGACCGAAGGGAGCATCGAGAAAACGAGCGCCTCCTGCTCGGTAAAGTTCAACGGGTACAAGAAAAACTTCCCCATAAACCGGTACCCGGTCCCCCTGCCGTCGTTGGTGATCGGCGCTATCAGGCTCAATGTAGCGAGATCCCGGTAAACCGTCCGGGGGTTAATTCCGCATTTGCGGGCGATGTCCGAAGCCGAGATTCCGGGATTGGCTTGAATGGCCAGAATAATATGAAACAATCGGATGACTTTGTCCATCATAAGGCTCTTGTATCACTCCATTCCTTTAGGTCTATGTGCCTATAGAAATGAATTCGACACCGGCCCCTTAACTTCCTACACCTTCCATAAAAACAGAAAACCGGAAAAGGTTCCGCGAGGGCAGTCCCTCGTTATCGGACAAGGCCGAAAAATCCGTTTGACCATGCTCCGTTCGCTGCTCCGGCCCTTGCTCCTCACTTTCTTCCAGCCCTTTCACTAGCCCTTGCTCCCGGCCTTCCTTGAGCCCTAACTCCAGCCGTTCCTCCTCTCCCAACTTCTTATCTGTTTCCTTTTCTTTTCGCTTGTCCGCGTCCTTCCTGTCCTTGTCTTCTTCGTCTTTCTCTCCATCTTTCTCCCCGTCTCCCTGTTCGTCTTCCGCTTCCCGCGCCCCCGGTTTCATACCTCCGTTCTTCTTCACGACATTCTCTATGTAGTCCTTTCTCAGCCCTAATTCTTCGCAAATGACACCGACATCCAGCATAAGTTTTCTCCCCGTGTTCATTTCTCCGTGCAGTCTCCTTCCCCAAATCATGATATCAATTCCATTATTTAGGTTATCACTTCGATGCGACACCTGTTTGTCTCGAATGGGTGTTTGCTTTTTTTTACTTTTGCCCGACAAAAATAAACCCGTCCGCCAGAACAAGGTCTGTCGAACGGGTTATATACATATTAAGCCGTGCGGAAAAGGTTGTTTTACTCCCCGGCCTGCGGCAGCCTAACCCCTCACGCCCGCTTACCGTCTCTCCCCCGCCGCGACCGTCTCGATCAGCCGCGCGAGCAGAGCCGTGCGCGGCGCGATTTCGTCCAGCCGCACATACTCGTCCGGCGAGTGCGCGAAATCCCCCCGCGCGCCGAGGCCGTCCAGCGTCGGGACTCCGCACGCGGCGGTGAAGTTCCCGTCGCTGACGCCGCCGGTCGCCGTCTCGCCGAGCTCGAAGCCCAGCTCGTCCGCGGCGATTCTCCGCGCGATGCCGTACAGCCGCGCGATCGCGTCCGTGCGCTCCATCGGCGGGCGCATCATACCGCCCTCGACGCGGAGCCGGGCTCCCGGCAGGTGCGGCCGGATGCCCGCGATCAGCGCGTGCACCCGCTCGGCCTCGGCCGACGTCTTCACGCGCACGTCAATCTCGGCTTCGGCGCGGTCCGCGACCACGTTTGTGCCGATGCCTCCGTGCACGATGCCGACGTTCACCGTCGTGCCGATGCCGTAATCGGTGAGGCCGTGCAGATGCTGGATCTGGTACGCCAGCTCCTCGATGGCCGAGACGCCCTTGGAAGGGTCCACGCCCGCATGGGCGGCGATCCCTTCCACGATGAGCTTGTAGCGGCCGCTTCCTTTGCGGCCGGTTTTGAGCGCGCCCTCCGGCTCCATCGGAGGCTCCAGCACGAAGACCGCCTCGCAGCCCCGGGCGGTCTGCTCGATAAGCCCGCGCGAGCTGGGGCTGGAAATCTCTTCGTCGCTGTTGATCAACAGCACGACGGTAACATCTTCCGCGGGACCGCGTCCCTCGTCACCGAGCAGCTTCAGCGCGAACATCGCCTGAAGCAGCCCCAGCTTCATGTCGTACACGCCGGGTCCCAAGGCTCTGCCGTCGCGGACGCCGTAGGGCCGCCGCGATGCTTCGCCTTCGGGCCATACGGTATCGTAATGGCCCAGCAGCAAAATGCGCCGGCTGCCGGTACCCCACTCGCAAAGCAGCCGGTCGCCCGAGACCTCATGGGGAAGGCGCGTTACCGTTCCCCCGGTCAAACGCCGGAACTGGATCTCGTACCAGTCCGCCATCCGGTCGCAAAGCGCCTTGTTGCGCGAAGGCGAGTCCATATTTACGCTTTCTTCCAAGAGCCGGAGCAGCTCCGGCATATAGTTTTCCACAAGAGTTACGTCTGACATACGAAATAAACCTTTCTTTGCGCAAAATAAACGGGTACATCCGTACGAACGCGCTGCGGAAGAAACGGACGGCATGCAACCCGCATGCCGCCCCTCTTTTTTATGGAGTGAATCCAAACTTGCCTGAATAAAGAAATCTTAATGAGAATGCGAATTCGTGCCGAAGAGCTTATCGAGCCCGTACACCCGCTCCAGAATGTAAATAAACACCAGACTGAGCAGAATGACGACGGACGAAACCGAAGCGACAAGCGGATTGAGCGTTTCCTGCATATAGCTGAAAATCGCCATCGGCAGAGTTGTCGTCTCCGGGGAGACCAGGAACAGGGAAACCGTCACGTTATCGAACGAAGTCAGGAACGAGAAGATCATCCCGGACAAAATCGCCGGACGAAGCAGCGGCAGCGTGATGTCGCGGAAAACCTGAAACGGGCTGGCTCCCAGAATGTAAGCCGCACGCTCTAAGGTGTAATCGTATGCGCTCAGCCCCGTCATCGTCAGCCGGACCACATACGGGATCGAAATGAGCATGTGGGTGATCAGCAGTCCCGTGAAGGTTCCCGCCAGGCCGATCCGGGTGAAGAAGAGCAGCGCAGCCATCCCTATTATAATAGAAGGAACGGTTAGCGGAGACAGCAGCAGCGCATTGACGAAGCCGCTCCCCGGGAACTTGTATTTGTGAATCGCCATGGCGGCCAGCGTGCCGATGATTGTAGATAAAACGGCCGACAAAGCCGCCAGCTCCAAACTGAAAATAAACGACTCGATAAATTCCGGCCGGTCCAAAATTTTCTCATACCATTTCAGCGAAAAACCTTCCGGCGGGAAAGACAAATAGTTGGCCGACGTAAGCGAGGTCGGAATAATGACCAGCAGCGGTGAAATGACGAAAAGCAGCACGATAAACGTAACGATGCCGAGCCACGGGATGCGTCTGATCACGAGAACACCTCCCGGTAGCGCTTCGTTTCCACGATTTTCGTAAATACCGTCACGAGCGCATAGGTGGAAGCCAGCATCAGAAAGGCGAGCGCCGAGCCGAGCGGCCAGTCGAGCGTAGCCATAATTTTCTCGTACGTGATGACCGGCATGACTTTAACCGAGCTTCCGCCCATCAGGGCAGGGGTGACGAAAGCGCTCATGGATAAGCTGAACACCAAGGTCGTCCCGGCAAAAATGCCCGGCAGACTGAGCGGCAGCGTGATGGAGAAAAACGAACGGGCCTTCGAGGCGCCCAGAATTCCCGCCGCTTTGTACAGGGACTGGTCGACGGCATACAAGCTTGTCGCCAGCGCAAGTACCATGTACACGATAAAGGAATCCGTGAGTCCGATAACCACGCCAAGCTCGTTGTACAGAAGCTTAAGCGGCTTGTCGATCAGGCCGAGCTTGATCAGAGAGCTGTTGACCCAGCCTTTGTCGCCCAGAATGACGACCCAGCCGAAGTTGCGGATGACCACGGAGATCAGATGCGGTGAAATGATCAGAAACGTGACGAGTCCGCGCATTTTGCCCGACGCCTTGGACATGAAGAGCGCGACCGGGTATCCGAGAACGAGCGTCAGCAGGACGGTATACAAGCTGAGCTTGATCGTCCGCCACAAGATGCCCGCATAATACGGGTCCTGTACGAAAAGCAGGTAATTGTGCAGCGAGAACTGCTGCTCGGTGTCCTGCAAACTCTGGAGCAGGATGTAGATCATCGGGATGAGAAACGCGCCGAGCAGAACGATCAGACCGGGGGCCAGAAGAAACAGCCCCGTCCAGGACGACAGGCGGCGGAAGCGGGAGGATTTCGCCTGCATGGCCTACTGCTCCTTCCGCGGGAATACGAAGACGTCCTTCGGATTCCACGTCAATCCCACCTGCCGGCCCGCCGTGTAGTCCGCCAGCCCGTCCTGCATCTGCATCCTGACGGTAACGAGCGCGGAGCCGACCTCCACCTCGCATTCCACGAAGGAACCGAGGAAAGCGAGCTGCCGGATCGTTCCCGCGGCCCGTACGGTATCCGCGAGCGCGCCGGACTCCGTCAGGCGGATTTTCTCCGGACGCACGTAGGCGACCACGGATTCCCCTGTCGTAAACGTGCGTCCGTCCGCGGACGCCTCCAGCACGAATCCGGCGTCGGTCTGCACGGCCATCCCGCCGTTAGCCGATCCCCGTACCGTGCCTGGCAGGCGGTTGGATTTGCCGATGAAGGTGTGCACGAATTCGGAGGCGGGACGGTTGTAAATGTCCCAAGGCGTGCCGATTTGTTCGACCTTGCCGTGATCCAGCACGACGATCCGGTCGGACAAATACAGGGCTTCCTCCTGGTCGTGCGTTACGAAAATCGTCGTGACGCCCGTCTCTTTGTGCAGGCGCTTCAGCTCGTCGCGAAGCTCTTCCCGCAGCTTTGCGTCCAGGTTGCTGAGCGGCTCGTCGAGAAGAAGCAGGGACGGCTCGATCACGAGCGCCCGGGCGATCGCGATCCGCTGGCGCTGCCCTCCGGAAAGCTGCTTCGGATAGCGGTCGGCCACATGGGGCAGCTTGACAAGCTCCAGCACCTTCCGCACCTTGTCTTTGATTTCCGCCTTCGGCATTTTGCGCAGCTTGAGCCCGTAGGCCACATTCTCGGCAACCGTCATATGCGGGAACAGCGAATAAGTTTGAAACACCATGCCCAGGTCCCGCTTATTCGAAGGAACGCCGTTCATACGCTTGCCTTTGATCGAAATTTCGCCGCCGTCCGGGTCCAGGAACCCGGCAATCATGTTCAGCGTCGTCGTCTTGCCGCACCCCGAAGGGCCGAGAAAGGAGATGCACTCTCCTTGCTCGATCTTCAGGTCAAAGTTGTCGACGACCACGTTGGAACCGAATGTTTTACGGACGGCATTAAGTTCGACATCTATCTTCTTTTCCAACTGAATCACCTGTTTTCCGAATCTATTTGCCTACCAAAGGTGCGATTTCCTTGTTGAAACGGTCGATCCATCCGGCGGTGCTGCCGCCTACGGTTTCGTAATCGAATTTCACGATTTTGGAGCGGTCGAATTCGATTTTTTTGGATATATCTTCCGGAAGCTTTACGGATGTGGCCGGGTTATAATACAGCTTTGAAGCGTACAAGGTCTGAACTTCGTCCGTTAAAAGGAAGTCGATGAAAAGCTTCGCGGCGTTCGGATGCTTCGCGTTCTTGGTCATCGTGGCCACGTTCGGCACCAGGTTGGCGCCTTCCTTCGGCACGACGAACTTCAGCTCGATCCCCTGGTCCTTCTGCACAATGCTGCGGGCCATCGTCCAGGACGTGTACGCCGCCGATTTGTTCTGCAGGTTCTGCTGGAGCTGCGCGGCGCTTTTCGCAAAGGTCGGCATGTATCCTGCAATCGTTTTCAGTTTTTCAAAGCCGGGATCCATATTTTTCTCCGACCCGCCGTTCGCATAAGCCAGCATGATCAGAGCCGAACGGCCGAAGTTGCTGGAAATCTCGGTCAGGGTCAGGTTGCCTTTCATCTCGGGACGGGCCAGATCGTTCCAGGACTCGGGAATCGGAAGATTTTTTTCTTTCACAATCGCTTCGTTATAGGAGATGCCCATCGGTGTGAAGTTAACGGCGACCCCGCTGTCTTCGGCCACTTTCAGATCGGCGATCACGTTTTTCATGTTCGGGATATCGGCTTCTTTCAACGGTTCGAAAAGACCCTCTTTGCGTCCGATTTCCTGCTCGCCGCCTTCAATGATGGCAACGTCCGTCTGCGGATCGTTTTTAACCGCTTTCGCTTTGGCGACGATTTCGGTCGATACGCCGGATACATACGTCAGTTTGATGTCGGGGTATTTCGCTTTGAAACGTTTGAAAATTTCGTCTTTCATCAGCTCTTCTACCGTAGCTCCGTTACCCGCAACAACAAGTTCTTTCTCCGGCTGCAGCGCTGAAGTCGATGCGCCCGGCGAAGCGGCGGCATCCTTTACCGGCTCTTTTGAAGATCCGCATCCCGCAAGAAGTGATCCGCACAGAGCGGCAACTGAAACCAAGACCCCGATTTTCTTTTTCATGGATGGACATCCCTTCTATTTGGTTTTCTCTGATCGTTCACTATATGTGAACAATGTTTCCTATAAGGAAATCTTAAAGTGATTCTATCACGCTCTTTCCAGCCTAGCAATACATATGTCAGGTTTAAAAAAAGATTATTTTTCCGAAGTGCAGCCCCTCCGAAGCACCTCTAGGAAACCCAAAATAAGTATGCTACAATAGCAATAATTTGCTTGCATGTCGGGATATTCCGACGATATGACCGCCTGGGGGAGTCTGTTCATGGAACATCATTTGTCTTCCGTTAAAAACAGCAGCCGCCTGCTCAAAGAGTTTCTGGACGGTCCGAAAGAGCTCGGAGTCACCGAACTGAGCCGCCGGCTTCAGTTGTCTAAAGGCGCCGTTCATAAGCTGCTCGCTACGCTAGAAAGCGACGGGTTTATTTCGCAAAATCCGAGTACGAAGCAGTACTCGCTCGGTTTTACTCTGCTCGAACTCGGCACGAAAGTGCTTCGTGATCATAATCTCGTCGACTTCGCCAAACCTTACCTGCAGCAGCTTGCCGAGAAAACGAAAGAGCTGGCCTGTCTGTGCGTCGTCGACGGGAAAGACGCCATATATGTAGATAAAATCGATTCCCAGCATCCCATCCGCTTTAATGTGGACGCGTTCCGCCGCTTCCCGCTGTATGCCACCTCCGCGTCCCGCGTGTTGCTGGCTTTCCGGCCGGAGGCGTTTATCGACAGCGTGCTTGCGGACGGAATCCGCACGTATACCCCGCATTCCATGCAGGCGCCCGACGAAATCAAAGAACGGCTCACGGTTATCCGCAGCCGCGGCTACGAGATTTCGACGAATCTGCGCAACGTCGGCGTGACGGGGATGGCGGCTCCGATCCGCGATGCGACGGGCGAGATTGTCGCGTCCGTCAGCCTCATCGGGCCGTCGGACCGGGTCGTTCCGCAGCAGGACGCTTTCCTGCAGCAGGTTCTTCTGACGACGCGCAACATTTCGTTCGGCCTGGGCTACCGGTAGAACAAAAAAAACCACCCGGAATCTAAATTCCGGGTGGTTTTTTGTGCGGGTATTGCCCGCGGAAAGCTCCGCTGCCAGTGAGGCCGGTCAGCCGCGGCACTTCTCGCGGGTTTGCGGCTTGGCCCGCCTTATACGACGTCGTAGCCCTGCTCTTCGATCGCTTCTTTGATCTGCTCGGGCTTTACGGCTCCCGCCTCGTATTCCACTTCGACACGGCCCTCGGCCAGATGTACCTGAGCCTTCGCTCCCAGCTCTCCGACCGCTTTTTCTACCGAATTCACACAATGCTGGCAGGACATGCCCTCCACTTTCAACGTCAGTTTTTCCATTTTCCTTACCCCTTTCTACCGATTAGTTTGGGTTTATTTCATAAGCTTGTTGACGGTAACGAGCAGTTCGTCGATCACATCCGTATCGCCTTCCTGAATCCGCTCGATCACACAGCTTTTCATATGCCCTTCCAGCAGCAGTTTGCCCACGCTGTTCAAGGCGGACTGCACAGCGGCAATCTGGTTGAGCACATCGTCGCAGTACGTGTCTTTCTCGATCATGCCTTTGACGCCGCGGATCTGACCTTCGATCCGGTTGAGCCTGGATACCAAGTTATTCTTCACCTTGTCGCTGTGATGGCTTCTTCTTTCCGTATCTTCGTCGCGCGTATGTGTATGGCAGGAAGTCCCGGCATCCGCCGAAGCAAGCGGAGCGCTGCCCGTTTCGCCCTCAGGTCTGCCGTTATCCTTTTCGGAATGGAGTACCATCTTGTTCAACCTCCCTTATCATCAGCATAACATACCCCATAGGGGTATTTCAACAACCTTTTGACCGAAATTTTTTCCCCGTCATTCATAAAAATTTGGGCTTGTTAAAATCTTCTGGATTGGGTATTATAAAAATATCATATGAACACTTGCTCATATATTTGTTTAAAATCTTTAAAGCAACCCGATACGATCTCATTTTTCCTTACTTACTCAGGTTAAGAAAGCCGAATAAATCGAGAGCGGTTGGGAAGGACATCCTGGTTTTTATCAAACTTGCATCACGCAAAGGAGGAATAGGGTATGAACGACTCAAAAAAACGGAAAGCAGCCGGTGCCGCAGGCGGCCAAATTCATCGGCACGATCACGGGCATTCCCACGATCATTCACATGATCACGAACATGGCGGAATCGGGCACCATCACGGTCCCAGCAGCAAAAAGGGACTGTTTATCGCTTTTCTCATCACAACGGTCATTATGGTGCTGGAATTCGCCGGAGGTCTGCTGACGAACAGTCTGGCCCTGCTGTCGGATTCCGGGCATATGTTGAGCGATGCGGCGTCTCTGCTGCTCAGTCTGGTCGCCATGTGGTTTGCGGCCCGTCCCGCCTCTCCCAGAAGAACGTACGGCTTCTACCGCGTAGAGATTTTAACAGCCATGCTGAACGGCATCACCCTTGTCGTCCTCTCCATCCTGATCATCCGGGAGGCCGTTGAACGCTTCGCGCACCCGCCGGCAATCGCGAGCGGCACGATGACGCTTATCGCCGTCATCGGCCTGGTCGCCAACCTCGTCAGCGCCTGGTTTCTGACCCGGATGGGCGGAGCCAAAGACAACCTCAACGTCAGAAGCGCTTATCTGCACGTGCTTGGGGATGCGCTCGGCTCCGTAGGGGCTATAATCGCCGGTCTTCTGATGCAGGCGTTCCAGTGGTATCAGGCGGACCCGATTATCTCCATCCTGGTCTCGCTGCTCATTCTGCGCAGTGCCTGGGGCGTGCTGAAATCCGCCACGCATATTCTGCTCGAAGGCGTTCCGTCGCGCCTGGACGCCGATGACGTCCGCAGCGCCCTGCTGCGTATTCCCGGCGTCCGCGAGGTCCATGATCTTCACATCTGGACGATCACGTCCGGCATGGATTCTTTTAGCTGTCATCTGCTCATCGACGATGAAGCCGACAGCCAGGAGGTTCTCCAGCAGGCCGTTGCCTGTATGGAGAACGAGTATAAGATCCGGCATGCCACCATCCAGGTAGAAACCCGGCATTTGAAGCATGCTGAGTTCAGTATATGACCAGCATACCGGTCTCTAAATGAAAAGCCCGCGGCATAATGCGCGGGCTTTTCGTTTTCCGCCGGTAGGCCGGATTGCCCGGGAAATGCCACGTAAGCCCGGGCAATCCCATTTCCTCTACTCCTCTATTCCCTGATGAGTTTCGGCGGCAATTTCTTTCAGCGAGCGGATTTTCCCGTGGGGATTCTGTCTTTGCTTGCGGCTTTTGGCCAAGCCTTCCTTCCGGTTTTTCGATTGGGTCATGAAACGACACTCCTTTTCGTGAAGGGGTACGGTTCGTCGACGAGTCGATTCTCCGCTCTGCTCTCCTAGTTTTCGCCCGGGTAAGGCCCTCTATTCGGCCGCTTTACTTTCTCTTCCTTTTTCGGGTCCGCCGCTTATGAACTTCGGTTCCAAGTTTAACGGGCATCCGTCGGCTTCCCTTACTTCTTTTTCCGTCCCCGGCCCCCGGTCCCCCATAAAAAACAACTTGAAGCCCGAACTGGAACGTTTTAGGATATAAGAATAGGAAAAGAACCCTATCGGGAAAGGAAATCCGGATGACATGTATTCCGTCGGCGAACTTGCGCGTAAAGCGAACATTACGGTACGCACCCTGCACCATTACGATCAGATCGGGCTTCTGAAGCCCTCCGGCTCCACGGAAGGCGGCCACCGGCTATACTCCGACGAGGATGTTATGCGGCTGGAACAGATTTCGATTCTCAAAAAAATGGGACTCGGGTTAAAAGCCGTCCATGAAATGCTCGACAGCTACGGAACCGACTGGCTCTCCTGCCTGGAAGATCAGCTTCAAATGGTTCAGCGCGAGAAAGAGAAACTCGAAGAACTGGAAAGCATGCTCCGCGTTACGATCCATTCCGTTCAAATAGAAGGCACCCTGAACTGGAACGCGATGTTCCAATTGATCCGGCTCAGTCAAAAAAATCCCGCGGCCAAACGGCGCTTCATCCGCGAGCATTTCACGGCCGAGGAGCGGAAGCTGCTTCACAAGCTGCCTAATCTGAACAAAGACGACCCTCTCACCGTACGCTGGGCGGAAGAGGTTGCACAGGCAAAGGCCGTCATGCACGAAGATCCGGCTTCTCCGGCCGCGCAGGAAGTCGCTGCACGGATCACGATGCTGGCCCTGGAGGCTTTTGACGGCAATCATATCCTGATGAACAAGTACTGGGAGCTGCACGGCGCGGAAGATAATCCGATGAACCTGTACCCGTTCGAACCCGAACTGCTGGAGTTTCTTAACGCGGCGTTTGAGCACTACGACCGCACTCAGACGGCGCACGAAGCTGCAGTTCCTCCGAAGCCCTCCGTGGGCAAGAATCGCCCGAAGTGAAGAAGCAAGAAACCGTGCGAACGGTCTTGAGCCACGATCCTAACAACTAACGAAGCAACGAACTAACCAGGTATCGGCCTGATGATGGAGGTTTCGCGTGTCTTTTTTTAAACGGTTTTTTAATAGCATGAAATCACAGCCTGTGCAAAAACAGCCAAAAACTCCGCCCGTCCAGTTGTTTTCCTCTTTCGCTCCGTATGGGCTGGGTGTTCTGGAGAACGACAGCCTCAAACCGGTAGAAGCCCGGTTCAATGAGGTTTTCGGCAAATACGCCCAATATTGGGAGCATGTAAAAGCACGCGTACTGAAGGAGAATCCGGATATTTCCGAAACCGAGTATTCATGGATTTTCCTGGAGTTCAAACGCTTTCTGGCACTCAATATTTACTTGAATCAGGTGGGCATGTACAGCACGTCCGTCGATGAAATTTGGCACGAAGCTTTGATGTTCACCCGCGATTATCAGGATTTTTGCCGGGATCTTCTAGGGGAAATGATTCACCATTTGCCGCATGTCGGCGATACGGCGCAGCCGGGCGAGCACGAGCGAGCTCTGTTCGAGCTGGTCTACTCCCTTGTGTTCCGCTTCTACCCTGAAAACGAACAGCTGCTTGGCAAATTCGGACAGCGCAGGCTTCATCCGGAATTCGTCGCGTATGCCCGAGATTTTGACTGGAACCGGATCCGGCAGGATTATTTCAAGCCGAATACGATCGGCATTTATGAAGATGCCGTTCAGGAGCTGGTGCATCACCTTTTCAACGGGATCCAGAATGCCCCGCTGGCCGCAGCAGCCCGAAATTCCGGCAGGATGTCTTCGGCCGGAAGAACGCCGGCCTCTTCGTTTAACGCCAATGACGTCTCCAGCGCCGGTTACGGCGCCCTCAGCGCCCTGCTGTTCTACTCCATCCTGAACGGGAACGACGATCGTGAGGGAGGCGGCGGGAACGGATCCGGCGATTCGGACTGCAGCAGTTCTTCCTGCAGCTCCTCGGACTGCGGCAGCTCGTCGGACAACAATTCGTCCGGCAGCGGTTCTTCTTGCAGCAGTTCGTCATGCAGCGGCTCGTCCGACAGCGGTTCTTCCTGCAGCAGTTCGTCCTGCAGCAGTTCCTCGTGCAGCAGCTCGTCATGCAGTAGTTCGTCGTGCAGCAGCTCCTAACCCGGCCGGACAGTCCGGCTGTTTGCGGCAAACGTTTGTAAGGAGGGCGAATTCAAACGGCACTTTTTTAAAGCGGGAGGTAGGGGAATTGAAAACGATTGAGGACAGTTACGTGGCGTTCCTGGACATTCTCGGCTTTAAAGATCTGGTGGATAAGAACAGTCACCTCGATCTGCAAACTATCTTTTCCAACGACATTATGCACAATATCAACCGGACGAAAAAAATGATGGACGATGTAAACTCCGAGCTCGGCATGCCCAGCGCCATTCAAGTGCTTTCGGTATCCGACAGCATTATTATGTGGACGGAAGGGACCTCGCCCGTCCAGTTCGTGAACATCGTGAACGCGGCTTTCAGCGCCCTGCTGTTTTTTATGCAGCGGGGCGCTCCGCTCAGAGGCGCGATTTCCAAAGGCCCGGTCAGCGTTCACGAATCGGAGAACCAGAAAAACATTTTCGGCAAAGGAATCACAAACGCGTACAACCTGGAAAATATCCAGCAATGGTCCGGAGCCGTTATAGATGAGATTTGTCTGACGAAAGAAATCATCGCAAGCAGCGAGTATGAAATTCTGAGGCGCAAACATATCCTGGTGGAATACCTCGTTCCGTTCAAGACCGGACCGGTCGAATACCGGCATGCCATTAATTGGGCCGGTCTGGACGGCAAAGTTTTTTACGGCGATTACGAAGCCATCGAGAAACAGTTCGCCCGCCACAACAAGAGCATCGACGACTGGTCCGTCAAACAGAAAATCGACCATACCGCCGCTTTTGCGCGGTTCGTGCAGACGCTGCCTAAAGACGGGATCACAGGGTAAACGCGTAAACGATGCACATCTGGGCCGCCACGTAGGTCAG
Organism: Paenibacillus sp. GbtcB18; assembly: GCF_019091125.1. NCBI lineage: Bacteria > Bacillati > Bacillota > Bacilli > Caryophanales > Paenibacillaceae > Paenibacillus > Paenibacillus sp. GbtcB18. The sequence continues at coordinate 158,585 of NZ_JAGXJX010000004.1, forward strand.
CCATACCCAGTATCCCTGATGCCGGAGAGACCGGCCTCCGATAGCTACGGCCCCGATGATCGTGTCCGAAACGACGAAGAGCAGCCCGCCGACAGCCGTCAACCAGAGCGCCCCGCCTAGGGACCAGGCCATAGCAGCCGCAGCCGACGCCATAGCCCCGATCCACAAGCCGTAGACGAGCGAGCCGGTGTTGAACAGGCGCGGAGCGTCGGGATTGCGGATCAGGAGCAGCCATGCTGCGATCAGCACCAGGCCGTAGAACACGGCGGCGACAGCCAGGCCCGCGTTCATAAGGCCAAGGCCTTCATGGTGCAGGGCTGCCGCAAACGCCGCAATATAGAAGACGTGCGCCACGGCGAACGTCAGCATTCCGCCGATCATCGGATGCCTCCAGGGAATGATCCCGGCCATGGACAAATCGCCGATAAACGACCAGGCCATTCCCCAGAAGATCCACTCTTTGGAGGAGGAAGCCGGATCGTCCCGCCACAAAGCAAAAGCAGCTGCGGTAAGTGTCAGACTGATCAGCATCCGCACCCATAACGGAAGCCGGACCTCCGTGCTTTTACGCCGGGCATCCGACATTCCAAGACCGGTACCGGCGGCAAACAAGATTACTTGAACGGCCCAAAGCCATCCCATCATCGTCTCCCCCTCCTCCCGTGCATACCCATGCACGCCTAAGCTGTTACCTATTCTTACCCCGCGTGTCCCGCGAGCAATCCGGCGCTTTTTAATCCGCGCATAAATGAACGCGTTTCACCCGCCAAACTCCATCGAAAGCCGGCCAAGTCCGCACGTTTATACACGTTATGCGCGTTCCTCGTTTCTTATCCTGCCTTTTCCTTTGTCACGTGGTGCGCATTTCCCCATAAAAAAAGGACGGCCGAATCCGGCCATCCATTCAGCGGCCTTCGGCCTCTTTAATCCGCACCGCAGCCCAGTCCGTCCGGTAGAACCGGTACATGACTGCAAGGCCGAAGGCGGCGATAAACGAATACAGTGAAATCCAGGCGCCCGCCGAACCGAATCCCCACACAAAGGTGAGCAAATACGCGAGCGGCACGAAAAAGACCCAACTGAGCACAAGCGAAGTTCCCAGCAGGAAGGTCGTATCCCCGATTCCCCGCAGACCACCCGCGTAGAAATTCAGGAGACCGTCAAACAATTGCAAAAACGCGGAAATCCGGATGAGGTCGGCGGCAAGCGCGTAAACCTCCGGGTCCTGGGAATACAGCCTCGCGATCGGAACCGCGAAAACGAACTCCACCGCGCCCAGGACCAGCAGGCAGATGCTGCCGAGCACCGCCGTGTCGGTGCCGTACCGGCGGGCCAGGTCGGGCCTGTGCTTGCCGACCTCGCGCCCGACGAGGATCGTCGCCGTGGATGCGAAGGCGAAAGCCGGCATGAAGCCGAGCGCCATCACATTCAGGGCAATCTCGTTGGCGGCCAGCGCCTCCGTCCCCAGGCGGGTCACGAACATCGTGAACACGAACATGGCCAGGCTCATCGCGAATTCCTGCATGCCGAGCTTTCCGCTTTCGCCGGCGATCAGGCGCGCTTCCCTGCGGTCCAGTTTGACCCGGGTGCGGGTCCGATATTTGTCATGGAGCCGGAAAAACACGATGTACACGGAGCCGATACTGCAGATGGCTTCCCCGATCAGAACGGCCAGCCCGGCGCCCGGAAGCCCCAGCTCGGGAAATCCTAGATGCCCGTACGTTAACCCGTAAGTGAACACAATCATCGCCGCATTCCCCAAAATCGTAAGTGCCATAGGAGACCGGGTATCCCCGATTCCCCTCAGAAATCCGAAAAGGACGAAATTCAGCACGGAAAACGCCATCGCATAAAACCGGAGCTCCAGGTATTCCTTCCCTGCGGCGACCAGTTCTTCGGAGCTTCCCATCAGCCGCAGAATCCCTTCGCTTCCGAACCACCCCGCAGCCAGGATGACGGCAATGAGAGCCAGGCAAAGGTAAAGCGCGATGTACGTGCGCTCCACGCCTTTCTTCATATCTCCGGCCCCGAAATTTTGAGCCACAAGATAATTCACCGTGTGACCGATCCCCGAGCAGGCCGCCCAGGCGTTGTACATAATAATGTTGCAGATTCCTACCGCAGCGATGACGAGAGCGCCCATCGGGCCCACCATCATCAAATTAATCGTACCGGTCAGCGTCGCCGCCGCGAACGACACGATCGACGGAACCGCAAGCCGCAAAATCATTCCCCAATTTGTAAACATAGACTACTCCTCCGGCACCGCCGCCGGAACTATCCTCCCGTCAGACTTGTTCTCCGATTGTTTGACCCGCTTAAGCTGCGCGACAATCAGGAAGCTCACGATGACCAGCAGGAACCACGAGCTCATTTTGCCGAAAGAAACGAGCTGCCAGTTTTCCCTCTGGTTCGGATACTGCCAAGCTCCCAGGAAGGTTGCGATATTTTCCGCCAGCCAAATAAAAAAGCCGATAAGAAAAAAAGAAAGGACGAGCGGCATCCGGTACGTTTGCCTGCCGACGGTAAACAGGACCGCAGTCCGGAAAAACAGCACGAACAGCAGAGCGGTGAGCACCCAGCGCAAATCCCAGATATAATGGTGGGTCATAAAGTTCAGATAGATCGCGGCTCCGAGCGGGACTGTAAACCAAGGCGAAGGCCAGCGCGTCAGCTCCACATGCAATCTCCGCCAGGCCTGGCACAAATAACTCGCCACGCTCGCATACATAAATCCGCTGTAAAGCGGAACTCCCCATACTTTCGTCCAAGCTTCCTCCGGATACGACCAGGAGCCCATATTCACCTTATAAATCTCCAGCGCCAGCCCGATCAGATGGAACAGGCAGATCACTTTCACTTCATCCCGGGTTTCAAGCCCCGTCCGGACCATCGCCCACTGGATCAGCAGACAGATGACCAGCATAAGGTCATACATGTGAGGGACGTTTGCCGTTTTCAGAACAGCCAGACTGAGAAAAATAAGAACGGGAAACAGACACGAAAGAGCTTCCAGCCAGCCGAAAAGCAGCAGCTGCCGAATCCCGTGACGTACAGATCGAATGATGGGAAACCCTCCCTTCAGCATATAGAGGTTCCAAGCGTTCCCGCTCGGAATCCATTCCTCTGCTAGTTTAGCACAAGTTTTCCAAGCAGAGAGAAAATAAAGCCGGAAAAAATCCCGCAATTATTTACGCCGCGGGTATTGACAGAACCTTTTTTTGAAGGAAAAATGAGGGGGCAGTGCTGTCAATCCGAACTCATTCAAAGGCGGTGCACGATGAGTAAACACGTCTCCATGCAAAACATTGCCGACCGGCTTGGCATTTCAAAATACACCGTTTCACAAGCGCTTTCAGGCAAAGACGGCGTCAGCGACGAAACGCGGCTGAAAATCATGGAAACCGCCCGGACCATGGGCTACCGCAAAAAAATAAACAAAAGCCCGGCCGCGGCCGGACTTTTCCAGGAGAGGGATGGCAGAAGAAGAGAGCTGGCCTTTTCCTCTTCTTCCTCCGATCCTTATATGCTCGTATGGATACACAGCGCCAAGCAGCAGGACCCGTTCTTCTGGCCGAAGGTCATCGACGGCCTCGCTCAGACGTGCCGCGACCTCCAGGCAGACTACATGCTGATTTCCGTCCCGCCCCACCGGGAAGACGAGCTGGCCGTGCCGGGATTTTTGGACCCGGCACGGTGTATGGGCCACATTCTGCTCGGCACCTTTTCGACGAGGGCGGTCATCTCTCTGCAGCAAACCGGACTGCCGCTCGTGCTTGTGGACCATGAGGAGCCGCTCGTGAACGTGGACTGCGTCGTCAACAGCAACGTCGACGCCGCAGTGGCCGCGTCCAAGCAGCTTTTCCGGGAAGGCTGCGACTCGCTCGTTTTCGTCGGGAGCGACTCCTTCTCCGTCAGCTTCAGGGAACGCGCGCTGGGCTGCCGGATCGCAGCCGAGGAAGCGGCCGAATCGGGCCGTCCCGTCTGCCTGAGCAAGTGGAACGTGCCTTACGCGAGCCCGACGTGGCCCCACGATCTGGCGGTCCGCGTAGGCTCCGTGTCCACGAGCGAGCTGCCGGACGGCTTCATCTGCGCGAACGATCACATCGCGCTGCGGCTGATGGCGCTGCTCAAGCAGCGGGGCTTCGACATCCCCGGACAGTGCCGCGTGATCGGTTTCGACAACATCGAAGCGGCGGCCGCTTCGTCGCCTACGCTCAGCACGGTCGAGCTGAGCAAGGAGCTCCTCGGCATCCGGGCGGTAGAGACGCTCCTGTACCGCAAGCGCCATCCCGGCCGCGCTCACGAGAAGATCGTCCTCGCGCCGGAATTCATCGCGCGGGCGTCGGGCTAGCGCAGGCGGTATGCCGCGAATACAGCGCGATATGCCGCTGGCGCGAGCAGAGCCGCGGCGAACCTTGCGGCGTGAAACCGGCGGGGTCTCACGCCGTGAGCGCGGCCCTGCCGTACGCGGCCCCTGCGCGCCTTACGCCGAGAGCGCGACTCTGCCGCCTGCGGGCCCCTGCGCGGCTCTGCCGTCTGCGGACCCTGCGCGACTCACGCCGCATGCAGTCCCTGCCGCCTGCGTTCCCTGCGCGACTCAGTCCAGCGGCTTCCGGGCCAGCACCCGGATCCGGCAGTAATCGCCGGTCCAAGCGCCGTCCCGGAACAGCGCTGGACGCAGGCGCTCCTCCACGCCCTGCGTGATGCGCTCCTGCGTCGCCGCGTCGATTCCGGCGAGGAAGCTGCCGGCAAAAGCGTGCAGCCAGTGCCGGATGGCCTGCTCTCCTCCCGGCAGCGGCGTCGGCCGGTCAAAGATCTCCGCGAAGCGGACATCGAGCCCGGCCCTCTCCAGCACGCCCGTATATTCCCCGATAGTCGGGAAATACCAAGGGTTCCGCGGCTCGGGGTCGATCCCCGCTTCGCGCACGGCTTCGTGAATCGCCCGCTCGATCCGGGCCACGTTGCCGAAGCCGCCGAATTCGGCCGCGAACCGCCCTCCCGGCCGCAGCGCTTCCGCTACCGTCCGCGCGGCTTCATCGGCCTGCGGGACCCAGTGCAGCGCGGCGTTGGAGAACACCGCGTCGAACGTTCGGCCGCTCCGGTATGTTCTCGCGTCCCCCACCTCAAAAGCAAGCTCGGGATAGTTCTGCCTCGCCTGCTCTATCATGGCCTCCGAGAAATCCACCCCGGTCACCTGCGCGCCGAGAAGGGATATTTCGTGTGCAAGGGTGCCCGTTCCGCACCCCAGATCGAGAACCGACTCTCCCGGAACCGGACTCAGAAGGTCCATCACCCCTTGGCCGAGCCTGGATACAAAATGCATCTGCGTGTCATAATGCCCCGCGTCCCACTTGCCTTGTCTCGCTTCCTTCATTCCGAACGCCTCCCGTTCCCGTCTGTGCGGGTAGTACATTCAGTATGATGAATCAGACTTATAATGTCTAATATATAAAAACTACGTTCATTATAGTTTTTGTCTATAAACAAAGCCGGACAAGCGTATTTCTACGCCTGCGGATTTGTTTTTCTTCTTTTACACATACCGCTCCAAATAAGATAAAACGACCGACACCAAAGCAAACACGAGCGCCGTCAGCGTAATTTTGGAACGAATGAATCCGGCCATCCCTTTGTTCTGCTTTTCGAGCTGTTTTTGCTTGTTGGGGACCTCGATTTGACTCGGGTCATTGTCTTTTCTTCTCATCGTGAAAGCCTGGAAACCGATGCCGCTCACGATTGCCGACACAACGAGCAGAATTAAAGCCAGTAAAAATAAGGTATCCGAAATTGATCTAAGCACAAGCGACCATCCTTATCTCGTTCGATTACGGGTTATTTCCCTATTATACTTCATTTGCCCAATAGAATCTCCCTCTTCCGTCCTTTCCCGCCGTTATCCGTCTGAAAAAAAGGAAGGCCGCCCGCTTCTGCGGACAGCCGTCTGCGGCCTTAAGCCGATATATCCTTTTCGTTATCTTTTATAAGGATACGGATAGTAGGGTGGATAGTTGTAGTGAGGCGGATAGTGCGGGTAGTAGTGCTGCGGGTAATAGTGATGTGGGTAGTAGTGATGATGATGATAAGGATAATAAGGATGGCCGCCGTGGTAACCTCCATGGTATCCGCCATGATAACCCCCGTCATGATAACCGCCATGGTAACCGCCTTGGCCCCCGTGGTAGCCGACCTGACCGCCGTGATAACCCCCGTATTCTCCCTGCTTCCGCGCTTCTTCGTCCGCTTCCGTATTAACGACCCATTCGCTTTGGTTCCATTCCTGCTGCAGACCGTATGTGCCTTGACCGTATATGTCCTGGCCGTACGTGCCCTGACCCTGAGTTTCGAATGTCATAAGCAATCCCTCACCCTCTGTATGTTGTGCCCAAAGGCATTTTGCATCTAACACATCGTATGAACAGATGCCCAGAACGTGAGAAAAGCGCCCAAACTTGGGCGCCTGCCTAGATAAATCCGGATAAACGGATGTCCGCTGTAATATGAAATGTCATTAATGGGCTTTTTGTATGAACGAAATGTCATCTACAGCATCATCAAATGTCAATTTGTATAAATGTTGTATGGTCAAATGTCAAAAACGGTAGGTTGTATCTGTTACTCGGTTAAAGTGGCGAAAATATCCTTGAATTGATCCGCGCAAAGATTCTCAAGTTTCGCAAAGTCGTCAACCCTGTGTTTAAGTCCGAATGTTCAGATTTTACTATTCTGTTTATCGTAAGGTAGGGGTGGGAAGCTAGGATATGTAATAGATGAGAATATCAGTGTAATAAATGCACACCCTATGTAGTTAACGAATATATATTTCCCAATAAAGTAAGAAAGAGACCCGATGTTTCCCATAATTCAACTTTAGTATATCAGATTGATTCCATTTTTCTAATTTTTTGAAGTAATTCTTATATAATAACCGTCAGGATCTACTATTCTAAAGTCAGTCGCCCCCCACGGTCTAACAGTTACTCCGGTTTCTATAGGGTAATTGCTATTTTGTATTTTATTTACATACGTTTTAATGTCATCTACTTCAAAAACTATTTCAACACAAACTCCTTTACGTTCTGACTCTGACCCCGGTTTTAGATAATGGTTGTCATCAAGCAGGGACAAAACACCAAGACCAATGACAGCATCACCATTTCTCATTGAAATGTATTTATCAGACTCTTTTCCCTTCGTAAAGCCCAACACATCAGTATAAAATTTCGCAGAATCATTCAAGTTCTTAACAAACAATTCAATTCTCATGATCAAGTCGTTATACCCCCTATTTCAATAACATAATATTTACCGTCAACAGCCTTAATAATCTGGTGAAAGGTGGTGAGAACACCAGTTCAAGACGATCCTTGTTTTCTTGCAGGAAACTGAAAGTATCTTTGCGTGATGAATTCGAGCATTGTCCGATACCATAACGATCTTCCCGGTTGGATAGGCAGCTAAGACTTGTTCGAGAAATGCCAAGAAGGATTAGCTCGAAAAGGATACGATAGAAGCGGCCGCTACGCTTTTTGAACGCCGCCGGCGAGCATACTTGCTTTTTTCCAATTGCCCCAGAAGTAGTAGGCGACCGAAAGGAGGGAACCCAGCGTAAAGCCAACCGGAAAACTCCACCATACGGCATCCAGACCGTAGGAATCGGCCAGATAATACGAGAGCGGGATGCGCACGCACCAAAGCGCCAGGAACGTGATCAGAAGCGGGAACATAACGGCCCCCGTCGAACGCACGACACCCGAGACCACGAAGGTAATGCCGAAAATGATAAAACTCCAAAGCGTCAGCAGGTTGATCCGCATACCGATTTCGATGGCCTGGCCTTCCGGCAGGAACAGGCTCAGGGCACTGCGGTTGAACAAATAGATCAGGCAGACGAGTACGCCCGTCATCAGGACATTGTACATGACCCCGACGCCGGTTACGCGGTGCACCCGGTCCCACCTGCCCGCGCCCACGTTCTGGGCCGCAAACGACGAAACGGCTCCGCCGATCGCCATAGCCGGCATCTGAATGTAAGAAGACAGCTGGATCGCCGCCCCATAGGCCGCCGTCGCCTCCGATCCGAACCGGTTTACGAGGTTGATCATAGCCAGCGAGCTTGTAGAAACCACGATCATTTGAAGCCCCATGGGAACGCCTTTCTTCACCAGCGATCCGATAATCTCCCCGTCGAAGCGCAGCAGATGCCGGTCTTCGCGCGTAATGCGGAGAAAATATTTTTTCCGATACAGCGACCCTAATATAGCGACGAGGGCGACAAACTGCGAGATGCCCGTAGCCAGTGCGGAACCCGAAATGCCGAGTGCGGGGATCGGACCCCAGCCGAAAATCAGCAGCGGATTCAGCGCGATGTCCAAAATGATGGACAGCACGAGAAACCGGAAGGGCGTTTTGGAATCCCCCGCGCCGCGCAGGATCGTCATAATCATGTTATAGCAGAACATAAACGGCATGCTCATAAAAATAATTCTCAGATAAGCGTTGGCCATGTCCATCGCATCCGCGGGAGTGTGCATCCACTGCAGAATCTGTGGGGATAAAAGCACGCCCAGTATACCCACAACCAGCGAAAGGGTGAAGAAAAACAGGGCGCTCGCTCCTACCACCCGCTTCGCCTGGGCGGTATCGCCCGCTCCGATGCTCTGTCCGATCATAATCGTGGATGCCATTCCTATGCCGAAGATGGAACTGAGCATAAGAAACATCACATTGTTCGCATTGGATGTAGCCGCAAAAGCGCTTTCACCCAAAAATTTACCGACCCAGATGCTGTTAACCGTCCCGTTCAGTGATTGCAGCACATTCCCATACAAGACGGGCAGGGAAAACAGGAGCAATTTTCTCGCAATCGGGCCTTGGGTCAAATCCATTTGTGCTTCGTTTTTCGCCATGGCGGGGTGCTTCCTCCTAATAAAATGAGCCGCGCTTGTATGATTCCCTCTCGGGAACCATACCAACCGCAGCAAACCGATATCCTAATGTTACCATAGCGTAAACCCGGTTAGCGAAGTTCTTGTGCGGACAACAGAAACCGCCTATCTCGTCATTTCACGATTGTTAGGCGGTATTCTTCGGTTATCTTGGTTTAAGAAAAAAATTACCGGTTCAAGAGACTGCCGACATACCGCAGCAGCTCGTTCGCGCAAACCGGGCAGTAGCCGTGCCCGTCAATCAGCTGCCGGGTCACTTCGTTGATTTTCTTTAACTGCCTTTCATCCGGTGTCTTGGTGGAAGTCGTAATTTTGACGATATCCTTCAGATCGGCGAACAGCTTCTTCTCAATCGCTTCGCGCAGCCGTTCATGCGTACTGTAATCGAACTTCTTCCCTTTGCGGGAGTAAGACGAAATCCGGATCTGAATTTCTTCGCGGAACGCCTTCTTCGCATTTTCGGAAATGCCGATCTGCTCCTCGATCGAACGCATGAGACGCTCGTCGGGGTCCATCTCTTCCCCGGTCAGAGGGTCTTTGATTTTGCCCCAGTTGGAGTAAGCTTCGATATTATCGAGATAGTTGTCGAACAGCGTTTTGGCCGACTCGTCGAACGAGTACACGAACGCTTTCTGCACTTCCTTCTTCGCGATATCGTCGTATTCTTTGCGGGCGACCGAAATAAAGTTGAGGTACCGCTCCCGTTCGTCCCGGGTGATGGACGGATGCTGGTCCAGTCCTTCCTTCAGCGCCCGCAGCACATCGAGTCCGTTGATGCACTGAAGATCGTGGCGGATAAGCGCGCTGGAAATCCGGTTGATGACATAGCGGGGATCGATGCCGCTCATTCCTTCTTCCAGATACTCGTTCTGCATTTCTTTCAGGTCCGCATCCTTGTAACCTTCCACGGCTTCGCCGTCGTACATCCGCATTTTTTTCACGAGATCCATGCCCTGTTTCTTCGTTTCCTTAAGCCGGGTCAGAATGGAGAAAATAGCGGCGGCCCGCAGCGCGTGCGGCGCAATATGAATATGCGACATATCGCTCTGTTTGATAAGCTTCGTGTAAATTTTCTCTTCGTCCGTTACCTTCAGATTATAAGGAATCGGCATGACAATCATCCGCGACTGGAGGGCCTCGTTCTTTTTGTTCGCGATAAACGCCTTGTACTCGGATTCGTTCGTATGCGCCACAATCAGCTCATCCGCCGAGATAAGCGCGAAGCGGCCCGCTTTGAAATTGCCCTCCTGCGTCAGAGACAGCAGATTCCAGAGAAATTTCTCGTCGCATTTCAGCATTTCCTGAAACTCCATTAGTCCGCGGTTCGCCTTGTTCAGCTCTCCGTCGAAACGGTAGGCGCGCGGGTCCGATTCGGAGCCGTACTCCGTGATCGTGGAAAAATCGATGCTGCCGGTCAAGTCGGCAATGTCCTGGGACTTCGGATCGGACGGACTGAACGTGCCTATCCCCACCCGGTCGTCCTCGGAGATCAGCACCCGCTCGACCAGCACGTTCTCGATGTTGCCGCCGTATTCGGTTTTCAGCCTGAGCTGGCAGGACGGGCACAAGTTCCCTTCGATGCGGATACCCAGCTCGGCCTCTATTTCCGGCCTCAATTCATTCGGAATGAGGTGAAACGGATCTTCGTGCATCGGGCAGCCTTTAATCGCATAAACGGCTCCCTTGTCTGTTTTGGAAAACTGCTCCAAACCCCTTTTCAGCAGCGTGACGATCGTCGATTTGCCTCCACTTACCGGTCCCATCAGCAGCAAAATCCGTTTGCGGACATCCAGACGCCGTGCGGCGGAGTGAAAATATTCCTCCACCAGTTTTTCGACTGCGCGGTCAAGCCCAAAGATCTCCTTGTCGAAAAAATTGTACCGGGTGTGCCCGTCGTTTTGTTCAATGCCGTGAGAAGCGATCATTTCGTACACACGCGCATGGGCTGTCATCGCCAGACCCGGATTTTGCCGCACGAGCTCGAGATACTCCCGGAGTGTGCCCGACCATGCAAGCTGCTCCTTCTCGGTCCGGTGCTCCGTGATGCGTTTGAAAATATCCATGGGTACCTCCTCTCACTGCCATTGCCTCAAAAGAGCGGATAGCTCGTGATAGTGATTTTAGGGTACTACAATCCTATGCGGTCCAAGGACGATTCTTGCCACTAAATTTGTACAGGAACAAAGGAAAAACAAGCCTTACAACCGGTGGCAGATCGGTGGAAGTCTTTGCCGCGGGTAGCCGACCGGACGTCTTTTTCATGCTATAATCAAGAAACCGGAAAACCGTTTTAGAAGGAAAGGGGCGTATAACACAGTGGCGATTCGGAGCGAAACGGAGCTGTACGGCCCGGTTAAAGCCTACTGGGAGAAGCTCGGCTACGACGTCCGGGGAGAAGTGCGGCACTGCGATCTCGTCGCCGTTCTGGAGGGCGAGCCGCCCGTCGTCGTCGAGCTCAAGCGCAGCTTGACCGTCCCCCTGCTGCTTCAGGGACTCCGGCGGCAGGACGTGACGCACCGCGTCTATATCGCGATCGAGCTTCCCGCCAAAGGACGCGTCCCCCACCGGATGACCTGGGCGGACATCCGCAAGCTGTGCGGACGGCTCGGTCTCGGGCTCATCACGGTGCAGTTTTACAAAACGCGGAAGCCCGCCGTCGAGGTCGTATGCGAGCCGCCGGGCTCCGGCGAAGCCGCTCCCGCGCGGAAGACGCGCAAACGCGCCGCCGAGCGGGTGCTTGGCGAGTTCCGCGAGCGCAGCGCCGACTACAACGTGGGCGGCAGCCGGGGGCTCAAGCTCGTCACGGCTTACCGCGAGAAGGCGCTGCACTGCGCCCTGCTGATTCGCGAGCAGGGGCCGCTCTCTCCCCGCCGCCTGCGCGAGCTTACGGGCAACGCCAAGACGCCGGCCCTGCTCCAGCGCAACGTGTACGGCTGGTTCGTCCGCGTCAGGCGGGGACTGTACGGGCTGACGCGCCCCGGCGAAGAAGCGCTGGACACGTTCGCCCACGTGGCGGCCCGCTTCATGCCTCGCGAGGCGGGGGCGGCCGCTACGGCTGAGCTGCCGGGCGGCGCGTCGGAGCCTGCGGACGCGCGTGACGCACAGGATGTGTCGGAGCCTGCCGACTCGCCGGACTTGCGGGACGCATCGGGTCAGCGGGACATTAACGCTCAGACGGACAAGCGGGATAAGCCGGACGCATCCGGTTTGCAGCAGGCCCCGTCTACGCGGAGAAGGAAATCAGCCAAAGCAAAGAAAGGAGGCTCGACGTGAGCCTCCTTTCTTGTTGAATCTGTTTCTATGTCATCTTACTCAGGCTTGTAGCCGGATTTTGTATCGATCGTTAAAGCGTTTGAGGCAGCATCCCACGAAACGTTAAAATCAAGCGCTTGAGCAAGATCCCGAAGTTTGAAATAATTGTTGCCATCGAGCGTGTAGGCTGTGAAGCGGGCTTCCTCCGAGTTTACAAGCAGCTTTGCCGCAGCCGGGGCCGCCCGCTTGACGGTATGCTGACCGGTTGCGGCAAGTTCTCCCCCCACTTCGGTGTAAGCTTTTGACGTGATGAGGCGAATAACCTTGGCATCTTGATCCCAGCCGACTTCAAACCCTTTGTCCGTCCCGTTCAAAAGCATGGCCAAATCGCGCAGCTTGAAAAAATTGTTCCCGCCGATGTTATAAGCCTCCGGGGAAACTTCCCGCCCGTTTATCGTTACTTTGGACGCGGAAGGCAAAGCGGATTGAGTTTGCGGCTCCTGAGTTTGGACATTCAGCGGATTCGGCATAAAATAAAAACTTCCTTGTCCGCCGTCCGCAACGGTAGCAAGACCACCGCTAAAAGAGGAACCCATCAAATCGTAGCTATAGGGCACAACGGCTTTTCCCGTTTGATCAATGTAGCCTAACATTTCATTTTCATCTTCGTTTTCGATGGACACCAAGGCAAGTCCCTCAGAAAAAACAGTATATACATCAATGAATTGCGGCCGGATGATCATCGTATCCTCTTTATTTACATACCCCCATTTGCCGTCGACTTGAACGGGCGCCAGATCACCTTCTTGGAAGGGACGGGCTTCATCATAGTGTGCTTGGATGACTTCTCTACCCGACAAATCGATGTATCCCCACTTTCCTTCATGTTTGACAGCTGCCAGGCCGCGGCTGTACGGAAAAGCTTCCTCATACTTTGGCTTTTCGATTTCTGCGCCGTTTTGGTCGATAACGCCCCATTTGTCCTTGATCTTAACCATAGCCCTTCCCTCACTAAAAACCGAAGCGGCTTCGTATTGAAACGGAACGACCTCTTTACCCTCTTTATTTATGTACCCGTATTTTTCATTTTTTTTCACGGGAGCAAGCCCGTTATTAAACGGGTTAGTATCCTCATAATCAAACGCAATCACTTCTTTTCCGGTTTTATCCACATACCCCCATTTATCGTCTTTTACTACTTGGGCAAACCCCTCTTCAAATACTCTTCCCACTCCCGTATAAATAGGTGGCACAGCAAACTGTCCGGTTTTATCGACATATCCCCATAATCCGTCGATTCGGACGGGAGCCAGACCATCATGAAATATTCCCGCAGCTTCAAACCGGGCCTTGATCACGATTTTCCCGGATGTATCGATGAATCCGAAGGAATCGGTCTCTTCCCCGGCTTCCATATAAAAGGCCAGTCCTTCCGATAGAACGCCTACCTCTACATATGGCAGATAGTCAGGTTGTGGAACACTCCCGCTGCCTGAAGCCTCGTTTGCATTTGTAACGGCCATCATACTGAAAACTAAGGTAAAAACAAGTATAAAACCGACAAGCTTTCTCATTCGAAAAATTCCCCCATAGACATTTTACAAGCAGAAAATTTTACGACCACTCTAGCAATTGGGTAAAATTTACTATCCCAGCATATACGAATCTACATTTTTTGAACAGAGGGTAATTCATTACATAAAAAAAAGGACCTCTCTCCGAGAAGCCCAATTCCCTATATGTTGATTCCAAGTAGGGTGACAAGCCATAAGCCCACATAAAGCGCAATACCCAATATAACCAGTATCAGCAAAATATTGAGCAGCCGGATCGTCAGGCTCCATGGGTTTTTCTCCCTCTTCAGGTTCAGGTTCGAGCGTTCCGTCACAACATTCACCTCATTTAAATAATCGTATTTATAGAAATATCATTACGTATAATCTGTAGGAAGCTTACTGAATTTGATAGAGCGCACTGCAGCTTCTTCATTAGCCCTCCAATAATTTTCGTCGCCCCCGGCATCATTTCCGGTTGTGTAAATAAAGATCCCTTAACTGTGTCAGAGGACATTTCCCAAGTCGCTTGAGGATTCATGAAAAGCTGCCAGTCGTCCATATGCACTGCTAGTACAGCGATAGTTTTATTTTTTATGTGATTTCATTATTAAAAATAAAACTGCAATTATTGTTATAACGATAATCGTTAAAAATATGATTCCGACTGGCGTTATCAAATACCCCATAAGTAGCACCTTCTCTCGTTGAGGTTACAGAAGCAGCAGCGCAAGCTTTTTACCCCTTTGCATTCATTCCATAAATACCTACAAACCATAAGCCTACAAAAACGACTATGCCCAATATAACCAGTATCAGCAAAATATTGAGCAGCCGGATCGTCAGGCTCCATGGGTTTTTCTCCCTCTTCAGATTCAGATTCGAGCGTTCGGTCACAACATTCACCTCATTAAATTAATTGTATTTATAGAAATATCATACATCTTTTCTAGATATTGCGCACGATGTGTTTTCATATCTCCCCGCATCATTGCCCAGGCACGGCTTCCCGCTTATTTCCCTGCAGCCTGTTCCGCCATCCCGGCTGCAAAAAAGAGCCTTCACCCGGCTTAGAAAACCGGGGAAGACTCTTTTTCGTTTTAACGTTTGAGTGAAGCAATCAACTGGCCGGTGGACACGACCTTGGTGTAATCCGCCGGTGTTCCCGTGTGGGTGTAGCCGTCCGGCCAAAACGTGGTCGAAGAAGGCGGCGTCGAATTCGCGGAGGAAAGCACCGTCCACGCACCCGCGCTGTTTCGGAAGCTGATGCCGCTGCACACCACCTGATTATGGAGCGTATTCCAGTTCGGCAGGGGATTCGGAACCGTCGTAAACGACCGGTCGCAGGCCGCCACTACCAGCCGCGCACTCGTAAGCGAACCGAAAGTGCCCGTCGCGCCCGAAAAAGTTTTCACCACGGTGCCGTTTACCTTAAAGTCCAGCTTGTTCGAACTGTTGACGGACAGCTCGATGGGCACGGTGCTTCCGGCCGCAAGATTGAAGGCCCCGCCGTCGTTGGCGGCTCCCGTGTTCCAGAACCAGTGCCATTTGCCGTTTAGCGCTTCCGTATAGTTCGTGGACAGGCCGCACTCGTAATTCGTATTGGACCCGTAAACGCCCAAATAAAAGTTAATAAAACCGCCGGTCGTTCCGACCGATGCGCTGGAAGGCAGCTGGATATTCGTTTTCAGCCCGTAAACCGCATCGCTTTTGGTCCACCGTAAAATTTTCGCATACTCCGCCATAGATTTGTTCCTCCTCAGGTTCATTCAAAGGTAGGAGCTGATCCCGACGTTTCCCGCAGGACGGTCTGAGCCTTGAAAAAAGGCACGGCCTTGCTCCTTCACTTAATAAGGCGAACAGAGTCCGGCTTTTACAACCTGCTTTTAAAACTTTTTTATCGAAAAAGGAATCGGCAGGATCTTTATGTACGTCAAGTCAGGCCACCTCGCCTCGCGCCACGTCGAGCTCTCACGTAATCTCAGCAGCCTTCCACGCCGCAGCACTAAAAAAAAAGGCGGAGGACCGGTCACCTCTCGACAGGTGCCGTCCTCCGCCTTTCGTGCGGTCAGTTGTTCTTCTTGCGGATCGCTTTGTTCATCCAGATAGCCGCCATGGCACCTTCGCCCATCGCGACGGTGAGCTGCTCCGCATGCACACCGATATCCCCGGCCACATAGACGCCGGGAATGTTCGTTTCCTTGCTGCGCGGATCGGCCAGCAGATGGCCGTTCTCCATCCGTTCCACGCCGAGCTGCGCGGCCAGCCCGGAGTGGACGGCATTGCCGCCGAAGCCGAGGAACCCTCTCTCGGCTTCCAGCGTCTCGCCGCCGGCCAGTTCCACGCCGCCGATCCTGCCGCCATCCTCCAGGATGGCGGCAATCGGACCGGCGACGGTGTCGATGCCGGCGCGCTCCAGCTTCTCCTGCAGGTCCGCGTTAACGGGTCTCCGTTCGTGATTCACGAACGTGAGCTTATCCGTCCGCGGACGCAGGGTCAAAGCCATGCCGGCGCCGGGATTTCCGGCACCCAGCACGAGCGTGCGGCGGCCCGCCACTTCGTGGCCGTCGCAGTCCGGACATACGTACACCGTATGTCCGAGGCATTCCCGCAGCCCCGGCAGCTCCGGGAAGCGGTCCATCACACCGGTAGCCAGCAGCAGCGTGGCACCGGTGTATTCGGTGTCCGGCCCGGCCCCGGACTCATCGGGCAGTCCCCGCCCGCCGGGCTCGTGCGCCGCCAGCGGATGGCGGCCGCCGCGTTCATCCGGCAGGAGCTTCCGCACGCCGACTCGGAAGCCGGTCTCCAGCGAGCCCGCCAGCCGGACGGCCAGCCCTTCGGCGAACGCGACGCCGACCGCCTCGGCCTGGCCCCGGCCCGTGCGCCGCAGCTCTTCGCCGGATATCCCGTCGGGGTAGCCGAGCACGTTATGGTAGCTGGCGCACAGAGTGGAGCGGCCGTATCCCGCGTCGATAACCAAGACGCGATGACCGTAGCGCCCAAGCTGGATGGCCGCCTGCAGGCCTGCAATTCCTCCGCCGACAATAATCGAATCGTATGTCATAAGTCACCTTCTTTTATAATAGAGAGACAAGCGAAACAACGTCAAACCTTCTCTTTACTATACCCTTCGCTTACAAAATGTAATCGGTTCGATTACACTCTTATCGGGTTCAGGTGATCTTTTCCGACGCCGCGACGCCCCCATGCCTAGTGCCAGAGTGCCGTGCGCTACACGCCTTGCACCGAACGCCGCGCTCCCTTGAAACGTCCAGTTTCTTTCCAGCCGGTCAGCGAAGCAAAGTTAGCACCGTCTTTACCGTGTTATCGGCGAACTGCCTGTCCGGACGAGATTTAAGCATGACGGTAAGCCCGATCAGCGAAACCAGCAGAGCCTGGGCTGTTCCTCTTGCTTCCAGCGCCGCATCCAGCTCCCCCGTGCGTATTCCCCGTTCAATCGTTTCCTGAAAAATTACCGATAGGTACAATTGATGTTCCCTAGTAAGAATCTCGAATTTCTCATCGTGGGGTGCCAGCTCCACCATCGTATTAATACTGAAGCATCCCCGGTTCAAGCTTCCCTCATATTCATCCGCTACGATTCCTTCGAACAAAGCCCGGAAAGCGTCTTTTACGGAAGTGCGGCTTTGCAATTTGGCCCGGATACGGGCGGCGTGAGCCTGTGTATAACTTCGCAGAGCGGCCTCGAACAGCTCTTTCTTGCTTCCGAAAGCGGCATACATGCTTGGCCGCTGGATGCCCATTCTGGCCGTCAATTCAGTTAATGAAGCGGCTTCATATCCTTTTTCCCAAAACAACCGCATGGCCGCATCCAAAGCAGCGTCCTCATCGAATTCTCTTTGCCGGACCATAGGAACACCCCTTATTATATCGTTCAGTATGTTATCATTTTAGTTTTCATTCTACTTCTTGTCAATAAATCAATGGCTTCTGTTGGAGGATATCCCCACTGCAAATTTAAAAATACTGGTTCTGTACTCTTTTTTAATTGGTGGCGCTTTTACAAATGTCCCTTGACAGATGTGTCTTTTGCTGGTAATTTAACAATCATTATGTACCATTCGGTATATTATAAATTTTAAAATTCATCCAAAGGAGTGGAAGTAACATGGTTACCCCCTGCAAAATCGGCTCTCGTGCCGGACAAACGAATGGTGCATCCGGTCCGGAAACGGCGTCAGGCGCCGCCGCGGCAGAAGTTTCTGTCCCGATCCCGCCAGAGACTGAGACTCTCGTGCAAGATCAGACATCGGCGCCGGTTTTGGAACCGTCACCGGCAGCAGCCTTGCCTACGGCGTTAATACCTGCACCGGCATCGACCGGGGCATCCATCGGAGCCTTGATCGCGGATTCGCAACCTCGCTCCACATCGCTTTCGGCACCAGCCTCGCTTCCCGTACCGCCTACGGGTCCATCTTCCTTGTCCGCTTCGAAGGCGCTGCTTTTCTCCGCCGCTTGCGGGCTCGCCGTGGCCAACATTTACTACGCGCAGCCACTGCTCGATGCTCTCGCGTCGGAATTCGGAGTAGCTCCCGCTGCCGTGGGCCTTGTCGTTACCGTAACTCAGATTTGTTACGCTCTGGGCCTGCTGCTGCTCGTGCCCCTCGGGGATCTGCTGAACCGGCGGCGGCTGATCACCGTTCAAATGCTGCTCTCGGCCGGCGCTCTCCTGATCGCCGGCACTGCCCCGTCCGCACCGGTACTGCTGGCCGGACTTGCCGCTGTCGGGCTGCTCGCCGTCGTGACTCAAGTGCTTGTCGCTTACGCGTCCACCCTCGCCTCCTCCGATGAACGCGGACGCGTCGTAGGCGTGGTTCAGAGCGGCATCGTGAGCGGCATCCTGCTGGCACGAACCTTCGCCGGCACTCTGACGGACTTGGCCGGCTGGAGATCGGTTTATCTCACCTCGGCGCTGCTGATGTTTGTGACGGGGGCCGCCCTGTACCGGATTTTGCCGAATGTTCCTCACACAAAAACGGAACTCTCTTATCCTCGGCTGCTCCGTTCGGTTTTCGCTTTGTTTATAGAAGAACGACTGCTGCGGATACGCGCCGTCCTGGCTTTCCTGATCTTTACCGTGTTCAGCACCTTGTGGACCGCCCTTGTCCTTCCTCTCAGCGCGCCTCCGCTGTCGCTTTCCCATACGGCTGTCGGCGCATTCGGTCTTGCCGGAGCAGCCGGAGCTTTAGCCGCCGCCAGAGCGGGCAGGCTGGCCGACCGGGGCCTGGGACAGCGAACCACCGGATTGGCGCTGGTTCTGCTGCTGGCGTCCTGGGGCTTTATCGGATTCACGCCCCATTCGCTGGCAGCCGCGGTCATCGGCGTCATCCTGCTCGACCTTGCCGTCCAGGCCGTCCATGTGACGAATCAGAGCCTGATCTTCACCGTACGCCCCGAGGCACGGAGTCGGCTGACCGCCGGGTACATGATCTTTTACTCGCTCGGCAGCGCCACTGGAGCGATTGCATCGACAAGCTTGTACGCCATCGGCGGCTGGAACGGAGTATGCCTTTTCGGCGCTGCCGTCAGCGGGCTGGCCCTTCTCTTCTGGGTTATTACACGAGGGCATGGTCCCGAATAAACAAAAGCGGTTCCTTTACGGATAAGGGACCGCTTTTCCTCCGTTTACCGGTGCTTCCTTCCCTCACTTAGAGCCGCCCCCTGCCATACATCCGGCAAGCTTTCCCACACACACAAAAAAACGCCTGCGATTCACATCGCAAGCGTTTCTTTAACTTTTTTCTTACTGCGCGGTTTTCCCCTTAAGGTTGTCCCACGTTTTCTGGAAGTCGTCCAACATTTGATCTTTCGTTTTCTTCCCGGCTACATAAGCCTGCATCGTGGCTCCGAATTCCTGCATGGCGCCTTCCGGATACTTGGAGGAGTTCCAGCCCAGAACTTTGTTCTCTTTGCTGTACGTCATAATATCCGCGGCCAGGTCTCCGAGATCTTCGGGTTTGGCTTCGATGTTCGTAAAGGCCGGAATGAATTTGAAGTCATGGGTGATAAAAGCTTTGCCCGCATCGGAAGAGACGAGCCAGTTCAAAAATTCTTTGGCTTCGGCTTTAACCTTGGAGTTCTTGTTGATGACCCAGTTGTTCGGAACGCCCACATAAAGCTTGTCCGTTTGAGCCGCGTCATCGTTGATCGGCATCGGCAGAATACCGATGTTCAGATCTTTGTTGATGCCGTCGATCTGAACTTGCGTCCAGTTGCCCTGCTGCATCATAGCGGCCTGGCCGTTCGCGAACATCGTGACCTGCGTGTTGTAGTCGGTCGTCAGCGGATTTTTATTGCTGTATTTCAGGGTTAGATCCACCATTCTGGTCCACTGCTCGAAGACCGGGTTGCCCTTGAATTTCTCGGTTCCGGCGTTCAGGCCGGCGATAAATTTGTTGGAGTCCGGCTGGTTGGCGAACGCGACGTTAAGCGTATGGTTGCCCAGCACCCACCACTCCTGGTACCCGTTTGCGAACGGGGTGATGCCGGCCGCCTGAAGCTTCTTCGAAGCTTCGTCGAGCTGAGTCAGCGTTTTCGGAAGCTCGGTGATGCCGGCTTTCTTGAACAAGTCCTTGTTGTAAATAAAGCCGTAGCCTTCCAATCCCATCGGCTGTCCGTAGATTTTGCCGTCCTTGGTCATCGGTTCTTTCGCAACCGGAACCAGGTCTTTTACCCAGGGCTGATCGGAGAGATCTTCAAGATGCTCCATCCATGTGTTCATTTCCTGGAAGCCGCCGTTGTTGAAAATGTCGGGCGTATCGCCGCCGGCAAACTTGGCTTTGAGCGCCGCGCCGTAATCCGCGCCCCCGCCTACGGTCTGGATGTCCAGCTTCACGCCGGGATGCGTTTTCTCGTATTCGGCTTTGACTTTGTTCAGCGCTTCCGCGATTTCTACTTTAAATTGAAAGATTTTAATCGTTTTCGTTCCGCCTTCGGCCGCATTGCCGCCTTCTGCGGTTTTACCGGAATCTCCGCTTCCGCATCCTGCGAGCACGGTGGACATCGCAAATACGGAAACGAGTGCGAGTGTAGAAAGCTTTTTCATGGTGAAACCTCCCTTTATGGTCTTGCCTCTTTCTGGATGACTTCTTCATTATATAAACCGGAGAGAGCCGTTAACACGTAAGCTGTTGATCTGTTGAGTGGAACAAATTGACCTTACACGTTTTGTCAGATCCGTAAGTCATCCCTTAACCGATCCAGCCGTAATGCCTTCGATAATATAGCGCTGCATGGCAAGGAAGAAAATGATAATCGGCGTAATGCCGAGCACGAGTGCCGGCAGAGCCAAATCCCACTGCTTCATATACTGGCCGAAGAACGAGAACGTGGCCAGCGGAATGGTACGCAGGGACTGATTTTGCAGGACGAGCGACGGCAGCAAATAATCGTTCCACGTCCAGAGGGCGTTGAGAATGATGACGGTTACGAACATCGGCTTAAGCAGCGGCAGCACGATGCGCCAGAACACGCCGTAAGGGGACGTTCCGTCTACGACAGCCGACTCTTCGATCTCCAAAGGAATCGATTTCACGAATCCGTGGAAGAGGAAGATCGCCATCGGCGCCCCGAATCCCAGGTAGCAGATGATCAGGCCCCACAGGCTGTCCATCAAGCCTACGCCGGAGAGAACCTTCACGAGAGGAATCATGATCGACTGGAACGGAATGACCATCGCAGCCACGAACATGCCGAACAGAACTTGATTGATGCGGCTTTTATACCGCACCAGCCGGTAAGCCGCCATGGCGCTGATGAGCGCGATGCCGATGTTGCTGATCACGGTAACGATCAGAGAGTTCCAGAAGACGACCGGGAAATTGGTGATGCTCCAGGCCCGCTTGTAATTTTCGAAGTGAAACGATTCCGGCCAGCTGGCGGCATTGGAAAGCAGGTCGCCGAAGCTTTTCACGGAGTTCACGAGAAGGAAGTAAAACGGGACAAGGAACAGAAGAGCGATGACAAACGTTACGATTTCGGCGATAAACACACGCCCGGAGTAACGGTTTTGTGCTTCCATTTACGCTTCGACCTCCTTGCTTTTCGTGAATCGGACCTGCAGCCACGTGATGACCGCGACGACGATGAAGAACACCAGCGCCTTGGCCGTTCCGAGACCGTACCGGTTGTTCTGGAACGCTTCGCTGTAAATATTCATCGCGACGGATTCCGTCGAACGGAAGGGGCCGCCTTTCGTCAGCGACAAATTGAGATCGAACATTTTGAACGTCCACGAGATGGCGAGGAACAGGCAGACGGTAACGGCCGACATGATAAGCGGAATCATAATGGAGCGCAGAACTTGTCCCTGCGTAGCTCCGTCGATCTGTGCCGCTTCGATCACGTCTTTGGGCACGTTGCTGAAAGCCGCGATGTAAATGACCATCAAATACCCGGCTGTCTGCCAGACGAACACGATGACAATGCCCCAGAAGGCGGTGGTCGAATCGCCGAGCCACGGAAGATTGAAGAAGCCGATTCCCGTCATTTCACCGATAGCGGAGAACCCTTTTACGAAAATAAACTGCCAAATAAATCCGAGAAGAAGTCCGCCGATTACATTCGGCATAAAGAAAACGGTTCTTAGGAAATTCCGGGTTTTAAGCGGTCTCGTCAGCAGATACGCCAGAACGAATCCGACCAGATTGGACAGCACGACGCCCACGAGCGTAAACCGGACGGTAAACCAGAACGCACTCCAGAAATCTTGATCCTGGGTAAAGATTCTTTTAAAATTATCAAAGCCTACCCAACTGACCTCGCCGGATACCCCGTTCCAGTTCGTGAACGAGTAGTACATGCCGAGCAGGAAAGGGATGATAATAATCAAGGTAAAGAAAAGGACCGCAGGTCCGAGAAAAAATAATTGCTGACCCCATTGCGATGAACGCTTATGCATCTGTCTTCCTCCTTTGTCTATGGAAGGTTGTGTATTTAGTATAGGGCGCTCCACCCGCTCCCCACTACCGCACGAGGTGAACCGTTAGGTGGAATATATTGATCTGAGGAGTCTGCCCGATGAACAACAGCAGCATTCGTACACGCCTCATCCTGCTCATGCTGGCCGCAACTGTCATTCCGATCGTCATCTCCATGATCGTCACGTATTTCTACACCACCCGTTCGGTGGGAACGAAGCTGATTCAGGAGAACGCGAACCTGATTTACCAGGGCAAAACAAATGTACAAGCGTACATGGACACGCTTAACCGCAACTCGCTCTCCCTCTATAACGATCCGGCCATCCTGCTGATGCTCCGGCGGAATGTGCAGGATTACACGAACGAAGCCCAGACCTATACCCTGCTGCAAAATATGACTCACTCCGTGGACGGCATTTACCAGATCTATTTGTATATGGCAAAAACCCGCAGGTCTACGCTGCTCATCGGGGATATCCCGAAGCGCGGCTACGATACGGATAATTTCAGCGAGCCTTATACGACCGGCAACCTCTCTTCCGTCGTGGAGCCCACGCATATGAGTTCCATTTACGGCCTGGGTCAGAGTCCACCTTATTATGACCCCCGCCCCGTCATTACATTACACCGGGCCATCTACAACGTCCCGACGACGGAATGGCTGGGGACTTTGTCGATCGATATCAAGCTGGAGGCGATTCAGGACATTGCCGACCAGCTTTTTAACAAGCAGCATGAACGTCTTTACCTGCTCGACCAGTCGGGCATGGTCGTTTATTCAGGAGACGGCTCCCTGATCGGCAAGCCTCTCTCCGACGCCTGGACGGGCCCGGTTCTGGAGTCCAAGGAAACGCGCGGACAACTGGAGATGAACAAGTCGGTTTATTTGTACGAAAAAATGGATACCCCTTACATGAAGTGGACGCTGGTGAAGGAAATCCCGCACAGCTATCTGTATGAAGGGGCGCGGAGCCTGACCCAGATCAATATCATCATCGCGGCGGTTTCCCTGCTGCTCGTCATTGCGGCCACTCTGTTCGTGACGATCCGGATTACCGCTCCGATCAAAAAACTGATCGGGACGATCAACCAGATCCAGGCCGGTAATCTGACGGCCCGCGTAGACGGCGAAGGGCAGGATGAACTCGGCATTCTGGTCCGCCGGTTCCGCACGATGATGGAGACGATCAACAACCTCATTCTGCGGGAGTACAGGCTGAACATCGCCAATAAAACGAATCAGTTGAAGGCGCTGCAAGCCCAGATCAACCCGCATTTCATGAACAATGCGCTGCAGTCCATCGGTACGCTGGCTCTCCAGCATAACGTCCCCCGCATCTACTCGCTGATCAACTCGCTGGCGAAAATGATGCGCTACAGCATGAACACGAACCAGGAAGCGGTCCCGCTCTCCATGGAAATCGGCCATGTGAAAGCGTATCTGGAACTCCAGACGGAGCGGTTCGAGGGCAAATTCCGCACGGACTTCGAACTGGACGAAGCCGCTCTAGGCATCGAGGTTCCGAAGATGATCATTCAGCCCTTGGTCGAAAATTACTTCAAGCACGGCTTCGATCCGAAGCTCGGACCCGGTCATCTGATCATCCGTGCCCGGCTCGAACCCGGCGGCGGGACGGGACCCGGCGAGGATACTCTCAAACCGGATGGAGAAGCGGGGCCAGACGGGGCCGGCGCAGAGAGCGGACCCGCAGCCGCCGTCCCGAGAAACGCGCCGGAATCCCGGCCGGACGAAGATTCCGCAGCAGCGGGCGCGTCGCCCGATTCCGGCGGCTGCGGGACTTCCGCAAGCCCCGTCCTCTTCGTGGAAGTCGAAGACAACGGACGCGGCATCCCGGAAGACAAGCTCACGGAGCTGCAAGCCGGACTTGCCGTTATGCGCGAGGAGACCGGGATAGACGAAGAAGGCGGAATCGGGATCGGCAACGTGAGGACGAGACTGCGCCTTTACTTCGATCCGCAAGCTTCGCTGACACTTGAAAATACGGACCCGCATGGCGTCCGGATTACGATGCGCATTCCGCTCGGGGAGGATACAACAACATGATCGCATTACTCGTAGATGATGAGAAACACGTCCGCAGCGCCCTGCGGATGCTGATCAAATGGGAAGAACACGGCATTTCGCAAATATTCGAGGCGGAAAACGGAGAAGAAGCCATGGAGGTAATCCGGCGGGAAAAGCCCCAGATCATCATTACGGATATGATGATGCCGGTAAAGGGCGGCGTGGAGCTGCTCCAATGGCTGCAGACCGACGACCCTTCCGCCAAATCAATCGTAATCAGCGGCCACGATGATTTTTCTCTCGTCCGCCATACGATTCAATACGGCGGAACCGACTATATCCTGAAACCGATCGATCCGGATCAGGTCAACGAAGCGCTGGCCAAAGCGGTCGCCAGTTGGAACAAGGAAGAGCATGAACGGTCCCGGAGCGTGGAGCGGAACATCGAGATGAACCGCATCAAGCCGGTCTACTGGGACCGGCAGTTGTCCGGGCTGCTCGACGAGCCCGCGCAGAATACGGGCGCCGTCCGGGAATTGCAGGCCGACTGGGGCCTTCCGGCGGGAACGGCCTCGTGCCGCATCGCCATCCTCAGCATGGTCACGATGGAGACGAAGCTGAAGAACAAATTCGGCCGCAACACGGACCTGCTCTTCTTCTCGCTGATCAACATCTGCAACGAGTTTCTGCATCGCCGCAGCCGCGGGGCCGCCTTCCGCTACTGGAGCTCTAACGAAATCTTGCTCCTGGTATGGGATGAGCCGGACAAGGTCCCCGCCCTTCTCGGGGACATCAACGAAGGCATCCTGACCGCCCTGCACAGCCGGCTCGATTTCGGGCTCAGCCGGGCGCACGCCTTCCCCGACGGCCTCCCGGCGGCTTACCGCGAAGCCCGCGACGCGCTGCGCCAGCGCAATCTGCTCAGCCGCGGCGGCTGGATTCACGAGGCTGTCCGGCCCGAAGGCCTCCAGCCCCGGCGGCTGCGCTTCAGCGATTTCGAGGAGGCGATCCGGACGGCGATCCGCAGCGGCAGCGCCGAAGAGATCTCCTCCGCCGTGCAGGCGTGGTTCGACGGCGTGCGGAGCCTAAGCGCCATTACGCTCGAGCAGATCGAGCAGTGGCGCCACGAAGCGGACACCATGCGGGGCCGATGGATCGAAGATTTCTTCCCGGACGGTCCCGAAGAGCTGCTCGCGGAGGTGCGCTCGGAATCCGGGAGCGGGCAGACCATTGTTCCGCTGAACGAACAGGGCACGCTCTCGCTGGCCGACTGGCAGCAGGAGCTGACGCATTCGTTCGTCCAGCTTTCGAAGCAGCTGCTCAAAAGACAGCACCGCGAGAAGAACGTCATCTACGACATTGCGAAATATTTGCAGACGCACTATCACGAGGAAATTTCGCTTCAGGATATCGCCGGCCGTTTTTTCCTCTCCCGTGAATACATTTCGCGCAAGTTCAAACAAGAGTTCGGCACGAATCTGTCCGACTATCTGGGCGCCATTCGCATCGACAAAGCCAAGCTGCTCATGATGAATCCCAACCTGCGGATTTCCCAGGTCAGCGAAATGGTCGGCTATAGCGACGAGAAATATTTCAGCAAAGTGTTCAAAAAAGTGACCGGCTGCTCGCCGAATGAATACCGGAAAGCCAACCAGCCGATCCTGTGAAGGGCTTGTTCACATTTTTGTCATTTTCTTTTGAACGGCGATTGGGTATAATTAGGCTAACGTATGTTTACTTGGAGGTGCGCTTGGATGTCTCATGCTTTCTGGATCATTATTGTAGTGCTGACCATGTTTATCGTGGCCATCTTCACATCTTCGTACAACGAGGATAAAACCAAAGGCCTGTAAGGTTCATCGGTTATGTGGAAGTAAACGAAAGCCCTGGATATGAAATGATCCCCACCTTAGCAAGCAGAATGAATCTTTTGTTCTGTCCGGCTGCGATGGGGATTTTTTTATGGAAACAAAGAGGCACGGGGAAGTTATCGTTCCATGTGCAAGAACGGAGGAAGCGCATGAAGGAAATCATCAGCGAGTCTATGCAAGCTCTTAAAGAGGAAACCGGGTTTTCCGGTACAGCTCTAGCGGGGAACTAAATGCTTAATATTTTCAACGACCGGCTCTTAGTTAAACCTCCCCACTAGTTCATCGAAGTTGTTCCTTAACATTAGGTTCGATGTGCTTATACTCGTAGTTTTGACCAATGAAACGAGTAACACTTAATTGGAATACTTTATCTTCTCCTTCTGAAGGAAGAATGGAGTAATACTTTTTTGACCCATAGTAGTAAGTTACATTCGGTTCATCCGCAAATATAACGACAACTTGATATACAGGCTGAATTGTTATCTTGCTATCCATTTTTTGGATTTGATGTTCTTCGTATCCTTTGGATGTTAGATAACTTCGTACTTCATTTTCTAATTTTTCAGCTCTCAAATTCATAAAGACAATAATAGACCCTATGAATAAAAATAATAAGCTAATTCCTAGTAGAATAGTTCTTTTTATAATCCTCATGATAATCCCCCCAAGTATTGAAATCATTTCCGCTATCGAAAAAGAAATCATCCAGCAAAAAGGGGCTGATAAAACAGCCCCTTTAATTATTCGCTCTTCCCGGAGGGCGATCGCCAAGGCTTACGGATAACTGACCACCCGGTGCCGCGCAAAACCGAGATACCGCGTACCCTGAAAATTCAGCTTTCCCATATCCCCTTCCACAAGCTGGCCGTACTCCGACCCGCTTATCCGGAACTCGATCCGGTCGCCGCTCTCTACCTCGAACGTGACGAAGTAGGACGTGTCCGTGGAATGGCTGTGCATCGATTCGTTCGAAGCCGAATGGTGGTGGGACACTGCCGTACGCTTCGTCGCGACTCGCGCTTCTACCGTCAGTATCGTCTGCTTGTTATTATGGTTCCACTGCAGGATGCTTTTCACGAGGGTAAATGCGATAAACGCCAGAATGGCGATGAAAACGAGCGGAAACAACGCCGACACAAGACCGAACATCCCGGGGCCGTCTCCGAACCCTATACCGTTTATGTTTATCACGGCTCTCTCTCCTCTCTATTCCGCCGAAAGATCTACCCTGATTTTACCATATCCCCTTGCTTTTAGGGGGTGAAAAAAAGGCGGAGCCACGAAAAAACGCCGTCTCCCGAAGGAAACGGCGCTTTTTCGTCTGGTGTGTTCGATCGTCTCGGTAAAAATAGGAAATAAGCCCTAACTAGACTCTCGGTTGTTTCATTGCGTTCATTTCACCCAGACAATTGGAACAGATGTGACGCTCTTTAAATTCGTTAACATGATCCATCTCACCGCAGAACACGCATTTCGGGCGGTATCTCTCTAGGATGATATGGTCCCCTTGTACTAAAATTTCGACCGGATCGCCTTCGTTCATTTGATATCTTTTACGCAGCGACTTAGGTAATACGATACGTCCAAGCTGATCCACTTTACGGACAACTCCAGCTGGTTTCATCATTGTGCCACTCACCTCATTTCACCGAAGTATAATCGGCTTTACAAACTTTACCCAATTTTTATTCGCCAAATTTCTGCTAATTCCTTCTAACTTCGTTATATTCTTTTTATTTGGGGATACAAAACGGAAAAGATTACAAGATTCCAAAGCACCAGAGCAAAAGAACCCTTGTCCTGCACGCAAACGATCCCAAATATGCCTATACGCCTAGAAAATTTTCCCGGAAAAATCGCCCGGACTCTTTACGCGAATATCGCCCTGCTGCTTTAGGCTCATACAATCCCGTAACGAATCCCGGTGCTCTCCGTTTTTCCCGAATCCGAAATGAACCTTCCGGCCTACTTCCGCCTGTAAGGAGACCGCGTTTATCCCGCGGCATCATCCGGTTTTTTATGTATCAAGGTAAGGCATCTGCCCCTTCAAACCATTTGTCAAGGAAAGGGAATCGTTGAAACCAGCGAAATTGGATAAAGCTTAGTTCCTGCCATCTTCCATAAACATAACATACATTACAACTAAATATAACAGACAAGTGTAAAGGAGGAAAAACTAGGGAGGCAATTTTCCGTTCGGCCCGCTCTCTTCAAGTGACGATCAATATCATTCCGGTAGGCTCTGTTAAAGCCTTATTCATAGTATAATCTTACTAAAAAAAGAATGTGAGGCTCTTATTAATGAAGACTGTTGACCAAGAAATCCAAGACTTGTCTATTAAATCTTTGGAGTCGACTTTTAACAAGCTTTCAAATGCTTATAAAAGCATGACAGAAAAAGGTTCAAACACCACCCTCGTCAAAAAAAGGCAAAACGCCGTAAAAATCGGTTTAGAAAGCCTCAAAGGCAGCTGGAATGGGGAAGATTTTTCTTATGACGAAGAAATCATATTGACATCTAAAGAAGTTCTCCAAAGTATCCTTCCATCTGTCGAACAACAGATAGCAAAAGCAAAAGAAGGCAGTTCTCAAAAAACTTTAAATACGCATCGCTTAACTGCGCTTAAACTGGCAATCGAATCCTTGGAGAACCGTCTTATATAAGACGGTTCCTCGACTTTTAACCAAAGAAAAAAACGATCTTCTAACCGAAGCCGTTCAGGTACAAGGAATGCTTTCTATAATCTATGTCAAAAAAGCGTTTGAGTTCAGATCTATTCAGGAGGATCCTGAGAAGAGGGCTGTCTCCTTAGGTTTTTTATCCTGACATGACTTAAATCTGCATATGCGATAAAAGACTATTGTAATTTTTCATCATGATAATTTGTCTATATATTGATCAGATGAGTGTTATTTAGTAAAGTGTTTCTGTTGTTACAATTAGCAACTCCATTGAATAATTCAAGCAAAGTAAAGATGTACTCAAAAATCATCATAGAATACAATTATATAGACTTACTTCAACAAAAAATCCTTTATTATATTTTACCTATAAAGTAGGCATGGATTTATAATTTGGTATCTCCTTGTTTGTTTCTGGATATTAGTAAAAAAATAATTCCCATAACGACTAATATTGCCCCTGTAGATAAAGTATAATTGGTGATATTCCAAATATAGGCTGGCGTCAAACCTATTACAGAGTTAATATCAAGTGCTGCTCTATTACTAACTATCATAAAAATAAGAATTTTTTCTAACCCACCTAATCCTAACAATGTAATTCCAAAACAACATTGAATGCAACCTAATATAAAAGATCTCAATAACTACATCTCCTTTTCTAACAAAACTAATTGAAATTAGTCTACGCCCTAATTTATTAGGACGTAGACCAAGAAATATCATCTTAATATTTTACAACTGAAAAAACGCCATCTGTGAATCCGTTAGGTAACTTTTTGGGAGCGTTAGCAAACTTCATGTCACTTTTACCTAAATAATGATATCCAGTTTGGTCTGAGTATGCATAATGAATATAACCTCTTGTGTAGTTTATCCATGGTGCAAATGTTATATAACCTCGGTCCCCTTGAGGAATTTGATAGGTTGCACCTACTTGCGATTGGGAAGAAGTAGACCAACTAAAACCTGCATTTCCACGAATATAATTTTTATCTCCCGCATCAACGTTTACAGAAAAAGATTCAGTTGTTTGTATAGCATATTGAACTTGTACTTGACAAGCGGCTGGTTGCCATGACGGGCAATCAACTGAAGGGGTCACTTTTTCTGGAGTACCGGTAGCGGCCCAAGACAAATCATTTTCATAGTAATTCATAACTAATATATTTAAGGGGTTAATTGTATTAATAATATTCTTTCTGGATTGATTTAGTTCACTGTTTGAAAAATTCAAGGACGCATCATTTCTTGCTCTTTCGGAGTTTTCTAATATGATTTTATACTCTGTTAAGCTTAACTTTTTTCCATCCGCTGTCCATGCACTTTATTAGCATTGTCATAGAGGGCCTCTTTACCATCTTTTTTGGCAAATGTATATTTTTCGTCTGTTTTCGCTGCAAAGGTTGTATTTACACTAGAACTAAATAACTTACTATCTATTTCCAATCTACCTCAAAAGGTATTTTTTTACAATTATTTTTAACCAAAAAATGTCCGTTCATTTCAATTGTAAGAATCACATTTAGATCAATATTCCAAATCTTATGTACTAACATTATTTTCTTTTTGTTACTCAATTAAATAAAGACTTCATTAAAAATAATAAAGAGAAGCAGATCCCCTTGTATTTTAGGGTTTCTGCTTCTTTCTGGTTAAATCAAATTACTATAATCTGTCGCACATAATGACATATAGTTATAACAAACTAGATAACCCATATCACTTATCCTTACCGGAGTCCCGGAAAATCGTTCTGGCGGAGCGCCTCGAACAGGACGATGGCCGCCGAATTCGACAAGTTCAACGAGCGGACCGCATCCGACATCGGCATTCTCATGGTCTGTCCGGGATGAGCCTTCAAAATTTCAGGCGGGAGCCCTTTCGTCTCTCGGCCGAACACGAAAAAATCTCCGTCGCGGAACTCGAAATCCGTATACCGCTTATCGGTTTTCGTGGTGGCAAAAAAGAACCGGTTTCCGGCATATTTCTCTTTGACCTCTTCAAAAGAATCGTGATATTCGAGTTTGACGGAATGCCAGTAGTCGAGCCCCGCCCGTTTCAGTGTTTTGTCATCCGTTGAAAATCCGAGCGGCCGCACCAGATGCAGGTAAGTCCCCGTCGCTGCGCAGGTCCGAGAAATATTGCCCGTATTCGCGGGAATTTCGGGTTCAACCAATACGATGTGAAAAGCCATGCTGCACGTTCACCTCTTTCCTCAACTAGTATACCACTTTCCGCTCCGCAATTTTAACACTCGTTTTACGTGTTCTTAATATGACCGTGATAC
This sequence comes from Paenibacillus sp. GbtcB18, assembly GCF_019091125.1. Lineage (NCBI taxonomy): Bacteria > Bacillati > Bacillota > Bacilli > Caryophanales > Paenibacillaceae > Paenibacillus > Paenibacillus sp. GbtcB18. Next base: position 190,149 of record NZ_JAGXJX010000004.1, read on the forward strand.
ATAGGAGCGATAATAGAGCTAATAACCGAACCCAAAGGAGACCGATTCATGAAGAAAAAAGTGCTAGTCGTAGACGACGAACCTTCGATCTCCATGCTCATCGAGTTCAATCTGAAGCTCGTAGGCTTCGAAGTCCAGTGCGTGTATGACGGTGAGGCCGTATTCGACGTCATCGGCCAGTTCCGTCCCGACATTATCGTTCTCGACCTGATGCTGCCCAAAATGGACGGCCTGCAGGTCTGCCGCAAGCTGCGCAGCCAGAACAATCTCGTTCCCATCATTATGCTCACCGCCATGCAGGATTTATCGGATAAAATCGCGGGGCTGGATAACGGTGCCGACGATTATATGACCAAGCCTTTCAGTCCGCAGGAGCTGATTTCCCGCATTCAGGCGATCATCCGGCGCATTCAGACCCTCCCGGCCTCGGGCGAAGAAGCTCCGATCACGATCGGCCAGCTCAGCATCCGTCCCGATCAGCGCGAGGTGACCTGTGCGGGCAAGCCGGTTGATCTGACCCCCAAAGAATTCGAGCTGCTTGTGTTCCTCTGCAAGCACAGAGGCAAAGTATTGAGCCGCCAGCAGTTGCTGCACGGCGTCTGGGACTACCACTTCCTCGGCGATTCCCGGATCGTCGATGTCCACATCTCTCATCTCAGGGATAAAATCGAGGCCAACGCCCGGACACCCGAATATATCATGACCATTCGCAACGTCGGCTACAAATTGACCGAGCCCGCCATTAAAGAGAGTTTTGCCTGAGGACCGCCCGGAATACAGGCATGCACAGAGAGTTTTATAAGAGAGTTTTAAAAAGGTAGGGCGAAATCATTCGCCGTACCTTTTTTTATGGTTATACAGCTTGTGTTCATACTTCGTGGACTGTCCGGGATAGAAGCACGCATGACTTTCGGGCATCCGGGATAGGCCTCAGCCTCCCTCAATGTCCTCATTCACGCAGCAAAAACGGGACCCAGTGAAGGGTCCCGTTTTTCCGATTCGAATAAAAAAGATGCCTGTCCGTGTACCGTATACCGGAGGTTTATCCGTTGCGCTTGCTGAAATCGTTCATAAACTGGGCGAGCGCCTGGCACGACTCGTAAGGAACCGCGTTGTAAGTCGAGGCTCTCAGTCCGCCGACGCTGCGGTGCCCTTTCAGACCGACAAACCCGTTCGCCTGGGACTCCTTGACGAAAAGCTTTTCCAGCTCTTCCGATTGCAGACGGAACGTAATGTTCATTCTGGAACGGCTGTCCGCATCGACACAGCCTTGATAGAAGCCGCCGCTGGCGTCAATGGCGTTGTAAATCAGGTCGGTTTTGTCGCGGTTGATCTTCTCCAGTGCGGCAAGTCCGCCCTGGCGTTTGATCCAGTGCAGCACCAGATTGATCATGTACACCGAATAAGAAGGCGGTGTGTTGTAAAGCGAATCGTTCTTCACGTGGGTGTCATAGCGGAACATGGTCGGAAGGTTCGCATTCGCGCGCTCCAGCATGTCTTCCCGCAAAATAACGACCGTTACGCCCGAAGGTCCGAGGTTCTTCTGAGCGCCCGCGTAAATCAGGCCGAACTTCGAGACGTCGACCGGACGGCTGAGAATATCGCTGGACATATCCGCGATGAGCGGAATGCTGCCGGTGTCCGGGTAGCTTTGAACCTGCGAGCCTTCGATGGTTTCGTTCGACGTGACATGCAGATAAGCCGTCTGATCGGACAGGTTAAGCGCACCGAGGTCCGGCATGCGCATGAACTTCTGATCTTTCGAGCTCGCCGCAATGGCGGTTTCCCCGAAAAGTTTCGCTTCCTTGATCGCTTTGTCCGCCCACGCGCCGCTTTGAACATAGGCCGCGGTTTGTCCGGCTTGCAGAAAATTCATGGGAATCATGGTGAATTGTGTGCTTGCTCCGCCTTGGAGGAAAAGCACTTTGTAGCCGTCCGGAATGCTGAACAATTCTTTAAGCAGGTTTTGCGTTTCGTTGTTCACCGCTTCGTACTCTGCGCTGCGGTGCGAAATTTCCATAATCGACATGCCGATGCCGCGGAAGTCGACAAATTCCTTCTGCGCCTGTTCCAGCACTTCCAGCGGCAGAGCCGCCGGACCGGCGTTAAAATTGTAAGCACGGTTTCCCATTTTTCTCTCCACACCCTCTGCTTCATTTGATTTATCGCTATGATAGCAGTATTCGCCAGTACCAGCAAGAAAAAATTGCATGGATACGGGCCTTTCCGCCAAAATTAAAAGAAGCTTACACAAAAGGAGCAGATTCGACATGACCGACTCGTTAGAACGCCTGTTCATCGCCGTTCCGCTGTCCGGACCCGTTAGAGAGAACCTGAGCGGCTGGACCGGCAGGCTGAGAGAATCGGGAACCCCCTTCCACAAATGGGTTCATCCCGAGGACTTCCATATCACGCTGAAGTTTATAGGCGACACGCCCCGGTCTACCCTGCCCGCTCTCTCCCCTCTGCTCGAACAAGCGGCAGCGGCTCATTCTCCGCTGGAGCTTACCGCCGCGGGAGCGGGAACCTTCGGCCCGAAGGATGCCCCGCGCATCCTCTGGGCCGGTCTGCAGGGCGATCTCGACGCCCTGCACAGGCTCCAGCGTGATGTGGAGGCGGCCTGCTCGTCCCTCGGCTTCGAGCCGGAGGACCGGCCTTACCGGCCCCACATCACGCTCGCCCGCCGCTATACGGGCGGGCGCAAATGGGCGCGTGAACGGCTGGACGCGCCGGGCGAGCCTCCTTCCGCCTCTTGGACGGCGGAAGAGATCGTGGTGTACCGGACCCATATGGGCCGGTCACCGATGTATGAACGCGCAGGAGCGTTTGCTCTGCGCGGGTGAAGGAAGCGCCGCCGAAGACGTTACGGCGGCCTTTTTGCCGCGGCTGAGCGTCCATGCGCTCGACGTCGCGGTCCGGCTCCTTCGCCCGCTTCCCTATGCACAGCATCCCGCTCTCTTCCGTCCCGTTTGAAAAGCGCCGCCGGGAGATATCCCACGGCGGCGCGCGTTCCCAAAACTGTCGATTTTGTGCCTCCGAATTTATGTTACGCTCATTACATAGCAAGGACTAACGGACTACCCCGTGCCGATCCTTGAACCAAGGAGGCATTCGAATGAACTCAACTAACGACATTGCGGACAAAGCCCGCGCCTTCCTCTATACCTGTTACAGCGAATGGGGCCGCAGCGAACAGGAAGCCGAAGAGCGGTGGCTGGACGTTTGCGCCCAAATCGAAGAAACCGGCACTTACGTACATAGGCCCCAAGAACTGGAGTATGGCGCCAAATTAGCTTGGCGCAACAGCAACCGCTGCATCGGCCGTTTGTTCTGGAACACGCTAAGCGTATTTGACGGCCGTCATACCGGCACCTTCGAAGAAATTCGCGACGCTCTGCTTACGCATATTCGTTTTGCCACGAATGACGGAAAAATCCGTCCGGCCATCACCGTTCTCCCTCCCGCCGGGAAGGACGGAAGTTGTCCCGTACGCATCTGGAACCATCAGCTCATCCGTTACGCCGGTTACGAGACGGAGAACGGACCGGTCGGCGATCCGAACTCCATCCCTTTCACGCAGATTTGCCGGGAGCTGGGCTGGGAAGGCGAAGGCACGCACTTCGATTTGCTTCCGCTTGTTATCCAGATCGGCGACGATGCTCCCCGGTGGTTCGAACTTCCACGCGACCTCGTGCTGGAGGTTCCCCTCCGTCATCCCGAGCTGCCGGGTTTCGAGGAATTACAGTTGAAATGGTACGCCGTACCCATTATCGCCGACATGCGGCTGGAAATCGGCGGCATTTCTTATCCCGCCGCCCCTTTTAACGGCTGGTACATGGAAACCGAAATCGGAGCCCGCAATCTGGCTGACGAACAAAGATACAACCTGCTTCCGCGGACGGCCTCCCTCATGGGGCTGGATACCGGTTCGAACGCGACCTTCTGGAAAGACCGCGCATTGATCGAACTGAATGCCGCCGTCTACCATTCCTACCGCAATGCCGGCGTATCCATTGTCGACCATCATACGGCAGCCCAGCAGTTTCAACTGTTCGAGCAGCAGGAAGCCCAGGCGGGAAGGGAAGTAACGGGAGACTGGACGTGGCTCATTCCTCCGGTATCTCCGGCGACCACGCATCTTTTTCACAGCAAGTATGAGAACACCTGGAAAACCCCGAACTTTTATCACCAGGACAAGCCTTACGAGAAATAATCCTAATGAACCGGACGATGCATTTATAACACCGGTCAGACATCAATAAACATCCCGATTTCTTTGAAACCATGCTTCCCGCAACCTATTGAGTCTCTTTACGCAAAAAGCCTGCGCTTCATGCACAGGCTTTTTTTTGCTTGGCTTGGCCTAAGGCATCCATAGCAAGACCATGACAATTTTTGGTAATTCAATGACTTTAACCATTCATTATATTGTAATTGGGAATATTTTCAAACTAAGATACGGATGTATGAAATTCATTCAAAAGGAAGGAGGTTCGTTTAGTCGATTAAAAAACGCTGCCACAGATGACAGGACAAACTATTATCTACATAAGCAAGCCAAATAAACCGACACGGTTAGGAGTGTATAGGATGAGACAACGCTTGATGAACACGGCCAGTCTATTCATGATGATCTGTGCAATTCTATTAGTACCAAGTAACGCCTTTGCCGCTTACACCCTAGGTACGGAAACACCTTTTCCAACTCCATCAGTCAAGGAATCTTATACCTCGGGCGATGTTACTTTTTACAAAACGGGGCATCCCGTATTCGTTTCAAACGCGCCGGAATCCATCTACGATCATCAAGTAAACAAGACGTTATACCGGGACACCGTGAATGGCACGTTTAGATTTTGGTCCTCCCACCGAAATATGACGACCGGAAACATCAAATTTTTTCTGTACGTCAAAAATCCGTCTGCCACGAACTCCGTTAAATTGTACTTAATAAAGGAGGGTTATGGAGATTCCAATGCGGGCGGGGATGTTACGAAAGCGGCTTCTACGGCCACTACGGGCTTTATGAGCAATAATGCCGGCGGAACCTATCTGGCAACTATTGCGCCGGGTCAAGGATACGCTTATGAATACTCCGCGGCGGGAGGAATTTCAAGTCAGAAAGCGATTGTACATATCGCGGATTTCAGAGCAGTGGATGTGACTACGGGCAGCGACGCCGATGTGAAAATTTCAGATCTATCCACAAATACGGGAACGACGAATTTAGCCGCCTACGCCAATACGGCAACCATTGCCTCGACCAACTACAATGCCAAAACAAAGGACGATTATCGGGGTTTGCTGCAATACTCGGGAAGAACTGCGGATATCAATCTTACCTTAACGAGCGCCGCACCTGCCAAATTTATTACGCAAAGCGACGATGGCGGGTATACGAATGAACAAGATATTCTCCTGTCCAGATGGGATGTCGACGGAAACCCGCAAGATCAAGCCCCCGCATCCTTCAACGGTAAAATCAGGGGCGCTTACTGGTGTACGGATTATACGTACCGCATTAACATTACCAATTACAGCGGCCTTCCGAATGTGTATACCTTGTATGGCAGCAGAACCAGCGGCGCGTTTGTCAATTATAAAATCAGTACAGTGACTAATCGCCATGTAGATAAGGGGAATGGCATTGTCATTAACGATACGCCGACTTATACGCTTCATACGATCGTTCAACCTTCCAACAACCTGCCTTTATCCCTGGACTTTGTTGCCCAGTAAATCATAAAGATTAACGAAGAAAAAGCGGAAAATTTCCGCTTTTTTCTTATTTTGTTGAACGGCTTGCCCGCCTCCCTATGAATGAAAGCGGCTGGAATGATCAATATTAAGCCCCATATATAAGTGATTTTTCCTGGTTGAGGAACGAACGTCCGGTTCGGTCCCTTAACCCGCCCAAGAAAGGAGGAGACCGATGATGTGGAATTGGATGAAAAACCGCAAAACCGGCAGCCCCGTGACCGAGCCGCGAATACTGGTGCCGAGCCTTTATATAGAAGATATATTAAGCGGCAAGCAGCTTTCCACGGGAATCGAGGAAAATCTGAAGCTTCTTCAGGATGTTCTTCAGTACAACGATGATTTGACCGTTCGCCGTTTTCAATTGTTCGAAGGGACTTCCGCCGCTCTTGTGTTCTTCTCCTCTTTTGTGGACCAGGAGATGATCCGTTCTTATTTGATTAAGCCCCTTATGACGCATACGGAGCAGGAAGATTTGATTGTCGATGCCGAATCGCTGGCCTCCTACCTGACGGAGAAGGTCATTCAGGTAAGCCGGATCACGGAGGAACAAGCCCTTGATCGGATCATCGACGAATTGACCATGGGAGTAACCGTGCTGCTTGTGGACGGAATCGCGGCGGCCTTCCTTGCGGATACAAGGAAGATCGAAAAACGCTCGATTGAGCAGCCGCAGACCGAGCAGGTAATCCGCGGTCCCCGGGAAGGTTTCATCGAGCATTTACAGACCAATCTCGCCCTGATCCGCTATAGGCTGCAAACCGCTGATTTCCGGGTACATACCATGCACATCGGGCGTGTGACGAAGTCGAAAGTGGCGCTCTGCTACATTCAGGGAATTACCCGTCCGGCACTGGTCCATGAAGCCAAGAAGCGCCTGGCCGCCATCGATACGGATTCCATCCTGGATGCCGGGTATATCGAGCAGTTCATCGAGGATCATCCGCTCTCGCCTTTTCCTCAGATTCAGAATACGGAGCGCCCCGACAAGACCGTCGCCGCGCTTTTGGAAGGCAAGTTCGTCATTATGGTCGACGGGTCCCCCTTTGCGCTTATCGCGCCGACTGTGTTCAGCCAGTTTTACCAGACTGTAGACGATTACACGGAGCGGTTCCTGATCGGCAGTATGATCCGGTTCATCCGGCTGATTGCGCTGCTTTTTTCCCTGGTGTTCCCCTCGCTTTACGTGGCGGTAATTTCCTTTAATCCCGAAGTCATCCCGACGGACTTTGCCGTGGCGGTAGCCGGCTCCAGAGCGGGGGTTCCTTACCCGGCCATGATCGAAGTCCTCCTGATGGAAATCTCTATGGAAGTGCTGCGCGAGGCCACCATCCGCCTGCCCCAGCTTATCGGCGGGGCGCTTTCCATCGTTGGCGTCCTGGTTATCGGCCAGGCGGCCGTATCCGCAGGTTTCTCCAGCCCGATTACGGTCGTCATCATCGCCATGACCACCGTCGGCTCTTTCGCCACGCCGGCTTACAACGCCGCCATCGCTCTGCGGATGCTCCGGTTTCCGCTTGTTGTGCTTGCCGGCTCCTTCGGGCTGTACGGCATCATGTTCGGGATGATTCTGATTACCAATCATCTGCTCAGTATCCGCTCGTTCGGCGTTCCCTATATGACTCCGATCACCCCTTTTAACGCGCAGGAATGGAAAGATACGCTGCTGCGCGGACCGATTTGGTGGATGAGCGACAGGCCGGGGCATCTAAAATCGCTTCGGACTAAAAGGCGCAAGCATACTGACCGGTATTACCGGTCGCCGTCCTATTCCTGGGACAAGGTTCCCGAAGACCCGGACCAAGGGGGTGCGCCGGATGAATGACCAGCGCTTAACGAACTGGCAGGCCATGTGCATACTCATCAGCACAATAGCCGGGGTCGGCGTGCTTCCCCTGCCGAGACTGGCCGTTACCGCAGGCGAATCGGCCGCGCCGCTCGTCACGGTCGGGGGCATCCTGCTGGGCGCCCTGCTTGTCATGCTCTGGTCCTTGCTCGGGATGCGGTTTCCGGATCTGTCTCCCGTAGCTTACAGCAAGCTGATACTCGGCAAATGGGCGTCCGGCGTGCTGTTATTCGTCATCGCGCTGTTCTATCTCGTCGCGACGGCCTTTTCCTTCCGGGAATTCAGCGAAGTAACCGGAACCTTCGTTCTGCGGCGCACACCGCTTGAAGTGATCCTGTTCATGATGCTGCTGCTCGTTGTGATATCCGCGCGCAAGGATATTTACTCGTTTACGCTGATCCACGCTTTCTATACTCCCTTCGTGATAGGTCCCGTCGTGTTTATGATGATACTCTCGTTCAGTGAAGTGGAGCTGCTGAATTTGCGGCCCTTCACGACAAATCCGGACTTCACGTTCTGGGTCGGCTCTCTGGGCATCACCACCCTGTTCCGGAACGTGGTGATCTACACTTTTATCGTACCGCGCATGAGAAACCCGCAGAAAGCGCTCAAGGTCGGGTTAACCGGAACGGCGATTTCCGGAGGACTATATCTGGTGATCGTAATCACTACGGTCGGCGTTTTCGGGACGGAGGAGATCAAACGGCTCGTCTGGCCCACTCTGGAGCTTGGACGGGCGACGATCGTTCCCGGAGAATTTCTGGAGAGAATGGACGCCCTCTTCCTCGTCACATGGATTATTTCGGTCTTTAATTCTCTCCTGAGCGGGTACTACCTGATTCTTCTCATTATAAAAGAAAAATTAGGGCTCAAAGATCACCGTATGCTGGCGACTTTCCTGATGCCGTTTATGTTTCTGGCGGCCATGATGCCGCAGAATGTGATTCAGCTGTACAGGTTGAGTACTCATATTCTCCCGTGGGGACTGATCGCCATGATCATCATTCCGTCTGCTCTGCTGGTGGTAGCGGGCATACGCGGCAAAGGAGGCGTCGCCCATGCACCCGATAAGGGCTAGGCTGCCGCTTCTTCTGCTGACCGTACCGCTGTTGTCTTTACTCCTTGCCGGATGCTGGGATCAGCAGGAAGTCGAAGACCGGGCCCTCATTCTCGGCATGGCCATAGACCGGACGGAAAATCCGGCCAATATGGAGAGCAAAGACCGGGTTAATCATCTGGAGCGCAATCCGATCCCGGCCGACAAAATGATCCGCGTGACCGCTTCTATTGCCGTGCCCGGCCGCATCCCGCTGGGCCCCGGCGAAGGCGGAGGAGGCAGCGGCGGACAAGGCACAACCAAGCCGGTCTGGGTCGTGTCCGTGTACGGTCATACAGTCAACGACGCCTTGAACAACCTGCAGCAGCAGATTGCCGACCCCAAATTTCTGATCCATCTGCGGGTGATAGTCGTCAGCGAAGAAGTTGCCTACGATACCCTTGAACACATCAACGATTATTTCCGCCGCGATTCCGAGGTGCGGAGAAGAACATGGCTCCTTATTTCCAAAGGCGAGGCCGCCCGCTTCCTTAACGTGGCCCCTCCCCTGGAAAGAGTCCCGACGCTCTATGTTCTGGCCATGCTCGATAAATCGGTCCACCTCGGCAAGTTTCCACGGGATTATATCGGGACGTTCTGGAGCACCCAGTCCAAGCAGGGGCAGGAAGGTTATCTTCCTTATGTCGATATACGCCGGAACGAGAACATCCTGATCGGGGGCATGGCGCTTTTCCGCAACAATAAAATGGTTGGAACTTCCGAACCTCTGGAAATCGGAGCCTTTATGGCCGTACAAGCGATGAATCCGGGAGGCTATTCCCCGCTTGTGGATGTGCCCGGAATAGGTCCGGTTATGGCAACGACTACACTAAGAAAATCGAGGCTTGATCTGGAGATGAAGAACGGTTCTCCCCGTTTCAAAGTGATGATCTATCTGGAGCAGGATCTGGAAGAGAAGTACTTTGAAGACAGCGTAATCGACGAAAAGGCCATCTCCAAAATCGAAGAAACGATAAGTAAAGAAGCGAACCAAATCATCCTAAACTTTATCCGGAAAACACAGCGGATGAAATCGGATATCTTCGGCTTCGGGGAGCACATCCGGGCGAAAGAGCACGCCTACTGGTCCGCCCGCATCGGTTCGAAAGAAAAATGGGAAACCCATTATGCCGATCTCCCCGTCGAGGTTCAGACCACGGTCCGTATCAACCGGACCGGCATGCAGTTCAGATAGGAGGCGGTTTTCATCCTAAAAATCAACTTTTTGCATTATCTCGGAGGTTTTTTTGCGGTATCGGGACTGATGCTCCTCTGGATCGACAAGCGGATATATGCCGTAAGCGGCTGGCACAAGGAAAAGACGTTTACGCTGTGGCTGGGGATCGTGCAGTTGGCGCTTGGCCTCCTATCGCTGGCCGTTCATTATTTTCTCCGGTATTCCGTCTGGTAAATCCGCGGCATCGTACAGGCACACCAATCCTCCCCTTCTAATAAAATGCTTGCAGGAGATTCGTTTGGAGAAGGGGATTATATATGGCCAAACAGGTTCCGTCCCGCAAAAGGCGGCAAGCTTCACCACTTCCGGCGGGACTGCTCCGGGTGGATCCGCGATCCTCCGGAAGCAAAACCCCGCCCCCCGGCGGCTCAACGGGACCGGAGGAAGCAATCTCCACCGCCCCGGATACCGCCGAAAGCCAGCTGCACCATTTCGAAGAGACCGGCCGTATCGACGGGTTGACCGAAGATGAACTTCGTGAGGCACAAATCCATGCGAAAACGGGCCTTTCCAACCCGCTGATCGGCGTACTCGTTAAAACGCTTCAACCCTCCTCACCCAACCTGTTTGGAGGAATCACCGCTTTTTGCAAAGAGCTGGACGAAGCGAGCAAGGAGCAGGGAGCCCGCGTGTTTTTCTTCTCCGTTGACGGCATCAAGCCCGGAAGCTCGCGAATAAACGGCTGGCACTATGACTTCGGGAGCTGGAGAAAAGAAACTTTCCCGATGCCTTCCGTGATTTATAACCGGCTCACCTCGCGCGTTCTGGAAAATCGGCCGAAGGTCCAGCAATTTTTCCGGGATGCCAAAGCAAACTACGGCGCCAAAGTGTTTAACGAGAAATATTTGAACAAAACGGAAGTGTTTCAAGCATTAAAAGACGAAGCGGCGTGCAAAAGCTTTCTTCCCGAATCGCATCTCTTCAAAAACTATGCCATGCTGCAGTCTATGTGCAAAAAGTACAACACCGTCTTCCTCAAGCCCGTGCTAGGAAGTCTCGGCAAAGGCATCCTGCGCATCTCTGCGCTGGAAGGAGGGTCATACAGTTGTGAAATCCCTACACTGAACGGCACGAGCCGCAAAGTGTACCCGAGTCTGCTGAATCTGTTCAACGCCCAGGCCGGGAAGCTGAAAACGAGCCGCTACCAGATCCAGCAGGGGCTTCAGCTCGTGCAGGTCGGCGGTCGTCCCGTCGATTTCCGCGCCCTGGTCCAGAAGGACCAGTCGGGAGAATGGGCAATCACGTCCGTCGTTGCCCGGATTGCGGGGGCTAATCACTTCGTCTCCAACCTGGCCCGCGGCGGATCGCTCAGCACGGTGAAGGAAGCGCTCGCCCGCACCTCTCTGCCGGCCGCGGACCACAAGAAGATTTCGGCGCAGATCCGCAAAGCGGCCCTTGCCGTAGCCGAAGGCATTCAGACGAATATTCCCGCTCTGTTCGGCGAGCTCGGGGTCGATCTGGCTGTCGATACCGGTGGGAGGGTGTGGCTGCTGGAAGTCAACTCGAAGCCGTCGAAGAACGACAATACCTCGCTGGACGGGGGCAATAAAATCAGGCCGTCCGTCCGCAGGGTCATCCGCTATTCCAAGTATTTGGCGAATCATTAACGCAAACGCTAGAAAACCCGAGACAAATCGAGCATAATGGAGAGAAAAAAGAATGAAAGGTTTCTCATCCGCCCAGCAGTTCCTTTCTGGCTATTTCTAATAGTTTTCTAATTAAACGGCGCAAACCCAGACGAGGTCTGGGTTTGCGCTTTTTTATCCAATTAACCCCATCTTTGTGTGTGCTATACTGAGACACATCACGAGATGGAGGTACAAGACATTGAAAAAACAACTAGGAAAGAAACTCATCATCGCAAGTCTGAGCGCCGCAATCGCCCTCTCGGGAGGACTTACTGCTCTTCCTCAGCAATCGCACGCCGCCGTTTCTTCTTCCGCCTTTAAATCCAAAGCGGACAAGATTATCAAACTCGGCAACAAATACCTCGGCAGACCTTACAAATTCGGAGCCAAGACAGGCAACACCAGCTCCTTCGACTGCTCTTCTTTCGTTCAATATGTATATCAGCAAAACGGCATTAAACTTGCCCGCGGCGCACGCGATCAGTCCAAAAACGGGACAAAGATCAAACGCAGCGAACTGAAACCCGGAGATCTTGTTTTCTTCTCTACCAGAGCAACAACGAAATACTCCGCCAGCTCCGTTAAACGCATCGGTCACGTCGGGATTTATGCCGGCAATAATAAAGTCCTGCACACTTACGGAGAAGGAGGCGTCAAATACAGCAACATGGGTTCCGGCTGGTGGGACGACCACTACGTGACTGCAGTAAGAGTGATTAAATAACTTGCACCACTTACACAATCTTTTCTACTAGCGGAGGATTCTTTCTATGAAAAAAATAGCCAAGCTTGTGCTGGGACTAAGTCTTCTTGCAGGAAGCAGTCTTAGCGCCGGTGCCGCCTTTGCAGCGACGGCACCCGCAATAACATCATCTACTATTATTACCACAGGCAGTCCATATCTGAAACAACTTCCTTATACCAACCAAGGAAAAATTTATGGCAGCGTGCCTAAAGGCACCAAATTGACTGTGCTTGAAAATACAAACAAGTATTTCGTCAAGGTGAACTATAACGGTCAAACCGGCTATATCTCCACCTTGTTCATTAAGGCGGCCGGCGGCGGAACTTCTACGGCTCCGGCTCCAACTCCGGCTCCTTCTAAACCCGGAACTTCCGGCTCAAGCAGCGCAACCTGGAGCAAGCAGGCGGACGGCATTCTCTCCTTTGCCAAGTCTCTTCAGGGTAAAGTGCAGTACGCTTACGCCAAGAACGATACGAAGAACCTTATCTTCGACTGCTCTTCGTTCACGAAGTATGTGTTTAACAAAGAAGGCGTCCATCTGCCTTGGGGCGCAAGAGCGCAGTACAAGCTCGGCACACCTGTCAGCAAGAGCGAGCTGCGCAAAGGCGATCTCGTCTTCTTCTCCACGACGGCTACAGCGGGCAACAAAGACACCGTCAACAAAATCGGCCACGTGGGCATCTACATCGGCAACAACAAATTCATCCACAACGTGAATCCAAAGGATGACGTCGTCATCGGCGATCTTAACAACACTTGGCAGAAAAATCACTACGTCGCATCGGCCCGCATTCTCAAATAATGCGTTACGGCCTTCAAGACCGGGAGCTCGCCTCCCGGTTTATTTGCGTATGCGAAAGTTCCAATCCCTACTCGTACATTCATTGTATGACAAACGGCTCCGGACCGTTCCCCTGCCAGGGAAGGATAGGCGCCGCGCACCCCGTTTCCAACTCACAAACCGCTCCCGCCGGCCATATGATAATACAGTTTAACAAGAAGGGACTGGGAATCGTAATGGCAAAGCCCGTAATCGGCATCCTCACCTGGCGGGAGGGGCATTCCTTCAAGGAACCCGGCTATTTTCGCTCGCTGGTGAGGGAAGGTCAGAAATTAGGCGCCACCGTATTTATTTTCTCTCACAAAGATGCGTTCCCGGATAAAAAACAGGTCCGCGGCTATGTGCCGGAAGGTAACACCTGGACCAGCCGTATCTTCCCCTGGCCGGACGTCGTGATCGACCGCTGCCGAACGGCCCAGGAAGGCTACAGCGAATTCCGCAAACAAAAGCATTTTGTGTACGCCAATCATACGTTTACGAACAAAATGAGCGCGACCCGGCTTTTTTCGAACGAGGAAGAACTCAAAAAATGGATTCCGGCTACCGCCGATTACAATGCCCAAAACCTCGTCCGCATGTTCAAAAACCACCGGATTCTTTACATCAAACCCGGCAACGGAACCGGCGGCAAAAGCATCGTGAAAATTTCACGGGTGAAGGACGGCTACAGACTGCTCGGGCGGACGAAAGGGTACGCGAAACGCAACGTCCTCTTCCGCAACCTCACCTCGCTCACGAACTGGCTGAACAATTGGGTCCGGCAGGAGAGGATACGCAAAGGCACCTTTATGATCCAGCAGGGACTGGATCTGGAGCTTCTGCCTGGCCACGTGTCCGACATGCGGCTGCTTATCCAGAAAAACGAACAGGGCAAGTGGGAAGTTACCGGTGAAGGCATGCGCATAGGCGGCGTCAACAATCCCACTTCGAACCTGCACGGAGGCGGCCGCGCGTCCTCTACGGAAGCCGTGCTTCACAAATGTTTTACGCCCGAGAAGACACGCGAGATCATCGCCGAGTGCCACAAGCTGGCCCACGGGGTCGTCACCGTCATCGAGAAGCATTTCGGCAGAATGCTGGAATACGGGCTCGATATCGGAATCGATAAGCAAGGCAGCGTATGGCTGATCGAAGTAAATCCGAAGCCGGGGCGCGAACTGTTCAGGAAGATGGGCCGTAAAGATCTGTACCAGCAATCCATCCGCCGGCCGCTGCAGTACGCTATCTATTTGAGCGAACAAGAGCAAAAACAGGAGCAAAAGCAGGAACAGAAGCAGGAGCAGAAGCAGGAAAAATAACCGCCGGCCGCCCCGGTCACGGATCGCAAATCCGACGGGGCGGCATTCCCTCATGAGCGGTCTTCGGCTAAAGCGTAAAAAAGGGGTGCAGGAGATTCTCCTGCACCCTTTTTATACGTTTTTTCCGAGCGCCTCCGGTCCTACTGTCTATACCCGGGTAAGAGGCAGGAATGTAGAGGTGTTGACGAGTTTTCTTCTGCGGACGATGATCCGGTTTGCTTTTTTGTACTTCCATATTTTCCGGTAGATGCTCTTGTCGTCCAGTTTTTTGAAAATAGAAGCGTCCGGCTTGGTGTTCACTTCGAGTATCCAGGGCTTCAGCACACTGTCCAACGCGATATCCACGCCGATCGCCGTTACTTTGGGATAGCCGGTCTCCATATATTGGGCGACTTCAAGACCAAGCCGGTTCAGCTTTGCCACGTAATCCGGCACCTGCTCCTTTTTCATATACTCTTTCAAAAGCTTCGAAATTTCCGTCGGGGTTCCGCCTCGGTGATAATTGGTCACAATCTTATCCGGGTGGGCTACACGGCCGATAATGCCGGTGTTTTCCCAATCGCCCCGCAAATTTTTCTGTACCATGATCCGGATGTCGAAAGGTCTGCCCTTGTTCGTCAGAAGATGAATACCCCTCTGTACGAGATGCTTCGAGTCCCCGAAAAGTTTGGACATCGTGCGGTACAGCTCATCGTATGTTTCGAATTTCTTTTTCGTCTCGTTGATCTGATACCGGTAACCGCCCTTCGGGCTGTATTCCACCTTAAAAATGCCCTTGCCGCCAGTCCCGTTGTTCGGCTTGACGTACACCATCCGGTACCGTTTAAGAAAGTCGTACAGATGATCTTTCGTTGCCTGTGCCGTATCCGGCTGAAACTTTTTCAGCTCCGAGTGCCGATTCAAAAATTGGTTTTTACCCAGTTTGGTATTGGGCAGAACGTTTTGTGAATCCATGGCCAGCCTCCCGTATTCTCCATATGCAAGTTGACGTGTAAACGAAAACCGGCAAGTAAACCGGCGATTTTGTTAGATCTATTCATCTGATTTCTATCATACGGCCGCAGAAGCCAAAACGTGCGGATTTCGGGCCGCCCGCATACTTGGGCACTGCCCACCCATACCCTGCGGTTTCACCGCGCATACGATATCACGTACTCCATTAAGAAGGAGGTCATGCGAAATGTCAGGAGGATACGGCGGCGGTTTTACAAGCACAGGTGCCATTCTGGTTCTCTTCATTCTATTGGTTATCATCAGCAGATCGTTCCTTTACTAATTCAACTCAAGCCTGCTGATGCTTGAACGACAAGAAAGACCGTTCTCCCCCTTGGGAAAACGGTCTTTCTTTCATTAGCTGGGCCTGACAGGCATTATGGAGCAAAGAGTCTAAACGAACGAGAGCTTCTCGTACAAGCGCCCGACCGCGCTGCGGGCGTCTCCGTTCAGCCAGTTCTCCACGACGGTATAATACACCGATCTGAAGTCGAGCTCCGCCTTCAAATCTCCCTTGTCCAGCTTCGTGAGGCTCGGATAGGCCCCGTAAAGCCCGCCGCTCACTCCGCCTCCCAGCAGAAAAACGGGCCCCGCGGTACCATGATCTGTCCCGCCGCTGCCGTTCTCCTTCATTCTCCGGCCGAATTCGGAAAACGCCATGACCATGACCTGATCCTGAAGGCCGTGAGCTTCCAGATCGCGGTAGAACGCGCCGAGCCCTTCGTCCAGCGTGGTCAGCATGGAAGCATGATGCGCCTTCTCGTTGGCATGATCGTCAAACGGACCCAACTGCGTATAGAAGACCCGGGTGCCGGAGCCGGACGCCATAAGCTGCGCGGCAAGCTGCAAGTCCTTGGCGAACGAGGTGTCCGGATAAGGCGCGCCCGCCGTGTAACCCGGCTGCAGAGAGCCGATCGCTTCCACGCTGCGGTAAGCTTCGATCCCGCTGGAGCAGGCTACCCGCAGAGGAGCGGTCTGCTTGTTCAGGTTGTACATATCCAGGAAAGCCTTGTTCAGACGGCCGCGGTCCGGATCGGGAGGCTTGTTGGTAAAGATTTTGTAGGAATCCAGCGCCGACACCACGGGAAGCGAGATGGAATCGTGCCGGAGAGCACGCGTCTCCGTCTTCCCAAGCTGGACGGCCCGGAGCGGATTCGCCGTATCCAGGGACGAAAAAGCGTAGCGCCCCAGCCAGCCGTCGCTGATCCGCTTCTCGGGCTCCCCGGTGTGCCAGATCTCCATGGAACGGAAATGGGAATGGTCGGGCTTCGGGTAGCCGACGCCCTGCACAATCGCGACCTTTCCGCGCTGGTACAGCCCGTGAAGCTGGGCGAGACTAGGGTGCAGGCCAAGCTGACCGTTGATATCCAGCACCTCATGCTGCTGGAGACGAAGGCGCGGCCTCGCGTCGTGGTACGCTCCGATTCCATACGGAATGAGCGTATTGAGGCCGTCGTTGCCGCCGGAAAGCTGGACCACGACAAGAACCCGGTCTTTTGCCCCCGCCGGCGGTCCGAGCTTGAGTATATTTTTACTGTCCGCATATAGCAGGGGGCCTCCGATGCCGATTGCCGCTATCAGCGCCGTTCCCTTGATCAGAAATTCTCTTCTCGTTAAATTCATATCCGTAGTCCTCCGCTCACTTCATCTGCGCTTCCGGGCTGATGAGCAGAAGCTGCAGCAGGCTCCGTTTGCCTCCGGCCGGTTTTTTCGAATTCACGATCGTCTCCGCAGCGTACTGCGTCAGCACATTCATCGTGTTCTTGCCGAGCGGAGCCAGCCCCATGCCGCGTCTCCACCCTTCCACATACGCTTCCGGACCGGTTTCCGTCCCTTGCGGGACCAAAGACTGGAGCTGGTCATCCGTGACGCGTTTGGCTACCTTCTCGGCGAACTGGTAACGTGCGATCAGGCGGCTTGTCGCCAGCCAAGAAGCCCCTCCCTTCCAGCCGGAGACATCCGGCGGCGCGTAAAGATCCATGCCCATAAGCCCCATACTCGCACGGAAAGTCGCCGTTAGAGGGAGCTCCAGGGTCCTCATCGCGCCCGCCACGTACTCCGCCGGATTTTTGATAAGAGACATCCGGTAGGCTTCCTCGTAAAATTCGTCGGAAACAAACAACTCGTACAGCACGTTCCCGATCGTCGGCATCTTCGCAATATTGCCAGCGACACGGTCTATCCAGGCTTCTGACGGGTTTTCCGTCGCAAAGTACTGGAGCAGCTTCGTCGCCAGAAACTTCGGGAGCGCCGCCTGCTTGAAGACGACACGCACCACATCGGCGGAATCGAAATATCCCGCTTCGCCCAGAAAAACCTTATGTCCGGCATCATGCCGCGATTCCTGATACTGGACGATATCGGTTTTCCGGTTGTAGCTCCATCCGGTTAAGGACCTCGCGGCTTCCTTCACGTCCTGTTCGGTGTAATTGCCTATGCCAAGCGTGAACAGCTCCATCATCTCGCGGGCGTAGTTCTCGTTGGGACTTCCCTTCTGATTCGCGTAAGAATCGAGATACAGCATCATGGCCGGGTCTTGGCCGATTTCTTCGGTCAGCTTGCGGAAACTGCCCAGGGCGTGCTGCCGGAACAGGTCGTTCTGCCGCACCATGAGCTTGATGTCGCTCACTTTGTACTGGGACGAAGCAAAATGTCCGTGCCAAAACAGCGTCATTTTCTCCACCAGCGGAGCCGATGACGCGACCATCCGGTACAGCCAGTACGTTTGCTGGTCGCCCATCCCCGTCACAATCAGCGGCTTCTCGTCCGCTTTTACCTCCGAGAATACAAGGGCGGAGGCGGCTCCGTCGGCCAGAGGCTGGCCCGAGGTGAGCCTGCGGACCGTCTCTTCCCGGCCTAACTTCAGACATCTATCCACTTCTCCCGGCGTAGCGGAAAAAGAAGCTCTCCCCAGCAGATGGAGGACTTCCTTTTCGGTCCAGGGTTTCATGCTGCACACCACCTAATTCTTTTACTTCCTACTTACTATACAACCAAAATATGACATGCGATTTAGGAACATGCTAAGAGAATGTTAGGAAAACAAAAACTCCCGAAACATTTGGGAAATGTCCGGGAGTTTTGCCTGCCTGAATGAGGAGGAAAGTGGAGGTATTAGCAGCCGAAGTACAGGGAGTACTCGTGCGGGTGGATACGGATCGCAACATCTTTCGCTTCGCCGCGTTTGATGTCGACATAGTTGTTGATGAAATCTTGCGTGAACACGTCGCCTTCGAGCAGGAATTCGTGATCGGCTTCCAGAGCGTCGAGAGCTTCGTCCAGGGTACCCGGCACGCTGCGGATTTCGGATTTGTCTTCGTCGGACAGCTCGTAGATATTTTTATCCAGCGGACCGTAGCCGAGCGCACGCGGATCGATTTTCTTCTTGATGCCGTCCAGACCGGCCATCAGCATGGCCGCGAAAGCCAGGTAAGGGTTAGCCGTGGAATCCGGCGTACGGAATTCGATGCGGCAGCCTTTCGGCGTTACGGCCGCAACCGGAATACGGACCGCTGCGGAACGGTTTCCTTTGGAGAACACCAGGTTGACCGGAGCTTCGTAACCCGGAACGAGACGTTTGAACGAGTTCGTGGACGGGTTCGTCAGAGCGAGCAGAGCCGGTGCATGGTACAGGATACCGCCGATGTAGTGCAGAGCCATTTCGCTCATGTTGGCGTATCCGTTTTTGTCGTAGAACAGAGGCGTGTCGCCGTCAAAAATGCTTTGATGAACGTGCATACCCGATCCGTTGTCGCCAAAGAGCGGCTTCGGCATGAAGGTTGCGACTTTTCCGTACTGTCTTGCCGTGTTGTGAATGATATATTTGTATTTCATAAGATTGTCGGCCGTTTTGGTCAGCGTATCGAAACGGAAGTTGATTTCCGCTTGACCGGCTGTCGCCACTTCGTGGTGATGACGCTCGATGCGAAGGCCCGATTCTTGAAGCAGACGGCACATTTCGCTGCGGATGTCCTGCTGGGTATCGACCGGCTGAACCGGCACGTAGCCGCCTTTAACGCCGATTTTGAAGCCCAGGTTGCCGCCTTCTTCTTTGCGTCCGGTATTCCATGCGCCTTCTTCGGAATCAACGGAGTAGTAAGAGGTGTTCATGCCGCTTTCGTAACGGACATCGTCGAAAATGAAAAACTCGGACTCGGGGGCAAAGTTTGCCGTCGTGCCTACGCCGGCTGTTTGCAGGAATTCTTCCGCCTTCTGTGCGATGCTGCGCGGATCGCGCTCGTAACGCTCGCCGTCCGGCGTGTGGATGTTACACATGACGATCAGCGTCGGGTGAGCGGTGAAAGGGTCGACATAAACCGACTCCGTATCAGGCATCATGACCATATCCGACTCTTCAATGCCGCGGAAACCATGAATGGAGGAACCGTCAAAAGCAACTCCGTTCTCGAAAGTTTCTTCCTCGACTTCGCAAGCCGGGAGAGAAATGTGGTGCGCCTTACCTAAAAGATCCACAAAACGAAAATCGATCCACTCAATGTTTTTTTCCTTGATAATGTTCAATACGTCCTGAACTGACATGTGTAAACCCTCCTAATTCCGTACATTAACACCGTTTCCCCTGTGTAATGTTCCAGTTTTCATTCGATCTTTTTTCATATTATATAGCGGCCGGAGAAATGTCGTCAATACTCATGTCAGGTATTTTTTTAACGAATGTCAGGTAATGTTACATGAAAAACAAAAAAACCGGATTTCTCCGGTTTTTAAGCTGTTCTGGGGGACTTTCGGGGATTCTCGGACAACCTGTCGAATCAGACAAGTACAGGGGTTTTGGCGGTGTCGAATCTTTTGCCGCAAAGCGGAGCCAGCTTTTCCAGATCTTGAAGAAGCTTGGCGAATTGGTCCGGGAACAGGGACTGAACGCCGTCTCCGGTCATCGAATTGTCCGGGTCCGTATGCATTTCGATGATCAGGCCGTTCGCTCCGGCGGCCACGGACGCCTTCGTCATCGGCTCGACCAGCTCGCGGCGCCCCGTTCCGTGACTCGGATCGGAGATGACCGGCAGATGGCTCAGGCTCTGAAGCACCGGAATCGCCGAAAGGTCGAGCGTGTTGCGGGTGTACGTCTCGAATGTTCGGATTCCGCGTTCGCAGAGCATCACATTCGGATTGCCTCCCGCAAGGATGTACTCCGCCGCATTAAGGAATTCGTCGTACGTCGAGCTGAAGCCGCGCTTGAGCAGCACCGGCGTCTGGATCGAGCCCAGCTTACGCAGCAGGTCGAAGTTCTGCATGTTGCGGGTGCCCACCTGCAGTATATCCGCGTATTCCGCGCAGACATCCACATATTCCGGCGTCATGACCTCCGTAATCGTAAGCAAGCCGTGCTTGCGTCCGGCTTCCGCCATCATGACAAGCCCTTCCACGCCGACGCCCTGGAAGCTGTAAGGGCCCGTGCGCGGCTTGAAAGCGCCGCCCCGGAGCACTTGTCCGCCCGCCGCCTTGACCAGGCGGGCGATTTCGTCGATCTGCTCGGGAGTCTCGACGGCGCACGGGCCGCCCATGACCACGAGCTGATCGCCGCCGATCTCCACATCCTTGATGCGGATCACCGTATCCGCCGGATGGAAGTCGCGGCTTGCCAGCTTGTAGGACTTCGAAATTTTGACCACCTGCTCGACTCCCTTCAGCTGGCGCAGCTGCTCGGCCAATACCGGATCGGCCTGCCCGATAATGCCGATAACCGTACGGTCTTCTCCGTGCGATACGTGCGCTTTTACTTCATGCTTCTCGATGATGTGTACGATTTCCTGAATACGGGCTTCTTCAACCTTATTTGAAAGAATGACGATCATTCCGCTCACGCTCCTGAATGTAGAATAATGGGTTACCTTCGTACTTCAACGCTTGTTTGCTTTTAAGCTTTTTAGCTTCTACGCTTTTATCCATTAAAGTGATTCGCTAAACTAATAATAACAGGCTTGACGATTATCCGTCAAGCCTGCATCTGTCTGTTTATTCTATTAAGCCGCGAGGCCTGTGCATCTGTCCACGTCAATCCGCGTCGCCCGGTAGCCCGGAAGCCATAGCGTGCTGATGTTCCTTGCGCAGTCTGCGCCTGTCCTTGCGCCGGTTGGCATGGAGCCTCAGCAGAAGCATGATCGGGAAGTACATGATCAGGCCGAGAATGCCCCCGACGATCATTCCGCCGACGATCAGCTCCAGGCTTCCTTTCAGGACATTCGCAAGAAAAGCGGGGACGTGGTGAATCAGGTACTCCTTGAAGCCCGGAGGAACGACAAGCGAACCCACCGGTTTGTTAAACAGGATCGCCATCGGCACGTAAATGATTTTACCGAACACGAATCCGATCAGCGCACCCGCAAAATTGCCCCGCAGCAGCCATACGAGGGGAAAAATAAGAAAAAAAGCCAGCCCGACCGTCGGAAGAGTGAACATTTCAACGGCCAGTCCGATGGAAAATCCGGTGGCGACCATCGAAGGCCCGCCCTTGGCGCGAAGCAGCAGAAAATATTTGTATTTAAACCAGCGACCCATCTGTTTAAGATCAAACTTTTTACGGAGTGCCCCTTCACTAACCTGCATGGTGCCTCATCCTATCCTGTAAATTAGGCCGGTTATTCAGCGGCAGCCTTTGTTTTGGCCATCGGAATCAATTTCTTCATATTCACGGTCCGTGTAATGCCCCATGTAGCCGGATCGGCCGGATCGAACTGCTCCAGATAAGCGATCGCTTCCTTCGTAATCGGTGTCGGTGTGGAAGCGCCGGAAGTCACGCCGACCGTACGGACGCCCATCAGCCAGCTCTTGTCGATTTCGGAAACGTCCGAAACCCGGTACGCTTTGACGCCGGAGATCTCTTCAGACACCTGGGCCAGCCGGTTCGAATTGTTGCTTTTGGGATCGCCGACCACGATGACCAGATCCGTCTCCTTCGCCTGCTCCGCAACCGCTTCTTGACGGACCTGCGTCGCCAGACAAATCTCGTTATGGATTTCAGCCGTCGGGAAACTCTCCAGCAGCTTCTTCATAATATGTTTGATGTCCCACTGGCTCATCGTCGTCTGATTGGTGATCAGAATTTTGGAAGAAGCGATATTCAGCTCCTCCGCGTCCGCCAGCGTCTCAATCAGATGGACGTGCTCGGGAGCGATGCCGACGGCGCCTTCCGGCTCGGGATGGCCTTTCTTGCCGATATAAATAATCTCGTATCCTTCCGCCGTTTTCTCGCGGATCAGATCGTGTGTTTTCGTTACATCCGGACAAGTTGCGTCAACAACCGTCAAGCCTTTCTCGCGTGCCTTGCGGCGGACTTCAGGCGAAACGCCGTGTGCCGTAAAAATAACGGTACCGCTCGTTACCTGCTCCAAAATTTCGAGCCGGTTAGGACCGTCCAGCGTGATAACCCCCTCGTCTTCGAAGAAACGGGTTACGTGCGAGTTATGAACAATCATACCGAGTATATAAATCGGCCGCGGCAGATCCAGATTCTTGGCGGTTTGCATTGCAAGCGCCATTGCATCCACCACGCCGTAACAATAGCCCCTTGGGGAAATTTTGACGACTTTCAACGATAGCACCACCTTTTTTGTCGTTCGTACTTTCATTATAGCCGATCAGGACACGGGAAGAAAGACAACGGGCAGCCAAATGATAAAGGTCGAGCCCTCTCCCTGGCGGGTTTTTACTTCAATGGAGCCCTTATGCTCGTCGATAATCCATTTCGCGATCGATAAGCCGAGTCCGGTGCCCGCCGTCCTTCCCCTGGAAACGTCCGCCCGGTAAAACCTGTCGAAAATGTGCGGAACCTCTTCCTTGTCCATCCCGATCCCCGTGTCCGCGATACGCAGGCCGACCTGGTCACCGGAGCGAAGGGCATCCAGCCGGACGCTGCCTTCCTCGGTGTATTTAAAGGCATTTTCGATAAAAATGAACAAAAGTTGCTGGACATAGTCTTTGTTGCCGACTACGACCACATCCGTCAGCGGCTCCAGGTCTCCCACTTCCCACTGCACTTGGCGTGGCAGAAACTGGGCGCGCCGGGCGACTTCTTCGACCAGCGGCCGCAGCTCAAGAGGCTGCCGCTGCATCTCGAAGCCGGCATCCGCCCGCGCCAGCGACAGCATATCGTTGACGAGCCGGCTCATCCGATGGGCTTCTCCGGCGATATCCTGCATCGCCTCGATGGACATCTCCATCTGCTCTTTGTCCTGGCCGCCGGCCTGTCCGCTTGTCAGCGTGCGGCTCCACATCTTCTCGAGCAGCTCCACGTTGCCGCGAATCGTCGTCAGCGGCGTCCTCAGCTCGTGGGAAGCATCCGAGACGAACCGGCGCTGAGCGCGGTAAGCTTCCTCCAGCTCGCTGTATACGAGCTGGAGCCGGCCGAGCATGCCGTTGATCGTGACGGTGAGCCGCCCGATCTCGTCTTCGGGCCCGTCGTACAAGATCCGCTTGTCGAGGTCCGTGCCCTTCTCAATCTGTTGCGTAGCCACGATGACCTGCTCAATCGGCCGCAGAGCCTTCCTCGCGAGGAACCAGCCGAGCGTTCCGGCGATCAGCACCGTCAGCATAGCGAGAATCGCCAGCGTATACTGGAGCAGGTTGAAGAAGTTCTCGTAGTAGTTGATGGTCGCCCCGACCTGAAGCACGCCCCGGGTCAACTTATTCCCGGTTACCGGATCGGTAATGTCAAACCCCCGGCTGACCAGAATAATCGGATACGATTTGTCCATCACCTTCAAGTTCAGCCGCTCGACCACAAGCGAATCTTTGCCCCGCAGCTTCTGCGCCGCATTGTTTGTAATGGGCAGCGTCAGCTCCAGATTTTTAAGAACGGAAGACCGGTCGTGAATAACGGGGCCTTCCGTATCGTTCAAACTGGCAAGCTGCAGGAGCGTGTTTTCCGAAAACATATCCACGTTGTCGAGCTCCAGCTTGATCGGAACCCTTCCCCGGATCGAAGGGGCGGCAAGCGGCTTGATCCGCTCGTACGTCTCCGTCCAAGTGCGGCCCAGTTGTTTTTCCAGATCGTTGTAGATGTAAAAGGAAAGAAATAAATAGAGGCCGAAGCCGAACAGCAGCAGCGTGACCGACAAAATGCCGGAATACCACAGCGTCAGCCGGAGGCGGATAGACATCTAGTTCTCTCCTCTCAGCACATAACCGGCCCCGCGCACGGTTTGAATAATGCGCTTATGGCCGTACTCCTCCGTTTTTTGCCGGAGCAGGGCAATGTACACTTCGAGTACGTTCGATTCCCCGCTGTAATCGTATCCCCATATTTTTTCCATGATGATGTCCCGGGAGAGAACCCGCTTCGGATTCTGCATAAACAGGTGCAGCAGGTCGAATTCCTTCGTCGTAAGCTCGATAAGCTGGCTCTCGCGGAACACCTCGCGCGTATCCATATCCAGCGTGATGTTGTCGTAGTGCAGCCGGTTCGTCGGCTGCTCGGCGCGTTCGCTCCGTCTGCGCAGCAGCACCCGCACGCGGGCCAGCAGCTCTTCCAGCGCGAATGGCTTGATGAGGTAGTCGTCCGCTCCGAGATCAAGCCCCTTCACCCGGTCGGTGACTTCGTCTTTGGCGGTCAGCATGAGAATCGGCACGCTGCTTCCGCTTTCGCGGATTCGCCGGCAGACCTCCCACCCGTCCACGACGGGCATCATCACGTCCAGAATGACCAGGTGGGGCTCCTGCTCCAGCATTTTTTTCAAGCCGTCGTTGCCGTTGTTGGCCGTTACGATCGTATAGCCCTCGAAGGCAAGGCTGCGCCGCAGCATGGACGTAATTTTCTCGTCGTCATCTATAACCAGTATCGTTTCACGCATGAATGATTTCACCCTTCTGTTGATGGATTCAGGCTGCAGACAGCCTCGCGGGATGCTTTTACCCTCTATTGTATCAAATTCGGCGTTGGAGCAAAATCTCGGACACGCTCCGCTCTTAAAGCACGGCTAGCTGCCGAAAAAAAGCAGAGAACGGCATCCCTGCCGTTCTCTGCTCCGCATGGCGCGGCAGTCCGACCGTTATTTCTTCCCGGTCGTATCCGCTGCGTTTTTGTCTCCGACGGTGACGTTAATTTCGACACGTTTGCCGTCACGCATCACGCCGATTTTGGCTTTGTCCCCCACTTTCAGGGCCTGGATCTTGGTCGTCACATCCTGTGAATTCGTCACTTTCTGATCGTTCACGTCGACGATGACGTCATAAGGGCGCATACCTGCCTGGAAGGCCGGGCTCTTGCGCGTAACCTCGGCTACAATCGCGCCTTCGGTGTTCGGCAGCTTCAGCTCGCTGACCCATTCCTTATCCACGTTCTGAAGGCTCACGCCGATATACGGAGCTTTCTCCTTCGGAATCGTCACGTTGTTCTTCAGGTTATCCAGAACGGTCGAGAAGGTGCTTTCCGAAATAGCGAACCCGATCCCCTGCGCCTGCGAGCTTACGGCCGTATTGATCCCGATGACTTCGCCGTTCATGTTGAGCAGCGGGCCGCCGGAGTTGCCGGGGTTAATGGACGCGTCCGTCTGCAGCAGGTGCTTGTAGTTGCGCGTTCCCTGCTCATCCTGAATCGTGATCGGACGCTCCTTGGCGCTGAGCACGCCGACCGTTACCGTATGGTCGAATCCGTACGGGTTGCCGATCGCGACCACCCAGTCTCCTACGTTCAGGCTGTCCGCTTTGCCGATCGGCAGAATCGGGAAGTCCTTGTCGCCTTCGATTTTCATCGCGGCCAAGTCAAGGTCGTAACTGTTGCCCAGAAGCTTGGCGACGAACGGCTTGTCGTAACCCTGAACGGTTACGCGGATTTCATCGGCTCCGTCGATTACGTGCTCATTCGTCAGAATGTAGCCGCTTTTCTCGAAAATAAAGCCGGTTCCGCTGCCCGCCAGTTGAAGGGTGCCGTCGCTTTTGCCCGAACCGTTGTCCTGCTTCCCGGAGTCTCCCTGGTCGCCGAAGAAGAACCGGTAGAAAGGATCGTTCATCTGGCTCTTCTGGGAGCTGCTTTTCGTCTTGACGTAAGATTCGATCTTAACGGTTGCCGGACTTGCCTGGGCGAAAATCTGGGCGATGTTGTCCGGACGGGCCGAGTCCAGCGAAACTTTGCTTGCGCTGCCCGCCGCTACCGTCTGAGAAGAATTAGGCTGCGCGCCCGGCAGGGTCATCGGCTGTTTGCCGGTGAACAGGTTCGTCTTGTCGGCCGCAAACATGAGCGTGCTCACGACGACCGCACCGGCCAGGAAAGCGGCGAATCCGCTGCGAAGAGACGAGCGCTTCTTGGCGGGTCCGCTGCCGTTCCAGCCTCCGCCCTGCTTAGGGGCACCGTCTCCGCTGAAGGAGAAGGGTCTTACCGGCTTCGGAGGCGTCACTTCCACAGGCGCTGAGCCTTCACGGTTCGAGTAGGCGGTCGTATCCGATTCCGGGTTAGGCGTCTCCTCGGTCATGCCCGTCTTGTGGGGGCCGTAAGAATAGTAGTAGGAAGGCTTCTCCTGCGCCGCCGCTTCTTCGCGCCGAGAGTCGTATCCGGGTTCGTAGCCGGCCTCCCGTCTTTCCAGTTCACGCTCGCGGTCGCGGTCGCGGTTCAAATCCGAATCGTTGCTGCGGTCAGGGCCGAATTCTTTTTTATAATCATCCATGGCAAATTCCTCCATTTATAAAAGTTAGGAAAAAGAGTATAAAAAACGAAGGACGGTTGACATGAAGGCTTTTTTTGTAATCCGTGTTGTTCACCGTCTCTGTACTTTTATAATGGACTTCCTTCCTTAAGCAAACCTTAAAATTCAATAAAATGGAGGTAAAAAAGCCGGCTCACCGGCCGGCATCTGTCGATCTGGGTCCTTTTTACTAAAAAGCATGCGGCAGGGACGCCTAGTGCAGCCATTTCCGCTCGACATCCCTCATCAGTTGCTCCGCTTTTCCGATCCACTCGCTTTCGATCTCGGCGTCCGGATCGAGCGGGGTCTGAAACTGGTTCACCAGCGCGGAAACCGTCATCATATGGGCTTCGGGATCGTTGCCTTCATTGTAAACGTGCTTCAGCACGTAAGGCGTCCCGATTTTTACCATCGCATCGGTTTCGTCCGTATCGCCGTCCAGAGTCCCTTCCGTCACTTCAAAAGGGATGCGCAGCCACACTTTGTGCGCCTCATCCAGATAGCGGTCGAACGAGCCGTGATCGTACTCCCAGTTCCCGCCTAATGTAAACTCGAACGTGTGCAAATAGTCCCGGACATTATCAAACGCTTCTACCGTTTCCTGGAGTGAGGAATTCAAAGCTTTCACAAGGCAACCTCCTCTTCATCGCGCCGTTGAAAATGAACCCGCGCAGCAATAGGTTGCGTAATTCTGCCTTCTTTTATGAGCGGCTGGAAAAAGCGGAGCGGCGCGGAGGCCCGCGTCAGGCTCCGGTGCCGGCCCAGCCCTTGCGGTGAGCATAAATAGCCAGCTGGGTGCGGTCGTCCAGTTCGCACTTCATGAGCAAGTTGCTCACGTGTGTCTTCACGGTCTTGATGCTGATATGCAGCGCCTCGGCGATTTCCTTGTTCGATTTGCCGTCGGAAATGAGGGAAAGCACCTCGCGCTCGCGCGCCGTAAGCCCCTCGTCTTCCGTCTGCGACGACCGCTGCCTAAGCCCGCGGGTCAGCGCAAGTGAAACCTCGGGGTTAAGTACCGGCATGCCGGTGGCGGCTCCCTTGACCGCATGAGCGAGCTGCTCCGAGGAGATGGTTTTGAGCACATAAGAGATCGCGCCCGCTTCAACCGCTTGAACGACCTTGTCTTCTTCCAGGAAACTGGTCAGCATGATGACTTTAATAGAAGGAAAACGCTGCGTAATTTCCCGGGTGGCCTCAATTCCGTTCATAACCGGCATGGTCAGATCCATGAGAATCACATCGGGAATGCGTTCAGCGTCCAGCGCTCCGAGCTTGCGCAGCGCTTCTTCCCCGTTCGACGCTTCCTCCACGACGCTAAGTTCCTCATCGAGCATAATATACGTGCGCAGACCGACCCTCACCATATCGTGGTCGTCCACCACCATCACTTTTATTTGTTCTTTCACAGCGAAGCTTCCCCTTTCGGCTCTTTCACAAATTTCGGTATCCGTACACGGACTGTCGTCCCGCTTCCCGATCCGCTGAGGACCTCGGCATCTCCGCCCAGCTTCTGCGCGCGTTCACGCATCGTGGACAAGCCGTGGGAGGCGGACGAGATCGCGCTCCGCTCGAAGCCTTTGCCGTTGTCCGCCAGTTGGAGCACATACTGGCGCCCGGAGTCATGCAGCTGCAGCTCGATTTCCGTAGCGGAAGCATGCTTGACGACGTTGGCCATCCCCTCCTGGATGATCAGGAACAGCTGATGCTCGATCGCCTCGGAGATCGGCTGCTCGGTCTCTACATCCAGGCGGCCCTGAAGCTCATGGGCCCGGCAGTATTCCGGGAACCATTTCTCCAGCGCCTGCTCCAGCGTGCTGCCGTCCAGCTCGATCGGCCGCAGCTGGGAAATGAGCCCCCGCATCTGCTTCTGGGCATGATGCGACATCTGGATCAGCTGCTCCATCAGCTGACCGGCGACGTCGGGATTGTGCCCGATCACCTTCGGCAGTGAAGAAGCCGACATGTGAATCGCGAAGAGCTCCTGGCTGACGGTATCGTGCAGATCCCGGGCCAGCCTCCGGCGCTCCTCGACCACCGCTGTCTCGACGGAGCCGCGCTCCATCACGGAGCGTTCCTCCCCCATTTCCTGCAGCAGCCGCGTCCGCTCTTCAAGCGCCCCCGCCATCTCGTTGAACGATTTGTAGACGGGATGGAAAGAATCGATGGGATCGATCTGTATCCGATCCTTCAAGTTGCCTTTCGCCAGCTGAAGCATGGCGATGTGCAGCACATCCACCTTGCGCTGGAAGGTGCGGGAGGCCACAAAACCGACCGCCTGCCCCAACAGCACGGCAAAAACGGCCAGGCCGAACTTCCACCCGCCGCCTGCCGTGTCCCAAGGCATATAGATTTGCGCAAAGCCCAAGATGCCGAGGGTCAGAAGGCTGGAGGCCAGGAAATACAGCATGAGCTGCCATTTCATGCTCCACAGCTTTATCATGCGTCCAGCCTCCTAACCCATCTTCTTCACGACGATATCTCCGATGAACATCGATACGTGAAGATTGATTTTTTTGGCGCCTTCCTGGTAATAAGGCGTCCGGTAATTCATCGAGCGCATGATTCCGTCCTCGCGCCGCTCCAGCACATTCATATCGCCGACAAAAGAAGATGCGGTTACGCTGATCTCCACATCGAGATCGCTCGGGATGAAAACCTTCACATCACCGATAAATGCCGAGATGTTGATCCGCGTTTCTCCCATCGGGATGCTCGCTTTTGTCAGATCCAGCGAGGTGTCGCCGATAAAGTGCGAGATGTTAAGCGGCGTCAGCTCCCAGTAATCCTGTCCCATATACACATCGCCGATAAAACCGGATTTGTTCTGCGGAGGGGCGTAGGAATTCACATAGTGGTAGTCCGGCCCGGGTTTATAAGAACCTCCCGCCGATGGCGGTGGCGGTGGAGGCGGTGCATAACCGGATCCCCCGTTTGCCTCACCGGCTTCGGGATAACCGCCGTCGTTCTTCCAGTCGGCTTTCCTGGCGCGTCTAGCCTCGCGTCTGGATATTTTCTCCTGCCATTTCCGCGCCTTTTCCTCCCACTTGTCCTCCATTTTACGTTCCCAATCGCTTCCCCAATGCCCATTTCCATGTCCATGCCCATGTCTGTGCTCGTCTCGGCTTCCGCCGTATTCCGAATCGTGACGGCGGGAGCTTTTCCGGCCGAAAATCATTTTGATTCCGAAAATGATCAGGACGACAGGAATGAGAAACTGAAACATTTCTCCAAGAGAGTAAGGAGCCCATCCGAGATTACGGAGCTGGAAAATACCTCCGATCAGGATCAGGATAAGCCCCCAGGCTCCGTCCTGCCTCCCCCTGTTAAAGAGCACGCTCATCAGTCCCGCGTATATCAGAAACAGCGGCCAAAAGGTCGAAATGAGCTCTCCGATGCTCAAGGAGATAAAGCCGAGCTGTTTCAGGAAAAACAGCAGGCCGATCGCAATCAGGAGAAAGCCTCCCGCCAATCTTCCCCACATAGAACCGTTCATGATTTATTCCCCCGTTGAATTTCGTTTTCCTGAATTAAGTGTACCTCTGTCCATCTTTTCTGAAAAGAGACAAAGGGTTGATTCCTTACTCGGTCCCGAGACCGAGAAAAAGCGCCTGCGGAAATCGCAGACGCTTCTTGTGCGGTGTATGTGAATGTTTAGGCTTCCGGTGTATCGACAGGATTGTTTTTGAAAATTTCCTGTACGAGCTGGTTCCAGATCATCTGGGTCACTTTGCCTGTACCTTCTTTGACGACAAAGACATTGACAGTTTTCTTACCCCATTCTTTGTAGATCTGGTCTTTCGTTTCATAATAAAGGTCAATTTTTTTGCCTTTAATGGCCCCGCCCGTATCGGCTACGATTCCGTATCCGTAACCCGGTATATAAAGGACGGTTCCGATCGGGAACACTCTCGGGTCCGCCGCGATCGTCGACAGCGAATGCTCGTCCCGTTTGACCTTAATGCCGGATTTGGTGATGCCGTAATCCGGATGCCCCGGATTTTTGCCCGTGGATTCGATTCCCGAGTAATAGCCGGTCGCTACCACTTCTACCGCCTTGTATTGGGATAGATCCTGACTGGAATCGGGCATCAGCTTATAGCTGACTTTGCGTGACTGGCCGGAAGCGGCTTGAGCGTCGGCGCTTCCATTCTGAGATTGGACCGGCTTCTCGGATGCTTCGGATGTTTGGCGGGATGCTAATCCCGAAATCGCGGGAGCGATTTTTTTCTCGAGTGCCGCTGTATCTGTTAATCCTGTCAGACTTGTTTGATCTTGACCGCACAAGACAAGAGCGATGTTCAACATCATAACCATACTGAACCATTTGGTCGGATTGCTTGAATCAGGCAACATTTGTTCGATACCTCCCCCTACTATAAGAGTTTGTCCAATTTTAAAAGAGTTTAAACATTCTCCAATCTTTGCAAAGTAAGGTTTTCCTTGGAATACGGATTTTATGCACGCTATGATTCCTAGTTTTTTACAGGGTTTAACTTGCGGGCGGCCGGGTAAATAGGGTGGGAAATCAACTCCCATCACAACCTAAAAGGAAAGGCGGATGATCGAATGGACGTAAGGAATTGGGGCGAATGGAACTTTCTCATGATGAACGGAAATTCCATTTGGAGGCTCATTGGGGCCGTTCTTGTTCTGATCATTGGTTTATGGATAGCAGGCGCCGCTTCGAAAGCCGTCTATAAAGGACTTCTAAAAGCGAACGTGGATGCCCGCGGAAGAAAATTTTTCCCTCCGGACAGCTCCGTCAGCCGGATTGTGTCCAAGGTAGTCAAGTATTTCATTATTCTCGTCACCCTTCTCGTCGTGCTTGAACTTCTGAATTTCACGAATGTGCTGAATCCGTTCGTCGGTTTCATCGCCATCATCACTTCTTACATACCTCACCTGCTGGCTGCGGCGCTGCTTGCGGCAGTCGCTCATATTCTCGGCTCTATGCTCAAAAGCGTCGTGTCCGGATTCTTCGGCTCCCATACGATTAAAAGCAAAATGCCGAGTCTGGTGCATTACCGCGAGGTGGCCGGCAACATCGCCTATGCCATCGTGATTCTGCTCTTCGCGCCGAGCATTCTGGCTTCGCTTCAGATTCCGGCCATTTCCGTGCCGATCAGCGCGGTCATCAATATGGTCATCGGCTATCTGCCTCTTCTCGCAGGTGCGATTCTGCTTATCGTACTGGGTCATTATGTGGCCAAGTTCGTGGCCAAACTGGCTTCCACCCTCACGTCCTCGCTGAATCTTCAGCGCTGGATCGGAGCCGGCATGAACGTATCCCAGTTCGTTTACAGCATCGTGTATTTCCTGATTCTGTTCCCGATCGCGGTACAAGCGCTTAACCTGCTGCAAATCGAATCCATCCGGGTTCCGGCTCAAGGCATCCTGAATCTTGTCATGGCCTGGATTCCGAAGATTCTCATCGCGGCGTTCCTGCTCTACATCGGCTACATTCTGGCCAAAATCGTCCGCAATCTCATCATTACGCTGCTTTCGCCGATGGATATCGACAGCAAGCTGAACAGCCTGATGCCGATGTTCCGCCGCAAAGCAGCCGGTGCCGGTGCCGAAATGGGCGTGCCGGGCAGCGTAAATCCGGCCGCATCCGTCTCCGTTCTGCCTATCACGAAATGGATCGCGACTCTGATTGCCGTCTTCGTATTCGGCTTCTTCCTCGTCGAATCGACGAACGTTCTGGATCTGGAATTTATCTCTGCAACATTCGCCGCTCTGATGGTGATGCTGCCTAAATTTATTCTGATCGTCATCATCGTTCTGATCGGCATTATCCTGGCCGGCTTCGCTGAGCGCATGATTCGTCCGGGCAATCCGCTTAAAGGGTTTGTCCAGCCGGTTATCATCGTTCTGGCCGTCGTCATCGGTCTGACGGAAATCGGACTGGGCTCGGTCATTATCACATCCGGTTACATGGTGGTCATGGTCGCTCTCGGCGCCGCCTTTATTATCTCCGTCGGGATCGGCAGCATTCCGGCCGTCAAACGCTTCTGGGATAAGAAACAGGACAGCAAGGACCACGACAACATTTCAATGTAAGGCGTACAGCAAAAAGCACCCTCCGGAATCAATTCCGAAGGGTGCTTTTTTTTGCGGTTGCGGGACGGCCGCCCGGTGTCTCATGATGAGTGTGCGCTGCTGGCTACAGTCCCGCAGATAAGCGGCGGCACAGGCGCGCCCGTGCAAGAGAGCCGGTTTCGCGAACCGCCCCCGACAATCCTGTTACAACTTAAACTGCGTTGTTTTCTCTTGGAGCTCTTCTGCCATACTGGACAGTACATTTGCAGATGACGTAATCTCCTCCATAGAAGCTAACTGCTGCTCCGTCGAGGCCGCAATATTCTGCGTTCCGCCTACCACCTCATTGGTGACGTCCAAAATTCGATTCATCGAGGTTAGAACCTCGGAAACACGAGACGTCATTTCTTCCAGCGCGGTAGAAACAACTTCGATATTCAGCGACACCTCGTCAACCGCATTCCGAATTTCATTAAACGATGATCCCGCTTGGTTCACCAAATTCAGTCCCTCATTAACCTCTTTTGTACCTTGCTCCATAGACTGGACAGCGTTTTGAATTCCATCTTGGATACTCTCCACGTAGGACGTAATCTGTTGGGCCGAGTTAGATGACTGTTCGGCTAACTTTCTCACTTCCCCTGCAACCACAGCAAATCCACGTCCATGTTCTCCGGCGCGGGATGCTTCTATAGAAGCATTTAAGGCTAGCATATTCGTTTGATTCGCGATTGTATTAATCACTTCTACAATTCTTCCTATGTGAAGAGCGTTATCTACTAAGTATTTCATAGACTCAGCGGATTGGTTCACTGTAGAACTGATAGAATTCATCTGTCTGACAACCATAGCAATCGCTTGATTTCCTTCCGTTGCACGGTTTGTCGCGATAATCACCTTATCCATGACCACCCGGGAATTGGATTCGATTTGTCCTACTCTTGTCGATATATCGTTTATAGCACGATTGGTTTGATCAATATTTCCCGCCTGTATTTCCGTTCCGGTCGCCAGCTCTTGGACGATAGCAGCTGTTTGCGTAGACGACTTTGTTGAATCCTCTGCGCTAACCGATAATTGTTCCGAGGAGCTCGCCACTTGTTCGACAGTGACTTGTACTTGCTCCAAGGTACTATGTAACGATTGGACCATCTCATTGAAACTCTCAGATAATTGTCCCAGTTCATCATTTGAGTGGACAACCACTTTTTGTGTAAGGTCACCTTTGCTGATCTTTCCGACGCCACTAATTAATTCTTGGATAGGACGTAGTAACTTTTTCAGACCAAAAATTTGTATGGTAACCCCAACAACCAAAAACAACAGGGAAGCGATCACTAAAGACCAAATCAATTTATACTGTTGTTCTGAAATTACCGATGCATTCACGTCAATCCCAAATACGGCGACAAGTTGCTGCTGTTCATCCAGGACCGGGACTAATACAGTGAGCCATGATCCGATATCATCCTTGTAAATAGGCGGAATGACCGGCGATTTCGTTTGCTTTAATGTTTGGAAGGCCTTAACCATCTCAGGCGGCTGATCAAACAATTCTCCGGGTTTAATTCCCGCTTCTAATAAATGAGTAGGGTTAGATATGACCCTCGTTTTTGCACCGTCCACGACATCCGGCTCGAATATGAACCCTTGCGCTACATTAGCATTTCCTTTTGACAATTCATCCAGTAAGGACACAAGCTTTTTCTGAACGGTTGAATCTAAAGATGGAGTTGCCTTCCCTTTTTTCAAGTCTTCCACTTCAAATCTGTTCTTCCATAATGTCGCGATTCCTTTCGCCTGTTCCTCCAAGCTGCCGGTAAGCGCACGACTCATCACAACGTAACTAATCACTGACATGATCATACACGCTAGAACGATTCCTGAAATAGAAAAAATCAAAGTTTTCGAAAAAAAAGTTAATCCTGTTTTCTTTTTACCTTCCCCCATCGTCTCGGCTCCCTTTCCATGTTGGGTAATGGTCTACTAAACAAAGTGTAGTATTCTAGGATATGACATAAGAATCCTTTATTCGACAATCCTATGCTTCATTGGTTTATTTTTTAGCTTGTAATCACCTATTTTTCCTCTTTATATTGATTTAAAATACTCGCAAATAAAGCCAACCTTCGGGTACAACGGGGCTCCTCTCGCGCCTGTACTCTCCAGCCATTGTGGTTATTCCCCTGCCGCTTTCAGTCCATTAAAACAAAAGACCACACCTGATTTAGTGATAGGTGTGGTCTGCCTCAACGGCTTTAGAAACCTTTTTTAGTTCATGATCCCAATCAAACTGTCGTAAAGCGGCAAATGTTTGGAGCAAAAGGCACGGATATAGGAATAGCCTTATCTGGCCGGTTCAGACCGGTCGGCTGTAGGCTTCGTACCGCGCACAGTGCGCCGCGTGCAGCTCCCGCTAATCCCGTACCGTCAGCAGTACGCCGATTCCCGAAGGATCGGTCACGAGCCATCCGTCTTCCCGGGATACGGCATCCACGCTTCCTTCCCGGAGGCGCGCCAGAATCCGCTCCAGCTCGCCGTTATCGGGAAGCACGACGGTAAACCAGCGGATTCCGGCGGCATTGGCGGGTGCGGGCGGTGCGCCTGCGCCTGCCCACGTGTTCAGCCCGATGTGGTGGTGATAGCCTCCCGCCGCCACGAATAGAGCCGCCGGTCCGAAGCGGAGCGTGATCTCGAAGCCCAGAAGGCCGCAGTAGAACGCCTCCGCCGCCCGCAAATCGGTCACATGGAAATGAACATGACCGATTTGCGTTCCCGCAGGCATTCCGCTCCACGGCTCCTCGCCGGCAAGTTCCAGCAGGCTTTCCCAGTCCACCGGATCGGTCGCCATCACGTAGTGGCCGTTCGCATCCTTCCGCCACATCTCGCGGGGGCGGTCGGCATAAATTTCAATGCCGTTGCCGTCCGGATCGTCGAGATAGAGCGCTTCGCTCACGAGATGATCCCCTTGGCCGACCTCAATTCCGCTGCGGATCAAGCTGCGCAGCGCGAATCCCAGCTCTTTGCGGTCGGGCAGAAGAATCGCAAAGTGATACAGACCGGCATAACCGCGTTTCGGTGCTTTAGCGGCACCGGGCAGCTCTTCCAGAATAACTAGAGGCTTCTTGCCGTCCGCCGTCAGTTCGGCGAAAGCTCCGTCCCGTTTTAGCAGGTTAAGTCCGATCACGTCCTGGTAAAACGGAAGAGACCGGGCGAGGCTGCCGACTTTAATGTGCACATAACCGATTTCAGTCCGGGGGTCGATAACAGGCGTCATTGTCATAAGAGTCACCCTTTCTTTCAAGTTTATTTATGCCGCGCATAGAGCAAGACAAAATATATTTAGTTACTTTTTGTAAGTAATTATAGTTTAATTACTCGGTAATGTCCAATGACAAAAAAACAGGGAGCGCCTCTTATTGAGGTTCCCCCTGTTTTGGCGGTTTTATAGAAGCTGTTTGCAGAAAACCGGCGCTTCGGCCGACTGGCTCCACAGCGCTATAGCTGCCGCCTGCTTATCTGGACTTGTTGGCGATATCCTCTTGAATGAGGCCGACCACATGCGCCAGGCTGTGAACGCCCAGGTCGCCTTCGCCGCGTTTGCGGACGGACAAGGTGCCGGAGTTCATTTCGTTCTCCCCTACAACGAGCATATACGGCGTCTTCTCCAGCTGCGCTTCGCGGATCTTGTAGCCGAGCTTCTCGTTGCGGTTGTCCGCTTCCGCCCGGATTCCGGCCGCAAGCAGCTTCTCCGTCACGTCATTGGCATACGCCTCGTAAGACGGCGATACCGGAATGACTTTGGCTTGTACCGGCATCAGCCAGGTCGGCAGCGCTCCGGCGTAGTTTTCCAGAAGGAATGCCGTCATCCGTTCCATCGTGGAAATAATGCCGCGGTGGATAACGACCGGACGGTGCTTCTGGCCGTCTTCGCCGATGTATTCAAGCTCGAAACGCTCCGGCAGCAGGAAGTCCAGCTGAACGGTAGAGAGCGTTTCTTCTTTCTTCAGCGCCGTGCGGATCTGAACGTCCAGCTTCGGACCGTAGAAAGCCGCTTCCCCTTCCGCTTCGTAGAACGGCAGGTTCATTTCTTCCACAACCTCGCGGAGCATGCGCTGGGACATTTCCCACATCTCGTCGTTCGGGAAATATTTCTCCGTATCCTTCGGGTCCCGGTAGGACAGACGGAAACGGTAATCCTTAATGCCGAAATCCTCGTACACATGACGGATCAGGTTGATAACGCGGGCGAACTCTTCCTTGATCTGATCGGGACGGCAGAAAATATGGGCGTCGTTCAGCGTCATCGCGCGTACGCGGTGCAGGCCGGTCAAGGCGCCGGACATCTCGTAGCGGTGCATCATCCCCAGCTCCGCAATACGGACCGGCAGCTCGCGGTAGCTGCGCATGTCGCTCTTGTACACCATCATGTGATGCGGGCAGTTCATCGGACGAAGAACGAGTTCCTCGTTGTCCATGACCATTTTCGGGAACATGTCCTCGTGGTAGTGATCCCAGTGTCCGCTTGTTTTGTACAGCTCCACGTTAGCCAGTACCGGCGTATAGACGTGCTGATAGCCCAGGCGTTCTTCCAGATCGACAATGTAGC
Source organism: Paenibacillus sp. GbtcB18 (assembly GCF_019091125.1). Taxonomy (NCBI): domain Bacteria; kingdom Bacillati; phylum Bacillota; class Bacilli; order Caryophanales; family Paenibacillaceae; genus Paenibacillus; species Paenibacillus sp. GbtcB18. The sequence goes on from NZ_JAGXJX010000004.1 coordinate 227,877, forward strand.
GCTCCATAATGCGGCGTACTTTGGCTCCGGCAGGAAGCCAGATCGGCAGTCCTTGGCCGACTTCTTTGGAGAACGTGAACATTTTGAGCTCGCGGCCCAGCTTGCGGTGGTCGCGCTTTTTCGCTTCTTCAAGCAGATGGAGATGCTCGTCCAATTCCGCTTTCTTAGGGAATGCCGTTCCGTAGATGCGCTGAAGCATCTTGTTCTTGGAATCCCCGCGCCAGTATGCGCCTGCAACGCTCAGCAGCTTGAAGGCCTTGATTTTGCCTGTGGAAGGCAGATGCGGTCCGCGGCAGAGGTCGAAAAACTCGCCCTGATCGTAAATGGTCAGCACGGAGTCTTCCGGCAGGTCGCGGATCAGCTCCAGCTTAAGCGGATCGCCGAGCTCTTCGAAAATCGCGATGGCTTCTTCGCGGCTGACCACACGGCGGACGATCGGCAGGTTCTCCTGAACGATCTTGGCCATTTCTTTCTCGATCTTCGTCAGATCTTCCGGCGTCAGCGGATTTTCGATATCGATATCGTAGTAGAACCCGTCTTCAATGACAGGTCCGATGCCGAGCTTCACGGCACGCTCTCCGTACAGACGCTTGATGGCCTGGGCCATCAAGTGGGCGGTGCTGTGGCGCAGCACTTCGACTCCCTCTTCGGAATCCAGCGTTACGATTTTAAGCTCGGCATCCTCTTCGATCGGAGCGTTCAAATCGACCTGACGGCCGTTCACTACGCCGATCACCGCATTTTTTTTGAGGCCCGTGGAAATGGATTCCGCTACCTGCTCAACCGTTGTACCCGGGGCGTATTCTTTCACGGAACCGTCCGGAAAAGTTAATTTAATCATGATTCGTCAGCTCCTTAGCTCTATAAATTTCAAAAAAAGAGCGCAAAAAAGCACACACATCCCGAAAGGGACGAGTGCGCTCGACTCGTGGTTCCACCCTCATTCGATTCACCGCCTGGATTTATGCGGACGAATCCTCATTCAGCATCCGGTAACGGGAATGACTCGGCCAAGCTTACTTCCGGACCGGACGTCCTGCGTCCGCTCTTGTTCGGTTTCCGCTTTGCGGCTCACGAAGGGGTAAACATACCGTACATCTGCAGGGGATTTCAGCCGGGGCCCCATTCTCTGGCAGCAGTGTTACAAGCGGTTCGTGTCTTCGGTCAAAGCCTTTGATTCCCTCATTATAAGCCTGCCGCGGAATCAGGTCAAGGGGGATGGGGACCCGCTGTCCGAGTTCCCCGCCCGCTTCGTCCGGCATATGCCGCAGTAAGAGCAGATGGTGGCGCGGGACTCGAAAATCTGCATAATCGTGCGGATAACGGGCAGATCCGGTTCCCGCGTGTGAATATAGATTGTCGCCGGCGATACCGAAATCAGCGTCGAGACGATCATATCTTCGAAGCTGATATCCTTCTCGATCATCTCCAGCGTAAAGGACGCTTCCATTTTACTGGTGTCGATCGGCTGCATATGTTCATCCAGAATTGTAAATTCGGCGCCTTCCTTATGTATCAAATGAGCTGCTGCCGTCTTCGTTTCCTGGATATAGACGAAATACTGGAGCAGAGAAATAAATTCCTGATACTGCTGGTCCATTACATATTCGTCGATGGCGTATTCGACGACCTCTTTCAGCTCGTCCATGTATTCCTGCAGCCGGAACGTGATGAAACCCGGCAAGTTTACGGACTGCCCTTCCTGCAGCAGAGCTTTCAAAGGCTCGCTGATCTTGCCCGCCCGGAGCTTCATTCCGTCGATCGGCCCCCAGTCCAAGTAATCGTCCAAGCCGTATTCGCCCGCGGCGCTTCTCCCGTCTTCCTCGCCGTTCAGGAATTGGCGGCAGTAACGGCCGATTTTAGCCGCTTCATCAAGATCTTTATAATGAAAGGTATTCACCAGCAGCTTCCGGATCAGCCTCTCTTCTTCACCCTCCACGATTTGCTCGGCGGCTGCGGCTGCGGCTGCTTCGATAACGGACTCGGACTTCGGCTGATGCTTTTTGCCGCCTATTGTTCCTTCTATCCGCAGCATCGTGTACTGCTCCAACGTGTTACGGACGACCCGGAGCGGGTTTCCTTCCTGATTCAGAGGCGCTAGGCGGCTTTCTATCCGGCTTTGCAGCGCAGAAATATCAAACACGGCGGAATTGTTGAATACAAACTGTACGATAGACATGGGCTCACTCCTTCCTGACGCTGAATTCCTTCTAAAAGTATATGGTCGGCCGGAGGCGGATATACAACCAACTCTTGACATGTCCAAAGACCGTTCAAATCGGAAAAATAAGGCCGATCTTAAACATTCCTTAAGAAATTCAGCGCGGTTTTGTTAAGAACAACCTTCTATAATAATCGCTATGAAAGCTTGTTGATGAAGATGCCGCTCCCCGAATAACGGAATTGCCAATCCCTTCTTCCTGTGCTAACGTCGCAATAGCTTGTTTTATACGAATGGAATAAAGGGAAAGCAGGATCCGGTAACGCGGCGGCATCCGTTTTCCGGCACATAAAGGAGCGCATAGTTATGGGAAAAGAGACCATTCTGGTCGTGGACAATGAAAAAGAGATCGTGGAACTCATCCGTATTTATTTAACCAATGAGGGGTATGAAACGGTTTCGGCCGGGGACGGTCTGGAAGCCTTGGATGTGCTGAAAAGCCGGGAGGTCGATCTGATTATCCTCGACATTATGATGCCCCGTATGGATGGCGTCCAGGCGTGCCTGGAAATCCGCAAGGAGAAAAACATGCCCATCCTGATGCTCTCCGCAAAAAGCGAGGATATGGACAAAATTCTCGGATTAACCGCCGGGGCGGACGATTATTTAACGAAACCGTTTAATCCGCTTGAGCTGATGGCACGGGTGAAATCCCAACTGCGCCGGTATAAAAGATTAAACGCCCCCATGCCATCCGAAACGCTTTCAAACCGTATCGAACTGGACGATCTGATCATTGATACGGCTACGCACGAAGTTCATGTGGAGGGACGGCCGGTCAAACTGACTCCCCGGGAATTTTCAATCCTGGAGCTGTTGGGGCGCAATCGGGGAATCGTGTTCAGCACGGAGCGCATTTATGAGACGGTCTGGAACACCCCGTACTTCGAATCGGACAACACCGTCATGGTGCACATCCGCAAAATCCGGGAAAAAGTGGAGAGCAATCCGAGGCAGCCGAAATACATCAAAACCGTTTGGGGGGTAGGCTACAAAATTGAAACCTAATCGAAGCCGGAGATTCGGGAAGATATGGGGACTGCTGGTGCGCGGCATCGTTCGTCCCGTTATTTTGTGCAAGCAGAATGTGATGCGCAGCCTGCGAATGCAGCTTATTCTGGCGTTCGCTCTATGCATTGGGGTCGCGGCCGCGGCCGGGGGCCTGGTGTCCGAGCTTACTAAATCTTGGCGGACGGCAAGCAGCATCTCGTACATTCAGGACAAAGAGATTACGGCAAACCAGGTTCGCCGCCTTGTGGAACGCCTCGAACAGATTCAAAAGTACGGAGGCGATGTCGACAAGTATCCTGCCGCTAAAGAGGAATCAGCCCTGAAGCACTTGCCAAGCACCGATCAGGAGCTCCAAAACCGGAAGGAGGCCGAAGATACCGGTACCGGTATAGGCTCCGGACCGGATCGGCAGGCGGACTCCGGAAGCTCTGCCTCTTCCACCGCGCCGAAATCGGCTGCCCCGTCTCCAATGCCGGAATCCGCCGTCCCGGATGGAACGGGCACGAACGGCCAAGCGGCTCCGGATCCTGCCGGTCCAGGCGCTGCGGAAGCGGACAGCAAGAAAACGCAGACACCCGGCAAGGCCAGCGAGCAGCCGGCGCCCTCTTTCTTTCCGGTAAATCCGGCGGATATTCAGTCTCTTCTGAACGATGAAGCCGACAGGCCCGGAAGAAAATCGCTCTATATTATCGACGCAGCCGGCAAGGTACAGTACCGAACAAAAGGAAGCGGAGAAAGCCGGTTCGATATCCCGCAGCTGGTCGGCAGCGCCATGGATTCGGAAGACACATTCCGGGAGAGTCACGAAAACCGCGAGTTCACGTTCATGTACCCGCTTCTTCTAAACGGCACACAATCGTATCTCGTAGCCAAGGCGGTTCCCGAAGCTCAGATCTCTTATTACGAGCAGGATACCTCTCTTCCCCTGATCGCCGGAATAGCTACCTTCCTGGGACTCTTCTACTGGATTACCCGGCGGAAAATGCAGCTTATCGAAGAAATGGCGCAGGGACTTGTCCAAATGTCCCAAGGCAATCTCGCTCATCGGGTTCCCGAAAGAAGCCATGACGAGCTCGGTGTACTCGCCGGACATATGAACTCCATGGCTTGCGATCTTCAGCATTCTCTGGAAGAAGAGCGCAAATCTCAGCGGCTGAAAAACGAATTGATCACTAATGTTTCCCACGATCTCCGCACGCCGCTTACGCTTATCATCGGTTACCTCCGGCTTTTGAAGGACAAGGACTACAAAGACGAGGAGCAGGCGGCGAATTATATGCAAATCGCTTACGGGCGCGCGGAAAAACTTAAAATTCTCATTGACGAGCTGTTCGAATTCAGCCGGATGACAAACGAGGGCGTGCCGCTCGCCAAACAATCGGTCTGCGTAAACGACCTGATTTATCAGCTTTCGGAGGAATATATCACAATCGCGGAACAGAACGGTCTCACCCTCCGCCTCGTTCTCCCTCCTATGCGGCTGTTCGTCTCCATGGACCCGGATCAAATGATCCGCGTCTTCGAAAACCTGCTCACGAATGCGGTCAAATACAGCCCCAAACCGAGCACCATCGAGGTCATCGTCCAAGAGGAAGACCGCGACGTCAAAGTGACGGTGATCAACGAAGGGGATCTTTCGGAAACGGCGGAGCTCGATCGCCTGTTTGACCGGTTTTACCGGATGGATGCCGCACGTTCCTCGGATACAGGCGGCTCCGGGCTGGGCCTCGCCATCGCCCGCAGCATCGTCGAAGCTCATGACGGCCGCATTTGGGCGGAGAGCCGCGGCAAATCGATTATGTTCCATGTGAAACTTCGCCGGTATTAATGACCGCCTGTTTCTGAAGGATCGACTTCATGGCTAGGCTCTACGGAAACAAAAAGAAACCCGGAAGACCGTTTGTAGACGGCTTCCGGGTTTCTTTGCTTTTTATGGGAAAAGGGAAATCTATGTCAGATCCGATTAGTTCTGCATAATGAAGTCTTTTTCAACGACCGAATTCTCGTCGTACACGCGGAGAATCTCATACTTCGTATTGCGCTGGGCAGGAATTTTGCCTGCGGCGCGGATCATTTCCAGCGTGGAAGAAATGTTCACTTTATGGGTAGTCCCCGCAGCCGATACGACATTCTCTTCGATCATGGTGCTTCCGAAGTCATTGCAGCCGTAATGCAGCGACTGGCGGCCGATTTCGGGGCCCATCGTTACCCAAGAAGACTGGAAGTTCGGAATATTGTCGAGCATAATGCGGGAAATGGCCAGCATTTTCAGGTATTCTTCCGGTTTCGTCTTCTCCACGCGCAGATTCGTATTGTCCGGTTGTACCGGCCATAAGATGAAGGCCAAGAAGCCCAGCGAATCGTAGCCGTTCTGGATGCACTTATCCTGCGCTTCTCTCACGCGAAGCAGATGCATGGCGCGCTCTTCCATCGTCTCGCCGAAACCGTAAACCATCGTCGCCGATGTGTTCATGCCCAGACGGTGAGCCGTTTCCATGGCATCCATCCAGTCGCGCCAGGAGCCTTTTTTCTTGGAAATTTTCATCCGGATGCGATCGTCCAAAATTTCCGCGCCTCCGCCAGGCAGAGAGTCCAGTCCGGCGTCCCGCAGCTGACGGATCACTTCTTCCAGCGATAGGCCGTTCGACACATCTTTCATCTTCCAAATTTCCGCCGGAGAGAAAGAATGCATCGTAATATCGAAGCGCTGCTTGATCTCGCGCAGCAGATCCGTATAGTAGCTGAACGGCAAATCCGGATTCGTGCCGCCCTGCATCAGAATCTCGGTTCCGCCTACATCTAGCGTCTCCTGGATTTTACGGAAAATATCTTCATTGGTAAGTACGTATCCTTCCGTAGAACCGGGAGCTCTATAGAATGCACAAAATCTGCAATAAACGTCACAAACGTTCGTGTAGTTGATGTTGCGGCCTACTACAAACGTGGTGATCGGTTCAGGATGGTGCTTCAGCATAATTTGGTTAGCGACATGACCCATTTTCTCGATCTGGTCGGATTCGAGCAGTGTGACACACTCCTCCAGCTCAATTCGTCCGCCTGCAAGGGATTTATCCAGAATGCGGTCGATCGGATTCATGGCATTCACTCCTTTCTGACTTCCGCACACGAATTTAGGTATGAATTCGCGGCTCACGATATACTATGTGAAAAAAGTTACATGTATAAAAAAACATTATCACCATTGTAACATAACGCCCCAAATCCGGCTACGGGAAAAATAGGCCTTTCGGGCAAAAGAAAAAGCAAGCGAAACGGCATCCGTTCATGTGAACGGAATTTACCGCTTGCGCTTGCTTCCTACGGGGCCCTGAGAAGCCGCTTATCCCTGCAGATGAGATAAAGCCGCGTCCAGGTCCGATATGATATCGTCGATGTCTTCCAGACCGACGGAATACCGCACGAGCCCGTCCGTAATTCCCCGCTCCAGCCGAACCTCGCGCGACATCGCGGCATGAGACATCATCGCCGGGTAAGACAAGATGCTCTCGACCGCGCCCAGAGAGACGGCAACCAGCGGGATCTTGACCTCGCTCAGGAGCTTCCTCGCGCGCTCGCCCCCGTTCACGTCGAACGAGACGACGGCGCCGTAGCCGCTCGACTGCTTCTCGTGAATCTCGCGGCCCGGATGGCCCGGCAGCCCCGGATAGTACACGGCCTCGACCGCCGGGTGACTGTCCAGCCATTCGGCCAGACGACGGGCGTTCTGCTCGGAGCCTTCCATGCGCACCTTGAGCGTCTTCATGCCGCGCATAAGCAGCCAGCTGTCCTGCGGGCCGAGCACGTTGCCCAGGCCGTTCTGGATCTGCTTCATGCGGCGTCCGAGACTCTCGTTAGCCACCACGGCCAGGCCGGCCAGCACGTCGCTGTGACCGCTCAGGAACTTCGTGGCGCTGTGCAGCACAATGTCGACACCTTGCTCGATCGGACGCTGATGATACGGCGTCATGAACGAGTTGTCGAGCATCGTGAGCAGCCCGTTTTCTTTCGCCCACGCGCAGATGACCGAGATATCGGTAATCTTCAGCGTCGGGTTGGACGGCGTCTCCAGGAAGACCGCCTTCGTGTTCGGCTTCAGCGCCGCTTTGACCTTCTCCGGATCCGTCATATCGACGAACGTCGTTTCGATATTCATCCGGGTCAGAATCGCGGTGAGCAGCCGGTACGTTCCGCCGTACACATCTTCCGTACAAATTACATGGTCGCCGCTCGAAAGCAGGAAGAAAGCCGATGAGATGGCCGCCATCCCCGAAGCGAACGCAAATCCCCGCGCTCCGCCTTCCAGCAGAGCGATATAGTCTTCCAGCGCCTGACGGGTCGGATTGCCCGAACGGGAATAATCGAACTCCGGCGGATTATCCAGCGAGAAATGGTGAAAGGTAGATGCTTGATAGATCGGAACGCTGGAAGCGCCCGTCGTTTTATCGATTTCTCCACCGAAGTGGATAATTTTCGTTCCTAGTTTTTTGTCGGTACTCACGCCTGATTGTCTCCTTCCACCTCAGCCTGTGCTTGTTCCAGCGCCTGCGCCAGGTCGGTAATAAGATCGTCCACATGCTCGATGCCGACCGAAAAACGCAGCAGCCGGTCGTCGACGCCTACTTTTTCCCGGATTTCCAGAGGAATGTCGGCGTGCGTCTGAACGGCCGGGTACGTCATAAGCGACTCCACTCCGCCGAGGCTTTCCGCGAATGCAATAAGCTTAACGTGCCTCAGAATCGGCTCCACTAAACGCGCATCCGCTACCTTAAAGGAGAAAATTCCCGTGTTGCCGGACGACTGCCTGTTCTGGATCGCATAACCCGGATGGGATTCTAGCGCCGGATAGTATACATCGGTTACAAGGGGATGCCACTGCAGATAACGGGCGATCGTCGTCGCGTTATGTTCGTGCCTCTCCATGCGCAGAGCGAGCGTTTTCATCCCTCTCATAAGCAGCCAGCTGTCCTGCGGACCGAGCACGGCGCCGATGGAATTGTGCAGGAACGCCACTTTCTCCGAAAGCTCCTGTCCTTTGGTCACGATCAGACCGGCCAGCACATCGTTGTGGCCGCCCAAATATTTGCTCGCGCTGTGGATGACGATATCCGCGCCAAGCTCGATGGGACGCTGCAGATAAGGTGTGAGCAGCGTGTTGTCAACGATGGAGAGAATCTCTTTGCTCTTGGCCCAGCCGCAGACGAGTTTCAAGTCCGTCACCATCATGAGCGGATTCGTCGGCGTTTCGATCAGAATCGCCTTCGTGTTCGGGCGGTAAGCTTCTTCCAGCGCTTCGACGTCGTTCGTGTCCACATAGGAAGCGCTCACGCCGAAGCGGGACATGATCTGCTCCAGCAGACGGTATGTACCGCCGTAAAGGTCCAGAGACACGATAAGATGGTCTCCCTGGCTGAACAGCGTGAAAACGGTCTGCAGCGCCGCCATGCCCGAAGAACAGGCAAAACCGGCGTCTCCGGATTCCAGATCGGCAATCGCATCCTCCAGCACACTGCGGGTCGGGCTTTTCGTGCGGGCATAATCGAATCCGGTGCTTTCTCCAAGACGCGGATGACGGAACGCGGTTGCCTGGTACACAGGGAAGCTGAGCGCTCCGGTCGTTGGTTCGGAAACCGAACCGATTTGGGCCAATCGACTTTCGATGTTCATGCGTGGAATCTCTCCTTTAAGGTATCATTCGTTCTATATTATAGACAGGCACTAAGCGCGCTGAGTTCACGACCCGCATTAAGATCATACGGCGTTTCCTGGTAAACGTAATAGTTCAGCCAGTTGGAGAACAGGAGATTCGCATGCGCTCTCCACGTGATCATCGGCTTCTTGCTCGGATCATCGTTCGGGTAATAATTTTTCGGGATCTCCACATCCATGCCTTTATTGACGTCGCGGTCGTACTCCCATTTCAGGGTCAGCGGATCATACTCGGAATGCCCCGTTACGAAAATTTGCTTGCCGTCCTTCGTCGCCACGATATAGATGCCGGCTTCTTCCGATTCCGATAAAATCACGAGCCGCTCATCCTTCTCGATGTCTTCACGGCGCACTTCCGTATGTCTCGACTGGGGAACGAAGAAGAACTCGTCGAACCCGCGGAGCAGCTTCACGTTTTCTTCCGTAATCATGTGCGGGAAAACACCGAACACTTTTTTGTCGACCGTGTACTTCGGCACATCGAAATGATGATAAAGTCCGGCCTGGGAAGCCCAACATATATGAAGCGTCGAAGTTACGTTGTCTACGCTCCAGTCCATGATGTTCTTCAGCTCATCCCAGTAATGAACATCCTCGAAATCCATTTGCTCAACGGGTGCCCCGGTAATGATCATTCCGTCGAATCTTTCGTCTTTGATATCTTCAAACGTTTTATAAAACATCTCCAAGTGCTCGAGAGAAGTGTTTTTAGAGGTGTGGGTTTTAGGATGCAGCAGGACAAATTCGACCTGAAGAGCCGTATTGGACAGGAGACGCAGCAGCTGGGTTTCCGTCGTTTCCTTCGTCGGCATCAGATTCAGAATCGCAATCCGCAGAGGGCGGATATCTTGATGGTAAGCAACCGTCTCATCCATCGCAAAAATATTTTCTTGGTTCAGCACTTCTTTAGCCGGAAGATTATCAGGTATTTTAATCGGCATCGGTCATTCCTCCTCGAAAGAAATTAAAACAGGCCTCTCTCAAAAAGTTGAGAAAGGCCTGTTCATCCCTATGCAACATGCTCCTCTCTCATCTCCCAGAAGCCGCTAATCATACGGCTCCCGCAAGAATTAGCACCGTGCATTGCCCCTCGGGGGTTACAATGTCGGTTGCCGGGTATCATCGGGCCAGTCCCTCCACCTACTCTTGATAAGAAAGTTTATTCAGTTATCTCCTATCTTAAAGGTTACCGGGCAAATGTCAAGTGCTTTTTGAAAAGTTGCACATAATAAACTTGCTAAGCAAAAAATGAATGTCTTCCCTAACGTTCGCAGCTTTTGGCGCATGTGTGGCGTCTCATGACGGTTGCCTCCTTGGCGCAGTCCGTATTCCGTATAAACCCTCCAAGCTGTTTGTCCGATCGTTCGCCCGAACCTCATCCCCTTCTCCGGCATAGGATAAAAAATCCCCATACTACGGGGATTAGCAGGAGAAAAGTACCAGAGTTTGATGCTTGAATCGTGGAAAATGTAGGTATATACTAGACAAGTATTCGACACGGAATGATAAAGGGGGGAACATACGGATGGACGGGGACCGACCGAGAAGTAGACGCTTTACCCGGTACGATCAAAATCGAATAGCAGCGAACCGGGGCCGGCACTCCAGCGTCCGTAGTTTCCCTACGGGCCGGAGTGCTGTGCGCCGTTTCGCATAAAGAGGTGAAACGGATGAAAACACGCCTGGTACACAAGGGCGCTTTTACGCTGGTTGATGACATTCACGAAGCGCTGACACCACCCGAATCCGGTTTTTACTGGATCGATGCGGATGTGGACGATCTGGAGCAGCTGCAGCCGCTCTTCCATCTTCACGATCTGGCCGTAGAGGATTGTCTCAGCGAAGAAGAACAGCGGCCCAAAATCGAAATTTACGACACGCACTATTTTATTGTAATCAACAGCATCCGGTTTGATGATGAAGAAATCTTTCTTCGCGCGCTCAATATTTTTCTGGGCAGGCATTTCATCATTACCGTTACGAGACAGAAAATCCAGGAGCTTCGTGCCATCAAACCCTTTCTCTGGGATGAAGAAGTTAACAGCCCGGACCGCTTCCTGTATCATCTGGTTGACCTCGTCGTTGACAACTACGTCATTGTCGGGGACCGGATCGAAGATAAGATCGAGAAGCTTGAAGAAGATATCCTGATGCACACGAAAAAATCCCATTTGAACGAAATCGTCGGACTCCGCGGGGAAATCTTGTGGCTGAAAAAAATGCTTGTGCCGCAGCGTGACGTAGTGGCGACATTAAACCGCAAAGAACTGAAGCTGATCGATAACCAGTTGCAAAAATATTTCGGCGACATTCACGAAAATGCCGTCAAAATCGTCGACACCTTCGATACGCTCCGCGATCTCATGGGCAACTTACGAGAAGCTTATCAGTCCAGCGTAGCGAACCGCGCGAACGAAATCATGCGTATTTTTACCGCACTGACCACAATCTTTATGCCACTGACCTTTATCACCGGTATTTTCGGAATGAACTTCACCGATATTCTCGGACTGCTGACTGTTCCATATGCGGATTTATTCATTTTCGGATTTATGGGTGTACTCGGGCTGTGCATGTTCCTACTCTTCCGTAAAAAAGGGTGGATTTGACTATGCAGAATGACGACGTTGACCTAACAAAGCATCGGCTTCCATTGTTCTTGACCAAGAACGAAATGGAAGCCGATGCTATTTTTGTGCCTTTTTTATTTTTTGGGTGTGCTGAGACCGCCGACATACTGGTCGTAGGCTTCGTAAATCTTGGCCGCGATCGGTGACGCCCCGTAACGGCCGTAACCGCCTTCCGGCACGATAACGGCAACGGCCAGCTTAGGATTTTGAGCGGGCGCGAAAGAAATGAACACCGCGTTATCGACAGTTCCGCCAGAAACCTGCTGCGTCGAAGTACCGGTTTTACGGGCAACGGTATACGGCAGTTTGTCGATGCCTTCCGCTCCGCTTTTCATCCCGTTGATGACCGTATCCCAATAGACTTTGGGAAGATCGACTTGATTCAGAATCTCAGGTTCATAGCCTTTGACGACCTTGCCGTCGGAATCGAGGACCTCTTCCACGAACTGCGGTTTCACCCGCTTACCTCGGCTACCAAGAGTAGCCGCAAATTGGGTAAGCTGAAGTGTGGTATATTTGCCGTTCTGACCCCAGGATGCGAAAACCATCGCTGATTGATAACTGCTCGTTTTTGCGGCCGCATCGATTTCCGACATACCGTCATACTCCCATGGGAGGCCGCTTCCGGTTGTTACTCCAAGTCCAAATTCAGCAAGCTGTTTTTCCCAGGCTTCGCCCGATTTGCGCTGATATTTATTATAAAACGGAATTCCAATTTTAGCAGACATGTATGTGTTCGATGAAACTTCTATCGCTCTTGTCGGGGAAATCATACCTGGATAATGATTATCCGAGTTGCGCACCGTACTGTTATCCTTCCCGTAAACAAAAGGAGCGTTATCATTGTAATAACTTCCCGGGGTGATTAACCCCTCCTTTAAACCGATCAAAATACTGAGCGGCTTAATGGTTGATCCCAAATATAGAATTGAAGAAGGGTGACGCTTCTGCTGGTCATCCGGAAAGTTCGGCGGTGAGTTTCGAATAGTGCCGTTGTTGACGAAATATTTAACTTGCTGATAAATTTTCGCATCCATTCCACCGGTCCACAAATTGGTGTCGTAGTCCGGCATGGAGGCCATAGCGACAACTTTACCCGTATCGACTTCCATCGCTACGGCGTAACCGGAACGGGCGTAAGGGGCTGCAAACCTTGCATAGCCGGATGGAGGGTTATGCAGCCATTTCAGCTGATCCATGATCGCCTGCTGGGCCGCAAGCTGCACGTTGGCATCGATCGTTAGCCGGAGATTCTTCCCCTTCTCCGGTTTTTCCAAGGTCCCGTTGCCGACAATTTTACCGGCCGCGTTGACCGGATAACTCTTTTTGCCCGGCTTTCCGCGCAGTTCATCTTGATACATCATTTCAAGCCCGTCAAAGCCAACCGTTTCCCGAAGCAAATAACCGTCTTCCGCTCTGCTCTTATAAAAATTAAGATTTGCGGTATCATCGTATTTTTTCAGGTAGCCTACAAGCTGGGCGGCGACTCTCCGCTGGTCATAGACTCGGATGCTCTCCTCCACAACCTCTACTCCGTGAAGTTCGTCCCGATGGGAAAGAAGATAAGCAACCTCTTCCTTGTTTAAGTTGGCTTTTATTCTTCTGGGCTCTTTATAAGGCGTTTTAGGTTTGAGTTTTTGTTTGTTGATGTCAAAATCCAGATCCATCGCTTTCATGATATCTTCCGTAGTCATCTTGGGCAGATTCTTGTCGCCAAGCTCACCCAAAATCTTTTCAAGCTTCTTGGCCGTCTCTATGATCGGATCTTGATTTTTGGTACCGCCTTCGACACGGAAATACAGGGATTCCGTGGAATTGGAAGTCGCAATCGGCATACCGTCTCTGCTCAATATATTGCCGCGTATGGGGGGAATGGCGGTATCCGTATTCATCCCATTCGTTTTTGCGACCTGAAGTTCGGGACCTTTAACGAATTGAAGGTAGGAAAGTTTAACGATAAGCACACAAAACAGGGCGAAAGTAGCGAAGAAAAAAATATTGATCCGGAGCGTAAAATGAATGCGTTTGTCCGCTTCTCTTTTGGCGGGGTCCTGCTCGGTATAAGGCGATTTCATAAGCCAGCCCTCTCTCACAATCTATACGTTCAAGTGTAGCAAAACCGCCCTTTATTTACAATTGAACGGAGCCTCCAGACTGGTTACAAAAAGGTTAAGATTTAGGGAGAGGATCGGGGACAGGCAAATCGAAATCGCCTTCTTTCCGTTAATGCAATGAACTTTCCGGATCACGGGTCAAAACTGCCTGTTTATCGCTGTCTGTTTGCCGTGTCGCGGCTACCCGGCTCTTTGCCCGCTATCCCGGTCCCTCGCCGCTTCCTCCTTCATTTTCCGCGTTTTGAATCTCAGGAGCCGCAGCCATTCATAGACGCCGTCTGCCGTCTGGGCATCAGGCAGCTGCTCCCCATACAAGCCCTGGAGGATGGGCTTCAGGTAGCGGTCTCCCATCTCGGCGAACAGACGCTCCGCTTCGGCCAGCTGCTCGGAAGGCACTTTGGCAAGCTCGCTCTCAATGCCTCCAAGCACCTCGTAGCCCTCCCGCTCCAGCTCTTCCAACAAGACAACCAGCTCCCGGGAAGTAAAAGAGAGCTCCGTCCGGATCTGTGCCAGACTGCCGCCGCCTGCCATCGCTTCCAGAAGTCTGCGCTTCCCCGACTGGCGGGCCGCTTCTTTCTGCACCCGGCGTTCCAACTGCCGGTTCATCCAGGCTTCGAACTGCGGACGGTCTGTCGCGCCCGCGACCCAATCCAGCGGAAAATCCGTCTGGCGCTGCTTGTCCCTTGTGATGCGCAGTACATCGCCGCCGTACTTCGAAGCCCGGTTCTGCCCGAAACCCGGAATATGAAGCAATTCCTCCAACGATTGCGGGCAAAAAGCGGCAATCATCTGAAGCATCCGGTTGGATGCCAAAATAAACGGAGAACGGCCTTCTTTGAAGGATTGTTCGCGTCTCCAGGCTCTTAGCTCGTCATAGACGGCTTCATCAGCGTTAAGCTCGCCGTAATATTGAAGCAGCTGCGTCATCTCCGCTTTGGCGGACAATCCCGTCTGCTCTTCCCCGATTCCCCGGAGCAGGGGTTTGTAACCTTCCGCAAGCTTAAGTTGAAGCCCCTTCCTGATGGCATGAACAAGTTCCTCCCATGAGATGCCTTCATACCAGATATCCTGGACCGGCTTGCCGTTGTCGTTCACTTCATTCCACATCGCCTGCCAGATTCCCGTCTTCTCGCCGGCAAAAAATTGAGCCTGCCTGACTTTCCCTTCATCCATTTGTTTCTCCAAAGTCGTCAAATAAATCACGTTCATACTTTTCCTCCTCTATTTTCACGTTGAATAAGGCCCGGGAACGCAAAAAGCACCTCTCCTTGTGCGTAATAAAACGCAGGTAGAGAGGTGCTTCCTCTGTGTACTGAGCTATATTCCATATTCTACCATACACGAACTGATTTTACAAGAGTCTCTCTTTCAACGAACAGTATTGCTATCCGATCAACTTTCTTTGGAAAAGGAAAGTAAAATCCCGGTCTTATCGTCCGAACGTTTGAAACGCTGCACGCTGCGGCATTCTGGATCGTCTTCCTCGAATGCATCCAGCTCGTCCACATAAGCTTCCAGCCCCGCCCCGATTACCGCGCGGACCCACTCCTCCGTGCTGCGCCGGTGCTCTTCCCGCCACGGATAAATCCCGTCCGTGACGAGCAGCAGGTGCGCCAGCCCCGAGCGGGCGATATTCCCGCTCTCCAGGTGCCGGGCCAGCGCGTCATCGCCGTTGATGACGCTGTAGCCGCCGGGCCGGTTGGCGCGCCTGCGGTTCGCCCGCAGCGCTTCCGTCACTTCCGGCGGCTGGACCCTGCGCTCCCACTCGCCGGGATATTCCCGGCGCCAGAGCGCCAGTGCGCGTTCGTCGTGGGGCTCCACGGAGTCCCGCGTCACCGCGCGCACCACGCCGTCTTCGTAGACGGCGTAAACCATGCAGTCGCCTGATTGCACCCAGGCGACGCGATCCTCGTCCACGCGCACGACGGCGTGGACGGCGCCCCACCGGCTGCCGGTGTCTTCGGAGCGCCCCTGCCCCTGCAGGCGCTCCATTTCCCCGTGCAGCCGCGCATTCGCCTCGAGCGTCGTACGCTCGAGATCGGCCTTGCCGGCGCCGGCGAAGCAGGCCGCCACAAGCGTCGACGCGATATGGCCGGCGGTGCGGCCTCGCGCGTCCCGGTACGCCGTCAGGCCCGAGACGCCGTCGATCACGCCGAACAAGCCTTCTTCGGGCGCCAGAAGCAGCGCATCCTCGTTGCACACGCCTTGCCCCTGCCGGATAACACTCTCGACCTTACATTGAAGCTGTGGCATTCCGCTTCTCCCCTTTTTTAAACATGCTTCATGCTGCGTTCGTTCACGGAAGCCTGGACCTTTGTCGGGGTCCCGACTCGTCCCGGGGTCCGTTTCGCCGGTCCGGTGTCCGATGTACAATTGGTTTATAAAGAAGGTCTCTTACGCGACCCATATTTTCATCAGTAAAAGGAGGCAGCCCGCCATGACCAAAACCACACAAGACCACCGCGTTCAGAAAAGCGTACGCATCGTTCTTTCTATCCTTCTTCTGGGCTCCAAATCCGCCCATTTTCCCGAGAAATTATAGAGATGCACCCCAGTTTTAGAGCACTCTGCCATTCATATATAACAACGCGCAACTTCCGGGTACGGGTATATAGCGCGCACCCGCTGCCCGATTTTACGGCCGGCTCGAATCTATCCCGCTTGTTTCGTTCCGTTTTTCGAAAATGTATCGCTTGCCCCTATCATACCGCAAAACGTCCGAACCGGACAAAATTCTTTCCTTCAGACAACATTCAAAAGCGGAATCATCTTTTTTCACCGCTTTCGGAACCGTTCTTGGACGCCGCGCCCCACTTCCTATATAATCGGGAGTATTAACCGGTAAATGGAGTGAACGTGATGTCCGAATTCGATTTTCTATATGACCATACCGAAGATACCTCGACCCGTTTTGTCTGCTTTGTAGGCTCGTCCCTGCACCGCTTCGATCTGGCGGTCACGAATACGAATCGTTTTTACGGCAAAAAAATGATCACCGATCTGCAATCCGGCAAAACCGCCATCATCGGTCCAGACGATTTGAATGAAGAAGGCTATCTCGAACATGTGTATAAAATCTCCGAGGAAGAAGCCGAAGAGCTCCGCTCTTTTCTTTTCCAGATCGTGGGCACTGTCAATTTCACGGATATTTGAGGCCTCCGGGGGAGAAAATGGGAAAAGACCACCGGCAGCGCTTAAACAGGCCGCCCGATCAGGAGGATTCCCATGGGTGATGAATTTTTAAAAGAAGAAAGCCGGGGCGCCGACCTGTCTACCGTCGAGTCCCAGCGGAACGATACGATCCCCGAAGAATTTCCGGAAGGTCCTTACGGCTCGTCCGTTCTAAGCGAATCTCTCGGCAAAAGCACTCCGTGGCGGGATGACCAGCGTCCAACGAACCGGTTCCGCTACGAAAACCGCGAGCTTCATTACGGAATCGAGCGGGATTACCCCGGCGACGACCAGTCGGAAGAGACACCCGGACCTTAAGGGCACTCGCACCTTACGAGGTCCTAGCGCGGTGCGCTTGGTATGACGGTTGTCGATCGTGGTCCGTTCAAAGCAAAAATCCCCGCACCGGCCTCTAAGGCTTCCGGTTGCGGGGATTTTTTTTCCAACGGGTGATCCTAAATAATCAAACTGCTCATGGAGAACGCAACGCCCACATAGATCGCGCACAGCATAATACCTACTGCCACGTTGCCTTCCTTAAGCTGCTCGGACAGTTTAATGCCCGGCGTCAGCAAGTCGAAAACGAAGTAAGTGAGAAGCAGGCAGGCGTAACCGATCGCAAACCACATCGCCATATGAAGGATCGAAGAATTCGTGTAAGCCGCGACGCCCAGAATAATGGCCGTTCCGAAAAATTTCCCGCCCAGGACCAGACCTACCGCCTTATTGCCTTTGCGGAGCTCCTCCATGTCGTTAAACGGCGTAATCCAGTTAAAAATGACCATGCCGATAACCTGTAAAGCCACAATGACGATAAAGCTGACTAAAATATTCAAGGCGATCATTCCGCCCACCCCCTGAACTTGGACATGGCCAAATCATAATTCGAGAAATCGTGCACTTCCTCAAGGACGATTTTCACGCGTTTCTTGTCTTTAATCGCCGTATAGCGCTCATCGGAAATCGGCTGTTTCACTTTATGACCCGATGGCATAGAGACAACGGCGAAGTCCCGGTGTTTATCCCCGTACTGCGTCTTGTAGACGCCGATAAGATCGACCTCGGTTTGAATTTCGGTTTTGAGCTGGCTCATGTCCGTCTTTGCCGCACTTTCGGTTTTAAATGTTTTCAGCGGTGTCCAACCCGAAAGCTTGACATCGTTCTTCCCGTCGTCTCCGGTTTTCATTTCCGCGGTCATAAAACTCAGCACCCAAACCTGATCTCCCGTTGCGAAATTGCCGTCGTTCGGCAGCATATCGTTGTTCGGCAGCAGCGTCATGTCGCCCCCGATGAGATCCCCTACTTTAGCCTGCTCGATTTTATAATCCCACGGAACTACGCTGGATTCGGTTGTAGCCCCGCCGGATGCGGTTGCGCCGCCGCTCGTGTTTTTCTTATCGGAGCATGCCCCGATTAGTCCGAAAACGAGGAGAAGGGCAAGCGCCGAGAAAATGCCGATCATGACCCGGCTCCGCTTCTTGCCTGATCCGTATCTGCTGTTCATCGCAGGTCTGCTCATTTCTGTTCAACTCCTATCGCCACAAAATGACTCGCATTGCCGGTAATCAAACCTCCGGCACGGCCCAGCAGACCGCACGGCTGTCCGTTGATGACAAACATTCCGGTAAGCAGCCGGTATTCACCATGGATGAGTGAGATTTGCGGCAAGTCCGCCCGGGCCTGATACACGTTCGTAAAAAGAGTGCTTGTATCGAAGCCGTCCTCATCCTGGATATCCATTTCGCCCGAAGCGCCGTACATCCGCACGGAGCCTCCTTCGCGGCCGAACATCGACTTGGACACGTAACTGCTTTCCAAAACCGGCTGATTGTAAGTCGGCAGCATATAACGCTCGATGGTCCGGTGCTCTTCCGGCGTAAACAACGGGGCCATCATCTCATGGAGGCCCCAGATAACGGCCTGTAATCCCTTGGATTGCAAAATTATCGCGTGTAGAGGATTAAACAGCCGCAAATGACCGTTCTCAATGGAGTACGCGAGAGCTTCCCCTCCGTCGTCCACACCCATCCACTCTTTCGGATAGAGAGCGAACATGCTTCGGATTTCCCGGTTCTCCCCGTCTTTAAGAATGCCTTCGTCCACCCACAGATCCAGACAATCCACCGGCCGGACTTGGAGTCCGCTGTGACGGATCAGCATATCGATCGTGCCCGAATCTTCCAAGTGTTTGCCGTAATCTATGCATGCGGCAGCCTCCGGCATCTCTTCCGACCAGGCTTGGCGGACGAGATCCGGCATTGCCGTATTGAGACTGTGACCGCCGTACCGGCTGCACATCCATGGAGTGACAACGGATGCCTCCACGTATCCGGTCGGGGTATCGGCATTCAGCTCCAGAAGCTTGATATCCCCTTCCTGAGATATGCTGAAGTCAAACCGCGCATAGCGGCTGAGAAGCCCCTTCGGCCCCGGTTCCAGTCCATCCAGACCGTCCCAAAGCACCTCCGGGATGCTCAGCATGTCGTACAAATCCCGGCGGCCGATAACAAACCGTGCCCCTTTATCGAAAATGTCCCACAAGAGTCTCGAAGCTTGGTTCAGCTCTTCGTAAACGCCGCGGTTCATAAGAACAAGCTGGTCGATCCAGTACTGCTCCTGCTCCAGATCGGCCCATGTAAAACCCATCCGGCCCAGCTCGGCTACATAAGCCTCGCGGTCCTTATGCGGCTGTCCGAGTACCCTGAATGTCCGGCTGTCCATCAGCTTCCGCTGGAAGAGCTGCCCGACGAGCTGAATCCGCCCGACTTGCCGCCGATGCTGCCGGACGACGAGGACGAGGATTTACTCGATGAACCGGAGGATACGGAGCCTGAAGAGCTGGATGTTCCGGATTTCGTGCTTGTGGAGCCGCTGCTCGTCGAACTCTTGCCGGTCGAAGAAGATCCTGTTGTGGACGAGCTCTTGCTCGAATTGTTCCGCGAATTAATCGTCGATTTGCTGTTAAAAGCTCCCGTTGTTTTCGAAGTTTTCGGCTTAACCGTCGAATTCGCCGTTTGTTTGTTCTGAAACTTCGTCGAATCGTACGTCGGCACCGAATAAGGCTTCTTCGTCCGATAATCGTAAGACGGCCGTGAGCTGGACCAGCCGCTCGACGAGTAGGAGCCGCCGCTGTTGAAGATCAGATGATACAGCATCAGGTCGGTCCAGTCGAGTCCGTTGTTGTACACGATCGGAGCGGTTGCTCCGGCTCCCGCCCCCGTACCGCCCGTACCTACGCCCGCGGAAGGAGTCGGTGTCGGGGTCGCTCCCGGTTTATCCAGCTGTTCCGGGAGCGGAATGTTCCAGTCCGCGCTCGGATCGAAATAAGTTTTGACATCCTCGTTGGACCATTCGATGATTTTCGGCTCGGCTGCTTGGCTCTCGGCGTAAACCGCCGGAACCAGCAGCAGGTTGGCCGCCAGCACGACGCCGAGCGACGTGTTCAGCACACGAAGCGGCTTCGGGGTACGCGTCCTGCGGGAGGCACGCGCCTGCGCCGCTTTCTCCGCGTCAACCGCACGTGCGGCAAGCACCGCTTCGGGTGAGCCTGCTTCTGGCGCACCCGCCGCTTCCGCTGCAACCGCTTCCGAAGCATTCTCGCCCGCTGTAGCGTTGAAGTTTGCATTCTCTTCCGTATCGTTAAGCCCGCCTGCGCTGTTGTTCAGATTGTCGTTCATTGCAAGTCCCTCCAATTCTGACTTCTTACTCACTCGCTTGCTTATTAATTGGCAGTACCAGCACTTCCAGTTTCTGATTTTCTACATCGAGCCTACCTTCGATCATTTCGTACTCTTTGCCCCCGACATACAGAAAATTGGCATGCTCCATCATCGCCAACATCGTCGCATTCCAATTACGCTCATCAATCGTCTTCAATTCGCCGTTTTCCAATTTTTCAATAATCAATACGTTAGCTTCCATCGTTTTCATCCTTTCAAAATGCAGTTAGGAAATTATCATGCTATTTCTAACGTTTGAGCGGCGATTTTGTTTCATTTTTTTCCGAAATGCTGTAAACAGCTCACTCCCTAACATACCAAAAACATGAAATGGTGGGAACCCTTTTGCGACATTTTAATAAGAAGAAAGGGCGGATTAACAAGCAAAAAGCGATCCGCCGGCCGCAGCCGAACGAATCGCCTTCCAATTCCAAAAGGGCCGGCAAGCCGGACTGCAGGTGATGTACCGTTACACGTTCCCTTTCATTTCTCTTACAAAAAAGCCGGCTGGCCGACCAGTTTGGCCAATCCCTTGAACTCCAGCTCCTCGAACTTCGTGAGCACCCGTTCGTGATCGATGGCCCAGCAGCACTCCTCCAGCGCACAGGCGACGGGAACCTTGAGGAAAATCGTCGCCAGCTCCCTGGACAGATGCAGCATATCGAGCTGCGCCTCGATCTTCGCCCGGACTCCTTTCGGCAGCTCGGACAGATTCTCGAGAATGCCTTCGATGGTGCCGTACTGCTGAATAAGCTTCAGCGCCGTTTTCTCTCCGATGCCTTTTACGCCCGGATAGTTATCGCTGGTGTCGCCCATCAATCCTTTCAGATCAATGATCTGGGCGGCTGACAGATTCCGCTCCTCCAACAGCAGGTCCGGCGTATAAACGGCGTAGTTGCCGTGGCCTTTTTTCATAATAATGACGCTTACGCTGTCGTCCACGAGCTGAAGCAGATCGTGGTCCCCGGTCAGGATGAACACATCCGCCGAATCTTTGTACGCTTGCGCCAACGTTCCGATGCAGTCGTCCGCTTCATAGCCGCTCATCCCCACATTCGGCACTCCGAAGCTGTCCACCACTTCTTTGACAAGGTCAAATTGGGGAATTAAGTCCTCGGGCGCAGCGGCCCGGTTAGCCTTGTAATCCGTGAACTGCTCGGTACGGAACGTTTTGGCGCCCATGTCCCAGCATACGATGACGTGCGACGGCGAAAAGGTCTGGACGGCGTCCCAGAAATACCGCACGAAGCCGTACACGGCATTCGTCGGCACTCCCGCGCTCGTCCGTTTAATATATCCGGTCACAGCCGATGCGTAGTAAGCCCGGAAAAGCAGCGCCATTCCGTCCACCAGCAGGACTGCAGGTCTGGTTTGTGTCACAAATATCTCTCCCATCATGGGCCGAACCCTGATTCTTCCCCTCTATTATATCACACGGGGGCAAGCCTTCCTTTACAAGAAACGGTTGATAGAGGGGACAATTGTTTCCATGTTTTCAGAAAAAGTTCCAACCCGGCAGCCAGCGCAGCCATCCGGTGTACGAATCATCCACGACCAGACCCGAAAGCAGCGGATAAAAGACCGCGAACAGCACGGCTGCGCCGGCCAGATACACGTAAATCCATCGCTTCAGCTTCGGCCTGGTCTCAATAAGGTGCCGGAGGAAGAAGGTAATCATCAGAATCATAAACGGGACCATGGCAAAATAATGGTAAATAAATGTCAGCCTCGGCACAAGCATCCAGGGCAGGTACTGGGATGCGTACGCAATCAGCAAGAACCGGAGCGGCTTGTTTTTCGTTTTAACGGCGGCCCATAGGGCAAGCAGGACGCAGATAAGCCCCGGCCACCAGACGAGAGGATTGCCGAACGATACGATGCTCGACATACTGCCCGGCGGAACGAACTCCCCTTTGTAGTACCAGATCGGCCTGAGCATCAGAGGCCATTCCCACCAGCTTGAAGAGAACGGATGGGTCGCGACCAACCCGCTGTGATAACTGTACATATGCTGCTGGTACGTGATCACATCGGCAAATCCGTGCCCCGGACCCGGCACCAGCATAAACGGAATATAGGACGCGGCATAAATGGCGGCCGGAATAAGTACATAGAAGACCACGCAGAAAAGCAGCGTGTACACCGTATTCCGCGGAAATTTACGAACGATGCTCCGCCACTTTTCCCGGTCGTCGTCGCTGCTCTCCGAGGTATGAAAACGCTCGAATACGCCCGGAATACGCGGCTGCCCGGTCTCACCGGAAACGGCGGATACGCCTGACCCTGACGCATCGGCCGTTTCCGCCGGTCCTCCCCCGCTCGATACCCTACCCGGCCCCTCCGCCGTGGATGCCTCACGGCTCCACTCGGCAAGACTGCGGCGCGCCTGCCTATACTCGCCGAACCGCTCCCAGAGCGACAGGGCGAGCATCACGGCAAGACCCGCTCCGCCGTAGATCACAATCCACTTGGAGGCGGCGCCGATGCCGAACGTGACGCCCGCAAGCCCGAGCGGAAGCAGCGTTTTGCGAAGCGGTACGTCATAAAAGCTCAGCGTCGTATAGCGGTACATGAAGGCAAACATCAGCATGATAAAAAATACGCCGTACACGTCGATGGTAGAAATCCGCGTCTGGGCAAAGTGCATAAAATCGACGGCGAATAGGAACGTCGCCATTGCCGCATACTCCGTCCGGCCGAACAAACGCTTCGCCATCACGTACATGAGCGGCAGCATCGCGACGCCGAACAGCGTGCCGACAATGCGCCAGCCGAACGGGTTCATTCCGAACAGGGCGATACCCGCCGAGATCAGAATTTTGCCCAGAGGCGGATGCGTGCTCTCATAAGGCTCGATCCGGTGCAGATGCTCGTAAGCCGTCCGGGCGTGATAGATTTCGTCGAAATAAGTCCCGTCTTTATAGCCGGGTGCGGACGGTACAATCGCCTGCTCGTCGAATACTTTCCGGTGTTCCCCGGAATTTTGCGGATCGTCTCCCGGCAGAACGCTGACCGGCAGAGGCGTGTCAGACATTCCGTCGAAGAAGGCCGCCTCATGCAGAGCGAACCCGGTAGCGAGCGGCGTGATCTTCACATACCGGGCATTCCGGTCCGTCTTCACGACGTTCCAGGTAAACACCTTGGTATAATCCGATTTCACGTCGATCGGATCATTCCAGGTGATACCGTCCAAGGAGAATTCATACCGGAATTCGCCTTCTCCGGCGCCGGCAAAATCATGGATGCGCGTCAGTTGCTTCGTCGCGCCGAGATCGGCGACGACCGTATCCGTCTGACTCGCAGGCTTCCAGAACGTCTGGGGCGCGTCGAACGACCCCAGGTTGACCAGCGCGATCACCGCGTAGACTGCGGTGATTCCGCCCATCAGCCAGCCGTCCTTCTTCGTCAGAAGCGGCTGTCTGGCGGCCACGGCTCCGTCCCGGTCCCACACGACGGAACCGCGGTTCATTAAGCCGGCGAAGAGCCCCTTCCCGGCGTCGGCACCGGCTTGAGGCCGGGTATCCGCACCGGCGGATTTGTTTGCCCATGTGCGTGCAGCCTGCCACGCCATCACGAACAGAATCACGTTCAGCAGGGACACCAGCATGAGAACCGGATCGTGTTTGGGGATATGGAACACCCCCTTCGTGCTTTTCCAGAGCACATAGCCCACATTGGCGAAATGCGTCACGGAAAAACCGGCGAACAGCACGAGCAGCCTCCGGTCCTTCGACCGCAAATAAGCGGCCAGCAGCAGGAGCAGCCCGTAGAACAAATACCGTTCGTGCATTTTGGTCATCAGCATAAACGCGCTTGCGGCGAACAAGAAACCCGCGTACAAGCCTGCTCCCTTTCTGCCCATGTTTTTGGCGAAGAAGGCCAGAACGAACAGGAGCGACAGCACAAACAACAGCGTCCCCCAGGCCCCGTAGGTCAAAGAGAAGAGGCGGCCGTCAACAGACTCGAAATTGCCGCCGAGCAGCGCCAGCAAGTTGAAGGCATTCAGCGAAGCGTACGGATATGAAGCCAGCGTGCCGAAATACAGCTTGGGCAGCCAAAGCGGCTCCATCTTCCAGGCGAAAGGCAGGGCCGGCAGCAGAAAGGCGGCCGCTCCGGCGGCTGCGCTGACCGCAAGCTCCCGTCCGAACCCCTTATGCCGGACCCGCCAGAGCAGAGCCAGCAGGAAGAACGGGCCGAACAGCAGGCCCTGCGGTTTAAGCAGAACCGCCAGCCCTAGGTAAACCGCCGCTGCCGGGAACTTTTTGTCCTCCACGCGCAGCAGGGACAGAAGAACGAAAAGCATAAACAGCGAATCCACCTGGCCCCAGGCCGCCGAATTGACCCACACGGCCGGATTCAGCATATACAGCGAAGCCAGCACGGCGGCCTGCCGTACATTTACGGACCGCAGAGCCAGCCGGTACAGAAGAACCGAAGCCAGCAGATCCGCCAGCATTGGAGGTGTTTTCAGCAGGACCAGAGACAGTCCCGTTCCCCATCCGATCCCGAACAGATGATGGGCGGCGCCGATAAGGTACAGGATATACATATACCCCGGCGGGTAATCCAGAAAATAGCCCGGATCGGTATAAAGATTTCCGAATCCGACCGTAAACGCCCGGTCCGCCCACGCCATAAACGTGCGAACATCGGCGTCGTAGCCAAAAACATTCGGAGCCACGAGAAAGCGGATGAGAACGGCTGCCGCCAGCGCCAAAGCGAAAATAGCGTGCCGAACATTCGCCTCCTTGGGCATCGTTTCCCCGATTTGCATGCGTTCACTCCCTTACATCTTTGTAAAATCCAGCGTATTTCTTCCTATTATGGAGGAACGGTCCCTTGGTTGGCAAACACATTTACCTCCGGTGCCTTCGCGCCCCCTGACGACTCCGCACCTCCCCTACCGGTTTCCGTCCGCAAGCACACCAAAAAACCGGATCTCGGAACATCGCCCGCAGGCAGACGTCTTCCGATCCGGTTGTTCGTTTACTCGTTGTCCCTCTAAGCCAGCTCGGCCGATTTCAACCCGTCCGGCTCGATGCCTTCCAGGAAAAAGCTTACGAGCTTGCCGTGCTTGCGCAGAGACTTTTCATGAATAAGATTTAATTTGCCGTTATCCAGCGAGCCGAAAATATAAACCAGCTCTTCATTGCCGTGCGACCAGTCGAAGCCTTCGAGAATCCGCAGGCACGACGTCCATTCCGGATTGTACACTCCGTCACGGAACAGAAACTGGTTCGCATACAGCGCGATGCTTTCCTGCATAACCCGGTTGGCGGAAGTGACCTGGACAAGCCCGGGCTGCTCCGGCATCATCGGCAGAATCGTGTTATAGAACTGGTGCAAAATTTCCACGTACGTGGCCGTTTCCTTGCGGATTTTGCGCTGCAGCTCGTAAGACGACTGCATTTTGCCCGAAAAGAGCATGACCGCCGTCGAATACATCCACGACAGGCACGTGAAATTCCGGTTGAAGGCCGTCAAATTGCTGCGCTTCTCCACGCCAGCCTCTTTCAACAGCATGTTATGGTCGACAACCTGCTGGATCACGAGATTGAGCGGATCGACAGAGTCGAACGAATGCCCGAGCTCCTTGCTCACGAGCTGCACCTTCGAGTTGATGTCCCCGAAAAGCTGCTGCTCTTCCACCTCGTTAAGCCCGATGTAAATTTGTACGGCCAGCTCGCTTTCCATCAGCCCCAGCCGCCGGGCTTCCATCTGCTCCAGCAGTCCGTTTACTTGAGCGATTTCGTCGGCCAGCTCCCGGTTGTCCGTTTCTTTGCGGTGCCGCACTCGCAGGGAAGCCAGTTTGCGCTCGGTGCGCTTCACTTCCTTCTGCATCTGTTCATTGACGAATCCCAGAGCCAGAATCCGGTGCTGTCCGTCGATAATACTTAGCTTGGACCCGTGCCGCAGATACAGCTCCTCGCTCGTGCGGGTAAGCTGGCTCACATCGCGAAGCGATAGCGTGACCGGACCGAAAAAGACCTGATCGAGCTCGCGCTCCTGGAGATAGTTCGAGATTTTACGGCGCTGCATCTTGCTCAGCTTGCGCTGTACAATCGCATCAATCATCGTATAGTTGAGCAGATCCTGCACCTTAAGGGCTACAGTCGCGAGACCGAAACGTTCGCAGAACGGGTGAATCGTCATTCGCAGGCATAATCCATCCATCAGCCGACATCCTCCTTATCGCTGATCAGGAACAGATGCTGCTCCTGGTAGAACGAGCGGATATATTGATAGGCCTTCATAATCCGCGAACGGCGCGGAAGCCGGTCTTTCTCGTCTCCGCTGAAAATGGCGTTCCAGTCGATATGAGGCAGGATTTTCGTGGCGTATTCCAGCGCGTAGCGGTTGAACTTCGCGCTTTTGGTCGCCTCCTCGTGGAAAAAGAGCGCAAGCGCGATTTGAATGTTCTCCGACCAGGCGGGCTCGCCCTTTACCGGCTCCGGCAAATATTTCAGCAGCTGCTGGAAGTAAAAGGAACTGATCGACAGATGATCCGTTACTTCTTCTTCCTCATAATGGTAGCCGTTATTGCGAGCGCCGGACTTCATCCGTCCTTCGAACAGGGCAACCAGAATTTCGATCAGAAGGTGATACGTGAACAGGAATTCCGGCGCTTTTCCCCGCTCGGAAAACATATCGACCGGGATGTGCTGCATCACCGGAGCCTTCTCAACGAGCTGCGAGGCGGTCACGTGGTAGAAACGACGCTGGTCCCGGAGAACGGCCAGATTTCCGCCGATTTTGCGCGGAAGCTTGTTAATGTCCGAGAACAACTGGCGTTCCTGGCGCGCGTCGATGTCCAGATAGATCATCGTCGAAACCGGGAATGCGTACAGACGGCTCAGTTTTTCCGTGATTACTTCCATCCGGTCGTATTCCCTGCGGTCTTTGGCGCGCGCCATCTGGCTTTGAAGCGTTTCCATCAAACGCTGGAAGGCCGCCAGCCTATGCTGTCCGTCGACGACATACAGCTTTTCAATCGGCTGAAGTTGGAACACGTGCTGCTCGGAATCGTAGCTGCCGGCTCCCCTTGCCGAGAAAATAACACCCGGGAAATAAATCGGCTGATGATTATCCAGATACAGCGAAACATAATCCATCAGCTTGCTGAGATTGCGCGGAATGATAGCACGCTGAACTTCCAGATCCACCTCGTAAATAGAAAAAAGCTTGCTAATAGGCAAAGTTGTCGAAAGCGTCGCTTGTCCAAAAGTTTGGCCGAGCACACCCGGAATTTCCACAAGGGAAGAAGGCTTCTGTTGGGACAGCAGCTCGGACAGTGAAAAGATAGAATCCATAATTAACTCCTTTCAACCCTGTTTCGTAGAGGAACCTCTATTACTTTACTCATTCTTGGCAGAATTTCCTTCTTTAAAACGGGTTGTTTGGAAAATTTATGTATTTCTTTCTCTTTCGCTAATCGACTGCCATATTTCGCCGATTCTAGACACGGCTTCCCGAAGGCGTTCTTCCGGCTGGACAAGCGCTATGCGCACATAGCCTTCACCCTCCGCCCCGAAAGCGTCTCCGGGGATCATCGCTACTCCCGCACGCTCTAATATTTCCCGAGAAATATGTCGGGAAGTCCATCCCTGCGGAATTTTCGCCCAGACGAACATCGTCGCTTTAGGCCGCGGGACATGCCAGCCGATCCGGTGCAGGCCGTCCACGAGCACATCCCGTCTCCGTTCGTATACCGCCGAAATGGAGGACGGAAACGACGTCTCCTCCTCCAGTGCTACGACGGCAGCCTGCTGAACAGGCAGGAAAACGCCGTAGTCGATATTGGACTTCAACCGGCGCAGAGCGCCCACCGCTTCCGCATTACCGGCCAGAAAGGCGATCCGGCAGCCGGCCATATTGAAGCTTTTGGACAAGGAATGAAATTCCACCGCCCTCTTCTTCGCACCTTCCAGCTCAAGAATACTCATCGGTTTGTAGCCGTCATACGCAAGCTCCGAATAGGCTAGGTCGTGCACGATCAGAAGGTCGTAACGCTCCGCAAAGGCCAGCGCTTTCTCGTAAAAAGCCCGGTCCGCCGCCTCGGGGATCGGATTGCCGGGATAGCTCAGCAGCAGGAAAGAAGCTTTCTCCGCCGTTTCCGGCGGGATGCTCTCCAGATGCGGAAGAAACCCGTTCGATTCCCTCAACGGCATCAGAACGGGTTGAACGCCGGCCAGAACGAGGCTGGCCGCATAAATAGGATAGCCGGGATCGGGCACGAGCGCCGTATCCCCGGGATCGCACAGGGCCATCGCCAGATGGGCCAATCCGTCCTGCGAGCCCATCAAAGCCAGCACCTCGCGCTGCGGATCGAGCGTGACCCCGAACCGGCGGTGCATCCAGCCCGCGGCCGCCCTGCGGAATTCGGGCGTACCCTCCGAGCCCGGATAGCCGTAGGCCTGAGGGTTTCTCACGGCATCCGCCAGGGCCTCGATCACACGCGGAGAAGGAGGAAGGTCGGGACTGCCGATTCCAAGGTCGATGACATCGACGCCGCGTTCCTCCGCCTCCCTTCTCCACTGGGCGACCTCGGCGAAAATCGCCGATCCCAGACTGTCTAATCTTGTCGAGCCGTATGCTTTCATCCGGAACGTTTCCCCCTATAATCGACTTTTTAATAAGCGGCCGCGGGCAGTACCCGGTGGACCCAATTCATCATGGCCAGCAGATACACGGCGAGCGCGAAATAAGCCGCGCCGAACTTCCAGCGTGAAGCCGTTGGCACCTCGTAATAGGCATCGTTCTCGAACGGCTCCAGTTCGACATCGAAGTGCAGAACCAGGTGCAGGCCGTCTTCACGCGTAACCCGTTCGATTTTAACCACCTGGACACGGTGAACCACAGCCTGCCGGGGCAGGGCGAATTTCGTTTCGAATTCGATCGCGTCCCAGGAGGTATGCACCATTTGCACGCCTGCTTCATCCCCGCTCAGCTCGGAGCAGGTCGTAAAAGCAAGATCGCGCCGGTGATCCTCTCCCGGAATCATATACCCGTGCGCCAGCAAATGGTGGGCCGTCATGTCAAAACGCGGCTGAAAATGCATAATCTGAGGTTTATCGCGGAATTTGACGAATTTTTTGTATAAATCCCAGGCAAACAAAGCCCAAATGATCAGGAACAGGAAGCTTCGCAAGTAAAGGATAACGGCCAGTCCGCCGATCAGGCCGACCAGCCACAGCCAGCGGGTCACAGCGGTCGAGATACGCCCCCCGTCCAGCGGATGGATCGGAAGGAGGTTGAGCAGGTTCAGAAAAAATCCGGTATACGCGATCGAGATCAGCAGATTGGAATCGATGTACACACCCAGGGCAAATGCCGCCGTAGCCCCGATCGTTCCGAGCAGCGGCCCGCCGTAGGCGATATAAGCTTCCGTAACGGCATCCCTCGGATTGCGCTTCATGCTGATCAACGCGCCCAGAAACGGAATGAAAAGAGGCGCCGTGACCGGAAGCCCTTTCTTCTTGGCCGCGAGCACGTGGCCGATTTCATGGATAAAAATCATCGCTACCAGCCCGATAGCGAACGGCAGAGGAGCAATGATCGCATAACTGGCGATCGTAATCGCGATCGAAATGATCGTCGCCCCGAACTTTCCGAACTTTCCGAATTTCAGCAAAAAAGCCCCGATGGCTCCAAGAACCCAGAGCGGATTTTTTTTAGATGATTTGGACGGTTGATTTTCAGGCAATTCAGTCACCCCTTTCCGGAAACGGACAGTTCCTGAGGAACTTCTCCGTTACCCCCACGCCTTCTCGAAGTCGGCTTCCTTAAAACCTACGGTAACCTTGCTACCGTCCGTTACGATCGGCCGCTTGAGCAGTTTGCCGTTGGATGCAAGCAGAGCCAGCTGCTCGTCTTCCGTCATGCTCCCGAGCTTGTCTTTCAGTCCCAGTTCCCTGTATACTTCTCCGCCGGTATTGAAAAACTTTTTGAGCTCCAACCCGCTGTTGCGGACAAGTACGCGGATTTCCTCCGCGGTCGGCGGCTGTTCCATGATCGGAACGGTTACCGGATCAAGCCCTTTGGCGCGCAGCCATTTCAGGGCGCTTCGGCACGTGCTGCATTTGCTGTATTCATAAATCGTTACGGACATAAAAATGACTTCCTTTCATGGGACAATGGTAGTTAACGGTCTGCGGTTCGCGAATCCGAAAAAAACCTCCGCTGCCGATGCGGCGGGGAGGCTGGTTTAAAAAAATCGCGGCCTGCTTGCCGTATGCTCTTATACGCAGGACTGCCGGAAAAGTTCCACCGGGCGGCCCCACAGGCAGACGGCGCATGGTTGGCTGCCGGCAAAGCCGGGGGTGATAAGCGGCTGAGCGCCTGTTTCCGTGCGTCGTAACCGGCAGCCTATTCCTCCCGGCATCCGCTGGGTGCAGGCAAGTTAGGCTGCGGTCCCCGCGGCAGCTTACGGCACCACGCAGCAAAGCCCGCGTGGCGCGGAGAGCCTATTCGCAGGCGTCGAGCACCGCCTGCATGTCCGCCGGCAGCGGAGCGGTGAACTCCACCCGCTCCCGCGTGCCCGGGTGGACGAAGCCCAGCCGGTACGCGTGCAGCGCCTGCCTGGCGAGCTCCGGGCCCGCCGCGTCGTCTGCCGCCGAAGACGGCGCGGCAGCGGGCGCTCCCGGCACTCCGCCGGAGACGTCCGCCGTCGGGGCCTCACCCGCGGCGAAGCCCGCTGCGGACGGACGTGCAAGCCCTCCGGCAGCGCTGTCCGCCTCGTGAGCACCGCGTACGCCTTCTCCGGCGGCACAACCCTCCGCCGCATCGCGCGCCTCCCCGGCAGGGCTACCGTCACTCTTACGGACCGGAACGTCCGCTTCCGGGCCGTACATCTTGTCACCGAGGAGAGGGTGCCCGAGGTGCTTCATATGGACGCGGATTTGATGCGTCCGCCCGGTTTCCAGCATCAGCCGCACAAGGGTGATGCCGTCGTAGCGCCGCACCGTCTCGTAATGCGTGACGGCGCGATAACCGGACGGCGTCACGATGCGGATGTGCGGCTGCTCCGGATCGCGGTCGATCGGAGCGTCGATCGTCCCCCGGTCCTCCGCTACCGTGCCGTGCACAATGGCCAGGTATTCCTTCGTTATGCTGTGAGCGATCATCTGCTCCGAAATCTGCTGGTGCACATACGGATTTTTCGCAATCGCAAGCACGCCCGAGGTTTCCTGGTCCAGCCGGTGAACGGGCCGGAAGCGGACGTTTTCACCCCGCTCTTTCCAGTGATGCACGGCGGCGTTGGCCACCGTATTCAAATAATGCCCGTGGGTCGGATGCACGATCATCCCGGACTCTTTATTGACGATGAGCAGGTGCTCGTCCTCGTACAAAATTTCCAGCGGAAGGTCTTGAGGCAAAATATCCTCCGACTCTTCCTCCTGCATCCGGATCTCGATCACGTCTCCGACGTTCACTTTGATGCTGATATATTCGCGCTTGCCGTTGACGGTAATCCCCTGCTCCGTCAGCTTGAGCCTGGAGAGCAGTTTCCGCGAGAGACCCATCCGGTTCTGCAAAATCGTTTTCAGATAAAAACCCTCCTCGTCGGGAGGGACCACATACCTTAAAGGACTGTAATAATTCATCATTTTTTCCGGCGGAACACCTCGGCGCTGCGGACGTACTCCACGTCCGTCTGACCTTCCCGGAAGTTGGCCGTGCGGGCAATCGTGAAGAAGAGATCCGACAGGCGGTTCAGGTAACGGCGTACCTCCACGTTGATCTCCTGGGTGCGGGCCAGCGTCACGACGCGTCTTTCGGCACGGCGGCATACCGTCCTGCAGATGTGCAGCGCAGCGGAACTCCGGCTTCCCCCCGGCAGAATGAACCGGGTAATATCGGGCGTCTCGGCATCGTATTTATCGATCCACGTCTCCAGATTGTCCACCATCTCCGCCGTCACTTTAAAAGGCCTCAGCTCCTGCTTGAGTAGAGCGAGATCCGACCCGCAGTCAAACAGCTCATGCTGGACCGTAAGCAGATCCTCCAGCAGATCGCCAAACTTCTCCGGGTCCATAAAGCTCATGGCCTGCCCCAGATAACAGTTCAGCTCGTCTACCGTTCCGTATGCTTCCACCCGTTCGTCGTCTTTATCGACACGTCCGCCGATGACACCCGTTTTGCCGGCGTCCCCTGTTCTCGTATAAATTTTCACCTGTATTCCTCCCGCTCACGCCAAGTATCTTTCTTATAATCAGGGTAAAAATCAACATCGCCCGTTCGCTTCATCAGCTCCGAAAGGCTCTTTTTCTTATCATAGCTTCCCCGGACAGGCAGTGCAAATGGATTCGGTCCGATATTCGCTCTCTCCGGAAACTTGTCCGGACGCTTCTACTCAGCGGTTAATCCCGCAATCTCGTACAAAAGATCCATGTCAATATGGTTGCGGACGTGATCCGCGAGCCGGTCGAACGCTTCCTCCCGTTTTTCGCGAAAACGAAGTTCGGCGGAAAGAGGCTCCCAGCCTTTGCTTTGACGAGCCTCGTTCAGCCAGCATCTGCGGAAATCGTCGTTATGAAGAATGCCGTGCAGATACGTTCCCCAGACCCGTCCTTCGAAAGCCGAAGCTCCCTCCGGATGCAAACCGTCCGCCGTACCGGCTTTATCTCCGGCACCCGTCAAGGATGCGCGAAGGCGAAACGGCCGCTCCGACGTTTCGTCCGTCATCCTTGTCACGCCCATATGAATTTCATAGCCGTCGACCGGCAGATCCGGCTTTTGTCGGAAAAGTCCGCATCTGCCTTCGGCACGCACCGTTCTTTTCTCCGGCGTGAATTCGGTCGCCACCGGCAGAAGGCCGAGTCCTTCCCGGTCCCCCCTATAATCGGATTCCGTTCCGAGCGGGTCCGAAAGTGTCTTGCCGAGCATCTGGTAGCCTCCGCATATCCCGGCAACCCTGCCTTCAGAACCCGCGTGACGGACGATTTTGTCGGCCAAGCCGCTTTCCCGCAGGAAAAGAAGGTCGCTCATCGTGTTTTTGCTCCCCGGCACAAGCACGATATCCGGATTCCCCCATTCGGCAGCGCTGCCGACGTAACGCACGGACACATCCGGCTCTTCGTGCAGCGGATCGATATCGGTGAAGTTGGAAATCCGGGGCAGCCGGACGACCGCGATATCGAGCACATCCGGCCGTAGACCGTCCTGTTGTGCGGCCGGAGCCGGTTCAAGTCTTCTTTTGGAATCCAGCGAAGCGGAATCCTCGTCTTCAATCCCCAGCTTCGGATAGTAAGGAACGACGCCGAGAACGGGTTTTCCCGTCCGTTCCTCCAGCCAGTCCAATCCCGGCTTCAACAGGCTGACGTCTCCCCGGAATTTGTTGATGACAAATCCCTTCACTCGCTCCCGCTCCTCCGGCTCCAGAAGCTCCAGCGTCCCGACGATCGACGCAAACACCCCGCCCCGGTCGATATCCGCCACAAGAATTACAGGGGCGTCGGCCCATTTCGCCATCCGCATGTTCACGATATCCCGGTCTTTCAGATTGATCTCCGCCGGACTTCCGGCCCCTTCAAGCACAACGAGGTCAACCGTCCGACGCAGCCGTTCGAGCGCCTCACACACGACTTTCTCCGCCAGAGGCAGGTAAGATTCGCGGTAAGCTCTCGCGTCCATATCCCGATAAGGCTTGCCGTGAACAACGACCTGGGAACGCATATCCTGGGACGGTTTCAGCAGAATCGGGTTCATATCGGTCGTGGCCGGTATGCGGCACGCATCGGCTTGTACGCCCTGTGCCCGCCCGATTTCTTTGCCGTCCGGCGTCACGTAAGAGTTCAGCGACATGTTCTGCGACTTAAACGGCGCCACGCGGTGGCCGTCCTGCACGAAAATGCGGCACAGAGCCGCGGTCAAAATGCTTTTGCCGACATCCGAAGCCGTCCCCTGTACCATAAGAGTCCTGGCCCGCGTTCCGTCCGTCCCTCTCCCTCTGTCCTCCGGTTGATCCGCTTTATGGTCACGGTGAGTCGGGAACGCGCCTTTGTTTCCTTCTGTATGAGTGGAATTCCTCATGTTCATCGGCTGCCCCTTTCAAAGGAAATTTCACCGGCTTGAGCCGCTTTCAGCACATCTGACAATACGGCAAGCATGCGCTCGTTATCGCCGCGGAGTTTGACCGCCGTACGGAAATAACGCGTGCCGAGCCCTTCGAAAAGCGAAGCATCCCGGATGAGAACCCCGCGTCTGCCCATTTCTTCTTGAAGGATGCGGACATTGATTGGGCTCTGCTCCGGAAGCGCGCACAACAAATAGTTGGTGTCGCTCGGCGTTACCTCAAGCCCGAGACCCGCAAGCCTGGCGGCAAGCCAGGGACTCTCCTTCTGCAGCCAGGAGATGGTTTTCGTGTGAAAAGCCTCGTCGTCCAGGACGGCGCATCCGATAAGCTGGGCGAAATAATTGACGCTCCACGGCACCTGCAGGCGGGACATCCGGCCGATGACATCCGGATGAGCGACAATGAAGCCGAGCCGGGCCCCCGGGATCGCGTAAAACTTCGTCATGGAACGGATCACGGCGACATGCCTGGATTCGGCAGCAAGCCGCAGAAGCGTCACGTTTTTTTCATCGGGTACGAAATCTAGAAACGCCTCATCCAGAATGAGCGGATGCCCGCTGCCGGCCAAATCGTTCAGCAGTTCCTGCGGGATGAGCCTCCCCGTCGGATTGTTAGGCTGTCCCAGGAACAGCAGACCCGATCGCTTAAGCGCTTCTTCGGCATCCGCCTTCTGCAGCCGGAAGCAATGTTCCGCACGCAGCGGAATCCCGTGGATACGGCCACCCGTTTTAAGCACCGCATCCTCGTATTCGCTGAAAGAAGGACGCGCAAGCGCCGTCACCTCCGGCTGCAGAACGCGCACGATAAGATCAATCAGTTCGGCAGCTCCGTTGCCCACCAGCACGGATTCCGCGGGAACTCCGTATTTGGCGGCAATTTTTCCTCTAAGCTCCCTGACGGCCGGGTCCGGATACCGGACAATATTTTTCCAGCCTGACCGCAGCACTTCCTCCACCGCATCAGGCGGACCGAACGGATTCATATTCGAACTGAAATCGAGAAATTGTTCCCGGCCGCGCCCGAACTTTTCCTCCGCCGTCCACACATCCCCGCCGTGTCCGTATCGCTCCAGCATAGTGATTCCCCCACTTTTTTGTTATTTCCTGTCCGTTTATATGCAAAAAGGCCGGGAGTCCGGCTAACGAATCCATCCCGCCTCTTTTTGGGTTCCTTTCGGGGAGCCTGCCTGCTCCGCACGCTCCTTTTACCCTTAGGCAAAAAGCCTTTCGAAGGTGTCCGCGCATCTAAACTAGGTCAAATGCAGCACGAAAGCGGCGGCAAGCAGTAGCAAAACTTCCAGCAGCTCATTTAAAGCCCCGTAGGTGTCCCCCGTCAGCCCGCCAAGCTTTTTAGCCATCCAGGCCGCCAAGACTACTCCAAGCGCAAACGTGACCATGAGGAGCATAATTCCCCACAATACAGGCCCCGCCCCTTCCAAAACATGCAAAGAAGGCTTGAGCGGAAGCGTTCCGCCCGAGAGACGGAAAAACGCGACTGCTACGGCGCTCAGAAATAAAGCGATTCCCGCGCCCAGAAGCGCGAAGGGCTTTTTTTCTCCTTCAAAAAAACCGCCCAGACCGCCTCCGCTCCGCGCATACGGCCATAAAGCCACGGCTGCGGCCATGAAGGTCCGGCTCCAGACCGGAACAAGCAGCAAAATCCAGCTCCCGGTGAGAGCGCCGCCCGTCAGCAGCGGCACCATTACGCTCCACTTGAGAAGCATGACCGCGACACATACAATGACGCCCATGGCTCCGACGCGGCTGTCTTTCATAATTTCCAGCATGCGCTCCCTGGAACGGTGGCTGAGCAGCCCGTCGGCCGTATCCATCAGTCCGTCCAGATGCAGCGCTCCCGTCAGCCCTATCCATAGGCACAGAAGAAGCGCGGCAGCGGGCAGAGGGGGAAGCGCCTTCTCCAGCGCCCAGCCGGAGCCGGTAAGGAGGAGGCCCAAGATCATCCCGACCACCGGATAAAAAACGAGGCTCCGCCGCAGAACGGCCGGTGTCCACTCGATCCTTACCGGAAGCGGCAGCCGGGTAAGAAACTGGATGGCCGTGACCAGTCCAAACAGCCAGAGCTTTAACTCAGCAGCCAAATTGCGCATAGAACCCCTCCTGCCAGCCAGCCCGTCGCCCCGTAGAGCAGCCGGACCGTGCCGTCGATGTCTCCGCGGTTCCGCGGCCGCAGCGGCCAGCCCATGCGCGCCCGCTCGCTGACCACGGTTCCGTATGTATTGCGTCCGCCCAGCTCGATGCCGAGCGCGCCCGCAACCGCCGACTCCGGAATCCCGCTGTTCGGGCTTGGATGAAGCCGGGCGAAACGGCCTACCGAGCGGGCCGCCCGGAAAGCGCTCATCCGCGGCTGCGCCGCCGCGGCCAGAATCAACAGGATTCCGGTCAGTCTGGCCGGAATCCAGTTCATCACGTCGTCCCACCGCGCGGAGGCCCAGCCGAAATGCACATACCGGTCGTTCTTGTAGCCGACCATGGAGTCCAGCGTGTTCGCCGCCCGGTACAGCATCGCCAGAGGCGCTCCGCCGATGAGGGCGTAGAACAGCGGCGAAACGACACCATCGACGGTGTTCTCGGCGACCGTTTCCACGACGGCGCGCGTCAGCTCGCCTTCGTCGAGGTTTTTCGTGTCGCGGCCGACGATATAGCCCGTATATTTGCGGGCGGCGGCCCAATCTCCCGCGGCCAAGGGTACAGCTACCAGCCGTGCGGCATCTTTTAAGCCTTTGACGGCTATCGTCGTCGAAATAAACCACGTCGTCACCGCGTAACCCAGCCACGGATGTACCGCCGCGGCTATGGCCGTTACGGCCGTCATGGCGGCAAATGCGGCCAGCATGACGGCTGCGGCCAGGACAATCCCACGCCGCTTCAAGGAGCGCGGTGACAGAACGGCCGCTTGTCCGGCCGTGTCGGGGGACGCTCCGGCCTCTAGGGGCACGCCTTCAGCAGCCTTGGTCTCGGCCCCGGTCTCGGCTCCCGCCTCGGCCTGGGCCCCTCCGGCGCATTCCGGCGCGCTCTTCCGCGGTGCCGGCTCTTTCCTCAGCTTCCGTTCCAGAAAGCTGATCAGACTCCCGATGCGGATCACCGGGTGCGTCGGCCACTTCGGATCGCCGATCACAAGGTCGACGGCAATTGCCGCCAGTATCATCCACAAGATTTCTTTCAGCGAATAAAAAATCATGAGTTCCCTCTATTCAAACCGGTAAGCCCGGCTTTTCAGCTCGACGGGTATCCCGGCGGTCACCAGAAAAACCCGGCCGCAAACTTGTGCCAGCCGCTGGTTCATCCGGCCGGCCAGATCGCGGTACAACCGCCCGAGAGGATATTCGGGCACAATGCCGCTCCCGACTTCGTTGGTAACGAGAACGAGCGGTCCCTCGTAGGCTTCAACCGTCCGGACAAGCTCGTCCACAGCGGCGTTCACTTGTTCAGCCGCATCCGGCGAACACTCCGCCTTCAGGAGACGATTGGAAAGCCACAGCGTCAGACAGTCCACCAGGACGACGCCCCGGCCTCTTTCGCCGCTCCAAGCTTTCAGCGCAGGAGACAGCTCCATCGGCTCTTCCGCCGTAATCCAGGGGAAGCCGGACTGCTCGCGCTGCGTGCGGTGCAGAGCGATCCGCTGCCGCATTTCCTCGTCCCAGATCTGGGCCGTAGCGAGATAAGTCCCGTGTGCGGCAAGCCGCGAAGACAACTGCTCGGCAAACGAGCTTTTGCCGCTTCTGGCGCCGCCCGTCACGAGGACAGCTCCCGCTGTATGTTCTTGCGCCAGATTCATCAGCCCCGCGACACTCCGGCGCTTTCGAAGGAAGCCATCTCGCGCATGATTTTGCCCGCCGCATCCATGAGCGTGAAGCAGAGCGCAGCCCCGGTCCCTTCTCCCAGTCTCATATCCATATGAAGCATGGGGCCGAGCCCGACCGCTTCCAGCATCCGTGCGTGACCCTGCTCGTGAGATTGATGGGAAGCGATCATATACGGCTGGGACTCCGGAGCAAGCCGTGAAGCAACCAGCGCGGCGGCCGAGGAGATGAAACCGTCGATCACGACCGGACAAGAGTTCTTGGCCGCACCGAGGATGACTCCGGTCAGGCCCGCGATTTCGAGGCCGCCGACTTTCGCCAGCACATCGAGCGCGTCTTCCGCATCCGGCTTGTTAACCTCGATTGCTCTGCGGACAACTTCCTGCTTGTGCAGCCAGCGGGCATCGTCGATGCCCGTTCCGCGTCCTACCGCGTCTTCTACGGCTATGCCCCCGAGCACGCTCAGGAGCGCGGAACTGGCCGTGGTGTTGCCGATCCCCATCTCCCCGGTCGCCAGAACCCGCACGCCGCGTCCGGCGAGCCCATCTGCGACTTCAATTCCGGCGCGGATGGCCTGGAGAGCCTCTTCGCGGGTCATCGCGGCTTCGCGGGCCATATTGGCCGTGCCTTTCCGGACTTTGCGGGAGAGGAGGTCCGGGTGTTCCAGATCTGCGTTGACTCCGATATCGACGCATACGACTTCCGCTCCCGCGTGCCGGGCCAGCACATTGACGGCTGCGCCGCCCTGCAGGAAGTTCATCACCATCTGGCGGGTCACTTCCTGCGGAAACGCGCTGACGCCTTCTTCGCAGACGCCGTGGTCGGCCGCCATGACGACGATAGCCTTGCGGCTCATATCGGGCATAATCTCTCCGGTAATCCCCGCGAGCTGTCGTGCCATATCTTCCAGCTTGCCGAGGCTTCCCGGCGGTTTAGTCAGATTATCGAGATGGACGGATGCCGCATCCTTCGCTTCCTGACGGAGCGGACGAATGGCGCCGATTACATCCTGAAGTTCGTTCATGTTTGTTCCTCCTCTGGTGTGTTAGTCGGTATGTCGGTATGTAGGTAAACCGCCCTGCGGGCGGTTCGGATTCACTCTATTCAATCTCCCCGGCGAAGCAGGATTTGAGGAATGCCGTGATCGGGATGCTCCAGGACGATCGGTTCCGTCCCATAGACATCCAGTATCAGCTCGCTTCTCATAATTTCCTCCGGCGTGCCGATAGATATGCCTTCTCCCCCATGAACGACGAGAAGCCGTTCACAGTAGAGGGCGGCCAGGTTCAGGTCGTGAAGGACGGCGACCACCGTCAGCCCTTCTTCCCGCTGCCACTGCCGCACGTAGTCCATCAGCTGCATCTGGTAGCCGATGTCGAGATAAGTCGTAGGCTCGTCGAGCAGCAGCAGGCGGGGCTGCTGTGCCATCACCTTCGCCAGCGCCACGCGCTGTTTCTGCCCTCCGCTCAGGTTCTCGACCGTCCGGTCGGCGAGCGGCTCCAGATCGAGCCGCCGCATAATCCGGTCGATCAGCGCAGCAGCGTCCTCCCGGTCTTCCCCGAGCCAGTTCTGGAAAGGGAACCGGCCCATTTCCACCACCTCACGGACGGTGAAACCGAGCGGAGGCAGTGCATCCTGCTGAAGCACGGCAAGCCAGCGCGCCAGCTCCTTGCGGGCGTAGCCCGCGACTTCCCTCCCCTGGAGAAGAATACGGCCTTCCGTAAGGGGGTCTACGCCTGAGATAAGTCTCAGCAAAGTCGATTTACCGCTCCCGTTAGGCCCGATGACGCCAAAAAATTCGCCGGGCTTCACCTCGAAACGGATATCTTTGAGCACGCGGATTCCACCGAAGCTTTTTCCCGCACCCTGCACTTCGATGATCGGTTCCATCAGCTTCTCCCCCATTTCTTCTGTTTGCGCAGCAGGTAAGCGAAGAACGGCGCGCCCAGAAACGCGGTGATGACGCCGAGCGGAATCTCCGTCGGGCTTAGAAGCGTCCGGGCCAGCGTATCGGCCCAAAGGACGTAGATGGCTCCGCCTACGGCGGAAAGCGGCACGATCAGCCGGTAATCCGGTCCCGCGATCAATCGGATCAGATGAGGCACGATCAGCCCGACAAACCCGATCACGCCGGATACGGAAACGGCCGCAGCCGTCACCAGAGTCGCAGTGATCAGCACGATCAATTTCGTCCGCTCGACATGGATGCCCAGATGGGCGGCCTGACGTTCCCCGAGCGCCAGCAGGTTGAGTGTCCGCGCATAGCTGTAAAGCACAACGAAAGTTACGAGAAAATACGGAAGGAGAACGGTTGTGTACGACCAGCCTTTCATCGCGAGACTGCCCATCAGCCAGAAAATGATTTCATTGACGACCTGTTTGGACATCGACACGAGAAAAGAAACGACGGAGCCGAGAAACGCCTGCATCACGACACCGGAAAGCAGCAGCGTCTCCATACGGATTTTGCCGTCGGTCCGGGCCAGACGCAAGACGATCCAAAGTGAAACGGCTCCTGTGGCAAAACCGACGACCGGTATCGTCCACGTACCGAAAAACATAGTCTGCAGACCGAAGTAAATGACGAAAGCCGCGCCGACGCTCGTTCCGCTGCTTACCCCAAGCGTATACGGGTCCGCAAGCGGATTGCGCAGGACGCCTTGAAAAGCGGCTCCCGCTACCGAAAGGGAGGCCCCGACCAGGATGGCCAGCATCACGCGCGGCAGCCTTACCTTCATAATAATCTGCTCCGAGGATACGGGCCAGTCCGGCGTGATCCGGTCACCGATCCAAGGCAGCTTGCTCCCCAGAATCGAAGCGATCTGACTCACCGGCAGATGGGCCGAGCCCAGCGATAGACTCAGCACAATAGAAAGAAGAAGGAGTAAAACTCCTACTCCTCCCCAAAGTCCCCATTTAGGTTTCATTTATTTCACCAAGTCCGGATAGATGGCTTTAGCCATTTGCAGGAGTCCCTCCGTCAAACGCGGTCCCGGACGGGTCAGCGTATTCTGGTCGAGACCGATCACCTGGTTGTTTTTAACGGCATTGATTTCGTTCCACCCGCTGCGTCCGCGAATGAGTTCTTCAAGACTTTTCTTCGTTTTGTCATCCACTACGCCTTTGGCGAATAAAATAACGTCCGGGTTCTGCTGGATGATTTTTTCCTCGCTGATCTGCTTCCAGCCCGTAATGTCGGAAGCGACGTTGACACCGCCCGCCAGCGTGATCAGCTCATCCATAAATTCACCCTTACCGACTGTCCAGCCCGGGGAGAATTCGATATAGACTTTTTTCTTCTTTTCCGCCGCTACGGTTTTTACAGCATCCGTAACTTTTTGACGGTCTTCTTTCATTTTTGCGACGACTTTTTCCGCCTGTTCCTGATGGTCGGTAATCTGGCCGTAAAGCTGAATATTTTTCATGACGTCGTCAAGCGTCTTCGGCTCCACCTTGAACACGTTGATGCCCATAGCGCGCAGCTTTTCGACCGATTCTTTTTTCATCGAAACGCCTGTGAAAACAATGTCGGCTCCCGACGCGATAACCGATTCCTGGTTAGGCTGCGTAATTCCGCCCATTTTCGGCTTATTTTTCGCTTCCTCCGGGTAATCGTCAAAATCGGACACGCCGACGATATTATCGCCCAGACCGATCGCAAAAAGAGCTTCCGTTTCCGCCGGCGAAACCGATACGATTTTTCCCGGCGCTTTCTCGAACGTAAATTCCTTGCCCGTCGCATCGGTTACTTTCAAAGGATACTGCGTTTTCTTCGCGCTCGATTGCGGAGCGGTGCTTGCCGCCGGAGAGGCCGAACCCGCCGTTCCGTTATCCGCGCTTTGCTTGCCGCAGGCTGCCAGGCCGACGGCCATCGTCAAAACAAGCAGCAGCAGGGCGTATTTAAAACCCCCGGTGGTTTTTCGTTCGTTGTTCATGTTCTCTACTCCCTTGCAGATTTAGTTTGACTTGAGGTTGTCCCACGATGTTCGCGCATGTCAACAAAAAATCCCCCCTATCCGGAGATAGAGGGGATAACTTTCAGAATCACGAGGTGGAACGGCCGTCAATCGGACGTCCTTTCCGGTTTCGCGCGATCCTCTCCTCGAAGGATATTGTGCTGCAAACCGGCAGGCAGGTCTCCTGACTTACGGATGTTTGACCGTCTTGCCTTCCCATCCGCGAGCGGACAGTGGCATCGTAAGACGATCTCCGT
Source organism: Paenibacillus sp. GbtcB18 (assembly GCF_019091125.1). Lineage (NCBI taxonomy): Bacteria > Bacillati > Bacillota > Bacilli > Caryophanales > Paenibacillaceae > Paenibacillus > Paenibacillus sp. GbtcB18. Next base: position 270,556 of record NZ_JAGXJX010000004.1, read on the forward strand.
ATTACAGTGGCGGGACCGTGCCGGATTTGCACCGGCTTCCCTTTTCACCCTGGGCTTTGGCTCCGCTGAGAGACGCCGCTTTCGGGACCTGACGGTAAACGTATGAGGTTGGGCCTTCAAGTTCATCCCCCATTATAGGCCAAGCGGCTGCGGAAAGACAAGGACTTTAGTCATCGCACCACATGCAGTTACCGGCGTCCGCTTTGGAGTCGCGGCGGCGGCAAGGTCGTCCGCTTCACGATTTGGCGGCGATCTTTTTGAGTACCTCGAACGACTGCTCGGGATTGCGGCTGTTCACCGCCATAAAAGCGACGAGCCCCTTGCCTTCCACGCCGTTGTCCTTCATCCACTTGGAATACTGGAGCGGAATGCCGTACAGATGCGTCTCCTTCTTAGGCGCTTCGGGCGGATTCTTTTTCTTGCCGGCAGGTTCAATCGTCGCCTCGAGTACGCCCTCCGGATAGTCTTCCTGCTTGAAATGCTCGTCCAGCGGCAAAAATGCCCCTTCGGCCGCATAAATCTTAAACTGTTCTTCGGGGATGATCAGGATACCGTGATTGCCGTATCCCATTTCGACGATCATCTTTTCGTTGGAAAAAAGCGGGGACGTATTCAAATAGATGGACGGCTTGTCCCCCACAAGCGCTTTCAACGAATTTTCAAGCTTAAAAGCGGCATCGACCGGTATGCCGTCACGGGCCATCATAAAGATGGAAACATCCGCTTTGGGCTGGGCCTTCCCGCACCCGGAAACCAAGACGGTGAATAATAAAAGCAGTACTGCAGCCGGAAACCAGCGTTTCTGTGTCATTGTAATCCCTCCGTTGCCCGATAGCCTATGCAAACGCTGCAAAAAAGCCGGCATTTACCGGCTCTTCTGGACTAGATTCATATATTCGTTAATCTTATGATCAAGAAGCGTACTCATTTCAATTACGGACTCGGAAGTCATAGCCTCACCGGACTGAACCATCTGTTCCAGTCTGTGCCGCATAAACTGAATTTCTTCTTCCAGGTGAAAGAGGGAGGCTAATTTGGCAGGTCGTTTGGATAACCAGCGTTGATCGGAAACGTCATGGCTGTACCAACCCGAGTTGTCGGCCAGACGATATTCTAAATAAGCCATACATATCCCTCCTTTACCCTAAAGATATCAGTTTTTTCCGATTCTGAAAACTATTTTTTGGGACAAGTCTTTACAATTTTTTCACAAAAGACCCAATACGGTCCAAAGCCTCGTTCAGTTGTGAAACGGAAGTCGCATAGGAGCAGCGGACGAAGCCTTCGCCGCCGTTGCCGAACACTTGTCCCGGAACGGCCGCCACCTTCGCTTCGGTCAGGAGCCGCTGAGCGAACTCTTCCGAGCTGAGGCCCGTCGAAGCGATGGAAGGGAACGCGTAGAACGCTCCCTGAGGCTCGTGGCAGTCGAGACCGATCTGCCGGAAGCCTTGAACGACCAGGCGTCTGCGCTGGTTATAGGACTCGATCATCCGGTCCTTCTCCTCCAGCCCGTTGCGGAGCGCCTCAAGAGCGGCGATCTGGCCCATGATCGGAGCACACATGACCGTGTACTGATGGATCTTCAGCATCGCGGAGATCAGGTCCGGATGCCCGCACATGTAGCCGACTCTCCAGCCCGTCATGGCAAAAGCTTTCGCGAAGCCGCTGACGAGAATAGTGCGGTCCCGCATGCCGGGCAGCGACGCGAAGCTCACGTGCTTGCTTCCGTAAGTGAGCTCCGCATAAATTTCATCGGCGATGACGATCAGATCGTTCTCTTCCACGATCCGGGCGATCGGCTCCCAGTCCTCGTACGTCATGATGCCGCCCGTCGGGTTGCTCGGATAGCTCAGAACGAGAACCTTGGATTTCGGCGTCAAACTGGCGCGGAGCGCTTCGGGCTTCAGCTTGAAGCTGTCCTTCGCGAAGGTCTCGATGCCGACCGGAACTCCTCCGCCGATCGTGACGATCGGACTGTAAGCGATGTAGCAGGGCTCCGGAATGAGAATTTCATCGCCCGGCGTAATCAGCGCGCGCAGCGCAAGGTCAATTGCCTCGCTGCCGCCGACCGTTACGACGACTTCATTCGAAGGCTCGTATTTTACGGCAAAATTCGTGTACAAATACTCGGCGATCGCTTCGCGCAGCTCAGGGAGGCCCGCATTCGGCGTATAGTTCGTCCGGCCTCTTTCCAGGGAATACACGCACGCCTCGCGGACATGCCACGGCGTCACGAAATCCGGTTCCCCGACGCCCAGCGAAATAATATCCTTGCTCCCGCTTACCAAATCAAAAAAACGCCGGATGCCCGAAGGAGGAATATCCCGGACCAGCGGTGACAAATAGCCCTGCATGGATTTCGGTTTGCTTCCGATTTCTTCCTGGTTTATCATCGTCATCGTCCTTTATGGTGAGACCAGCATCCGATGATCATCCTCACGGTCATCAAAAATGATCCCATCCTGTTTGTATTTTTTCAGAATAAAATGAGTTTTCGTTGACAATACCCGGTCCAGTGTCGACAGCTTGCTGGAAACGAAAGAAGACACTTCCCGCAGCGTACGGCCCTCGATCTCCACAAGCAGATCGTAAGCTCCGGACATCAGATAGACCGACTTCACTTCTGGATATAAATAAATGCGTTCCGCAATCGCGTCGAATCCGGTTCCCCGTTCAGGCGTGATCTGCACTTCGATCAGCGCGTTCACCTTGTCGCTGTCCACTTTGCTCCAGTTGAGCACGGTGGCGTACTTCACGATGATGTGCTCGTCTTCCATCTGGCGGATGGCCGCCGTCGCCTCATCTTCCGTAATTCCCAGCATGGTCGCGATAAGCGCCGGAGAGCGGCGGGAATCCTCTTTCAGAATATCCAGAATCTTGTGCTTCAAATCGTCCATCGTCAAGCCTCCTACTAAGAATCGTCATGAATAAGGTCCAATGAAATCAAGCATCGGATAGGGAAAATCGTTATCTTCCATATTACACGCAGCCCCCGCCGAATTCAATAAAAAACGGAAGCGCAAAAAAGCCGCAAGCACGCGCTCCTTGCAGCTTCATCTCCCTGCCCCGGCAAGCGGTTCGGCATCGCCCGACGGCGCAAAACCGCAAGGCCGCTCCCCTAGCCTGCCGGGGCTTTCGGTTCCCCGGACTTCTGCCCGGAGGGCCCTTCCCCGTACAGGCATCTCCCTATGCCCGGTTTCCGGGGCAGCCGGACGTGCTTTTACGGATCGGGGCCTGCGACTGCTGCATTCCGCTCTAGCCTACTGTGCGGCTGTAAGCCCACTGCTGCATTCCGCTTTAGCCCACTGTGCGGCTGTAAGCCCACTGCTGCATTCGCTTAGCCTACTGTGCGGCTGTAAGCCGACTGCTTGCCGCGGAGCAGACGCAGCATGGCCGATTCGATCCCTCTTTTGCGGTAGGAAGGCAGAATAAGGACCGAAAGGGATACTTCGTTCTCCCACTCCACGTCTCCGGTACAAAAGGCGATTCCGACCAGTTTCTGATCTTCGTAAGCGGAAATAAAACGGCCGTTACCGATTTGCTTCAAACTTTTGCGATCGACCTTCTGGGAAGTTAATTCTGTATAGGATTGTATAAAGGGGTTCAGGACCCATGGTTTAGGCATCTCACCGGACAATGAAATCATTCTTGCAGGCCACCTTTCTACGAACAAGTGAATCTGTGATAATTATACATGATACTGTATTTTTATTCAACGACTTCCTTTCATATTCCACGCCTTTACAAAAAAATCCTATTTCTCCTCCGGCAGCAATGTCCGGAATATACGCAGGACAAATTACTCCTCCCCTTCCGCTTTCACACGCGCACAGTTATCGGCAGTGGCGGTGTGTCGTCGCCGGATGACGGTAACTTCCTGCCCCAGGCGCCGGAGACGAAACTCTCCGTTCCATATGTATGAACCCCCCACAAAATCGGTGAAGTATTCCGCAGTGAGACATTCCGGGCCGCATAAAAAAAGAGCTTTCCCCGGATTCAGGAAAAGCTCTCTTATTTATAGGGACACCGATTACGCATCGCACCGCACCCTACCCGGCACGCTTTGCATGAAAGCGCCCCGCCCTGACGTTAGCCGTATTCAAGCGTACGTCCACGCTCAGCCCGGCATATGGGAATTCATCCTTCCGCGATGCTGCTGCGTTATGGCCGCATCCGTCGCCTCCGGCGCTTTATTCGCCGAAGATGCCCATGCTGAGGTACCGCTCGCCCGTATCGGGCGCGATGCACAGGACGCGCTTGCCGGGCCCCAGCTTGCGGGCCACCTGGATGGCCGTCCACACGGTCGCGCCCGCGGACGGACCGACGAGAATGCCCTCCTTGACCGCGAGCTCGCGGGTCGTGCGCAGCGCATCCTCGTCCTCTACCCGGACGATCTCGTCGTAGACGTCCGTGTTCAAAATCTTCGGCACGAAGCCCGGCGACGTGCCGACCAGCTTGTGCGGGCCGGGCTCTCCGCCCGACAGCACGGGCGATCCGGCCGGCTCGACGACGTAGATCTCGATGCCGGGGATCCGCTCGCGCAGCACCTCGCCCGTGCCCGTGATCGTCCCGCCGGTGCCGGACGAAGCGACGAACGCGTCGAGCCTGCCGTCCGTCTGCTCGAGAATCTCCAAGGCGGTGGTCACCCGGTGAATGTCCGGGTTCGCCTTGTTCTCGAACTGCTGCGGGATGAAGCTGCCGGGAATGCCGCGCTGAAGCTCCAACGCTTTGGCAATCGCACCCGGCATGCGCTCCGCCGCAGGCGTCAGTACCACATCCGCTCCGTAGGCCTTGAGCAGATTGATCCGCTCCTTGGTCATGTTATCCGGCATGACCAGAATCGCTTTATACCCTTTCGCGGCCGCGTTCATGGCCAGTCCGATGCCGGTGTTGCCGCTCGTCGGCTCGATGATCGTCGCGCCGGGCTTCAGCAGGCCGTCTTTCTCGGCCTGCACTATCAAATTATAGGCCGCGCGGTCTTTTACGCTCCCGCTCGGATTGAAATATTCCAGCTTAACATAGACTTCCGCATGCTCTTCGCTTGTCAGGCGGTTAAGCCGCACGGCAGGCGTGTCTCCAATCAGTTCCGCGATGCTGTTTACCAGTTTCCCGCTCATTTCCGGTCTCCTCCCCGAAGCACGATTGTTCCTCTTTCCAACGCATTGGGTTCCAAACATATACCCACTATTTTTATAGGAATGGACAGCTCTGTCAAGAGTTTTCTGGATGCAGAACTTTCCTCATAAAGAGCCAACTTAGGAATGGCGCGCTTCCGATCACAAGCAGCAGGGTATTAATCACCGGCGCAGAGGTGCTTTGGGATACAACGGCAATAAACAGCAGCGTGCCCAGCATCCGCCCCGCGTTCAGCGCCAGCTCCCTCAGAATGACGAACTCCTCCCGGTGCCTCACGCTTTCCTCGTCTCTTCCGATCAGATCAAATACGGACGACGTCATCGGAATCGTAAACAGCGGCAGGAAAAGGGACGTCCCGATACCGAACGCAAGCAGGGTCATATAATTCACTTTCCAGAAAAACGGGAGTATCGCCGCGATGACCATCAGCACCCCGAGGAGCATCCCTCTGCTTCTGTATTTGGGTTTGAGCACACGGCCGACCAGCCAGAAGCTGACGAAGGAAACGCCCGAAGTCACCAATGCGTAGCTTCCGAGCTTCTGCTCGCTCGTGGTCGCGATATATACCAGCAGCGAAATCATAAACCCGAATACGCCTTCGCGAAAACCTTGAGCCATCAAAGCGGCACAAACCGGCCTCCACGGAGTATCGCCCTGCCGCAAATGACGGAAACCGTACGTCCAGCCGTAGGTGCCTTCGATCTTCCGCTTTTTCAGGAAAAAGCTCACGGCCACGCCGAGAACAAAAATACCCAGCGAGATCGAGAAGATCACCCGGTAACCGCTCGTTCCCGCCATATGAACGATGATGAGTCCGGAAATCCACGGCGCCAGCATGCCGACGCCCGCTCCCAGCAAGCCTGCCCAGCCGTTGAATTTGTCGCGTGTCTCCCTGCTCGTAACCTCAAAGTAGACGATGTTGAACGCCAGCCAGAAAAAACCCGAAGCCATTCCCTGAACCGCACCGAGCAGGAAAATGTAATTTACGCTGGACAGACCCAGCATCAAAACGAGCAGATAAAAAACCGCCGACATGACAACACCCGCACGGAGACAGTTCATTTTGTTATGCTCTTTCACCCACTTGCCCGCCACCCAGAAGGTGAGCGCCATCGCAAGCTGATGCGTGAGCGTAAACCATCCGATCATGGCAAAATCGCTTTTGGCTTTCCATAAATAGATACTGACGAACGTTCCGGATAAGGCGTTAGCGGCCGCAAAAAGCATATTTTCTATAAGCAGCAGGGCGGACTGGGCATCCAGTCTTCCAATGGTAGGTTTCTTCTTCTCCCCGGCGGAAGCCGCGGCATCCGCTTCATTCTCCCAAGACTCCGCCGTCAGCGTTTCCTTTGCCGTTCCGAGCCAGCCTGCCAGCCGGGAGCGACCCCGCTCTTTGTCCTGCTGCATCCTCAAATCCCTTCCTTTCGAAGCCTGATCTTCCTTATCCTGTCCAAAAGAAGGTCTCTTCAAAGAAGCGGCTAAGTTCCGCTTTTTTCCTGTTTTCAGTGGCCGGGACGACTTCGTTTTTGCGTGAACGCCGCAGGCCGCACCTATCCAGTTCAACCCGCGTCATCGCGGCTGACCGTTGTTATGTGACGCCGAACTTCGTCCCGCAAGCCTCACCCTATACAACAAAAACGCTGCCATTCTCGGGACGGCAGCGTTTTTACACGGATCTGTTTTAGTTGTCGGTTTCGGTTTGCTCTTTGGACGGATTCAATACGGCCAGAAGCTTCTCCCGGTCTTCTTCCGCCAAAAAAGTCTCGACCTTGAAACAAGACGGACACACAAATACATTCAATTTGTAGCCGGGATTCAGGAAAGCCTTGCCGACCGTTCCCGGTATGACGGGAGCATAGCCCGTACCCTCGGTAACCTGAGTGCCCCCGTGGAGCATAAGTTCCCGGCAGGCGGAGCATTCCGGTGCTTCCTCTTGGGTATCCAGCACATTCCGGACAGCTTCGGCGTACTCGTTGGTATAGCCATCCTCTTCTTCCCAGTCCAGGAAATCATCCGAACCGGCCGCCGGTACAGCATCTTCATCCGGCTCGTCCGCATCTTCTTCATCCGCTCCGATCCGGATGCTGCGGTAATCGCTCAGTTCGTTATAGCAGTGCGGACATTCTTCTTCCGGTCCGATCTCCGGGTCCCATACGATTTCCGTCTGGCACCACGGGCATACGGTTTTCTGTTCTTCCTCGTTCACGCCAGTTCACCTCCGACAGGTCAATGATTCATCAAATACCAGACGCCCAGCCCCATAAACAGCACGGCCAGAGCAAATAAGATTCCCCATAAATATTTCATCGTTCGCGTTCCTTTCCGCCATCGCCAAGCGGCCGAAGAGCCGGATCAAGGTGCCTTTAAGGCACGCAAGCTCCGACGACATACGAAATGGAGACGGATATCATCAGCGACAGCAGTCCCACCGCGCGATTGTCTTTCTGGATTTCTTCGTCGATTTTAAAATACGGCGTCAAAAATTCAAAAATAAAATAAGCGGCCATCAATAGAAGGAAGCCGTATCCCGCCCAAATGAGAGAGCGGATAAGCGAATCGTTGTTTTCGATAGCAAACCGGAACAGATTGCAGATTCCGAATATTTTACCGCCCGTAGCCATAGCCACAGAAACATTCCCGCGCTTGATCTCTTCCCAGTCGTTATACTTCGTTACAATCTCGAAAATGGTAAGAAATACGATAACGGCCACGACCGCCACAGAGAAGTACGCTAGCGCTCCAAGGTAAGGATTGCTGACCAACTGATTCACCTCTTCGTACAAATGTATGCCTCCTCCGTCGCAAGGAATGGTAAACAAGGGAAGAGACTGAGAATATTCTCAGTCTCCGCGTTAGGCATACCGCCATTATATCATGCTTATTGTTTTTTTTCAGCCAGCTTCGCTTTCATGGCCGCAAGCTCGTCGTCGACTCCGTCGCTCTTGCCGAGCTGGTCGAGTTCGTCGTCCAAGCTCTTGCCTTTGGAGCGGAGCTCGCCGCTCGCTTGCGCTTCGGCTTCAAGCTGAAGCACCTTCTCGGACATACGGTCGAAGCCTTTCGCCGCGTTGTCGGTTCCGAAACCGGACATCGCCTGGTTGATGTGCTTCTGGGCTTTCGCCGCTTCGGCACGGGCGATCAGAAGGTCTTTCTTGTTTTTCATTTTCGAAAATTCGTCTTTCATGTCGGAGAGCTGATTGCGGAGCTGATCCGCATTCGTTTTGGCGATGTCGTACTGGCGCTTCATTTCGTCGAAACGAGTCTGGTGCTCCTTCTTGTCTTCCAGCGCGCGGCGGGCGAGATCTTCATTGCCCTGCTCCAGAGCTTTCATGGCCTGTTCCGTACGCTTGCCTACCATTTCTTCCGCTTCTTCGTACTGCTGCTTGAATTTCTTCTCGATCGCGATCTGCTTGGCTACCGCCACTTCCGCTTCCTGAATGTCCTGCTCCATGTCTCTGAGGAACTGGTTCAGCATTTTTACCGGATCTTCCGCTTTATCGAGTAAATCGTTCATCGAAGCCATCGTCAAGTCTCTAAGTCTTTTAAAAATTCCCATTTGGAATTCCCTCCCGCTTTCGTTTGAATTGTGCTTTTATAACTTTCATACTTTTTCATACGGGGGACCTTCAAGAACGTTTCAACCATTTCCAAATATTTTTTACGGATGTTTCTGTCCGGTTACTTTAGTTCAACCACCGTCACACCGTGGCCGCCCTCGTTATAAGCTCCGATCCGGAAACTTTTGACGTGCTTGTGCCTGCGCAGATAGTCCTGGATGCCCGTCCGCAGCACACCCGTTCCTTTGCCGTGGATGACATATACTTGGGCGAAGTTGTTCAAGAACGATTCGTCCAGGAACCGGTCGAGCTCCATAATGCCTTCTTCCACGTTGGTTCCGCGAAGGTCGACCTCCATGCGGATGTTGTCGTCCCGGGTTCTTTTAACCGTGGCGGCCACCTGCTGGACCGGCTTCTTCTGAGGCGAAGCCTTGATCACTTCGAGGTCGGTCTTGTTCACCTTCATCTTCATAATACCCAACTGCACGGTCACTTCAGACGAATTCACGATTTCCACGACGTGGCCTTTCTGACCGAGGCTCACCACGCGCACCTCGTCGCCCGGCTCGACCTCCGCCTTGCTCCGCTCGGGGCGCTTGGCTCCCGGCTTGCGGAGCTTCGGCTCGGCCTCGTCGAGACGGCGGCGGGCCGCGATCAGCTTGTGATCCTTGATCGCGCCGGCCTCTTCCTTCGCCAGACGCCGCAGGTCGGCGATGATTTCTTCCGCTTCGCGGCGGGCTTTGGCGATCGCGTCCTGCGCTTCGCGCTCGGCTTTAAGCAGCACCTTGTCGCGCTGCTCATCCAGCTTGGCGCGCTCCGCGGATAGCGCCGCCCGCAGCTCTTCGTTCTCGCGCCGGATTTGCTCGGCGCTGTGGCGTTCCGCTTCGGCGGTCAGCCGGTTCTCCTCCAGCGAGGCGATCATCGTCTCGACGCGCTGGTCCTCGTCGCTGACCTGTCCGCGCGCTTTGTCGATAATCGCGCGCGGAAGACCGAGACGCTCCGCGATGGCGAACGCGTTGCTGCGGCCGGGAACCCCGACGAGCAGACGATACGTCGGGCTCAGCGTCTGCACGTCGAACTCCATGCTCGCGTTGATCACGCCGCGGCGCTCGAAGGCGTACGCCTTCAGCTCGCTGTAGTGAGTCGTCGCGATCATGCGGCAGCCCATCCGGTGGATGTTCTCCAGCAACGAGATGGCGAGCGCGGAGCCTTCCGCCGGATCGGTGCCGGCCCCCAGCTCATCGAGGAGCACAAGGCTCTTCGGCGTCATATCGCGGAGGATGCCGATAATATTCGTCATATGGCTGGAGAAGGTGCTGAGGCTCTGTTCGATGCTCTGCTCGTCTCCGATATCGGCGAAGATGCCGTCGAAGACGCACAGCTCGCTGCCTTCCTCCGCCGGGACGAAGAGGCCGGACATCGCCATCAGGCTGAGCAGGCCGACGGTTTTCAGAGACACCGTCTTACCGCCGGTATTCGGTCCCGTCACGATAATCGTCGTGAAGCTCCCGCCGAGTTCCAGATCGATCGGAACGACCTTATCGAGCGGAATCAGCGGATGACGCGCCTTTTTCAGCTTCAGAAAGCCCCGGTCGTTAAGCTTCGGCAGCGTCGCCTTCATTTCACGGGCAAGTCCCGCCTTGGCGAACGTAAAATCTAGTTGCGCGAGCAGTTCGACGTCCGACAGAAGGTCTTCCTCGATTTCGGCAACCCCTGCCGTCAGCATCCGGAGAATTTTCTCCACTTCGGCTTCTTCCTTGAATTTCAGCTCGCGCAGCCGGTTGTTTAGGGTAACGACGGCTTCCGGTTCAATGAAAAGAGTCGCGCCCGACGCGGACTGATCATGAATCATGCCCCCGAACGAAGAACGGTATTCCTGCTTGACGGGGATAACATAACGGTCTCCGCGCATCGTCACCAGCGCGTCCTGCAGCATTTTCTGCACGGACGGGTTGCGGATCATCTGCTCCAGCTTCTCGCGGACCCGCGCTTCGCCGGTCCGCAGCTCGCTGCGCACCCGGGAAAGCTCGCTGCTCGCGCTGTCCATCACCGCCGCGTTGTCGTCGATACAGCTCTTGATCCGGTCCTCGGTCTCCTTGTTGTCGCTCAGCAGTTCGGCCCAGCTCAGCAGCATCGGAACAGGATGCTGTTCATCCATCGTCTCCAGAAACTTGCGGAGCCTCCGGCCCCCGTAGATCGTAGTCGCGATATCGAGCAGCTCGCTCGGATTGAGCATGCCGCCCACTCTGGCACGGTGCACGGCCGCACGGATATCTCGAATTCCCCCGAAAGGCGCCCCGCCTTTAAGACGGTCGACGGCGAAAGCTTCATCCGTCGCCTGCAGGCGCAGCTTCACTTCCTCAAAATCCCCGGAAGGCTTTACCTCCGCCGCTTTTGCCGTTCCCAAGGAGGTGGCCGCGTGGCTGCTCAGTTTATGTGTGATTTTATGAAATTCCATTGTGTTAAACGTTTTGGTATTCAAAGCATTCTCCCTCATCACATCTAGTATGATCTCTTTATTATATCCAATCCGGGACGGCGAAGCTATGGAGAGTTCTTTTATAACCTTCGGTTCATGCGAAAACGCCAAGACGGGCATGCTAATGACGCGCATCCTGCCATGACTGCGGCGGGCGTGCTTTACGTCTTTCGGTCCCCGGACCGCAAAAGCGAGGAACCCGGTTCAAGCGGGGGAATTAAGCGCAAACCGCTGCTTTGCGCCGTTCCGTCAACAAATCAAGGAGGTGCCTTTCCGATGCGATTTCTCGGTCATGTGATCAGATTTATCGTTTCCGCACTGGTTTTGATGGTTGTCAGCTGGATCGTTCCCGGTTTTTCAGTGGGCGGGTTCGTAAGCGCCCTGCTGCTGGCCATCGTCATCGCTGTGCTGGCCTGGATTATCGAAAGCATCTTCGGCAGGCAGATTACGCCGTTCGGACGGGGAATCGTGGGCTTCCTGACAAGCGCGCTTGTCATCTGGCTGTCCCAGTTCATCGTTACGGGCGTACGCGTCTCCATCATCGGTGCGATCCTTGCCGCTCTTGTCGTCGGGATTGTCGATCTGTTTATTCCGGTCTCACCGTTTGACAGAAAAAACAGCCGGCACAAAAGCACGCACTGACCGGCGGGATGCCGCGGCCGGATTCACGCTCTCCGGGGCGGGATCCGGTCTTCTTCATTTTTCACAGCTTATTCGATGATTTGTCATAAAGGGTTCACTTGTTAGCCGCTGACTTCCCCGCCTTCCGGGTGTATGATGAGGGTGTATGAATCAAAGGGAGGGAAATTTATGAAAAAAACAGCGGCACTGCTGATGGCTCTTGTCCTTGTATTCGCTCTGGCTGCCTGCGGCAAAAAAACGGATACGGCGGCAACGGACGCGAACGCGACGGCAAGCCAGGAAATTACGCTTCAAGCGTCCAACTGGAAATTCGACCAGGCTGAATATAAAGTCAAAAAAGGCGAACCGCTTAAAATTAACCTGGACATCAAGGAAGGCGTTCACGGCGTATCGATTCCGGATTTGAAAGTCAGTCTCGACAACAACAGCAAGAGCAAAGTCGTCACTCCGGAGAAAGCCGGCACTTACAACATTCTCTGCAGCATTCCTTGCGGAAGCGGCCACTCCACGATGACAGCCAAGCTCGTTGTAGAATAAGGTTAAACCCGTCGGCAATTTCCGGCGAATTTAAAAAAAGGCTTGCGGTCACGTATCGTCGATACGTCCGCAAGCCTTTTTTGTTCTGCAAAGCAGCCATCCCCGGAGAAGCTTCCAAATTGACCGCCGTCATGCGGGACGGCAGTGCGTGAACGCTTTTCCAGCAAGAGACACACCTGTCGCCGTCTGTTATGCATCTTCGTCCTACGCTCCCGGAGGGTTTTCTCTTCTTCTGCGCAGCAGGGTAAAAATACCGAATGCGGCCAGAGGCGGCAGGATTGACACATAATAGAGCCCGCTTTCGGTCAGAGCGACCGAAGTGAGGCGCCACTCTCTGGCGGCCATATAGCCGAGCGCGAAAGTCAGCATCGTCAGGCTGAGCTGCAGCGGAACGAGCGGCATCCCGATTTTTTTACGGAATTCCCCAAGCCCTTTCAAAGCCCCGAGCCTAAGCAGCAGTCTTACCGGTATGCTCAGCAGCGTCTGGGCGAAAATTAGCAGCAGAGCCAGGCTTAGCAAATCCTCCGACTGCTGGAACCAGATACTGTCGGGCAGGAACGTCCCCGCACTGAGAAGGGCCGCATAGACGCACACGAACATAATCAGCAGCGGCAGCAGGAAAAAGAACGTCACGGCCAAAGCCGTTATGACCGACTGCAGGAGAGCGGCACCCTCCGCTTTTTGTTTTCTACGAATCCATACATAAAACCAACCCAGACATGCTGCAGCCAGGATACAAGCTGTGGTCACAACGCTGCCGGCGGCTAACGTTTGTTCCATACGGTTTCTCCCTCCCTTGCTCCACAATCGCATCGTCGTCGCTCGCCGGGACGGAAGCAGGCTTAGGCGGGAGTGCCGCGTGCATCTGCATAGTCTTGCTTGTACGAGGAGTACCGGTGCAAATTCCAACCTCCGCGCTTCACGCCGACCGGATCGCTGGAGAGCCGATTAAAATGAATAAAAAACCTCCCTTACGGGAGGAGATATCCTTGAACTTACATGCTCCGCTGCCACAATTTCCGGCCCCATTCCATTACGTCATTGAGAATATAAGGAGCAAACCGGGACTCGCCGAGCCTGTCTTGAACATAGTCGGACGGCAGAATCGTCATGATATGAACCGCAACCGCGGCAATCACAAACGCTTCTATCGCTCCGAGCAGCGCCCCCGTCACCCGGTTAACGGTATGCAAACCAGGCAGCCGGGCAATCAGGTTGAGCATTCTCCCTCCGATTCCAAGGGCAAGCTTAACCAGAAAGAACAGCAAGGCGAAAGAGAGGGCATTCGCGATATAACGCTCCAAATTCAGCCCTTTTACCAAAAACTCATATTTATCATAACCGGAAAAAGAAGAAAGGGAAAGCCATTGCAATAAATACGTGGCAACGGGATCGTAAAAACGGACGGCGACGTACAGGGCGATAAACAATCCGGCAATTGAAACCAGCTGGGAGATCAATCCCCGCGCGTAGCCGAGAACAAGTCCTCCGGCGATAAGCACGAGGATAGACCAGTCCAGTACATTCCAAGGAGGAAGAGTCATTATCCTTTCGGTTCTTCCATCACAAGCTGAATCCATTCGTTATACTCCGTTTGAAGCTTCGCATACTCGTCCTGCAGTTTGCGGTGTTCTTCCTGCAGCTCGTCCCATCGCCCGCTCGTCTGTTCATGCAGACGGCTCATTTCTTTGAGGCCCTGCTCCGCCTGAAGATGGGCCTGCTCCAATTCCTCCAGCTGATGCCGGAGCAGTCCGCTCCGTTTTGCTTCCGTTTCCAGTTCTTCGGTAATCCGGGCCACCTCCTGGCGGAGCTGTTCGGTTTCTCCGCGCAGGCCGCCGAGTTCACCAAGGCTGGCGCGCTCCTGATCGGCCTGCTCGTCCATAAGCTGGCGGTACGCGTCCAGCTCTTCCTGCAACGATCGGCGCTCCTGCATGGAGCTCTCCAGCTCCCGGCGGATGGACTGCTCCTGCAGCACCTGCTCGTGAGCCATCTGCTGAGTCGCGGCAACTTCGCGGAGGGCGGCCGTCAGCTCGGCATTCAACGCCTCACCGGACGCTTTCGCCTGGTTCAGCTCCTCGCGCAGCTTCGCTTCTCTTGCGGCCGCTTCGTCCCGGCCGGAAACCGCCGCATGGAGCTGTTCGGCGAGCTCTTCCGCTTTCCGCCGCTCTTCGGCGGACTTGTCGCGCTCGGCCGCCAGCTCGCGTACCGCGGCTTCGCGTGCGGCCTCCAATACGGCGGCCGTTTCCTGCAGCTTAGCCGCCGCCGCGCCCTGGCCTTTCTCCAGATCTTCGAGGAGCGCTTCCGCGTCCTGACGCGCCTGGTTCAGCTCGGCCCGAAGTGTTTCTTCACGCTTAAGGGCTCCCTCCAACTGGGCGGCAAGTTCAGCCGCCGCGAGTCGCTCTTGGGCCGAACGGCCGCGTTCCGACGCAAGTTCCTTGTCGGCCTTCTCGCGGGCGGCGGCCACCTGGGTAAGCATGAGTTCGCCCTGCTTGAGCGTTTCGGTCAGCTCTTCCTTAAGAGAAGCTTCCAGCTTGGCGCGGTCTTCACGGGCGCGCTCCACTTCCAAGCGCGCTTCTTCCAGCGCCTTCTCCGCTTCACGCAGCCGCTCGTCCGCGGTGTTCTGCCCCTGCTCCATGTCTTCCAGCAGCGCCTCGGCATCCCGGCGCGCCTGTTCCAGCTCGGCACGCAGCGCTTCTTCGCGCACCTCGGAGGCTTTCAAGCGGACCGCCATTTCCTCCCGCAAGGAGGCTGCGCGGGCTTCCGCTTCCCGCTCCGCGGCTTTCGCGGCGTTGGCGGCACTCGCGGCTGCTGCCGCTTCCTCTTGTGCGGCGAGCAGAGCTTCCGACACTTTCCGCAGCTCCTCGTCCGCTGCGGTTTTATCCTGCTCGAGATCTTCGAGCAGGGCTTCGGCATCCTGCCGCGCGCCCATCAGCTCCGCACGGAGCGTTTCGACAAGCTTCGCGGCCGATTCGCGCGTCTGCACCGCTTCCTGCCGAGCCGCCTCAAGCGCTTCTGAGGTTTCGCGCAGCTTGGCCTCTAAAGCGGCCTTCTCCATTTCGGCAGCTTCCCGCGCAGCTCTGTCCCGCTCCGCCGCTCCCGCCGTCTCCATCAGCTCCCGTTCGGCACGTTCGCGTTCCGCGGCAAGTTCCCGCCGGCCGGCGGCTTCGGCTTCCCGCTGTGCGGAAGCCAGCTTCTCGGCCGCTTCCCTCTGAGCCTCCTGCAGCTTCTCCGCCGCCACAAGCTCCGCAAACTCGAGCTGTTCGGCGAAATCTCTCCGGGCGGCCGCCAATTCCTCCGCCGCTTCGCTGCGGGAAGCCGCCAGCTCCCCGGCTTCCTGCCGGACAGCCGCAAGCGCCTGCTCCGTCTCGCGAAGTCGCGCTTCCGCGGATTCCTTCTCGCGCTGGAGCTCCAGACGCGCCTCTGACTCCCGTTCGGCCGCTTCCATCGCCTCCAGCTCTGCCAGCTCCGCTCTTTCTCGCTCTTCGGCAAGCTCCCGGCGGAGCGCTTCCTGTGCGGCTTCCGCCTCGCGGCGTGCCGCTTCCAGTCTGTCCGCCGTCTCCTTGCGGGCGGACTCCAGCTCTTCCGCCTTGCGCTCCGCCGCTTGAAGCCTCTCCGCGGCTTCGCTCTCGGCGGCTTCCCGTTCGGCTGCCGCTTCCTTGCGCAGGGCTTCCAGGCGCTCTTCCGCCTCCAGCTCTGCCAGCTCCGCTCTCGCGCGCTCTTCGGCAAGCTCCCGGCGGAGCGCCTCCTGTGCGGCTTCCGCCTCGCGGCGTGCCGCTTCCAGCTTGTCCGCCGTCTCCTTGCGGGCGGCTTCCAGCTCTTCCGCTTTGCGCTCCGCCGCTTGAAGCTTCTCCGCGGCAGCGGTTTCCGCGGCTTTCAGTTCGGCCGCCGCTTCCTTGCGCAGGGCTTCCAGGCGCTCTTCCGCCTCCAACTGAGCCAACTCCAGCTCATCCGCGCTTTCCCGCTTCAAAACTTCCAGCTGCGCCGCAGCGGTTTCCCTCAGCGCTTCCAGCTCGGCCGCTTTACGCTCCGCGGCTTGCAGCGCTTCGGACGCTTCGCGCAGCTTGGCCTCGGCGTCGTCTTTCTCGCGCTGGACCGCAACACGCGCCTCGGTTTCCCGCTCGGCCGCTTCCATCGCTTCCAGCAGCTCCTGCTCGGCCTTTTCGCGCTCGGCCGCCAATTCCTGCCGGAACGCTTCACGCGCGGCCTCGGCTTCATGCTGCGCTTTCGCCAGCTTATCCGCCGCTTCCTTGCGGGCAGCCTCCAGCACCTGCGCTTCGCTCGCAGCAGCTTGCAGTTGGGCGGCGGCTTCGCGCCGCGCTTCCTCCAGCTCCGCTGCCGCCTCCCTTCTCGCGGCGTCGAGCTGTTCTTCGGCTTCCAGTTGAGCCAGCTCCAGTTCTTCCGCTCCTTGGCGTTTCAAAGCTTCAAACCGCTCGGCGGTTTCGCGTTCCAGCGCTTCCAGACGTGCGGCAGCTCCTTGCTTCTCCGCTTCCAGCCCGGACGCTTTCAGCTCCAATGCCTGTATAGCCTCGGAAGCTTCACGCAGCTTGGCTTCGGCGGCCTCTCGGCCCCGCTGGGCCTCCTTGCGCGCCTCGCCTTCCTGTTCCGCCGCTTCCATCGCTTCCAGGAGCTCTTGCTCGGCCTGTTCACGCGCCGATTCCAGCTCCTGCCGGAACGCCTCGCGAGCGGATGCCGCTTCACGCTGCGCTTCTTGGAGCTTGACTTCCGCTTCCTTGCGGGCGGCCTCTATCCTTTCGGCCTCGCGTACGGCCGCCAGAAGCTTGTCTGCCGCTTCGTTCTCGGCTGCCGCCAGCTTCTCCGCAGCTTCCCTTCGTGCGGCCTCCAGCTTTTCCGCGGCTTCCATCTGAGCCAGCTCCAGCTCTTCGGCGCTTTGCCGTTTCAGAGCTTCCAGCTGCGCATCAGCCGCCTTCCGGGCCGTTTCCAGTTCGGCGGCTTCCCTGCGCAAGGCCTCAAGCTGCTCTTCGGCTTCAAGCTGCGCCAGTTCCAACCGCTCGGCCGCTTCTTTCTGCAGAACTTCAAGCTTCTCCGCCGCTTCCAGACGGGCTGCGGCCAAGCTTTCCTCCGCATCCCGCCGAGCCGTTACCAGCGCTTCTTCGGCATTCCGCAGCCTCGTTTCCGCTGCCGCTTTCTCAGTCTCCGCCGCTTCCCGCACCGCTTTGGATTCCAGGCGCGCCGCTTTGAGCGCTTCCGTAGATTCGCGGAGTTCTTCTTCCGCCGAAGCCTTGTTCGCTTCCAGCTCTTCCAGAAGCGCTTCCGCATCTTTACGGGACTTTTCCAGTTCTTCGCGGATTTCTTCCAGTTGATCGGCCGTTTCCCGGAGCTTTTGCTCACGGCTGGCAGCCAATTCTTTACCCTGGGCCAGCTCGCGCTGCATATGCTCCCCGCGCTGTTTCATAAGCGCAAGTTCGGTGCGCTGCGTCTGCTCGCGTTCCCCGGCTTCGCGGAGCTGTTCCTTCAAGCTGTCCGCAGCGGCTTTTTCCCGCTCGGCTTCCTCCAGAAGCGCTTCGGCGTCTTTCTGGGCCTGCTGGAGCTCGCTGCGCAGCATTTCTTCGCGTTCGGCGGCCTGCTGAGCGTCCGCATTCAGCCGCTCTTCTCTTTCACGGCTTTCGTCCGCCTCCAGCTTCGCCAGCTCGAGTTCGTCCTTCAACTGGCGGAGCTGTTCTTCCGTGTGCTTCTGCTCACGCGCCAGCTTTTCCAGCTCGGATGCCGCCTGCTGCCGATTCTCTTCGGCTGCGGCTTTTTCAAGCTCCAGCTCCTCCAGGAGCGCTTCGGCATCCTGCTTCGCCTGATCCGCTTCCTTCCGGACCGCGGCTTCTCTTTGAGCCGCTTCCGCAAGCTCCCGCCGCAATTGCTCCATCTGTCCGCTCTGCTGCTGCTCACGCTGTTTGGACGCCTGCAGATCGCGCTGGACTTGCTCGCTGCGCTGTTTGACCAGCTGAAGCTCGGCCCGCAAGGTCTGTTCCTTCTCTGCGGCTTCCTGGATTTGTAGAAGAGCGGCCGCCGATTCCTCTCTTGCCTGACCGGCCGCCGTTTTTTCCTGTTCCAACTGCTCAAGCAGTGATTCGGCATGGCGCTCCGCCTGCCCGATTTTGCTTTCGAGCGTCTTGATTTGCCCCGCCGCCTGCTCCAGCTCCTTTTTCCACTGATCGGCCTGGCGAGCGTCTTTTTCCATCTGCTGCTTAAGAGACGCCTGTTCCCGCTGGAGTTTCTCCGTGTTTTGTCGGGCCTGCTGAAGCTCGGACTTAAGCTGTTCTTCCCGCTTCGCCCCCTGCTGGGCCTTTTCCTTAGCCGCGTTCAACTCCCGCAGATTCTGTTCCGCCCGCTGTTTCGTCTGCTCCAGGGATGCCGTAAGCTCCTGCTGGCGCTTGGACGCCTTGGCTCCCTGCTCCCGGGCTTCCGCCAGCTCGGCTTTGCGCAGCTGCTCCTCCTGCTGGGCTCTTTCGAGCTGCCCGCGAGCCGTTTCCACGGCGGCGTCGGCCTTGGAAAGCGCCCGCTGCAAATCGTTCAGCCGGCTTTCCGTCTCGCTGAATCTCTGTTCGACTTTGGCTTTCTCATCCGTCAAATTGACGGCCGCGAGCACCGCGATTTTGTAGGTATCGAGCCGCGGATAGCTTTCCGCGATCTGAACCATCTGATCATTGACTTCCGCCGCCACTTTGCGCACGTAGCCGGGGCTGTTATTGGCTTTCAATTTATATTCATTTCCATATATATCAACGATGATTTTCGTTTTTTCTTCCGAATTCATGAGATATCCTCCTTCGGTTTAAACACTCGAAATCCGGCCGCCTGCATGACGGTTCCGGTTGAAGACATCGGCCTTTTCCATTTGTTTCCTTGTTTTATGGAAAAAAGCCGGTCCATCGAAAAAGAATTCGATGCGACCGGCCCTATTTCCTTCCGTAGCCTTGATATTTCAACGAAAGATCACTTGCGGAGCTCGGCTCCGAAAGCCGATTCCAATGCCGCCACGACACGCGCATGCGTTTCTGTGACTTCTTCGTCCTGAAGCGTGCGCTCGGGATGACGATATACCAGCGCCAGAGCGACGCTCTTTTTGCCTTCGCCCAGACGTTCTCCCGTATAAACATCGAAAACGCGGATCGATTCCAGCAGTTCCGACGCCGTTTCCGCCGCCAGACGTTCCAGATCCCCGACCGGCACAGCCGTATCGACAACGAGCGCCATATCGCGCCCTACCGACGGATAGCGGGGAAGTATGCGGTAGTCCACTTCGAAATCGGCATGCTGGAGCAGCGGATCAAGCTCGGCTTCCAGCACGTAGGTGTCTTCAAGGTCCCGTTTCTTCTGAAGCGTCGGGTGCAGCTGCCCCATGTAACCGATGGACCGGCGCTCTCCATCCGGAGTGAGCAGGAACAGTTCCGCCGTGCGTCCCGGGTGGAAGCCTTCCTTCTGTGCGGACCTGAATTCGATCGTTACGCCCAGGTAAGAAATCACCCGTTCCAGCACGCCCTTCAAGTCGTAGAAGTCGGCTTTGCGGGCCTTCTGTCCCCAGTGGGCGCCACTCCAGTTACCGGTCATCGCGATACTCAGCAGACGCTTTTCCTGCGGTTGTGCGGTCAAGGCCGTCTCCTTGGACAGGAATACCGTGCCCGTTTCGAAAATCGCGACATCATCGTTATTCCGGTTGCGGTTATAGCTCACAACCTCAAGCAGATGAGGCACTAGCGACGTCCTCAGGGCGCTGCGGTCTTCGCTCATCGGCATCGCAAGCGGAATCGGCGCGTATTCCGGATAAAGACCCGGATAATCGGCGGCATTTTCCCGCTGTCCCAGCGTGTACGTGATCACTTCGTGCAGACCGCTTCCCGTAAGCAGACGGCGGATAGTCCGGCGCAGGGACTGTTCGCGCGTCAAGGAACCGGGGGTCGTTACGCCGGTCATCAGCGTCGTCGGGATGTTATCGTACCCGTACAGACGCGCAACCTCTTCAATGAGATCAACATCCCGGGTGATATCTCCGCGACGGCCAGGCACGTGAACGATGAGAGAATCTTCTTCGAGCAATCCGTATTCGAGACCGAGACGGTCGAAAATTTCTTTGACCTGCTGCAGCGAAAGTTCCGTGCCGAGGTACGTATTCACACGTTCCAGCTTCAATGGAATCTTGACGCCGGAATAGGCTTGAACGGTCTCCTGCACGATCCCCTGGGCTACCTGGCCTCCGGCGCAAAGCACGAGGAGAGCCGCCGCACGGTCAAGAGCGGGAATGACCGCTTCCGGATTGACTTCTTTCTCGAAACGGAGGCTCGCCTCCGAACGCAGACCGAGCTGACGGGACGTTTTACGGACGGACGGGCCGGCAAACCGAGCCGATTCCAGCAAAATCGAAGTCGTGCCCTCCGTCACTTCGGAGTTGGCTCCGCCCATAACGCCGGCAATCGCGATAGGTTTGAAGGCGTCGGTGATGAGCAGCATGTGCGGCTCCAGCGTACGCTCCACATCGTCGAGCGTCACCAGCTTCTCTCCTTCCGTCGCCAGGCGGACTTCGATTTTACCGCCCGAGACCTGATCCGCGTCAAACGCGTGAAGAGGCTGGCCGTATTCCAGCATCACGTAATTCGTAACGTCTACGATGTTATTGATAGGACGGATGCCCGCCGCCATCAGTCTGTTCTGCAGCCACAGCGGAGACGTGCCGACGCGGACGCCCTCAATGAGACGTGCCGCATAATGCGCGCACTGCTCGGGTGCGGCGATCGAAACGGAAATTTTATCCTCCGCTTTGACGGTGCTGAAATCGACGTTGATGTTGCGTTCTTCTTCCGGCAGCTTCACCGGACGGCCGAGAATGGCGCCGATTTCATAAGCGGTGCCGATCATGCTCAGGCAGTCCGAACGGTTCGGCGTCAGCTCGAGTTCCAGAACACTGTCACTTAGCCCCAGCACGTCCACGATCGGCTTTCCGATTTCGGTATTTTCCGGAAGAACCAGGATTCCTTCCTGAATTTCCTTCGGCAGCAGTTTATCGTTCATGCCCAGCTCTTTGGCGGAGCAGATCATGCCCTGGGATTCAACGCCGCGAAGCTTGGCGCGCTTGATTTTGAAATCTCCGGGAAGTACGGCGCCGATAACGGCAACCGGGACCTTTTGTCCGGCATCCACATTTTTCGCTCCGCAGACGATCTGCAGGTCCTCGCCCGTTCCCACATCGACCGTACACACGTTGAGTTTGTCCGCATCGGGATGTTTCGTCTTCGATTTGACATAGCCGACGACAACGCCCGACACGCCTTTGTTCAGCGATTCGACAATGTCGACTTCGATGCCGCTCCGTGTCATTTTATCTGCAAGGTCTTCAGCCGTGAAGCCCTGTACGTCTACATAATCCGACAGCCATTGATAAGATACTTTCATCGCCTTTTTCCTCCTTCTTTCCCGCTTATAGGTGGACGAACTGCTTCAGGAAGCGCAGATCGTTCGTATAGAAATTACGGATATCCTCAACCCCGTATTTAAGCATCGCTACGCGCTCGGGCCCCATGCCGAAAGCGAATCCGCTGTATTCGTTCGGATCGTATCCGGACATTTCGAGCACCTTCGGGTGAACCATGCCGGAGCCCAAAATTTCGATCCAGCCGGTCTGTTTGCAGGTCCGGCAGCCTTCGCCGCCGCACATCATGCAGGACACGTCGACTTCCGCGCTCGGCTCGGTGAACGGGAAGAAGCTCGGACGCAGGCGGATTTGAGTCTGCGGGCCGTACAGCTCGCGCACGAACTGCAGAAGCGTTCCTTTCAGATCGCTCATGCGGATGTTCTTGTCGATGACAAGCCCCTCGATTTGCGTGAACTGGTGGGAGTGCGTCGCGTCGTCGTCGTCGCGCCGGTACACTTTACCCGGGGAGATGATTTTGACCGGCACGGCTCCTTTGCGGCCTTCCATCGTCCGGACCTGGACAGGGGACGTATGCGTGCGGAGCAGGAGCTCCTCGGTGATGTAGAATGAGTCCTGCATATCCCGCGCCGGGTGATCCTTCGGCAGGTTCAGCGCTTCGAAGTTATAGTAATCGCGCTCCACTTCCGGCCCTTCCACGACGGTGAATCCCATCCCGATAAAAATATCCTCGATCTCTTCGACGATCTTGTTCAGCGGATGAACGGCTCCCTGCACGGACGGACGGCCCGGCAGCGAAACGTCGATCGTTTCGGCGCGGAGGCGGTTTTCCGTCTCCTGACGATCGTACTCTTCCTGCTTTGCCGCGATTACTTCCTCAATCGCACCGCGGACGTCATTGGCCACCTGGCCGATAACCGGGCGCTCTTCCGCGCTTAACGCGCCCATGCCGCGCAAAATTTCAGTCAGCGGCCCTTTTTTGCCCAAATACTTGACTCTGAGATCATTCAGCTCCTGCTGGCTGCCGACAGCGGCCAATTCCTGCAGCGCTTGTACTTTTAACGCTTCCAAACGTTCTCTCATGTGTAATCCCTCCTTTAGATCTGGCAACCCTTGACGGTTTCCGGACAACAAAAAAAGCTTCTCCGCCCGGTAAGGGACGAAAAAGCCGTGGTACCACCCTTGTTAGACCGCCTGCTGCGCAAAATGCCTTCCCGGAAGGTCATCCGCCTCTGACGTGTCTCACTCTTCGAAATAACGGTTCGTAGCCGGTACTCTCTACTGACTGGCCCAGGCCACTGTTCAAGAAACTGCTCGGGAGCGAACTTCGGCAGCCTGGTTCCACGGGGACGCTCTCAATCTCCGGCGTCTCCTCCCTGTCAGGAAGCACTGCGTACTTGTCTCCTTCATTGCATTTGGTATGGAATTGGTTACTGCATTTAACTATGCCACCTATTATATGAAAATCGGCGCAGTGTTGCAAGCCCGTTCATAGCCCGCTTCCCTTGCAAAAAAAAGAACATGCGGCGTTTTACGTAAGAAGCTTAAGTCCCACGGCCGCCGAAATAATCATGGCGATAAACAGAATGCGGCGCCAGTCTTTGGACTCGCCGAACATAAACATGCCCAGCAGTGTGCCCCCGCATGTGCCGATTCCGGTCCACACGGCGTAAGCCGTGCCCATCGGGATGGATTCCATGGCATAGGACAGCAGCGAGAAGCTGAGGCCGAAGCCGAAGAAAAGCAGCGCGTAAGCCCAGATCGTCTTCTTCTGCGCGATTTTGTTCATGGCGAGTACGCCGAAAATTTCCGAACATCCCGCCAATATCAGTGCGGCCCATGCCATCAGGAATTCGCTCCTTTCGCCGGTTCTCCCGGTTCTTTCGTCGTCATTTTAAGCCCGATCACGCCGCCGAGCAGAATCAGGATAAAAACGATCTTCAGCCAGCTGATCGGCTCTCCGAACACGATCGTTTCCGTAAGGACCGTGCCCGCCGTTCCGATCCCCGTAAATACCGCGTACACCGTTCCTACCGGTAGACGGCTTGTCGCCATCAGCAGCACCCAGAAGCTGAGCAGAATCGCGGCTCCGGTCAATATCCAGGTAAACGCGTCATGCGCATGTTTCAGACCCGAAACCCAGCCGATTTCCAGCAATCCCGCCGCCAGTACATAAAACCAATTCCGATTCATAATCGAATCGTGCCTCCTTCTTTCCCCGTATGCTCATGAAGACTCATGAATGGGAGATTCCCCGCCAGTAGACGTCCCATGAAGCCTCCAGCCTTTTATCGTAGCTTTCGGCCGTACCGTACAACAGTTCCACAATGATCCCGTCCATCAAACAAAGAAAAGCCGCCGCAGCTTTATCCGGATCGACGCCGATAGCCGAGCGGTCCTCGGTAAACACGGACGTAAGCAGCTCCTCCATCCGGGACAAGTACGTATAAGAGAGATCTATCGTTTCCCGATACACCGAAGCCGGCGGAAAGTACATCATCCGGATCCAAAACTTCGCCGAACCGTTGTGCTCGTACTTGCCGCGCGTATGGGACAACAGCTTATACAGCTTGCGGTCAAGCGCCTCGCCGCCTGCTTCCAGATGCGAGGTGGCAAATTCCAGCTCGCCGCGCGACGCGTCCTGCAGCACGCTGAGAAACAATTCCTCTTTGCCTTTAAAGTGTGCGTAGATGGAAGGCGTTTTTATCCCAACAGCTTCGGCGATATTCGCCATGGAAGTGCCTTCGTAGCCTTGTGACGCAAACAAATCGAGTGCGGCCGCTTTGATCCGGTCGGGGGTGTTCATGAGCCTCATTCTCCTAACTAACATTAGTTAGGTACAGTATGTCACATTTCCGCTTCGGGATCAAACGGCATTTTGACTTTGTCTTCATTTTCCCGTTAAATGAAAGAGAATATACCGTACGGATTCCGGGTCCACACGGTCAAAAACGCACGCGGGAGGCTGAAACGATGAAATATCGCACACTCGGCAAAACAGGATTAAAAGTGTCCGTAATCGGCGTCGGCACATGGCAGTTCGGCGGCGAATGGGGACAGGACTTTACGCAAGATGAAGTGGACGCTGTCCTGGACAAAGCAAAGGAGCTCGGGATCAACCTCATCGATACGGCGGAATGCTACGGCGATCATTTGTCGGAATCGTTTATCGGCAATTATTTGAGCCGCCGGGGCCGTGAAGACTGGGTCGTGGCGACCAAGTTCGGCCATCATTACCATGACCGGTTTAAACGGGACGAGCGTTTTTCGGCGGAAGATATGATCGGGCAGCTCGACGCCTCTCTGAAAGCGCTGGGAGTCGATTATGTCGACTTGTACCAGTTTCATTCGGGAACGGATTCCGTGTTCGACAACGACGCCCTCTGGACCGCACTGGACAAGCAGAAGCAGGCGGGCAAAATTCTTCACATCGGCACTTCGATCGCGAAGAACGACAACCTGCATCAGGTAGCCGCTTCCACGCAGGTCGGCTCGGAAGCGATCCAAGTCGTGTACAACCGGCTCGACCGCGCTCCCGAAGAGAGCGTGTTCCAGTCGTGCCTGCAGCAGAACCTCGGCGTGCTGGCCCGCGTTCCCCTCGCCAGCGGCTATCTCAGCGGCAAGTACAAGCCGGGCGCCACTTTCGCCGCCACGGATACGCGCCACCGGCACGACCCCGCCGAGACGCAGCGCAAGCTCGAGGAGGTGCAGCGCATCCGCGAACACGAAGTGCCGGAAGCGATGGACATGGCGACGTGGGCCCTCGCGTGGTGCTTGAAGCATGACGCGGTCAGCGCCGTCATTCCGGGCTGCAAAAACGTCGCTCAAGTCGAAAGCAACGCGAAAGCGGCGTCGTATTTGAGCGACAACCACCCGCAAGCATGGACGGAAGAAGCGGAAGCTTCCGGCGCATGATTGCGCACGCGAAAAAGCCTATCCGGTTTTAACGGATAGGCTTTTTTGTGCTGCCGTGCGGCAGGTGCGCTGCCGTGGGCACGGATGCGTTGCGGCTGAGGGGACGGCTTTGCGGCACCGGGGCGCTTAGCACGAGTGCGTCCCGGCCGCCGGCTGCCCTTGCGCCATCGCCGGTGCCCTACGGAGCCTTGCGATACAGCGCGGGCACACCGCCGCATGGCGAAGCAGGGGGAATCCCTGCCCCGCCGCACGAGGCTTGCCCGGCTCCCGCCTAGGCGCATGCGCATCCGGCTCCGCAAGGCCGTGGCCGCTCCGATGTCCGGAGCTCCCGTAGCTCCCGCTGACGCGGAAAAGGTCCGACGACCGGGGCCTGCCCCGTACTAAGGCAGCAAAGCACGGTACTCCCTCACCCGCCCGTCAACGTCCGAAATAATCAATCCCCATCGCCTCCCGCACTTCCCGCATCGTTTCGCGGCCGATGCCACGTGCTCTGGCTGTGCCGGATTGAAGAATTTCGTCCACTTCGGCAGGCTTCGCCTCGTAATAAGCCCTGCGCTCCCTCATCGGTTCCAGCAGGGCGTTCAGCCCTTCCGCCAGCTTCTCCTTGCAGGCTGTGCAGCCTATGCTCCCCCGTTCGCAGCGCTCCCTTATTTCCGGGGCCTCTTCGGCCAGAAACGCTTCATGGTAGGTGAAGACCGGACAAATCCCGGGATGGCCCGGATCGTCTTTGCGGATTCTGGAAGGGTCCGTCTTGGCCTTCTTCAGCTTATCTTTTATCTCTTCCGCAGAGGCATCAAGCTCAATGCCGTTGCCCAGACTCTTGCTCATTTTGCCGTTCCCGTCCAGACCGATCAGGCGCGATGTATCGCCGACCAGCGCCCGGGGCTCCTCGAACACCGGCCGGTAGAGCGAGTTGAATCTGCGGACGATTTTGCGGGTCTGCTCGATATGAGGAATCTGGTCGTCGCCTACCGGGACGAGCGTTGCCTTGCAGAACGTGATGTCCGCCGCCTGGCTGACCGGATAACCGAGGAAGCCGTAGTATAAATCGTCGTACCCCCGCTGCTCCGCCTCGCTTTTGGTCGTCGGGTTATGCCTCAGCGAGCTGACTGTGACGAACATCGAGTAAAACACCGTCAACTCGGCGATTTCCGGTATGAGCGACTGCACGCAGAGCACAGCCTTCTCCGGGTCGATTCCGGCCGCCAAGTAGTCCAGCGCGACAAGCCGCAGATGCTTTCTTACCAGATCCGGGTTCTGAAAATGTGTCGTCAGCGCCTGCACATCCGCCAGCAGCAGAAACGTCTCCATCTGATGCTGCAGCTCCACCCGCTTTTTCAAACTTCCGGCGTAATGGCCGAGGTGCAGTTTCCCGGTGACGCGGTCTCCCGTTAATATCCGTTCCATATTCATTTCTCCTTTGAATGATGCTGGTTTCAACCTCTTTTCGCAAAACTGTCAAACCTCCGCGCGTCCTGCTTTCCAGACGCCACCACCAACCGTCTTCCACGGCCATCACCCCCTTTATGTAAAATAAAATGTTTTCGAAGATTAAGGTCCGGAGCGTAAACCGGACAACAAAAAAACTCCGTCCTTAAAAAGGACGAAGTTTCTCTTCGCGGTACCACCTTTGTTCGTTTGCCTATGACAAACGCGCTCTAACGTACGGAAAGCGGTCCGCTTTCGATACGGGGTCCAAGGATAACGGCCGGACCGGGTGCCGCCGGTTCCTACTGCCCGCAAAAAGGGGTTCGGACCGGCACTCGGAAGCCCATTCGGCGTCTGCCTGACACTGATTCTCACCTGCCATCAGCTCTCTGAAGTCCTGCCTGACGCTTACTCTTCTTCTTCATCGTGACGGATATGCTTTCGGCTTGCTTTTCACCAGTTTATCAGGCTGCGGTGTGGAAGGCAATCGTTCGTGCCGGAATTGTTTACCGGGTTTCGTTTGCGGGTTATAAGACTTAACGAACCATATTCAGATTGGGGGAGAGTCTTTTGAAAATAAAACTCGGGCTGCTTGCCGCCGTTTCGTGTCTGGCCTTGACCGCATGCGGAGATTATAAGGAGCAAGCATCCCCGCTCAAACAGGGCGGCGCCGCAGACCGTTCTTCCGCCGCCAAAGCGCCGCGTTTTGCCGCGTCCCTCGCTCAAGAATACTCCAAAGAAGACACCGTGCAAATCGGCGATGCGAAAATAAAAGTAAGCAAAGTGGAAAAATTTACGGAGCAGGGTCCGGAAACGCCCAACCTGCCGGACGGCGAATTTGTCGTGGTGACGCTGGATATCGAAAATTCGGGGGCCCAAGAGCTCGCGTACAACCCGTACAGCTTTGAAATGGCCAACAGCCGCGGGATGACCAGCGACAAAGTGCTCGCTTCCTTTTCCGGCGAAACCGGCCTGAAATACGGCGAGCTGGCACCGGGAGCCAAAGTTTCGGGTACGCTGGTGTTCGAGCAGCCTAAGGGCGATCCCAAGCTCCAGCTTCTTCACAAAGAAGACACGGGGTCGGACAAGGCCGTTAAAATCAATCTGCAATAAACGGGCGGGATAAGCCCGGACAATGAAAAAGCCCTGTTCCGACGACGGAACAGGGCTTTTCATTTTTTTCATCACCGGCTTCGTTTCTGTAAGCCTGTCCTGAGCAAGCACCTCTTGCGCAGGGGACTTTTAGGACACTCAGGTACAGCTTTTAAACGAACCGGATCTTGCATCGTTTAGTTCCGCATGTATAGTCTGCGGTTTTCTAAAACTTCGCTCCCGCCTGCTTTTCTGCCGCGTCTTTGAGCATCATGTAGACGTCGCCGTCGCTTAACTTCTCTTTATTGGCGATGATGCCAAGGGTCGCTTTGCTGAGCAGCCCGCCGCTTTCCAGCGCGGCCTGCGCCTCCCCGGCTTCCACCTTCAGCCCCGCGGCCAGCGCGATCGTGTAGCTTGCCTGCTGCAGAGTCAGCGTTTTCTTCGCGGGCTCCTCCATTCCTTTCACGGCTGCGGAAGGGTCTCCCGGGAAAGAAGCGAAGTACATCCGTCTTACGCTGTTCATCTGGTTTACCATCCGCTGCGCGTTCGACGGATTATCCAGCTCCTTAAAGCCTACGTTGGCATAAGATCCGTAAGCGATGCCCATAGACACAGCCGCCTTCAGGCCGGGATACGCCTTATGTTTCATAAACGCCGCTTCGTCCAGCTTGTAAGGCTTGAGGTCCATCCCCTGATCGTTCAGCCGCTTCTGCAGCTCTTCGATCAGGGATTTGGATTCCGCCATGGCGCGGAAAGTCGTGCCCTTCTCTCCGGCCAGCTTGGCCGCCGCTCCGGCCGCTTCGCCCTCGGCCATGCCGACGGGAATAACGCGGGCGCTGCCGTGCGCCAGCGTGTCGTAGCTGGCGCTCCGGCCGACGACGAGAAGACCGTCTACGTTCTGCGGCACGATGCTGCGGAACGGAACCGCGTACTTCGTCGGATGAACGACGATCGCGCCATTATCGTTAGGCGACGTTCTTTGGATATCCGCGGGATAAGAGCCGAAGGCAATCCGGTCCCACTGATCGCGGTTTTCCAGCAGATCCACGACGCTGAGCCTGTACAACCCCTTCATGTGACGGGTTTCGCGCACATACAGCTCGGGAGCGATGCTGTCCAGCTCAACGTTCTTGAATTCATCGAACGTCTTCAAATACTTGACGACGTTCGGAATTTCCTTGGCGGCGATCTCCAGCCCTTCCTGCTGGGATTTCGCGTTCAGACCGTCGATATTGAAAATATGCAGCGCATTGATCAGCACCGTGCCGTCAAGCTGTCGGCCGATATTGAGTCCGCGCATCTTCGTCCGTTCTTTATTCAGCGGCACATATCCCGCCATCTCTTTGCCGTAGCCCCAGGCGGACATTTTGTCCAAGCCCGTATCCTTATCATTGTCGCCGTTCAGCCTTTTGGCCACCTTGCTCCACACTTCATCCGTGACATTTTTGAGCCGGAATACGGCCGTAACGGCCATCCGGGCTTTTTTATCCCCGATATCTTCCCGGCCGATCGTAAAAGGCACTCCCGCAGCCGCGGCGAAATCCGCATCCTGCGTCGCGTCGATAACGGTTTTGGTGCCGATGGTCTGTTTCGTCCCATCCTGTTTGGTTACGGTAATGCCGGTTACGGTTTGAGCCGTTCCTTCTTGTTTGAGAACCGGTTCCACACGGTATCCGTCCATCGAGACATCCAAGTTTTTCTCGTCGGTAACGAGTTTGTTGAACGCGTTGGCCGCCGTCGTTACGTCAAAAGAATGACCTTCGATTTTCTCGTACCATTCTTTGAAAATGCCCTGATTGAAATACTCAGGCTCATTGCCGGGCAGAGTCGACACGGTTTTGTCCCAGTTCATGTCGATGCTGTTCAGCCAGCCTTCCGTCATAAGACCGCCCAGAACCGTACGTTTGCGGGGTTCGATCAAAAGGGTCTTCAGCCCGTTGCGGGAAGCGGACACGGCCGCGCTGACGCCTTCGGGATCCGTGCCGACTACAATAACGTCGTAGTTATCTTTCAGCTTGTCGGCCGATACGACTTTGGTCAGCTCCTGTTTGGCCGGAAGCGGCCCACCGACAGCGGCTTTCCATTTAGAAGAATAATAATACCAGCCCCCTCCGGCACCCGCCAGAAGGACTAGAACCAGAACGAGCAATAAACCTTTTTTACCTGTAAAAAAAGAACCGGACATGTTCGCACCTCGTAACTTTCATTTTCATTTTCATTCATTTCAATGTTAATTCGTTGCATGCTTCATTTCGTTATTTAGTCGGGTTCAAAGCGGCAGCTTTCAATGCCCGCCTGCCCTTCCACCACATAACCGCACGCCAGCCCAGGACACAATCCAGAATGATGATCAGAGGCATCATCGTGACGTTGTAGCGGTAATCCGCCACGAAGCCGAGACGGATAAGGCTCATCACAATGACCACGAGAGCCAGCAGCGTGACGGGCTCCCTCCAGCGCCTCAGTGCGGCCAGAACGGCTATCGCGCCGGACAATACGAGCGTGCGGTGAAGCAGGTTCGCGTTGAACGGGATCACCGGATAATACGGCTGATGACCGCCGCCGCGGTAGACGCTCTGGTACACGTACTGCATTTTCCCGATCGTGTACCACTTGATAAACAGCCCCGGTTGGGTCGTGAAACCCGCTTTCAACCGGGCTATGGCCAGCTCCTTTTCGGTTTTGCCCGAGGGGTCTACCAGGCTCTCATCGTTAAACGTATTGTACGGATACGTTCCCGCCCGGAACGGGTTTTCCTGGGTCGCCGTCACGACCCACTGATGCAGCGTGACGGCATTGCGAATCCACCAGGGCGCAAGCAGCAGCACAACGGCCGCGGCGGAGCAGGCAAACAGCCGGAGCGTCCGCTTCCTCGCTTCTTTGTCCCGCAGCCACTGAAGCGCGAAGGCCACGGCAATCAGCGGCAGAAATTCCGGCCGAACCAGCACGGTCAAACCGAGCCAGATTCCGGCGGCGGCAGCCCGTCCGTAAGAAGGCGTTTCGAAAACCCGGATCTGAGCAAGCAGATATCCCAGCAAGAGGAAAATGGCCAGCACCTCGGTCAGAATGGCCCCGTTGGCCCAGACGAACGGCGGATATACGGCCGCGATCAGAAGCGCAATGAGGGCCGGCAGCTCACCGGAAAACCTCCTCGCAATCCGGTAGACGAACCCTAAGGCGGCCAAACTCAGCAGCGCTTGTATATACCGGACCCAGGGAAGCGGGTCGTGCTCCTTATAATCCGCGATCTCATAGACCGCCGCCAAAAAAAGCGGATAACCGGGCGTCACGAGCGCATTCGGGGTCTCGCCGTTGTAGGCGTATACTCCCGTCTCCAGCAGCTGTCTGACCATCTTATCGTAATTCAGCGAGTCATGGGGCATCTCGTGATCGACCGAACGGAGGAAATCGATTCTCACATAGGCCGCCAGCAGCAAAACTACCGCCAATGCGGCCCATACCCGTTTTTTACGGTTCATAATTCTGCTCCTTTCGGCGTTCCCGTGATTTCTAGTATACAAGAGAGAGTTTAAGACCCGGTTTAGGACCGCTTACCGCCCGCTTAAAGCATTCTTAAGAAAACTTAAGAATTTCCCTGCCGATAGAAAAAAAGAAGGCCGCTGACGATCGGCCTTCCTTAGCTGTCTGTTCCGGGTTGTCGTGAAGGCTGCAGAGGCAGCCGCGTTTCGAAAACCGTCTGTTTCCGCTGGCTGCGAGCGCCTATTTTCCCGCCGTGCATCTCGATGATGCTCTTGGCGATAGCGAGTCCCAGACCGGTTCCGCCCGTACTGGACGATCTTGACTTCTCCGCCCGGTAAAACCGTTCGAAGATATACGGCAGATCCGATTCCGGAATAGGCTCTCCGTAATTGACAATCTCCACGACAGCCTCTTGTCCGCTGCGGCTGATTTTGATATCGACAACCTTACCTTCGCTGCCGTAACGGATCGCGTTGGAGATCAGATTCTCGTAGGCCCGGACCAGCTGCCTGCCGTCCGCCATGATATAAAGCGTGTCGTCCTCCGCAGTCACCCGGCACGTCATGCCCGCTTTCGTTAAAATCGGGACGAATTCCTCCGCCAACTGCTTCAGAAAGCCGTAGATGTTCACTTTCTTCATTTCAAGCTCGATGCCTTCGCCAGGCAGCGACGTGTATTCGAACAAGTAGTCGATAAGCTTGTTCAAATTTTTCGTTTTCTCAAAAGCGATGCGCGTATAATACCGGAGTTCGACCTCATCCTTGTACCGGTCCGTCTCAATCAGTTCCAGATAGCCCAAAATCGACGTCAGAGGGGTACGGAGATCGTGCGAAACGCCCGTGATCAGCTCGTTTTTCGTCCGTTCCGCTTTCCTTTCCTCTTCGATGGACTTTTTCAGCTTCCGGGACATCACGTTGATTGTTTGCGCAACCTCGCTCAGCTCATCGGAAGAACGGGCCACGATTTCATAGTCGAGATTGCCTTTCGCGATTTCCTGCACGCCTTGTGTGATCTCTTCCAAATACCCGATAATCTTGCGGCTGAAAATAAAAAAATAAACCAGAAACAGCACGCCCCCGACCACGACCATCACGGGCGTAGAGCCGATGTTGTTGACGACCCAGCGAAGGGGTCCCGAGTAATAGCTGAGGCCGACGATCGATTTCACTATCCGGTAGGCGAGAAGCACGGTTCCCGCAGCGAACACAATGCTGAGAATAAAAATAAAAATAAACTGCCAGCGCACGGTGTGGATAAATTTGTTTTTCAAGTTGCTCACTCCAGTCTTGCCCCTCCGAGCCGAACTTATTCGATGGTGTAGCCGATTCCCCAGACCGTCTTGATCATTTGCGGACGGCTCGGGTCCTTTTCGATTTTTTCGCGGATTTTGCGGATATGAACCATGACGGTATTGTTCGATTCAAAAAAAGGCTCGTCCCATACGGCTTCGTAAATCTGCTCCATGCTCAGCACCTGCCCTCTGTTGCGTGCCAGAACCTGAAGAATCGCAAACTCTCTGGGGGTCAGTCTGACCTCGCTGCCCTCCACATATACTTTATGGGTTCCCAAATTAATGAGCAGGTCTTCGATGAGAATTTCATTCTCGTTTTTGGCGGGATGGCTGTTGAGCTGCCGGTACCTGCGGAGCTGCGATTTGACCCGTGCCAGCATCTCCAGCGGGCTGAACGGCTTGATCACGTAATCGTCCGCCCCTATGCTCAGCCCCGTGATTTTGTCGATCTCCTGGCTTTTGGCCGACAGCATGATGATCGGCATATGCTTTTCTTCCCGTATTTTCATGCACGCTTCGATACCGTCCATTCGGGGCATCATGACGTCCAGAATGATCAGATCGACTTCGTTTTCATTCAAAAGCTCGAGAGCCTCGGCGCCGTCGGATGCTTTCAACAGCTTGTAGCCTTCGTTTTTCAAGTAGATCTCCAGAAGATTGGTGATCTCGGTCTCGTCGTCGACGAGTAGAATCGTTCCCCCGTACATAACTGTACCTCCAACACGGCTAACGGTTTGCTTGGACAACCGCCCGTTTTCTGTCTTTGTCCTTAATGATACCATATCCTATTTTGTGGGATTTCTTAAACTATTTTAAGATAAGCGCCCGTAACATAATAAAAAACCCCGCCCGGAGGACGGAGTTTTCGCTTGGCGCCGCCGAAGCTTCGCCGGTTTATGTTTACTTGATGTCGTAGAACTTGTACAGGTCGTCCAGAAGCAGGTTAGCCGCTCTAACGCCGCCTGCGGTGTTCCAGGTTACGTCGTTCACTTTCTGAGCCTTGCCGTTCTTCACCACGTTCAGGTTCTGCCAGAGCGGATCCTTGGTAATCGCTTCTTCCTGTTTCGTACCGTTGCCGTCGCCCGTTTCATACGTGAAGTAGAACAGACGGTCGGAATCCACTTCCGGCACGCGCTCTTTCGTAATTTCCTCCACGAACGTATCCTTGGCTTTTACAGGCGTACGGGCAATGCCGATCTGTTTGAAAATAATACCGGTAAACGTATCGTCAAGGTAGATGCGGGTTTTGCCGGCCATAAACCGTACGACGGACACTTTCTCTTTGAGCTTGTCGCCCGCTTTGGATTTGAAGTCTTCGATGCGCTTATCGAAATCGGCGATGATTTTCTCGCCGTCCGCTTTTTTGTTTACCGCTTCGGCGTAAAGGCTGAAGTTGTTCTTCCACTCGCCGCGCAGCGTTTCGGAGAATACGGTCGGCGCAATCGCGCTGAGCTGAGCGTAAACTTTCTCCTGACGCATTTTGTTGCCGATGATCAGATCCGGTTTCAGGCTGATGATCGCTTCCATGTTCGGCTGATGCTCGTCGCCCACGACGGTTACGCCTTCCATATCGGCTTTGATATGGTCGTACCATGGGTTTCCGGTGAACGATTTAACCGCACCGACCGGCTTGATGCCCAGAGCCAGCAAGGCTTCCGTTCCTTCATTCGTCAGAATGACGACGCGTTTCGGCGCAGCCGGCACTTCGGTCTCGCCCATGGCATGTTTAACCTTGATCGTTTGTTTCGCTGTATCTCCGGGCGCGGGCGACGCCGCTCCCCCATCCGAAGCCTGGTTGCCTTTGCCGCAGCCTGCCAGAGCAAGCGCCATCGCAAGGACGATCAGACATAATACGTAAGATTTGCGTGCTGCTGATTTCATTCGTTCTATTCTCCCCTGTCCGTTCTTGGTGATAATGATTATCATTCACAAGGAATGATACCTTTTTATAGAGAGGTTGTCAACCTGACATCGCTCGTTTTTCCGCCCTAACGATCCCGTTGACCGTGTAAAATCTTCCTTTGCCAGCCGGGTTCTCTCGCTAATAGGAAAGGTTCCTTGTATAATTCCACTAGAAAGACCGTACGGCAAAATGAACACGGCGGCAATAGCGCGCAAAAATAAACGAACGGTGCGGCAATGCCGCGCGGCATATCGCGCCGTCTTCCCTAGGACCCTTACCAAGGTACGAGTCCTCCAAGAACCGGACCCGGCGGCGCGATTCCATCCCTTCGAAAGGAGAGTCGATTTCTCTTGACCGTGCTCCTCCTCGCCTGTCTGTTCACCCTGATTATTCACGCGGCCGAAACGTCCGCCTACGCCTTCCGGCTCGCCGGAATCCGGACCGCCAAACTGGCAGTCGCCCTTTCGCTGGCGGGAATGATCGTTCTGATTTCCCGGACTTCGAACATGGTGCAGGGCCTGATGATCTCCGGCATTGCCGATAAGGCCGGACAAACGGACCCCCATCTGGCGCTGGCCCCGTTCCGCTTCGTCCTGATGTCGGCATCGGTCGGAACGGCAATCGCGATCGTGCTGTTTCCGACGCTCGTCTCCTTGTCGGCGAGGTTGATCGCCCATTTCGAAGTCACGGGGTCTATTCCGTCCCTGCTAAAGGCTACCGCCAACGTGCACGGCATCAAGCAGGCCAGCAAGCACCTGCGCCCGCCCCGCCTGCAAATGCTCTCCCGCCTGAGGATCGGCGGGGTGCCCAAACGCCTCGTGCTGCTCAATGTCGTCGTCACGGCTATCTACACGGTCGGCGTCCTGGCAGCCCTCTACGCGTCGGCCTACAGCCCGGACAACAAGTCGCAGGCCACCATGTCCTCCGCCCTCATCAACGGCATCGCCACCATTATTATGACGCTGCTGATCGACCCGAAAGTCGGGCTGCTGACGGACCGGGCCATGCACGGCAAAGCCAGCCAGGAGGCCGTAAACAAAATGTTCGGCCTCCTCATGCTGTCCCGTCTCGCCGGAACGATTCTGGCCCAGGCACTGCTCGTCCCCGCCACCTCGTTCATTCTTTGGGCGCTCACGCTGTTCTGAGCGGATGACCGGGCGCGCGGGCGCCGAACTGAAGCCGACTGCCGGAAAGGGACGGCCAGGCAAGCTGTCAGCCGTGTCCGGGAAGCACGGCCGTGTGCGGAGGAACGAACCCGCCCGCCGACCGCGCAACACGGCCGACCGCGAAACCGGGCCGACCGGACCGCAGCGGCTTCCGCTAAGAGCTTCGGGACTTGCCCGTATCGCCTCTCTTCCGTCTGAAGGCCCCCGATTTGCTACCGGGGGCTCTTTCCCGTATGATGAGGAAAAAATCGCCTTTCTGGGCTATGACGGGACGGTGCTACTCCTATGATCGGACCCTCCACAGGGAATGAACGCATCATCGCACTCGATATCATCCGCGGCTTCGCTCTGCTCGGTATTTTCCTGGTCAATATGCCGACCTTCAGCGGAAGCGAATTTGCGGTCTACCACGGCGCGGACAGGTGGCTCCGGCTGCTGTTCGATTTGTTCGTCCAAGGAAAATTTTATCTGATTTTCTCCTTCTTGTTCGGTCTCGGATTTTACATCTTCATGTCGCGAGCCGAACTGAAGGGATACGGGCCCGGTCTGTTCCGCAGGCGCCTAATCGCGCTGCTGCTCATCGGTTTCCTGCATTTGGCGTTCTTCTGGAGAGGAGATATTCTGACTCTATATGCCATCACAGGTTTCCTGCTTCCCGTTTTTTACCGGATGAAAACGGAAACCGTTCGCAAGTGGGGACTCCTCCTCGCACTCAGTTACCTGCTGCTGATTCTCGGCCTGCCCGCCTTGATCGTGGCGCTGGTCGCTTACGCGAAGGGAGGGATCGATCCCTCCCTGGGCGGCCCTTTATACACGGAAGCCGAAGCCGCCGCAAGCCTTCACGCGTTCCGGACGCTCTCCTGGCCCGACTGGCTGGCCTGGCACTGGCGCAGCGAGGTGTGGGACTCGCTGTCCAGCCAGCTTTCCATGCTGCCCGTCGTCCTGGGCATGTTCTTGCTGGGGCTGGCGGCGGGAAGAAGCGGCCTGCTCCATGACGTAAGCGCCCACCGGGAACGGTGGCGTAAGATCCGCAGCCGGGGCCTTGCGCTTAGCCTGCCGCTTTTGGCGGCCATCGCCGCCATTTACGCCATCGGGGCGGAAACCGATCTCAGCCTCGTGACGTTCTTCCTCGTCTACATGAGCGGATTCACGCTGGCGTTTGTCTACATCGCCTGCCTTGCCCTGCTTCTCGAAAATCCGCTCTGGCAGCGGCGGCTCCGGTTTCTCCAGCCTTACGGACGGATGGCGCTGACCAATTATTTGTCGCAGACAGTCCTCTGCGTCGTTCTGTTTCTCGGCTTCCGCTTATACGGTCAAGTCAGCCTGTGGCAGGGCACCCTGCTCTGCCTCGTCATATACCCGCTGCAGATCGCTTTTTCGGCATTCTGGCTAAAAAGATTCCGCTACGGGCCCGTCGAGTGGCTCTGGCGAAAATGGACGTACGGCCGCCTCTCGCCGGGACGCGGGCAAAGCCGGTAAGCAAATCTCCGGAATCGCGCAGGGACCACACTGCTGCTGCGGCTAAATGCTGCGGCCCCCGGTCCAACGGGAGCCAAAGACGGCCGGAGCGTTGCAGACGTCAACGGCGCGCAGCTTTCATCATCCTGCCGATATTCCCGTCCAAATCACGCACTCCGGCCACTCTTCCCGGAATTCCGCGGCCGCACAAAAAAACAGCCCCCTGTGCTTTCAAGCACAAGGGGCTGTTTTCGCTATCTAATAAAGCCGGAATTCTTTCTTGTAAACCGCCTCGTCGTCGTTGGAGTCCATGATCCGGACTTCCAGCGTACACTTGCCGGGAAGTGGCAGGTAAGGCCCCTGGGTGTAATAGGTGTACATGTTGTACCCCTCCAGCCAGTTCTCTTCCTGATTCTCCTGAAGCTCCAGCGGAATCTGGATGGGAGCCAGCGTAGCCTCCTCTTCTTCTTTCGGCTCGTACTGGGCGTTCATCTGAACATGCTTAGGCGGTCCCAACGTATCCAGCACCCAGACCGTCACCTTGAACGTGTTGGTGCCCGGCGCTTTCGGAGACACTTCGGCCGTCATATGCACGGTTTTGCCCATCTCGTGCCAGTTCAGCGGCTCGTTCGGGGGAGCGGGGGACAAGTAAGTCAGGACGCCGACTACCGCAAGGATAATCAGCATAAGGCTGAAATCCACTTTGTAGAGCTTTGCTGTCGCCTTATCCCGCTTGTTCTTCATCGTATAGCGCAAGAAGGCGGCCGTTCCTACGACAAGCACGACGACGCCGACCTTAATGAGCATAAGAATACCCCACTGGGTATAAATAATCATATCCAGGCTGGGCAGGAATAACAGCGTCAGCACGACGCCGCTCACGGTAAGCGCGATAATCGACCCTAGCGCCGCGCCTGAGAAACGACCCAGGAAGGAGGTAAACTCCTCCCTTCTGTTCCGGTACACCGCGGCTGCCGTCGTCAAGCCGCCTACCCAGACAGCCGCCGCCGCCAGATGGATAAAGTCGGCGGCTACGCTCGCCGAGACGGGCGGGAACGTTACCGCATGGCCGGACAGGGCTTTAACCGCCAGCAGCGCGACTGCCCAGGCATAGTCCAACCAGGTGGCTCGTCCGAGCAGTACGAAGCCCGCGAGAGACAAGCCAAGCGATACGAGCCAGGAAATACCGATTCCCGTACCCGTCAGCAGACTGCCGAGCTGGGAAAGTCCTCCGTCGCCGAGGAGAGCCTCCACATGTGTAAGAATAACAAAAAGCAAAGCAACCAAGTAAAACCGCTGCAAATTCAGCGTCCATCTCGCGGAAACTTCCTGCGGCAGCCCCCGGCCGGATTTCGAGCGCCTCCAGAGCAGCCATCCGGTCAGCGCGAGCATCGCCGCGTACCACAGACCGCGCGCGACATACTGGATCAGCCCGTCTACGCCCGAGCTGCCGAGATTATGGTTGTGTCCGGCGGACGCACCGCCCGTACCGCCCGTAACGCCGCTTCCGACA
Source organism: Paenibacillus sp. GbtcB18 (assembly GCF_019091125.1). NCBI lineage: Bacteria > Bacillati > Bacillota > Bacilli > Caryophanales > Paenibacillaceae > Paenibacillus > Paenibacillus sp. GbtcB18. The sequence continues at coordinate 309,523 of NZ_JAGXJX010000004.1, forward strand.
GCGGGCGCCGCTTTGCCGATCGTGAGCGGGTAACTTCCGCCCACCGGGTGACCGTCACCGGAGATGACGTGGTAGGACACCACGTACAGCCCGTCGTCCAGCTTCGGCAGCTGCAGAACGATCCCCGTCCGGTCTTTCGTCATCACGGCCGCATTGTCCGTAACCTTCGCGCCCGACTGGTCAAGAACACGTATATAGTAGACGCCTTCTTCCAGCGGCTCGTTAAACGTCAGTTTGATCTGTTCCGGCGCCTGCGCCAGCGTACTGTTCGGAGCGGGGTCCGTCCCGGTCAGAATCGCATGTGCAAACGCCTCCCGGGGAAACAATCCTCCCAGGATGACGAGCAGGCACAGCAGACCGGCCGCTATAAAGGCCCGCCTAGCCGGCTTCACTACCTTTTCCTTCATGTTCAGTCCATCCGCCTTCCGCTTTTGTAAGTCACACTTCCCGGACCTTTAATCTCCGGGGAGCGGTTTGCGGCCCGTGTATCCGTCATGCCGGCTATGATAATAACCGATGCGTTCCTCTCCGCTGCGCCAGCAGAGCAGAACTTCCTCGCCACCTAAAATGGACGGAAAATCCACAAGGCCGGAATCAATGTCCTTCAGCTCAATTCCTTGATGATAAAAGTGCTGAATCATTCCGCGTGCTTCGATTTGCAGAAATTCAAGATCGCATTCCAGCTCGAAGAGCGGATCGTTCGGTTCAGTTCCGCCCAACTTGCGGACCGCCTGTCTTTTTTCACGCAGCTCCGCATACTTGTCCTCAAACTTCTTCTTGATTTCCTTGAGACTGGAGATCTGATCCTGCACCGATGGCAGCAGGGCGTTGGCTTCCGCTACCGTAAAATACCGTTTGGCCATTTACTCCACCCCCTAAGATGAGTGTACCAGAAACAGGTTCCCCGAATCGAATGTCTTGAGCTGTCGGCCTTCTCCAGTATACGCGATGAAAAAGACGTAAAAAGAAAGCTCAGATGACAATTCCATGAAAGAAGGGAGAAGTCCTGCTTCGGTTTCTGTGCTGTACTTTCATAAAAAATCTCATTAAAATCTCATTTCAAATCCTATTTTCCGAAAAAAGGCGGTTCCCCCATGAGCTTGTCCAAGCACGATTTTTATATCGTCGATGTATTCGCCGAAAGGAAATATGCGGGAAATCCTCTCGCCGTCGTCATTTGTCCCGGGCCGCTGCCCGCTCCGGATATGCAGAGCATTGCCCGCGAAATGAATTATTCCGAGACCACGTTCCTCCAGCCGCAACCGGATGCGGACGGGAGCTACCAGGTCCGTATCTTTACGCCGAACAGCGAGCTGCCGTTCGCCGGTCACCCTTGTCTGGGGACCGCTTGGATCATCCGTCACCTTTACAGCCCCGATGCACAAGAAATTACCCTGAAAGTTCCCGCCGGAAACATTCCGGTCACTTTCGCCAGCGACGGGGTTCTCTGGATGGAGCAGCTTCAGCCTACGTTCGGAAGTCTTGTTTCCGCTTCCGCCGCCGCAGCGGTAATCGGACTGGAAACGGAGGAAATCGACGAACGCTACCCTGCTCAAGTGGTATCGACCGGCATCCCTATCCTCCTCATTCCCGTGAAAACCCTCGCTTCCGTGCGCAGCGCGGTTTACCGGTCCGAAGCGGCGGCAGCGCTTCCTGCCGAGGCCGCCGTCCCCGTTATGCCGTTCTGCCCGGAAACTTACGACAAGGCGAAGTCATGTCCCGGCTTATCTTCCATTAAAAAAACCATTTCCGGCCTGCTGCAGGCTGAAATGGTTTTTTTAATGGGATGTAGCGGACGACCGCCGCTTAATCCAGGAGCCGCTTCACGTTCATCTCCAGCTCGACCATCGAGAACGGCTTCGTCATGTACTCGTGAACGCCGAGCTTTTGAAGCGAATCCATGCTTTCTTCTTTTTTCCGGCCGGAAAGCATGATCACCTTGCACATGGTTCCCGACACGGGAGGCTCGGCGTTAAGACGCTCCAGCAGCTCGATACCGCTCATTTTGGGCATAATGCCGTCCAAAATGCACAAATCTATGCCGCCTTCGCGGATACGCTCGTACGCGGCCTCTCCGTCCGCCGCCTCTTCGATGTCAAGAGACAGGTGCTGAAGACCCGAAACCACAATGGCGCGCAAAATTTTATCGTCGTCCACGACGAGCAGCTTGGGACGATGCCGGAGGCTTCCCTCGGAACCGGCCGGGGCGGCTTCCGTCTCCTCCTCGATATAGATCCGGTCTTTGCCGTCCTGCTTCGCCCGGTACATCGCCTGGTCGGCTCTCAGAATCCACTCGTCTATGGACAGATCCGGGTGCCACTCCGACACGCCCGCTGAGAACGTAATCCAGTAGTCTTCCCCATCGGCGGACACGATCGGTTGAAGATGCGTCATCCCGAGCAGCCCGCGCAGCGACTCCGCCGCCGCTTCAGCCCCCGTCCCCGGCATGACCACGACAAACTCTTCTCCTCCGAAGCGGAACACAAGGTCCGTCGAGCGCGTGCGGGTCTGCAGCAAATGCGCAAGACCCTGGAGAACCAGATCTCCCGTATGGTGGCCGTGCCGGTCGTTGATCCGTTTGAAATTATCGATATCGATAAAAGCGAGCGAGATGGCGGACGGATACCGCTGCACTCTCTCAAGCTCCAGCTGAATCTGGTGATCGAAATATCTGCGGTTGAACACCGCCGTCAAGGGATCGCGGAAGGCCAGCTCTTCGAAGTTTTTGGTTCTTTTCACAATTCCGTAAATGCGTGCGGCCAGCTCTTCATATTGAAAAGGCTTCGTCACATAATCATCCGCGCCCAGATGAAAACAGCGCACTTTATCGCTTAAATCGTCACGGCCGGACAGCACGATCAGAGGCACCCATTTCAAAGTCGGATCTTCCTTGAGAAAATCGAAAAGTTCATAGCCTGACTGCGGGTACATCATAAGATCCAGCGTAATCAAATCGTAGGCCTGCTGCCGCAAAAGCAGCTTGGCGGACGGAACGTCGCTCGCTTCGTCCACTTTGTAGCCGTCCAGTTCGAGCCGCCGAACCAGATACGTGCGCAGCACATCGTCATCGTCTATGATCAACAGGCGCCTTTTGCCGCCCATTGTCTGGACGATCCCGTTCTCCTTCTGCTCGTCCACCTCTAGCTCGATCACCGAAACCTCGTGTTCCATCAGCAGATGACGGATATATTGGCTTGTATGCGTGACGCTCTCGTTAACCAGGGGGGTAAAATCCGCCGTTAACGCCGCAGACGGATGAAGGGACTGCGTCCATTCCCACACGCGGACGAGTTCCTCGGCGATTTTGCCGATCCTCCCGAACTGGAACATGGGGGCGCTTCCTTTCAACATGTGAACGATCCGGTACATATCCTGAAGATCCTTCGCCTCGGGTGAGGAAGCTATGATCACCAGCAGATCGTCCATCTGTGCGATTTGATGGGCCAATTCCTTTATGAACAGCCTGCGCCCCTGCTTCAGCAGCCGTTTGTCTCTTCCCTCGGCATCTGCGCCATGCCCTCGGGAGCTCGGTTGATTCATCGTTGAGATTCACTCCGTTCGTAATCGCGTAATCGCTGTCATGCGCCGCTTATAAGAGCCTCCACGGTATCGACCAGCTGAAGAGGGCTAAACGGCTTGACAATATAAGTGCTGACACCGGCCGCAGTCGCTTTCTCGCGGTCCTTGTCCAGAGCCTTGGCGGTCAGCAGGATAACGGGCACTTCGCGGTTGATTCCGCCTTCCGAACGCAGCCATTCGCACACCTCGACCCCGGTTTTCTCCGGCATCATGTAATCCAGAATAACCAGATCGTAACGCTCTCTAACGAGCTCGGCAACCGCCTCTTTACCGTCCATAACCTCCGTGATGGCGTATCCTTCGTCCGAAAGCGTCTCGGTCAATAAAAACCGGAGCGCGGCTTCGTCGTCTGCGAGCAAAATGCGGTATGGATTCAAGTCCATTCCTCCTGTTCGTCTGCGGTCTGTCTCTACACCGAATAGGGTTCGATTAAAAATTTCCGAAATCCTTCCATAAACCATCCACCGCAACTTTTTATCTATGATAGCACACGGGCCCGGCCCGGGTAAAAAAATGTCCAGCCTCCGGGGGAGATTGCCCGAAGACATAGAAAAACGGCGGCCTTAGAGGTCGCCGTTTTATGGTGTCGCGGCAGCTTCTTTCAGCTGCTCGCGTGTTTTTCCAATGATTTTGCGTATGCTGTCTTCCGATAGATGAAACGTCTGAATCAGCTCCAGCACGGTTGAACCGTTTTGGTATAACCGGAATATTTCGCGGTTGCGCCGTTCTATGATGAGGCGGGTTCCGTTATTTTCTCCCCAGCCTGCGCGTTTCTTCTCTTTCTTCGGAACGTATATGATCTCTCCCTGGATGTAATTCTGCAGCTCTTTAAGCAAGCTGGCCGGAAGAATATCCTTGCCGTTCTTATAACTCATCGGATGAAAACCTCCTCGAATTGGTCGTGTATGATCCGTACCGCATCGTCAAACGTAGAGGGTCTTCATCTTCCGCACCTGCCATCATTCATAAGGAAAGATATACACGATAGGTATCGTGCCGCAGCTTGTATGTATATACAAACAGGTGAACGGTACTTCCATGATGATAGCAGTTAGAAAATGAGCACCTCTACGGTGACTTTCACTCTTACTGTTTGAACAAATTTCATGGAAAACATCTCCTTTCACCTAGTTTTTTTGGGGTTACTATTTCCAATTATATGGAGTCGGCCTGTTTTTGTCACGCATATTTAGCATAATTTCAGGAAAATAAAAACCGGGGGCGCTGCCGCCCCCGGTTCGACACGGGCTTCCGCTTACGCAGAAGCCACCTCCATTGTCGTGTTCATTGTTCCGAATCACTCCTTTCCTCATAGAGTGGAGCCGGCCGGCTGCATCTCTATTAACGCATATTTGCGGACCCATTCTCAAGGGGGAGATTCGTTATAGTCGTTCTTTCCAAAAATTCCTGGTAAACGGAGCAGACCCGCAGGCCCGGGCCGGATTCGGCTCTCGCCGCGAGCCGTGCTGCGGCGCTCTGAAACGCGCCGTGAAAGCATCGCGCGCGGGCTGCGCGCCCGGCTCCGGTGGCCGCCGTCCCGAGGCGCCACACCGCCCCAGCCCGCGCGAGGCCCCTCACGCTCCGCACGGCGGGCGAACCGCTATGCCCGCCTCGTCCAGCGCCGCCCGGACCGAGCGGGCGATGGCCGCCGCGTGCGGGCCGTCCCCGTGCACGCAGACCGTCTCCGCGGTCAGCGGCACAGTCTCGCCGCGCGCACCGGTCACGGCGCCTTCGCGCACGAGGCGCAGCACCTGCGCGGCCGCCTTTGCCGGGTCGCTCAGCAGCGCTCCCGGCTCCGTTCGGGGCGTCAGGGTGCCGTCCGGCCGGTACGTCCGGTCGGCGAACGCCTCGGACGCCACGCGCAGCCCGAGCGCCTTCCCGGCGCGGAGCAGCTCGCTGCCCGGCGGTCCGAGCAGCACGAGGGCGCCTCCGCTGACGCGCAGCGCCGCCCGGGCGACCGCATCGGCGAGATCGCCGCGTGCGGTCGCCATGTGGTACAGAGCGCCATGGGGCTTCACATGGCGGAGAGTGCCGCCTTCGGCCTGTACGAAGGCTTGAAGGGCTCCGAGCTGATACAAGGTCAGCTCGTAGACTTCTTCGGCGCCGACCGCCATCTCCCGGCGGCCGAAGCCGGCCAGGTCGGGCAGCCCGGGATGCGCGCCTACGGCGACGCCTTTCTCCAGGCAGAGCGCCACTGTCCGGCGCATGACGCCGGGATCTCCCGCGTGGAACCCGCAGGCGATATTCGCCGATGAAATGCTCTCCAGCAGCTCCTCGTCCCGGCCGAACCGGTAAGCGCCGTAGCTTTCGCCCATATCGCAGTTCAGATCGATCGATGCCATGTCTTATCTCCCCATCCTTGCGCGTACTCCGGTCTGGAGCAGCCTCAGGTTCATTTCCTGGCGCATCAGCTCCGCCTGCGCCTCGTGCAGCGTCACTTCCGCGAAACGCACGGACGCCCCGGGAGCAAGCTGGCCGAGAACCGGCAGATCCGCGCTGATGACATGCCCGATTCGCGGATACCCGCCGGTCGTCTGGCTGTCGGCGGCCAGCACGATCGGCTGTCCGTCCGGGGGAACCTGGATCGTCCCGGGCGCCGTGCTTTCCGATACGAGTTCGCCCGGAACGGACAGCTCCAGGGCGGGGCCTTGCAGCCGGCAGCCCATGCGGTCCGATTGGGGCCGCACTCGGTAAACACCCCCGGTCAAGGCTTCCAGACCATCCTTGAACCGGCCGGTCTCACTGCCGCGGACGACACGAAGTACCGCGGGATTACCCGTCGTCCCGCCAGGTCTGACGGCCCAGGATGCCTCCCACGCGGCCGCCCGGACATCGTTGTCTTCATCCGAAGCCTGAAGCCGCAGCTCTGCCATCATCCGCTCGGCGGCCGGAGACGGCCTGCCCGGCAGCAGCTCGTCGTCAGCCTGAAGCGGCCGTCCTTCCAACCCGCCCAGCCCGGCGCGGGTATAAGTGCTCCGGCTGCCGAGCGCAAGCGGGACGTCGAAGCCGCCCGCGAGGGCAAGATAGCCCCGGCATCCGTTACGCCCGCTTCCGAGCGCGAGCGTCGTCCCCGCCCGGATAAATACGGGGCGCCAGCCGGGTACGGGTGTCCCTCCGGCGTATACCGCAAGCTCCGGGCCGCACCATGCGGCCAGCGTGTCTTGACGCAGCAGCAGCCGCGGACCCTGCAGCGTCCATTCCAGCACGGCCGCATGCCGGGGATTGCCCGCGAGGATGTTGGCCGCCTGCATCGACAGGGTGTCCATCGCCCCTCCGGAAACAAATCCGAAGCGGCGGAAGCCGTAGCGCCCCGTATCCTGCACGGTCGTGTACAACCCCGCATTTTCGACAAGCAGGCTCATCGGCGGTTCCCCTCCTTAGCCATCCCTGTTTCTTCACGGCAGAGCCGCTCGTAATCCCCTTCGTCTACGGGCACGAAGCGGACCGTATCCCCCGCTTGCAGCAGAACAGGAGGATTTTCGCTCGTCCGCAGCAGATCAAGCGGCGTACGGCCGATAATATGCCAGCCTCCCGGCGAAGTAAGGGGATAGATGCCTGTCTGGCTGCCTCCGATTCCCACCGATCCGGCAGGAATCGCGACCCTGGGGTTCGATCTCCGCGCAAGAGCGAGAGAAGAAGGAAGTCCTCCCAAATAAGGGAAGCCGGGCACAAAGCCGATCATATAGACCCGGTATACGCCTTCGCTGTGAAGCCGTACAACTTGCTGCGGACTCATCCCGAGCGCGCGCGCGGCGTCCTCCAAATCCGGACCGAAGGAGCCTCCATAACATACCGGAATAAAAATTTCCCGCGACGGAGAAGCTGGAAGAACCGGATGCTCCGCAGTACCCGTTTCAAGAACACGTTCCAGATGCCGGCGGACCCAGGTGTAAACGACAGGCTCCCCGCCTGCCAGCATGGCCTCGGTTTCTTCCAGCTCCGAAGGAGTGAAATGCCTGCCGGCGGCCACCGCCGCCTCTACGACGGAGTACCAGACCGTGACCGTTGTATAGGTAGGTACGATCTCGACCAGTCCCGGAAACGGGCTGCGGCTGATCGCCTCCGCCGCCTCCAGAACACGCCGGTGAACTTCCTCGGATATGCCTTCACCCAGACGAAGCACGACGGCCTGGTCTCCAAGCGGCTCGAAAACGATTGCAGAACTGGATTTAGGCTCCACTTTTTACGTCTCCCCGTTTCAAAATATCCCCTGCCGTGTATTATTTAGTAGACATGAAAAAAAGACCTCTGGCGGGAGATCTTTTTTCTAAAGACGAAGGAATCAACGGACTCCTTATATTTGAATTGTAATGGACCTTTGGATACGATTTGATCAACCGATCAAACATATTTGTAAGTCGCTAAAACAATTAAACCACACCAAATAAGCTTTGTCAACCATGTATTTCCGAGGCGCTGTCGGGACGCTCATACAAATCCAGTTTCTCTTTGAGCGCGTAATTTTCCTGCAGCAGGCGTTTGATAAACGCTTTGTCCCTCTCTTTTTTGTCGAGAAGATCTTTATATTTTTTGAACATGCCCAGAGAGACCATCACTTTTTCTTCGATCTCGTCCATCTCTCCGCGGATGTTCGCCAGGCAGCTCCCCGTAATGCGCGACTTGCTGACAGTCATAATATTGGCCAGCAGTACGTAACCGGTAAGCTGCTTTTCTTTGCCCGCTTCCAAATACGTATAGTTGCCCTTGAGTTCTACGGATACGCTAGGAATACCCGCCGTATGCGTAATAGGCGCGATGATCGTGTTCCCGGAATGTTTGTTGCCGACGTCGTTTTGTAAAACGATGCACGGACGCTCTTTCTCTTCTTCGCTTCCGATGCCTTTTCCCAAATTGCATTTGTAGACTTCACCGCGGCGCAGGGCACGCGTTTTCGCTTTATCGGACAGGGAGTCCAGATAGATTTTCGTTTTAAGCCACTCCAAGTAATCCTGAATGCGGGTAAGATCCGTTTTCAAAGGGCCACCTCCGTTGTGATTGCGGTTTGCCATGAACAAAATTCCCCTTTCGTGCTGTGTAAGAAATATTCTGTTTTAAGGTAAAACTGGGTAACGGATCAATCTGCCGGATATGGGTGCCGCCTGGGCCCGAGAAACCATTCCGGGATTTCATTCGTTATACTCATGTATAAACCCTTTTTTACTAAACATTAAAACAGTCCAGTTGATCTTTCACTACCCGAAAAAGGAGCTATTGAAACCGCCGTGACTTGGGAATCTATAAAAAATGTGCTGACCGAAGAAAATATTGCCCAGCTGTTGTCTCATTATAACTCTCTCGGTCCTTTGCCCGGTATTTTGCTGACGTTTATCGAAGCTTTCATCCCTGTTCTTCCGCTGTTCGTGATTGTCATGGGAAACGCCGCGTCCTACGGGCTCGGTTTCGGCTTCCTGTACTCCTGGCTCGGCACGAGTCTGGGGGCGATCTGCCTGTTCCTGCTTTTCCGCAGACTGTCCAATACCGCGTTTATGCAAAAGCTGACCCGCTCGCCCAAATTGCGCAACGGGATGAATTGGATTCATAACCATGGGTTCGGCACAATCTTCCTGCTGAGCTGCTTCCCGTTCACGCCTTCTTCGCTGGTTGTGGTGGCGGCGGCTTTGTCCCGGGTCGAGAAAATGATTTTTCTGCCGGCTATCGTAGCCGGGAAGGCGGTTATGGTGTTTACCATGGCGTTCGTCGGGTACGACCTCATGTCTTTTATCCGCCAGCCTTGGAAGTTCCTGATCGTCCTGGTCGTGATCGGCCTGCTTTGGCTGCTCGGCAAAAAATTCGAGACCCGCATGCACCGGGCTTAATAAAACTCCGCTGTGGAATAAACCCGTTCCCCAGCCGCTGCGCTGCTTGAAAGCTCCTTGCCGAGGGGCTTTTTTTATTTGCGTACCGCGCTGCCCGGGTACGGCTGCCAAAAAGCGCGAGGCGGATTGGAAGCGGGCGGGCATGGAGTAAATCATTGACAGTTTGCTCCGCCTGTCCGGTCTTTATTCCCGCTGCCGTGAAACGAGAGGTCCGGTCCGCCCAATCCGCGAGTGTCCGGCAGGACCTCCCGTCATAGTCACTAGTCACCGATCACGGGTTACCGTCACGAACGGATTCTCTCCTGTAGAAAAGCCAGGCGGAATATTTGCTTGGGGCGTCCCTTGGAAACGCCTCGTTCTTCGCCGATAACGTCCACTAGCCCGGCATCCTGCCAAGCCAGCAGGAAGCGGTGGGTGCTGCGCACCGTCACATCAAGGACCCCCGCAAGCTCTTGCGCCGTGTAATCCAGCTTCCCGAAGCGGGTTACGTACGCGACCAGCCGGCTCAGGTAAGCGGGCGTCATGCCCGCCCTCCCCGCTTCCTTGATCAGCTCGGCATCGAGCAGGGACAGGTCGAACCGGTTCGGCTCCGTCATCTCCAGCGGACCGATGACACTGCGGTCCTCGCGCACGATGAACGTGATGTTGCCGCCCGCATCTTTGGAGCGCCGCAGGGCAAGGCGGGCATGCGTACCCGCTTCGTTGGCGGAACGGCCGAAGCCGATACCGATACTCAGCGTGAGGTCGTGCATGAGCGACAAATCTTTGGCCAGCGGAATCGATTTGTAGCCGCCTGTCTCCCGCTCGAATATCCCTCTCGTCGTCATGAACAGAAACTCGTCCCCGCCGAGCGTGTTCAGATACCCGTCGAGATGTTCGACGTAATCGAGCACCATCCGGTGAAGGTCCAGCTTCATCCGCTGCACTTCGTGCTCGGAGCCAGACCTCGCGGCCAGCCGTTCGAATCCGTCGATGTTGATGAATCCGATGACGATCTGGCCCTCTTTGCTCCGGCGCGTCTCCGTGGAGAGCAGCGCGCGCTGCAGCGAAATCGTCATATCGTGCTCGGTCGGGGCGATCCACTCGCTGCGCAGTCCTTCCTTAGTCAGAGCCTCGGCAACCGCTTTCACTCCCGTTAGGGCGACTGTGTCCCCAGATGCACCCGCCCGGTGGAAGTCGATCAGCTCCTTCAGGCTGCCGTCGCTTTGTCCGCCGTAACAGACCACGTCCATGCCGTTCACCCCGAGTTCCCTCAGCGCCTTGGCTACGACAGGCTCCGTCAGTCCGTCCACGGTCAGTTTCCCCGGGGAGCCGGTATGGCCGGCCAGATAGAGCGCACGGTATAAGCCGGTGCCCGTCAGCGGCACATAATGCGCCGGAATCCCGAACGTGACGCTCTGTTTAGCCAGGCGGAATGTGTCCGGGTCCGTAAAGAGCAGCACCTCGGCCTGCTCGCCGAGTCGCTGAACGTCCGGAAGCCGGTGCGGCTCCCCTTCCCATTTTAAAGACAAAGGATGAAAAGTGGGAAAAGCTTTGATCGTCTCCTCCGCTTTATCGAGAAGCTCTTCCGGACCGATCAGCCCGATTACAATTTCGTCCCGGCTGGGGGGTCGTTTTATTTCCATGCTGCCCATCCTCCTTATCCCTGGCCGGATTTCCGCCGCGATAAGCACGCACCTCGGCAATCCGTGTGTTGTAGGCGTTTACATTCTTCCTCTATTTTAAAGAAAGGCTTTATTTAAAGACAAATCTTTAAATTGTCTTTAAATAAATTTAATGTTTTTTCTTTTTAAAAAATGGTGTGACGAATATCACAGATGACTTGTCATATCTTAGTAGAGAGGTGAGTTTATTTATGTTTGATATACTCATATACCAGAAGCAGAAAGTTAAAGTCAGCTGCGGCAAAGATACCATTACCGGTGTCATTTCCAATCACTACGAACAGTTTGGTCTGATTAAGATGGATAACGTCCTTCTGCCGATCGAACACATTCTCATGATTGAAGTTGTGGAGGAAGAGGGCGATCCGTTCTGTTATGCGGACCTGCCCGCTCAACCGATTAATAAAGGAGCTTCCTTACGGGAAATGCTCTATTGAGTGATCCGCAGCCGGCCCTTTGACCCGAGGGGCCGGTTTTGCTATGCCCGAAGGCTTTTTTTCGTCCGGAAAAGGCCGCTAAATCCATTAGACGAAAGTTTCTCCAAAAAGTCGCGGTCTGCGAAGAGGAAAATTTCTCTCGCCTTGTTGCTCCGGACGCGTTACGGTATATTGGGTACATCCGTTAAGACAAGAATGATTAATTTATGCAAAGGACGGGCTGTTATGTCGCTTAAAACCCTCAAATGGCTGGCCGCTCTGACCCCTGCCCTGTTTATCGGAGGATTCGAGTTTATCCGGCATGAGTTCATGCTGAGCTATATGTCCATGGAAACCGGAAACTGGTACATTACGTTCCTCACTCTCCTCGTCTCCTACATATTCGCCACCTGGATGTTCCGCAGTATTGAACGCACCAATAACCGGCTCGCCCGCGAAACGTCCAAACGCGCCGTCTATGAAGAACGCGAGCGGCTGGCCAGGGAGCTGCACGACAATCTCGCCCAGACGCTGTTTTTTATCAACGTGAAACTGAAGCAGGGGAAGACCGAGGAAGCCAAAGCCGCCGTTTCCGAAATCGACCATCATCTCCGTCAGGCGATTTTCAATCTCCGGTCCCTGCCCGAGGAAGGGACCTCTTTCACCCTGCGCATCGGCAAGTGGCTGCAGGACTGGGAAGTGCTGACCGGCATTGAAACCGTCCAAAATCTGCGGGCAACCGACAAAGTTCTCACGGCTGCCGAAGAAGTGCAGATTTTCGCCATCATCCAGGAAGCTTTCACCAATATCCGCAAACATTCCCGTGCGACCCAGGCTTCTATCGACCTGGAAACGAGCGGCCCGGAATGGTCGCTCAGAATCGCCGACAACGGAGTCGGCTTCGCAGAGGACGAATCCCAGCGGCACCGCTACGGCCTGACCATGATGCGCAAGCGGGCGGCCGAACTCGGAGCCTCGTGGGAACTTCAGTCTTCGCCCGGAAACGGTACGGAGCTGTCCGTCACTTCATCAAGGAGGAAACCTCATGTCAGAGACCTGCTATCGCGTTCTCATCGCGGATGATCATCCCCTTGCCCGCCAGGCAATCCAGAGCTTGCTGGAAGACGATTCTTCATTCAACGTCGTCGGCGAAGCCTATAACGGCGAGGAGGCGATCGCCCTCTGCGGCAATCTGCAGCCGGATGTGGTGCTCATGGATATCCATATGAGCCCCGTGAACGGCCTGGAGGCGACCCGCCAGATCAAACAGCGCTACCCGCACATCCGCATCGTAATCCTGACCGTGTCGGACGATGTGGCCGATCTGTTCACGGCCGTTCAGTTCGGAGCACAAGGCTATCTGCTCAAAAATATGGACCCCGACGAGTGGCTGAGCTACCTGCACGCCCTGCTCGACGACAATTCCCAGGTGGCCCGCCAGATGGCGGACCGGCTTATGCGGCGCTTCCGCCCGTCCGGGGCACCGGCCGCCTCCGGTCAGCCCCTGCCCCAGCTTACCGCACGTGAACATGAAATTGTCCTCTATGTCGCCGAAGGATATAACAACCGGCAAATCGCGGAAAAGCTGCTCATTTCGGAAAACACCGTTAAAAACCATATGAAAAACATTTTCGAAAAGCTCGGCATGGATAACCGCGTCCAGCTTACCGCCTATGCCGTGAAACACGGAATGTCACGAAAAGATCATAACTAGGGGGCAAAAATGGCCCAGTTGAGTCATACTTTCTTCCGCCCGCTTTGGGTACAGTAGAAATTACTACAAGATTGCGAGAGAAGGGGAGTTACTCATGAACAAACTTAAAATACAAGCGGCCGCCGTTGTAGCCGGTTTGATGCTCTTTGCCGGCGTGGCCAGCGCCCACGTTACCGTTAATCCTGCCGATGCGACGGCGGGTTCCTATCAGAAATTTACGGTTCGCGTACCGACGGAAAAAGATGTGCCGACTACCAAAATCGAAGTGAAATTCCCGGTAGAAGCCGTATCCATCTCGCGATTCGAACCGAAACCGGGCTGGAAATACGAAATTGCCAAAGACGGAGCGGATAAAATCACGGGTGTGACCTGGACCGCGGAAAACGGCGGTCTGACCAAAACCGAATTCGGCGAATTCAATATGCAGGGCAAAGTCGCCGACAACGCCACTTCCATCGTCTGGAAGGCTTATCAGACTTACCAGGACGGCAGCGTAGTGGAGTGGACCGGCGCCGAAGGCTCGGACAAGCCCGCTTCCGTAACGAAGGTTGCCGCTAAACCGGCCGGCGCAGGCACGGACAGCCACGGCAACACAAGCACGGCACCGGGCAGCGCCACTGCGGCTCCGGCTCAGCAGGCAGGCGCTTCCGCGAGCAATACGCCGCTGTACCTGTCGATTGCCGCTGTGGTACTGAGCGCGGCTTCCCTGCTGCTCAGCCTGTTCAGAAAACGCGCCTAAGCGAAGGTATGTACCGTTTCCGCCCTGCCGGAGCAGCGGGACGGAAACGGAAAAAGCTGCGGGAATACGGATTCCGCAGCTTTTTTTGTTCATTTGAAAAGACCTGAACCGCTTGTTACAGCGGTTCAGGTCTTTTTTTGCGAGGCGTGCCGGTGCCCCGTGGAGCCGCGGCCAGAGGCGAGCCTGCGCGAGCCGGTGCGAGCCGGTGCGGGCAGCCTGAGGCGAGACGGCCCGAAGCGATGCAAGTCGGCGATAGCGGCCTAAGGCGAACCGAGACGCCCCGAGGCGATGCAGGCGGAGCGAAACGACTCCGGGCGCGACGGCAAAACGCCGGGGCGCCGCACGAGGCGAACCGAGACGTCGCCTAAAGATGCACCCGTCGCCCCGTCTCGCGGCTCTCGTTCGCCGCTTCGATGAAGCGGATCACTTCGAGCGTCTCCCGCATATCGACGGCCGGTTCGCCGCCGCGAAACAGCTCCATGACGCGCTCAAGCAGGCTCGCGTAGAAGGGCTTCGCGTCTGCGGAGATATCGACCGTGCGGCTCCCTCCTTCGCGGTGCACCACCGCGCCGAACGCGGGACTGCCCGCGCGGCTGCCGCGCACGGTCCCGATGCGGCCGTCGGCCCAGACGCCGACCACCACCTCGTGCGACTCCCCGGCTGACGCCGTGACGTGCACGCAACCCGGACCAAGCGCGGCGTACAGCATCTCCACCATGTGGATGCCGTACCAGAACAGGCCGGGCTGCGTCGGTTCCAGCGCCAGCGGGCCGAAACAGTCGGCTCCGGTGACCGCTCCCTTCTCCGAGCCGCTAAGCGCTTGCGTTAAGCCTTCGGCGAAGCGGAGAGATGAGCTGCTCAGGAGCGCAGCGCCGTGCCGTGCGGCCAGAGCGGCGATCTCGCCGGCGTCCCGCGAGCTGACGGCCAGCGGCTTGTCGACGAACACCGGCTTGCCATAGGCGGCAATCTGCCGGAACTGTTCGGTGTGTACCCGGCCGTCCGCCGATTCAAGCAGGATGGCGTCGCATGCCGCCGCAACGGCCGCCGGAGAATCGGCGATTGCCACGCCGTATTCGCCGCGGAGTTTCTCGGTGAACCCCCGCACGCGGGAACGGCTTAGCTCGAAGTCTTCCGATCCGCCCGGATAGGCGATCACGACCCGTCCCCCCGGCACATGCCAAGGATGTTCCGGATCGTTGAGCAGTTTCGTAAATTCAACGGCATGGGAAGTGTCCAATCCGATCATGCCGATCCGTAAGCTTGATGACTGCACCTTAACGCCCCCGTTCAGCTTTCCCGGCTTATGTAAGCCGCCGGGTCAGTCGTGCTGCGGTTTTCAGAAGGAATGCCGTGTAGAGGAACGGGCGGCCGGAGGAAGCTGAGAAGGCAGCAGTTGAACGCTCGTTTACCGTCCTTCGTAATCCCCTGCGCACCCGGGAACCCCCGTTACCGTGCCGGACTCCCAACCCTATTCTGACGCATACGTATCCGCTTGTGATTTCGGTTCGGGCACCGGCATTTTCGGCGTCACTGCGCCCGCTCGTACACCCGGAACGTGTAATCATACGGATTTTTCTCATCCCGGATACCCGGCTCGTCGGAAACAAGCGTCCATTCGCCGGGATCAATCTCCGGAAAGAACGTATCGGCTTCAAAAGTATCGTCGATAAACGTCACGTACAGCTTGTCAACGTGAGGCCAGAACAGCAGGAACACTTCCGTTCCGCCGATTACGAAAACCTCCCCTTCCGTGTAACGTTCCAGCACTTCTTCCACGGTATGCACGACCGTGCAGCCTTCGGCTTCAAAGCCGCTTTGCCGGGTCAGAACAATATTGTCCCGATTCGGCAGCGGACGTCCGATTGAATCGTATGTTTTCCGCCCCATCAGGATCGGATGACCGGTCGTCATTTTCTTGAAATATTTCAAATCCGCCGGCAGATGCCACGGCAGCTTGTTGTCGATCCCGATCGCATTGTTGCGGTCCATCGCAAAAATAAACGAAATACTCACCTGGCCAACACCTCTTCCTGCGATCCATGCGGACCTTGCGGCCGTTCATGGATCATCCTATTTTCCGTTCGAATCCGGCCCGAAACCGTCTTCGCGGGCATCTCCCGCAATCAGATCGCGATCGGGGCTTTTATGCCGGGATGCGACTGGTACCCGACAAACTCGAAATCTTCATAAACGTAGTCGAAGATAGAATCCGGCTTGCGCTTGATTTCAAGCTTGGGCAGCGGAAACGGCTCTCTCGCAAGCTGTTTCTCCACCTGCTCCAGATGGTTCAGGTAAATATGCACGTCCCCGCCGGTCCATACCAGGTCCCCGACTTCGAGATCGCACTGCTGCGCGACCATGTGCGTGAGAAGCGCGTATGAGGCCAGATTGAACGGCAGACCGAGGAACGTATCGACCGAACGCATCTGGAACATGCACGACAGCTTGCCGTCCGCCACATAGAACTGGAATGCGTAATGGCAGGGCGGCAGCGCCATCTGATCGACCTCTGCGACGTTCCAAGCACTAACCAAATGCCTGCGAGAATCGGGGTTGGTTTTAATCTGGTCGATCACTTGGGTAATCTGGTCGATTGCCCGTCCGTCCGGCGCCTGCCAAGTGCGCCACTGGGCGCCGTACACACGGCCCAAATTACCGTCCTCGTCGGCCCACTCGTCCCAAATGGTGACGCCATTGTCGTGTAAATAGTGAATATTGGTTTCACCTTTCAGAAACCACAAAAGCTCGTGGATAATCGAGCGCATATGAAGTTTTTTAGTCGTCAAAAGCGGAAAGCCTTCCGCCAGATTCATCCGCATCTGACGCCCGAACACGGAAATCGTGCCGGTCCCCGTGCGGTCTTCTTTGCGGGTTCCGTTTTCCTTAATATCCTTAAGCAGTTCCAAATATTTATTCATTTCCAAGCGCACCTCAAATCATCGGTTTTCCTTTTTAGCCGGACAAAGTCTGTCCTTAGTATATCAGTTTCCACCTTCCCGGAAAATGAAAAAGAACTTCTCCTTATTCAGAAAAAGTTCCCTGTTCCCCGTTCCCTTCCGGTAACCGGAAAGAAGCGTCCCCTTTCTTATAAGCAGAACGCTTCTTCTATAGAGCCTGAAAGGCTCTGCAAAGACAGAATCGTCTAAACTTCGGCCCAGATTCGTTTCACGTTATCCATGGCGATTTTGGAGCCTTGTTTGCACTCTTCCATGCCTTCGAATTCGATGGACAGATAGCCGTCGAAACCGGAACGCTTCACCAGACGCAGCACTTCCCACATGTCGATGTCGCCCTGCCCGGCAATAGCACCCCGGAGGTAGTTGCCCGCCGTCGTCTTGAACCAGCCTTCACCCGGATTCCGGTAAGAAGGGCGGAGATAGAAATCCTTAATATGTACGATAGAAGCAAACGGCAGATTTTTCTGCACGGACGCGACCGGATTTTCATCCGCACACATAAAGTTGCCGATATCCAGCGTCGTCTTGAAGTTCGGGCGGTCCACGCCTTGAACAACGGTAAGCACCCGGTCGCTCGCCTGCACCAGATAGCCGTGATTTTCGATGCTGGTCGTAATCCCGTACTGAGCGGCGTAATCCGCAATCGTCCGGCACGCTTCGATCATGCGGTCCAGATTCGCATTGAACGTACGGATGGAAACGTCTTCATGGCGGGCCACATCATGACGCATCAGTTTAACGCCCAGCTCGGCCGCTACATCGACTTCCCGCTTCACCCGGGAAATTTCTTCCTCGTAAGCGCCCTCATTTTGGGTCAAGAAATTGGCTCCGACCGCATAATTGGAAAGCTCGATGCCTACGGACTTCGCTTTTTCCTTAATGTTTTGCACAAGCTGGGGTTCCCGGGTAAAATCAATTTCCAGCGGAACGACTTCCATGTGTTCGCCGCCGTTAGCCGCAATCCAATCCAACGCACTGACGTAGTCCAATTCCCCGGCTTTAATGGCACGGTACAAACTGTAAGAGCTTAATCCGATTTTCAAAAGAGGCCGCCTCGTTTCTCTGTAAGGGTTATAAGTACACCTGTATCATAGAAAACCGTTCCGCAAGAAGCAAGCTCTCTTCTACTTGATATAGGAGCGTAAACGGCACCCAGCCCCCCTTTTTCGTAAAAATAGCGCCCTATAATCCCTCTTCCTCTTAAAAGCGGCTCCGTACGGCCCCCTTGTGACTGATTTCGCTGTTTTCTTTAAAAGAGACGGAGGTAATAATACAGGATACGGCAAAAGTCGTCCGCACTCTGCGTAAATCCGGCAGTCAGGCGAAGGAGGAAGACACGATGATGAATAAGGAGCCCCGAAAAGACTTCCCTTCCTGTTCCGGACCGGGTTCGAGCGGCAAAGCGGAAGAAGAAACCGTTGGAGGACTTCCCATGCAATATGACTGGTCTTCCATTTCCCGGACAGTCGGCTTTTACCGGAGGCATCAGGTCATTCCGTCGATCGAAGAGATCGAAGTCACCTGGCAGAGAGCCCGGGACGGCAGCCGCGAGGACGCCATCCGCTTCCTGGACTGGAGACGCCACTGCCTGCTGGCCAGAACGGACGAGCAGCGCGCCGCCATGATCCTCGTGATGAACTATTCGTATAAGCTGTTTAATCGCGGCTCCACATCCGAATAATAAAACCGGCCGATAGCGGCCCCCTTCCGTCCCGCCGATTTCTGCATGAAGTTAACGGCGGCGGACAACGGCAAAAATCCCCGGCTTCCATCAAGGAAACCGGGGATTTGTCTTACACGCTACCGGAGCGGGTCTTACATGCCGGAAGCTTGCATTTTTTGCGAGAATTGTTCAATCGTCAGCGTATCGGTAGGCAGAGGCTGCAGGTTAGCCTTCTTGTTGATATTGCTGTACTCGGTTTTGATTTTCGTACCGACCTTGATCGTACCCTGCTTTTCATCGGTGATGTCCAGGTTGGCGTTAATTTCTTGATAAGCCGGGAATTTATCTTTGTTAATGGCCGTCAAAATGTTGAATTCATTGATCTTCAGCACTTTTTTCAGCTCGTCGATCGCCTTCTGGGTATCTTCCTTGCTCGAACCGGCGGCAAGTTCTTTCTTTGCCTTCTCGATTTCGGCCGGATCGACTTGAAGCATGTCTTTATACTTGTCGCTGGATACGAGATCCAGAAGCTGCGGAGCTACTTTCTCGACAATCGTTTTGATCGCGGGTTCCAGGTTTTCATTGGTAATCTGGAATTTCACGACCTGATTCGCGTCTACGCTCTCGGGCAGTCCCGCGTTTTTCTTGTCGACATCGACAAAGTATGTTTTTTCGTCAAAGTTGGTCGTAAAGATTTTCATCGCTTCTTGGCCGAACTCCTGCTGTTTCTTCACGTCGATGGCATTTACGTTCACTTTGCCTTCCGTCGTCTGATTCAGCTCGTTGACATCCACGACGATGTATTTACCCACAGCATCTTTAGGAATAGGCAGAAGCGGAATGTTCGGAACTTTCACATACATCTTGTCTTTGGTCATGACCATAGGAAGGGAAATTTTCATCGGCATGTCGCCTTTGAGGTTAGCTTCCAGCGTCATTTCCAGCTGCATAGGATCAGCCTGGTAAACACCTTTAGCCGTCACATCCAGGTTTTTCAGGAAGTTGGCTCCCATCGCCAAGTTCGGATCCGCTTTAACCGCGGCTTCCGGGAAATCCAGGTTCAAGGTCATATTCATGTTGAAATCCGCACTGTTCATCGTTGAAGCAGCGGTATAGGATTCCTCCAAAGCCGTCTTCGGTGATTCTTTCTTGCCACAACCCGCCAATACCATAGTAAAAGTCAGCAATAATACGAGTACAGACATCCAAATTTTCTTGTTCACACGATTTCTCCTCTCTCTATCCCTCACGATAATTAAGAACATGAACGATTATAATACAGCTTTCAAAGGAAGCAAAGACAAAAATTTGTATAAAGGAGGAAATTGAAGAAATCCTGCCCTATTTGGAGTTAACCCGAAATGGAAAGGTGTGAAACGCCAAGAACGGTTTATTTTGGAAAATAGAGCCTCATTCGGCGGGTAGAACCGGATGAATGTCCGGGTCAGAAGGTTTTTTCACGGGATATGCACATACAGGCACGGAATAAATCGAACCTTTTCCGCAAAAAGCGCGAATATATAGCAGAACGCTTTATGAAGGAGGTAAAACCGGGGGTTGCAAAATGGAATGGAATGAATTGAAAAGAGCAAAGAAGGCGTCCGCTCCGTCTCCTGCGGTTTATCTCCGGCAATGCTGCTGCCTTCTCTCTCTTACGGTTAACGCATGAAACGAAAAATGCCCTTCTCCCGGACGGCGGAGTCGGGCCCCGGGCAGGAACCGTCGGGTATCCCGGATTCAATCTTCGTCGGGATTTTCCCATTTTCTGGAGTACGCCTTATTGGTGATCCAAATCGTTGCCCATAAAATCAGACCCGCCAAAGCCAGGCCGATAATCAGAGATGCGATCATCATAGCTGCTGCCTCCCTTCTCGTTACCCCCATTGTAGCGAATGAAATGGCAAGATGATAGTGTTTTCACCGCTTAGTCACAATTGCCCAGCATTGGGTTTTTCGATCCGCTTAAGGTATAATAAAATAGGTTGTATTCCGGGCCCGTCCCGAATAAGGATGCGCCTTTTTTTAATTCAAGGAGGAACTACCATGACCCCGAAAAAAAGAATCACCCGGCTTCTGATCCTGGCTTCCGCCGTCGCACTCTTCGCCGGCTGCGAGAGCAGCAAGGAAGCGGGCGGGAACTCCCCGTCCGCCACGTCGAATCCGGGTATGTCAGCGGTAACTTCGCCTTCCGCAAATCCGTCCTCGACACCGGGAAGCACGAGCAAGCCGACGACTTCGCCGACACCGACTCCATCTTCCAAGGGAACCGGAGCCGGCAAAGGAACGGATGGCTCGGAGCAGGTGGCCGCCAAGCCGGAAAGCATGACCGTGCTGGTTAACAAACAATTCAAGCTTCCGGACTCGTACAAGCCTTCCGATCTGGTGTATCCGGATGTGAATTTCGTATTCGCCGAAAAAATCGAAAAGCGCATGATGCGCCAAGAAGCCGCCGGCGCGCTGGAAAAGATGTTCGCCGCGGCCAAGCAAGACGGAACACCGCTGGCCGGCGTGTCCGCTTACCGCTCCCATTCCACGCAGACGACCCTGTTCAACCGTTACGTACAAAAGGACGGCGAGGCCGCGGCCAAGAAATACAGCGCCGTACCGGGACACAGCGAGCATGAAACGGGACTGGCCATAGACGTTTCGGGAAGCACAGGCAAATGTGCGGCCGAAGACTGCTTCGGCGGAACGCCAGAAGCCAAGTGGCTGGAAGACCACGCCCACGAATACGGGTTTATCATCCGTTATCCGAAGGGCAAGGAATCCGTCACCGGCTATCAGTACGAACCGTGGCACCTGCGCTATGTAGGCACCCAAATGGCCAAAGATATCAAGTCGAAAAACACGACGATGGAAGAGTATCTGAACGCCGTACCGGTAGCGAAGTAACATCGGATTCATCGAACGGACCATAGAGCCTGCCGAATCCTAACGAGAAAATGCCGTCCCTTTTTGAGGGGCGGCATTTTTTTTGCGCTCAGGCGGGCTGCTGCGGCATGACGAAGCTAGAATTTGCGGGAGGTTGCATCGTCTCCGGCCTTTAACGCGTACCGGCATGGAAAGTAAGAGTCGTTCAGGAACTGCGTCCCGGAAACGGCAATTGATTGACATACAATTCTCGCTTGCTCCCGCAGGCAAGCCGCCGAACCCGCCCGGCGGGGACGAATGACGCTAACAGTCTCCCACCACAAGCGCATAGACAATGCCGGGACCGTGCACGCCGATGGTGAGGTCGTTCTCAATATCCGCCGAGCGGCTCGGGCCCGATACGAAGTGGATCCCGGCCGGCCTCGCTCCGGCCGCCAGTCCGTCAAGCGGACGGAGCACCTCGCCGAGGCGCATTTTCAGCCGGCTGGCGGGAACCACCGCGACGAGGACGGCCGGGAGCAGGCTGACGCTCCGGCCTTTGCGGGGCGAGGACATCAGCACGACCGTCCCGGTATGAGCCGCGGCGCAGTCGGCCGCCACAAGCCCGATGTCGGCTCCGGCCGCGTCTGCCAGCATGGCCTCCTTCTCCGCGTCCGAGGCATGCTCCGCGTTCCAGACGGTGAGGCGGTCGAGTCCCTCCGTCGTCTCCAGCACGGCCGCTATCGCCTCCAGCTCGGGCTGGTCTTGGCGGATGACCTGCCTCGCCTCCAGGTCGCGGATCAACTGCCGCACGAAAGCGGCCGCTTCCTCCATGGAGCCCAGCTTCTCGGCATGGCCGCCCGCCTTGCGCCAGTTGTCCATAAAGAGGCGGATACGCGCCTCTTCGTCCAAATCTACGGCGTTCCAGAAGTCCGGCGCTCCCCGGAACGGTCTTGCCGGGGGCTCCGTTATCCGGGAACGCCCCAGCCGGGAGGCGATGCCGCCCAAGAACGCCTCCTGCTTCCGCCTGGACTCGGCTTCCAGCCTCTTCAGGAAATCGGATGCGGATTTACTCATGGCGGCCGCCCCCTTTCCGGCGGGCGTCCAAAATCCGCTCCATGCGGCGCTTCACGTCCGCGTCCATCTCCGGCAGGCTTCCGGCGGCTTCTTCGGCAAGGCTTTTCCAGTCCTCGCGGAATGTTTTCGGCGGAAGCGCCGGGGCGTAGCGGTGCGCGTTCCAGCCCTTGAGCGGACCGATTCTCGCTTTGATCACGCCGCCGCGGGCCACGAACCGCTGGCCGAATCTGCCCAGCGCCGCAACCCGCCTCAAGCGCTTGGCATCGGCCATGACATAACCGAAAGCGGACATTCCCGCCTTCTCCACCGCATCCCCGTGGCCCTTCTCGACCTTGCGGCCGCGTAAATAGACCAGCATGTCGTGCAGCGGGATTTTGACCGGACAAGCCTCGTAGCAGGCGCCGCACAAGGTCGAAGCGCCGGCGATATCGTCCCACTCGGCCGTGTTCCGGTTAAGCGCCGGGGTGAGGACGGCCCCGATCGGACCGCTGTAAGTGCCGCCGTACGCATGCCCGCCGATGTGCCGGTAGACCGGGCAGGCATTCAGACAGGCGCCGCAGCGGATGCAGTTCAGCAGCTCCTGGAAATCCGGGTCTCCGAGCTGAAGCGAGCGCCCGTTGTCCAGGATGATAACGTGCATTTCCTCCGGACCGTCCCCGTCCGGCTCTCTTCTCGGCCCGGAGATGACCGACATGTACACGGTCAGCTTCTGTCCGGTGGCCGAGCGCGGCAGCAGCGTCGCCATGACCTCCAGATCGTCCAGCGTGGGAATGATCCGCTCCATTCCCATGAAGGTGATCTGCGTCTTGGGGACGGTGCTGACCATCCGGCCGTTGCCTTCGTTCTCGAAGAGAACGATCGAACCGGTCTCGGCGACGGCGAAATTGCAGCCGGTCATGCCGATGTCCGCCTCCAGGAACTTCTCCCGCAGCTTCCGGCGCACAAAGCCGGCGAGCACGGCCGTATCGGGCGGGAGCGTTTCGCCCGCTTCTTCCGACAGCAGCTCCGCAATCTGGTAGCGGTTTTTGTGGATCGCGGGAATGATGATATGAGACGGCGCTTCCCCCGCAAGCTGGATGATGTATTCGCCGAGGTCCGTCTCCACGGCTTCAATGCCGAGCTCTTCGAGCGCGCGATTGATGTGAATCTCTTCGGATACCATGGATTTGGATTTCACGACGCTCTTCGCTTTTCGGTGACGGGCGATCTCCATCGTAATCGAGACCGCCTCCTCCGCCGTCTCGGCGAAATGGACATGGACGCCCTGCGCCCGCGCATTTTCAACGAAGGCGCCAAGATAATAATCGAGATGAGCAATCGTATGCAGACGGATCTGCCGTCCCCGCTCCCGCCATTCTTCCCAGTTTCCCTGCTCGGCGGCCGCGTTCAACTTGCCGGTTTTCAGGCGCTCGGTCGTGAATTTGACGGCTTTCCGCAGGAAATCGTTGTTAAGCGCGATTTTCGCCCGGTTTTTCACACTGTTCCTACCGTTAGACATGCTCATCGGCCCGTCTCACTCCTTCCTCCAAAAGTTCCGCCAGATGCATGACCTTAACCGGTCTGCCTCTGTATAGCAGGTTCCCGGATATATTCATGAGGCAGCCCATATCGAGACCGACGAGCACCTCCGCTTCCGTTTCCAGGACATGATCGGATTTCTCCGCGACCATCGCGCCCGATATGTCGCTCATTTTGACGGCAAACGTGCCTCCGAACCCGCAGCAGTCCTCCGCATGCGGCAGCGGAACAAGTTCAAGGCCGCGCACATGCTCCAGCAGGGAGGCCGGTTCGTCCTTAATGCCAAGCAGCCGCGTGCCGTGGCAGGACGGATGATAGGTGACTCTGTGGGGAAACACCGCGCCGAGATCCGTAACGCCCAGCACGCCGACGAGAAATTGCGTAAACTCGTACGTTTTTTGCCGGAGGGCTTCCGCCTTTGCAAGCATCTCCGGATCATCCTCAAACAGCTTCGGATAATAATGCTGAACCATGCCCGTGCACGAGCCCGAAGGCGACAAGACAAAGTCGCTGTCGTCAAACGCTTCCAGCAGAGTCCGGGCCGACTTGCGCGCATCGTCCCAGTAGCCGCTGTTAAAAGCCGGCTGTCCGCAGCAGGTCTGCACCTCCGGAAAATAAACCCGGATGCCGTACCGGGCGAGCAGCCGCACCATTGCCTGCCCGACCCGGGGATACACGAGATCGCTCAAACAGGTGATAAATAAGGAAACCTTCAAGATGAATCGCCCCTTTCGATTGAAAGCGCTCTCTTTTATATAGAAGAAATACGTTTCGATGATTGAAAAAAAAGCCCGTTCCGCTCCGCGAACAAAATGGGGGAACGGGCAGGGCAAGACGCGGCTCGGCGGTTCAGGTGAGCCGAGTAACCTTTACGCCTTTCTCGCGCAGGGCTTCCAGGCTGTCCGCACTCGTCGACGAATCGGTGATGACATGCCCGATCCGCTCCCATGAAGCGACGTGGGCAAACGACTGCAGGCCGAACTTGCTGTGGTCCGCCAGCAAAAAAACTTCGTCGGAGATGGCGACCATTTTGGCTTTGACCAGCGCCTGCAGCTCGCTCGATTCGGAAATGCCGCGTGCCGTATGCACGCCTTTGCACGACAGGAACGCTTTATCCACATGGTACGTATCCAGGGAGCGTTCGGCCAGCGGACCGGCGTAGGAAAGCGACTGGGGGAGAAGACGGCCTCCGGTGGAAACGACCTGTATTTTTTCCTTGGAGCTGAGCTCCACGGCGACTTGGATCGAGTTGGTCAGCACCGTGAGCGGTTCGTCCGGCAAAATTTGCGCCATATACCACGCCGTCGTGCTAGCATCGAGTATGATCCGGTCGTTCTCCCGGATATGCTTGACGGCTTCCCGGGCGATGCTCCGCTTGAGGTCCGCGTGCACCGTTTCCCGTTCCTTGAACGGAATCTCGGGCTGGGATTCTCCCACGCGGACCGCCCCGCCGTGACTGCGCATCAGCCGGCCTTCGCTCTCCAGCTTGTCCAGATCGCGCCGGATCGTTTCCTCGGTGACTCCGCACAGCTCGCTGAGCTCCGTCACCCGTATGCTGCCTCTTTCATTGACCAGCGCGAGTATTTTCTGCCATCTTTCCGCTACAAGCATCGTGCATCCTCATTTCATGGTTCCATTCTTGCCGAGGCGGACCTGTCTTCTGCCGTACGCACGGGTGCAGGCAGTCCGGGCTTCGCCTCTGTTTCTTTTATTGTACAATATCGGGCGGGAAGGGACTAGACGAAAGGCCTGGCAAACCCGCCGCCCCCTCCGGCTATCGCGTAAACGCCGCCGGAACGCCGCCGTCTACGGTCAGCATGCAGCCGGTCGTCTTCTCCGATTTCGACGAGGCGAAGTAAGCGATCGCTTCCGCGATATCGCGCGGATAGACGTTGACGAGCAGCGTCGTACGCCGGCGGTAATACTCCTCCAGCTGATCCGGCTCGATGCCGTAAGCCGCGGCGCGTTCGCTGCGCCAGCCGGAATTCCAGATGGCCGAGCCCTGGAGGACGGCATCCGGCAGCACCGAATTGACGCGGATGCCGTAAGCGCCTCCCTCGGCGGCAATACAGCGCGCCAGGTGAATTTCGGCGGCTTTGGCGGTGCTGTAGGCGGAAGCGTTTTTGCCCGCGTAGACGGAGTTTTTCGAGCCGACGAATACCATGCTGCCGCCGGTTCCCTGAACCTTCATGATCTTGAACGCTTCCCTCGCTACGAGGAAATAGCCCGTTCCCAGCACATTCATGTTCAGGTTCCATTCTTTCAGTGTCGTATCTTCAAACGGGCTCGATGTCGCCAGACCGGCGTTGTTCACGATGATGTCCACCCCGCCGAAGGCAAGGACGGTTTCCTTGTATGCTTCCGCGACCTGTTCTTCGCTTGTAACGTCCATTGCGGCGGCTATGACGCGTCCTTGCCCGTACTGCCGGTTAAGCTCCGCGGCCAGCGTCTGCGCCCCCTCTAAATTCAGGTCGGCCAGCACGACATGGGCGCCGCCCTTCAGCAGCTCGCGCGCGGCCGCGCCGCCAATACCCCCCGCTCCGCCGGTAATGAACGCCACTTTCCGGGAGAATTCGGCTTCTGCCGGGGCGAGTGTCAGCTTGTATAGCTCCAGCGGCCAATATTCAACGTTATAGGACTCGTTTTCACTCAGCGAAACGAAGTTTCCGAGCGCCGTCGCCCCCCTCATCACGGCGATGGCACGATGGTAGAGGGCGCCGCTCACTTGGGCCATTGCCCGGCTTTTGCCCGTATTCACCATCCCGAGGCCCGGAATCAGAATCACTCTCGGCGCCGCCTCGAACATCACGTCACCCTCGCTCCTGTTGCGGTCGAAGTAGGCCCCGTACGCTTCCTTGTAAGCGGCGATGCCGGACTTCAAAGCTTCGATAAGTGCCGGAATATCCGCCTCGGCGGGATTCCAATCCACATAGAGCGGCTTCATCTTCGTATGAACGAGATGGTCCGGACAGGCGGCCCCCACCTGGGAAAGCGCCTGCGCCTCGCGGCTGTTCACGAAAGCCAGCACATCTTCCCCGGCATCGGCCGTCAGCAGCATCTTCCGTTCTCCGCCGACAGCTCCGCGGATGACCGGCAGCACCTGCGCGAGGATCTCTCTGCGTGCGGAAACCGCCAGCGTTTCGTACTTCGCGCCGCCGAACAGCTCAGCGCGGTTCACGCGCGATTCGATGAAATTTTCCGCCTCCGAGATAATCTCGATCGTCTTCTTGTAGCAGGCCGCCGATGTCTCACCCCAGGTGACCAGTCCGTGCTTTTCCATCAGGACAAGCTCGGCGGCCGGGTTGCCGCGTACGCCTTCGGCGATCATTTTCGAAAGGGTAAAACCCGGACGCACATACGGCACCCAGACAAACCGGTCGCCGTATATTTCGCGCGCCAGCTCTTTGCCGTTATCCGCGCAGCAGAGGGCGATGATGGCATCGGGATGGGTATGGTCCACATGTTTAAAAGGAAGAAATGCATGCAGCAGCGTTTCGATCGAAGCCCGCGGATGCCGGCCGTCTATCATACAATGTCCCAGATAGGCGACCATTTCTTCGTCGGTCATCTCCTCACGCTCCATAAGCGGACGAATATCGTCCAGGCGCAGGCCCGTGAAATTTTCCGCTTTCATGGTTGCAAGGTCCGAGCCGCTGCCTTTTACCCACATGACCTCGATTTCCCGCCCGCGAAAATCGGTGACCGCCGTTTTGGCCGAGGTGTTGCCACCGCCCCAGTTGGCGACCGTACGGTCAAACCCGAGCAGGTTCGACCGGTACACCAGTTCGTCCAACCCTTTCTTAACGCCTACCGCGATTTCCGCATCCCATAAATTTGCCGTCATTTTGTGCTCCTCCTCAGGAATTGAACGAATATTGTTTTGCTTTATTTTCGTTTGTTTCCTTTTATTTAATCGTATCATATCTTTATTTATTTTTGAATATTTATTTTTATGTTTGTTTTCTTTGAATAAATAAAAAAAGACAAAAACGGGGGCTCGTCCTGTCTTTGTCTTTATTTTATGGAGTTGTCTGTATACGTAGCGAGTTACGGGTTACGGCTTGCGGGTTAGCGGAAATGGTCCCAGAAGTCCCAGTATTTAAAATACTTCGTGCGCAGGAAATATCTCGACGGCAAATGGTCGGCCGGCAGACGGTCGCGCTTCCCCTGTTTCTGTTCGTCGCTTCGCTCCCTGTGCCCCGGCTGAGTTTCCGTACGGCTTGGCATCCGATTTTCCGGCTGCTTTTCGACCTGGTTTGCGTGCCGGCTTCCCGGTTTTGCTTGTGTACCATCCGTTCCTTCATTAGAATAGGCTTCCGTCCGGAGGTCAGCGCAGTGTCTGCCGCAGCCTGTCCCCTCTCCGCCGTTGAAAGCCCCCCTGCATGTCCCGTTCCGGCACATGGCGTTCACCTCTTTTGTCGAATTAATCGCCCCGTCAGTTTAAGAGTTTGCCGTCAGTTCCGGCTTCGACTCCGTTTTGCGGGAAGCCCACAACCGGTAAGGAATGATCAGGGCCAGACAGACCAGAAACAGCGCGTAGAACTGCGGATTCGGAAACCGGTTGATCCGGAAGACCGCGTCCAGCAGGGCGACGAAAAAGGCAAACGCGATACGGGCGCTTCTTGTCGCAGGCGTGGACTTGGGGTCCGTGATCATGAAGAAGGCAAACAGTTGAAGGGAGGCGCCCATGAGGGGCCCAAGGGCCGCAAACAAAGGCGCTCCGAAGAAGAAATGCCGCACGAACGCAAACAGCGTAAAGCTCCCGAGGAAAGCCAGCACCGCGTCGAGCCGGTTGGCGATGTAGCACACCACGATGCCCAGGCACAAGATCAGAATCATGACGCCGATCCCGTTCGTCCACTGCTTGGGGGTACTCACCGCATACTGGGGCAGGGAGTAGAGCATGATGACCATCGCCACGTTGTTGGGGTTGAAAATATGCCCGCCCTTAAAGCGGATGGCATATTTCAGCGAGATCGCGATGACGGCGGTGAGCGCGTAAGGCCACAGCTGATTGGAGCTGAGCAGCAGAGAGATGCCGATTCCCGTGATCAGGGCGCTGAGCGGAAACATCCACGTTTTATTTTTTAACCGGTTCAAAATGATTTCCGTCCCCGTGCAACAAACGACGGCCGCAAGAACCGCGTCCCATTTCTGAAAAAAGCCCAAGTACACTTGCCCGGCTATCGCAAAGCTGCTGAGGAACACCAGAATAAAGTATCTCGGGTCAATCCGGTAATCCCGCCAGGATACGACCGAACGCAAATGCGTATTCATTTCGTTGCGCATGCAATTCCTCCGTTATTTCGTAATGGTAGAAATCTGAAACCGTCTGTAAGGGGCGAAACGGGCCGACTTCCGGTTGATGCTTTTCCATTCCACTTTGTAGTTCCCTACCGTGCCCTGCTCGTGGTCGCCCAGAAGTCCCTTGAGCTTGTTTTCCGCCTCCGTCTTGCGCAGCGCCGCCGCCCTTTCTTCCTCCGCCCCCTGCCGGTACTGTCCGATCCACCGCTCCGCCTCTTCCGTCAAGGGCACGGAGGAGTTCCGGCTCGTCGCCGGGGGATACAGCCGGTTCAGCAGATCGGACGAAGCGTCCGTTCCGTCGAAGGCCGGCGGTCTTCTTCGCAGGACATGCTCGTTCCAAAATACGGCTTCCCGGTCGATAAGCCGCCTGATCCGCTCTTCGCTGCGCTCCAGACGCACCGTACGGAACTTGTTGCCGCCGATCAGAACGGCTACCCACCAGTGGTCCGCGCCCGTAACGGCCATATAGTGCTGGCACTGAAAATCAATTTTCGCGGGAACCCGGCCGTCCTCCCATTCTTCCTTACTGAATTCGCCGGTTGATTTGCATAGGAGGCCAGCTTGAGAGCCGATCACCCAGCGGTCCAGGCCGGCCAGCATAAAAGAGTGCTCCGGGTGCTGAAAAATCCAGTTTCTTCTCATCACCCGGTGTCCGGTCCGATCCGTAAATTCCCGTGCGATAAAATCTTTGAGCTTACTGCCGAGCTTCATCGCTTCTTTCTCTTCCGCAGGAGGCAGTTCTCCGGTTTTGTCCAGGTAAACTTCCAGCGCCGTTTTCCATTTGTCCGCTCCGCAGACGGCTCCCGCATCACTGCCGCCGATTCCTTGCCTCCGCCAGGCCAGCCATTCCTCATCAGACACAGCCCGGGTATTCACAAGCTTCTTCGCACGCATACCCTCACTCCTTTACACCGGCAGCTCCCGCTGCGGTTACGAGCTATTTTTCCTTAAGCAGACTCCGCACCGTATCCATCCATCTCAAGTAATAATCCGCTTCCGTATCGTCCTGCCCCAACAACTGCACGGCCTCGTGGACACGGTCCACAAATCCGGTGACTTTGAGAATGACGGGATAGGTGTATCTCTCCAGTTGTTCGTCCCAGTAAACGGGGTCCTGCAAACGGCGCGCCTCCCAGCCGAAGGCAAGCCCCTGCCGGAAAGCAGGCCGGTATTGCTCCGGAATCTGTTTATCCGCATGGGCCGCAAACGCAAGCTGATCGAAAAAACTGTAAGCTGCGGCTAGCCCTACTCCACTATATGCATCGCGTCTGAATTCAGCAGGCAAATTTTCCAGTTCGGCAGCGGTTTTTTGTAAATCGAATTCCGTCAAAAACCATAAACAACGGCCGAAGCCTTGGTAACAGACGCGCTGGTAGGAGAAAGGAAAACGTTGAAATTTCTGAATTATCTGTTTATTTTTCTTGTAGTGAAACAATGCCGTTTTAAATCCCGCTCCGTCGAACACAATGGGCGCGTATCTGGGATGGAGCTGCTTGATCCAGCGCTTGTATCCCCCGTACCGGAAGCCGTGCCGGATCGCGAGATACCATCCGAGTCCCACGTAATACTGATACAGA
Source organism: Paenibacillus sp. GbtcB18 (assembly GCF_019091125.1). NCBI lineage: Bacteria > Bacillati > Bacillota > Bacilli > Caryophanales > Paenibacillaceae > Paenibacillus > Paenibacillus sp. GbtcB18. The sequence goes on from NZ_JAGXJX010000004.1 coordinate 340,397, forward strand.
TACCCCGGCGAGAGCCTATGAATGTAAGCTTCGAAACGCCTGCCCCCGGACGGGAATAATGCGGATTTCACGCCGAGTCCCATGCCGGCCCCTTCGTAAGCGAAGCCTCTGTAGAACGGTTCAAAACGGTTGTCCAGCTTCGCACGCAGCCCCGACATCGGCAGTACCGGTTTCAAAGCCCAGTTGCTGCCGGACAAGAACGCTCTTAAAATCTGCGGAAATTTTCGGTCGTAATGGACATTGTGCGTGAGCGGGAATTTGGCAACCATCTTCGGGATGCTGCGGTGAAAAGCTTTTAAATAAATAAAGGGAGCAAGAACGGCCAGGAACGCCCCGATTGCCGATGCGACTAAAATAACCTGCATGGATCCATCTCCTCCGCTTTCCTTGTGGCTGAAACGGTTGACGCGTTTTAGAAGACAGTGACCTGCTTATTTTCTTCATTTCCCTCCTTTTTCTGCTTATTGCGAAGCGGCTTTGTTCAATCGGTAGACAGACGGGTTAACCCCCACCTTCCTTTTGAAAATTCTGCCGAAATGAGTCAAGTCGTTGTAACCTACCGAGAAGCAGACATCGGTCACAGGCTCTCCCCTTTGCAGAAGAAGTTTTGCTTTCTGAATACGCTTATTCATCACATATTCTTTGAAGCCCGTGCCCACATACTTCTGGAACATCCGGGAATAATGGCACCGGCTGACGTAAATTTGCGAAGCGACTTTCTCCAGATTCAGATCGTTCTCGCATATGTTTTCGTCGATGTAGGCCAGCGATTCCGCGAAAAGCCGGTTATCATGGGAAACTTCTTCATTCTGGGCCACCATATCGATCAGAGATATTAAGGAAGATAAGCTGATTTTATCGGCTCCGGCTAACGCGAGCAGAGGGCTGTTGATTCGCAGCTCGTTCACGTTCCAGGTTCTCGGAAAGGCCGGCTCGAAAGTAAGAAATACGATCAGTTTGTAGTGCGCCTGCTTGACCAGTTGGAGAGCGGAGTTAAAATCGACAAACTCGGTCAACTTCACTTTTTTGGAAAGAAGCAGCAAATCCGCCAGGTAATCTTTACATTTCTCGGCTTTATGTACAAAGACCAGCAAATCCACTTCGTTCATCCCCCTCTTGGTATTGGCTTTTATTTCATAAAATAGCGATAAATAATAAAAAGATTTATTAAATGCTTCTGTAATAAATTTTACCAATAATCATTTGTCGGTGATCTGCTTGAATTGTTGCCTATCCGTCTTTTTTTGTCATGAAGTTTCACATCCTAGGAAAAAGGTAGGTATATTCATTCAAATTTCATTTGGAGGAAACTGGTAAAGAAAATTATAAACGCTTATGCGTGTGAAAACAAGGATAAAATTCGAAAATGCGTATTTTTGACTATTTGTAAGCTAGGAAGAAATAGCTATTTTCTGAAACTAATGTTTGATATACTATTAGAACATATGTTTGTTGGTTGTTCTGGAATATGCCGAATTGGGGGCTTGAAAATGAATGAAATTAACCAACGCATCAAAGAGCTGCGGTTAAAGCACAACTTAACCATGGCCAAGATGGCCGCTATGATCGGAGTTTCTCCGGGAAACATCAGTGATTGGGAAAATGGCAAAAAAAAATCGACCCCTACTGCTAGAGCATTGATCTCCATTTCCAAACAATTCAACGTCTCCCTTGATTGGCTGATGACAGGTACGATTCCCGATTTTCCATCTAACTTTATCCCCTTCCCTCCTACCGAGAAAAGCCATCCACACATAGATGCGTTGTATGATGTCGCCGGGCAGCTTGAGGAGGAAGATTTTGTTCTCCTGCAGACGATGGCCGCTCATCTTGCAAACAAGAACCGGGCTCAGATGCCGGGTGATCCAGATCTATACCGGTCCGGGAAGGTGCGGGCCGCTTCCATCCAATCGGGCAGCGAATTCCGTGAAACTTCGCTCTCCGCGGAGTATTACGTCCGGCTTCCTCTGATCGGTAAGGTTACGGCAGGCAGTCCGATCCTGGCTGCGGAGAATATCGAGGAGTATTTCAGCGTCCCCAAAAATCTGGTGGGCCAGGGAAAACATTTCATCCTGCGGATTCAAGGGGAAAGCATGATCAATAAAGGAATCGAGAACGGCGATCTGGTGCTCGTCCGTCAACAGTTATCGGCGGACAACGGGGAAGTGATCGTCGCTTTGATCGACGGCGAAGAAGCGACGGTGAAAACCTTCTTCAAGGAATCCAACCGCGTCAGGCTTCAGCCTGCCAACGACCGCTTTCAGCCTCTCTATCCGGCCAACGTAAGCATACTGGGCAAAGTCGTGAGCGTGCTGCGGGACGCCGAATAAACCGGCCGGGACGTCAACAAACGCCGTACAGCCGGCAACAAACGAGGAGTCCCGCCGACCTCCGTCATCGTATGCTAGTTTCATAACGGATGAATGGAGGGCTCGACTTGCCGTCGTTGGATCGATTTGATGCCGGACTGCCGGACCGTCAGGCAGAGGAACCCAGTCAAGTTACGGAATGCGCATTCGACAGATGCCGCAGCCCGATTTACGCCGGAGAGAAGAATTGGGACTTCGACCGGGACTGGTTTTGCAGCGCAGCCTGCATCGCCAGGCATTTGGGCGCCGAGAAGCGCTATGTGGAATAGCCGCCCGCCAAAAAGTCCGGGGGAACGGAAACTCCAAACGGAGCCGTCTTCCCCGGACTTTTTGGCGTGTAAACAACCGGCCATACAGCGGCTCTCCTCTTCCGGAGAAAAGTCCTCTACCCTGCCGCTGCGTCTTTAGACGGTTTAGGCGGGAATGCCCGTTTCCCCCGCTTTTTTGGCCAGCAGCAGCCTGTAAGGCACCCCGAGCAGGAGCGTGACCAGAAATGAAGCGTAAAACTGCGAATTCGTTATTTGATTCACACGCAGCCAAGCATCCGTAAAGGCGATCAGAAAGGCGAACAGAATCCTCGCTTTCCGGGTGGGCGGCGTCGTTTTGGGATCCGTGATCATGAAGAAGGAAAAAAGCTGAAAGGATGCCCCCATCATCGGACCGAAGGCGTAAAAGACCGGTTCTCCGAAAAGTCCGACTCGTATAGCAGCAAAGAAGGAAAAACCCCCGATAAAAGCCAGGACGGAGTCCAGCCGTTTCGCTTTATAGGCCGCGAAGAGGCCAAGAATCATAATGAGGCTCATGACCTCGATCCCGTTGGTCCATTGCTTGGGAGTACTCACGGCATAGGCGGGCAGAGCGATCAGCATGATCACCATCGCGACATTGTTCGGGTTAAAAATGTGGGCGCCCCGCAGCCTTACGAACTGCTTGATCGTTACAGCCAGAACGGCTGTCAGGACATAAGGCCATACGGCATAAGAGCTAAGCAGCAGAGAAATGCCGATTCCCGTAATGAGGGCGCTCAGGGGGAACGCCCACTTTTTCTTCAGCCAGCCGACCAGAACAAACTCTAGCGCGACCGCTGTAAGCACAGACGCGAAGAAGGAGTCCCATCTCTGAAAAAAACCGAGAAACAGCTGGCCTGCGGCAACAAAGGACAACAAAAACGCCAAAATGTACAATCTCGGATCTTTGCTCATCTAGTCCTTCTTTTCGGTCAGCCGCAAAATCTGGTTTTTGGGAACGTCCCGAAACTGCTCCACTCTTCCGCTGGGCCAGTGCACCGTGATCTTGTCCGCTTTGTCCGCCTTACCGAGGCCGAAGTGCAGACGCGGATCGCTCTGGCCGCCGAAGCTGTTGGCTCCGTCTTTTTCCATGACCGTTTCGACTCCGTTCACTTCAAAAGTCACCCTCGCCCCTATCGCGTCCCGGCTGCTCGGCGCCGTGCCGATCAGATCCAGCTTGATCCAATTGTTCTGATTGGTGACGGTATTCTCGTACACTCTGGCCGGTCCGCCCTGATTGGCGAACACAAGGTCGAGCTTGCCTTGGTTGCGGATGTCTATCGCCGAGATGCCGCGTCCGTCCTCTACGAAATCAAGCCCGACCTGCTCCGCTATATCCGTAAATTTATTTCCCTGCGGGTAAAAAAGAAACTTGTTCTCATAGCCGGAAAGACTCTTGTCGGCGAAAGCCGGCCAATTCTTCGTATCTTCGACGATATTGCCCGGTGTCGTTGCGAGTGTCCCGAGGTCGAACCAGTAATCTTTCTTCTTGCTGGCGGAAACAAACCCCGTCTGTACGACCAGACTCGAATTGCCGCTGTTGTCCAGATCCATAAAACGGGCCCCCCAGGAGAAGCCGGCCAAATTCACGCCCATTTCTTTGCCGCGGTCGATAAACTGTCCGTCCTTCTCGTGCCACAACTGATTGCCTTCCAGAATATACTGGGATTTGCTGACGTTGCTCACGTACATGGCCGGCTTGCCGTCATGGAAAATATCCGCGAAATCGACGTTCATTCCTTTGAAGGTATCATCTCCGATTCCCCTCGGTTGAACCACGGCCGTAAACTTCTTGCCCTGCTCATTCAAATACAGGGTATCGGGTCCGAAATCGTTGGCATTGTAAATATCCGGCCAGCCGTCGTTGTTCACGTCCCATGTCCCGGAAGCGAGGGTCCAGCCCGTATCGCCCACCCCGAGTTCCGCGGTGACGTCCGTGAATGTACCGTCCCCGTTATTCCGGTACATCACGTTCCGTCCGCCGTTGCGCGCCCTCTCGAAATCGTTATGCATAATCTTCGTCGTCGTCAAATTCCACAAGTCGTTCTTTTCGTGAAAATAACAAGACAGGTACAGATCCAGATTGCCGTCTTTGTTGTAATCGAGGACGATCGCCTTGTTAACGTAGCCTTTATATCCGACACCCGCCTGGTCCGTGACTTCCGTAAAAGTCCCGTTCCCGTTATTGTGAAACAGGCGGCTTTTGCCCCAGGAACCGACGAACAGGCTCGGATAACCGCTGTTATCGTAATCGAACCAGACGGCCGCTTCCGAGATTCCGTCCGTGTTCACATCCGCAAGCCCGGCGGATTCGGCCGTTTCGGTAAAGGTCCCGTCTCCGTTGTTGTGGAACAGGGCGTTCTTGGAGCCTTTGGCGGAGTTTATGAAGTAGAGGTCCATAAAACCGTCCCCGTCATAGTCCGCCGTAAACACGCCCGCTCCGGTCGAAGCCATCCAAGGCATAATGTTCGCCACTTTGGAGTCGAACGTCGGCTTGCTGTGGATGAATTTGACACCGGAAGCCTGTGTGGTCTCCTTCAACGAAAAGCCGAAATCCGTCCGGCTCTGCCCGGCGCCGCAGCCGGTGGCCGTTAAAAGCAGCGCCGTCGCGGCAAGCAGCATTTTGCTCAAAGGTTTAACCTGCATGTATTCTCCATCTCCCCATCCGTTCATAATGAGATCCGGCTCAGTTTTGTCCCGCCCTGCCTGTAATAAAGGTCAGAATATCCTCCAGGGTCCCGATGCCGCCGAGATCGTCTTCCGTCATTCTCACGCCGAATTCTCTTTCCAGGGTAACCACGAGTTCCAGGACAGCCAGAGAATCAATTCCGATTTCGGGCAGGGGTTTCCGCAGGAAAGCGTCGGCGTCCAGTTCTTCCACCGGCTCCGTAGAATCCAGAAGACTCACCGTTACTTCGATAATGCGGGATTTCACAGCTTTAACGTTCATGACAGTTCTCCTTTTCAATATAATCCTCCGTCCACAACCAGCACGGCGCCGTTAATATATGAAGCCTCCTCCGAGAGAAGGAAAAGGACGGCGGAGGCCGCCTCTTCAGGCGTTCCCAGTCTTCTCAGCGGGATGTCCTTTTCCAGGTCCCGCTTGCGGCGGGCAGTAATGGTCTCCAGCATGTCGGTGCCGATAAACCCGGGAGCAACGGCGTTCACCCGTATGCCCAGAGGCCCCGCTTCCTTGGCAAGCGCTTTGGTCAGTCCGATGACGCCCGCCTTGGATGCGGCATAATTGGTTTGTCCGGCCGCTCCGGCAATTCCGGTCACGGAGGAGACGTTCACCACGCTTCCCCGTGAAGCGGCAAGGGGACGGATGAGGTTTTTCAAAATGATATGCAGGGAGGTAAGGTTCACCTGAAGGACGGTGTCCCACTGCTCGTCGGCCATCCGGTACATCGGCGTATCCCGCAAAATGCCGGCGTTGTTGACGACACCGTGCACAGGCCCCTCTTCGAGCAGGTTTGCGACCATCTTTGCGACCGCAAGCTTGTCTGTAAAGTCCGCCTGCACGCAAGAGACACGCGATGAGTCATTTCCCGTCTCATCCAGGAGCGTTTCCGCCGCCTCCCGGTCCTTCGAGTAGGTGAACACTACGCGTGCGCCTGCCGAAACCAGCTGTTTAACGACGGCCCTGCCGATCCCCCGGGAACCTCCGGTCACCAAAATCGTTTTTCCTGCAAAACTGTAAGTCGTCGTTGCCATAGTCCCTCCTACTCCGGCTTGTTGAACAGCACGGCCGCGTGGAATCCGCCGTAAGCGGGTACCGATTTTAAGGCGGAAACCGTCTTTTTGCGCGCGGATTGCATCTGAACGGGAAGCTGCACCCTCGGATCGGCTTGTTCGTAATTCAGCGTACGAAGCAGAATTTCTCTTTTCATGCAGTGCAGGAGCAGTACGGTTTCGATCATGGCGCTCGCTCCCAGCAAATGCCCGAAATATCCCTTGAAGGAGGTCACGGCCGGAACCGGCCGGTTCAGACGGCCGAATGCGCGATGAATTTCGTTCGCCTCGTACCGGTCCCACAGGGTACTGCCCGATCCGTGCGGAACGATAACGTCAATTACCGTAGCCGTTCCGTGTCCGGCGGCCTCTGTGATGACCGACGCGTAGGAGTGCCTCGAAACGTCCGGCAGCGTCATATGCCAATGTTCCTGGAGAAATGCCCCTCCGCGGTAAACCGCCAGCGGCTCCGCCGGCCTTCCCGCCGCATGCTCGGCCGATTCGAGAATGATCGTGCCCGCACCGTCCCCAAGAATAGAACCGTCCCTATGCAGGTCAAACGGTCTGATTTTCATCTGTCCGGAAACGAACCCCTTCTCCTGCAGCCACAAATACTCCGATGCGTGCGCGTAATCCGAACAGGCGACGATAACGAGATCGGCGCTTCCGCTCGCAATGAGCATCCTCCCCAGCTCCAGGGCATACAAACCCGAGGCGCACGCGTTGTTTACGACATAGCCCGGGCCGTTCACCCCCAGCAGCTGAGCCAGGTAAAACAGGTAGGGAAAGGTCTGGATATTAAAAAATTCACGCCGGAACTCGTTAAAAAGCGGCATTTTTTCCGCTTGGTCCGTCTGTGGGGCAGTATCCTGATAGTGGATGAATTTATCCGTCAGCTTTACGGCGCCCAAATTCTCGTGACCGATAACGAGCCCGATTCTGCTGTCTCCGGTTATCCGGAAAGAGGCATCTTCGAGCGCCTGCCGGATGGACAGAAGCAGCATGCAGAAGTCCCGGTCGTCCAGCAGGTGATTTTCCGCGAGCCACCGCACGCTCTTCTCTTCCAGCCAATCCGACAGGTCGAAATCCGGCAGAGAAAAGACCGGATACTCCAGGCGGGTGCCGTCCGGAAAAGGATAGGAGCGGCGGGACGGCTCCGGCACAGAACCGGACAGCGCGGCTTGCCATACCTCGTGATTGGTCATGCCCAAGGAACACAACATGTTCGTTCCCGTAACCAGAACGCTAGTATTCTTCACGGTTATCTCCTCTTAACGATGCGGATTTGCACGGTCTTTAAAACTCGACGGCAAGCAGCCCCTCCGGGCCGGCATCCGCATAAATCACGGACGTTCCGGACGGAAGCTCCCCGTTCCTGAGCTTACCGGCCAGAACCGCCGGAAGCTGTTCGTCCGTCACGCGGGTTGCGGCCGCGTCCGGCAGGTCCGTCACGCTTTCTAAGCGCAGCTTGAGGCCGCTCCCGCTCCCCCCGGATGGCTGCCGGGACAGCACCAAAGCGATGACGGACTCCCGGTCCGCCCGGTACCGGATGCTTCCCTCGAAGACGGCGGGCGGCTGCAGCCTTACGATGCAGACCGCCACATGGGAAGCACTGCCCGACTCCAGCATGTCGGCCGCGTACTGCAGCGACTTCACCGAGGAGAAGTCCCCGCCCGATATCGTGACATTGGGGCCGCCGAGCCCGAAGTAAATGGATGCCTGGCCGGCTATTACATTCAAGACGGTCTCCGGAAACAGACCCGGGTTCGTGTTGTTCACCCCGTACGTTTCCGCCTCCTGCTGCAACCGGTCGATGGCCTCCAGATTCGCGTCGTTGGTTCCGACAACCACGCCGATGTCGTTTCTCTTCCCGCCCGGGGCGTGCCCCGGAATAGAGGCCGATTGCAGCGCCTCCCGGATGGCCAGACAGGCCAGCCGGACGGCTCTGGAATGCCTTTTCAGCCCTTTAAGGCCCCCTGCCGCCGCCTCCTCCGGTTCATCTTCGATCCGGGAAGACAAAGCCCCGTCGCCCGAATCCTCGTCCGAATCTTCAGCCGAATCTCCAGCCGAAGGCCGGCTGTCCGGACGTTCGACAATCGCCGCAAAGCTGGGGGCCATGTAATAACCGCACCCGTTTAAATAAATGAACTGAGGCACCGCTATCCCCCCCTTATTCCAAGTTTTCCGGCCGCTCCGGGTGAACGGCGGACAGAACGATCGAGGAGTTTACTCCTCCGAACGCGTAGGAATTCGACAAAACGATACGGTATCTGCCGGGCGCGGGTTCCTTCATTAGAACGGGGACCGGGCACGCCGGATCGGGCTGCTCCAGATTCAGCGTCGGCGGAGCCGCCCCTTCTTCCAGGCATTTCACACTCATCACCGCTTCAATCGCGCTCGCCGCGCCCAACGTATGGCCGATATGGCCCTTTATCGAGCTGGCAGCCGGAAGACGCGTCTCCTTGAAGACGGCCGACAGAGCGGCCGCTTCCATCTTGTCGTTCGCCTGGGTGCCCGTTCCGTGCAGGCTCACATAATCGACGGCGTACGCCGGAACTCCCGCCATCTTCAAGGCGGCGCGCATGGCCCGCACGGCGCCTTCCCCCTGCGGATCGGGCTGGGTAATGTGATGAGCGTCGCAGCTCATCCCGTACCCGAGCAGCCCGGCCCGCGGACGTATCCGGCGCGCCTGCGCATGAGCTTGCGACTCGATGACGAGCACGCCCGCCCCCTCCCCGAGGATGAGCCCTTTCCGGCGGACGTCGAAGGGCCGGCAGCGGTCGGGCGCCATGGCGCGCAGGCTGCTGAATCCCGTAAAAGCGACCCAGGACAGCGAATCCGCTCCGCAGGCGATCATCACGTCCGCTCGGCCGGACGCAATCTCGTCCATGGCTCTGGCGATGGCGAAATTACCCGCCGCGCAGGCGTTGGTGAACGTCCATACGGGCCCACTCAATCCAAGCAGCCGCCCGATCTGCTCCGTTATGACATGCGGCCCTCCGAATGCCTCGCTCCGCTTTCCTTGAATGGCGCCTTCGAGCGGGTCGATATCCCCCATTGTGGTGCCCACGCAAAGCCCGACCCGGCAGCGGGAAAGCGCAGGCTGATCGAGCCTCGCATTCCGCAGCGCCTGCTCGATGGCGGGCATCAGAATCCGGGTCGCCCTTCCTGATTTCAAGAGCGCATCCGGAGCGTACTCGGAAAGAGGAATATCGTCGATCTGGCAGCCCATCCGGTTCGTATGCTTCTCCACGTCAAACACCGTGATCGGTTTGACGCCCGTCTCCCCCTGCAGCAAATTTCTCCAGAAGGATACTTCGTCCGTGCCGATCGAAGTTACGACTCCGAGGCCCGTTACCACTGCCCTTTGCCCTTCCTCGCGGGATCGTTCGCCGGATGCAAAGCCTGCGTGGTTCATTGGCCCTTCCCTTCTTTCGCGGGATTCCAGATGGGGCTGAGGTCGCTGATTCCCGGTTCCGGCCGCTGAAACTGATCCATGCCCCGCTCGCGCACGACAATCTCGACCGCCTGATCCTTGGAGGCCTGAGCCCTCTCCTTCAAGGCGGCGTCATCGGGATGAGCTTGATGTCCTTCTTTCCAGATCTTTATGCCGTCGCTGATCTCGCCCTTTTTAACCAATGCATCCCCAAGTGCCGTGTACGCCAGAGTCCACATGTAGAAAGGATGGTCCCCTTCGAATTTCTTCGTGACGGCCAGGCAGAAGGAGAGGTCCTGAATGGACTTGTCGATCCGCTGCAGGCCCACCGGCCAGTACAAATTGTTGATCCCCCGGGCATAATGAGCCAGCCAGTCGTAAGGGTCCTTCTCCAGCACCTCATTCATCAATTCAATGGAATGAACGGATATTTGTCCGAGAGAGGCGGTTCCCAGAGATTCGTTCTGCATCTGGTCCACGTAAGCGAGCGCAAGCTGAAGCTTGGCTCTTGCCGGGGGCTGCTCCAGCGATTTCATAAACGCGACGAAGGCGTCGATCCGGCCTTCTTTGCCCATCGTTATCCGGAGCGCATTGCCGTAGGCCAGATTGTCCGGCTCGGCGGAGACCTTTTTCTTCAATTCTTCCGCGCTTCCCCGAGCCAGTCCGCCGACTGCGGCTTTTTCCTTCTCGAACGCAAGATTGTATTCCTCAAGCCGCATACCGTCGGATACCGGAGGAAGCTTATACGGCCGGTTCCAGTAATAGTAAAATTCCGTTAATAGTCCTGCCACAATCAGAACGGCAAGCAAGAACTGCCATCTTTTTCTCATACGGTTACCCCTCGCTTTGACTTGTTTGGGATCTCCCTTCGGCTTTCATAAAATAAACTGGCTGTAATAATGCTTGCGGTAATCGGAAGGGCTCACACCGACCTTCTTGCGGAAAATTCTTCCGAAATGGGTCATATCCCCGTATCCCACGGCGTAACAAGCATCCGTAACGGAGTGTCCTTTTACGAGCAGCTTCTTGGCCTCCCCGATCCGCTGTTCGATCAGATAGTCCCGGAAGGTGATGCCGAATCGTTTTTTAAACACTTTCGAAAACTGCCATTTGCATACGTAACATTCTTTGGCCACGCTCTCCAGAGAGAGCTCCCCCGTGCCCAGGTTGTCCTGGATGTGCTTCAGCACGCGCTCCCAATCCATTTCCGTATCGGATCCGGTGCCCGCGAATGTCTTCCTCGAGAAGACATGGCTCTGGATCGACGCCAGATAGTGAAACAGAAGCTGGATCACAAACCGCGACTGCTTGTCCGCTTTCGTAAAAACGTACACCGGCACGGAAACGTCCGCGAGCAGTCCGCCGTCCTCCATCCGCTCGTTCTCCGTGAGAACGACCAGTGCCTCGCAGTCTCCGTTTGCAGCCTGGCTGCGGGCATCCTCCGCCGTACCGACGTGCAAAATCAATCCGTCGGCCACATAAGCCGCAGCGGGCGTATCGCGGGAATCAAGCGGATCGCTGTCTCCCGCCTCCCTGCCGGCTTCCCTGTCCCAGAACACGATCATAGGCTAGCCCTCCCGGCTTCCGGTTATAATCGCGCCGCGGACCGGCCCCTCGTTCATCTTGACGCGGATGTCCCGGAAGCCCGCGGCTTGCATGACCTCCCACCAGTCCTCCGGGCGGAGAAACCCGAAACAGGACGCGTCCCCGTCCGCTTCGCCGACCGGCTTAAAATCGGGCAGCAGCGAGAAAATAAACTCCTGGTGAAGCCTGGACCGGTAATGCTCCCTCACACACTCGGACAACACGATCGTTCCCCCCGGTTTCAGCAGCCGGCGCAGCGCGTCCAGGGAAAGAGCGAGATCCTCCGCGCAGTGCATCACATTGACGGCATAAATAAAGTCGTACGTCTCCCCGCCGCTCTTCACCTCGTTGATATCCAGTGTCAGCTGGCGGAGCTTGTGCGGAGGGAGCTCTCCTTCGAGCATCCGGCCGGCTTTCGCGGCGAGAAGTTTGCTGGCGTCCGAGACGGTGTACTCCTCAACGAACTTCGACCGGAGGCGGATTTCCGTCAGCAGAGCGCGTGTCGCCGAACCGAAACCCGTACCGAGCTCCAGGATTGTGCAGGATTCCGCGGGAATCAGTTCCGCCAGTTCCTCCGCCGCCCACTGGTTGTGTACCGCGTACAAGTCATGGGCATTGTGGAAATACACTTCCCACAGGGCGATGCCTTCGCGGTTAAACAGCCTGTGCTGAGGCTGAACCTCTCCCCGGATGGCCCGAAGCCAGAATGTACCCGCGTATTCGATTAGCTTAAGGGAGGGGGCCACGTGTACGGCCGGGAACGGGTTCCCCGAGTTCGTCCAGTCTCTGCCTTTGGCGGTCAACGCCAGAACCGCTGCGCCCCCGGGCCCGGTCGTCTTCCGGACGAACTCCTGCTGCTCCAAAAAATGAAGGGCCCAGTTCAACAGCGGCCTATTCTCCTCCGAACAGGCGATCTGAGAAAGCAGCCTGCTTTCCCTCACCGGGCCGTTCAGGTCGATGCCTTCCGCCTTCATCGCGTTCAAAAGGGTAAAGGCCGTAAAATCCGATACATATTCATAGGCCGCATGATAAGTTTCGTTAAACAAAGCCGTCTTAACGGTCGTAACACCACTCACCCTTGTTCCTCCCAGCCTTACGATGTGGTCTCGATCTCAACGATCCGCTGCCGGATCACATGATAGTCGATGAAGACGTATAACAGCGCGCCGTTCTCGGTGCGGACGTCATGGGATTCCGCGAGGCCCGCCGTAAGGAAATCGCCTTCCTTCATCACTTCGTCCTCGTTTAAAATAAGATCGCCTTTGATCAGATAGGCGAATTCTCTTCTCGGATGGTCGTGCATCGGAATGAAGCTTCCGGGATGAAGTTTAACCAGAAAGCACAATCGGCCCTGTTCGTCTTCGTACAGGTAACTCATTTCGGTGTTTTCATAGATGCCCGGCTCCCAGTTCATTTCTTCCCATTTAATGAGCTTGTGTTTATTTTCGGTTTCCATCTAGAACCCTCCCGAAATTAATCCGTTTTTTTCTCCAGATGAAGCAGCATCCGCGGACTTGAGGTTGTAAGCGGAGACAGATCGAATCCTCCGTATATTCCCTTGACGTCCAGTCCCGCTTTACCGTGCAGCCTCAGCAGCTCGGCGGCCGTGTACAGACGCAGGTTCAGCCGGGATGACTTGAGCTCGCCATTGTCAAACCACGTCATCTCTTCGTTCCATCTGCCGGTTACGCTGTCGAACTCCCGCTGCGACCATACGGGACAGCCGTTCATCATGTCCCATGTTTTTTTCGCGCTGTAAAGAAGCTTGAAGTCCCGGTTTTCCGTTTCCTGAATCAACTGTCCCCCCGGTTTTAGAGCGCGGTAGACACGATGCAGAATATCCTGATTCTCTTCTTCGTTTTCCAGATAGCCGAATGCCGTGCCGAGATTAAGAACCACATCGAATTCGTCCGCGAAATCAAGCTCTCTCATATCCAGAGACTTGAATACCGCATCGGCTCCGGACGCCTGAGCCCGGCGCCGCGCCTCGTCCAGCAGCGTATCCGACGCGTCGATACCGGTCACTTGGTACCCTCTCAGAGCGAGAGGGACGCCGATCCGGCCTTGGCCGCAGCCCAGGTCGAGAACGGACGCGCCTACCGGCAAATTCAGCAGGGACAGAAGCTGTCCCGTTTCGAAACGGGTACGCTCTTCATTCAGAATCACTTCCGAGAAAAGGAGATAGTCCTTCCCGAAAAAGTCGTGCCAGTGCTCTCTTGCCGCCACTGTTCTTCACCCCATTCGCCGTAATGCTCTCGTCACCCCGTGAACGAGAAAATCGCATTCTTCCCCGCTGACATTCAGGGGAGGGTACATAAGAAGAATGCCGTTAAAATAATTGCCCAATATGCCTTCGTCATGGAGATGCCCGGACAACCGGCGTCCCCATTCGAAATCGACCGGCTCTTTGGTCGCCTTGTCCTTCACGAATTCAAGCGCAAGCATAAGGCCCATTCCCCGGATATCGCCCACATGCGGATGATCGGCCAGCGCGTTCGAAAAATCATCCAGAAGCCCCTGTCCGCGCACGGCCGCATGGTCCGGCAGCCCATCCCGCTCGATGATTTCCAGCACCTCCAAAGCCGCCGCGCAGCCGATCGGATGCCCGCACTGCGTCGAGCCGTGGAGCAGGATGCCGCCGTTTCCGAACAAACTGTCGTCCAGCTCGGCCGACATCAGTACGGCCCCCATCGGGAAATAACCGCCGGTCAAACCTTTGGATACGGCAAGAACATCCGGCTCCAGCCCGTATTTTTCACTCAAGGACCAGTGTCCCGTTCTGCCGAGGCCCGTGGTAACTTCATCCGATATCACCACAATGCCGTATTGCCGCGTCAAAGCCCTGACTTGTGAAAAAAACGACTCCGGCATAAGAACCACTCCGTTCACGGCCTGAATCGGCTCCACAAGAACGGCGGCGATCGTCTCGGGCCCCGCTTCCCCAATCAGGCGCTCCAGCTCCCTCAAACAGAAGTCGGCCGCACCTTCGGGAGAAGAGACGCCCCCCGGAGGCCTGTACAAATTAGGGGCGGGAGCGCACAAGCAATCCTCCAGGCCTCTTCCGAACATTTCCCGGATGCCCAGATGGGTAACCGAGCCGGAGCCGTAGGTCGTTCCGTGAAAGTTTCCGTCGAATGAAATAAACTTGTCCCGCTTCGCCTCCCCGCGGGAGATGAAATGCTGCCGGATGAGACGCATGGCCGTTTCCACGGCCCCCGATCCGTCGTTGGTAAAAAACACCTTGGCATACCGGCTTCCGCAGAGACGGAGCAGTTTGTCCGCCAGCGGCTCGACCAGGCCGTGCGTCTGGGCGCAGGTCGAAGCGAAGCTTAGTCGTTCCATCTGTTCCTTCATCGCCTGGATGACCCGCCAGTTGGAGAGCCCTACCGTGGGAACCGCCGTAGTCGTATACAGATAGGCTTTGCCCTGCGTGTCGTACACCCAGGAACCGTCTCCCCGCTCCAGACAGGTTACCTGCCCGAGCCAGGTGTCCGTCGTTAGTGTGCCGCTGGGAGGCATCCATGTAAACGGATGGACGACCGGATAGCTTTTGTGCATGAACTCACCTCAAAGATTGGATTGGACGGATCAGCTTTCCGCTGGCCGTCTTCGGAAGCTCCTCTTTCATTTCGATCACGTCCGGCCACAAGCGGGAATCTTTGATCTCGTGAACGATCGTCGAACGGATTTGCGTCATCAGGACCCCTTTCTCGCAAGTAATCCAGGCATGAACTCTCGTCCTGTCCTCGGAATGATCCGCAAAAACGAGCGCTTCCTTGATTCCCGGGAGCTTCATCAGCTCGCTTTCGATCTCGCTCGGGTCCATATTGACTCCCCCTCGGATGATCAGGGAATCGGCTCTTCCGAGAATATAGATGTCGCCTTCCCGGATTACGGCCCGGTCGCCTGTCCTCAGCCAGCCGTCCTTGATTTTCAGCGAGGTCGCGGCCCGATCGCCGTAGTAGCCCTTCATGACGTTCGGTCCCCGCACGTACAGGACGCCTTCCTCGCCTTCCTCGGCTTCCGCGGCAGGCCTTCCCTCCGCTTCTTCCGCCAGCACCTTCACCTCGACGCCTGCGAGAGGCTTGCCGACGCAGCCTTTCCGGTTCAGGAAAGCGCCCGCCTCGGTCAGACAGCTGATCCGGGGCGAAGCCTCGGTAAGTCCGTAAGCGTTCCAGACAGCCGCGCCCGGAAACGCTTCGGCAATAAGCTCCGCCTGTCTGACGGTCAGGCACTCCCCGCTCAGCATGAGGCAGCGGAGGCTGCCGAAATCGAACCGTTTCCGGAAACGGGCGAAGGTGGCGGCGACGGTAGGCGTTGTGCCGAGAATCGTAATGCCGTCCCGCTGGATGCTCTTCATCGTGCTCAGCGGATTCGTGTCCGGGGGCCGGAAGTAGACGGCCGCTCCCCGGAATAAGGACGGCAGCAGCTCGCCTGTAAAAGCCGAAGCGTAAGTAAGCGGCCGGAACAGATAGAGTCTGTCCTCCGGAGCCGGCTTGAAGTAGCCCAGGATGCTGCCGACGTTCGACCAAATGTTGCCGTAGGTCAACATGACGCCTTTGGGACGGCCGGTCGTCCCCGAGGTGTACAGGACGACCGCAACGTCCCGCAGCTCTTCTCTGGGAGAGGCCGTTACCGGCTTAAGCCCGGTGAGGAGCTCGCCGTCTTCGTTTAGAAGCACAGGTGTGATATACAAGTCCGGCTTAATCCAGCTCAGTACATTTTCGGTCAAGCCGGGATTTTTCGCGGGATCGACCGGAACGAGGGTGACTTTCTGCCTCAGAGCCGCCAGGAACAGCGGGATGGCTCTCCAGCCGACGGAAACGTCGATGGCGACGGTCCGCTGTCCGCAGTTTGGACCGGCCGCGAGTCCGGTTATTTCCAGCATCCTCGCATGACTCTGCGCAAGCTCCGTTATCCGGCCGTAGGAGACTTCATGAGTTCCATCCACTGCGCATAGGCCAGAATGGTCAAGTAGCTGACGGAAAAATAACTTTGCATCCATCCCCGCTCCTCCCCGTTTAGTTGGAATCCGTGTTCAGAAACAACCTTTTCACGCTGTGAGATTTGTTGACGGGTCTGAATATGTTATCGCCGGCCGAATTGAGAAGTTCCCTGTTCTGCACGAAAAGACTTCTGACGCTTTCGCCGACGAAATGCATCACGAGAGAATTCCTGAACCCGTACCGGGTCCGGTTCGCATGGGAGCCGTGGACGGTGTAGCCGTTAAACACCACCACGTCTCCGGGCTTGGTGGTCAGATCGACCTCCGTGTGACGGTCGGGAACCGGAACCGACTGTCCGTAGGTGGAACGGCTGCCCGGAGCCCGGGGTTTCAGCAGACCGAGGCGGTGACTGCCCGGAACCATCCGGAGCCCGCCGTTTTCCGGGGACGCCTCGTCGAGGGACACCCAGAACGCGCAGCCCGCGGCAGGCTCGGCCCCGATATCGTAATTGTCCTGGTGCAGGGGCAGCTGCTTGGCCCCCGGACATTTATAAAACCCCGTCGTTCCGACAAGCAGCGCATTCTCGCCGAGCAGCCGGGCAGCCGTCCCGAAGGCTCTGGAATCGAGCGAGAACCGTCTGAGAGCCTCATGGCTTCCATGCACATTCCTTAAGGGCGGGAATAAGCTTTCCAGCGGAAATACCAGGCTTTGCAGGATCGTGCGGCTGCGGATGCCCCGCGTCCACACTTCTTTCAAGGCCCGCTTGACCTCTTCCGCCTCGTCCGGCGAAAACACCCCGGGAATGACCGCGAATCCTTTTTCCCTGTAGTGCTCCATCATTTCGCCCGTCATGATTTCCTTGCTCAATGTACCCCTCCTTCCGTTTAGCGGGGAACATTCCCCCTTCTCTCTAAGCATAGAGGGTCGAAGGGTGGAGTTACTCGGCTTTCCTGGCGACTCTGCGCTACTTGGCGATAATTCCGTTTACGTAGTCCTGTATGTGTTTGGGAGTCGACAGTTCGTCCAGGTTCAGCTGATCGTCCAGAACGTCGATATTGAACATCATTTCGAACTCAATCAGAATTTCAACGATCTTAACGGAATCTATTCCTTTTTCCAGAAAATTGGTATCTATAGCTACGCTATCGAGCCCGCCGATTTTCTGAATGACTTCCAGTGCCGCTTCTCCGGTCAACATGCGCTTCATCCTTTACGAGTTATTTTGCAGAACTTGTTCGATGGCGCGGACAGCCGCTTCGTTCGGGTTGTCCCGCCCCACAATCGCCGCCAGTTCCTTGGCCCGCGGCGTATAAGAGTTTCCCTCCGCCAGCAGCCTGTCCAGCGCCTGTCCGATCCGCTCGCGTCCCGCTTCCTCCGGACCGACGGTCAGGGCGATTCCGAGACGTTCGCATGTCCGGGCCAGAAGATGCTGGTCGGACGCGAGTGGAATCACAACCATCGGAACGCCGTACCTCATGACGGACTGTACGGTGCCGCAGCCTCCATGCGTAATGACAGCGTCCGCACGGGGCAGCAGGAGATCGTGATTGGGATAAGCCGTTATCCAGCGGACATGGGGAGGCAGAGGCCGCTTCCCTTCGTACGGCTTATGTTCCGCAACGATCAGATTAAATGAATTCTCCTCCGATAGATTCACGGCCGCGCCGATATAGCGGTTCATAACTTCCCGGGAATCATGCCGTTCCGTCGAAGAAGCACAGACGAGAACAACGGGACGGCCGGGGTACGCTTCCGGCTCTAACCGGGACGCCTCGTTTACGCGGTCACGGTCTCCGGACTCGAGCGTGCAGCTCCCGGTAAACACGGACTGTTCCGGAATGCCGCCTTCTTCCGGGTACAGCGCGGCATGAACGTTGACCAGATGAAGCCGAGGGGACAGCCCCGCCAGATCTCCCCGCGTTCTCCTGTCATCGGTGAGCGGCGGCAGCCCCAGTCTCATCCTGACCCCGTGCAGCTCCCGGGCGTAGCTCTGCCTCAGCCGGTTAAAGACTGTCCGGCTGCCGGGAAGCGCTTCTTCGGGATAAGGAACCGTCGTTTGCAGGCTGATCCAAGGGATTCCTCTTCTCTCCGCCGCATAAGCCGGGGCCGCCTGGGAAGAATCGCAAATCATCCAGTCGACTTCCCTTCCGGCAAGCAGCGCATCCATTTCCAGCGCCTGTTCATAAATAAACTTCTCCGGAAACTTCCCCCATTCCGCCGGAAGGAAATCCAGTCCCGCACGGACCACCAGTTCCTTATTGGCGGGGTGAGTAGCCAGCGTGACTTCATGTCCCTTCTTCTTAAGCTGCTGTCCGATGGCCAAGGCGGGAACTACATGTCCCAGAACCCTCTGGACCGCGATAAACAGATGAGCCATCCGCTTCCCTCCCGCTCAAGGATTTAACGGTTCCAATTCCGGCACAACGAAATAACCGTTCTTACGGATCAGGATGTCGTCAAAATAAAGTTCGCCGCCTCCATAGGCTTCGAGCTGGCATAAAACGAGATCCCAATGTATACCCGAGGTGTTCCCGTTATCGGCCATCTCGTAGGCTTGTCCCAAGGCAAGATGAATGCTTCCCGCCATCTTTTCGTCGAACAGCAGGCTGCGCATGGGCTGCCGGATGTGGGGATTCAGCCCGATGCCGAATTCGCCCGGACGCGAAGCTCCCTCGTCCGTCTTTAAAATTCCGCCCAGCGCTTCGGTATCGTCCGCCGACCATTCGGTCACTTTGCCCTGCCGGAACGTGAGCGCGACGGAATCGAACGTTTTGCCCATGCAGCTTGTCGGCACATTGAACGTGATCCGGCCTTCCGCCGAGCCCGCCACCGGCGCCGTAAACAGCTCTCCGTCGGGAAGGTTGTAGCGGCCGTCGCACAGAAAAGAGGGCATGCCTTGCACGGAGAAAGATAAATCCGTCCCCGGCGAGACGATACGGATACGGCTTATCCGCCCGAGCAGCTTCCGAAGCGGCTCCGCCTTTTCTTGGAGTCCCTTGTAATCCATCAGGCAGGACGAGACATAAATTTGCCGGAGCTTCGAGGTTCCGATGCCCGCCAGCTGCGCCATTCCCGGGGTGGGATAGCGGAGCAGCACCCATTTGGGCTTGGACGCCATTGTCATTGTCAGCGGCTGAAGATAATGCTTCACGTAATAGCCGTAGCGTGTCGGGTCCGCATCCTCCATTTCAAAGGTATTCGCTTCCGAGTGAATCCCGATGTACGCGTCCATGGCTTCGACAAGACCCAGGTCATGCTCCGCCCACTGGCGGATCTGTTCCTCGGAGGCCCCCGCCAGCAGCCATTTAAGCTCCTCAACGTCCGTTGTCTGCAAAAAAGGCACCGCTCCGGCCTCGTAGATGCGCGCAATCAGGCTTTCCGTCAACTCCGCTGCATCTCCGCGGACCTTGACCACTACCTTTTCCCCCGGACGGAGCCTCAAAGAATGGCTGACGACCGTGTCCGCAATCCGCTTGAACTCTTCTTTCATGATTCACCTCATACCAGATGTCGTAGCTCCCGGTAAAACCCCTTTTCGCTTTCCAGGGCTTGCCCGAGGTAATCGGTTAGCTTGGCCGAATAGTCCTTATCCGGCTGCCTTTTCCACTTGGCCAGAACGCCCATAACCAGGGACCATGATTTGCACACGTAAACGAGCTCCTCCACCCAGCCGGGGGCTTTGTACCGGTCCGGTACGGTGCCGTTCTCCACGGCCGCTTTCCACAGCTCCCTCAACCGGCGGAAATAGTGGACGTCGAACTCCAGCGTTTCCAGCATGGGAATCAAGGCTTCCGCCCGGCTTTCCGCAACCGCCTTTACGAAGTTCTCCAGATTCTTAAGTCCCTGCTGATCGACCATATTGTGTACCGAGGCACGGACCAGCGAGAGGAATTCTTCCTCCCAAGTCTTCGCATACCCCGGCCGGCGTCCAAGGATGGCGACACCGCCCTTCTCCGAGCTCGCATGGGCGCTCATCAGCGTTTCCCAGGGGACTTTGCCGATATAACCGTTAAAAAAAGCCGGGGCCCCTTCGTCATCGACCAGTGTCACCCCCGACTCGTCATAATCGACCAGCAGCGACCAATGAACGATATCGTGCTTCCCGTGATACGAGGAGAACACGGCTTCCTTCGCATTGTAAAACAGCAGGCAATAGCCTTCATGATCGAAGACGGAATCAATCAGGGGATACAGCCCATCCGTATTCAAAGGGGAATATTTCGTCAGCCTCCAGCCTCTCCCCGGCTCGGGCTCGCTGCGCCTCAGCATAAGTCCGTTCGACTCGCAGTCGAAGGCATTCAGGAACACGGGCGTAAGCTGCCGCTCTCCTTTCCATTTAAGCACCTCCATCATGCAGAGCTGTCTGCAGTCAAGCGTACGCTGGGATAATCCTTCGCCGTCCGGGAACCGCCAGTCGGTTTTTTGGGACAGGATGGTTTGCGCTATTGTTTTCCGGGTTTCTTCCATTAAATTTACTCCCTCTCCCCGTTATCGCTTCGTACAATGGAGGCCGCCTCGGTTATCCATTGGTCCATTGCCGCAGGATGCTGGTAAAAATACCGGTACCCCCGCATTCTATGAAGAATGACGCGGTCTATTTCCTCCGCCGTCGTCCGGGCGTCTTCATCTTCACTGCCGCATAGGATATGCAGAGGCCCGCCGTATTCTCTGACGAGACGGGCCGTATCCAGCTCAAGAAGCTCGTCCAGCATGCCGGCGGAAATACACTGACCGTGCAAATAAAGCATATGCGCACCCCAGGCCATAAAAAAGTCGTACGGCTCCCGGTTAAAGTCGCTCAGCGTGTAATAGTCGAAGCCCGGCACAAGAAGTTGGGCGTCGAGCTTTCCTTCGCGTTCCAGAGCCTGAAGCGTCTCCCGCGCGAACAAAGCTTCCTTCTCCGGGAACGCCCGGAAGGGCGGCGCCAGCAGCACGGGAATGCAAACGGGAGGGGATTCCCCCTTCTCCGTCAGCTCGGCTGCCGTCTGGAGGGCTATAACCCCGCCGAGGGCATTGCCGATCAGGAAAATCCTCTCCGCCGGGCGCTCTTCCAGAACCTCGGCAAGCACTTCGAGCGCGTCCCGCTTCATGCCGGACACCGTCGTGTCCCCCAGTTCACCGAAGCTGTCTCCGTGGCCGCGGTAGTCGAATTGAACGACCCTTACTCCGCTCCGGGCCAAATATTTGCGCAGGTTGGAGAAGAAATAATTTTTTTCGCTCATCGCCTGGCCAAGTCCCGCGAACATCACAACGAGATCGTTCCCGGGGCCGTCAGGTTCTTCCACGAGTCCGTAGATGCCGCGGTCACGGCCGAATCTTCTTTGCTTCCACATGATTCATCCTCACCCTCCCCTAACCAGACGCTCCGCGCGGAGCCAGGAAGTTGTATGCTCCATCAGCGTTTCCTCCAGTGGCCTGGATGTAAATAGATGGCCCGCATCCGGAACCCGGACCACCCGATTCTGCTCGGAATGCCTGTAAATCGCCGACCGACGGGACTCAGACAGCTCCATTTCCTCCAGGATCAGAGGATCGTTGTCTCCGTAGATGAGGACGGAAGAGCCTTTATAAAATTCCAGGGCGGCTTCGGTGTCCATGCTCTGCAAATCCCGGTAAAAATCCATCCCGACCCATAGGCCCGCCCAAGGCATAACCAGCTTGCCCGCTTCGGGATGGCGGATAAACCGGGGATGCTTCCCGCTCGGATAGTTCCCGCCGAATTCGAAAAACAGCGGGCTCCACAGGACGAGCCTCTCTATCCCGCTGCCCTGCGCGGCCATCAGGGCGATCCTGGCCCCATCGCTGAATCCCAGAAAGACGGCCTCCCGTTCCCGCAGATCCGGATGACCGCAGACAAACTCATAGGCTTTCAGCACATTCGATATTTTGCCGGAGGTCGTCATATCGAAATAATGCCCGTCGCTCAGGCCGATTCCGTAATAATCGAAACGCAGGAAAGCGATTCCCCGCTCTGCCAATCTGCGGGCGTATTTCACGGCAAGCCGGTGTACCTCGTATCTTTCTCCGTTTTTGCCCGGACAGTAGATAATAACCGGACAAGGCCGGAGGTGTTCGGGAGGCAGGTGCAGAACTCCCGCCAGCTTCCCCCGGTCGTAAAGTTCCACCAGCCTTTCATCTCCGTTCATCCTTCTCTCCCTCCTCCCGCAGCAGTTTCATTTTGCAGTGAATCACGGTGCGGCCGCCGACTTTGCCGACGGCCGCCAGTTCGCTTCCTCCGGCCGTAAAGCCCACGTCAAACCTTACGGAGTCCCCCGGCACGACCGGACTGAGGAAACGCGAAGCGATTTCGCCGAACCGGCAGTCTCCCGGTTTCCCGGACGATTGCCGCCGCAGCAGAAGCTCGGCCGACTGCAGGATGCATTCCACCATCAGCATACCGGGGTACACACTGTATGAAGGGAAATGACCAATTAAATAAAAATCACTGCTGGAAATATTCTTCAATGTTGAGATGGCCCTATCGCTTTCTCCGATAATCCGGTCCACCATGGTCCAAGGTTTTGTTTCATGCAAATAAGCCTCTGCCGGCATACGAGGGTCCCCGCCTATTATGAATTTGATGTCGCGGCAACAGCTACGCTTAGTTCGGCCGATACCGCCATTGTTCCGTCCGACCGGTACAAAGTGCCGGTAAAGATCGCTTTTTTGCTTAAAATACGGACGGGTTCTACCTTGTAAGTAATGGGCCCCTGCCAGGATACGGGCATCAGCAGCTTGGCCTTGATCGCTCCGAGCAGGGGAACTTCATCTTCCCCCAGTGGCGCCGTCTCCAATTGGGTCAGGATGACGCACGCTTGGGCCAGCCCCTCAATGAGCAGGGTAGGCGGAATGGTACCCGTATTGCCGAAGTAAATCTTCAGCGGCAGCGGGCTGCATCCGGCTACGAGAAATTTTCCGGGCGAATAATCCTTTACCTCGTCCAGCACCCGGAGGGGAAACTGATGGGGCAGCATCGTCAGCAAATGACCGTAGTCCGGGGGGCGGCTCATAGACAGCCTTCAAGCGCCTGAACGATATCCCCGACCTGCGTACTGCCGCTGATTTCCAGCGCTTCGTCCGGCCACTGGATTCCGAAATGCTCCTCGATAAGCACGACAAGCTCCATAAACCTCAGCGAATCGAATCCCACATCGAAAAGCCGTTTTTCTTCGCTAATCTCTTCGACCGGCAGCATACCGCAGCCTTGGTCGCTTAAAAACAGGCGTACTTGATCTTTCGCAGACTCTTTCGCAGACACGTTGCTCCCCCCTCAAACTTTCCGTTGTTTTCATTGTAAAGGTCCCGCCGCCGCTTCTCTCTGCTTCGATTGCAAACAATTCTTGCTTTGTTGAGCCGCGGATTCAGACGCAGACCGGGCTGTTCCCGCCCCTGCTGTACAGAACCGGATTGAGAGGACTATCCGCGCGTTCTCCCGGTTTCAACCCCGGAAAGTACGTCTCCAGATGATTCCGCCGCGCCTCGTTATCCTCCGGGTCGGCTATAACCGCATCCTCCGCTATATACGTGATCGTCAGAACCTCCCGCATGGAGTCCGTCGGATTCGCCAGCGCGCTGTGAGGCGTCCAACCCGAATGAAACGTCGCATGCCCCGCCTTCATTCCCTTGTACCCGGTCTCCGGCAGCCCTCTGCGGACCGCATCCAGCAAAATATTGCCGGAGCTTTTCATCCGCTCGATCTCATGCGCGCCGGAAATGAACCGCAGCGAGCCCATTTCGTCCGGAATATCGGTCAGAGGCAGCCAGAGGGTAATGAGCTTATCGGGTTTAAAGCGGAGCATATACGAGCCGTCCTGATGCCAAGGCGTAGGTCCGCCTCCCGGCTCCTTGTAAAAAATCTGATCCAGGTACAGCCGCACCCCGTCCACTTCCAGCAGGTCGGCGGCCATCCGGGCGAATTTGCGGGCAAAGACGAATTGCTTCACCGCCTCGTCTCTCTGCCATAAATTAATCAGTTGAAGAAAAGCTTTGCCGAAATCGTCCCGCTCCGCCAGCGGCCGCTCTTCCTTCACGCAGGTCCGGACCAGCTCCCTCACCAGGGGACGCAGGGCTGCCACGTCTTCTTCCGAGGCAACCCGTCCGGCATAAACATGACCCTTGCTGCGGTATTCTTCTATTTGTCCGGGAGACAGTACGATCTCCTCGTGTAAATTTGCCGTAAAAAGAGAATTTTCCACCCGGTTTCCTCCTCTTAAAAAAGCCTGCGGTAAAGCAGAGGCGTCAGCGGCCCTTCGGCCGTCCGCCCCGCCCCGGTTCCGGCGAAGAGGCGCCTTAGGTGCGGGGCTCTGCCGGACTTGTCCTCGGGGTCCAGGATTCTCGCGCCGTCCGCAAAATACGTCACCGTCATCACCTCGCGGGTGAAAGCCCCGCCGTTCCCCGGAGCGCTGTGCAGCAGACGCCCCGCATGAAACGTGGCGTCGCCGGTCCTCAGCGGGCCGTAGTTCTCTTCGGGGAGTCCCGCTCTTTTCGCTTCCAGCAGAGGATTCTTAGATGCGCCTCCCGGAAGCAGATGCGAGCCGGACAAATAGGTCACCGGCCCGCCAGGCTCCGGCAGATCCACCAGAGGCATCCACATGGTGATAATCTGCGCGGGGTCCAGCTCCAGCATATAAGCCTCGGTCTGATGCCAAGGCGTTACGCTCGCCCCCGGCTCGATGAAGTTCGCCTGGTCGAGGTACAGCCTGACGCCCGTGACGCCCATCAGATCCGCCGCCAGTTTGGCGAACCGGCGCGCAAATACGAACTGTCGGACACGCGTGTCCTCCTCCCAGAGATTCATATACAGCTGCTTATGCGGCCGGACGCTCCGGTCTCCCGTGTAGCCCTCCACCGCCGTGATGATATGCGGCCGATAGGCGCTGATTTCATGGATGAAGGCCGCCTGCCTAATGCAGACGTGTCCCTTCGCCCGGAACTGTGCGATCAGGCCCTCCGGCAGTGAGTAGCTGTCGCTCAGGGGCGGCAAGTCATCGTGAACGGCTCCGTTCATTCCGTATCCTCCTCCGCTTGATGGACCAGCTGGACCACATCCCGGTAGGGCCGGTAAAACAGCAGCGGAAGCCGCCGTCCCTGCGCCTTGCCGCCCGGCTCCAGGCCCCGGAAAAGGCTCTGAAGCTGCGGGTTTCTGCCGGCACTGTCCGCGGGGTCCTTAATCCGGGCGTCTTCGGCAAACCAGGTAATAATGAGCATCTCCCTCGTTGTTTCCGTATCGTTGCCGTAAGCGCCGTGGAGCGTCCAGCCCGTATGGAAGGAAGCATCCCCCGCTTGCATCGGGCCGCACGGTTTCTCCGAGAGGCCCAGTCTCATGGCCGCGAGGAGAGGATTTTTGGCGCTCCGGAGCTTCTCGTGAAGATGCGAACCGGCAACGTAAGAGAGCGGCCCCCGCTCTCCCGGAATATCGGTGAGCGGCATCCACATCGAAAGGACGGAATCGGGGTCCAGTTCAAGCATGAACTGATTGGCCTGATGCAGAGGCATTGCGCCCGCCCCCGGCTTTTTGAAAAAGACTTGGTCGAAATACAGCCTGACTCCGTCCACACCGAGAAGATCCGCGGCAATCCGGGAAAATTTCCGGGCGAAAACAAACGCCTTCACGGCGGCATCCTTCTCCCAGACGTTCATCACCTGCAGCCTGAGCCTGTCGTCCAGCCGGGCGATCTCGCGCCGGCACGCTTCCCGGATCCGGCCGATATCTTCCTCCGAGGCCAACTGCTTCAGGAGCAGATGCCCGTCTCTGCGGAATCCGTCGATATCCTCCTGCGACACGCTCCATTCCTGCTCCAGCGCATCAAAACCGTGCGTGTTCTCCATCTTATCCCTTCCTTTCCGTCCGGCTGCCGGACTCTGCGAACCGGTCGAACACAAGCGGGGTCCAAGGGCTGACGGCTGTATCCCCGGGCTTCATGCCGGGAAAAATCCGTCTCAGGTGATACGCCCTCGCCTCGGTATCCGGTTCGACGATTTGCAGGTTATCCGCTACGTAAATAATCGTAGCGACTTCCCTTACGATGGAGGTCCGGTTGGCCGCCGCATAATGCAGAGTCAAGCCCGAATGGAAGGTCGCGTCTCCGGCGGGCATCGCCCCGTAATGAACCTCGGCCAGTCCTTTCCGGTAAGCCTGCAGAAGCAGATTCGTATGCTTGTCCGCAGGCAGCTCGTGCGAGCCGGACATAAAGCGCATGGAGCCGAGCTCCTCCGGCAGATCGACGAGCGGCATCCACATGGTCATCGTCATGTCCGGGTCCATCTGCAGCATGTAGGGGCTGTCCTGGTGCCAGGGAATCGCTCCGCCTCCCGGTTCCAGAAAAATCGCCGAATCGTGGTACAGGCGCAGCCTGTCCACGCCCATCAAGTCGGCGGCGATTTGGGCAAAACGGCGGGCGAAGGTGAAGGTTCTCACCTTGGAACTTCGCTCCCACATGTTCATCACGGTCGGAAAGGCCCGTTCCACTCCGTAAAACTCCCGTTCGTCCGGCGGATAGGAATCGGCCGTGAACGAAGGGTAAACTTCCGTCACCGCCTGACGGTAAGCTTTTACTTCCTCGGCCGAGCAGACTTTTTCCAGGTATGCATGCCCGTCCCTGCGGTAACGGCTAATCTGCTCGCCGGTAAGGCTGTACTCTCTGTCCAGCCCGGCTGTCGCACTGCGGTCTTCCCCGGTCATTCCCTTCACGCTCCTTTCGTTTCATTGGGCTCCCGCTGCCCCGTCTTCTCCGCTCTCCGCCGCAGTCTTCATGCCGTTCTCCGTGCCGGTCCAGATCGCTCCGGATGCCGAGCGGCTTTTCGCAATAAGCTCGCGCCTCTGTTTAATTTCCTCCAAGGAGAGGCTCTCCTTATTCAAGCCGGTAAACTGCTCTTCGACAGACAGCAGAACTGTCGTTTCGTGCCGCTTGCCGCTGCGGCTGAACGTTACCGATACGGGCCCCTTTTTACCCGAAAAAGACGAAATGACTCGGACGAAATCGCCGTAGACGGCCGTTTTCCGTCCCCCGATGCCGAGAATGACATCGCGTGCCCGGAGCCCCGCTTTCTGAGCGGGACTGTTCGGATATACTTCCAGCAAATAATTTCCGCCCCCCACGGAAACTCCCGTCTCCCGGCTCTGTTCCGCGTTTACCGTGCAGTTGGTTACGCCGAGCCTGGGATAACTGAATAATTCCGTCCGCAGATCGAGGCCCAATTCGAGCACCGACTTCAAATTCATCAGAGAGCGCCGCCAGCCCATTTCCAGGCACTCGCGCAGCCACTGCCCGTACGTGTCTTCGGCGAATCCCTGCACCTGCAAACTTAATTTGACAAACCCGTCCGATTCCTCCAGGGTAAAGGCCGTGTTTACGTAGAAGATTTCCGCTTTGCCGTCGGGTGCCAGGGATTGATAAGCGTCCGAGAGGACGAAACGGCGGTTAGGCACGCTTTCCACAACGACAGACTGATTCTCGATGTCGCCGTAATTGAGCGTGTAGACATCCCCCGCCTTCGGCAGGGAGGGATCGCCTGTCGTAGAGGAAGAGTAAGTGAGATACGTATTCGTTCCTTCCGTCGTGGCGATCGACCACCAGACTTGCTCCGGGGCGGCTTCGAGATAAGTGACATTGCGTGTACGATCCGTTGGACATTCAATCATGATTTTGACCTCCAGATAAAAATGAAATGACGGCTTCCGCCTGCAGGCCGATTTTCTTGACCAGACTCGGGAAAGTCGCCAGCATCTTCAGGGCGCCGGCCGACGTTTCCGTAAAGGGGTCGCCGGCCGTTTCCAGCGTGGCCAGCAAATGCCGGTACTGCGGGTAAATCCGGTTGTTGCGCTGCTCTTCGTAGCTCCGCATCGCTTCTTCCCATTCCTTCGCGCCCGTGAAAAAAGCATGCAGCTCGTCCGCCAGGACTTCGGCCGTACATACGGCGTTGTCGATTCCGACGCCGGCCACCGGGTGCAAAAAGGCTCCGGCATCCCCCGCCAGCGCCCATCCGCAGCCGTAAGCTTTACGGATAAAGCTTTTACCGGGGGGAATTCCCCGGACGGCTCCTTCCAATCCGCTCTCCGCCAGTCTCGGCGCCAGCGTGCGGATTTCCAGCAGCCTTTCCATGAATTCCCTCCGTCCGAGGCGGACCATCCGCTCCTGCTCCTCGGGGGAGTACATGATGGCTGCGCAGTGCATCAGCCCGTCGATCGGATTGCACAGGACGACGGACGAACCTTTCCAGTACCATTCGACCGCCGGGACGGGCAGCCGGTGCACACCGGACAAATACGCGTAAGCAACCCCGTGAAGCGGCCGCTCCGTCTCGGTCTCCAGAGGGGCCCGCACCCCTTTGGCCACCGCCGAATACCGGCCGTCCGCACCGATCACGGCTTTTCCGGCGAAACGCTGAAGCTGCCCGTCCTTCCTCCGGCATTCGATGCCTGCGGCTCGTCCGTTCTCCAGTAAAATCTTCGTCACTCTGGTGTTAAGCCGCACTTCAACGTTCCGATGACGGGCCGCGCTTTGCAGAAGCAGAGGGTCCAGCAGTTCTCTGCGGAGTCCCAGGGCCCTTTTCGTCACCGTAATATCCGATTCGAAAACAGTCCCTTCCAAATCCACCCGCATCCGCGTCAAAAAAGGCGCTCCGGCGGACTCCATTTTCCCGAGAATGCCGAGCCTCTCGTACACGTCGCTCTCGCCCAGGATGTGGGTTGACGTCGTCGCGTTCGGGTATGGAAATTGATCGACCAGCAGAACCGAGTGTCCGCGCCGCCCCAGAAAGGAAGCCAGCGAAGCTCCGGCGCATCTCGCGCCCACGATAATCACGTCGTACATCGAATTCTCCTTCTCGTACGGCAATTTTCAAGTAAGAAAGAGGGGCCCGTGTGGATGACCCCTCCTTGACCGTTCGATTAGTTAGATTGCAGGCATCCGTATACGGTTCCCACTTGATTGTCTTCGCTGTCAAACAGCGGAGTGACGCTGTCCGAATAGAATGTGGCGTTTTTCGGAGGCAGGCCTTTCAAGGTCCCTTTCATGTGAATAGCCTGCTTGTTGTGGAATTCGCCTTCCGGAGTCTCAATCACCCAGTACAGCCAGGACTCGCCTTGAACGCCGTCCGCCATTTTTTTGTTGAACGGGATTGTGGCTTGGGCCTTCATGGCCGCGCCTTGACCGTGCAGACCACCGCGGACGCGGATCGTTTGTCCAGGCCAGATCACGCTCGAAGTCGCGACAAGATCGACGTTCTTGATGCCCAGTTCCACATTGATGCCGGATTTCAGGCTGAATTCGGAATCGTTAACGGTGAACTCGGTCGGCGCTACTTGAGTGAATTGAAGCTCTTCGGAACGTCCGTCCAGCAGCTCCAGATAAGTTTTGCTGTTGGAGTTTTCCAGTGTCATGGTCACTTGCTTGGCATTCTTTTTGGACGATACGGTTTTCATGGTATGGCCTCCTTGAGTGGCTGTTTTTTGTTTCCCCGGGGTACTTTTACTATCTCATATCCCCCAGCCGGTTACTCTGCTTTTGACCATGACCTCTTCGTCTTCTGTTGGCGTACGTACCGTCCGGTTCACCCTTTGCTGTCCAGGCATTTCCGAATCAGGTTCCGGATTGTTTCCACACTGGTAAAATTCTCAAGAAGAATCTCCTCGTCCTCGATCACGATGTTAAAAGCTTCCTCCAGCAAAACCACAAGCCGGATAAAACTCATGGAGTCGATTCCCGTTTCGAGAAGCTTGGTGGTCGGCTCAATCTCGATCTGTTGGGGCAAAATCTGTTTGACATGTTCAATAATCACAGCTTCCATGGCTGTTTGGTCCATGCTTACACCTCGACGATTCAGATTTTCATTTCAAATGCGACAGCGTGAGGAACTCCATCAGCATGGCGGAAGCCCGTTTTTCAAGCTCGTACAGGGTCTGGAAATTATCCGCAAGCTGATGCAGGTACGCGGATGCTTTCGTCCGCTGATATTTGATGCTCGTCCACTTGACCCGGTCCATCTCCGTTTTGGCTTTGATATACAAATTTTTCAGCAGGTCGAGCTGACTGGAATCCGTCCCGGTCTGCAAATAAACAATTCTTTGCAGCATCAAGCTTTTGTGGAGAATCATTTTATGAACGATAATGTTCCAGTAAATGAATTCCTTGGCCTGAAGAGGTCTTCCCTCCGCAAGCTGCCGGAAATAGACGGACAGAACCTCGTTGACGTAATGGCCCATCGCAAACGTCTCATCCGGCGAGCCGTTCCCCCGGACCCTGCCCCTTTCCAGGGCAAAATACATGTTCCGGGTATCGGGACGGGACGCCAGCCCGTCTTTGAGCCGGATAACCGATGCGGGAAACCCGTAGAAAGCAAACCAGCGCTGGGCATGCAAATCTTCATCGGCCAGTCTGGTCATCTCCCGGCCGAACAGGCCGTAAGGGACCTCCGAGCTTCCGTATCCTTTGCCGTTCACGTCGAAAGCGAGAAAGTGAAAAACCCCGCGTTCATCGTCGAAGCCGTACACGAGCGCTTCGTGAAACATATCCTGTTTGTTGTAATAACGGGAGCAGGGGATGTTTCTCCAGTTAAAATACACGATCATATAGCGGCCTTCGCCCAGGTTCTTCCGTACCGTCTCCACCCAATCCTCACAGCGGACAAGAGGCGTTTCCTCGAGAACTTCCGAATAGACGTCGAGATGTTCTTCAAAGCGGATGACCGGAAACAGATCGGCCCCCGTCGATTTGAGGGTCAGATTCATAAAATGGCTGTGGTACCAAGGCAGCGTCCGGGCATGCGCAAGCAGAAGACTCAACCGGATGTTGTGGTAGCATTCGGTCTCGAAACCCGGCGATTCCACGACAGGAAGCAGGTGTCTCGTCCCCATCTTACAGATGCTCCCTGATGAGCTGCGGCCAGCTTCCGGCCTCGTACCCGTGCGTTTCGGCCAAGGCCTGCACCCAGCGGTCCACTCCGAAGGCCGTGCAGCCCGAATGAAGGGGAACGCCCTTGCCGGTCTCACCAGTCTCGCCGGCCTCCCCCGCTTCACCGGAGTCTCCGCATTCCGCTGCTTCTCCGGTTATGCCGAATGCTTTGCACAACACGTCGCCGCATACGTTGAAAGACGTGACCGCATAATCGCTCGCGCTCTCTCCGCCGGGTGCGAACCGCAGCTCGAATTTGGACTCCGCAGCGAGCTGGAACAGCCGGCGGTCCGTGTCTTCCGGCAGGAAGAAGGGGTCCGACGCCGTCTCCACGTACCCCTCCAGCCCCAATTGCCCGAAGAGGCGCCACGTGTCCTCCAGCAGCTTCAGCCGCATATCCCTTACCTCCTGCGCCCCGCCGATGTACACGATCTCGAACATCCCGAACTCGCGCAGCCGGGATTCGTCTATCCGGCTGGCGTGCTCGTGCCTGAAGCACGGTCCGTAAGCGGAGTAGAGCGCGAGCTGCGGGCCGGACGAAACCGCCTCCGCAGCCCCGGAGCCGTTCCCGCTCCCGTTCCCCGCAGGGCTGCCGCTTCTTGTCCCGCTCCGTTCCTCGTACACGTGGTAGCAGACGCAGGGCTGCAGATACATGCCGCTCGGCTGCAGCAGCTCGTGCAGCGGCGCGTTGTCCTCGAGCCGGGTACGGATCTCCTGCATCGTGTCGAATTGATGCCGGAATTCCCCTACGGCGTAAACATTTTGCGGGAAATTCCGGATATACCCGCTCTTCTGCAGAACGGATTCCGGCATCATCGCCGGGTATCTGCGGAGCGCCGCCCCGTACGCATGCGCGCGGCTTCGCAGAAGCCTCACAAGCGCCTGCTCCAGCAGCACATGAGCCTCCTTGGCGCTTTCACTGGGTTCGGTCCGTTCGGTCCCTCCGCTGCCTTCACCGCGTTCGCTGTCCGGCTCCCGTGACGATGACGCTCCGGTTTGCGCTTGGGCGCGTCCGGCCGCCTTCCCATCCCTGCGGTTATCCTTCACCTTCCGGTACGGAAGCTTCCGGCGCCCGGCCAGGGACGCGCATAAGGCATCCAGACGGCGGACGACCTCTTCTTCGTCCGATCCCCCATACTCAATCGTCAAAGCCGCCTCATCCCGGCGGACGATCGTAATGCGATCGGACAGATAATAGATTTTTTCCATGAGCTGAATCAGATCTCCGGCCTGCCCCACCTTATCGAGCGGTACTCGAATGAGCATCCTGTCACCCGCTTTCTCCACGCCTCTTTCTACCTCCACCCGGCAAAATAATCCGCTTTCTGAATCGAAAACACCGAGTCCTGACCTTCGGTAATTTTCGTATCCGTATTGAGCCTTCTGCGCACTCTGGCGCCCGTTTTGTCCATCAGATTGTTAAAATTAAGCGCAAGCTTCTCCACGCTCACCCCGGTAAAATGAATGAGCAGCGACCTGCGGAAGCGGTGTCTGGACAAGTTGTCCGAAGAGCCGTGGACAATATTCCCGTTGAAAAAAATAACATCGCCCGGATTCGTGGCAACCTTCACCGTCTCCGCCGTTTCGTAATCCTTCAGCCACTGGCCTTCGTCGGAAAAATACCGGCGGACGTCGGAAGTGTCGCCTTCGGGTACCTGCAGGTCCAAGGAGTGGGTACCGGGCACGAAAGTCATGCCCCCGTTGCCCTCGTCCGAACTGTCCAGCGATATCCATGCGGCATAAGTCGTTCCCGGCAACACGCCGAAAGCGTAATTATCCTGATGCAGGGGAAGACCTCTCGTCGAAGGAGACTTGAAATAATAGCTGGTCGAAATAATAAGCGCCTCTTCGCCGATGAGCTGCTCCAGATAAGCGAACAGCTGCGGTTTGAGGGATAACCGCTTAATTTTTTCATTTTTCCGGTGGTAATCCCGGAGGCGGGGGTACAAACTTTCGAGCGGACGGTTCCCGTTCTGGATAATCTGCCCGGAAGCGGTGAGCTGCACCCAATGCAGATCAAACTGGCGGATTAACTCGCTGACTTCCTCCCGTGTGTACACGTCGTTCAGGACGAGATACCCCTCGCGGGCGAACGCGGCAAGCTTGTCGTCCGGAAGCTTCTCATTCATCGGTCACTCCCCCTTTCTGCCCAAGTTGGCGCCCGCATTCATCCGCTTGCGCACGCGCTGGCCTTCTTTGTCCATCAGATAATTAAAATTAAGCGTCGTTTTCTCGGCGCTCGTCCCGGCGAAATGACTGATAATCGAATGGCGGAAAAGAACCTCGCTCACATTGTCCGCCGAATCGTGGATCAAATTTCCGTGATAAATCACGACATCGCCCGGGTCTGTCCGAAGCTCGATAAGCTCGTGTTCCTCCGGAACCGCCAATGTCTGAACATAGCCGCCGAAGGTATCCTCCGCCGTTGTGTACACTTTCTCGGGAACCTGAAGGTCCTGCGTATGGGTCTTCCGCACAATCCGCATGCCGCCGTTGGACACATCCGCCGGATCTAGGCCCACCCATATCGCATAACAGGTTCCCGGAAGGACGCCGATTCCGTAGTTGTCCTGATGAAACGGCATGCCCGTCGAACCCGGAGGCTTGAAATAAAAGTTGGTCGATACCAGAAGCGCTTCCTCTCCGGCCAATTCTTCCAGGGCAGCTACCGCCTTCTCTTTAAAAACAAATTCGCGCACAAGAGCATGGTCTTTGTGCAAATCTTTCATGCGCGGAAAGAGACTCGTTAACGGCTTCTCCGGGTCCTGTACGATTTTCTTGTCGAGAATACAATCCAGCCAAGCCTTGTGGTACTCCTCCTTCAAAGCGTTCACTTCTTCCGGCGAATACACGCCTTTCAGCACCAGATAGCCTTCCTCGGCAAAAAATTGTTTCTCCTGCACGCTTAATGAATACGCCGTCATAAACAGCCTCCTTCGAATGATATAGAATGACTAGGCTTCAGGATCGCGAGCTTCCCGTTCTCCAGGCCTCGACCGGTGCAGCTCGACTTCCCGGATCAGCCGGCGGGCCTGCTTCCGATCGGTCAGGTCGTAGCGCTTGATGCCCCCTCTTTCGATTCGTTCCATATAAAATTTCAGGATCTCCGGGGGAATCCGGTGAGGATTGTGCAGCAGCATCGCAGCCTCTCTCTCTTCGGGACTCATCGGGCTGAATTCGATTCTTCGCGGAAAAGCGGCGGTCCCCGCCCGGTCCCGGTAGCTGTCGTGGTTGACCAACTGGACGCGCACGCCGTTGATATACGCCACTTCGATGCCCTTCACCAGGGCGAAATGCAGCGCTTCCCCGATATCCTGAATGATCGGCTCTCCTTTGCCGTTCAGGGAAGTGTTGCACAGAACGGGAACGCCCGTCGCTTCCTTAAAGGCCAGGAGCAGCCTGTACAGATTCCGGGTAGGCGGGGCGTCCTCCACCGTCTGTACCCTTGCCGTGCCGTCCAGATGAAGGACGGCCGGAATAAGCTCCCGCTTCTCCGCCTTTACGCGGAAAGTGTGGAGCATATAGGGCGACGGGCAGCCTTCCTCGAACCACTCCCCCACCTCGCCGGCAAGAATGACGGGCGCGACCGGGCGCCACCATTCTCTTTGCTTGACGGCATTCAGCGCATCCTTCGCCGCCGGCGACCTTGGGTCTCCGAGAAGAGAACGGGCGCCGAGCGCTCTGGGCCCCATTTCCGCCGGTCCGTCGAACCAAACGACAGGCGCATGGCACAGATCTTCGGCCGCCCGGCTTTCTTCGAGCGGTGTCACGTTCCCGATGCAGCCGGCGAAAGTTCCGGACCGGAGGACTTCCTCCAGCGGGCCCCCGGCTGCGCCATGGTAGGCATGGCCGAGACGGAACCGGATGCGCGCCGGGGACATTTTGCGGTAAAACGCGTACAGCCCCATGCCGAGCGACAGACCCGAATCGTTTACGCAGGGCGGCGCGATCATACCTTTAAACCCGTACTTGCGCATGAGGTGGCTGTTCGTCGGGCAATTGAGCGCGTACCCGCCGGCCAGAGCGAGATAGGTCTCCTCCGGCTTGACGCCGTATGTGTCGAGAATGGCTTCCACATTCCGCTCCATCAGGGCGATGGATGTCTCCTGCACCTGCTTCATCACGGCGGAAATCTTGTTCTCCCTCTCCGTGAAGCGGGGATCGAAGCCCGTACAATCGGGGTTTTCGCGCGTATCCTCCTCGCAAAGCCCATCCGCAGCTTCGATGAGAGGCCGTAAATAATCGTGCTCCCAGATATTGAAATTCCGGTCGTAGGCCTGCGGAAGCTCCAGAGGAACAGGATTTACGGCGCATTCGGAAGCATACGCAAGCGCCATCAGCGTGCCTTCTCTCAGGTTATAATACGTGCTGGACCAATCCCACAGCGGACCGGGGGACTGCACCGGAAACAGCTCCAGCTTCCCCCTGCGCACCAGGCAGCCGGCAAAAAACGGCTTACTTCCCGCTTCCCTGTCCACCACGTCGTCCGGGATACCGTCCACGGCAAGCCCGAGCACATTCCCCTCATAGAACAGCCTGCTGTCCGCCATTACGGCCGAGAACAGATGAGAAATGCTGTGGTAGGACAAGTCCGGGTAATCGTCCAGAGAGTGATAATCCGAACACGTAGCCAGGCCGGGCGTCCCCCATACCTCCGTCATGTCTTCCAGGGACAGGCCGAGCGGGCCTAGTAATTCGTTGACGACGCCTGCGGCATGCTCACGGCTGTAGAAAGACTGCCTGTGCTGCTTGTACCCCGTAAATCTCTCCAGCTCCCAATAACGGATAAGCCGGATATCATCTCCCTCCTTGCGGAACAGGGCCATATTGGGATCGTGCCGGATACAGGTCCCCGTCAAATAATCCAGGGAGCCGATATGAAAATAGGTGGAAAGATAGTAACCGTCCTGCATGCTTTCACCTCGCCACATGAACTTATTTCCATTCTAACAACGCCGTGGAACGGACAATCTGAACTTCTTGCTCGTTTATCGGACATTCTTTCCCGCTTCATTTTTAAGGCGTCAACCGGACAAGAAAACCTGAGGCCCGGAACGGACCGGATTCTATAATAGAAAAAAAGTAAACGCGCACAAGGAGGTATTCAGTTGGAATCCGAATCCGCAAGCAAAGTCCTGCCGGATTTATCGTCGGGCTACACGCTGACGCAGGAACAGATCCGTTATTTCAGAGACAACGGGCATATCTGTTTGAAACAGGTTCTCACCCCAGCGGAAATTACGGCCTACCGGCCCCGTATTCTGGAAGCCATCCGCGATTACATGACCAATACGATCCCCTCAGCGGGTCCGGACGATTCCGGCACGGTCAATTTGCGTCTCCGCCACCCGGATGTCGGGCGCTTCACCGCTTCCCGCCGGATTGCCAAGATCGCCGCCGACCTGATGGGCGTGGAAGGCGTCCGGATTTACCGGGACTCCGCCTTCTTCAAACAGCCCGGTGCGGCCGCAACGCCCATGCATCAGGACAACAACTACATGCTTCTCGACACGGACCACTCCATTACAGCCTGGATTCCTCTACGGGAGGTTACCGCTTCCATGGGCTCGCTTCACTTTATTTCGCGGTCCCATACGCTCGATAATCGCGGAAAAACCGCCAAGCAGAACCTGAAAACGGCGTACAGACTCGGGCTGGAGGAGATGACTTACGGCGGTATCGGACTGGGAGACGTGACCTTTCATGCGGGCTGGACGCTTCACAATGCCCCGCCCAACGAAACGAAGGATACCCGTGAAGCCATGACGATGATGTATTACGAGGACGGAGCCTCTATCGTCAATCCTTTCGAGACTGATCCCACGGGGCACCTTAACCAATACTTCGGGGGACAGAAGACGGGCGAGACGGCGGACACCCCTTTTAACCCGCTCGTATATAAAAAAGGCAGCTAAGGAGGGTCCCCGCAGTCAATCTGCGGTCCTTCTCGGCGGATGCCTTTAACCCGGATTCGGAACCTGAAAGAAGCTTCCCGACCCGCTGTGCGATGCGGGTCAGGAAGCTTCTTTGTTCCGGTTTCGGGACTTCCCCTTCGAGGCTGCCACGTAGGGAGAAGCTCCGAAGCAAACGCCCCTTGATGAAGGAGAACGGGCGTTTCAGACGAGACCCCTGGCCAGTTTTCCGTACAGCTCTTCAATCCCTTCTTTCAGCGAATGCGATGCTGTCCAGCCCAGCAACGCGCCGATCTTATCCGCATTGATCCGGTAAGACCTCGGATCGGCGGATCCCTCCCGTCGGATCTCGACGGGAATCGGCAGGACGGCCGCAACGAGCTCCGCCAGATCCCGGATGCGGATGTTCTGCCCGCCGGAGCCGATGTTGAATATCTCGGCGGACACCTTCTCCGCAGGAGCTTCCAGCAGACAGCAGACGGCCTCGACGGCATCCTTCAGATGGACGAACGGCCTCCACTGTCCGCCCCCGCCCTGGAGAGTGATCGTGCCGGTCTGCCACGCCGCCCGGACCATCGCGTTAACGGCGAGATCGAATCTCATTCTTGGAGAATATCCGTAAAGGATGGCCGGACGCGCCACCGTGACGTCAAACCCTTCCCTGCCGAGAAGAAGAATATCCCGCTCCGACCGGGAGGCGGCTCTGGCGTAAGTCGTCAGCGGGTTCGGTACCGCTTTCTCATCCGCTCCGCCCGGATCGTCCCGGAATCCGTACACGCCGCAGGTGGACATCAAAATATACCGCCCCGCTCCCGCTTCCCTGGATCTCTTCGCAGTCCGGTAGCGCGCAAACTGATTGATGTCCAGCGTCTCGTGCGGAGTGATTTCCCCCCGGCGGTCATGGGAAATGGCGGCCAGATCGATAACGGCGTCTATGCCTTCAAGCCCTTCGCCGCTCCATGTTCTCGTATCCGCATAAATCCGGCTTACGCCCGAGTGAACAAAATGCCTGTCCTGGCCCCGGGTATACTTGTCCAGAGCCCGGACTTCATACCCCCGCCTGGCCAGTTCGGGCACAAGGCTGCATCCGATGTACCCGCCCGCTCCGGTAACAAGGACTTTGCGTACGGCTTCCCTCATAGCGGGTCCCCGCAGATGCGTTCGGCCGCTTCCCGGCTCATGCCCTGACCGGTCAGCTTTTGTAAAGCTGCTTCCTTCACATGTGCGGAAGATATGCCCAGCCGTTTGATATCCCGTTCCAGCATTCTGCGGTAAACGGAGTAAGCTTTGGGCAGACGCCCTTCGAATTGGTTGACTATGGTATAGTCCAGCAGCAGCACTCTTTCATAGATTTCATTGTACCGGGCCCGTTCATCCTTGCTTACCACCTCATAGCCGGGGTCCGCAAAAGAACGGTAATAAGAGACGGAACCGATATGCACGACTTCGTCCGACAAAGCAGTCTCGTCTTCATCCAGACATCGTACGCGATGAATGGGATATCCCCGTGAATGTGCTAGGAGCTGATACAGAACCAGAGTGTCCAGATGGCGGGTCACGACTCCGTCCTTCTTCATGATCTGGGCGGGAAATACCGGCGTTCCGGCGCCGTTTTCCGGGAGGATTCGGGCCAGTGTACGTTTATGCGCATCGTCCAGCACGTGGAACGTATCGTACCTTTTAAAAGAGGACGAGACCGGCGCCGCATCGAGAAGAAACGGCCGGGGCGACCACGGCAGATTCCCGCCGTCCAGTTCCCGGATAACATCCCGGTTAATGAACAAGAAGAACGTCCGAAGGACGCGAAAATCAAAATGCGCCAGGGGGACCGTTCTTTTTCCGTACTCATACGACCACACGCAGTTCATGGAGGCCGAGCGCGGTACGCGGGCCATTTCATCAAACAGCCGCTCGTTCAAAACGAAACAGTCGATATCCAGCCACCCGAAGTCCTCCCTGTTTACGGCCGTCAGATAATGCCAGACGATTCCCTCGTCCACCTTTTCCCCGAAACAAAAGAAAGGGCGCCGGATCTCTTGCCGGACCCAGATTTGCTCTTCTTCGGTAAGCCCCGCTCCGATTAGGACCACCGGAACCGTCCCCGGTACGAATTGAAGCGATTTGGCCGCCCAGTGAAGAAGTCCCGTCGTGAAGAACAAATAATACACGCCGTTCTTTTCGGGAATGCTTTCGTAAAAGCAGCGGAAATCTTGCAGCAGCTTGTCGTCCAGATGCTTCACGTCTGTACCTCCCCTTCTGTTTTTTTCCGTCGATACAGTTTGTTCCCCATCAGGAGAACATCCAGCTCGGCTTTCAGGAAGCAGCGGACGGCCTCCGCCGGAGTCTCCACCATCGGCTCTCCGTCCAGATTAAACGAAGTGTTAAGGAGCAGCGGGCAGCCGGTTATGCGCTTGTAGTTTTCCAAAAGAGCGGCCATCTCCGCATTTAATCCGGGAGAGATGGCATGCATTTGCGCCGTCCCCTCCGCCGTCAGGCTTGCCGGGTTTGCCGGGGTTACCGGGATTGCCGGGGTTGCCGGGTCTGTCTGGTATGCCGGGTCTGTCCGGTATGCCTGGCCTGCCCCGACACACTTCGCATCCTCGAGCCTGCCGGACACGTACGCCCCGGCTGCATGAGCCTGAAACCGGCGTTCTCCCTGCAGCGGAACCCCCTTACCGGCATCCTCTTCCAGCAGAATGTAATCGAAGGGGCGGAAAGCTTCCCGCTTTTTGGCCGAGTTTAGCCGCGAAATGTTTCCGGGAAACCCCGCATCCGCAAGGATGCTCCGGTTCCCCAGCGCCTTCGGCCCGAACTCCGCGCCTCCCCGGAAGACCGCGACCAGGTTTCCTTCCGAAAGCAGCCGTGCCGCTTGTCCGTTGACATCCTCGGCCTTCACTTCCTCCAGGAAATTCCCGGCCTTGCGCACGGCTTCTTCCATGGCTTCCACCGGATACGGTTTCCCCAGGTATGGAGTGGCCGGGAGAAGCGCTCCTCTGTGGTGCCCGCCCAGCACATAATGTCCGTACAGCGCGCTCCCAACCGCGGCTCCGGCATCGCCTGCGGCAGGCGGCAAATACAGCCGCTTGAAGGGAGTTTCCCGCAGCAGCCTGTTTACGGCCGCATAATTCAGAAATACGCTGCCGGCCAGGCACAGGTTGTCCGAGCCCGTCCGCTTATGCAAATACCGGCAGGCATGGATCAGTATCCGCTCCAAGTGAACCTGCACGGCATAGGCCGCATCCGCCTTCGTCCGGAACAGCTCGCCGCCGCTTTCCGAGCGGCCGAGCTCCGCGCGGATAAGACTCCGGAGTTCGTTCATCTGCCCGAGAGTCTGGCTGAACCCCCCCTCGTCGTCCAGGGAATAGAAGGCGCGGAACGGCTCTACCAGCCGGTCGGTTCCATACGCGGAGACGGCCAGCGTCTTCTCGTCGTACATCGGCCCGAATCCGATCTCCTCCGTCACGGCCAAGTAGAAGAGGCCGGCGGAGTTGGACACGTTGCGGAAATCGTCACTCTCCCGGCCCGCAACTTTGCGGATTTCGCGGATTTCTCCGCCTCCGGCCGCATAGTAAGTAACGGTTTCCACGATCTTGTTCTCCCGGTCCAGGTAACTGCCCCGGCCATCGGCCACGAGTACCGCCGCTTCGGTGAAGGGTGACGGATAGAACGCACTCGCCGCATGAGCGAGATGATGGTTCATCAGCCGGATTCCCGGGACATACCTGGCGTAATACCGGCTTTCGATATTGTCCGCCCCGATGATAAGATCGACGTCTTTTTCGGTCACGCCCGCGTAATCCAGACAATACCGGGCCGCTTTGCAGCGAAAGGTCGAGGCATCGACGAAAGCCTGCTTGGAGCGGGACAACCTCTCTTCCTCGATCGCGCATACGATTTTTCCTTTATGCAGCAGACAAGCGGAAAAATCGTGGATAGAACCTCCCAATCCCAGTATGAGCATCGTTATTCACGCCTTTACGTCAGTTTAGATCGTGCGGAACAATTTCCTATGCCGCTGCACAAGCCGGACATCCCTGCACAGCCGCTCGGCATCTTCCCGGCTGCGGATGTCGTAAACACCCGCCGGTTCCTGCTCGTTGGGGTCCCGGTAATGGTAGAGTAAGTCGCGGGGAATGTCCCACGGGTTCAGCTCTTTCCACGCCGCCTCCTTTTCCCGGTCGCTCAGGGCATTCATGCCGATCCGGCGGGGATACGGGCCTTCATGCGCCTGGGCATAATCGGCATGATTCCGCAGCCGGATGCGCATCCCGTTGATATACGCCACCGGAATTCCTTTGCGGAGAGCGAAATTGAGCGCCTCATGGATCGTGTTGACGATCGGCTCACCCCGGTCGTTCAGCGACGTATTGCAAATGACGGGGACGCCGGTCTGCTTCCGGAATTCGTCAATGACCCCGTACAGGCGGGGATTCTCCAGACGCCCGATGCTCTGCACACGGGCGCTGCCGTCCAGATGCAGCACTCCCGGAATGAGGGGAGCCTTGTCCGGTCTAGCCTTGAACGTATGCAGCATAAACCGAGACGGATAATCCGTCTCGAACCATTCCGCCGTCTCCTCTTCCAGAATGATCGGCGCTACCGGCCTCCACCACTCCCGCTGCTTGACCTCGTTCACCATGCGCTTCGATTCTTCCGTCCGCGGATCTCCCAGGAGAGAGCGGTGTCCCAGCGCGCGCGGGCCGATTTCCGACTCGCCGTCGAACCACAGGACGAGGCCCCGCTGAATATCCCGCGCCGCTTGCCGTTCGGTCATCGGC
Organism: Paenibacillus sp. GbtcB18; assembly: GCF_019091125.1. Taxonomy (NCBI): domain Bacteria; kingdom Bacillati; phylum Bacillota; class Bacilli; order Caryophanales; family Paenibacillaceae; genus Paenibacillus; species Paenibacillus sp. GbtcB18. Next base: position 382,332 of record NZ_JAGXJX010000004.1, read on the forward strand.
TCGGCCCGCTCGATAAACGGGACATAGGCTTCACTCGACAGGATGTCCGGGAGGGAAGAGTCCGGCTCCCCGAAATAGGCGTGAGCCAGCTTAAACTCGAAGTGTTCCTCCCGGAGCTTTTTGTGGAAAGCATAGAGCCCCATCCCGAGCGAAAGCCCCGAATCTCCGACGCAAGGAGGCGCGATAAATCCGGCGAACCCGTATTTATTCATCAAATGCCTGTTCGTCGGGCAGTTCAGCGCAAAACCGCCGGCCAGCGCCAGATAAGTTTCCGACGGATCGATGGAGTACGCCGCCAGGCTGCGTTCGATATTGGCGTCCATGACTTTCATGGAGACCTGCTGGACGATTTTCATAATCATGCTGATCTTGTTCTCCCGCCGGGAGAAACGGGGATCGAATCCGTTGAACAACCGCCCGGCATCCTCGTCGGTCAACTGCTCGACCCGGTTGACGAGGTCGCGGATGCAGTCCGATTCCCACATGTCGTGCCGTCCGTCCAGCACGGGAAAGCCGGCCGCCCTTTCCCCGTAGATCTCGCTCGTGCTTGCCGAAGCAAGCGCCATGAGCGTGCCCTCCCGCATCCGGAAATAAAACTTGGCCCAGCCCCAGAGCATACCCGGCGATTCCGCCGGAAACAGGTTAACCCTGCCCTCGTTTATATAGCCTCCGGTGAAGAAATATTTCTCCGTCCGTTCCCTCGTGTCCACAACCCCGTCGGGACCGCCGTCAACGGCAAAACCGAGAATACGCTTGTTGTAAAACACATCCGAATCCGCCATAACCGCAGAAAACAGATGGGAAATGCTGTGATAAGAAAGATCACGGTATTCCTGAACGCTGTGATAATCATCCCCCGTTTGCAAGCCGGGGGTCCCCCATATTTCCACCATATCCCGGAGCGACAAGCCGAGCGGCCGCAAAAGCTCGTTCAGCACGCGCTTCGCCTGCTCCGCGCTGTGGAAGGAGACGTAGTGCTCCTTAATCCCCGTCACACGCTCCAGCTCCCACAGCCGGATCAGCTTCACCGTCCTCCCGCTCTTCTGAAACAAAGCCGCATTCTGGTCGTGGCGGATAATCGTTCCCAGCAAATGATCCAGAGGATCGATGTGCAAATAAGCGGACAAATAATAGCCGTCTTGCATGCTATCCCTCCGTTTCCGATTCCGGTCCGAAAAACTCCTCTTCCAGCATGAGGCAGAGGGTATGGTACATCTTCACATGGTCCTCCTGGATTTCATCCGTTACGGAAGACGGGGAGGCGAGCACCACATCGCTCCAGGCGCGTATCCGGCCCTCGCCCGCTCCCGTCAGCGCAACGGTGGCGAGTCCCAGCGTCCGGGCGACCTCCATAGCCCGCGTTACGTTGGCCGCCTGTCCGGAAGTGCTGATGCCCAGCAGCACATCGCCCGGATTCCCGTAGCCCAGAACCTGCTGGGCGAAAACGGCATCCGCCGCCAGATCATTCAGAACGGCCGTGACGAGAGCGGTCTGGCTGACAAGCGAGATGGCGGGCAACCCGAGCTGAAGCCCGTCCAGACAAGGCGGCACCGGCTCGCCCGGATGGCCTGCCGGGTCCGGCAGCCGCCCTTTCAGCCGTCTGAGGGACGCGGCTTCCGGCGGGCGCTTCAAGCGGAAGCCCTTCATCAGCTCGCCGACAATATGCTCGGCATCCGAGGCGCTGCCTCCGTTTCCGCATACGAGAAGCTTGCCCCCGCTCCGGAAGCTGCCCTCCATCACGGCAAACGCTTGCTCCAGCGCAGTCCGGCTGCCTTCAAGACGGCCATGCTTCCGAACCAGCGTGTTCAGATGGCGGTTCACCGCTTTTTTCACGGCCGGCACCTCCTTCCTTGCGCTTCTTATAAATCGTCCCGTTCAGGACCAGGTAATCCAGATCAATCCGCAGGAAGCAGGAGACGGCGTCATGCGGCGTCTCGACGATCGGCTCTCCATTGTCGTTGAACGAAGTGTTTAACAGTACGGGTGTGCCGGTCAGACTCTCAAAATGCACGAGCAGCTCATGGAAGCGGGGATTCAGCTTGCGCGAGACGGTTTGGACCCTGCCGGTCCGGTCCTCATGGCACACCGCCGCCGTCTTTTCTCCTTTGCCCGGCAGGAAAGGAGGAACCAGCAGCATATAATAGGAAGGACAGCCGAGGTCAAAAAAATCGGCCTGCCTCTCCTCCAGAACGGCAGGCGCGAACGGACGGAAATGCTCCCGGTGCTTGATGCGGGCATTGATCGTATCCTTCATGGCCGACTGACGGGGGTCCGCCAGAATGCTCCGGTTGCCGAGCGCTCTCGGACCGATTTCCGAGCGGCCCTGAAACCAGCCGACAATATGGCCTTCGGCTAGCAGCTCGGCGGTTTTCATGGAGACGTCGGCGGCTTCCACTCGTTCGATGCGGTCCGCAAATGCCCCGGCCGCTTTTGCGCACTCGTCAGGCCCGTAGCTTTTGCCTTGATAGGGCGAGAAAGGAATGTTCACTGCCGTGCGCGGCCGGCCGCCGAGTACGTGGCAGCCGTACAGCGCGCTCCCGATAGCGGTACCCGCGTCCCCGGCCGCCGGCTGGACGAAAATATGCTCGAACGGCGTCTGCCGCAAAATTTCGTAGTTGGCGACGCTGTTGAGGAACACCCCTCCGGCCAGACACAGATTCCGGCTGCCCGTTACGTTGTACAAATACCGGCAGGCCTTCACAAGGATGCGCTCCATATGATGCTGGACCGCATAAGCCAAATCCGCCTTGGCCTGAAACTTCTCCGGGTCTTCCGCAGCTTCCAGCGTCCGGCGGATATACATCCGGAGTTCTTTTACCTGATCGAGAGTCTGGCGGAAATTACCTTCGTCATCCATCGAATAGAAGCTTCCGAAAGCGTCGGTATGCCGTGCGGTTCCGTAAGGCGACAGCCCCATCGTTTTGCCTTCCTGCAGCAGCCCGAAGCCGATCTCCGTCGTGACCCGTTCATAGAACCCCCCGACCGAGTTGGACATGTCCGCATCCGTCAGACCGGATTCAGAATCGTGGGCGGCACCGAAATCCAGCGTGTCCGTTCCCGACACTTTTTTGATCTCGCTAAGCTCCGAGCCGTTTCCAAAATAGTAAGTGACCGTCTCCCGTTCAGACGGAACACCCGTGAAACTGCCTCTTCCGTCCGCCACCAGCACGGCCGCGCTTGGATACGGGGACGGATAAAACCCGCTGGCCGCATGGGCCAAATGATGATTGATCAATTGAATGCTATCCGCGTACTTCATATAGTAGACGGGGTCGATCAGATCGTTTCCCACCACCAGATCGAGCGCCCCGGCATCCAGCCCCTCCGCCTGCAAACAGTAATCGGCGGCTCTGCACCGGAATACTTTTCCCCCGAGACCCAGACAATGCTTGACCCGCGCAAGCCTTTCTTCTTCCATCATACAGCGGACTTCGCCGTCGCGGACCAGACAGGCCGAATAATCGTGAATAGAGCCACCCAAGCCCAGTATGTTCATAAAAACCTCCTTTCGCCCAGTAAAATAGAGCGCAGCCGGGAGGAAGAAGATTTCTTGTCCTCGCCGGCAATCTTGATTTCACAGCCGATTTCGCGGGCGGCCGCCATTTCGGGAAACGTTTTGTCCTTGTAATCCCAGCCTTTGACAAAAAAATCGGGGCGGATGGCTCTCAGCGATTCGCAGCAATCGTTCTCCCCGAAAATAAACACATGGTCCACAGCCTCAAGAGCGGCTACGATACCCGCCCTCTGCTCCGCTTCGAAAACCGGCGGACGGCTTTTGATTCTGCGGACGGAAGCATCCGAATTGACGGCCACGACGAGAATATCCCCCATGCCGCGGGCGGCCTGCAAATAATCCAGATGCCCGATATGAAAAATATCAAAGCAGCCCCCGGCCATGACGACGGACTTAGTCCTCTCCCCGTTTTTTCCGGTCCGCACCCGCGCAAGCTCCGCTTTCAATTCCGGCAAATCCGCCATCTTGTTCCTCATCGTTCACCGGACCTTTCTGCCGGATTTATGTATCCAATACGAGACGAGCCGGTGATACGACAAGGAACGGGACGGAACGTGCACGAGGCACATGGGAGAGTAGGAAAAGCCCGTAAACCGGTGGGCAAACCCGCGAATCTCGCCAAGCAGCACGATCCCTCCGACGTCGAAAGGCGTCTGCCAGATCTCCTCCGCGCTCCGGTAACAAACCGAATCGGACAAAACCTCCTCATCATCAGTCACGATCAGGACGGATTTATTCTCCGCGTTCCCTTCCGTCGTCTCCGCCTCGGACAGGAGCAGAAAATCGGCCAGCCCTTCGTTATCGGAAGCTGCGGAAACGGAATAGCCGTACTCCCGGATCGTCCGGGCCAGTTCCGCCCGCAAATGTTCGAGGTCCGCTCCGTCCCTCGTCCGGTCCCAAATATACACGATTGTGCTCATCGCCCGCTCACCCACTCTATCCCCTGTCCTTTCAGCGTGTCCTCCGCCGTATGAAGCTCCTTGCGGGGCGAAAGTCTTCCCTCCAAAATATCCGTGAGCCTGGCAAAAGCCAGCTCCGCAGGGATATCCGCGATATCCGCGCTCTGCGGCACGAGGCTGTAATTGGCTCTCAGCGTCCGGAAGCTGACGTGGGACTCGTCGGACGTGTAAGGAAACTGCAGATGGGGGAAGCTTCTGCCCCAGAGCGTGATATGAGGCACGCCGAGAAAGCCCGCCATATGCCCGCAGACGCTGTCGATACCGACCACCGCGTCGAGCCCTTCAATTGCGGCAAACAACCCCTCCACCGGCAGCATACTCCAGTCGCCGCACCCTTCCGCCGGATAAGGAAGCGGCGTCAAATTGACCGGCGCGAGTCCCCGTTCCCGGCACAGTGTGATAAACTCCCTGGCTCTCGCTTCGGGCCAGGAGCGCTTCGCGTCCCCGGTTTGGAACTGGATGCCCACGACCTTGCAGCCTGCCGCCCGCAGCACCGCCAGCTCTTCTGCCTGTTCGGCAGGAAGAGGCGGGTAAAAGGCGGGAACCGGTTCCGGAAGCGCGTAGGGCCGCTTAAAGCCGAGCGCCGCGCCGAACAGCCCGCTTATGTGCCGCATAGGAGGCGAAGAAACGGAAACCGGCAGAAGAATGGCTTTGCGGTACAGGGAGGACCGCAGCACCGCCTCGTACACGGCCGGGCTTTCCGGACTCCGGTAAATGCGGCAGCCTTGCAGGAAAGTCCCGAAAAACGACGCCAGCTTCTCCTTGGCTATGAGATGCACCTCGTGCCCGAGACGGGCTTCCCTGTCTATAAATTTCCGCAGCAGGGGAAGCAGGATGACGCCGTCCCCATATCCGAGAAACCAGTCGGCTATAACGGCCTTCGGTTTGGGCCTGCCCCGAACCGCGATACCGACGTCCGGCTTCTCGGCCGGTTCGGCCGCCCGGAAGTAGAACGGGAAGCAGAACCGTTCCCTGTAGACGTACAGCTCCGCAGGCTCATACGGCTTCGGAATGTCCCCGATCAGGTGGGCGTAATCCGCGGCTTCCGATCCGGTTTCGATGCGGGTTCCGGTTCCGTTACCGGTGACGCTTTCTGTCCTCGGCTCATGAAAAACGAACGCCGTCACCATCCGGCCGGAGTCCTTCGCTGCGGAAAGGTTTGCGCCCGGGTCGGATTCGATCTCTGCGCGGCCGCGCTCTCCTTGCAAATACCGCGCCAGGGCCTCCAGCCCGTTCCGGTCACTGACGGGGAGCACCGTAAATCCTCCCGCCCGGAACAAGGCGAGATCCGGCATACGCAGACGGATAGCCGCCAGGTCGAGCGTTTTTTCCGACAGGAGCCTCATAACGTCTTCCTCACGTTCCGCCGCCGTCCATACGAGAATTTTGCCGCGGGACGACCGGAGGTAGTCCCTTCTGTTTTTCACCTGCTGCCGAAAAGCTTCGTCCGCCATAACTCTGCCTCCTCACGGGCGCCTCTCATCCCTTTGTTTCAATTGTCCGATAAATGCGGTCAATTCCCGGGTGCTCACCGTCGAGGTGTACGCCTTGGAAACCGAAACGGCCGCCGACGCATTGCTCAGCATAAAGCTTTCTTCCAGCGGCAGGCCGTGGGCAAGTCCGACGGCAAAAGCCGCGAGGAAAGAGTCCCCCGCGCCCACCTCGCAAACCGGCTCCTTGCAATAGGCAGGAACATGGCGGATTTCTTCTGCGGTAATCAGATAGCTGCCCTCCTCCGCCGCCTTAAGAACGAGAGCGCCGATCTCCCATTCGGCCAGCTTTCCTTGGGCGTACCGCGCCGCCTCGGCCGGATTGTCACAACTGCGCGAAGTCAGCTTGTTGAACTCGGCGAGGTTCGGGAACAGCACGGAGGCGTGCGCGTAGCGCCGTATGTTCTCCCCGGCCGGATCGACGAGAACCGGGATGCCTTTATCCGCCGCACGGCGGATATAACCGGCGACCAGAGAATCCGGCAGTACGCCTTTGCCCAGGTCGGACAGCACGGCGCAGCTGACGGAGGGCAAGCTGTCCGCATGCTTCAGCAGAAACCCCGCAACCGTTGCGGACAACGGCGTATTGTCCTCCCTGTCCACACGAAGCAGCAGACCGTCTCCGTCCGACAACCGGGTTTTCAGCGTCGTTTGTCTGCCGGTCTCGCCGATCAGGCCGCCCGAATCAATCCGGTCTCCTGCCAGGCTGCGCAGCCTGTCCGCCTCGGTATCGGTGCCGAGCGCGCCAAGAATGGCCGCGTTCCCGTTCAATGCCGCGATATTCAAGGAAACGTTGAGGGCATTGCCCGGAAAAAACAGGCTCGGTCCTTTACGCAGGACGACACAGTGTTCGTTGGCAGAATAATCCCGGGTACAGGCCGTGTATTCATCAAGCAGAATATCGCCGAGAACGGTCACGGTCCCCGGCGGCTTGCGCCCCAGGCGGTTCAGCAGCTTCTCTTTGCAGCTTCGTTCCAATCCATCACCTTCTCTTCTGTTCGGAAAAAGCCGCTTGCTCTAGCCAAAGCCAAATCGGTTCTTCCCTACGTCCAGTGTAAGAAGCACGGAGTCGGAGCACTCGGCTTTTTAAGGACGATTCCCCGGCAAAGTACCGCCGGTTTCATCCAGCAGCGCTCTGAATTCCTCCGAAGAGAGGGTCAGCTCCCGGAAGGTTCCCTGGGCTTCGATTTCCCCGTCCTTCATAACGATAATATGGTCGGCCCGACGCAGTGCCTCTCTCCGGTGAGAAACGACAAGGCAGGTCGCATCCTCGCGGGCATTCAGACGCTCCCATAGTCTGCTTTCCGTCTCGGTGTCCAGGGCGCTCGACATGTCGTCGACGACCAGAACCTCGCTGCCGCGGACAAACATCCGGGCGGCGGCGGAACGCTGGATTTGACCGTTCGACAATTTCACGCCGCGGACTCCGACCGCCGTATCGAGCCCGTTTTCCAGCAGGCGCACATCTTCTTCCAGCACGGCGTCATAAACGGCTTGCTCCAAGCCCTCTTCAGGCAGGCCGAGCAAAATATTCTCCTTCAACGTTCCGTTGTACAGCTTAGGCACTTGAGGCGTATAAGCGATGCGCGGAGGGACAAAAAATTCTCCCGGATTCGCGATCCGCCGGTTATTCCAGCGGACTTCTCCGGCCGCCGCCGGCAGCAGACCCAGTATCGTTCTGAGCAGCGTCGTTTTGCCCGAGCCGACTCGTCCTATGATGACGACAAAAGAGCCGCGCGAGATCTGAAGATCGATCCGTTTGATTCCTTTGGCGGTGCCGGGATAAAAATAGGTCAGAGATTTCGTCTGAAGCTGTTTGAACTGTCTGGATTCCGAAACGGCAGGCGGCGGGGCATCCGGGGGCGATTCCGCCAGATCCAGGGGCTTGAGGTCGATCATCCTGTCCAAGGACGAGCCCTGCAGCAGCCAGTTCAGGCGCCTTAAATACCCTTTTACCTGTTTGATCTGTGTGATGCTGGTTCCGCTGTACTCAATAAACTTGCTCATATGCAGCAGCAGATGAACGAACAAGGCGTAATCTCCGACGGTAAACCCGCCCGGTCCAAGCAGGCGCGCTCCGGCGAGCAGAAGGATGCCCGAGCCGATCTGGACCAGATTCGGAAGCAGTGCGTACATAAGCTGGCTCATGACTCTTTCGCGGGAAACTTGCTGCCGCCGGTCATCAGAAAGACGCGAGAATTCTTCCACCACACTGTCCTCGGCTCCGGCTACTTTGACCGCCAGCACCGATTGGAAAACCTCGCTCATAAAGCCGGATAATTCCCGCCGTCCGTTGCCCTTCGGCCGGAGCCGGACGCTCATCCGGATGATGCGGGTCTGCACGAGAGCGAATACGGCAATCAGCGGAAGAATGACGCCCAGCGTTACCGGAACGTTTATAGCGAATAACACGGCCAGCGCCGTAAGGAAAAAGACCGTTTTGACAACGAGAAGGTTCACGTTCCGTATCGTATCGGCCAGTTGATCGACATCGTCCCGGAACTGGCTGACGGCCTCGCCCGGCGACCCCGGAATAGCTCTAGCTCCCGGCTGGCCGAGTATGTGATTCAGCAGATTTTGGCGGATAAGTCCCTTAATGCGGAAATTAAGCGCGGTTTCGGTGCGGGATGCAAACCGGATCGAGCCCAGCGTTGCGGCCGCATTGACAGCCAGCAGAGCCACGACGAACCAGGTGACGCCGGACGATGCCGAATGACCCGTGAGCTGGTCGAAAAACATTTTCATTAGAAGGCCGGCGGCAACCGGAGCCAGATTAAAGGGAAGCCATTGAAAGATGCCCTTCCAAAACAATCCGGGATGGTAAGCGGCCATCCTCCATAAAAACTGCTTCGTGTTCATATAGTCTCCTTTCCGGATGTTTGTCTTAGCAGCCGGGAATAGCGGGAACCCGGCCGTTCCGTTAATGCTTGACGGCTCCCCTGTTCCGCGATCCGGCCTCCGTCCATCACGAGAATGCGGTCCACGCCGCGCAGCGTGTTCAGTCGGTGCGCAATGACGATGGCCGTTCTGCCTTGCAGGAGTCGGTTAGTAGCCTGCTGTACTTTTTCCTCGGTAGAAGGGTCCAGCCTGGAAGAAGCTTCGTCCAGAATGACCAGCGAAGGATTCCGCAGAAAAATGCGGGCAAGAGCAAGCAGCTGGGCCTCGCCTGCGGATAATCCTTCTCCCTGCGCCCGGATTTCCGTATCCAGTCCAGAGGGCAGCGCGCGATACCAGTCCCCGAGCCCCAATTGATCCAATACTTCCACAATCCGTTCGTCCGGGATGTGCGGGGCGAAGAAAGTGAGGTTATCCCGGACACTTCCGCTTAAAATCCGCACTTCCTGCGTTACGAGACCGACACGCTCGCGAAGCTGCTCCAGCCGGACCCGGCGTATATCCGTTCCTCCGAGCAGAACAGTGCCCTCCGCGGGATCATACAGCCGCAGGAGCAGGCGGATCACGGAAGTTTTGCCGCTGCCCGTCCTGCCGACGATGCCGAGCGACTGGCCCGCTTGCAGGCTGAACGTAAGGTCCGAAAGGACGCTGCCGGATTCGCCCCCGTAGCCGAAACTCACTCCCCGGAAGTCCACGGAGAGCGGACCTTCCCCGAGCGGCGCTTCCTCCCCCGGCTCAGGGTCCCGGATAACCGGAACCTCGGCCAGCAGTCCGCCGATCCTTTCCAGATGGGCCTCGGCCCGCTGCAAATTTCCGATCAGATCCCGGATCTGATCAATCGGACCCGCAAGAAGGCCCATATAAAACAGCATCATGTACAAGGTCCCCACGGTGATCAACTGGCCGGCCCATAAATACGTGCCCAGCGCCAGGACAAGAACGGTTCCCAGCCCCAGAATCACGACGGAAGCCGCCCACATCAGGGAAAAACCGAATCCGGCCTCCATATGCCTCGGAAACCACTGCCGGAGCATCCGCCTGAACTTGTAGAGAGCATAGGCCTCGGCTCCGCTGGAGCGCGTATCTTCGGTATGAGACAACTGGTCCCCGAGACAGGCGTAAAAATCCGCGCCCGCTTCCCCCACCCGTACCCAGAACGGAAGCGTCCATTCCCTGATCCGGCCGAACGTAAGCAAAGCAGCCCCGACAAATAACGTCATAGCGGCTCCCATCCAGCTATTTTCGTAAAAAAGGACGGCAAGCACCCCGCCGATAAGACCGAGATTGCCGCCCAACGAAACCGTCAGCATGGCGAAAAAGCCGGACAGTCCTCTCACGTCGCCGTCTATGCGTTCGATCAGCTCGCCGGCCGGATGCGCCCCAAAAAAAGATCCGTCCTGCCTCAAACAGTGCTCCAGCAGGTCCGCCCTGAGCCGGTTCGCCGCCGTCCAGCCGATCCATTCCCCCGCGTAGTCGGCGGAGATCGTGGCGAGAAGCTGGACCAAAGCCAGCCCGGCAAACAACACCGCCGGCCCTGCTATGTCCGCGGCGGAAGAGGACAGTCCCGTATCGATCAGCACGCGCAGCACCTGAGGACTGATGAGCTGCAGGCCGATGTTCAGGGCGACCAGGGCACAAAGGGCCAGAACGGGCCCGCGCAGCGCAGCCAGATAGGTTCTAAGCAGCTTGTAATAACGGAGCACCGGAACCTTGGGTAACGATAAAAAGGCCACTCGGCTTTTCCTCCTTGCAGGATCAGATTTCACGGCGGGTTTACGGCCGGTCCCATAAGCGCCGCATTTCACCGGAGGATCGCAGAAGTTCATCCAGGGTGCCCTGCTCCGCGATAACGCCGTCTTTCAAGACGACGATATGATCCGCTCTCTCGAAAGCGGCCCTGCGGTGAGACACGACCAGGAAGGTCGTATTCCGGAGCCGGTCCAGCCGCTTCCACAGCTCGCTTTCGGTACGGGCGTCCAGAGCGCTGGACAAGTCGTCCAGGACAAGGAGGCAGCTCCTGCGGGCAAACATCCGGGCCGCCGCCGTCCGCTGAATCTGTCCTCCGGACAGCTTGACCCCCTTCACGCCGACAATCGTCTCGAGGCCTTTTTCCAGCTGACTGACGTCCTTGTCCAGCACAGCTTGATAGACTGCTTCCCCGAGCCGTTCTTCGGCCAAGCCGAGCAGAATGTTTTCCTTCAGGGAACCGTCGAAAAGACCCGGCACCTGCGGGGTATAAGCGGCCCGTGGCGGCGTGAAAAAGCGGTCCGGCTCATCCACTTTCTCCAGGTTCCAGCGTATTTCTCCCGCATCCGCAGGCAGCAAGCCGAGCAGCGTCCGCAGCAGCGTCGTTTTGCCCGAGCCGTTACGCCCCGTAACGACCACAAACGATCCTCCGGGAATGTGCAGGTCAATGTTCCGGATTCCCCTGTTCGTGCCGCTGTGAAGGTAAGTCAGCCCTCTGATCTCCAGCAGATGCAGCCGGCTTGGGGAAGCGGGAAGACCCGGAGACGGCGCCGGAGCTTCTTCCTTCAGCTCCAGCGTCCTACGCGTGAGCAGCGAATCGGGCGATGCTTCCTGTAGGAGATAGAGAAGCCTGTTTACGGACACACTCGCCTGCCGGTATGTTTTCAAAAGATAGCCGGCGTACTGGACAACCCCCGTCAACACTCCGATATAGGCGACAAATAGGGCGAAGTTCCCCACGGTCAGCTCCCCTTTCCCCGAAAGAAAAGCGGCAGCCAGCAGAATGAAACCCGTTCCGGTCTGTGTGGTGTTCGTCAAAAAAGCGGAGACGGTCCGGTCCAGCAGCCTTTCTTTCAGAACGGCCCTCATGCGCACCTCTCCGAGAGACCGGAAGCGCCGGCTTACGAACGTTTCCGCATTCTGCAGCCGGATCGCCTGGGCCGCGCCGCAAATCTCCCCGATAAAGCCCGATATCCCGCTTTCGGCTTTCCGGGAAGCTTCCCGTCTTTTTTGCAGTGAAGCCGCCGCCAATTGACCGAGACTTAACATGAACACTAGCGGTAAAAAAACAAGCAGCGTGATGCCAGGGGAAGCCGACCATAAAATTCCGCCCGCCACCCCCGCAAACAAGACTTTGACGGGCAGCAGATTGTACAAACGCAGCAGATCCGCGAGCTCTTCCACATCGTCCCGGAACGTCGAGACAGCCTCGCCCGTCGTGTATGGGAGGGACCTCGCCCCCGGCCGCTTGAGAATATGCTCCAGCAGATTTTGCCGGATCAGGCTCTTGACGCGGAAGTTCAGCTCCGTCTCCGTCCGGGTCCCCCACACGATGGACCCCGCCGAAACCAGCGCATTCACGGCCAGCAGCGCGATGACAAACCACACCCCGCCGGCCTCCTCCCCGGTGCCTGCCAGCTTGTCGAAGACCAGCTTGACCAGCAGCCCCGCGATTAGAGGCGACAAATTGAACGGCAGCCAGATCGCGGCCCCCTTCCAGAAAAGCCGGGGATGGCAGACGGACAATCTCCACATCAGCCGAAGCGGGCTCATACCGTCCGGTTGCGCAGGCTTTGACGCAGCAGCCGCGAATAGCGCGAATCCGGATCTTCCAGCAGCGCCCCCTGCAGATCGTTCTCCGCAATCCGTCCGCCGTCCATGACCAAAATCCGGTCCACATGCCGGAGCGTACTCAGCCTGTGGGCGATAAGGATAGCCGTTCTTCCCCGGAGCAGCTTCCTTACGGCGCGGTCGAGCTTTTCTTCCGTTGCCGGGTCGAGACGGGAAGAAGCTTCATCCAGGATAATCAGCCCCGGGTCCTTGAGAAAAACGCGCGCGAACGCCAGCAGCTGCGCCTCGCCTGCGGACAATCCGCCGCCGCCGGCTTCGAGCTGCGTATCCAAGCCTTGCGGAAGCGCCTCGAACCAGCTGTCCAGGCTTAATTCGGTAAGCAAGCTGATAATTTTCCCGTCCGGGACGCTTGGATCAAAGAAGGTCAAGTTGTCCCGGACCGTGCCTTTAAAAATCTGCACGTCCTGCGTGACGATGCCCACCCGCTCCCTCAGCCCGGACAGCTTTACGCGGCTGATGTCGGTTCCGCCCAGAGAAACTGTGCCCGATTGGGGATCGTAAAGGCGCAAAAGCAGCCTCGCGATCGAGGTTTTGCCGCTCCCCGTGCGGCCCACTATACCGAGCGATTCGCCCGCTTCCAGCCTGAATCCGATCCCGTGCAGCACAGGTTCGCCGGACGTGTAGCCGAATTCGACGCCGCTGAATTCGACGGAAAGCGCACCGCCCGGCAGGGTGTCTCCTCCTTCCGCCGGGTCGCCCACCGACGGCCGGATTTCGAACAGCTGCCGGATGCGTTCGATATTGGCCGAAGCGCGCTGCAGCGCGCCCAGCTCCAGCCGGATGGTATCGATAGGCCCGACCAGCATAACCGTGTACATCATGATCATGTAGATGGAGCCGGGGCCTGCCAAACCGGCATGCCACAACCATGAGCTGACGCCGAATGTGAGGATCGTGCTTACACCCAGCAGCAGCATGGAACTCATCCACATCACGGAGAACGCCCGGCCGGCCTCCATATGAACAGGCAGCCATTGATTCAGAAGCGCTTTAAACTTCCGCATCACGTACCCCGAAGCCCCGCTCGAACGGGTATCTTCCGTATTCGTAAGCTGTTCGCCGATAAAACCGAAGAAGGCGGAGGCCGTTTCACCGACGCGGACCCAATGCGGAAGCGCGTAATCGCGAAGAAGGTAATACACAAGTGCCGAGCCGGCCACAAACAAAGTCATTACGGCTCCGATACTCCAGTGGATGTTGTAAAGAACGATGAGGGTGACGCCCAGAAGCACCAGGTTGTTCGTGAACCGGACGACAAATTTATAAAAAAACTCAGCCAGTCCGTTGACCGCTCCGTCTACGCGATCCAGCAGTTCTCCCGGGCTGTAACGGTGGAAGAAAGCGATGTCCTGCCCCAGACAATGCCGCATCAGCCGGCTGCGGAGCTTGTTGGCGGCCGACCAGCCGACATGTTCTCCGACATAGTCGGAAGCCAGTGAAAGGATCTGATAACACACGCCCAGCAGGATGAAAAGAAAAATGAACCTTTCCGCGGGCTTCGGAGAATTCAGTGAATCGAAGTACTTCATTAACAGCCAGGGCATGGTAAGCTGTACGGCAATATTGGCGGCCAGCAGCAGCGTTAACAGCGCGAATCGGCTCTTGTGCTGCTTCAGATAAGGGCCGACCAGGCGAAAATAAGGGAGGATCGGTAGCTTAGTCCACATGTCCGTCTATTTTCTTCCTTTCTTGACTGAATTTCGAACTCTCACTCTTCAGAACGTCCAGAGACAGACGTACGGCTTCACCCGGAGAAAAGGAGACCTCGTCCATTTCCAGGGTCAGAAAACCCGAGAAGTCATGTCCGGCCAGGTCCCGCAGGAGAGAAGCAAGATCCAGCATCCCGCCTCCCAGCTCCGTAAAAACGGTTGTCCGGCTACCCGGCCGAGCACTCTCCGTATCGCACACTACAGGACGGACGTCCTTCACATGCAAAGCCGATATTCTCGAGCCGTACCGCTCCAGCAGATCCCGCAATGCGATACCGGCTTCATGGAGATGTCCCACATCCGGGACCAGCCCGAGATCGCCGGGCGTCCGCTCCATGACGTAATCGATTTCCTCCCGTGTGTAAATACAGTGGGAAATGTGCGGATGAATGGCGGCGGCTACCCCGTAAAAGCTGTACCGCTTATGAATTTCGGCCGCCATGGCCACCATGCGGTGCCGGTCTTCTCCGGTCCAGCCCCGTTTCAGCCGGATGCCGGGGCCCAGAATGACCCGGCCGATTCCGGCCGACTCCAGCATTCTCGCCAGCCGTTCATGGTGAAGATAGATTTCCCGGCGCCGGTTCCAGCCCGCGAAATGCCCGAATTCGAACACACCGGACACACTGTGGCCCGTTTCGTCCAGCAGCTCACGCCATCGGTTGATTTCCCGTTCAAACGGCAATATCAGCCTGCTGCCGATTTCTATATAGGCCACATCCAGCGCGGCCAGCTCTTTAAGACCGTCCCGGTAGGCCTCTCCCCATGGAGTGAGCTGGCATGAAACTTTCGAACGATGAAAAACTTGTGTCATTTTCCCGCACCTTCAATGTCTTTGTGAGCCTCGCCGGATAGTTTGCTATCCAGGTTCGCCGTATACGTTTATTGTAGGTTTCCTCCGTTCTGTCTTCTCGGGTTTCCATGCGTAATGCTGCGGGTTAAAGCTGCACGTCCGTCAGAAAACGCAAAAAAACCGGCCCCTTCCGGGTACCGGTTGCCTGGCGCGCCTTTTAAGCCTCCGCCAGTTGTAAAACGCCGATGAAGTTATCGTTAATATCGTAAAATTTCAGAAATTTGGCGAAGCCGCCGTCATCGAAGCTGACGATTCTGACCTGCTCTTCTTCCAGCCTGCGGGCAAGGAGATCAATCTCATTGCTTCTAAAGAAAATGACCGGCATGGTCTCCCCGTCTTTGTCAAAATGTGCGGAAGAATAATCGTTAGACTGCCACAGCATTAAATTGGGGCCGTTCTCCAGTTTCAGCATCGCACATTCCCCGTAGTTGTCGAGCAGGGTGCAGCCGAACATTTTCCCATACCACTCGATGGACTGCTCCAGGTTTGAAACAGGCAGTTGAACATGATCGATTCCGGTCAAAGTTTGGGTCACGGGATCAGCTCCTTGACGTATTTAGGAACACGCTTCCATAATTGGATGAAACATATTTACATCTTACCGTCCTGACTGTCTGAGCGTCAAGCGATAATGAACCCGCGTTCTACGGCAAAAAAGCCTGTCGGCTGCCTCCTGCGGAGACATTTCAACAGACTGTGCAGCATGGTTTATGCCTTGCAGAGAACTACCTGACCGAGGGCATATTCGCCCGAATGGGAGATGCTTATGTAGACGTGAAGTCCGAGCCGTATGCGGTCCTCCTCCGCGTTCCCGCGCAGGACAAGTTCCGGCTGGCCGGAGGATCGGTTGACCACTTCGAGATCTTTAAACATGTACTTCCCGCCCAGCCCGGAGCCCATTGCCTTCATAAACGCTTCTTTGACGGCCCACCTTGCCGCCAGATGCTTGGCGGGACAGGCATACCGGCTGCAGTAAGCCCGCTCGCGGTCCGTGAACACTTTCCGGAGGAAGTTTTCCCCCTGTCTCTTCATCACTTGTTCAAGCTGGGAGATAGTTTGCAAATCCACGCCGATTCCGTAAATCATAACTCCTCCAGGGCTAGCGCCCGCCGTTCCAAAAGCGACATGCACCGCTTGTAGATTTCCTTGGCTCCCCCGTAATTGCGGCTCCGGATCAGCGAGGCGAGTTCTCCGGCCCGTTCTTTGTAACCGTCCTCGCTCACATACATGGAAAGCTTATATAGATGATCGGCCGCAAACGTTCCCGGCAGCATATACTCCCCCGCTCCCATTTCCTGCACCTTGCGTGCGTTGAACTCCCGCTCCGTGTGCGTAGGCAGAATAAGCGAGGGAACTCCCCTCATGATGGCCGACAGACAGCTCCCGTGCCCCCCGTGGTGGATAAACAACCGGCAGTTCTTCAGCATAGGCGAAGTAAAATACGGGATGATCCTGATATTCCGGGGAAGCCCCTCTTTCAGACGGTCCGGGAGCCCGTCGCTGCCGGCTATCAGGACCGGTTCCTTTTTCCCCCCGAATGCCTCCACGACATGGTTCAGCAGCCCCAAGCCCGTAGCGCCCGCGGTATCCTGGAGCCTGCCCGGATAGACGAGGACAAACGGGTCTTCCGGAAGACGGGTGCCGGCAGGACCGGCAGCCGGATATTCGATGGGGCCCACATAACGGACTCCGTTTGTGCGGACAGGGTCCATTTCCGGTATTCCCGGAATAAAGTTGAGCGTCCCCGCATTAAGCTGTTCCATGCCGCGGATGTCCGGCAGGCCCAGCCTGTTCAGTATCCGGTTGACGACCGGCGTCACTCTCGGCAGATTACGGGGAGTCCGTCCCCAGTAATGCATGGGCTGGCCGTCCGGATGGAAGCAGGACTGGGTGATCGAGGCAACCGGGATACCCAGATAGCGGGCCGCGATTGCCGTATGGGGGCTCATGTCGGTAATAACCAGATCGGCGTTAAATTTCTCCAGCAACCGGATCCGGTGTTGAATCCAAGCCCCGGTGAAATCCGGATCGAGCAGGCCCGCTCCCGCATAATAATGGTCCAGGTTATAGAAAACCGGACCTCCGGTTATCATTTTCTCGGGAGACGGAACGGCCGGGTCGTCATCCGGCAGATGTTTGAAGCCTCTGCCTTCAATAAAAGCCGCACTGCTCTCCCCGTATATGCTGAAAGCGGCAGTGTGCCCGGAACGTCGGAAGTGCTCGGCCACCGGCAGACACCGGAGCACGGGGCCGAGCCCGCCGCTTAAACCGAAAAAGATCCGTTTCGTCATGTCCCATCACTCTCCCGCTTTCTGTAGTTTCTTGTGAAATGAGCAATCTCGTCCGGCGTTCCCAGCGGAAAGCATCGGTCCGCCTGATCCGCAACGACGGTAAGCCCCCGCCCGATCAGCCGGTTATACAGCGGAGCCACGTAGACTTCGCCTTCCTCCGTTCCCTGGCGTACGGCTTCCTCCGCCGACTCCAGAAACAGACCGGCTTTCCGGAAATAATAGAGTCCCGTCGTCGCCCGGTTTGAAATCACCCGCTTTTCCCTGACCTCCACAACCCGGCCACGCCCGTCTGTCCGCACATAGCTGTATGCGGGATTCGCGGAAGCAAACACGGAGATAATCCCGTCCGCCTCGTTTCCTCTGGTGCGGATCGTTTCGCCTATGGAAGATTCCGTGTACGTATCGCAGTTGTAGATGAGCAGGGGCAGCTCCGGATCGAGGCACGCTTCCGCGCTTAACACTGTCTCCGCCTGTCCCCCCGTAACTTCGGGCAGAGAGAGGATACCGGCATTCTCGCAGCAGCTCCCGATGACCCTCTCCAATTCTCCCTGCTTCAGATGATCTTCCAGACAGACGAACAAAATTTTATTCCCTGGAAAATGCGGCATTAAACTTTCCAGCGCCCACTGAAGCATCGGCTTTCCCGCGACGGGAATGAGCATCTTCGGAACGGATATGCCCGCATTGCGGAAGCGCTGTCCTCGTCCCGCCATCGGAATTACGATCTGAACAGGCTTCATCCGACCTTCAGCCGCTCCAGAACCTCGTCCCAGCTCCGGTAGGTCAGGGCCAGGTCATCCACGTACACGTCACCGTAAGGCTTGCCGAAAACGATTTCGTCGTAGGGGATTTCATACCGTTCCAGCCAGTCCAGCGTCAGGCCGCCGACCCGGGCAAGAACTTCCCCGACATTGCCTTGGCACGTTTTCATATGACGGGCCGTGTGAATGATGATCCGGTGCCCTGCTTCTTTCAGCCTGCGCAAAGCTTCGACGGAGCCCGGTAAAGGCGTAACATCCGCATACGACTCCCCTTCTTTTTTCAAGGTGCAAATAGTTCCGTCCAAATCCAGTACGATCCGCATCGTACACCTCCATTCTTTGCCTGCTATAATCGTACCAGAGAGGGCCGGACAAGAATCAGACTCCTTTGCGGGATATTAGGCGGTTGTTGATTTATCCTTGCGGATGTGAGCTGCCGGACCGGTCTCCCGCCGGTGCAGCCACTGCTGCAGCAGAGCGGTATTTTCGGCTTCCTTCTGTTTCACCCGCTCCATCCGGCTCAATATCCGTTCTTCGAAGGCTTGGAACTGATTTCCCGTCGCCGCACGCATAAGCAAATTAGCCGCCACCATCCAGCTTTGGTCGGCCTCCAGATACGATTCGGCGAGCGCGTCCTCTCCGATAGCTCTCAGTAAATTGTGATGATGATACCGGGAATTGGCGATCTCCCTGAATCCGTCATACAAATAACTGGCCGCCTTAAACTTGACGGAGTCTTCTTCGATCGTTTTCAGGCTTTTTATTTTCACGCAAATAGGTTCGAAAGCGGCGAGTCCCGGATAGCTGCCGGGCGGACAATCGTAGGTGACGGCTCCCTGCATATTCGCCTGATTGTCTTTAATCACGCTTTCGCAAAATGCCGGCGTAATTTCTCCGGGAGCGGCTCCGTCCGTTTTTTGCAGAGACCAGACATACAACCGTTTATAAAATACGCTGTCCAGCGAAGCGTCGAATATGGCCTGAAGTTCGGACTCTTCGAGAATTCCGTGATATTCGTAATAATGATCGCAGATCTCGAACTTGCCTTCCTTATGACGGGTAACCTCCAAAGCGTGCGGAAAATGGGTTCTTTTATAAAAGCCGCTGTACGGCAAATAAAAAATATCGGACTCGATGATCGCGCTCCTTCCGCTGGCAAGAGCCTCTTTCAAAGTCCGCATATACTCGCTTCCCGCAGAAGATCCTTTCTTATGCAGCCGCGCTCCGAACAGCCCGTACACAAAATCGTCCAGCTGCCGGTAATAAGGGCTGATTTGAAACTCATCCTCGTCCTCCGTATCGCAGTAAAATAAGCCCGCCTGATTGAACAAATAAACCAGATGGGCATCTTCAACGGGAAGCCGCTTCAACAGAGCGGCGATATTGACGTAGAAACAATTCAACCGGAATTCTTTATATAAGGTAAACGTCATCCGTCTTTCCACCTCCGTTAAGCTGTAACAAGATCGGTTCCATCGCTTCGCACATGAGAGAAAGAGATAAGCCCGGTTAAGGCTTATCTCTTCCGGTCATTGGAGCCTGCTGTCACGCTCCCTTAACATTTCAGAACAAAGCCTGCACAAACCGGTCTTCACCTAAAAACGGGAGACTGCCCGTGCGGGATCGTCTCACCAGGGTTTTCGGGCATTCTAGGACAAGCATTTCGCGCACATCGGCGATACGCCCGAAACCGTATATTCTCCCGGTTCCCGCAAGCTCGGATCGGACGCTTTCTTCGCTGTCTGCAACCTTGAATACGTGTCTTCGGACGCGGATACCGTCCGGTTCTGCTGAACGTCCGCGAATGCCGTTTGCGCCTGGATTAACGCGGGCTGCCCGGCGCTGACGTCCAGGGCCGTTCCCATGGCGGGAGACACCAGCACAGCGGTCGCAATAAGAAACTTAGCGGTCGTTTCCTTCATTCCATCCATCCTCCTTTCTTCTGGGACTGCCGGCTCTCCTTCAGTATAAGAGGTATGCCGGCGGAGTCCTCGGCGGTATCCCTCCCATTATTAGGAAAAAATTACCTATCCTCCGGTGTCTCAACACTTTCAAGCGTCATGCCGAACACATGCATGCAGGGATTGTCCTCAAACGTAATTCGGTTAATCTCCACCGGGCGGTCTAATGTAATCCCGTCATACCAGAGCTTGGGGGATCTGTGAGTAAGAGGGCCATCCAACGTATGTAGGCAGGACGCTTGGATTACACATTCGTTACGAGGGAAAGGAACCTCCGAAATAAAATGGGATAACAGGATCTTCTCCTTCGAGACCTCCTTCTCATCCAGCATCAAATACACATAATCCGCCATATTGGCGTCGCTTGAGGCGCCGAGAAGATGAATCCGGGTCACCCGCTGCCGGGGGAATTGGATGGACTGTCCTTCCGTGACGATATTATCGAAAGAATGCCTCTTAAAGAGAACGAACGGTATTTCTTTAAATTCGAAAGGGTCGTCAAATTGAAAAGCTTCTTCCGGAAAAGAAGCCCTGGCGGAGCTTAAATAACCTTCGTGATAGTTATGGCTGCCTGTCGTTCCGCAGTTATTCAAGCAGGATCTCAGATCCAGACAAGTAAACATCCGTTGATTCATGTACTCCCTCCACATCTTCATAGTGTGCAAAAGAAAGAAGAGAGATAAGCTTCTTCCCGCTTATCTCCCTCCATCAGGTCCGCTTATCTTTTCATAGCCAGATTAAACACAAAAGATGGTGCCGCCCCGGCGAATTCTTCCATGCCGGCGGCAGCGGGCGAATGAGTCCGGGACGCTGTATCCGCTGCGGCAGGTTCGAACTGCGGGGAAGCCGCCGCAGGCGCGCTTGCGCTTTCAGCGCTTACTGAAGGCTGACTCGCGGCGGCCGCAGCGTGCGCGCTCACGTTCACAGCGGTTCCGGCGGCGGGTGCCGTAAGAATAGCGGTGGCGATTATAAATTTGGACGTCATCTCTTTCATCCGTTTCACCTCCTTTGCCCCGATAACTCCTCTTAAGTATAGAGAAATGAAGCCCCGCCCTCTCGGCTTTACCGGCTGACTTCAACCTGCTAAAATTTCGTAACCCACGGTTCTCTGGGGGTCTTAACCAAATGCTGAAAACGCAAAAGAGATAAGCGTCGTACGCTTATCTCTTTGCCGTTTACATAGGAGTTTTCTTCACAACGGACGGGGATACAAAGTTGCCTCCGCCAAACTCCAGCAACGTTTCCCGGGACTCGGCAGCGCCGGAAATTCCGGTGTGGGTTAATGTGCCGGATGGTGCAGGCTGTACAGCCTGCACACCCTCAACAGCCGGTTGAACCGCCGGTTGGGCCTGAGCCGCCACGGTCTGGGCGCTTGCCTGCAGGGCGGTGCCTGCCGCAGGAGCCGCCAGAATAGCGGTGGCGATTATAAATTTAGACGTCATCTCTTTCATTCGTTTCACCTCCCTTTGCCTGGATAACTACCTCTTAAGTATAAAAAAATAAAGCCCCGCTCTCTCGGCTTTACCGGCTGACTTCAATCTGCGAAAATTTCGTTAACCCCGGTTCTCTCCGGTCATAGCCCTGCCTGAAAACGCAAAAGAGATAAGCGTCGGGCGCTTATCTCTTTTGACCGGTCATGCTGGAGTTTTGCCTATAACGGACGGGGTAAAATAGTTGGATCCGCCGAACTCCTGCAGTTTATCCCCGGAATTCGTCTTCACGCGGGAAATTTCGGCTTGGGACAACGTGCCGGACGGTGCCGCCTGTACAGCCTCGCCGGACGGTTGAACCGCCTGCTGCGCCGAAGCCGCAACGGTTTGAGCGCTTGCCTCCAGAGCTGTTCCTGCCGCCGGTGAAACGAGAATCGCCGTTGCGATCACAAATTTTGCTGCTGTCTGATTCATTCTTGTCACTCTCCTTTTCTGTGGGTTCCTTTTCAGTATAGAAGAATACGCGCCGGAACCCTCGGCTTAACAAGGGACTCTTAATCAGCAAAAATTTCATACAGCAGACGGGTTGCCACGGCGTACAAAGCCATTTGCCGCTCGGGACTCTCCCTGTGAAGAGGCAGCATCGAAAGGAACAGAAGCGCCTCAATCTTGGCGACATCAGGCAGACGTCCGCCCAGATACCGGTCCCAGTCGCGGAGAAGCCCGAGCTGCCCGTCCGTAAACGGGATTTCCAGCCGGATGTCATTGCCCTCCGCTTGCAGCGAATAACGGCCGTGAACAATATGCTCGTATCCGTTCAGGCTGTGTCTGATCTTCGCCAGGTCGTACCGCCCGTCGCCGTAGATCCCCGGTCTGCCGAAGCTGCCCCGGGGATCTATCAGCTTCACGGTCTGTTTATCCGGTTCATACAGCACATTCGAGAAACAGAGATCGCCATGCAGAACAGCGATAGCCGGATTAGCGAGCAGGGACCGGAAATCCCCGAGGTGGCTTTCGAAAATCCGGAAGGGGCAGAGCATCATCTTTCCGTTCAGCCGGTAATAGCCCTGGTTGTAAAACCGTCTGGCCCGCTCGCTGCCGTTCAAAAAAGCCGCCATGCGGGTTTGGGTCTTGCCGATGTACATCTCGTGCAAACAGGCCGGAGCCAGCTCGGCGGAGAAGGAGGCAAACCGGCCGAAGAGCCGGTCCAGCCGGGCGAAAACGCCCGCCCAGCCTTCCTGATCCAGCCGCCCGCTCATATACAGATCCGATAAAGTCGGGGCCTGAATATACTCCAGGCACAGATATACTTGATCTTGCAGCGAGTAGCTCAGAACACCCGGGATATACGTCTGCAATTCCTCCGGCAGATTCAGGTACCAACTGATCTCGTCGCGGAGTTTCTTGTCGTGACGGCTCGTTTTGCGGACGGACCGCCCGTCCGGCCCGATCGTGAGCCGGTTGAAATAACGGGAGCGAATCGGCTCCGTTTCCATAGCTCCTTCCCCCTTTCCCGTTATCCGCAGGACGGCGCTTCCCGCCTTTGTCCCCGATAAACCGAAGGGTTGATCCCGACCAGCCTTTTGAAGACCCGGCCGAAATGCGTTAAATCCCCGTAGCCGACGGCATAGCATACATCCGTGACCGGCACTCCTTTTTGCAGCATGGCCTTTGCCTTCTGAATGCGCTTGTTCATCACGTATTCTTTAAAGCCGAAGCCGAAATATTCTTTAAACATCCTGGAGTAATGACACCGGCTGACGAAAATGCTCGAAGCCACTTTCTCCAAGGACAGGTCGTTTTCGCACAAATTTTGTTCGATATATTCAAGAGACTGATACAGCATCGGCGAAATTTCCGGCTTGGCCGACACATCGGCGGACGGCTTGGACAAAAGCCCCACCGAATCGAGAAAAGAATAAAACACGAAAAGATCACGTTTGTTCACTTTAAGCAGCACCATAATCGGGCTTTGCAGCTGAAGTTCCTCGATCTTCCATTCCTCGGGGAGCGATTCGTCGAAGGACAGGAAAACGAATAGCTTGTGAGCTTTTTCCTGTTGGCGGAGCGACCTCTCGACCGCTTTAAAATCCGATTCGGCAATGATCGACATATGGGAAAACAACCGCTGTACTCGTTCGAACTCGTCTTCCTTAAGCTGATGGCTGATAATAAGTAGCACGTCCACTGGCACCCATTCCCCCTACACGTAATGGTTTCGGTGCCGTCATGGTATCAAACCGCAAGAAAGAAAGATCAGGTTCCCTTGCATGGCATTAGGATTTTTTTGTCTATTCTAGAATTATAGGTAAATATTACTTTTTAAACGGATTGATAATCTCGCAAAATATCGTAGATCTCGTCCAGCCCGTGACGAAGAAAACCGGCGATAGCCGGCAAAGGCCGTTCTTCCTCCCGCATGCGGCGGAAGTGGCGGAGTATCCGCTGATTATACGGAAACGGCAAACGAGAGGCGTTTCTGCACGCCTCCGGCGCCTCCAGACGGAACCATTCGTCAAGCCCCTCCAGCTTCTCCGGCGTGAGCGTCCCCCTTAGTTCCTCCGACAAGCGGTCCAGGTGCCGGATCAGGTTCTCGGCTGCCGTCGCCATCTCCTTCCCTCCGTTCCATCGCCATCACTTTAAGTCCCGGCTTGAATGCCTTGTCCGCAGCGGACAGGGGCAGCTTGCGGTAATAGTCCAGCTCCTCGGGCGTGAGCGTATACGTCTTGACCCGGCTGTTAACCGGTTCGGACGATTCCCGTTCCATACGGGAAACGATCGTCCTTTTCTGGATATGAATCGTTGCCATTCCGACATCCTCCTTAAGATACGAAATTCAGCCTTGCAGTTGACGGATCAGGAAAAGCGGGTTCAGCTCCTGCGAAGTGCCCGCCGCTAACAACTCCCGCCAGCTTGCCGAAGCTCCCGGACGGAACACTTCCTTCCGCAGGTGCCCCAGCGCTTCTTTCCCGTGCCATACCTTGAAGCGGACCTGAAGCGTGTGCTGAAACTGGGAGGCGGCCGCCTCGCCGAGCAGGTAATTGTAGTAATAGACCGGGAGCGTGGACAGATGCGCCTTGGCGGCCCAGTACGGATAATCCCACTCGGCCGGCCGGGGTATGCCCTGCACCTCTTCCACGAGATCCCACCATAGACCGTTTAACGGCTGGTCGGGATTTGCGTATAATTGCTTCTCGAATTCCACAAGAGTCAGCGTCCAATACAGCCTGACCAGCGTTTCTTTCCGCAGCCGTTCTTGATCGGACCGGGCATCGCCCTCCGGCTGCCCGCCGAACAGGGCCTCTCTCCACTCCGCATCCCACGCCAATCTTTCCAGCAGCAGGGCGACGCCCTCGCTCAAGAAGGGATGGGCCGGCTGACGCAGCAGAAACGGAAGCGAAGGGTCCAGCTCTTTTTCGAAAAGAGCATGTCCCGTTTCGTGGAGCAGCACCGCCAGTCCCTTCGTGTCCGGGGACAAGTTGCAGGACATGCGGATATCCCGGCCCCGGTCCAGGTTCAGGCAGCAGTTCGCCTGCCCCTTGCCCGGACGCTCGGCCAGATCCGCCTTGCGGATGACGGCGCTCAGATCGAATCCGCGTTCCAGCAGCCACCCGGACACCTTGTCCGCCATTTCATCCGCGCCCGCTCCAAGCGGCTCCTCCATCGCATCATGCATCTGGAAAAACGGATGCGCATAATGCCAGGAGCGGACCTCGCTTCGCGCGATGCGAAACCGGTCGGCCAGTTCCAGGTCGATCCCGCATTTCACCTCCCGGTAGGCGAAATCCAGACCGCCGCGGATTTGCCGGATCAGCTCCGTCAGCGTATCCGAACCGACCCCGGCGATCTCCAGCTTCATCGCGAAGTAATCGGCGTAGCCGAGCCGCCGGGCAGCGCGGTTGCGGAGCTTGACCAGCTCCAGGAGCTTGGGCGCGACAAGGCCGCCAAGCCGCATTTCCGCCTGCCAGATCTGCTTGCGCTGAGGCCCGTCTTTGAGCCTGCGCATCAGAACCCGCGCCGCATGCTCCGACAACAGCGCGCCGTCCGCTTCCGCCCGGAACGTGCCGATCGTGTAATGCAGATCGTTCCACAAGGAAGCGGCGGTCTGTCGTTCGTCCGCTTCCATCCGGTATTCCGCCATCTCAGCCTTCAACACTTGCAGCTGGCGTTCTTGGTCTGCGGACAGGCCCGGACGGTTCAGCCAATATTCCGTCTGCCTGCGCAGAACCGGAGAAGCAAGCGCCTCCCGATAATCCTTCTCGTCTTGTTCGCACTGCTTGACGTAACGGAATTCGCCCGTCGTGATCACTTTCCAGAGCGAATTCATCATCGGGACGTACAAACCGGCCAGCTCGCGGTTCGCTTTTCCCAAAAAAGAATCGGCCTTGGTCTGCAAACGTTGTTGTGCCAATCGTTCTTCCCCCGTTTCGGTTAAATTCATGCCTTGAAATTGAGAATCTTGACGTATTCGTCGGGAGTGTTTCTCCCCGCGCTGCCGAGCATGCCCGTAGAGGCCAGGTTCTCAAGCTGAATCCGGCTGATTCTGCCCATCATAAAATCATAGAAAGCCCCTATCACCGGATGCGGGTGCTTGCGGAAAAACGTGTCGTGGCTCCGCCGGATAAAATCCGCATAAGTGACGCCCGTCCGCGGATGCGCCAGATGCACATTCACCGCTTCCCGGCAGTACGCGAAGGGAATCTGCCGGCGGTGGGCGCGGTAGCCCAGCTCCAGGTGCTCGAAGCCCCACTCGCGGAATGTATCGTCGAAGCCCCCCAGATCCCGGAACAGGTCCAAAGGGAGAGACATATTCCCGCTCAAGGCGGCTATCCACGGAACGGGAGAGACCGTCGATCCGCTTTCGTTAAACAGCCGGTAAACGAGCCGGCAGTACTGCGGAATGCGGTCATATTTCTGCGCCTCGTAGCGGGCCAGCACCAGATCCCGGTTCTGCTCCGCATCCGGGACATAGAGCTCCCGGACCTGCCCTACCGCAAAGTGGCCTCCGTGCTTCCGCCAAGCTTGTTCATGCGCTTCGATGAATCTCGGCCTCGGTATCCGGTCCGCATCGCAGAACAGGACGCAGCCTTCGTCCAGAAGCCTCGCTCCGGCATTACGGGCGGCCGCCCTGCCGCTGCGGGGAATGCGCACGTAGGTGAGATTCAGCCGTCCCCTGTAAGCTTCCGCAACCGCGTGGACCGGCTCTTCGGACCCGTCGTCTACGACGATAACCGGGCAGCGGTTATAAGGGGCCGCCTGCCTGGTTAACCCGTGCAAAGTCAGGGATAAGGCGTAGGCCTGATTGTAAACCGGGATAACCACATTCATTTTTGTCATAAAACACCACCACCTCCGGACCTGGCGGCCCAACTAAAACATGCGCTTTGCCGCATTATAGAACGCTTTCCTTGCCGGCCGCTCGGCTTTTTATTCCGACGGAATGCCGATAAAAACCGATCGTTTGTTCGCAAAAAGGGATAAAATAAGGGCATCAGTCGATAGACGGAGGAGGACTGCTTTCGGGATGAATGCGGATAGAGGAAGAACGGTCAATTCGGTTTATATCGACGCGTCTGCGGACGAAATCTGGTGGTATGTGGCGACAGCGGAAGGCTGGAAACATTTCTTGAGCGACATCGCGACCTATTCGGGGGCACAGCCCGAAATCGCCCAAGGCGACGAGCTCACTCTCGTAATCGGTGAATTAACGAATCGCGCCGTCTGCACCGAATCCGTTAAACCGGAGCTTATCCGGTTCGACGAGATCTACACGTCCATTTTGCCGGACGGTTCGCTCTGGGAATATAACTTAAGGACCTCGTTCGCTTTCGAGCCGATCGGCTGCGGCACTTGTACCAAGGTGACCGTCACCGTTGAAGGCTATACGGAAGATGAAACGATGCAGTGGGTCAGGGAATGCGGAGAAACGGGCTGGAGACAATCTCTATTTCATCTGAAAAATACAATCGAGCTCGGCCTGGATCTGCGCAACTCGATTTTTAATTATCCCCGCCTTGGGGTCATGAATTATACGGCAACCGCCGCCCAACTGGAAGAGCAGGGGCTTGCCTGCGCGGGCATACGGGGGAACTTCATCGCGACCGTGTACCCGAACAGTCCGGCCAGCCGGGCCGGTTTGCGCGACGGGGTTATCGTGACCAGCATCGGTGGAATGCCGGTTCCGACGTATCACGATTTTGTAAAAGCGCTCTCCCGCTTTTACGGAACGAACGCGCCCGCCGACCTTGTTTTCTACGAATGGGGAGAACGGCACGCCGTAACGGCGGATCTAACCTACGACGACCAGTTTACGGGCATGATCGATCCCAACCAAGTTTCATTGGATGAAATCAGCGTAAGGCGGCGCAAGCTTGCTGCCGCAAAGGAACAGGAATAAGCAAAGGGCGGCATACGGCGGCGACCGTGTACTGCCTTTTTTTGTGCGGGTGGTTCCGTTATGGCTTGGCTTCACGGCTTGACTTCACACAAAGGCTTCAAGGGTGCGGCAAATTGTTCCGTGCGTATACACTCCCCTAACATTCGGCTCGTACAATGGAAAGAGACCGGCCGCTTTTCCACCAAGCGAATAAGGAGCTACCGCATGATGCCGTTCAACAAAACCAGACCAACCTCCCTGTTCCTTGCGACGCTGATCAGTTTTCTCGTCATTATAGGATTGTTTGCCGCGTTCGACCTGGCGGCCTTCGCTTATTTCAAGACCAAATATCACGGCGAAATTATCGCTCATAACCAGTCCATGCTTAAAAATACGGCCGAAAAATACAGCACGCATTTTTCCCGGATCAAAACGCTTCTGTTCAATACATACAACGATCCCGGCGTGATCGCTTTCAACCGGCATCTGCAGGGCGCGACGGATGAAGAACTCCGTTATCTGGAGGCCAGAAGCATCGTTGCCCGGCTTCGTTCGGATACCTCGAACCCGCACCTGTTTCTCGACAACCTCGAGGTGTATTTCCTGCCGCACGGCGTCACGCTCGACAAAGACGGCAGCAGCGGTGCGGAAGACCAGTACAACCGGCTGTACAAAAGCGCCGCTTATCCGCTGCCCTTCTGGGAAAACCGCCTAAAATCGGCGGATGCGTTCTCCCTGCTGCCCGCAGCGGATTTCAAGACGGTCTGGAATTCGCCCGCCGAGAAGAAGCTGCTTCCCGTCAGTTTTCATCTGAGCGGCAGCAGCTATCTCGTTACGGCGTATCTCGACGTGGACAAGACGCAGCGCGACTTTCTCGG
The DNA here is from genome assembly GCF_019091125.1 of Paenibacillus sp. GbtcB18. Lineage (NCBI taxonomy): Bacteria > Bacillati > Bacillota > Bacilli > Caryophanales > Paenibacillaceae > Paenibacillus > Paenibacillus sp. GbtcB18. The sequence continues at coordinate 411,043 of NZ_JAGXJX010000004.1, forward strand.
GGAAGGCGGCGACGGGCGCCTCTTTTACGTGCTGAACGGTGATGGAAGCGTTCTTTTCGAGGCGGGCGAAAGCGGGGCTCCGGCAGGGCTTCCCGCTTTCGATGAAAACAGCGGAACCGCCGTTGCGGGCGGAATGGTTTATTTCCGCTATACAGGCGACGACGGTCTGACGTACATCACCGGCGTTCCCAACGCCAGCGTGGCCTCCCAGCTCAGGAAGCTGAACTGGACGCTGCTGGCGATTTTCCTCCTGTCGCTCGGCATCGCCCTTGCCGTCTCCCTGCTGAGCAGCCGCCGGATCAACCGGCCCGTCAAACAGATGGTTTCGGCAGTTATGAGCGGCAGTGGGGGCGGCGAGCCCAGCGCGATCCGGGAATTCGCGTTCATCCAGGAGAAAATCGCCGATCTTCTTAAGGAAAAGGCCGAAATCCGCAGCGAGCTGCGAAGCCGGCAGTCGCTTCTTACGAAGTACAGCTACATTAACAAGCTGAGAAGCATTCATACGGATATTCACGAATGGCAGGATTTTATCGCGAGTGACGAAAGCTTCCAGATTATCGTCTATGAACTCCGGTTCCGGCAGACGAAACCGGGCGAGGAACCCGTCCCGCATGAGCGGCTCGCCTCCTATTACCGCGAGCATCTCGACGTGCTTCTGAGGGAACACAGCCCCGGTTCGCATACGTTCCAGATGGAGAAGAACCAGATCCTTACGGTCATCAGCGGCGCAGTCGCTGCCGGCACGCTTCAGGCCATGCTCGGGGACATCCGGCATCTGTTCGATTCTCACCGGGAGCAGTGCCTGGCGGCCGTGGCGGTCAGCTCGCGGTTCGAGCACGCTTCCCAGTTCAACGACGCCTACCGGCAGGCGCTGGAAAGAGCGGGCCAGGCTACCCTAGCGGAGGAAACGCAGGTCATCCTGGAAACGCGCTCCGGCCTGCAGGCTTGCGCGCTAAGCCCCGCCCGGGAGCAGGAGCTGAACGCCTGCCTTCAGGCCGGGGACGACAAGGGCGCCCTGGAGCTGATCGGCCGCCAGCTTGCCGAAATGCGCGAGGCCGGGGCCGGCGTCGTCCAGTACAGGCAGCTTGCGGAGTCCATGGCGGGCAAGGTATGGAAGCTCATGGACATCTGCAAAATCGCGCAGGACGCCGCCTGGTCCGTCAAACCGCTTATCCGGCGGCTCAAGGAGTGCTGCACCTTCGAAGACTATATCGAAGGCTACCGGGAGCTGTTCTTCTCCGCGGCCGCGCTTATCTACGAGAAGAAAGATACGGAAGATCCCGTGATCCGCTTCGTCATGGACGCTCTCCGGGACGGCTACGGGGACGAGCTGACCCTCGAAAATCTTGCGGACCGCCTCCAGATGTCGAGCGCCTATTTATCGGTCTATATCAAAGAAAAAACCGGAGCGAATTTCAGCGACCACCTGAATGCCATTCGGGTTTCCAAAGCGCAGGAACTGCTGACGGGAACTCAGCTCAACATTGTGGAAGTCGGTCTGCGCATCGGCTACCGGAACATCACCTCATTCAACCGCATGTTCAAAAAGTGGACGGGACAGACGCCCGGCGAATACCGCAGAGCCGCCAAGCTGACGCCAGCGGAATAAAAAAAGCGCCCCTTAAGGGCGTTTTTGCGATTACGGACAATATTTTTACAAAACATTACCTACAGAAAAGGAGGAACTCCATGAATAACTTGGCAAAAATACTTCCATTAGTGGTTGCCCTATGTATTGTTTTAATATTCCTATACCGGCTCTCAACGAGAACGATGAAGACCCGCAAACGAGAAAATAGTGGTCTTCTCCTATTCTTAATGCTTATGTTGTGGTTGTTTATTTCATATAAATAACCTTTCATGGGATCGAACGCTTCTCTCCAAATAAAAAAGGACAAGCCGGGCTTGTCCCTTTTCTTATTCTTTCCCGTCGCGCTCCGGCCGGCCGGCTTCGTCTGAAGCGGGTTCCCGGGGTTCTTTCGGAATCAGCTCGAAAATCTTGCCGGTTTCCATCGCCTCGATCAGCCTCAGCAGCCACTTGTAATAATCCATGGCGTGCGCGATTTTCGCTTCGTCCGCATCAAGCACGGCCAGGAGCTCCGGACTCTCTTCGTATTCCTTCTTCATATGCCGCAGTTCGACGAGCGATTTGTTGAGGGCGTTCATATTCCCTTCCACCGCTTTACGCCATTTAATGGAGAAATAATCGCTGAAATTCTGGTACCAGTCCGGTTCCACCTCGTACAGGTCTTTGCGTGTGCCTTTTCCCCATACCTTGTCGATCATTTTCAAATCCATTAGCGTCCTGACACCGGTGCTCATGGAAGTCTTGCTCATCCCCATCGTTTTGCTCAGTTCATCCAGTGTGACGGGGCCGTTATTGAAGTACATGTAACCATATAAGTGCCCGATCGACAAGGTAATGCCGTATAAATCCATATTTTTGCCGATGGAATCAATAACTCGTTCACGGTTTTTTTGAATTTTCTGGCTCTGCTCTGTCGTAAAGCCGCTGAGATCGTTCATGGTTTCCCTCCTGAGGAACAAGCTGCTGCTTCTCAACCTCTAAATTGTATTGTAATCAAAGTCCCCTCGATAAGTAAAGAAAACACGAAAGAAGGAATACGGCGTTATACGGAGTATACTTAACGTATCGTACGTAAAGTTAAAACTGTACAAACATTTATAAGCTTATACGGACTTTGACGGTCAAAAAAGAATGCCGTTACACTAAAACAAGTCAGCAAGCCAGTCAAAAGACCCAGGAAAGGAGGTCCACATGCCTATCATTGAGGTAAAACAACTTACCAAAGTATTCGGATCGGACCCCAAGAGAGCTTTGACCCTGCTGGATCAAGGCCGCACCAAAGAACAGATTTTGAAAGAACACAGACTGACCGTGGGGGTCAATAAAGCGGAATTTTCGATTGAGCAAGGCGAAATTTTCGTCATTATGGGACTGTCGGGAAGCGGCAAATCGACGCTCGTCCGTCTGTTAAACCGGCTCATCGAGCCGACGGGAGGCCAGGTTCTTTTTAACGGAACCGATGTGCTTAAAATGAACCCCGAGCAGCTCCGTCAATTCAGACGGAAAAATATCGGGATGGTTTTTCAGAAATTCGCTCTTTTCCCGCACCGGACCGTACTTGAAAATGCGGAATACGGACTTGAAATTCAGGGTGTCGAACGTAAAAAAAGAACAGAGATGGCAACTGCCGCTTTGAAGTCGGTCGGCTTGGGAGGCTGGGAAAACAGCCTGCCCGACCAGCTCAGCGGCGGTATGCAGCAGCGCGTCGGCCTTGCCCGCGTGCTGGCCAACGATCCCGAAATCCTGCTTATGGATGAGGCGTTCAGCGCGCTGGACCCGCTCATCCGCAAGGATATGCAGCTTGAGCTGCTGGAACTTCAGTCCAAGCTCAAGAAAACGATTGTCTTCATTACACATGATCTGGATGAAGCGCTGCGCATCGGAGACCGGATCGCCCTTATGAAAGACGGCTCCATCGTGCAGATCGGCACGCCGGAGGAAATTCTGATTCAGCCGGCCAACAAGTACGTGGAACGCTTCGTCGAAGACGTGGATTTGTCCAAAGTCCTCACGGCGGCCCATGTCATGAAAAAGCCGGAAACGATCTCCCTCGAAAGAGGGCCGCGGGTAGCCCTTCAGCTTATGCGCGACAGCGGCGTGTCCAGCTTGTACCTGACGAGCAAAGGGATGAAGCTGCTCGGTATCGTAACCGCCGAGGATGCCCTCCAGGCTCTCAAAGAAGGCAAGTCGCTGGAACAGGTCATGCAGCGCGAGGTTCCTACGGTTTCACCCGGAACACTTCTGAACGACCTGTTCGAAATGATGGCCGAAACCCGGCTTCCCGTTGCCGTCGTCGACGAGGAGGACCGGCTGAAAGGCATCGTCATTAAAGGAGCGGTGCTTTCGGCCTTGGCCGGAAATGCGGAACCGGAAGCGGGTGCTGTGCGATGAATCTTCCTAAAATTCCGCTCGGCCGCTGGATCGAATTCCTCGAAAGCTGGCTCACCGATCATTTCGGGCCGTTCTTCGGCGCGATCAAAGCGGTTATCGCCGCTATGGTCGGCTCCATCGAGACGGCTCTGACCGCGCTTCCCGCGCTCGTTCTGATCCTTCTGATCACGGCGCTTGCCTACTGGATCGGCCGCTGGCGGATTGCGCTGTTCGCGTTTATCGGCCTGCTGCTGATCGACAACCTGGGCTTCTGGGAGCTGTCCATGCAGTCGCTCGCGCTCGTTCTGACGGCGTCCATCCTGTCCATCGTGATCGGGGTGCCGATCGGTATTCTCTGCGCGCGGCATACGCTGCTGCAAAATATCGTGACGCCGGTGCTCGACTTCATGCAGACGATGCCCGCCTTCGTCTATCTGCTTCCCGCCGTGTCGTTCTTCTCTCTCGGCGTCGTGCCGGGCGTAATCGCTTCGATCATCTTCGCGATTCCGCCTACGATCCGCCTGACCAACCTCGGCATCCGGCAGGTGCCGGAAGAGCTGGTGGAGGCGGCCGACGCTTTCGGCTCGACACCGGCGCAGAAGCTGGTCAAGCTGCAGCTGCCCATCGCGATGCCGACCATCATGGCCGGCGTGAATCAGACCATCATGCTGTCCCTGTCCATGGTCGTCATCTCCTCGATGATCGGCGCGCAGGGGGTCGGCGCATACGTGTACCGGGCCGTCACGCAGGCCAAGACGGGCGTCGGCTTCGAAGCCGGTATCGCCATCGTCATTATGGCTATCCTGCTGGACCGTTTGACCCAGAATGTGTTTAAAAAGAAAAAATCGAACTAAGGGGTGTCATCGTTATTTTTAAAAAATGGAGTTTGTTGTTGTCCGTCGTTCTCGCCGTTGCACTAGTCGCCGGTTGTTCCACCGGAGGCGGAGCCAAAGGCAAATCCGTCAAGCTGGCGTATGTAGCCTGGGATTCGGAGATTGCCAGCACGAACGTCGCCAAATATGTACTGGAGAGCAAGCTGGGCTACAAAGTCGAAATGCTCCAGGTTGACGCCGGGCCGATGTGGGCCGGTATCGCGGACGGAAGCGCGGATGCCATGGTAGCCGCCTGGCTGCCCGGCACTCACGCCTCCTATCTGGAGAAATATAAATCCAACGTGGAGGATCTCGGTGCGAACTTGAAAGGCACGAAGACGGGACTGGCTGTTCCCGCTTATATGAAGATCGACTCGATCGAGGATCTCAAGAAAGCCGATGTCAGCGCGTCGCTGAACAACCAGATCATCGGGATCGAACCCGGAGCGGGCATTATGATGTCCACGGAAAAAGCGGTCGCCGACTACGGCCTCTCCGGCTACAAGCTGGTCGAAAGCTCTTCGGCCGCCATGGCTCAGGAGCTGCAAAAGGCTTATAAAGAACAGAAGCCGATCGTCGTCACCGGCTGGACACCGCACTGGATGTTCGCCAAGATGGAGCTGAAATATCTGGCCGATCCCAAAGGCGTCTACGGCGGCGAAGAAGAAATTCACACACTCGCCCGCAAAGGCCTGAAAGAAGACCAGCCGAACGCCTACAAGTTCCTGGACCAGTTCGAATGGACCCCGGACGACATGGCTAAGGTGATGGTCGCGATCCAGGAAGGCAAATCGCCGGAAGATGCGGCCAAAGAATGGGCCGACGCGAATGCCGACAAGGTGAACGCCTGGATTAAGGGCATCGAATAAAACTGTGGTTCCAAGGAGGCGAACGATGTGCTGCCCCCGGCAAAACCTTATAAAACCAGTCTGTATCTGAGCTGTGCCTGGAATGACAGGTCGGCCTTCCGCGAGCTGGTTGCGCTGCTGCAAACCTGTCATGACCGGGGCTTCCGCTTCGATACGTTTCTGCTGCCGGAAGATCATCCGGCGGCCGGATCGGATAACGAGCGGTCCCTTTACGAAGCCGTGCGCGGCAAGATGAAGTACTGTCAGGCCGTGCTTATTCCGGCGGACGCACCTTCCGCCTACAGCAGATGGATCAACAAAGAAATCATCGCGGCCACAAGCGAAATGAACAAGCCGCTTATAGCCGTGCGGCCCCCGGATTCGGGAGAGCCTTCCCTGATCGTGAAGCAGAATGCCGACCGGATTGTCGGCTGGGATGCGGAAGCGATCGTGCAGGCGATCCTGGAACTGTCCACGCCATAAGGGCGCGAGCCGAACACCACTGTCCATTCGGGACAGTGGTGTTTTTTTGTGTGTAACTTTTTCGGACGCGATGCGTGTATACAGTAAGGAGGGAGAACATGGACAGGTATTCGTTAGACCGTATTTATCAAGCTTATTTTAAGGATGTGTATCGTTATTTGTTCTCCCTCTGCCTTAACCATCATACAACTCAGGATTTAGCTCAAGAAACGTTTTACAGGGCTTATCTGCACTTGGAAATCTGCAAGGACGAGAAAGTAAAGCCCTGGTTGTTCCGTGTGGCTTATAACGTCTTTATCGATTGGAAACGTAAAGATAATCGCTCTCTTGTATTGGACAACAGTTTTTTCCACCATCTTTCAGATTCTCATACTCCCGAAGAACAAATGCTCCGATTAGAACAAATAAATGAGATGCGGAGCATTATTTCCTCATTGCCCGTTCATCAAAAGCAGGCAATTCTGCTTCACGATTTCGGCGGACTAACGTATCAAGAATCAGCGGATATAATGGACGTCCGTTTATCTCAATTTAAAATTTTACTGTTCAGAGCCAGACAAAAACTCAGACGTCACAATGAAAGGACGGAATAGAGATGAGTGAGGATTTTAAAAATAAATTAAAGGCGTATCAGGAAGGGCGTCTTTCGTCCGAGGAGCAAACCGCGGTAGAGCAGGAAATGGAGAAAATGGAAGCTTATCAAGCTTATCTGGAAGAACTCATCCAAAACGATAGCGATCGGAATATATCGACACCCGATTTGAAGCAGGAAGCAAAAATCATTCGTAAAGGCAAATGGAAAGCGCGCTTTACGACCGCCCTGACACTTCTGGGATTCGGGCTGTTGGCTACTATCCTCTCGGGTATAATGACAAGTCTTTTTTATGGATGGGGTGAGAATGACCGAATGACCATGTATAAAGATGCCGTATCCTCCGCTATCGCCATTTCCCAGCCTAATGTCGAAGCTCGGCTGAGTGCAGACTCCCACTTCTTCTTTAACATGGACCTGCACGGTAATTTGATCAAACAAATCGGAGGCAAGAAAAATGCCGTCGGTGAATTCAGCCAACATTTTCTGCTTGCGCAGCCGGGCCTGGAAACGAAAACATGGTTTGAGGGAGATATGGAAATGGGTCGGTTTCTATATCCCGGTGAGCTCGGTGCAGACAGCACCAGAGAATGGAACCGCCTGGAGAAGCTCCCTGAAGGAACCGTTGCGGAGGCATTTATTTCGTTTAATCGGCTATTTACAACCGATGAATTGCTCGCCCTGTTTAAAGATAAGAATCTGGTTCCCGCCTGGTTTGCAGTCGATACGGGAGTGGAACAAAAAAAGGACTACGTTCTTTATCCGATAGGTTTTCCCTATTCACCTTTGTGGCATGCTGACGATATGGAGACCACAAGTTTTTCCGAAACGAAACAAGGGTTACTCGGCGGCTCCACTGTATCTAAAACAAGCAGTTCACCTTCTATAAAAGCTTACGGCAGTGGCGATGTCCGGGATGCTAATTTTATGAAAACCTTGCACTTGCTGCAAACTTACGAACCCATCGCTAAAAAAATCGTTCCCTTTCTAAAACTGGACGAATCCATAGCCTACCTTGAAAAAAATGGCGTTAAAATTTACGGAGTCGTTGTTACCGGTCCGACCAAAGAGGTTTTAAAGCTTAGACAGGAATCTTGGATTTCCAGTGCGCAAGTTGGCAAGGTCCAGTTGTGGAACTGGGAAGACAGATAACGGCGTCCATTCATCTTTATGCTGCCATGGTCGATTCTGAAGAAACGGACGACCCCCTTTAATGGGGTAAAAAAGCGGCCTCTCCAAACCGGATGAGGCCGCCTTTTGGCGATGAGCGCTTGCTCGTTTTTTATTCGTATCGGCTTAAAATAGCAGGCTTATTCTCTTAAGCTTACCTTGCCCCCGCAGGAGGCCCTACGGTTACAGGATTCGATTTCACGGTATAACGTACGGGCTCGCTAAGGCGGCCCAGCTTGTTCTTCGCTGTAATCTCGATCGGATTGTCGCCCGGAATGAGCTGAACCTGCTGGGATACGCTGCCGGTCCCGGCAAGCTGCCCGTTAATATAAATCTCCGGACTCGGATCGTTGCCGTCCTCCGCTTTAACCGTCACGGTGACCTTGGCGGCTTTCACCGTCAACGGCGGCTGCTCCGCTTTCACCAGGGGCCGCGGCACCAGGGTCACCTTTTTGCTAACGGTTTCGGAGGTTTTGCCGGACTTGCTCACCGCCTTGAAAACAAGAGGATTCTCCCCTTCGTTCAGTTTCAAGTCGATGCTCCCGTTCTCGATAACCTTGTCGTTGACATACAGCTTTGTATTTTTATCGGGCTCCTTAAGCGAGGCTTTGACCGTCACCGTCTCGCTGCCGGTTTTCTCCTGCAGGTCTCCCACGATAACGACCGGAGTCGGGGCCATCCAATCCGATACCGGCTTCCATAGCACGGCGATAATGGCAATAAACAGAATCAGGAAAATGGAGCCTCTCAGTACGATTTTCCGTTTGTTTTTGGCCCAGATACGGGCCCATTTGCCGGACTGCCGCAATCTGACGGTTTCGAACAATGCCGCGAATGAAGGATTGCCCGTCTCCAGCAGCTTACGGGATAAGGCCTTGTTGCGGAAAGCCTGCGGAGCGTGAACATCGAACGCGCGGCTGAGTGCCGCCTTGTAATACGGATGAATGGCGCCTTTCCCGTCCTGGAAACGGATATCCTCCGCGGACCAGGCGGCAAAATCCGTAAACGTGTCCGTGCCTTGCCCGGCCGAGGCCACAAAGTTCAGCAGCCGTTCGTAATCGTAGCCGGGCTGCCGATCCGGACTTCCGCCGGTTCCCGGTTTGTGGAAAGCCGTCACCAGCTGTCCGAAACGGGCCGGGGTGACCTCGTTTTGCATCAGCTTCTGAAGAAGGAGCTGCGCCCGGTCCAAATCGACGGGGTCCAGACGGGCCATCACATCTTCCGCTTCGGATTGCTTCTTCCCGTCAAGCGTCAGCACTTTGTACGCCGCTTGCAAGACGCGGAGAACCCCTTCCTGATCGCGCGACGCCTGACCTTTCAGGTCCGGATTGATCGGATCGAGCAGGAACCCCAGCCCTTGGATATCTTCGATGCCGAGGCCGCTCGGCTTCAAGTCATCCGCCAGCTCCAGATGCACGGCAAGTTTCATCCATCGGCTGAATTGCCTTACGCCTTGCCGTTTCTCTCCGGCCGAATTTTGTCTCAACTGTTCGAAATAATCGGTTAACGTCCGGGCCAGAGCGACTTTCTTCCTGAGATCCGTCCGCATAAGCTTGCGCAGCGGATCGTAAGCTTCCCGGGAGAACAGCTCTTCTCCCATCAGCTCTTCGCTGTGCGACTGCCAGAAGCCGATCTCGCCGGTAAAAGCCTGCACCGACTTGACCCGCTTCATCCGGTAGCGGATGTAGCCCTCGCCCAAGGCAGGGCGGCTCGTCATCAGCCCGCCGAATACTCCGGCGAAAACGGCCGGGTAAGCGGCCAGCAGGTCCAGCAGCGGAGCGGCGCCCTGGGTCCCGTCTCCCGCGTCCGCATCGGCGGCCCGCGAGACGAAGATGCCGAGGCAGCGGGCGATCAGCGCCTTCAGCTGCGGTTCGGCAAACTTCTCGTAGCGCATGACGGCTTCCGCATAGTCCGCCGCTACCGCACGGCCCTTATCCGACGCTTCGCGGGTGAGAAGACCGACGAACAGCTCCTTCAGGCGCGGTTTACGCGGGTAAGATTCGGTCGTGAAGAACGACAGAATCCCGTTCATAACAGCGGCCCGGTCCTGTTCGTACAGCTCCGTGCGGCCGCGTTCGATCTCATACAGGACGCACAGCCGGGAATAGGCCGCGGCGCTCAGCACGGTCTGGGCATCCAGCCCGGAGACCGCTTCGTCGCAGAAGTCGAAGTACTTCTGCAGCTCAGCCGGATTGTTCCGGTTAGACCAGACGTAATCCAGGTACGCGTGGTCCTGGGCGGGCAGCTCCGTGTTCAGGAAGCGGCCGCCGGCGAAATCGAAAATGAAATCTTTTTCGATTTTGCGGTCGGGCAAGCGGATGCTCCCTTTTTCGGTGAACACGACGTGCAGATGCTGCTTCGCTTCCGGCTCGCTGTTGAAGGTCATGAAGCCGAGCTGCCGGCGTACCGCGTAAGGAAGGCAGCGGTACAGGAGCTCCAGCAGGCGCTTGGCGTAGATGGCACTCTCGGAGATATCCGTGTTCAGGGAAATGAACACTTTCTTCTTGTTCGCCACGGAGGCAAGCACCGCGAAGACGAGCTGGCGGAACAGCTCCCGGTCGATCCCGAGCTTCTCCAGCAGCTTGTCCCCTTCGCCCGCGTGGATTTCCGGTTCGAACGGGATATCCTCCAGCTCGGGGATCTCCTTGCCGCCCTGGATGTCGTAGCGGCTCTGGAAGCCGCGGATGCCAAAAATGCGGCGGGGTTCGCGGATGTACGCTTCCTTGCGTTCCTTCGGAATCACGTACTGGTGCGTGAAGGAAGCGCTGCGCTGTCCCGTGAAGTCCGTCGCCACGTAGACGCTGCGCCCGATTACGAAATCCCCGTTCTCCGCGTGGTAAGCGACGACCGACTCCGGGTACAGCCCGGAGTTTTCCTCCCCGCGTTCCAGAAGCTCCTGCGGCGCCTTATAGACGCAGTAGGGGTGCAGCGCGGATTTGATAAAGGAAGGGTCCAGCCCCGGCGACTTGGCGACCGTATCGAACCCTTCGCTTGTGCGGAAGACCCCCTCGCGGTCCCGCGTAAACAGGTGCTGTTGAATGTGTTTAGCCATCACGTCGCATCTCTCCTTGCGATATAGCCCAGCTTGTGCAGCAGCCAGATGAACGGCTCGTCGACCCGGGTCGGATTAATGACGCCCGAAATCTGCTTGTTCACGGGATTGGTGCCGAGCGCGGAAACCGCGAAGTAAGCCGTATTCGAAAAATAAACGTCTACCGCGTCCTTGAACGGACGGTCCACTTTTTCAATAAAACGGCCGATTTCGCCGTTAATGTTTTGAAACTCCGATTCGTCGAGATAGCCCTGATGGACGACATTTCGGAATACGTTGCTGTTCGGCTGGATGTACTCGCTGTCTTCTTCCTTCAAATACTGGAGCATATCGCTCTTCGTCAAGACGATCGCCGTCGGAATCTCCGTCTTGGAGTTGCTCTGGTGGGCGATAAAATTTTCGAACAGCGAAATAACCACCTCGCGCGGCTCGTCGTACCGGTTGGCGAATTCGCCCTGCTCTCCGCCGACATTGATCTGGATTTTGTCCCGGATGCTCCGGATTTGTAGAGGGTCGACCAGAAACAGGATGCCCGATGAATTTTTGATATGAGACGCATAAATATCGAGATATTCCCTCTGAACCATCCCCTCGCCCGCCACGTCGAAAAAGACGATCGTCAGCGGAGCCTCACGCTCATCCTTAAACACGAACTGAAAAATAAACGGTTCCTGCTGTTCGTTCGGGTTGGTCGATTGCAGCATGCTGCCCCGTTCGAAGATCGGCTCGTGATAGTGCTGCCGGAATTTGCGGGAAATTTCCGCGCTCAACGGCATACAGGCCGCGTTAAAATTCGAAGCCGTCGTATGCTGGAGCGTATGGATCAGCGAGGTCATATAGACAGACTTACCGACCTGCGAAGCGCCCACGATGGAGATGATATTGCTCGGCACTTTACCGGCCGAAATCGGCAGCTCGTTATGGCAGTACGGGCACAAGCGCCGCCGGGTCGTTTCCCCGTAACGGTCGGTTACCGCGACGAGCACGTTCTGCACGTACGTCTTGTACGAGTCGGGAATGGTCGAAGGCAGAATAACGGCCTCCATGTCCACTTCGGACAAATTGAACTTGCGCCTCCAACTGTTCAGACGCTCGTCCTCCTGAAGCATAAAATCATCGTCGTTGTCCTTGATATGAGTGGCCCGGAACACAACATCGTCGGGCTCGAACTTATTGAAGCAGTACGGGCAGACGATGCTGTAATAAGGCGGCCGCTCTTTCTCGGGCGGCTTTTTTTCGAAAAGACTTTTCAGATACCCTAGCATGTGCGCCTCTCCTCATTCCTGGATTAGTTCATAAACATCCCCGTAACGGGAATCGGTAAAAAAAAGCCGCAGAAAATCGTGCTTGCCGATTTCGATCTCCGGCAGGATCTGCGTGCCCGCCTCGAAATCCCGGCGGAAAGGATAAGCGGTGCCGTCCTGCCGTCCCGCCGGATGGCCGCCTTCCTTCTTCACGTAACAGAGCGCTTCCTGCGGCACCGGAATCTCGCAAAACAATTGAATTTTCGCGGACTTGTATTTGCCGAACAACCGGCCTCCGTATTTAATCGAATACCGGATCCGGGCTTTGCCTGCGCTGACCCGAATGGTGTTATCCGTGCCGGTCTGGCGGTAAGGAGCCACGCGGCCGTCCTTCATGACGCACGGGAAAATGCGGTACCCCCGCATTCCGATGTACTCCATGCGCTCGCGGTAACCGCCGGCCGCCTTGTACTCTTCCCGCGTAAAAAGCTTGAGCTGATGCGGGGCAAGCTGCTCGGGCGGCTCCTCGCTTCCGCTCTCGAAGCTGTACACATAGACCGCGCCGACTTCCTTGGGCCACTGCCATGTCAGCAGGCACTCCCCTTCACGGGCCGGCTGCGAAGCCAGCTTCGTGATCCGGTTCTCTTCGTTGATTTCTTCCCATTGCATGCGAATCGCCTCACTTGATCACTAGCCTACTTGTTAAACCTCGTTGCGCCGGCGCTGTGGACTCCCTGTTTTTCCGCACCGCGCGAAGCTCCCAGCGCGCGGTGCTCGGCGTCACATGACGGTGGTCAACCACATGCCTCCGGAGCCCCGAACGCTGATTCATGTTTCTCCCCTGCTTGCAGACAGCCCGGTTCAGCGGAACTTCTTGCCGACCGGCGCGCTGTCTTTTCTGCCGTAACGCCCCTCTTCGAGCCGGGCCCGCTGGTAATTTTTACGCAGACCCGAATGGGAATCGTTCGTGCTGACCGGGATGATCAGGGCCCCCAGCGTTAAGACGAAGGCAAGCACGATGTCCGCCACCGCCCGGTAGAAGAACGGAATGTTCGTTCCGGGCATGCCGGTTTCCAGCACAAGTCCGGCCAGGAGGCCCGCAAGCGTACCGCCGATGGCAAAGCTGAGCGCGAGATGGCGATTGTCGAAGATGATGCCCAGCGAAAGGCCGATCAGCGTACCGATCAGCAGAATAAACGCCACCCGCAGGAATGCGTGGAACCCGTCCGAAGCGGCGGCTCCCAGGCGTTCGCCCGCAAGATGCCACGGCTGCTGGGCCGTGTAAATCTGCTCGAACGCTTCCGTAATGCGGTCCGCGCTCTTCACGTCATGGAAGGAGCCGCTCGTCTGCTCGGCGATGCGCTGGAGCAGCTGGATGCCTTCCATCTGGGAATCGTCGATGCCGACCGTATGGACGCTGATCCCCGCCTTAACGAACGGAGACAGCACCTCGGTCGTATTCACATCGCTGTAGCCGTCCGAGATCAGGATAACGGAAGAAGAGCTGTCCGCCGCCCCGTCCTTCTTCAACTGATCCATGACCGTCGTCAAAGCCCTGCCGATATCCGTCTGGCCCGTCGGCTCGCCGATCTTGTCCAGCCTGCCGCGGAGTTCTTCCCGGCCGGAGCCGGCAAGCTTCGTGAGCGGGGCGATAAGCTGTGTTTCCTCATTAAACGTAAACACCGCCGCACTGTTTTTGCCGTCCATCCGGCCGATCAGAGACTTGGCCGCTTGGAGGCTCTGTTTCTGCGGATCGTTCTGCGACATGCTTTCCGATTTGTCGATGACCAGTACATAGTTTTGCGGCGCCTTCTTCGTGCCGAGCACCTGGAAGCCGTACAAAACCTGGAACAGCGCTCCCGCTATAAACAGCATTACGAGCGTAGCCGGGACGAGAAACTTCCAGCCGTCGCCCGCATAACGCAGACGCCAATTTTTTCCGTTCAGCTGCGGCGAAATCATCTCCGCCACAAGGCAGAACAGACCGACAAACAAGGCCAACTGCCCGAAATAGACCCCCATCAGCACCATTTCATGCCAGCTTCCTTCCCAGCGGTTCAAAATAAATTCGCCGACGATAAACCCGACGAACCCTCCGATTACGCTGAATAAGGTCAGCAGCGGATTCCATTTTCTCTGTTTCACAGGTCTCCCCCTCTTTTCTTTATTGTCCTACGAGCAGAGTGCCGTCACCTGGCCATACTTATGAAAGCTTCGTGCTGTCCGTTCCCGTTTCGGGCAGTTCCATGCTGTGAAAGCGATAGCCGTTCTCCGTATACGTCTCGTAATAGCGCCTGCTGTTCCGGTACACCATCAGATCCTCCAGCCTGAAGCCGCCCATGAGCCGGAGCTTTTCGATTCCGCCCGGTTTCTTCTCATGCACGCAGCCGAGCTTGTACGTCCGGCTTCCGCCGTCAACCGCAAACGCATATTGGATAAACTCACTCCGCGAGTCGCCGAAAAAGTATTTTTCTTCATGACGGTTGCGGTGGGTGGAATGATACACATCGATCCGGACCGCGGCTTCGTTCTCAAGCGTCGTATAAAGATCTCGGAAAAGGTCTTCCTTCGAAAGCACATCCCGGTTATCGTAACTGGCGGCCACATTGGCCCGCTCCAGCAGTTCCGCTTCGAACGTCTGATGGAAAAGAGGATGAACGAGCACGTCCCGGCGGGCCGCGGCCATCAATTTCCGAAGCCACTGAGCGGCATCCCGGTCGATTTCAACGGAAACGTTCCCCAGGAAACGTTCGTCGAAATAAAACCGGCTCTCTCTGCGTCCTTCCATCTCCGTCAAAATCTGCTTCACCACGTGCTCGTAGTACTCGTTGATATTGCGGCCCAGATAGTCGCTCGCCGCCGTAATTCCGCTGCGGCTCGTATCCCGCAGAAGCTTCTCCAGGCTGTCCATCTGCCGGACGGCCGCAGCCGCCCGCTCTCTCAGCTCCTCCAGCTTGTCCAGGTATGCCGTCATCAGCTTCTGCTTCAGTTCCAGAACGAGCAGATCGCGTCTTAGGCCGTAGGCTTCATCCAACAGGTGACGGATCAGGTTCTTTACGGAGGCCTTGTCGGATTTCCAGCCGAACAACGAGCCTTTGCCTATCGGCTGCCGGTCCACGCGTTCGCCGTAAAAATTGTCCAGCTCATCCCGGAGCTGATCGGCCCGGTTCCCCGCGTCCTTCAGCTGCTGCCTCAGTTCGCCCGGCAGGCTCCGGTTTCCGGCGCCGCTTTCCTCCGCAAGCCAGCGGTTCAGAGCGTAGTACCCGTAAGCCGGGTCGTCTACGACGCGCTCCTTCAGGGAGCGCTCCAACCGTTTGGCGAAGCCGCGTTCCGCGAAGGCCGCCTCCGCTCTCTGCCGGACGTTCATGTCGAAAAACCGGCGGGCGCTGTCCTGAAACAACGCAAGCTCCGCCTCTTTCAAGGACATGGACTTCAGCTCCCCGTAAGAAACCGGGTCGTGCATAAGCCCGTACATCTCCTCCACGGCCTGCTCCCGTCCCGGCACGACCGATTCGACCTCACGGTCCCACAACTGGGGCTCCATGGAGATCAGATCGGGCAGCAGCCGGGCGCCGCCCTGGACGTTCTCCTCCATCTTCTCCCGCACATGCCGGTAAAGATGATACAGGACGGTCAGGGCGATCGCCGAATTCGGACGGCTGACCCTGGAATACCCGGCCGATACGTAGCCGACGCCTTCTTCTCCCGGCGGCGCTATGTTTTGTTTGAAATGCTGGTGATTGTACGTCCCCGCCTTGGACGAATCGCCTTCGTTTTCGGCTTTGATATGCCGGTATTTCAGCAGATTCAGCGAGCTGATCGTTTCGTAGCTGCCTTTCATTCCGCTCTCGGTAAAAATGCCCCGCTCATCCTTGTCGCTCAAGAGATAGACCGTGTCGAAAAGCGGGGAAGGGCCGTGCTGAGCGGGAAGCGTAATGCCTTCACCCGTCACTTGAAGCGGGCTTGAGAAGGTATAGTCCCGGCTCTGCAACATTTCCAGCTCCCGGAGGAAGCTAAAGCTCATGGAAGCGCGGAGAGCGAATTCCTCTCCGACCCGCTTCTCTTCGAGCAGCCCGTACAGATCCACGATCACGGAGCGGAAATGCTCGCCGAAGATCGTCTCCATCAAGGCGGTCAGCTCTGGCAGCAGCACGTTGCAGGGATCGTCGAGCCGTGTGACGACCGCGATGTTCAGCCGCTGGAGATTCGAGTACAGCCTGCCGAATTCGGAAATCCGGCTGTTCATTCTGCGCAGCAGAACGTTCAGCTCCAGCAGCTTTTCCCGGTTGGACCGGAAGCTGTCGTGGAGGTCCGGTCTTGCCGTGCGCGCGTTATTTCCCGGAACCGGCAGCGTCCAGGTGTAGATATTGCCGGCTTCGGGGCCGCCGACGGGATCACTCCGGTGCGTCCCGCCGCTGCGGGGCAGGTCCCTGTAATCCGGGGCGGCCTGCCCGGAACGCTTCTCCGCCTCCGGCGGATCAGCCTGCGGCCAATCCTGACGGACTGCGGCCTCATGCTCCGCATGCCGCCCGCCGGATTCTTCGCGGGACCGCTCCGTTCCGACATGGAGATAAACGACCCCCGTGCTGTTGTTCCACCTGCGGTCGTTGATTTCCGCCATCGTCTGCAGGGCTTCCGCCGATGTATCGCCCAGGAACAGAAAAACGAGCGGATGGTGAATGCTGCGCTGCTCATCTCCGTCCAAACCCGTGCTGTCCGTTTCCGCGGCATATTCGTTTGCGAACGCCACCAATTTCTCCCGCATGGTTTCCTCACTCCTATCCTTTGGGCGTCAGGGCAGAGAAGGACGGTTCGTGTGAACACGCCGTCCCGCCTGCATCCTTTTATCCGCGGAATACCCGCGTAATTTCTGCGTTTCCGCCGTTTTGTCTCCGCTTGGTTCTAATCTTCACGGAGCTATTTCAAGCTCTTGACCATATCGTTTACTTTGCCGGCCACCAGCTTGTAGAACTGGTACATGTCTTCCCCGGCCGCATATTCGGAACGGTCGTAATCGAGCGCCGATTTGGCTTCCTGATAAGAGGCCGCCATACCGCGCAGCGTTTCCACCAGTCCCGAGATATCTTCGGAAGCGGTCATCTCCTGGCTGCGTCTGGACGATTTGCGCTGCAGCAGGCTGAGCCGCTTGGCGTCGAGGGCGCGCATCTTGCTGTAAATCTCGTATTCGACGAACTTGTTCGTCTGCATGAGATTTACGAACGGCTCCCACGGATCTTCGTCCGCATCGTGGTCGTAGACATACAGCGCGCCTTTCTTGGCGATCGTCGACGTGTACATCGCTTCGATATACTGCGCGACGAATTTTTCCTCGTCCTGGTGGGCGCTGAGGGCCTGCTCCAGCTCACCGATTTTGCGCACGATACTGTCGTACTTGCGCACCTCTTCCCTTACCTGCTTGAGCAGTTCGGGAGAGCGGATGAGATTTTCCTTCGCCAGCTCTTCGTTGACACTGCCGAAGATATCCTTGCTGCGGTCCGTCTCCAAACCCGTCTGAAGAAGGGCCTTCAGATCGTTGACGCAGCGCTGCAGCTCGCCGAAGTTCGGACGCTGCGAATTCAGTTGGAGGTTATAAGCGGAAATAAACGCTTCGACATCGAACGGCTTCGTCAGCACGCATTCGTAACGGTTGATCGTTCCGCTGTCTTCGCCTTTCAGGCGGACGGAGCGGTACTCCGCGGCGCGTTCGAACAAGCTGCGGACACTCGCGTTGTAGGACTTAACGCGTCCGTTCTCATACGTCTCGCCCCAGGATTTCTCGGGAATCGGAGACGGCAGATAGGTCCAGTTCACGCGGTCCGTCTGCACGAGATGGCGGCCGATGCCTTCGGGCTCGAGAATCGTTCTCTCGTAGCTTTCTTCATATACTTTAAGCGGCGTATACAGGAAAAGCGGAATTCCGTTCTGGGTATTGAGCCAGAAAATCCGGTTCTTCACTTCGCTCTCCTTAATCGTAAAGCGCGAGTTCGCGATCGCGTTGTCCTGGAAGTTGCGGATGCCCTTGAAAATGTTCGGAGCCTGAACCGGAACCGAAACGAATCCCCAGGACGGGAAGTTGAAATGGCCCGAGCTGTTCGTCAGGTGGAACACCGGCTTCGCTTCCTCGTACAAGCGGCTTGCGATGCGGCCTTCCACCAGCTTCTCGATGGAATCTTCGTGGCCGTACTTGATGACGAGATACTCTTCCATCGATTTCGTAATCAGCTCGCCGAAGTGATCCGTCAGGAACTCGGAAACGGAGCCGATAACATCGACTTCCTGTTCCTTGATCCACTGGTTGGACTTTTCCAGCAGTTCGTTCGTGAAATCGCGGATCAGCTCGTCCGCGTTGCGGTCTTCCGTCACCTGGCCGATCAGCTTCGCGATATCGGGAACGCTGACGACGTTCCAGTAGTACGTGCGATTGCCTTTGTGGTCGATTTCCTCGTCGCCTCTTGTGAGGATGTCGCCGTTTTTCTCGAAAATTTTGTTGAGTTCGGATAAAAGCTCCGTAAACACGAGATAAATGCGGGAGTTTTCCTGATTGATCAGATTGTACAAATCTTCGTAAAACTCGATCATCTGCTCCATCCGCTCACGGTCGGCATGCAGCAGGTATTCCTGGATTTTCGCTTCGATATAAGCGTCTTTCTTCCGGTCCTTGGAAATGAACGCGCTGCGCGCTTCGGTCATTTTCTGCTCGGAATTTTCCTCGGCCGCCTGGATGTCCCGCGGAATGCGGTACAAGCTTTCCTTAAGCGATTCGATATAGGAAGAAATGAGCTTCAGCAGGCAGAAGCCTTTGTCCTGCAAAATAATCCGGGACACGTAAAACGGCCCCTGCTCCGGATTGCGGAATATTTTCGTCACCTGCTCGGAGAAGGCTTCCTTCACCTGTCCCGGCAGCTGCTTGCGGGATTTGATGTATTCTTCGCGCGCCCGGGACAAGAAGCTCTGCTCCAGCTCGGTGTCGATGTTGACGACCTGCTGCTTGATCACGTTGGTATAGCTGAGCCGCTCGCTGTTCTGGTAGCCCGGAATCGGCTCCGGCACCCGTTTGTCGAACTCGCGGTGCAGCGAATCGGGATCAAGGCCCAGCTTGTGCGCGAGCTTCTCGACCTCTTCCTGAGACGGGCCGGCGTCGAACATTTTTTCCATCCGCTTGAAGACTTTGTACGCCAGGTAGGTGGTCATTTCCTCGATCGGCAGTACGGCCGAGGAAGCTCCCAAAATGTTGTACTGGTAGTTGGCGGCGTACGCCTTCGGCATCTGGTTGATGTTCGTGCGGATGTTGCTGATATAGTCGTGAATGGCAAATTCTTCGCCGGACTGCTTGTCCTCGCTTGCCATGAAGTTGGTGATATTCTCCGCCGTTACGTTCATACAGTAGTCGTAGGCGTTTTCCAGCAGCTTGCCTTCCAGATTGGTCGCCGAAATGAGGTGCGCCAGGTTGAAAGGCGGCATCGGCGAATTGACCGTCAGGATATTCGCGTACTGCTGCTTGAAGCGTTCCGTGCGCTCGTCGACGTTCATCCAGTAGTCGAGCTCCTTTAGCGCCGCGTAGCCGTTCTTCTTGATATACTCGCGCGAATGCTCCGTCAGGCTCTTGTTCGCCAGGTTCACGTCCGGCGTGAACAGATAACCGAGCAGGCTGACCTTGTCCACGCCGGCGGAGCCGTAATCGCGCTCGAGAATGCCCCGGACAATGTACGAAATGTCGAGGAAGCAGCCGCTTCCCGTACCGCCGGACAGGCCGGTCAGAATGAACACCATCAGCTTTTTGTTCGTGCCGATGGACAAGGTTTTGATCTTGCGCTCCAGCGTCTGCACGACCTGCACGATCTTCGTGAACAGAAGCAGACGGCCCGCCTGACGGACGCCCGAAGCGCCGTTGATGCCGTCGGTGATCGTCAGCTCCGGTGACAGCCACTCCTTGATGTACGGCTCCAGAATGCTGCGGTTCTGCAGCACGCTGCCGATCTCGGCATTGGACAGGAGCACGAATTCCGTCAGCGGATCAAGCCCGATGCCCTTGTATTTCTTGTTGCGGTCGTGCTCGTTCGTTTCGATCGCGAGAAATTCGACGTTGTTCGGCTTTTCTTTCTTTTTCTTCGTAAAAGGATCTTCCGGCAGCTTGAATCTCCGGTTGATCTGGTATTTCAGGCGCAGCAGCGCATCAATGCCCGTACCGCCAAGGCCGATGACAAGCATCGGGTTGTCGATCGTATCGACGCGGATTTTATCGCTGATAATTCCGCCGCCGAGAGAGACGTCGAGCTGCTGGATATGTTCCCTGACTGTTGCTTTCATAGCTAAAGGCCCCCCATGTGTGCATGTTTTTATTGATTTTCAAGCATTGGCTTATTAGTTTCTTATTTCAGATATTCCAGCGAAACGGACTTCTGGAGATTCGGAACCGTCACGCGGATGCGGTCGTTTTTCTTGAGCTCTTTGCCTTTCGCGGCATCGAACACCCGGCCGCCTTTCTCGATGGTGCAGGCGGACTCGTTAAACAGAAGAAGCGTGTCGTTCGGGCCCGGCTTGAAGACGATACCTTTGGTCTCCGCAAATTCCGGCGCGAGCGAGAGCAGCTGGTGCAGCTGAACCTTGCCTTTGAAGCCGCTAAGCTTCTTGTACTGCGGGTTCGTCCGCTCGCCGGTCTCTTCGTCCTTGATCTCTATGACCAGCTGGCCGAAAAAGCCTTTGTTCGCTTTCTTCCAGAAAGCGAGTCCGAACAAGGCGGCCGCCAGCAGGACAACCAGCCCGGCGATCCACGAGCCGATCTTCACCCAGTTGACGCCTTGATCGCCGGATGCCTCTCCCGAAGAGGAGGCGCCGCCGCTTTGGGCGGAAACGGAGACGGGTGCGGATTCACGCGTGAAGTTGGCACTTTCCACCTTCACCTTCACCTCGTAAGCGTGGGAATCGGCAACCTTCCAGCTGCCTTCGATGCCTTTGTCGGTAAGCGTCAAAGGCGCTTCGGACGATTGCTTCGTGTCCAGGTCGGTGACGACCAGCGAAGCCTTGGCATTCTTGTACAGCCCGGCGTCGGCAGCCTTCTGGCCTCCCGATTCCAGGTGGGCCTTGATGGCGATGCTGTCGCCTGCTTTGGCCGTTTTGGGGAGCTGCGCGTCCAGCACGACCTGCACATCGTAGTTGTACACGAGGTTGATGTCGATTTTTTCCTGCGGAACCCCTTTGATCTTAAGCGTCCAGTCGCCCTGCGCGGGGTTCAATATTTTGATCAGCGAATAGGCGTTTGACGAAGTATAGACGATTTTATCGGACGGAATGTTTTGCTCCTTGCCTTTGGGATCGAGCAGTTTGGCCTCCACCGGTTTGCCCGACATAATGGAGATGTTCGCTTCCAGGACACTTCCGTTGGGGATTGTCACTTTGACGTCCTGAAACTGGCCGTTTGCCGTAAAGCCGTTCAGAGGAACGACTTTCAGCTTCAAATGACTCGCATAAATTTCGCTCAAAATTTTCGGCAGATCTTCCGCCGAGCTGGTGACGAACAGCTTGCCTCCCGTTTCCTTGGAAACGGACTCCAGCTTATCCTTGTTCAGCTTGCCGTCCGCGTTCAGCCCGATGGTGTAAACCGGGATGCCCTTGTCCTTGGCTTTCTGCACGGCTTCGCCGAGCACTTTGTCCGAATCCGCCTGCGATTTGCCGGGGTTCAGGGAGTTGTTGCCGTCCGTCAGCAGCACAATGAGGGGCACATGGCCCTGTTCCGCGCCGGATTCCAGCACCTTCACCGCTTCGCTCAGTCCAACCGCCACGTCCGTGTACGGTCCGCGCGTCAGCTGGTCGATAAAGGTTTTCAAATCTTTCTTGTCGCCGGCATTGTTGATCTTCAGCAGCGCCTTCTCTCTCAGAATCTGGTCCGTATAAGCGACCACGCCGATTTTGTCCCCCTGTACGGAAGCCATGTCCACAAACATTTTCATCGCTTCGTAGCTGACTTTATTGACGTCGCTTTCGTTCATAGAAGTGCTGACGTCCGCAGCGAGAACGGCATCGATCTTCGTATCGGTGGCGGCATCCGCCGCAAAGACTCCGCCCGGCACCGCCATGACAAGCAGCAGCAATGCCAGAGCCATATAAGCGTATCGTTGTAATTTCTTCACGGGATGTTTTCCTCCAAAGCTTGTAAGTTTACGCACGGCGGCAAGCGTTAAGAGCCGTCCGCGCTTCTTTTGTAGTAAAATGTAAAAGGTGGTAGAATGTTTGAACATCTCATTCACATCTTAACTTTTTCAAGAAGCTAATTCCACTTTTACGGGGGTCCGGAACCTAAAAATCCGGCAAATTTATGAAATTGTCCGATAGGAGAATGTTATGCTGACGATGATTGTTCTTGCCCTCCTGGTCCTCTTCGTCCTGATCCGCTGGCTGACGTGGAACTCCGCGAAACGCGCGGCCTTGACTTCCGAGAGCATCGACCGGGAATTTATGACCGAGCTGAACGAAGGTGATCCCTCATGAGCGGCAAAATTCCGGTAGAGCTGCGCAAAGCCCGTCACACGGCCCATACTTATGAACGATTGAAACAGTGCACGCGTTGCGGCACTTACTCCGTGCTCTGGCACGATAACTGCCTCTCATGCGGAGCCGAGCGGAAATTCCTGTCTATCCGGGACATCGTCTCTTCCGTGCTCAGACGCAATATTCAGAGGGATGCTCTCATCCTGGCCGCGATCGCCTGCGCCGCCTTCTATCTCGCCCGTACTTTCCAGGAGATGGCCCTGTCGGCCGGAGCGGGAGTTCTACTCATCGCCGTCTACGCTTTCCTTCGCAGAAGATATGCCGAGGCGCTGATGAACGACGTTCTGCGCAAGCTGCTGCTCGGCGAAAACGGGGCGATCCGCAGGGGCATCCTGCTGGACGTCGACGACGCCGCTTCCGATATGGAGGACGGGGATTTCAAGTCCGCCTACGAGAAGCTGAGGGAAATCGGAGCCCTCATTACCGGCAGCCATATCCGCAACCTCAAGGTGTACTGCCTGAACCGGTTTATTCTGCGCAGCGATATGGAGCTGGAGCTGGGCACGCTCATTCCGGATGAGTTCGAGCCCGGCTTCATCACTTACCTGTACGAAGCGGCCAAAGTCAATCCGGGCCTGGTGCAGCGCGACACCCTCGATTATGTGCAGAAATACCGCGTCCAGATCGGCGGCATGGTGGAAGGGCGGGCGACGCTCGCCCTGGTTGCCGCAGCCGCGCTGCGCGTGAAGGAATACGCATTCGAGTACGCTTCCCTCCTTTACGATTTCGTGGACGAGCTGCCCCGCGAGCGGTTCCTGCGGCTGTGCCGGCTGGTGAAAGACAACCCGGACCGGGCTCCCGAGCTGCGGCAGAAAGTACTGGAAACGGCCACCCGCAAATACGGAAACGATCCCGAATTTGAGGGCTTCCTATGAAAGGACTGCACGTTATGCTAGGTTCTACGTACCACCGGTCCATTCGTTACAGAAACGGAGCCATTCTTTTGCTGGTCCTCATGCTGGGCCTGGCGGGATACAAAGGTTACAGCGTCTGGCACAAGGCCGACCTGTACGCCCGGGCCGCCGCCGAACAAGCCGCAGGCCGCGATGTCGAAGCGGAGGTCCTCTATATGCGGGCCCGGGATATTTCTTCCTTCGATTATAAAAATGACGAAATCAGCGCCGCCCTGTCCGCCCTGCGTCCCGTCACCGAATTGAAGCGTCTGTTCGCCTCGCTCGCTTCCGAAATCGCCGTATCCAACGGGGGCTCGCAGGAACAGGCCCGGCTGCTGCAGGCTTACGCGGCCTATGAGGCCAAGAAAGCGGAAGTGGCCGCCGCAGACGAATCCGCCAAAAAACGCTTCGGCGAGCTGAAGGACGCCTACAAGCTGGACGAACAGTTTGCCGCCGCCTTGGCGGGAGCGAAGAAGTCGCTTACGGCCTTGCTCCAGCAAGGAAACGGCGCCTCGGCGCAGGAAGGCGAATCCGCCATGTCTTTGCTGCTTCAGCTTCCGGCTTCCGTCTATAAAGACGAGAAAACGAAGCGAAAAGATTTAAACACGCTTTTCCAAAAATACGATACGACCCGGCTCCAGACGATTTTCAATCAGAAATCTTTCGAAGAAGCGCTCGGGGAAATCGTCCGGATCCGCCAGTTCTACTCGGAACGCAAAGTGGAAGCGGCGTGGGTGCTCCCTAAAGCGGAAACCTATGTGCAGGGCACGCTGACCCGGCTGCTGGAAACGAACGACGTACCCGGATTTCTGACTCATGCGAAAACGTTCCAGAATCTGAAAGAGCTCTCCGGCTCTTCCTCCAAAGTGAATGCCTTTATTCAATCGTCCTTACGCAAGCAAACGGCCAAAGCGGAGCAGCTTGCTTCCGCAGGCAAGTATGCGGACGCGATCGCGCTGTACAAAGTGCTCGGGGACTACAAGGATACGGGCAAAGAAATCCGCCAAACCGAGATCCGGTGGATGGCGGCCGAGCCCGGCGTCCTTCTCTCGAAGGCGAAGGACAACGTCCGGTTCGTGCAGACCGCCGGAGCCAAAGGCCTCTGGGGCTCCGAAGCGATCGCCGCCGGCGTAACCGACCGCGGGACGCTTGTGACGGCGCGCCTGCAGGCCGACGGTTCGGTCGTCTCGACGGAAGGCGAGATCGGCGGCGGGCTGGCCGTCAAGGCCGTCTCTTTCGCCGACGGGCTCGGAGCGGGCAAACTCCCCGTCGTGATGCTGGAGAGCCAGTCCCGCACCCGCAATGCCCGGTATACCGCTTACGAAGTGGACGCCTCCGGCCTGAACGCGCTGCTCGACGTGGAAGCCGACGGCTACAAGCTGCAGAGCGCGGGCGTGCTTCTCGTCCGCAATCCCGCCGGAGCGGGCAGCGGACAAGAAGCGGTCTACAAGCTCCAGGGAGGGCAGTACGCGCTGGCGGAAGTTCCCCAGCGGGTGCCGGACCCTTCCCCCGAAGCGAAGGACATCCAGCCGTCCGAGCTCCCGCAGCAGCAGGCGGAAACGGTTGTCCGCCTGCCTCTGACGATTACCCGGACCGGCAGCGGCATGGCCGTCGCGGAGATGGACGGCCTGAATGTCCTGCTGACCGGCAAGTTCTCCTGGAAGCCCGGCAATGCGGTCGTTACGGGCACCTATACCGGCGAAACGAAGATTCTTCAGGGCGACCGCTCCGTGCAAGCGTACAAAATCAATGTGAGCCATATCGAACAGTGATTCCGGGCGTATGCTGAAAACATGGCGGCTCGGAACCGACCGGATTCATATCCGTTGAACTTCTTTATCCATGTTAAAACAACGGCAAAGGACATTCCCCCGTCTAAAGGCGGGGAAATGTCCTTTTGTTTGTTTAATGAGTCGAAAGTGCGGAATCCCGCCACTGGAAGGTCGGCTTCAAGCTCTTGATCCCGTCGGACAGATCTTGATACTCCGCGCTCGACTTAGCGTCTTCCAGACTGTACTGCACATCGGACGGGTAGCAGATATATACGTGCCGATCCCCTTTCGCGCCCAGATAGACGGTGCGGATCAGTTCGCTGGTCTGCTCGTACTCCTCTTCGGAGCCCACGTTTATCGAAAAGAGAAGGCCCCCGGCGGCTTTGCTCGCACGATGAATGAACCGGACGGAGTCCCCGTCCTCTTCGATGTCGATTTTGCCTGCCCACTCCGCCGGAAGTTTGAACGAATATCCGTACGTCTTGTTGGCATAAGCCACCGTATTCAGCTTGCTCAAATCATAGACCTCCAGACTGCCGGGGCTGGGCCGCAGACGGCTCTCGTTCGCCCTCAGCCGCTGCACGAACGTAACGGCCTCGGCCCGGCTCAGCGTATCGTTTTTGCCGAAGCCTTCCGGGGTCCGCTCTTCCTTGCCTTCGGCCAGCCCCACATCCAGCAGATACCGGATGGAATCGTCCACGCTGTAATGTCGGCCAGATGCGCTCGCGAGAAGCTGGGCCGCCCTGCCTCTGGTCAGCGCTTTCCGCGCGGAAGCGTTCCGGTCGACGGCGGAGGTTTGAACGACGGGCCACCCCAGCCGGCTCGCATAATCCACGTAAGGCGAAGCCCAGTCGGAGCTGTCTGGGGCCGGCTTGAAATCTCCCGGCTGGTAGGCCCGGATCAGCATGGCCAGAAACTCGTTCTGCACAACCGCCTGGGCAGGCTTAAAGGTTCCGTCCGGATAACCGTCCACAAGTTTATTGCCGACGGCCCACTCGATAACGTCCCTGCCCCAGAAATCGCCGGGAACGTCTTTGAACGCGCTCCCTTCACCGTAAGTCGCGGAAGCGTTGACACCCGATAAACTGAAAGCCAACAGCACGGCCGTGGCCGCTTTAGCCCCTTTTTTCATAGCACCGGTCACTCTCCAGTCCCTTTAATGGAAATCACATAAAAAAGACCGGACTCCCTTTCAGAAGTCCGGCCGCTTTCGCCTGATTCGGTTGAAATGGAAGACTATTCCATGCTACCAAATTCAGGCGGTCTTTTAAAGTTACAACATTCTCCGCTTTCGTAACCATTGCGGATACCTTCCGGCCATGATAAGACTGCAGGGCGTTATTACGGAAAGTGCCGGCTGACGGAGGAAGACCTCCGAAACGACAGCGATCCGAACGGCACCGCGATCAGGTAGGCGGCAAAAATCGTAAAGATGAATATAATTGGATACATGTATCTCGAAAACTGGACGAACGGAATATGAACCGCGATCACGTACGCGACTGTCAGCGCCGCCACGAGAATATCTCCCCTGCGCTTGATCAAGGCCGCTATAAAACCCGCGACTCCCAGCACGCACAAAATGATATGGAGAGCCAGAACAAATTTGTAAGACATACCCCAGAAGTCCAGCCAGTAG
This sequence comes from Paenibacillus sp. GbtcB18, assembly GCF_019091125.1. Taxonomy (NCBI): domain Bacteria; kingdom Bacillati; phylum Bacillota; class Bacilli; order Caryophanales; family Paenibacillaceae; genus Paenibacillus; species Paenibacillus sp. GbtcB18. The sequence goes on from NZ_JAGXJX010000004.1 coordinate 438,111, forward strand.
AACGTCTGCTCGAAAGCCAGAATCGTTTTGTCGAACAAATACCATTTGATCGTTTCGAACGGTTTCGTTTTCAGGCTGTATAAAATAATGTGGCCGACTTTCTCCGTAGAGTCGTCGTAGACGTCAGGCGAATATTGCGGATATTCCTTAAAAAATTCCGGAGAAGGCTCGCCCGGAAGCACTCCCATCAGCATCGGATTGCCCGACGAGTCCGTAAACGGGATAAACTTGCCGAAATGGGCATAGTTCCTTACCCACCAGGGGCTTAACAGCAGGCAGGCGGTCAGAACGATTGTCGCCGTGTACAGAACCATTTTCTTAAAAGGGACCCGCCGGATCAGCCACGTGACGCCGATAATAAGCGGAAATATAATAAATTGAGGCTTAAAATAAGCGCAAAGGGCCAGAAGAACCCCAATTGCTATGTATTTGCCGACAGTCGGCTTCTGAAGCGCGTACAGGGTCATACATACGAGCAGCAGGAAGATGATTTGGAAAATCCCTTCCGACAAGATTACACCGCTGGTGTAGTAGTTCGGCGGATAAAGAGCGGCGATGATACAAGCGATGAGCGCCACCCGCGAATTGAACATGTGCCGGGCGATAACGAACAGCAGATAAACGGAAGCCGCCTGCAGAACACATTGAAAGAGTCTGACGGCGATCGCCGTATTTTCGTAATCCCCGAATATCCACATAAAAAAAGCCAGCATCACGGGAAAGCCCGGCATAATGAACAAGGTCGGATTCGGATAACTTTTGTAAACGAGCGTCCCTTCTTCCAGAAGCACCTTGGCCGCATACATATATTTGACGTCGTCATTATCCATTTTCTCGTAGGTGCCCAATAAAAAAGCGTCCCCGTAATAAAGCGCCGTAAAGGCGGAAACGGCCAATACAATTGCCATTAGCGCAAATAAAATTTGTTTGGTTCTTAGGTTCTCTTCCTTTAAAGTAAACATTTCCCTATTCCCCCTTCCTCACCGGATCATCATACACTATCTTGGAGGAAGGGTTCAATACATTTCCTTTATTCCCAGACGGGCCCATCTAAAGAACGTCGGACGTTTCTACTTTACGGATGGACCAGAACGCGATCAGCACACCGGCGGCCGCAAAAACAAGCGGAAAGATGTATCCGGCACTCAGCGAGAACCCCATGTTGTTCGAATCGGTGATGGTCACCAGGATGACGGCGGAAACAATCATTGCGGGAACCGATTTCTTCATCATGCCGAACAGAAGCGGTATCAGGCAAGTCCCTGCCGCCGAGACGGCGTTCAGCAGCATACGCAGAACGTGATCCGCGACCATCGGGGCGGTTAACGTTTCGGGTACCATATTCAGCGAAGCGTCCGCCAGCAGAAAAACGCCGGTTAAAAACAAGCCCGAGAAGAACACCGTAACGAAGGTCCAGAGACTGACCAGCAGCAGCTTGGCTGCCATGATCTTTTTCCGGCGGACCGGGTAGGTGAACAGAATGTTGACCGTTTTGGCATTATACTCCCCGATCACAAGTTTGGCCAGAATGACGGAGGCAAAAATAACGAAGGTGATCTTGACGAGCCCGATGATGACACTGAACGCCATCTTATAATCCTGATACGCATCCATGACGTTGTCTATCTTTTCCGCCATATGAATACCGCCGATAAGCAGCAGAATCACGAAGTTGGCGATCAGAATGCCCGGCAGGTATCTGCCGATTTTATATTTTTTAAGCTCGAGTTTCATCAATTTAAGCATGGACGCCGCCTCCGTGAATGGATTGCAGGAAATAGTCTTCGAGCGAGCTCACCTTCTTGTTCAAGGCCTCGATTTCAACTCCGTTCAGAAGTAAACCTTTGGAAATTTCCGCCTGCGAAACTCCCCGTTCGTAAATGCGCAGCGTTGTATCGCCGACGACTTTGTAATTGCGCATACCCAGTTTGCTTTCCAGCACATAGACCGCTTTGTTGAGATCCGGCGTAACCACCTCGATATATTCGGTATGTCTGCCTCTTACCTCGTCCATCGGCACCTGCTCGATCAGCTTGCCTTCGCTGATGACGCCGACCGTGTCGGCGATTTGTTCGATCTCGCCCAGAATGTGACTGGAGATCAGCAGGGTGATGCCGTATTCCTTGCTCAGCATCTTGAAAAGGCTTCTCAGTTCCTTGATGCCGACGGGATCGAGTCCGTTAATCGGCTCATCGAGCAGCAGCAGTTCCGGACGGGTCGTGATGGCCCGCGCGATACCGAGCCGCTGCCTCATGCCCAGCGAGAAGTCTTTGACCGGCTTACGGTCGATATTTTTCAGCTGAACCAGGTCCAGAGCCTCCCCGATGGCGGCTTTATTATGGAAGCCCATGTATTCGCAATGAAGCTCCAGATTTTCCAGCGCGGTCAGCCTGTCGTAAAACACCGGATACTCGATAATGCTGCCCATCCGTTTCAGAATCTCGTAAGAGTTTTCCGTTAATTTTTCACCGAAAATTTCAATTTCGCCGCCGGTCGGTTTAATCAGGTTTGTCATCATTTTCATCACGGTCGTTTTGCCCGCTCCGTTCAATCCGAGAAACCCGTAAATTTCCCCTTGCCGGATCGTCATATTGACGTCCGAAATCACTTCTTTGCCGTCAAACACTTTCGTCAGCCGCGTCGTTTTCAGCAGTGTGCCCATTCCCTTGGCCCCTTTCGTATCTCCTCTTTCTTGATTCTTAGTTTAGCTTCCGATTTTCTCTTTTTTATTACTCGATTCTTACAAAAATCTTACGTCCTTCCGTAAGTTGTTTTTTTGAGTTTTACGGTGAACGACGTTTTCACGTAAGGCTTGCTGGTCAGCGTAATGACGCCGCCGAGCTTCTCCACCAGCCGTTTCGTGATCGTAAGCCCGAGGCCGCTTCCCTGATAAAGAGGGTTCCGGGAATCCTCCAGCGTATACATGCGCTCGAAGACCCGGTCCTGATGAAACTCGCTGATCCCCTTGCCCCGGTCCCACACCTCGACATAGGCATGCTCCTCGTCCTCGCGCAGAGTGAGGCCCAGCATATTCCCGTCGCTGCCGTATTGGGAGGCGTTGGAGATCAGGTTGTTCAAAATGCGCACCAGCGCCTCTTCGTTCCCCAGTACGTAAACCGGAGTCTCCGGCATCGCTATTACAACCTCCACCCCTTTGGAGGTCAGCGGTTCATAGAAAGCGAGGATCGTCTGCGAGCACACTTCGTTAAGAAGGATACGGTTCAGGGGGATATCCCGGTCACCGGACTCCAGGCGGGCAAGATCAAAAAATTGATTGATCAGAGCGAGGACTTCCCGGGCCTTCGCATGCACTTTGTCCAGGAGCCGTTCCCGTTCCTCCGCCGGTGTGGACGGATTTTGGATGAGCGTTTCCATATAGCCGAGCACGACCGTGAGGGGCGTTTTGAGATCGTGGGAAATGTTAGCGAGCATTTTGCGCATCGAATCTTCGGTTTTATTGTACGTTGCCGTCATCCGTTGATTGGTCTCCACAAGCCCGTTTAGCCCGTTCAGCAAGGCGATCAGCTGCTTGTCGTCCGTCACGTGCAGCAATTTCCCCCGGGCGGCGCCTCCGTTTAAAATTCCGTCTAACCGGGCCGTTATGTAGGCGAGGCTTTCGTCCCGCTTTTTTTTGCTTCTGTATTGAACGAAGTGAAGCGAGAGAGAGACGGCAAGCAGGGCGAGCAGCAATCCCGTCCAACCGCTCATTCGCCGAATTCCCCCAGTTTATAACCGATTCCCCACAGCGTCTTGATGTAAGCCGGATTCGACGGATCGTCTTCGATTTTTTCCCTCAACCGGCGCATATGGACGTTGATGACATTTTCATCCCCGTAATAGTCGTCTTCCCATACCGAGCTGTAAATTTGCGCTTTCGTAAAAACCCGTTTGGGATGAACGGCAAACAGTTTCAATAGATGAAACTCCTTGGACGTCAGCTTCAGCTCCGCCCCGTTTTTGCTTACCGAGAAGTTTTCGAGGTCGATGACCAGCTCGCCAACGCGCAGCACTTCGGGCGGGGCCGGTGCCCGTTCCGCGGGTGCGGCCGCCGCATACTGCGTCGCCCTGCGGATTGCCGCCTTGATCCGGGCGGCCAGCTCGATCATGGAGAACGGCTTGGCGATATAATCGTCCGCGCCGAAACCGAGACCGAGCGCCTTATCGACGTCGCCGTCCTTGGCGGACGTAATCAGGACGGGCACGAGGCTCGTCTGCCGCACCTTCTGGAGAAAGTCCATGCCGCTCAGTTTCGGCAGCATCAGATCCAGCAGAATCAGGTCGAATGGCTGGCCGGCAAACTTGCGGACCGCTTCTTCCCCGTCGTAGGCGCGCACGACTACGAACCCTTCCTTCGTCAAATAATCGCTGACCATATCGCTGATTTCCGTATCGTCTTCCACAAGCAGCAGTGTATTTTGCATATTCATCCCGTCCATTCCTGCAATCTGTTTCGGTTGAATCATATCATGTTTCGGAAAAGCTCGATAGAAAGTTCCATAAGTTTTACGTCAAAATAAAACCTGCCTCGTCGTCCTGAGACGCCGGGCAGGTTGTTAAAATGAGGCTGTATTCGACGGGGGAGCTGTCCTCCCACGGTCCTCCCCTCCGGCACTCGCCGGAACGCGGAGCATGAAAGCATATACTAAATCCGCAGCGTGATCGGCGCTTCTCTCATTAGCTCAGTTCCGCACCTTATAAAATTTCGCGAGGCAGGAGGGGTTACTCTTGGTACTCGTGTTACTCGTGGTACTCAGGTTACTCGGGCTACGCGTTATCCCGCCTATTTACACACCTCCCGCACTCCCGGCGCGTGTGTGGCGCCGCATGGCGATGGTCCCCCTATCAACGGGTGACGCCTCCCAGCTTTTTCAGCAGGTTAGCGGTCACCTGCACACTTTCGGCGCGAGTGGCGGTGCCTTCCGGCTCGAATCCGCCGGCCGTGCGTCCGTTCACGAGCCCCAGGCTCGAGGCGGCGTCGACGGCTTCCCGCACCCATACGGGAGAAGCCTCCACATCGGCGAAACGGACGGGTTCGCCGGCGGCTGCCTTCTTCCCGGCCGCAACCTCGTACGCCCGCACGATCATCGCCGCCATTTCCTGGCGCTTGATGACCGCTTCCGGCGCAAATTCGGAGGCGTTCACGCCATTGACGAGTCCGGCCTTGGAAGCTGCGGCAACGGCGCCCGCGTACCAATCCTGTCCGGACACGTCGGAGAAGGACGGCACTCCCTCCGCCTTCAGGTTCAGCAGACGGACGAGCATGGCGGTGAACTCCGCCCGCGTCACTTTCCGCTCGGGAGCAAACGTGTTCCCGGTCATCCCGTCAATCAGGTGCCGGGCCGTCAGCTCCTCGATGACTCCGGCGGCCCAGTGATCTGCGGGCACATCGGCATAGGCTTTGCCGTATTCCAGCACGGCATACGTACCCAAATGATTTACATCGGCTGTGAGCTTGCCCAAGCGCCAAGTACCCCCGGCATATTCAAGGGCGCCGCTTCCGGCGATTCCATAAATGCCGGCAAGCCTTGCATCCACGCCCGAACCGGCCGGAAGCTCAATCGTGACCGGCTTCGCAAACCTCGTCAGCTCGCTCGTTTTGCCGTCCTTCGTCGTGACGGTCAGACGCAGCTCCAGCAGGTCGCTTCCGGCCGCAAGCCGAGCCCCGGAAGCCGCCGATGCGCTGGCGAGCAGCCTGCGGGCGTCCTCGCCGGCGATCCGGACTGCGCCCAGCTTCAGCGTGCTGCCTTCCCGCTCGGCGGCCGGCATCAGCTCGCCCAGCTCGCGCAGCACGGCTGCGGGAAGCGTCACCGCCACGTTGCCCGCCTCCACGCGGACGGCGGCATCGCCCAGCAGCTCGCCGGCATTCCCCGGCAGCGCCAGCTCTTCAAATGGCGCGGACGTCACGAACGTGACCGCGCCGGCCGCTTTCATCGCCGCCAGCTCTGCGGCGGTGGCGGCAAGCTTGCCGGCGGAGCCCGGCTGCGGCTTCACAGGCGGCTCTACCGGCGGTATGGTCGGTACGGTCGGAGTTCCGCCGCCGTTATCGCCGCCGGAGCCTCCTCCGCTGCCGCCGTCGCTGCCTCCGCTGCCGGAAGCCTTCACCGTCAGCTCGTACTGCGCGGTGAATCCGCCGTAGACGGCGGACAGGACGGTCGTTCCTTCCGTCAAGGCCTTCACCGCTCCGTGCGTGTCGATCTGCGCCACGGACGGACGGCTGCTGCTGTACGTTACGCCGTCGGTCAGGTCGAACCGGCTGTTATCCGTGTAAACCGCGCGGGTAACCGTCTGATCGGATTCCCCGACTTTAAGCGAACCCTTGCCGGACAGCTCGATGGAAGCAAGCTGACCCGACGGCAGACGGTCCACCGTCACGGTCGTCTCTCCGTACACATCGGGCGCCGTGGCGCTCGTCGCACGGATCACCGCGCTGCCGAGACCCGCCGCTTTGACCGTACCATCGGCCGTCACGGTTACGGCGCCCGACGGAGTCGAGCTGTACACGGACCATGTCACGCTCCGGTCCGTCGCGTCAGCCGGTTTGACGGCGGCGGTCAGCTTCACGCTTTCTCCTACGGCCAGCTTCAGATTCTGCTGTTCAATTTCAACGGATGCCGGAGGCACCTCTTTCTTATATAAGCTGAATTCGTCCACGACCCGGCCGCCGACCGTTTTCGTCACAAATTTCAGCTCGTCGCCGGCAATGTCGATGGAAGCATACATTTGCGTCTGTTCCTCATCGATCACCCGCTGCCAGTCCCGTTTGGTGACCGGGTAAAATTTCGGGCCGCTGGAACCGGCAACCACATAGGTCGTTCCCTGTCCGTCCGTCGCGATTTGGTTATTTTTCATCGGGTACGTTCTCAAATAAATGTGATCATGCCCGTTCAGCACGAGATCCACCTTGTTCTCCTCAAGCGCAGGAGCCCACAAACTCCGGATTTCGGCGGTATCGTAGATACTTCCGTACGGCCCCCGGTGGAAAATGGCGACCTTCCACTTCTTGTTCGTTTTGGCCAGATCCCGCTTCAGCCACTCTTTCTGCTCTTCATACTGATATTCGCTGTTCAGCACCACAAAGTGAACGTCCTTATAGTCATAGGAAAAGCTGCTGCCCTTCAAGCTGTCCAGTCCGGTGCCCGGCTGGTTGAAATGCGCCAGGAAGTCGCTGTTTTCTCTCGTTCCCATCACTTCGTGGTTGCCGATCGTTCCCACGAGCGTCGTATTCAAAAACGCATCCTGGGCCGCACCGAACCACATGTTCCATTCTTTTTCGTTAAAGCCTTTGTCGACCATATCCCCGGCATGAACCATGAATTCCGCGTCCGGGTTGTCGGCGACCGCTTTTTTCACCGTGTTGCCCCACAAATTAAAGCCTGCCTGATCCCCAGCCTGGGAATCCGCGAAATACAGGAATTTCGTACGGTCGCCGGCCAGTTCCGTCGTCTTGAACGTTCCCTGCTTGCTCGTGTGGCCTTTGCCGTCTCCTACACGGTACACGTAAGAGGTTCCAGGCTCCAGACCCTCCGCGACCGCTTTATGAATGCGGATCGTGCCGATATCCAGCGTGCTGTACAGGCTGCTGTCTCCCGTAATCCGTTTCACGCTGCCGGCTTGAAAATCCGTAAATTCCGACTGCTTGACGAGTTCGACCACAGTCGGTTCGGTTCCGGGGTTCGTATGCCAGATAAACGCCCGGGACGAGGCCGGGTCGGAGCCCATGTTCACGCCAATGTTATAAGGCGTCTCGCTTCCTCCGAGAGGTGATACCGCGAACACGGAAACCGCGCTATAAGAGTTCCCTTTCGCCGCCTGCAGCTTATAGCTATTGACGGCGGACGTCAGCGCCTGCGTACGGAGCTTGCCCTGAGCGTCCGTCGTTCCGATGGAGGAACCGTCCGCGAGCACCCCGGCTCCTTCGACAGCGGCTCCGCGCTCGTCTTTCACGACAAACTCGGTCTCGTACCCCTGCACGTTGCCGTAATCGTTCCACTCCAGCTTCAACTGATTCTTGATCTCCGACGAGAGAGGCAGACCGAAGAAGGAAAAGCTCGTATCCCCGGTATTCGCAAACGAAACGGAGCCGGACTTAAAGGCGATGAGATTCGTGCCGGTCGCATCCTTGCGGATATCGTACTGAATTTGGCCGATGATATCCTGATCCGTCAGGGAAGCCGTTTGCAGCTCTTGCATTTTCAGACTTACAAGACCCGCTGCGCCGTCAATGTCCGCTGTCAGCTGCGTATCGCTGAGCTTCGGACCGCGGACAAGCCGGATGTTTTCGACTTTACCGGGATCGAAAGCGAAGTCGATGCGGCCGTTTTTGATGCTTGCGGCTTTGATTCCTTTCACATCGAGGGAATACGTGCCGCCTGCATACACCTCTTTGGGCGTGTCGTACACTATTTTGGCCGAGCCCGTATCGACGTTGAACGTCCATTCCTTGGTCGTCTGGTTGCCCGACAAGTCACGGACCGAAACCTTCGCCTGATGAATTCCGTCCGCCAAAGGCGTACCCGGCGTGTAGTAAATCCGGCCTTCCGGCGGATACAGCGTATGCTGGACCAAGGTTCCGTCGAGATAGAACCGGATTTTATCCGGGTCGATCAGGGTCGTGCCGGGATGCTTGGCAGGGTCGTAGCCGTAGTCCTCTCCGTACACTTTGATCGTCGGCAGATTGCTTTTAATCGTTTCGCCGTCGGCCGGCGAGAAATTTTTCAGCACGGGCGGGTCCATATCGTCCTGCGCGGGCCCATAAAGCGCCCGGATCTGGTCGACGTAGATCGCTCCGGCGTCTTTCTTGGCCGAGGAGGTCTCCATATAGCGGACCGGCATATCCATCGTCAGCGGGAGGGTTCTTCCTTTGGGCACGACGGCCTCCAGGTACTTCCACCCTTTGAAATCGACCCCTACCGTCTGGTCGACAAAATCAAGCGCCACGGCGCCTTTGCCGTCGCGCATTTGCGCGCGAAGCCAGTGCTTGTTCCCGTCCCCGTATACCCACATGCTGATTTTCTCGGGGTACCCCGGAATCTGGATGGGCTGGGCGCCGCTTTTTACTTGCAGATAAGCCCCCGAGGTTCCCGGCATTCCGGTAAAATCGTAGGCCAGCTTCAGCGAGTTTTTACCGAAACGCACGAATTCTTCATCCGTTTCGATACTCACGTTGGTGCTCTTGAACTGGGCGCCCGCACTCGGATTGTAGCGGTCCAGCCCGTTCTCGAAGTCTTCCAGAATAACCGGAGGAACACCGACATGGACATCCAGAGAAGTTTCTACGTTCTTGTATTTGGCATAAATCTTTCCGGTTTTCTCGGTTTCGGCCGTGGCGGTGAACACCCCGGCGGCGTCAATCGAGCCGATCGGCCCCTCGGTGCGCCACTCAATCCGGCTGTTGTCCGCTTGAACGACCTGTCCGTCGCGCAAAGCCGTTATTTTCAGCGTCTCCGAGCTGCCGGACGTGAAGGTTTTGACGGCATCGGCAAATTTAAGTTCGGTCAAATCTTCCACGACTTCCACCTTTCCGGTTCCCGTCAACCCGCCCGAGGCGGCATTGATGACGGCTTCGCCCGCCTTGGAGCCGGCAGTAAACGTACCGTCCGGGGCAAACGTCCCGACCGCCGGATCGGCGCTCCACTGCGGAGTCCCGTTAAAAGGCGCGGGATGCAGATTGGCGTCCACGGCAGCCGCTTTGAACGCAGCGGACGAGCCTGTCAGCACACGCTCCGTTTGCGGCTGGACAACCAGTTTGTCCGCAGCGCCTTCCGGCGCTTTGTTGACGAGCAGCAGACCGTTCGCGGTTTTGCGTTCCCCGCCGTCGGACGGCGTGTTCAGGATTTTCCGCGTCTTCTCGCCGGGCATTCTCGCCACGAAGGTCGAAGAGCCGCCGCCGTCGAGGTTCAGCGCATTGACGGCGCCGAGGTCTTTCATGAGGCGGCCCAGCTCCGTCAAGTCCACGCCTTCGCTGAAGCCCGGCTGACGGCCGTCGATCTCCAGCAGGATGACGGAACCGTCCGCTTTCGTTCCGACGGCCGTCCTCGGATGCGCCGCCGGATCGCTATTCGGCTGTGCGGCCCCGTCCTTGACGAGCAGCCCCGATCCGCCGATGGCCACCCGGACATCTTTCCATTCGCCTTCCAGCGTAAAGCTGGCGGTGACGTCATCCCCCGGCTTCAGAGGGGCCAGCGTATCCCGGAACTTGCCCGAGGCGGACAAAACCACCTGATTGGGAGCTAGCGGAGTATTTCCCTTGTTTTTATGTACTTCGGATACTTTCATCGCGAGCGTCTGGCCGCTCTGCACGGCTCCGCCCGTCACATCGAGCACCACCTCGTCCCCGAGGTCGTTAGTCATCGTGGACGTGTGAAACTCGGGTGTGTAAAGAACGAGCGACTCCGTTCCCCGCAGCCGGTTGATTTCCGTAAGGGGACTGCTCTGCCCGCCGAACGCAAGAGTCCGGGTCAGCTTCGGGCTCCGCCCGTAAAGACTCGTCCCGTCGGCTTTTATGCCGAAGGCGTACCAGTCCGCCGGAGGACTCGCAAGAATTTCGCCCTCTCCCATAAACAGCCCGGACGGAATTCCCGTGGACATATCGTAAAAATCTCCGTTAACGGCCGCAATGACCCGGTTGCCCGTCCGGTCCGCATCCGCAGCCATTTGGCTGACGCCCTGCATCCCGTAAACCTTGCCTCCGGTTTTGCCCGCCTGCAGCTCCAAAGCCGCGTTTTTGGGATCGAACTCTACAAAATGGAGCTTTTCCGGTCCCCGGTCCAGCTTCATATTCATCCATTGGTACGTGGCCCCGGGCCCTATTTCCACCACCCGTTTGTCTACGATTTGCCCTGTCGACGCTGTCGCGCCGGGCACTGCCGCTAATCCCTGTCCTGCCGGCAGCAGGATGGAACACAGCATCATTCCGCTGAGAAAAGATGCCAGTCTCCGTCTGTTTTTCGCCATTATCGTCACATACCTCCCAAGCTGGTTCAAAGTTTGTCGTCATTTCCGCATTCCGGCTGTTGAGCAGTGGGCCGTGCCAGGAAAGTATACGGTTCTCTTGTAAACTCCACCCCCTATCTTTATAAAGATTTTATGAACCGGGAGCACTTTCATTCATGATTTAGAAATACCCCCACCTTTTCTATTATCAGGGAAAGAAAGCGCTTTTTGAAGTATTATTTTATTATTTAATTTAAATATGGCAAAAAGTTTTGTTAATTTTCTCTTTTTTGAGCATAGAAAAAAGACACCGAAACCGTCCTCGCGAACAATTTCGATGCCTTTCCTTTTTTGCTTCCGGATAAATTTCGTCGCATTTCCGCCCGCTTAAAGGGGCCCCCGCATTCCCATCCATACTGCACTTCTTTGAGCCGCATTCTTACAAATTTATGGACGCAGTTGAGATGGACTCACTTTTTGAATTTGAACAAGTATATCAAACGTTTTACCTAACGGTATATCAAACGTTTTCGGTCTATCCGGGGCTTCCTTGATTACTCCAAGGTAAATCGGATGTTTTTCATTTAACCAAGTTTTTGCCGCTTCGTCTGCCTTACGTAAATCGATAAAAAATTGATCTTTTTTGACTTGTCCGAGAACGTGGTTATAACTGTTCGGATCATCTAATTTTAATGTTCCATAGGGGCCGAATTCATCGTTACTGTTGTATACATTATATTGTCCTTCATAAACAGATGTTCCGATAGACACATACCGTTCACCATAATATTCCGCCAAATGCTCCCCGGCTACTTTAGGGTATACAAAAGGAATTATATTTGTTTTCGAAACGTGTCCGTTATGTGCCCATACGATGGTTTTTCCTGCATGTTCTTCCGTCCACCTCGCATTTTCATACATGCCGATATCATGTTTCAAATAAAATTCCGATGGATTATCAGGAGGTGACGCCAACATGGTAGTAAACTGTTCAATAATACGGGCACTTTGTTTTATCCATGCGAACTCTTTGGATTCTCCATTTAGATCACTTTTATTTTCTTCCAATAGAGCACTGATCCGTTTCGCATCCGACACATACTTTTCTTTATCTTCTTGCGTGAGGCTGCTAAAGGTATCCAAATCCTTTGTTACAGGAATAAGGCCTTTTATCTTCTCTTCTACTGCAGGCACAAGATCAGGATGGTTTCTTTTTATATATTCCAGTATTTTATTGTAAACATTTTCTTTTACTGATTGCATATCCATCCCGATGACACGCACTTTGGTTGTATGTTTCGGATCAGCATTGTAATCCCGAATCCAGTCAAGCAGATTTACTATCTCTTGCGTGTTAAATGGGGTTGTCAGATGTTCGCTTGGGTTACCCTCACCAGGAAGAACATACCGATCAAGTTCCAAAGCTCTGGCGCATCCCTCT